>NZ_RJLQ01000003.1 GCF_003833015.1 Clostridium sp. E02
TGTAACATAGTATTTGCCATTCTTCGTGATGAAAAAGAGTTTCAAATCATCACACCAGAAGAACATCAAAAGAATTACTTAAAAGCGAGATGCGACGTCGCTGCTTAATGTAATGAATACCTCCTTCAAGCCAGCCACTTGATGAAATATCAAAGGGTCTATTAAAGTTGCCCTATTTTGTTTCATTGTAAATATCAAATATTTTTTAATTCACTATTGACATTTATTAGCTGGACTGATCTTGTTTCCAACCAATCAGTTCCCGTACCGGCAACCTCAGATGACAGCGTTAACTCATATTGAGTCCGCAAGGGTTCGACAGCCTATCCACAACAAACCAATAGGTGAAAGGAGAAGTTATTTCCTTTATTGGTTGTTGATGTTAACTCTGTCTGGAATGGATTGCAAGTTATTTCTGGATTTATTTTCAAGAGAAAAAACGGCAGGAAAAAGAACAGAAATGGGAGTTACAGAAATGGTATATTTACCCCCTGTAACCCCCGGCAGCCCCATTTTACCATAGAACTAATTTCCTGTAAATCCTATGGTCCACCATGAACCATGGGAGTAGGCAGTTATTATAAATCAATGGCAACACAGAATTGATTTACCATTCACGTTTAGCCTTGTGTCGCAAAATTTCGCCCCTGTATGACCTTTGAAACCGATGATAGAACACGTATGCCATTCAGGCAATAAAAAGCCTTGTTGGGCATATTTGCAGAAAAAAGAGGGGTATCCTTTTCTCTGATAAATGTTTGAATTGATGTTGCCACCTGTTCAGCTCTCTGCCACTTTTAAAATAAGTCGCATCTATGACTGTTCTTTTATATGTCTTCAAGTCGCAAACTTGCTGCTATTTAAAAATCTGGTTGAAGAATATTTCTGCTCATTTCCTGCACTAAAACTGGGGTGCACCATGGGGTCGAAAATGATGCAGGTTAAAGGCAGGTGCACCTTACGGCGCTCCTGACGGTTTACAGCAGCCGGCAATGCCGACTGCATAAGGATTTTAACCAATCTCCTTTTTTTTTATAAGGTGCCCGTCAATAAAGCAAAAGTCACCTGTTAGGTGGTCGTAACCGCACTGGAGCTAGCCAAGTTCAAAGCTTTTTAAGGTGTCTGCGTAGGTACACCGTATAAAATTTTCCAATTTATACGTTCCAATATGAATTGTTCGCCTTTTAATTTATTCAACCAAGTAAAGAAAAGGTATTAATTGGAAATTACATAGACTCCATCATAAATCAACTTGTATTAGAAGAAGTTTTTCTGTATCAGCACGGTTTTATGGGTGATGTGAAATTATTAAAATATATTAAAAATTGTGATTACAAGGCTATCTAAAACTTAGAGGAGTACATCAGAAAAAACACTGTGCTCCTCTAAGTTATTCAGTAAACTCTTATAAAAGGCTAATATAATTCAGTTACATACATTCTAAATTTTACAAAATATAATTGAGAAAATCCAAACTACAATTCTACTTCTTGAGTTCTAACAGAATTTGCTACAATCTCTAAAATAATTCGATTATCTGCCGGCTCATAAAAAGTTACTTGGACAGCTTCCGCCACTTCTTCTCTGGTTCCTCCGCCTTTTAATATGTCTGCAATTAATTCATCTAATAAATCCGACTTTTTTAAAATACTAATATCCCCTATCTCTTGTTCGGTTGATTGCCTGTCTTTTAGTCGCCAGCACTCCTCAAAAATTAACTTCAATATTTTTGCATTCCACTTTTCTATTACAATTTCTGCTTCGTTACCAAATATTTTTATACTTTTGATGATGCCATCAGACAAACCTATATTATTTAAATTATCCATTACTTCCTCCAACTCTAATGCGGAAAATCTTCTCCGGGTAGGAAACCAGTTCCAGACCCGCTCGTATATCCCGGTGGATATACCTTCTGCACATTATTCTTATTATTCCAACTTTTGCTAGGATCAATCTTATACTCGACATGATAATGTTGACCGTGATGTCGTGGATTATATGTTTCTCCAGGTTCCAGTGGGTGTGTTTCTGCTCTAATTCTAACGTTATCACTTGTAGGTATCTTTTGACTTGTCCCACCATTTGATTTTGTTACTTTATCTCTTGGTATTTCTGGTAATAAATCATCTGGATTTTCTGGAAATTTACCTACGCTAGTCTCCTTGCCCGAACCTTCATTCGCTTTTTTAGCTGGTGTTGAACCCGTATCAGATTGATCTTCATTTTTACATTCATTATATCCACTGGGATCATAATACACCACTGGATTATTGGCACAATACGCATAGAGGTTCAGCCCATCTCCACGATATACATCCTCCTGCAGGAACCTTCCTACCACCGGATTATAAAATCTTGCACGAAGATAATACTGACCTGTCTCCTGGTCATACTGCTGACCCGTATACAAGATCCGGTTTTGGATTTCCTCTGACTGTCTGCGGATCGCTCCAAAGGCATCATATTCATAGAAATTTTCTACTTCCCTCTGGTTCCCTGTTATGTACGCCGTACTATTCTGCTCATCTAGATGATATGCATGGTATCCCCCTTGCCCTTTGCTTTCACTGGCTGCGATACCATATCCCAAGACATTCCTATTTTCTGCATTCCAGTCCCCATCTGTTTCTGCCTGCAATACTCCGTTATAGTAGATGAATCGGGAGACTTGTCCATTCACGGATGACCCGGCTCTTAACTGCTCTCCATCGTAGCAATTCTCTAGTTCTAATCCATTTCCAGACACTCCGGTCTGTTGACTGAACGGATTATAATGATACCTCCTTTCCTCCCCGCTTCCGGCCTCTTCCAGGAGATTGCCCTGTTTGTCATATCGGTACGCATAACTCTTTCCAGACACAGTTCTCTCTATAAGCTGGTTTCTTCTATTATAACAGTACCTTTCCTCCCCTGCAACGAAAGTCTTCTCCATGCGGTTTCCACACAGGTCATACCCATACTTCATGGATTCCCCGTCATACAATTCTTCAGTCAGACGGTTCCTCTTATCATAACGGTATCCGATTACCGTTTCTCTTAAGCCAGTCTCTTCCGGCAATGTCCTTACTCCGGTCTTTGCTGTCCGGTTTCCATTTAAATCATACTCATAATGGAAATCAAGCAGCGGACGACTGTCCTCTAAGAAAGTTGCCAAACGACTGATGTTCCCATCCGTATCATATTCATATATGGTTTTGACTCCATTCAAATGAGTGATTGTTTCAAGTTTCCCATCCGCCCGGTGACCGTACCGAACAATCTCATAACCGCTTTCATCCCGAATACTGCTTAAATTTCCTCGCCAGTCATATCTATATTGCACAGTTTTTCCTGTGACATCCGTCAGAGTCTCTAGGCTTCCATCCCCATAATAAGTACAGGAGACAAGCATCTTTCCAGACGATGCTTTCTTCATTAGCTTCCCGTCCGGTCGGTATTCATAGGTATAGCAGAACCCTCCTGCCACGGCCTTCTTTTTCATACCGAAGGTATCATATTCCCAGCTTCTTGTAACTTCATTTTTTCCATTTACATCACAGCCCGTTTCCAGAACTGGGTTTTTATCTACGTTATAGGCGGTCCTGATCTGGTTTCCATTCCGATCAACGTGCAGTATCCTGCGGCCTTCCCGGTCATAGCGAAAGGTTTCGCTGTTCCCGTCCTGGTCTATGATCTCACAGACCTTTCCCTGGCTGTTATAGCGATAGATGATCTCCCCACCATTCGCATCCGTTGTGCTGGTGATATTTCCCATGCTGTCGTAGGTGTATTTTTCATTTCCTCCATCGGCATTGTGAACATTTTTAATCCGCCCCCAGCTGTCTACATCATATCCAGTCTGATTCTGATTTCCATCCACCACTCCAGTGATTCGTCCATTGGCATCATAAGAATATGCCTGAGCTGCCATTCCCACTTTCTTACTTCTGGCTGTATGGATCTTTGTTTCCTGACCTTGGACTCCATATGTATATGTGATCTCATTCCCATCTGCAGTCCGCTTAGTTTCCAGACTTCCGTTTGGAAGATAACGGTTTTCTTCCAGTATGGTTCCCTCCCCGTTCGTTAGGGTCAGGACATTCCCATAGGTATCATATCCATAGGTGAAACTATGAAGCTTTCCAAAGTTTTTCTCTGCCTGTGGGTAACTCTCAGTTTCCAGACGGTCATTTTTGTCATATTCATACTGAAAAACGGGGCCCAGACAATCACTCACATGGGTGATTCGATCTTTTAAATCATAATCATATCCAAGTTCCCAAACCTCTCCACCTTTTCCCTGACGGGCAATTCTTGTAATATTTCCTGCCAAATCGTAGTGAACCGATACGGTCCGGTCAATTCCGTTTTGCTTATCAAGAATTCGTTCTAAAATCAAACGGTCACAGGAATCGTATTCACGGAATATCTCATACCCTTCAGGAGTTTGTATCTGTGTTCGGTTTCCATTCTCATCATAATGGTATTGGGTAACTGCATACTTTGCTTCTCCTGGCACCGGATCAAGTCCACTGTCTAATTCTTCTTTTGTTTCCACCAGCCTTCCAGCCTTGTCATAACCATACTGAATTATCTGGTATATCCCTTCTGATATGGTCTTCTCCTCATAAATCCGTTTCCCATGAACATCGTAACCATACTGAATCACCGCTCCCAAACCGTCCTCTACACGGATCAAACGATCTCTCTTATCATAAGAGTACTTCAGAATAAGTCCTGGACCTTCTTTCTCTTTCAGCTGTCCGTCAAGGCCCCAGTATCCTCCGTAACGTTGCTCTTTCTCCTTATTTCCGTTGGCATCGTAAGAATAGGCGGTCCTTTGGTAGAACACCTCTCCATCTTCCTCCTTTGCCGGCTCCATGATCTCACAAAGCTGATTTCTGCCATTATAGGTATACCAGGTTGTCCAACCCAGAGAATCTGTCTTTCTTGTTGGATTTCCGGATATATCATAAATATACGTCGCTAGCAGCCTACCATCCGGACCGATTACTGTTTCTAAGTGTCCAGCATTATCATAGGTATACTGCCAACCATCTCCATCATCTGTCACAGCATCATAGAATTCCGGCAGTACATGCTTAATGCGGTTTCCATTGGCATCATAGAAGATCCGTTCACAGCCTCCATCTGGATAGTGAATCCGGATCTGGTTGCCGTTACTGTCATAATCATAACAAATTCCTTCTCCGTCGTCTGTTTCCTTATTATATGCATTGGGGTGGATCTTTTTCAAGACATTGCCTTCCCCATCCCGAAACTGTCTCTCATGCCCTCCGTCTGGGCGGAGGGTATCAATCAGACGATCCAAAAAATCATACCTGTAGGTATACTCTCCCTTCTGTTCCTTCCAAGCTTTTGGCGGATACAAAGCTAAGAGTCTACCCATACCATCATATTGGAAATGAGATTCATTCCCTTCCCCATCTCTTATCATGGTTTGATCGTTTTTTGCATTATAGCCGTATTCCGTACGAACAAGACCAGACTCTTCGGCCATCTTACGCCCCATGACATCATATTCAAACCGCACCTCTTCACCATCTGGGTAAGTAAGAATACCCGGCATTCCAGAATTCGTGTCATAATGGTATACGGTCTTATTTCCGACTGCATTTGTCTCCTCTAAAAGCCTGCCCTGCCGGTCATAGAGATAAGATTTTAAAAAGCAATTCTTTTGGTCTTTTGCAAATTCTTTTTCAATGATAAGATTATGATTTTTATCATACTCATAGCAATACTTCCGCCCTGCATTATCAGATTTTTCGATCAGGTCATCTGCTTCATTGTAATGATAATCGGTGGTAAGCCACCCTTTCCTGCCTTCCCTTCTAACTCGGCCTGCTTCATCATAAATCCACTCTTTTACCTGTCTTAGACGATCTGTTTCCTTTATTCGATATCCATTTTCATCGTATTCATAGTGAGTTTCAGACCCATCTTTATAGAGAACTGCTGTGATCTCCATATTTCTTCCATATTCATAGACTACGGTTTGCTTGTTTGCGCTGCTGTGTACCGTTACCTTCCGTTCCTCATCTAAATATTCCGCCTCGTAGGTATCCCCATTTGCTAAAGTCTGAAGAACCATTCTTCCTTTTTCATCATAATGATTTTCCAGATAGGCTATCTTCGCCTGGTCTACTGCCTTCGTTAAATATCCCTTTTCATCGTATTCGTAATGGGTCATCCCTTGATCCATGTGAACTACGTCCGTTAAGAGTCCACCTTCATAACGGTACTTCATGGTACGACCCATGTGATCGGATATCTGAACAAGCCGCCCATCTCTCATCGTTATATTTAAATGACCGCCAAGAGCCGTTTTAATTCCCTCTAGGTTTTTCCCATGATAAAGGAACTGGATCATCTGTCCATTTTGATCTGCTATGGATTGAAGAAGACCATGAACATTGTATCGGTAGATCCTGTGCTCCTTCCGGTCTTTTACAATCCAGCCGTTCTTGTCTTTGATCAATTCAAACCAACCACATCCGTAGGTAATATTATGGGACTTTTCTCCATCCCACTCAAAGATTAGGTGATGTCCGGAATCAAGTGTCACATGACGTTTATTCCCGTCCTGATAAAGTTTTCCTTCATATGGAAAACTCCAGCCAGCTCCCATGATACCACCTTGTTTATTTGTGGAGTGATACTTTCTAGTAATTCGTATAGACTCTCGGATATCTGGCAGGATAAAATCAACAGCAGAAATTAAAAATGCTCCGGAAACGACATCAACTGGCTCTCCAAAAAGCTGTCCAACGCCCGTTGTTATAAAGTTGCTTTGCAGCGACTGAATTACATTAACCTCTCTGTTTGGTAACAAAGCATCTGCTGTAACATCAACTACCGTACCAAACCCAGTTCCCGCCGCTGTACCCACCACTTTCTTTAACAATCTGGAATCGGTTTTTACCAAACTCTGTGCCTTCCCAATAAATGCCGTACCAGCCGTGCCCTTTATCATACCTAACCCTGCATTGACTAACATATTTTTTCCATTTACTGTTCCAGTTGTCTGATAGTCACGAATTGCTCCAAATATCAAGGTTCCACCAGTTTGAGCGACAAAATTAGTTACCTGTGACTTAGAACACATTAATTTACTAAATTTCCCAACTTGGGCAATATTTTTTAAGGCTTTACCAGTGACCACATCAAAGACCAGATCTGTCGCCATAGATGCCATATTATACGCATCCTCGTTTCCCATAAAAATCGTATCGCGAATAAAATTAGCTGGTCTTGAGGCATCCAGAGCATTTACCTTGCTGTATCCGTCTAATCCTTCCGCCATATCTGCGACTGAAAAAGTTGCTTTTACCCCTGCTGCAATCAATAATGGAGCGGTAGCCCCACCGGTGCATACCGTAAGTGCGGTTAAACCTACGACTGTAACAATGCTTACAACGCCATTAAAAAATTTCTGTTTGCTTTGTTGTTTCCGTTCAACCAATGCAGAGGTCAAAGCACTATTTTGCTCCTCACGATTAGCCGCATCTTCCTTTGTCAATTCAGCTTCTATTTCCTCTGCCGAAGGAACTGCCTCAGGGCAGGAATCTGCCTGATGGGTAACAAGATTTGATTTGATATTGGCTTGTTCTTCCAGGGAGATCATGTCATCTCCCCCATCTCCAAGTTGGAGCACCACCTTATTTTCCCCGGATAGCATTAGATTGCGAACTGGCACTTCTCCTCCTGCCATCATTCCCTTCTGGGTTTTTATATTGATGTTCTTTCCTGTTAGAGAAAGGTATCCGCCCTTGTTCATGTTAAGCAGAATGGTCCCACTGGAATCAGGTGCATAATTCAACGCATCTGCAGTCATATTCATAGCACTTCCGCTAGGATCTGAGAAGCTTTTGTTGTCCGGATTCTTTCCCGCTCCGCTTCCATTTCCAATAGCATGTACCGCCACTGCACTCTGTTCATCGTGCTCTGGAAAATAGATATGTACCCGGCTGCCTTCTTCTGGCATACAGTAAAAACTGCTGCTCTCAATGGCATAGGTGAAATACTTTGTCTCAGCGGCTGGTGCATAAATTGGATCGATATCAAACTGTACCCTTATACGATTTCCGCTCCGCTCCTTTACCGTTGCCGGAATGCTCATACCAAATATTCTTGGATTTTTTTCCTTTTCTATTCGGAGACCTTCCTGTCTGGAAAGGGCATACCGGTAAATCATTTCTCCTTTTATGGTGGTGATTTCCATTCCTGTGATCACAACGGATATCTTATTCATGGAAATTTCTTCACCCATCTGCAGAAAACGTCGTGTTTGGATGTTCCATTCAGACACTTCCTGAGACAAGATTCCCAAAGGTTCCAACACTTTGGTATAATGAGCTAAATTCTTTTCCAGAAC
This sequence comes from Clostridium sp. E02, assembly GCF_003833015.1. Classification (GTDB taxonomy): domain Bacteria; phylum Bacillota; class Clostridia; order Lachnospirales; family Lachnospiraceae; genus Lacrimispora. Next base: position 8,378 of record NZ_RJLQ01000003.1, read on the forward strand.
ATAATCCTCTTTTAATAACTCCGTTCCATAGTTAATATGAGGGATACCAAAATATACCTTTCCACAGTCATCTGTTGCATCCACCAATAGACAGGTGTCAAAATGACTGGCCAGCCTTCGCAAGAATACCCAGTCGCTTTCTTCGTACTGCAAAAGCATTTCGGGTATTTTGGCATCTTTTGTAATTTCATCCTTAATATCAAACCGACCATAATCAGTGAGCACCTTCTGTGCCACATTCATATATGTCATTGCTCCATCAAGAAAACTTCTGCTTTTTTCCGTACGCTCCCAATCCTTTGTATAGGAATAAGCTTCCAAATACAAGAATGGAAGACCCTTTTCTACTTTTGTATAGACCGTTTCTATTTTGCCTTGGAAAATCACCTTGCCATTGGTGTATTCCCTTTCCCTGATTATAACAGGAAGGACAGAAGCCATATTTACAAATTCTTCCGCTTTTTCTCCATCTACCAGCAGCTTCATGGAAAGAAATCCATGGCTGTTAAGTCCCTGTGTAAGCCGAAACGATTTCACTTGGATCACACCTTCAAGGGCCAATTCAATCTCCAGTTCTTTATAAGCTAATTTCATAATTCATTTCCCCCTTTATCATGAGGTAAAAGTTCTTTTGTATTGTTCCATAGCTATTGTTTCATTTAATAGATGTAACGTATGTCCAACCAATATCAGTGTTTACTTCAGAATATGTATCAAAGTTTTCTATAGCATCTTGTAATCCATTTTTTTAATAGTATTATAAAATTCAGATAAAGCATCATACGATACTCCTTCTAGTTCTGGCACTTGATTAAATATTTCCAATGCTTCTTTTTAGTTTCCGCTTTATAGATTTCATCGATGACATTTGCCCCTTGCAAAGATACTTGAATAAATATGCTGTAAAAAATAAAATTTATATACCGATATATAAATACTTCATGAACGTATTTTTGGGCTTTTTCATCATTCCACAGACGACGTTTCATTTTCTGGAAATAGAAAGGTATTGTCTACAAACGTACAATTCTCCATTTTCTTTCTAGCCTGTTCATAATCTTCTCCATGGGCTACAGCCCAAGTTTTAACCACCACATCATACAGTATATAATTTTGATACTCCTTAATATCCTGCTCACCAATCTCTTGTTTTTCTAAAAATCCATATACTGTTTCCGAATCATAAAAGTGAGTTCCCATTTCCCCCTCTGTCGGCCAGTATGAAATATGGATTGGTTCCAATGTCATGTTCCGTTTTTTGTAATCATAACTCATATAAATTATTACTTTTGTTGTATCATTTAATTCTATATTACTTTTTATTTGTATTTTATCCCCTTCTTTAGGAAAATATAATTTAACCTTAAAGCCAGATTTCAAACATTCTTGCCTATACGGTATTCTTAACCCTCCAAAATTTTCAAATTCTGATAAATTTTCATACGATACTTCTTCTAGTTCAGGTACTTGATTAAATATTTCCAATGCTTCCTTTCTAGTTGCCGCTTTATAGATTTCATCCATGACATTTCCCTCCTTGGAAAGATATTTGTAGGAAACTACTATTAAAAATAAAAGTAAAATCCCCCCCCCAAAATATACTAATTTCTTTTTAATCATAACTTCTCCTGTCTATTCTTAATTACAACTTTTCAATTTCATAAGAAAATCATAGGTGCCTTTATAAATTTTACTGTCTTTTATATCCTCTATATTTTTTATTCCATCATTGTTGGCATCTTTAACCGAAATACGATCAAAAACAGCCTTTTCTATAGATTCATACGAATTACCTTTTAGAAACTCTTTTGTTCGCAGTTCATCTGTATCGCCTGCAGAAAGGTCACTGTAATAATTATTCATACTATCTTGTAAACTGATGCCAGTACTCATCCTGTTTACAAGATTATCTGCGTCTAAATCTGCAATGTAATCATCTTCTCCAAAAGAAACCCTTTTATTATCCCCCGCATAGACTGCATCTCCAAGCCATCCTGTGATGTCCTTCCGTTCCTCTGCATTTTTCCAAGAGAGGGCATTTGCCCCTAAGTTACGCCACTTATTATCCACTTTATGTTTGTCCTCATTCAAATTAGCTGAAATGGTGTATAACATATGGGAATAATCACCTTTCCCAAAAAATTTCTGGTAAAGTTCCTTATAGTAATCCAAATATTCTTCATCCGTATACGTTTTTCCAGTAGCCTTTTCCATATTCTTTTTCCAAACATCAAATTCATCCTTGTCTTCATCTAATAATTGGACTACTACATCATAACTGTAATTTGAAGGATCACTACTCATGAAATGCTGCAAACGAATCATCTGCCTTAAATATTTATAGTCCTCCGATTTTATTCCTAATTCATTACAAAAAAAGTCTTCCTCCTTATCATATTTATATGCCCAGCCTGCTCCTTTTCGCCATGCATCAGTTTCAATTTTCGCAAAAAGTACCTTTACCTTTTTATTGTTATAATCTCCTAACTGACTGATTGCTCTTGCAAAATACCAATCCCTTTCAATAGGGGACTGATCTTCAAAATTTTTTTGTATTTTTTCATATATATCCTTCATGATATTAGAGCTTTTGTCATCAAATCCAAATTGTTCCTGCATAAAATCATTTCCATTCGTTTGTGCATTCTCTTGTTTTCCGGCTGAAATTCCGCTCCCAGGTTCTGGCTGTCCCGATTCCACGATCTCTATCTCTCCTCCGTAGATACAATAAAGCTTGGCTCCTCCCATCAAAGGACATTCTTTGTCGGTTTCGACCCCCTCTTGTCCATGATCCCATTCCTTGGCTATGATATGAGGCGAACAAACTCCCACCACTTGAGCCACACCTTCCTCTGAAGGGGCTTCCTGTTTCTGTTTCTTCTTTTTCCCTCCGGTAAAGAATCCCATCACATGATCTAAGAAGGTATCTGGACAAGCTTCCTCTACTGCTTTTTGTACTTTTGCTGCTTCTGCCTGCGTACTGGGATTCTCCATACTATAACAACCGCCAAAGCAAATCACGTTGTAGTCTCCCTTACAATCCTTTACTGTCATTTGGGGTTGATTCTTTAAAAAAACACCATGCGTTTTATGCAAAACAGTGCAGCTACCTCTCATTCCCATGCTGCAAGTGGCAGATGCTCCATGTACAACGTATGTATCTGTTAGTTCTGCCATGCTTCCACCTCAACTTCCTTCCATGTGATCCCAATTACATCTCTGCGCAGCAAACTTTCCACAACTTCTAAACTTACAAGTGGATTGGGAAACCGTTTGTCATCAAGCAAAAACACCTTATGTTCTCCGATTTTTTTCGGGTCAAGAACCAGCCGTTTCACACTCCCATTGGTGTAAAATTCTGTCTGGTTGGAACACATATTCATACGCTCTAAAAGAAGATGATGGTAGACTAGAATGCTTTCCCGTTCTTTACTCGCTATGGTAACGGTCTTAAACACCATATCATCCTCATACATATCAAGTACCTTTTTCACCTTATCTGAAACTAAGTACACGGGACTCTGGATAAAATCAGGTGCGGTTTCCCCACTATCTTTCGTCAAATACATCATGTTAGATTCCGTCAGTTCTTCCGCATCTTCCTTATAAAAAATATGTCTGGGACCACTGATATCAAAATCGCGGAAACAAATTTTATCTGGTAGGGTCTTGTCCTGTTCCATCATGAAAAATCTCATCTGATTTCCCTCCTATCGATTAAAATATTCTCTAGCTGCTCTGGTTCCAAATGCAGAAAAGATATATCTTTCTCCATAAATATGGAATACATAAGGTTTGCTCCTTTAAAATCATTGTCTTTCCATACACAATCAACAAAATCAGCCTGTTGAATCACTGCATTTTGAAAGCTACAAGCTTTCAAAGTACAGTTTTTAAACTGCACTCCAGTCAGATTTGCGCCATCAAAACTCAGATTCGTTAACGTGCAGTTTTCAAACTGACTGAAAAGAAATGTTTTTCCGGAACAATCGGAATCTTTTAGATCTGCCTGACTCCAGAACCTGGAAATCATAGTACCCTCCTGCTCATCGGAAAGCCTTAAAGCCCTGTCCCAATCCTTTTGATCTTTTTTCTCCCGGTCCACAAAGGCGATAATCTCACTGGTATCCCTATACTCTCCCCAGTAAATCCCCCAAGTGTCTAGCTTGGGAATTTCTGCAAAATCTTTGTTTTCTTCAATGTCACGAAATAGGAATCGAAGCTGACCTGCCAATATCTGATTCCACTCCATGGCCGTCTCCTGTAGGATGTTATTTCTATCATAGGAATTGACCTTTCCCATATACTTTCTTCTATCCTCTTCCAGCCGTTCCCTGATTTCATCCAGTCCTGAAAAGAGAAATTTCAGGGAAAAAGTCACTTCAGCAGGCGACTGATCCATATACCATCTGGCATCCATTGCCTGTGCAAACACGCTATAATCTCCCTTTAATAGATCGATACGAAGAAAAGAAAAATAAAAATACATAATTTTTTCTTTCTCTTTTATTATAATTTCATCCCTGAGAGATACTATGGATTGTCTTATGACATTCGACACTTCCTCTGCCTTATCCTGAAGTTCCGTAAAAAACTGCATTTTCCTCTCTTCCAGATAGTCTTTTTCCTCTTCGATAAATCGTTCCAATGCTTCCTTTCTTGTCATGTCAACCTCCTAATTCACCTTTACCTCAGTTCCCTGAATCAATAACTTTCCATCTACAGGCATCTGAATGGTGCCTCCTTTGACGCAGGAAATCACCGCCGTTTCAAGCGCATTTAAAGTAACCGATTCTTCTGCCGATATTTCCAGATTGTTCTCTGCCTCAATGTTTATAGTATCCTTTGCGCACAGGGTAACATCGCCACCTTTCCCAATCTTTACGCTCGCAGCGCCTCCGCTGCAGGTAAGAAAAATTCCATCTTCCGAAAGTTTCATTTCCTGCCCATAAGGATTGCTTAAATATTTAGTGGAAGGACTTCCCATCCGGTCAGGGACTCCCCCACTCTTCCCGTCATAAGAGCTTACAGCACTCACGGCGATTACATCCTTTGTATATTTTGAAGGAAAGTAAATGCGTACCTGATCCCCTGGCTCTGGCATATAATACCAACCGCTTCCGTCCGGGGACGCTGACAAAGTGGAAAAAGAAAACCAATATACATCATTTGCAGTTTTAGACTCTCCATCGATATCCAGATGGATTTTAATTTTGGTTCCTGCAATGTTAAGAACCGTTCCCTGAATGGCCGTTCCGATTAGATGCATCGGATATCTGGCTTTCGCAAGGATGCCTTCCTTTTTCTGTAGTTCGATTCGACAGTGGATCAATCCACGTATCAGCTCATAAGACATGCGGCGAATGACAAATTTTCGCCCTTCGTTTTCTAGTTGTTCAAAATACTCTGGCACGTGGTTTGTTTCAATATCTAGAATCAGAAAATCATTGTCATGAACCTTTTTCCCCTGCATACACCAATAACTGTATTCTCCCATTTCCTTCTTAACCCCTGTCTTTTCATAGTTCCATTTCCCCCAGGGTATATCTGGAACTCCTCCGTACAGTTTGATGGTATCTGCCGCAGGATTGCATACGAATACAGCATTTAATATGGAAAGCATCCGTTTTAAAAATTCCCAATCCGTTTCCTTATATTGGACCGCAATTTCTCCCAACGGTCTGTCCGTTATGGATAATTTAATATCACTTCCTGGATATTCAGAGACAATCATTTGAATCAACTGACCATAGGTCATGTTCACATCCTGAAAAGAACGAGAGCGCTTCTTTTGATCCATCCGAATGCTTCTGCTTTTGGCCTCAGCGAATATTTTTACGGTATTTCCTTCTGACTCCACCCTTACTCTGGTTAATATCCCTGAAAATACAAGTTCTTTTTCCGATAAATAAACGGATACAGAATCGTTCTCAGAAAATCCATATAACGCTTCTTCCCCATCTGTTTCCGCCAGATAGCCCTGAAGGAGCAGACTTCCATGCTCACCTGGGGAAACGTCTATTTTAAGTTCTTCCAAATTCTCGATCGGAATACCGTTTACCTTAATCATTTCTGCTGTATATGCCATAAAACCACCTCCTAATTCTCATGAACCTCATCACCATGAAATTCTATCGTTCCTTTTTTCATCTCAATATTTGCTCCTGACTGGCAGGATACCAAGATGGAAGTTTGTGATTGAATCGTCAGATCTTTTTTTGCTGTAATGTTTAAATTCTCTGTTGACAATACCGTAATATCCTTTAAAGCGTTTAAGATCACTTCTCCATTTTTCTTTAAAAATACACTCCCCTGACTTTCTCCAGCAGCAATGAGAACCCCTTCTTCGGTCATCTGTACCTGATTTCCTTGATCCGTCTGAATGTTTCTATGATTGGGATTGCCCATAGAATCCGAAGTGTTTCCTTCTTGTGGTTTATGCCCCTTTACATTTGTCACCACATAAGCTTCTTTTTCATCATCGGTAGGAAGATAAACACGCACACTCTCCCCCCTTTCCGGCATACAATACCAGCCACTTCCATCAGCGGAGGCCGCTACTGTTGAAAACGGAAACCAGTATTTATCCCCATCCCCTGCTTCTATGTCCATATTTAATTGAACCAAATTCCTCTGAACCGCCGCAATGACGCCTTCAATTGAAATCCCCGTGATATTATTATTAAAATACGGTAGAATTTTAAGACCTTCTCTCTGTCTTAATTGATATTTGTTCTTTAACAGACCGTTAACCAGCCTACGCTCTGCCGTTTCAATATACCAGGCATTCCCCTTATATGTAATCTGACTGCCTATTGAAACAATATCGTAGGATTCTAACTCATACATTGTATTTTGAGACGTTGTAAGTTCATGAAATCCATTTTCTTTCCTTGCCTTTAATTGTATAAAATCCTGTGATAGCTTAAAAGGAATCTCATTCCAGTTCCGATTTTCTGGCTTTGGAGACAATCCAGCTTCAAAACGGATATCTGCAAAAGCAGGATCTGGATACAAGTTTTCTTTGTACTTGGATAAAAAACGTTTTAGAAATTCCCAATCGGTTTCTTCATATTGGATGAGAAGCTGGTCTATGGGGTCATTTGGTATGTGTATCATAAAGTCACAGCCAGCATATGATTCCATAACCTGACCGATTAGCTCATGAATTCCCATCTTAGGATTCTGAAACATTCGCTTTCTCTTGAGAACATCCATCTGTCTGGTTCCATCCCAAGCTTCCATTGTGACTACAAGTTCTTCTCCATCCTTATCCAATGCGATTTTATCCAGTACACCGTAGAACAAAACGTGTTCCTCTTCCCCTTTTTTGTATCGCAGAGAAATCGTATCCTTGATTCCATGAAAATCATTTTCATCGGCATCACTATCTAATACCGCTTCGACATACAGGAAAGCATGTTGTCCAGGTTTTTCTGTAATTCTGAGTTTACGAAAATATGCAATTCCCATTGCCCCAAGAAAAAGATCTTTATAAGTAACCGCTCCATACTCATTCTGGTTGTTATTTGTCACTTCATTCACCATAAAAACACTTCCTCTCTCTATGAAAGACAGCTGTCTAGATTTATCACCATTGCTTCTAGGAAGATTCCATAGATATCTTGATCTTCTTTTTTACAATTGTAGTTTCCAGTAAACTGCTGTTCCTCCCCTCTAATCCGAAATATAATATTGTAAATCCAGCCCTTTCCCGTTGGTACATCAAAGCAGATATACTCCACATGGTCCAATTGCTTTTTCTTAGTTATCTTTGCATGCAAGCGGTTGGCCGCCATCCCATTCACTAGCACATTGGCCCATTGATCTAAAGACATGGGTTTAATACGTTCCTTGGGCCAGGATAAGATCTGGCTAACTTCATGGGTATGGTTGACATAAATAGCACCCTCTTTTTCTAGTTTTGTAGCCTGATAAAAATTTTTAAAGAGAACAAGAGGTATCTTGCGCTCCGTATATTCCGATGTTTCAAATTCAAATAGTTCATCATTTTCAAGTCTTATTTCTCCTGCTTTGATTCCGTCTAGAGCTTTTTCCAATGACAGTTTTTCAACTGGTATTGTTTGATCTCCCTTTATTTCTTTTGCAGATTCTTCCTTTTCCTTCTGCCTTCTAGCACGTTCCAAAAGCGCAATTTTTTCATCTAGATTCATGATTTTCCCACCTTTCTACAACAGCATAACGCTCCTCTTGTTCTGATTCCCGGTACCTCTCTTTATTTCCCCACTTCTCTGACTTTTGAGACATTCCAAAAGTCCCCTGTAAATTCCAGCATTTCCTTTTTCACCACATTCCTCCCCCAGTCTGGCTGATAAATATTCACGGATGCAGTCAACTGAAACCAGTCCATAATTTGCCAATGCGGTCATAGAAAAGCTCACATCATAGGGATCTGTAGACTGGCTTCTCAGCATTTCTTTTGAGAACTGTCTTATGATTTTCGGATTTAAAGTACTCCCTCCGGTTGCTGCATATGGCTGGTGAATCAAATTAATGGTGTCATATTCTGTAGAATAATCGTGAAGACTTTCATGGCTATCCCGAAGCCTGGCACCTTCCTGCAAACGGAACCTGCACAGCTCCATCTCACAGGCCGGATCTGGTTTTTTGTCTTCCAAAAACACTCTGGTATTTCCCATAATTCTTCCTGCTTCTCTAACCTCCGCAAGAAATTGTATCTTTAAATACCTAAATTTATCTTCCGCCTTACACTCCATTATGAACGGCTGCTCTAATAAATAGAGCTTTCCTTTCCAATATAGAATGCCGGAGGATATGGTAAGTCTCCCATCATCCCAAGTAATTGCGCAGCCATTTACCACTCCATCTCCAAACTCCTGAAACGATAAATCCAGAAAGTTCTTAGGGTAATCTCTTAGTTTATCTAGCATTTCTGCTCTTAAGATACGTTTCTTTTCAAATTGAGGATATTCATATTGAAACATTTCTATTTCTCCTTTCAACATAGTGTTATTTCATCGATTACCATGGTTTCGTCTATTTCCACAATTCCAAAATGATAGTTATAAAACACATCAACATGATAGGGAAGTTCAATAAACATTTTTACTAGAAAGTCCATTTTTGCTATAATCGTTTTGTCTTTTTCCCGACCTATGTATACCAGTATTTCATATGAATTCTGGTTGCTGTGATAAACAATATTATTGGGGATTAAAGCCTCCATCATGTCTTTAAACATATCCAGTGAACTTCCAGTTTCATACTGTTTTAACAAACCACTTAATATAACCTCACGTTCTTCCCCATCAAACAATATAACGGACTCTTTTGCCTTTGTCCCAAACGCATCCTCCATTAAATCTTGGTACAGAAGTTTTTTGTGATATTCTTCTTTTGTCATCCCCGAAAGGACATCATTCTGAGCCAACTGATGTAAGATCAAGTGAAATAAATTTCCCCTTAATGTCGAAAATTCCTCTAAATCTGGTTGAAATAAATCCTTAAAAATGTTATAAAACCGATAATAAGGATTGACCTCAATGACTGAACCTTCCTCCAATTCTATCTGGTTCAAATAAGGAGTCGATAACTCCATATAAGTACTGAATTCATGGGCCATCTGAAACCGAATACTCTTTTCCGGTATTCCTTGCCTTTTCAACTGCAGCATTACTCCCCACAAATAGTTCATACCAGCTTCCCTCCGCATTCATACTCTGGATATAGCTCCTGCACTTCAGAGGTAATAAAACTTGCCAGATCCCTATATAGCCATGTTTCTTTTCCTTTTGGTTTGAAATAAATGGTTAGCTGTTTTTTCCCTGTTCTATCCCGGATTTCATCTTCCATAAAAAAATTCATGGGATAGGTTTCCAGGGTTTCATGAGTCTTATCAGTCAAACCACAATCTTGATACTCAATATAAACCTCTAATCCAAACCCTCGGATAAAACGTTCCAATTCTCCTTTTGTTTTCACCATCTGCCCTGCTTTTCCGTGATAACGTTCCGCAAATCCATCTTTTCTTAAATTCTCCATTAAAGGATATGTATAACGGTCTATCTTTCGATTTTCCCCGCTGCAGATCTTGTAAACATCCCATTTTTTAGAATTTGCAACTTTTCCTGTAACCAAAAGTTTTTCTCCGCTTTGACGTACACTTCGAATTCCTGCCTTTTCCTCCACCAGATATACATGTTCGGTTCCGTAATCCCGTATCGATATTACGTGTTCATAATTTTCATGGTCCCCACATGCAACAGGAAACCCAACACTTTCCAATTTCAGATGGCATACATTCCAGATGGGAATCATATCGTAATGTATAAAATGGTTATAGATTCCAAAATCTGCCCCAAAATTGGTTACCGGAACCTGATCGTTTATTTCGTCTGGAATACTAGTTATACAAATGTCTGCCATTTTAAAAAGGTAAGGAGCATTGATTGTTTTCCATGGAATTCCATTCTTCATAAAGAGATGATACAAATGTTCTACTTCATCCAGATAACGTTTGCTTGGTTCCAGCCTTATGCTTACTGGGTATTCTTCTCCTGCCTTTAAAATCCCGGTATAGCTATCCTGATTTTTGAATATTTCTTCCACTTCTAAAACATCGCACTGTAGAAATACGGTGGATATGCAAAATTTGCCTTCTGATTTTATCTTCTCTTTTATATCTGATATCTCATAAACTGTATTTTCCAGATCCTCTTCACACATAGGGGACATGAGATGATGCGACTTGTCCAGATAAGACCGCTCCATTAGTCCGGTGCGGATTAAATACCGGTTAATGTCATAAACCAGATCATTCATTACTCGTTTTTCTAGCATTTGATACATCTTAAGATTGGTTTCGTATAGCTCTAGGAATACCCCTTCCATTAAATTTTTAAATACAACCCTTTCTTCCAGATTACTAATTGATTGAATCTCTTCCCGAATCATTTCTTTCATTTCTTCTATTTGATCCATCATGCATCGCCTCCTTCCTGCATTTTTATTGCCGGTCTTGCACTTAAAACAATATCGCCATATAATTCCCTGAATTCATGCCAGATACTGGGCAAAAAAGAACTAACGATCACAACATAATTATCTCCCACTTTTCGGCATGCAATATACCAATTATTTTTTATCCCATTATCCTCTGAATAATATAATTTTTGTATGACATTATCATTTAATTGGGGAAGCTCTCCATCTGGTAATAGTGTTAACTCGGACTCTTTAATATTTGAGGCTATAAGATTTATAAGATCTTCCTCTGCAGTACTTTCAGCAAGGTCTTCTTTTCTATATACCAATACAACAAGATCTAAATTACGTGAACTGGAGGTACAGCTTAAATCAAGATTCTCCGAATAGTCTTCAATAAAGTCATTCGGCACCGTAAGTGTTATCAGACCATCTTTTGTTGTGACTTCATAGGTCTCTTCGTCAGCAAGCCTGACTATACTGGATTTGGTTTGTTCCGTGGGTATATGATCCATCATACTTGATACGAATACGACTCCAAATATCCCCAGAATTATTAATAAAATAGTCGCTATGATTATAATTATGGCTAAAAAATTTGTTCCACCCTGTTTTTTTATGTATCGTTTCGCTTCTTCAGTCGTCATGCCTGAGGTCCGTCTGATGACAGTTAGCGCTTTTTTACGGTAGATGGAATTTCCAAACATTCCAATCACGATATGAGGCACCAAAAATCCCAGTGGAATAATGGACAAGACCAGACTAGCTATAAAACATAAAAAAGCCTCCAAATACATTTTTCTGTACACCAGCCAGTAAACTGGAAAGAACACTGCAGCTATGTTCCAACTTTCAAACTTTTGGTCTGTCCTTATATTACCCCATTTATTTTTGTAATAATCAGAGTTTTCCCCCACAAATAGTTCAGCACCCCAGCTATTTAATATTTCATATTCGTTTTCCATTGTTTATTCCCCTTATGTATTATGTTATATGTTATATTTTCTTTATTTTTTATTCCCGTTTCTGTTCTCCCCATAGGAGAATGAATGGAACAATGCGTTATTATTGTGAAACAGTCTTTCCTTTATAGGGTTCTGATCATCCTGACTATTATTTTTTTCATCCAGTGAATTATTGGTCTTTATAAACTGACTCATCACGTTACTTGCAGCTCTAAAGTCCTGTTTCCCTGTTATAGATTGTGAGATGAATTCAACCCCAGCCAATGCCAGTGTTACGTCTCTCACTCCAGATGCCCCCTTGCCGCTGCTTTTGATCTTAGATGAATTATCTCCAGTGCTACTGTCTTTGCCTGTTTTTTTATACAATACTTTTCCCATACATCTACACTCAATATTTCCAGATTCGTCAAATTCGATTGAATTATTTCCGGTTCTGCCTGCTTTCAATTGAATTCCTTTGCCTGCTTTTATCTGCAGACGCCTAAGCCCATCCCCCATTTTTATATTTCCTGAAGCCGTTAATTTTAGGGTACCGGTACTATCTAGACGAAGAGTCCCATCTGATGTCATTTTTAAGGATGAATTCTCTTTTCCAGTTGAAAATTTGACGTCTTGCTGATTCATGCAAAGCTCATTTCCATTCTCATTCCTCATAAATTGAACCTTGATTGGAAGATCAGCGGTTTGAAAGCCTGTATCCTCTCTCATGGCAGAGGTCACATATCCATTCCCTTCTTCCTCATCCGGAAAATGAATTTCAACTTTCGTCCCTATTTCAGACATGTAATATCCCATTTCATTATTTTCACCTGCTTCAAATGGAAAATATGGCGTATTCTGGCCTGTAATATCATCCATTAAAAAGTGAAGCTTTAATTTGTTTCGCTTAATATCAACAATTGAAGCCCACTCCCTTGTACTGGCAATTCGATGGTTGGATACATATGGAAATTCTTTTTCCTTATTATGAATAAGTTTTACATTGTACTGGATTTCTTCCCGATTAATGACAAGACTGACTGATTTAACAAAACAAGTTCTACTTTGATTTTTTACTGTATCACCAATTTCATACTTTTTATCAGAGATGATCCAATCTGTTTCCTGTTTCTTTAAATGATTTATTTTTATTGATTCCGGCTGTTTGTTTATCTCATGGATTTCCTCATGAAGGGGTCTGCCAAATGAAAACTGAATGATCGCTGAAGCCGGATCAGAATAAATCCCATCGTGAAAATGAGAAGCCATCCTTATCATAAATTCCCAGTCCGTTTCTTCATACTGGATAAAAAGATGCGGTATTTTTCTTTCCTCTGATATTTTATCTATAAAAGAGACATCGGGATATTTTTCTATAATTGTGCTGAGGACATCTTTGTATGTCATATCTAGGTTTTGAAACACTCTTTTTCGTTTAATCAGATCCATATGATACGTAACGGAAAGTGCTTCCAAATTAAAATAGCAAACTTGCATTTTTTCTTCCAGCTGCATATTGGTAATCAGCCCGCAAAAAATCAAACGCTTATTCCGATCCTTGATGATGATTTTTTTCTTTTCATCGACTTGTAATACCTGTTGGTTCGAACATTCTTCTTGACATATACCGCTTAACGTCAGATGTGTATGCTGATTGACTTCTTCTGTTATCTTTAGATCATAAATATTAACCAATTTTAATTCCAGTGATATTGTATTCCCCTTATATGTATAGTCCATATGTTTCCCCTCTGATCTAATAACTGAACCTATTTATTATTAATACTGTAATTGATAATTTATATAATCCTCAATGAATTTTTCCTTCTCGTCTTCTAACTGACCGATTACACCATTAACACTTTCATTTATATTATCAACTGCATTATCAATAATTTCATCTGCTTTTTCTTTCGCACTACGAGAAGCATACGCAGCTCCATTGAGAGCTGTTTCAGCTAAATCTATACTCAGATTAATTTGATCTATCTTTTTTTTCAGCTTAGTATTCATATCTTTCTTCTGACTCAGCTTCTTTTCCGTGTTGAGCCAATACTTTACTGATTTAGACTGAATAATTTTATTATTTTCTATAGTTTTTTTTGCTCTCTCTACAAGGGAAAGCTTCTGAACCGCACTTATATCCATCTGTCCATTATCTTCCACAGTGATAATTCCGCCCCGACAACACCCTAATACTGATTTCTTTAAAACGACCTCTACCTTTTCTCCATCAATATATAACACTTTATCTGGTTCGGTAATTACCCATTCGTGATAAATCTCCGGCAAACATGGCACTACTCCCCCTGATTCACTGTCATCTAGGATTGAATCCGGCGCATCTGCAGAACATTCACAATTCTGCACAACAATGTTTATCTCCGGTTTGTTATCTTTTTTAGAAGCGACTGCTTTTCGCTGAATCATATTCCCATGGTTTTCTATGTTTTTTAAATCTCCCAACCCATTGCAATAAGGGCACATCAGGATGGCTCCCTCTACCACAAAACTGGAATCCTCCTGATTCAATTTGAATTTCGAAAAATCCACTTGGTAGATTTCTGACAGTTTTTTACAAATGGCATCTTCCCTGCTCTTATTTACTTTGGAGTAGGCTTCCTCCGCTTTCAGAATGCAGTTCCAGTAACCATCACTCCACTTGGTCGAATTTGCAAATACCTCTCCATTTTTATCTTTTGCATATAAAAGACCGGAAATTTTTTTAGCAATGGTACTTTTCATGCTTTCTGGCAACGCATCAAGCTCATTCATCATTGAAATCGTATTGGCTATTCTGGAGGGAACGAACGTACGGTTTACCATCTTTTTTTTAGGTTTTAAATAGTAGTTGGGCTTATGAACATGGAAAAAATACATTTTGGGATCAAAAGTTTTTTTCTGTAAATCTGCATTTACATAATCTACACCGGAATCAAAATAAATTGAATTTTTATTAAGTCCTGTTTTTGATAATAACTGGCTTACAGGATCTCTGTATTCGTTAATGTTGTATATTATACTCTTGGCAAATTTCTGTTTTCCACCTGGTATTTTATTCAGAAAAGTTTGTGATTCTCCCTGACCGTCATAAGAATATACTTTATCAATCATACCTTCAGGAAGCAAATAAGCACAGGATGCCGCCATATTCCCCCCTTTTGAGTGACCTGCCAAGGTTACGTGATCCAAACCGGAGTTTATTACATAGGATGCTGCTTCTTTTTGTGATGGGGTTTGGGAGGAAAATATAGCTGCAACATTGTCATCCCACTGACTATCACCTGCAGTACCACGAAATATGATCGTCGGTTTTACCTTGTTTTGAGGATCTATTAGTGTCATGGCTCGGAAATCGGTTTTGTCATTATTCGTAAAATCTTTGATTTCCATTCGCATTAATGTATCGGAATCTTTGACCTGGTCAATGACGTCCAGGAATTCTTCTTTGGTCATTTCACCGCCGAGTTTTTCTTCTGTATCTAAGTTTGATACATATTCCTCAATAATAGCTACAAAATCGCTCATCTTTTTACTATTACTATCCTTTAATGTTTCCCAATTATCATTCATAGTAAGGTGGTATATTAAACTAACAAGTTTTGCACCATCCCTATCATTTAGCTCATTCAATGTTGTCATCCTCCATTACTTTTATAAGCAAAATCTTTTATAGTAAATATATTTTTCAAATTTACCCCCCATGAATTATATTTAGTTGAAGGATAATCACTGAGTTTTACAAATACAGTATTTTCTTTCTTTCTCTCATCCAACAACTTAAAATCATCTTGGGATTCAGCTTTAAAACAGGTAAAATAAATATTCATATTTTCATCATATTTATCATAAAATTTTTCCATGATTTGATATACCTCATTTCTTAATAATACATGATCTAATTCTTCATCTTTATTTAAAATTAAGTATATGCGCAAACTTACTTTTCCATTAACATATCTAAAATATGATTCGGTTGATGAGTATTGATTTATGCTATTAGCAAAGGTTATGTTAGGATTCACATTGACTACTAATTTATATTCTTGAGTAATAACTCCTTCTATTCTACTTTCAAAATATTTCTTTATCTGCTCTCTAAAAAATTTCCAACAGTAACTGTCACGTATTTCCTTAATTTTGCAATCTTTATCTGACATTGGAAATAAATACACACGGAAGCCAAAATCCGGTTCCTCCTCAGTGTGTACTTCATAATATATAGGGGAGCCATCCTCAGAAAATGGAATTGGTGAACCTCCACCTGTACTAATCCACTTAGGGTTAATGATGAATTTTTCTCCATATTTACTCTCAAGATGGTTTTCTATGGCCGCTGGATACTCGTCTGTAATAATTTGTATCTTTTCTTCTCCTCTTTTATGGTAACCTATTATCTCTTTCATAAATAAGATAATTAAAGTAAATATAATTACACCAATTACTATCCCAAAAACTATCAGTACCTTTACCATAAATTCCACCACATTATTAATTGTATCTTTATTCATATCCGCATTATTCCTCCCTTTGTTCCATATATTAAGCTAATAAACTTAGCTGCATCTTTATCTTCTATTTATTTAAACTACATCACCTTCCTTATTAATAATAAAGAAAACTGTTAAATATCATTAGTATCAATCTTTATCTCAAATTTTTCGTCCATTTCTATAGACCAAATTGATCTTTTGTACACTTCTGGATAATTACTTTTATATACTATAAAGTCTTTTCTTTCTTCATTTTTTACATCAATATATCCAAATTCTTTCTTACTTTTTGTTACATAATATATAAAATCTATATTTACATTATTATTTTCCTTTAACGCTATTAGCAGCTGATCCATATCCTTCTCAACTTTTAGTTCAGTACTTTTATTGTTTTGTGATACAAATACGCATATACTGATTCTTGGTTGGATTCTACTACTTCTAAAATAATCTTCTATTTTTGAATCTGGCATAACGTAACTTTCAAATGTTGTACCCCCATATATACTAATATATACCTTATATTCATCCGCCAATGTCTCATTAAGTTTCTCCTCAAGCTTTCTTCTTAACTTTGTTCGCAGAAATTTCCAGCAGTAGCTATCACGAATCTCTCTTATATCACTATTATGACGGTGTCAAGCTTTTTTGTAACACCTGTGTATAGTTTCATTCCCTACGCAGCACATCGTGCTGCATAAGGTGTAAGACCTCCATTATAACGGTGTGGTCTTATGTAATTATATTTTATATAAACGAAATCATAAACACCTTGGTCTAAAGCTTCATTGGTTTTGAAGCGATGAATGTTTAGATATTCGTTTTTAAACGTATTATAAAAACGCTCCATTACTGCATTATCATACGGACAGCCCGCTTTACTCATACTTTGCTGAATATGTTTTTTTCACAAAACTCATTAAAATCTTTCGATGTATATTGCGACCCTTGATCCGAATGCAAGATAATTCCCTTTGCTGGTTTTCGTCTATCTAATGCAATTCGAAGTGTATCAATTGCCAATTGTGCATCAATGTGATTACTGTTAAGCGTAGCTATTACTTCTCTGCCACATAAGTCTAAAATCGTACAATTATATCTTTTTGTTCCATCTGGACGAGGCATATAAGTAAAATCTGTACACCATATTAGATTCGGCTTTTTTACATCAAATTCACGATTTAATAGATTCGGAAATATTTTGTTTGCAACTCCTTTTTTGTACCCAGGTTTTTTCCTTCGAACAATTGATCTTAGCCCTAATTCCTTCATATAATGATGAATGGTAAGTGCAGATCTAATGATTCCGTTTTCGTTTTCAAGATAATCACGCATCATGTTATAGCCTGGAATGCCCTCCTCACGATGGTACTTGGCAACCATGATACGTTGAATATATGCCTTTTCTTTACGATATTCTTGTTTTTTATCCTTTTTGTAATTGTAGTAAGCATTGGGACAAATATGAAACTTTTTCAATAACCATCGAACACCAAATTTTGAATGATATTTCTGGATAAACTGGTATTGTGCTAATCTATTTCCTTCGCAAAGAATGCTGCCGCTTTTTTTAAGAAGTCATTTTCCTTTTTTAGTTCTTCTAATTCTTTTTTTAAACGCTTTGTTTCAGCATATGCGTCAGATTCTTCTTGTTTAGTTGGATTGCTTTTGCATTCTTTGCGGTATTGCTGTAACCAGTATGTGATTGTGCCGCTACCAAGATTGTATTCTTCAGTAAGGCTTTTTTTAGTTCTTTCCTCTTCCAGATAGAGGCGAAGTACTTTTTCTTTGAGCTCAGGCTCATAACGATTGTTTGACATGTTGTAACTTCTCCTTTGATGTAGGTTATTTTACCAAACTATACCTTGGTGTTACAACTTAATTATACAACGTCAAATAGAACAAAAATCAAAACCACTAGTTTTAGTCAATATTACCGACTTTGCCCAAATTTATAAATATGTTGTATAACATATAATTTATTCATTTTATTATCATATATGAATATATCATATAATGTTATTTTATTCAATATCTCTTTAATAACTTCTTGCTATTTTCTACATTATAATTTATGCTATTATATTCCAACTCTCAAGATCTTCTTTTAAACCTTCTGCGGCACCAATCACTTCTCTGTATCCATCTTCTGTAACACCAATGGCTACAAGTACTGAAACATTTTCATATTCTCCACCCCAGCATCGTTTTAAGAATACACCGTCCACAAAAACATATGGATAAGTTTTACTCTTAAGCTTACGATTTCTCCAGTTTTCAATGTGTTCATATACTTTTTTGTTTAAATTACTAATTGTACCAGGAGATACTTTTGTCCCCCACAGTGCTTGTGTAATATCCTCTACTCTGCGGACAGATACACCAGCAAGATACATCTCAATAAGAGCTTCTTCCACAGATGTTTCACGTCGCTTATACCGTTCAATAATGGCAGTTTCAAAGGCTACTCCTTTTAATTTAGGCATTTTTAGATTTACCTCCCCAGAAGTAGTAGTAAATGTACGGTCATAATGACCAGCACGGTACCCTTTGCGTTCTTCATTACGTGCATAGCGTTCTGCATTAACAAGCTGCTCTGCTTCCGCGTCTAGCAACGCATTTAAAGTCTCCTCAACACTGTTTTTTACTAAATCCTTTAATTGGGAGTGGATTAAATCTTGATTCAATTGTATAATGTTCTCAGACATAGTTTTTATCCTCCTTTGGAAATTTTGTTGTGGTAACTTAATTCTACCAAACGATAAAAACTATGTCTATTTGCTTATTTGAATTTGCGCAATCTATTATACGTCATCCTATTATAGTCGAATTAAATCGTGGATTGAAAAAATTTAATATGTTGTATTATATTAAGCTATTCCCATCTTGTATGGGATAAAAAAAGTTGTCAAGACTCCTGTCCTGACAACTTTTTTATAATAAGGTTAAAATTATCCCGCATTTACTACGTTTACAATCACCATTTTTTCAATCTTTCTTGTTGGTGAAATTGCTGCTGCAAAGGCGGTTAGTATCGATGCAAAAATAATAATACTTAAGACGAGGAAAGGCGGCTGCCACTGCTGCCCCCAATTCGCCGTGATTAACAGGTGAAAGAAGAGCCGGTGTAACAGAATCCCCAAAATACCTCCCGTAATACTGCCTGTTACTGCATAGGCAGCTGCCTCAGCCATAACGACTCTCTTTAACTGCCAACCAGACATACCAACTGCGCGCATGACTCCATAATGATTCATTCTGCCAGACACACTGGCATTTACCGTATTCATAATATTAATCAGTGCAACAAACGCGATTACAAGTAAAAATCCATATACAAATACTGCCATCGCAAAATATCCGGTGCGAACTTCATTGTTATGCTGTTGTAAGTCAAGAAGCTTTATTTTGGCAGGAAGCTTTTGTCTGACCTGATCCGATATATCCTGTGTTACCTGCATATCAATGACCTTATAATCAGAAATTCCGGTCAGTGCAGTAAACGTGGATTCGGAACAAACGATAATCCATTCCCCGTTTGCAGAATCAAAGGGAACTCCCGATACAATTCCCTCCACTTCTACTTTATATGGTATCGCTCCAATCTTTAGTGTAACCTCATCTCCAATCTTCCAGCCAAATCGTTCTAAGTACCCATAATCAACCAGTACCCCGTTTCCATTCTGCACCTGATCTAGATCGCCCGAAATCAGTGCATCCTTTGCCCACTGAAACTGCGGTTCATCATAAGAAACTAGAGTCGCAGTATTTGCACCACTTTTATCGTTGGCCTGGATATTATTCGCAAACATTCTCCCATACACATTTTTTACATATGGAAGAGATTTAAGGCTTTCTTTCAAAGAGTGATTCAACTGTGCCATATTCTGGTCTCCCTCCAGTGTCATGTCCGGAGCATATGGCTTTAAAGGACTTAATGCATGATTCATGAAGGTAACAAGGATCGTAAAACACAAAAAGAGAATCATGCTGATTGCAAAAGACCCGGAAATCAATATCATGCTTTTGGTGTTTGAAAAAGCATGGTTTAATCCCATCGCTATATCAACAGGAAATCGTTTTGTATTGGATGCTTTTGTAATACTGTAATCATTAAATTGATTGGTATTGCCTGTAACCGCTTCCTGGGGAGAAACCTTAGCCGCATGTTTTGCAGGTGCATCCGAAGCGATCATCACTGCAATTATTCCGGTCCCAACACCGGCAAGAATCCCCGGTAAACTGATCTTAAACATCGGCATAACTGGAAGGTACTTAGAATTTAATCCATTTAGAACGGCAATTGCCATCCACAATATGAGACTGCCAGCTAATACCCCTGCCGGAATTGCTCTTAATAAGTACTGTAGACCTTCCAGCCTGACATAACGTTTCATCTGTTTTTTTGTCGCACCCAGGCAGCGCAGCAAACCAAAAAACTGAGTCCGTTCCAATATACTCATATTAAAACTACTGGCAATCATAAAAACACCTGCCAATAAAACGAGGACGAATAAAATACCTGCCGTAAGATAAACGGACAGCATGGTAGAATTATCACTCTGCCCCATTAACCCCAAGAGCATCACATTTGTTGAAACCTGCTGATCCGATAATTGATATTCCACTTTCAGTTGTGAGAGCGCTTCATTTATATTTACTTTGTTCTTAAATTGAATATAAAAAAACTCCTTATACTGGCTGACCGGAAGTTCACGCATCCCCTCTGGTGATAACTGCAGACCATGAGCATCGGATCCTTTTAAAGTAGAATAATCCCGATACATTCCGCTTATTTGATACTTCCGTACCTGCCCATCGCAAAATGCAACCTCTATAAAATCTCCAATCGAAAGGTTAAATTGTTCCATTGCCGGTCTGTCCAGTAAGGCTTCCCGGGCAGAAGCCGGATAGTGTCCTTTTGTTACAATTAAATTCATTTGCTTGGCAAGTTCCCTGCTGCTGCTCTGTACAATTAATTCCTTCCCCTTATAGGTTGTATCTTCTGCCATACCAAGATATCCAGCCACATTAATATTCTCTCGTTTTCCTATTTTAACAGCAAGATCATCCGGAAGGTCCGATAGGATGGCATGCCAGTTGCCATAGCGTCGGATTGCCTCATCTGTTTGGGATGTTAAGCTCATATCTGCCATTCCAAAAATAGTGGTTACCAGCATAACGGATACCGTAATGCATATCACCGTCAGCCTGCTTTTTCTTTTGTGTACTCTGGCATATTGAAAAACAAGGGATAGATAGCTTTTCATTGAACATACCTCCCCAGATCTGTAAGTATGCCGTCCGTCACCTCTAAAACCCGGTCAGCCGCAGAAGCGAAGCCTCTGTTATGAGTAATCATGATTATCGTCTGCTGGTAACGTTTCGATGCTGTCTTTAAAAGTGCTATTACTTCAGCACTATTTTGAGTATCTAAATTACCTGTGGGTTCATCTGCAAGAATTAACATAGGACGTGCAATCAGAGCTCTTCCGATTGCCACCCGCTGCTGCTGGCCTCCGGACAGTTGACGCGGTAAATGGTTTCGTCTATCTTTTAAAGATAGTACAGAAAGTATTTCTTCTACGTATTCTGGATCTGGTTTCTGGTAGTCAAGCAATAGAGGAAAAACAATATTCTGCTCTACATTGAGTTCCGGTATTAAGTTATATGCCTGAAAAATAAATCCGATATTTCTACGGCGAAATATGGTAAGTTCTTCATCCTTCATTTGAAAAATATTTTTTTCGGCTATCATCACGTTACCTGACGATGGGCTGTCAAGAGCACCTATCATGTTCAGTAATGTACTTTTTCCAGAACCCGATTCACCCACGACTGCAATAAATTCACCTTTTGGAACCGTAAAATTCACATTTTTTAATGCCTCAACTGCCGTTTCTCCTGAACCATAGGTTTTACAAAGCGCACTAATTTCTAATAAACTCATAATCTGTCACACCTTTCTAAACAATTGATTTTAAACATTTAACTGGCTTAATCCAATGTTAGAATAGCAATGTTTCATTACTCGCACATGAATCTTAGATTACATTTTAGTAATATTAGGAATACATATTGTAAAAGTACTTCCCTCACCCAAAACGCTATTTACGGAAATGGTTCCATTGTGTGCCTCAATAATTGCTTTTGCAAGAGGAAGCCCAAGACCAAGACCCTGTACATCCCTTGAGAAGCGGCTGCGATAAAATCGCTTAAAAATATGATAAATGTCTTCCTGATGTATCCCACTGCCATTATCCCAGGCCTTAATCTGTATCATAGATGGCAGTTCTTTCCATTCAAGCTCAATAAGACAACCCGCACCCGTATGATCCAGTGCATTTTTTATTAAATTTCCAACTGCCTCTGCCACCCAGTTTTTATCACAAAAAAGGGATGATGTTTTTGAGCCTTGTAAGGAAATAATCTTTTGTTCCTCACTTGCCTGAAATTCAAAACGGGATTTAATCCCATTCATCATTTCGGCTATGTTTTCCTCCTTTTTCTCAACAACAATTGTTCCTGCATCTAACCTAGATAGTTTTAACAGGTTCTGAACCAGCACATCGATTCTGTCAAGTTCCTGTTCAGACAGCGAAACAAATTCCTGTATTGTTGCCATATCCATAGATTCATCCTGCAAAAGGCCGTTGTAGATATTAAGCGCAGCCAATGGGGTTTTTAACTGGTGAGAAATATCCGAAATGATTGCCTTTAAAAACTCCTTCCTCTCCTGTTCTTTCTCAGCCTGTGCATTCAGTACTGAAGCAAGTGTATTAACTGCATGAAATAATTTATACAATTCGCCCTCATGATTGCAGTCAATATTGATATGGGTATTGCCTGACAGGAATGAGTTTACCTGCAAGGCAGCCTGTTCAATTCGTTTGCTTTGTTTCCATAAATAAAGCAAAGAACTGCCTAAGATACCTACCGCCAGTAATAAAGATAGGATTAAAAATAGAATTATTAATTTTCCGAATAAACGCCACGAAATCAACTGGATCAGGATCGTAAAACAGCATAGAATTAAAAATTCTCCAATAAAAAATCCTTTCGTTTCTGCGGTCGTAAAAATTCTCATTCTGCCACCTCAATCATTTATATTCCATTTATAACCCATACGTCTAATTGTCAGCACCATCTGAGGATTACCAGGTTCCTCTTCAATTTTCAATCGCAACCTGCGTATATAAACATTCAATGTGTTTTCATCGATATAATCCCCTTCATGATCCCATAGTTTATCTAAAATCGATTCTTTTGTAAGAATTTGATTTGGATGTTGCATGAAAAGGCAGAGCAATCGGTATTCCACCGCAGTCAGATCCAAAGGCTTTTGTCTTTTATAAGCCTGTCCCTGCAGTAGTAAAACCCTTATTCCGTTGGAAGCCAATTCTGTTTCTGTCGTTTCAAAATGCTTTGCCCTGCGCAGCAAAGCATTGATTCTTGATATAAGAACCCCCAGTTTAAAAGGCTTCGTGATATAATCATCACCACCCATATCAAGACCCATGACAATATTCGTTTCCTCGTCAAAAGCTGTCAAAAAAATAATAGGAACTTTGGATATCCGGCGAACTTTTTCACAAAAATCAAACCCTGATCCATCCGGCAGAGCTACATCCAAAATTAACAAATCGTATTTTTCATCTTCCCACTCTGCATTCGCTTCTCTCACCGAACGCGCGATATCCAGATCATACCCCTGTTTTTTTAAAGCATAGGAAAGTCCGTTCATTAAACTCAAATCATCTTCAAGCAATAATAGCTTACTCATTTTTCTCCAAACATCTTTATATTAATCTTGTACTATCGGTAACTCTTATTACCCTTTTATTGCTATTATAAGCGATCAATTATAGAATAGCAATGAATGTTTCCTCATGAATACAGAACTATTTTTAATTTAAATATATTGTTTTCACACTCTGTTGTTACATATCCGTGGTATTTTTCAGCTGCCTTACAAATGGAATCAATCCCAATTCCATGATTCTCAATATCTTCTTTTAATGTCAGAATTTTACCTTGTTTATTTTTACGAATTTTACCATCAAATGAGTTTTCTACTGAAATTATCAAATTACTAAGATCCAATTTCATTCGAAGTTTAATAAAACGCTCACCACTTTTAACTCTTATATTTGCTTCTATTGCATTATCTAAAGCATTTCCAAGAATAACGCATAAATCCGTACTATCAAAAGGAACGGAAGTTGGTACATCTAACTTTATAATAAAATCTATTTTATTGTTTATCGCTAATGTATATTTATAGTTTACAAGTGCATCTATAACTAGATTATTTGTATTAGCAATGTGCAAATTTTGAAAAGGTTCTTCCAGTATGATTTTCTCGAAACACGTTTCTAATTCATCATATTTTTGTTCCCCTAACAATTTTTTTAAATAGATAATATAATTTTTAAAATCATGTTTTGTGCGTCTTAACTCCTTTACACTACTTTCATTTTCTTTTATATATATATCATATAAAAGAATTGACTGTTCAAGTACCTGGTTTTTTCTCTTTAATACAAGGTTTTCAGATAAACGCTGATATGATTTAATAAATCCATGCAAATCTTTTACAAGCTTATTCAATTAAGGCCCCCTCTATTTGATTGAAATAAAGACCAGCTACCTCTTTTCTCCTATCTTCACTAATGAAAAACACCTCTCCATTGATTAATTCTATCTGGTTATAAGATTTCCGCACGACATACATTGTATTTACCATGTAAGATTGATGGATTCGCCAAAAATCAATTTTTGACATTTTAAATTTTGTTTCAAGCTCATTCAGTTTTTCGTAATATTTAACAATACTACCATCTATTCTATGTATGAAGACAACACGTCTCTTACTTTGGAAATATAAAATATCTTTTACTAAAATCTTATAGGTGTCTTTCCCATATTTATATCGAAAATAACTATTTCCAGAAATTATTTTCTTATATGCCTTAACGAAACAGCATTGAAAATCCACACTTTTTAACGGTTTTACTAAAAACTGAAACGGCTGTACCTCGTATGCTTCAATCGCATACGAAGTATGACTGGTAACATATATAATTAAAACGATCTCATCAGCTTCGCGAATTTTTCTGGCTACAGTAATCCCATCCATACTTGTCATTTCAATATCAAGAAAAATAAGATCATACTTTATCTTCTCCTCAAATATTTTATCAACCAGTTCTATTCCATTAAAAAACACATCAATATCGACTGAAAGATTCTGTTTTTTCGACATATGATAAATCATTCGTTCAAATTCACCTGTAAAGCTAATATCATCATCGCAAACGGCTACTTTAACCATTCCACTCAACCCCTTCTCTTTCACAACACCTCAGCTTTTAAATCATTGCTAAGTTCCGTTTCCTCACCTGTCCTTTTCATCCTTTGTTACGCCAATGGTAAATAAAAATCAGCAATTTATTACTCCGTAAATATTTATATAATAATATTAGCATGCCAATATCCAAGATGCAATATTATTGTATATTTTTTCATAACTAATTATATTATTAACTGTTATATTTTTTATATAAGTAATAATTTCCATTTTTTTAATAAAGCAGATAATTAAATAGAACGGTGTGTCAATCTGTTTTTGGGGATGGAAAAAGGGGCATTATCTGCCCCTGTGTCTAAATCTAAGTTATGTTTTTAAATATCATCGACTCCCTGCATGGCATCATATCCGGTTTCGCCTGTTCGTACTTTAACTGCGTCCCGTACATCGTAAATAAAGATCTTTCCATCTCCGATATGTCCGGTATATAACACTTTTCTCGCAGTCCGAACCACTTCCTCAGCCGGAACCTTGGCAACTACGATCTCCACCTGTACTTTCGGAAGCAGCATCATATCAACCGGTACTCCACGGTAGTATTCTGCGGCCCCCTTTTGTATGCCACAACCAAGCACCTGCGTAACTGTCATACCAGTTACTCCAATTTCATTCATAGCCGTCTTCAACTCTTCAAATTTGGACTGCTTTGCAATAATTTCAATTTTTGTTAAGACAGATTTATTCGAATTCGACTCTTCCGTCACAACTTTTATGGGAATGGCTTCTTGAACCGGTATATCCCTTTTTATCGCCATCACACCGGAGACAGTTTCCACCTGACTGCCCAAATTATCCATGGGAACTACAGGTAAGAAATCTGCATATGCATTGGCAAGTCCGTGCTCTGTACTATCAAGGCCCTCAATCTCCTCTCTTTTGGTAACACGCAAACCAACTGTCCGGTCAATTATCTGAAACACCGTGAACATAACAATTCCAACCCAAGCCGCTACCGAAAGAACACCAACAAGCTGAATACCAAGAAGGTTCCCCCCACCTCCGTAAAACAAGCCGCCTTCCTTCGCAAAAAAGCCTACCAGAATCGTTCCCAGTGCACCGCACACTCCATGTACTCCGATTGCACCAACAGGATCATCGATTTTTACGACCGCATCAATAAATTCAATGGACAAGACCACCGCAAATCCTGCGCATAATCCAATGAGCGCAGCTCCTGTAGGCGTGACTACATCGCAACCAGCTGTTATAGCTACCAAGCCTGCAAGCGTACCATTTAACGTCATGGATACATCTGGTTTCTTATAACGAAACCAAGTAAACAGCATCGTGGTACACGTAGATACGGCAGCAGCCAGATTCGTTGTCATAAAGATTCTTCCTGCCTTTTCTATATTGTCGCCTTCCATGGACAGGGTAGAACCGCCATTAAAACCAAACCAACAGAACCAGAGAATGAATACCCCCAAGGCTCCTAGGGTAATGCTGTGACCAAGAATTGCTTTTGGTTTTCCGTCCTTTGTATACTTCCCAATCCTAGGTCCCAAGATGGAGGCCCCGATTACCGCTGCTACACCACCGACCATATGAACTGCAGTAGAACCAGCAAAATCATGGAATCCTAGCTGAGCTAACCAGCCCCCTCCCCAAATCCAGTGTCCGGAAATTGGATATACCACACAAGATATCACTGCACTATAGACACAGTAAGCAGAAAATTTGGTTCGCTCTGCCATAGCCCCTGACACGATGGTCGCAGCGGTTGCACAAAATACCGTCTGAAATAGTACAAAGGACCAAAGGGATATCCCGGAAGGAAGGATCTTCGTGTAATTTCCATGAATAAAGAAATCAAAACCTCCGAAATAACCAGTTGCAGACCCAAACATAATACCAAAACCCACAAACCAATAACCTGTGGTTCCAATGCAAAAATCCATCACATTTTTCATGATTATATTGCCGGAATTTTTCGCCCTGGTAAACCCTGCTTCTACCATAGCAAAACCTGCCTGCATAAAAAACACAAGGGCAGCTCCGACCAAAACCCATATCGTATTCACAGCTGACATATGACTACCTCCGTTTTTTATATTGATTCACCGCTTGTAAAAGTCTCTCCATTGCCTCTTTGATCACCCGGGTTGGGCAAGCTATATTAATCCGTTCAAACCCTTTGCCTCCCTCTCCGAATATATATCCCTCATCTAAAAACAGCTGAGCTTTTTGCTGCATAAATTTCTCCAGTTCCCGATATTCCATTCCCAGACCTCGAAAATCCATCCATTGCAGATAAGTCCCCTGCAATGGGTATACTTTAATTTCAGGAAGATTGGCCAGCATAAACGCTTCGATGTACGCTCGATTGGTATCCAAAAGAATTAACAACTCATCAAGCCAATCCCCACACTTGGTGTAGGCAATCTCACAAGCTTTATATCCCATCAGATTTAACGAATGATATCCTCTGGAAGCCGTAATCTTCCCCCTCATTTTTTCATTGGAGATAAAATGATTGGATGTCTGGAATCCAGCCAGATTAAATGTCTTACTGGGAGCTGTACAGATCACACAATTATCTAAATACTTTTCTTCAAAGGTCCCCATGGACACATGCTGATACCCCGGCAGAATTAGATCAAAATGGATCTCATCGGAAATAATAAACACCTCATTATCCAGACAAATCTCTGTCATTTTTAACAGTTCAGCCTCCGTCCACACCCTGCCTACCGGATTATGAGGACTGCATAATATAAGAAGCTTTACCTCTTTTTCCTTTGCTTTTGCTTCAAAATCTTCAAAATCTATTTCATAGGAATCTCCTGTATTGATTAATTCCGTTGTAACTAGCTTTCTTTTATTAGTCTCAACAGCCATGCGGAAGGGATAGTAAACCGGTGTCATAATCATAACCGCATCTTCGGGCTGGGTAAACGCACTCACCATCTGCCCCAATCCAGGAACAACGCCTGCCGTTTCTACAATCCATTCTTTTTTCGGTGTAAATCCATGTCTTTTTTCCATCCAGCCAATCACACTGTCATAATAGCCAGCAGTTGCTCCTGTATAACCCAAGATTGACTGATCTAAATAATCCTTTAATCCATTAATAATTTCCGGTGCATTCTTTAATTCCATATCGGCTACGGAAAAAGGAACAATTCCATCCTTGATATTGGGATTCTTAAGCTTCATATCATCCCATTTAAACGAACCCACATTTTCTCTTCTTACCAATGTTTCAAAATCGTAATGCATACTTTTTTCCTCCAATAGAGTTGATTATTATTTCCCTTCCATGTCTGCCTTTTGCTCCGTTATTCGCTTTAAAAACTGCTGGGTTCTTGGCTCCTTTGGATTTACAAGAATCTCGGAAGGTTTCCCTTCTTCCACTATGTTTCCGCCTTCCATAAAGATAATTCTGGAAGCAACCTCTCTTGCAAATGAAATCTCATGGGTCACTACAATCATCGTAATCCCTGTTCTTGCAACGGTCTTTATGGTATTTAGAACCTCACCCACCAGCTCTGGATCCAGCGCAGAAGTCGGTTCATCAAAAAGAATTACATCCGGGTCCAGAATCAATGCTCTGGCAATCCCCGCTCTTTGCTGCTGCCCTCCCGAAAGCTGAGATGGATAAAAATCACAACGTTCGGTTAGCCCTACCTTGGCAAGAATCTCCCGGCTCATTTTCTCTGCATCCGCCTTTTTGAACTTCTTAACGGTTACAAGGCCTTCCATAACATTTTCTAAAATTGTTTTATTCTGAAATAGATTGTAATTCTGGAAAACCATAGCCGTCTTTCTTCTTAATTCAATCACCTGGTTTTTTGTATGTTTTTTGCAATCTAACTGAAATCCATTTACGGTAACACTGCCATCATCCGCACTATCAAGAAAATTCACGGTACGGAGAAGGGTTGTTTTACCAGAACCGCTGGGTCCCAGGATCACGACTACTTCACCCTTTTCGATGGATAAGTTAACTCCTTTTAGAATGTGGTTGTTTCCAAAGGCTTTATGAATGTTCTTTAATTCTGCCATATATGCCATAATAACGGCTCCTTCCTATTATAAATGCTTCATTCTAAACGGCGGCTCCTGCTCTGAATTTCTTAAATCTATTTTCAAAGTTTCTGAATATTTTATTGAAAATAAAACTAATCCCCTCATATAAAATAGTTGTCATCACATAGGCTTCTATAAAATTTAATGCGGGCATTGCTAGGAGATTCGCCGTTGCCGTTATTTCGTATACGCCGACGTAATAAGCAAGGGATGTTCCTTTTATCAAACCGATGAAAATTCCACCAAGGTTTGGAAGGGCAATGGCAAGGGCTTGAGGAAAAATAATACGCACCAATGCCTGCGTTCTCGTCATTCCTACGCTGTATGCCCCCTCCATTTGTCCCTCATCAACCGCCATAAGGGCAGAACGGAAAATTTCCGAAGAATAGGCTGCCTGATCAAGAACAAGTGCGATAATTGCATATACAACTGGCGGGACTGCATTCACGTCTAAGGTAATCCCAATGCTCTGTCCATAATCGTAGAGAATAATGGGAAGGGCATAATAGGATATGTATAATAGAATAACCATCGGAACCCCTCTCATAAAGGAAACGAACACCCCGCAAATCTGTGTCAGTACTGGTATATGGTACTTTCTAACCAGTGCGATGAAAATCCCTAAGAACCAACCAACACCAGCAGAAACAAAGGCCATAAAAAGTGTAATGGGGACCGCCAATATTATTTTCGGCAATGAATCCATCATAAATTTAAAATCCATCCTGTTTTCCTCTCTTCCACATGAATTCTTGCATTAGCTTGTCGCTTTCTTTCTGCCTTTTGTATATAGTTTCTCAGTGATTTTACTTAAATACTCCAATAAAATACAGACAACCCAGTAGATCAATCCAGTTGCAATATATACTTCCAACCGATTCGCACCATAACTGGCAGAACTTATGGCTCTTGCTTTCCCCATCAGATCTATGACTCCAATGGCAAATGCCAGAGAAGTTTCTTTAAATAACATAATAACGTTATTTCCAAATGCAGGGATAGCAATTCCCAATGCCTGTGGGAAAACAATTCGGTAAAAGGCAGTGAATTCCTTCATTCCAACGCTGTAAGCTGCTTCTTTCTGTCCCTGATCCACTGCCAGATAGGAAGATCTCATCATCTCCGCCATATTGGCGGAAGTACTCAAAGACAGGCAGGCAATAATAAAAGCGGACTTACTGATTTCCGATAAATCGATTCCCAGCCCTTTTGCCAGCTGGGGCAGACCAAGATAAATGAGAAATATTAAAACGAGTGTAGGAATTCCTCTCATAAAGGCGATATATCCATTGGCGATCTCTCTTAACCATTTATTCTTTCCAATTCCTGCCACCGTTACAAACGCTCCCAGAATCAAACTGATTATCAGAGATAACAGCAATATTTCCATGGTAACAGGAAAAGCCCTTAAAATATTTGGAACATAACCTAGTATTGTTTCCGGTTTAAATGTATTCTCCAAATCCTTTTCCCTCCATTCTTGAACAAATTTTATTTTGTACCATTGTCTATCATATCTGAATAGGAGGAGAATACATCCTGCCCTAAGAATTGGGATGAGATCTTAGACAGAGTTCCGTCTTTTACCATATCCTTTAAAGCACCGTCAATGGCTGCGTTTAGTTCATCTTTCCCTTTTGCACACATAAGATAGGTATCCTCTACCATAACAACATCGGTAAGGCTTATATTATCAAGATGCAATTCCTCTTGTACGCTATCATAGGTAGACTCATAGGTAAGAGCGGCATCTACCTGCCCATTTGCCACTTGCTTGAAGCCGTCCGCCGTAGATAAGTCACTGACTGCATTGATTTTAATCTCTTTCCCTTTATTCTTTTCATTGTAATCCACCAACATGGAATATTCATAACTTGTGGGCGACTGGTTAATTGTTTTTCCAGCCATATCATCAAGAGATGCAATCCCGCTGTCCTTCTTTACACATAGCGACATGGGAGAAAGACAATAATACTGTTCCGGAAAAAGATATTTCCCCTTACGTGCCTCGCTCTTTACAAGCTGATGGGATACCACATCCAATGCACCTGAGTCGATGGATACAATCAGCGTATTAAAATCCATAGACTGTATATCAAATTCATACTTATCCAGTCGTTTGTCAATTTCTTTTAATACCTCAATGTCATAACCAGTTGGTTCCCCCTTATCATCAAGGGAACAATAGGGCGGCATGGCATTTCCAGTTCCCACCTTTACTTTGATAACTCCAGAATCCTCGCTCTTTGCGCAACCAGTGGCAGAAAACATAAGAACCAAAACCATAGCAGTACAAACCACTCTTTTTATTGACTTTTTCATTTTTATCCTCCTTTATAGGCTTGCTTAACTAGTTGTTTTCATTCCGCTTCCGTTGGGAAAAAGGGTAACAAAAAAGGCGCTTCCTATAAACTGCCTCCAAATATTCCTTGGATTAAAATCCAATTCCAATTTGTTTACACGTCTATAAGTAAACGCCTTTGTCCACTATATGTTCCCAATCCTTAACGGCTTCAGAACTATTACGGAAAGTATATGCTATGAAATTCTTTTTGTCAAACATTTTTTATCACGATAATAATATTTTATTATTATCACAAAAAATCGAAGCCATTTTTAATATTTTGATACATTTGTTACAAAACGGACAAATTAATAGATAATTTCACAAACAATGATTGCCACCGACCCCTTTTTTGGATATAATAGTAAAAAATTATTCGCTTGTTAAGAAAGGAGGAAAAGAATGGACATTATGACGCATTATGAATTACTCACCGATTTTCTCGGTAATGTTCTAAGTGATAATTACGAAATCGCCTTATTGGATCTTCGAGAAGGGAAACGATGTATCACTGCTATCGCAAACGGACAGAACAGCGGAAGGACAGTCGGAGCTCCCTTAACTGATCTGGCACTTAAAATCATTCAACAGGGGATTTGGAAAAAGGAACCCTATCTTATCAATTATAGCGGATTGACAAAAGATAAAAAGCCACTGATCTCTTCTACATTATTTATAAAAGAAGGACAAGAACTGCTTGGAATGTTCTGTTTAAATGTAGATATTCAGGTTTACCGAGAACTGTGCTCCTCTATATTAAAGTTAGGGAAAATAGCTACAAATAGCTCTGTTGAAACTATTTCAGAAATAACGCCGGAACACTTGGAAACTTTTACCAATGATATTAGCGATATTATTTTTAATGCCATGCCGGATTATATGATAGAGAACAAAATCCCCATGGACCGCCTGACACAAGAGGAACGAATTGTTATCGTAAAACAACTCAATGAGCAAGGTGTTTTTCTAATCAAAGGGGCCGTAAGTGAAACCGCCACAAAACTAGGATGTTCCGATGCAACCATCTACCGGTATCTAAGTAAGATCGGTAAAACAGAACATATGGAAAGCAAAAAATAATTGACATCTTTTATCAACCGTGATAAAATTTTTGATAATATTTTATTACAGCAGAAATTTGTTATTAAAATAATTAAAATGGAGGTATTCATTATGAAAAAAATTGAAACTGATCATGCACCCGCCGCCATAGGTCCGTATTCTCAAGCTTATATCTCAGCCAATACTCTCTATACTTCCGGTCAGATCCCAATCTGCCCATCAACTGGAGCTGTTGTCGGTACATCCATTGCAGAACAAGCCGAGCAGGTGATGAAGAATCTAGGAGCCATTCTTTTTGCAGCTGGAAGCAATTATAAACAAGTTATAAAAACTACCTGTTATCTTGCTGATATGAAAGATTTCACGGAATTTAACCGCATTTATGAAACATATTTTACAGAAAAACCGGCAAGGTCCTGCGTGGCTGTAAAAACCCTTCCAAAAGATGTGCTGTGCGAAGTGGAACTGATTGCTGAAGTCTAAAGTGCTATTTTCTCACTTACTTACATACACAAACTCTCCTTTCGTAATGAAAAGGAGAGTTTGTGCAAAAAACCTATGATTTATCTTCCAGATCCCATATACGCGAATATCTTATAAATACAAGACAGACCACAACACCAAGTATGGCAATGGTCAGGAAAAACAGGGCAGCTCCGGAACCTTTTCCGCTTCCTAAAAGAGACAGCCATCGGCTCCCTGCCTTTTGTGACACCATGAACGTTTCAAACACTCGATCTACAAGAAGACCTCCCAGAAAATACCCGACGGGAATGGTAAAAAACTGTAGTGTATTCCTTACGGAATAGACCCTTCCCTGGAGTTCTACTGGAATATTGGACCGCAGCAGAACATTCATATTCGTCCCCATTACCGGTATTAGAATCCAGCCAAGAACGGCTCCTATGCACCAGACTGGTACATTTCTCCCGAAGGCAAGTATGATATTTTCCGTTGCCATGGAAAACAAAAGCGAATTGCAGATCACCCGTACTCGGCTCTTTGGCGCAGGAGTAAACGAAACGATCATGCTTCCAAGCAGACTGGCAAGCCCGGTGCACATGTTCACAATTCCCAATGCTTTCTCTCCTCCCCCTGCTCTGGAAAGCAGCATGGCGGGTAACGCGGCATTATACATGGAGGCGACCAGATTAATAGCTGCCAGGAATAAGATCAGATCCAGAATTGCACGGTTGCTGGATAGGTACCGTAATCCAGACCAGGTTGCATGAAGCATAGATTCTTTGTCCTTCTGTTCCTGTTCCTCTTTCTCTCGTTCTGGTATTTTAATCCGGAATGCAAGAGTGATAAAAGCCACACCGAATGTACATAGATCAAACAGCAAAATAACATTCATTCCAGCAAAAGCAAGTGTTGCAGCAGCAAGAACTGGAGTTAAAATAGTATTTAGTGCATTGGAAAAACATCTAAGTCCATCGACCCTCTGATACTGGTTTTTCGGTGCAATCAAACTGATCGCTACGTCTGATGCAGGCTGCTGAATGGTATTCATTAAGCCATTTAAGGCATTTAACAAATACAGATGCCAGATCTCTAGACTACCTGTTTTTAAAAGAAAGAATATGATGACCGTACTGCCTGCAGCCAGACTGTCACAAACTAGCATCGTATATTTCTTATTCCACCGATCACACAAAGCTCCTGCAAAAAGACTTAGCACCACATACGGTGCGTAGGAGCATATGGATAAGAAAGCAGTGGTAAGGGCAGATCCCTTCTGCTCATAAGACCAGATCACTAGCGCAAAGCTGGTCATGGAACTTCCAAGCTCTGAAAAAGACTGTGTGATCCATAAAATAAGGAATGTGTGAAGTCCCCCAAAGAGACTTCTATATTTTTTTATCATGACTTTGCTCCTTTTTCGATTTATATCAATTTACGAAAAATGCAAAGTCTAATTGGACGGAATATCAAATCAATTCCTCCATGCAGTCCCGTCCTTTCTCAGACCTTGCATGGAGCACGATCAATACAAAGCATCCTCTTTTCCCCCTATAAAATCAAACAATATATCATACAACGGTTGATTATAAATTAATTTTATTGTAACATATTCTTCGATTTTTACAATGATTTTTCTATTAAAACAGCATTTGACTCCCTTATTTTTTTATGTTAGGATAAGCCTATATTTTAATGAAAGGATACGTTATATGAACCTTATGAACTTAATGCAGCTAAAGGATGCTTGGTCAGCCTTTAAAGGCAATCACCCCAAATTCCCCCTGTTTCTAAAAGCGACATCCGAAAACTCCATGAAAGAAGGAAGTATTGTAGAAATCCGTGTTACATCACCGGATGGAAAGACACTTACTACGAATGTAAAGCTAAAAGCCTCGGATCTTGCACTGTTTGAACAGGTAAAGAATTCGTTTCAATAAATAAAGGAGCAACTCTGTTGGTTATTCAAAAACAGGTAAAAACCAGTACATAGGATACTGGCTTTTACCTGTTTTTACTTCTTCTCTAATATTTTTTAATTTGGTTTAAAGCATGATTTAAATCTTCCATCTTAAAATCAGGATTATTGTCTTTATCACGGTCGACAATACTCATAAGAGACAGCCCTAACGGAATCCCCTCATCTTTTAATATTTTTTCAGCTGTTGCAGGTGCGAACCGAGAAAATACCTTCATCGCATCCTGATTTTGAGTAATATCATAAGCACTGTCTTTCAAAGAAAAATAGCCTTCTCTAACGATATCATCTTCCTTCAAAAACCAATTCCTTACTGCCTTACCAGCACCAGAATCCGGCAATTGGTAGGACATTTCCTTCTCATCCACTCGTTCAAAGGTCACACAGTCCTCTATATAATCTGTTCCTTCTTCTGCTTTCACACGTTTCACTACAAAGCAATTTTTTCCTGGCAATAACGCTATATTCTGAAAAATAACCGTACCATTTCCATTGTTATGGGCAGAACAAATAAAATCTTTTCCATCATTCCCAAAGAGTGCAACTTCGTCTTGATTCGTATATACTTTTATATCAATAAGGTCTTCCGCTCTTTTACTGAAGCGTTTGGAACAAATATGAATAAATGATTCTTCTGACCACATTGCTTTATAATAATAGAACGCATCCTTTTTTATCTTACGGTCATAGGTTACAAGACCTTTTTGATTGATATATTTCATTCCGCCTTCATTTCTTCTAAAGCTAGAAAAATCAAACATATTCCAAACAAAGCTGCCCCACAGATACTCTTTGCTATCAAAAATCCGATATACGGTTTCACTATATAACGCCTGATACTCTTCCGAGTAGTCTCTTACTGTTGGTTGCTCAGAATGTAGGGATGGGTTTGTATCAACACCATATTCACTGACTCCGATAGGCGTCTGCGGGCAGGCAGCATGAAATTGATCTAAGAAACTATCATAATCATTCATTTCACCATAATACCAGCCAAAATAAATATTATAACCCACCATATCCGTGATCTTGTTTAATTCACTTTCATACTTTACCGTATAGAGATTAGCACCCGTTATAAGTCTGGTATGATCCAACTCACGGGCATGGGAATATAATTCTCGGCACATATCATGCATATAAGGTGCATCCTTAAACATGCCAATCTCATTTTGTATTCCCCAGAAACAGATGGAAGGATGGTGAATATTTTGTAAAATCAGTTCTGTAAGCTGTTGTTTTGCGTTTTCGAACAGATCTCTGTCCTCCGTCATTTTAA
Source organism: Clostridium sp. E02 (assembly GCF_003833015.1). Lineage (GTDB taxonomy): Bacteria > Bacillota > Clostridia > Lachnospirales > Lachnospiraceae > Lacrimispora. Next base: position 45,307 of record NZ_RJLQ01000003.1, read on the forward strand.
GCATGGGAATCTCTGCCCAGACAATATATCCCTCCTGATCACAGCGGTCATAATTGTATTGGGGGTGCTGATAATGGGAAAGACGAATGGCATTTGCACCGATTTCATGAATCAATTTAAAATTAACTTCCTTATGCTTAGCAGTCATCGCAGAAAATACTTCTGCAAAATCCTGATGCATGGATACACCACGGATTTTTTCCTTCTGCCCATTTAAATAAAAGCCAGTCTGACCATCCATCTTTATGCTGCGGAATCCAATTTTCTCACAAACCTCATCTACCGTTTTGCCATTTACACATAAGGATGCCCGTAGCGTGTAAAGGATGCCCTTTCCTTTCCCATTCCATAAGTACGGATGGGGAACCTGGAATCTGACTGATTCATTCACCGGTCCCGAAGCCTGGGCTGCAATTGTTCCATCTTCGTCAAAAACATCGTAACAGATTATCGCGCCATCGGGTGCAATTACGTGAGAATCAATTTCCAATAACCCATTCTCACCCTCCAGACTGGCACGGGCAATCACTCCATTGGTTCCATAATAAAGATAGTCGAAATGTTCTTTCCCGGTTATCAGCAGATTTACGTTTCGGTAAAGCCCCCCAAAAATTGTGAAATCGCCGAATATAGGTGATATCTTCTGGTTTTCGGCATTGCTAACATATACTTCTAAACACACTTCCTCTTCTGACATAACGCAGTCAGGCAACTCAACACGAAAGCAGGAATAAGCTCCCTGATGTTCCCCAATCAGTATGTCGTTAACGAAAACCTTACAATACTGATCTGCACCTTCAAATTCCAGAAATACTTTCTCCCAATCTTTCGATACCATAAGTATTTTCCTATAAACAGTCAGTCCCCGGTACTGGTTCTCATCTGTATACCATGTATGAGGGAGCGTAACCTTGCAATAATCTTTCTCACTTAATGTCTCAGGTATATATGGATTCAGAATATCTCCATCGGATAATTTTGAGAACTCCCATCCATGATTTAATAATATTTTATTCATTTTCTTTCCTCATTTTGTAAATAGTTTCTTCGACTCTTTTCATTTTTTCCGGTGTTAGATCATAAAATTTCATAGCAATAATATTAAAAATTGCTCCAAGCAATTCTAGGCCATAAAAGAACACGATTGCCATAATGAGCAGGGATGTACTGTAAGGTGTATCAAGATCAGGGAATTTATCAGCAAACCCTATCGCAGCAAAGCCAATCCCTACTAAAAGTGGACCAAAGGATGAAATCATCTTATCCATAAAACTAAATAACGTTCCAACCATGCCAGGGATATATTTCCCGCTCCTGCTCGCCTCATAATCATTTACATCTGCAATCATAGGAGGGATGATTGAACTGGAGATCATCTGAAATCCTCCACCAATTACAGACACTAAAAACAGCATAATCGTAAAAAAGGAGAAACCGGTAAATGCCTCCCCATAGCCATTGACATAACCTGGTAAATTTAATGTTCTAGGATCACAAAAAAACCATAAAATAATAGCTAGCCCATCCATAATAACAACACCCCAGCTACCAAGCTGCATCGCTTTTCTTAAACCAAGCTTTCTGCCTATGGTACCAATTCCCAGTGTCATCATAACCAACCCAATTACAGTGATGTACATGGTCCAGCCGCCGGAAAGTTTATAATTTCCTGCAACAATGCCGTAAAGAACAAGTATGATAGCACTCGTTTTACAGGTATTGGCAAGCATGTCTGTGCCTTTTGTAACAATTATCATCTGAAGGGGACGGTTCTTTGCAAGTACCTGTATATAATCCGACATTTTTACCTGTGGGGCTTTTTTTGTGCTTGTGTCGCTAAAAAAACGAATATCCTTTGGTGCAATCGATATATAAGCAATAACGATACCAGCTGTAGCAAGAAGCGCAACAATCAGCCAGTACTCATGGAATAATTCTGCACTTTTAAGTGAACCATATTTTACGGCCAGTGATGCAACAACCATTGTCATTAAGGCTCTCATAACACGTACAATCACGGTTCCTACAATACTAAGTATCGGTCTTTGAGAAGGATCGTTTGTCAGACACACATTTCCAACATGATTACTGATATTTAAAAATGTATAACCAATATAATATAAAAGTGTAAATATAATAAAAAATATTGCTCTGAAACCATTTTCAGGTAAACGGTCTGTTACATTGAACATTAGAAAACTGTTGACAAACAACATTGTTCCGCCGACTATCAGACAGAGCCTTGTTTTTCCAAACCGTCCGCCGAACTTATCAATAAGGAAACCAACAATAGGATCTGTAACGCCATCCCACAAACGCATAATAGTAGAAAAACTAGATGCCAATACTACCGCCATCCCTACATATCCATTGAGATAATATGACATAATCATGGTAATTCCCATATAGAGATTCACCGCCATATTCGCACCGCTAAATCCGAAGATTCGCCAGACCGGAACGAAATGTATCCCGTCCTCCCTCATATACTTTTTTATTTTTTCATTTGAGCTGTTATCCATTATGTCCTCCCTGTATTTTTACATTATCAGCTACGCGTAATAGAATAGCATATTTACATTTTTTGTGATAGAATAATATCATTCAAAATAGAAATATATCATTCTCCCGGAGAAAGGCAGTAAAATGAAAAATAGTACCTATGAAAAATATACAATTGCAACGTCCTTAATTCAGGATTTTTATCATTTACAGATTAGCGTATTTGACCAGGAAGATCTAATAGAAAAATTTATTGATAAGAATCGAATTCATAATGTACAGGCTTTTTTTACCAGTGAGATTTTAAAACTTTATACACAGCAATACATTTCGGATCGAATCTATTATCTGACGGATGCATTCATGGTGCATTTAGTTATCTTTTTTATTGAGGAAAATCCTGTGGTAATAGGTCCTTTCTGCACGCTTCTTATGACGCCTAAGGATGCCCGTACCATATTTGATCAATACAAAATAACAAACTTAAGCCAGACGGATTTTTTTTCCTATCTCAGTTCGCTTCCTGCCATAAAAGAATCTGAGCTTTTTCGCATGGTTTCGTCGTTGATTCATACAGTCTGCCCGCAAAGTCCGGAAAAGCAGATTCAGCATATTAATTTTTTTAATCACACGGCTTTAATACCAAAAGAATATGAAACCCGGGAACACTATACAGAACTTCTTGAAAAACGGTATACGTATGAACAGCATTTTATTCAGGCAATTGAACGTGGAAACTCCAGATCTGCTATTTTTAATCTACATAATATGCAAATGGATGTGGCCTATTTAAAACGGATTGGAACTACCCTGGAAAATGAGCGGATCGGAGCGGCGATTACCAGAACAACCGTAAGACTTGCAGCACTTCGGGCTGGTCTTCCGGCCATCGTAGTTGACAGAATTTCGTCTCAGAACACTGCAGTTACTCATAGTGCAAAAAGCGTGGAAGAAATTCTGACTGCAAAAGAAAAAATGATCCGCGAGTTCTGTAATGCAATCCATCATTACAAAGATCACAACTATAGTTTCCTCGTACAAAGCGCGTTATATTTTTTTGACCACGAATATTATAAAGATATCAGGATTAAAGAACTTGCTGATGAATTAAACGTATCCCTGAATCACCTAATTTCTGTATTTCGCAAGGAAACCGGCACCACGCCTAATTCATATCTGCAAAAAAGCAGAATGAAGCAAGCCTCCATTCTGCTTTCCAGCACCAATATGTCCATGCAGGAAATAAGCAGTTCCGTTGGCATATCAGATGCGAATTATTTTATTAAGGTATTTAAAAAATCATACGGAGAGACACCAACCAATTACAGGAGAAAATACCGAAGCTAGTTTTTCCCTCTACAGTCTGGTATCCCATCGTCACAGAATACTTTATCATTTGCAGTTCCACAGAATTTACTTTTTCCGCATATTTTTTCAATTGTAGCTCTGACATTCTCCTGATTGCTGCCATAAGCATTCACAAAGTTCATGGGAGACACTCCGTTTTCCACCTCAATTCGGTCGCCCAGTTCCTATCGAAAGATGATTCAAGACATCTAAATTTATTTAATCAGTCAGGCAGAATTTTTGTTGCTATATTGTTTTAAAATTCAGGTTTTTATACTTTTCAAGCTTCTCGCTTGCAATTCTTCGTTTCTCAGGATCGGAGAAGAACCCTCCCTGTGTATGGATAATTTCTTCCAGGTGCTTGCCCCTTCCCTCCAGGGTGTTGCGGTCTCTTATGAGCCCATTTTCCTGAATCACAAACTTCCACTTTCCCTCTTCTGCTTTTTCAAGAGTTCCTCCAGCACCGCATACCTGGCATTCAACTGGAAAATGAAGCCCATCCCACTGCACTTCTCCCAAAATCAGTGCATTGGAATGGCAGTTTGGGCACCAACCCATATCTTCGTCTCCAAGCCATTTGCGTTCTTCCACAGGAGTATTGATTGCGGTCATGACGTTCGTTCCCATTTGCACTACTCGTTCAATCATCTCGTCATGAAGGAGACATTGTGCAGGAGCTGGAACTCTCGTAGCAAGATACATATCCACAACCTTAAAGTCTGAAGTAAACATAGCTGCCTGCATGGATTCCAGAGCCATGGACTGCCAGGAACGGGTGGATCCCCCTACCGCAATCAAAGCACTGACTCTGTCCTTATGTTCGATTGCCCCGATGGACTCCAAAAATGAGTTCTCATAACTTAAACTTCTCTGGGCAAACTTTGAAAATACGGAACAGGCTTGCAAATCGTAAGTGGGTGCTGCAAAAATAACTCCGTCAGCCTCCAGCAGTACTTCCATAATCTTTTTCTTATCATCCTTTTTATCCAATACGCAGCCGGCATTCTTTCCCTGTGACATGCCTATGGTACATGAGGTGCAGCCGGTACAATCTATAATGTCATAATCTCTCAAATTGATCATTGTAATATCGGCTCCCTCCTCCTGACATGCAAGAAGTGCTTCCTTTAATAAAATATCACAATTGCTGTTTTTACGCCCTGCGCTGACTCCTAAAATTTTTACTGACATGAAAATTCTCCTTTTCTATTTTTCGAAACTTTAGTACAATTATTAAATGTTAACATAGAAAATTTCTGTTATGTAATATCTATAAATATACTGTATACCTAACGTTAAAAGAATAACATAGTGTGAAAGAAGAAGCTTCCACTATTTATCGAAAATATTTCCCATATTACAGGATTATTTCCTACATTTGTCTCAATGAAAAGGAGTTTCAATGGCTTGTTTAAAAAATATAATTCAAAAAATTCAAGATACATTTATAACTGCATACAGCAGGAATTATATGATTGTCGCAAAGCGGATTTAAAGAGAGATGAATTATTACAGGTATTGCAGGCAGGTTATGGGTACCAGAGCATGCTTGACACGGCAATGTCATTTTTAAATAATCCCATAACTTTATGTACCACAAGCTTTTCCGTCCTTGCCTCCAGCCCTGAGAATTATTTTGATGATAAATTTGATGTGTATGACAAAAAATTCTATTTAAAAAGTAATTTTATTCAGAGTATGAAAGAAAAACAGGTTCTGCAGCATATGTTTACCTCTTCCTCTCCCATCATCGTGGATCCGGATGATTCACACGAAAACGCTTATCTGTTCTGCAGCATTCATATAAGACGTGCCGCAGTGGGATACTTATGCATCACCTCTCTTAACCGCCCTTTTAAAGCTGCTGACAGTTCCTTTGCCATGAACTTGTCAAAGCTAATCTCACTGGAGATGCAAAAGGATGAATGTTACGCAGAAAAAACAGGTCTGAAATATGAGTGTTTCTTAACCGACTTAATCGAGCAGAATCTACATAGCAAGAGCATTACAACCCGGTACCTGGCAGAGTTGAGAGAGACCTTCTATCCGTATTTCTGGGTACTGGGATTCACCTTTCATGGTTTTTCCAATAACTAGTTGAACCCTAATTACTATATTGATCAGCTGTCTGGAATTTTTAAGCACAGCATGGCTTTCTTTTATAAAGGGACTTTAATTCTATTGCACACAAGTAACTACAAAGATCCTTACCAGTCCATTGACAAACAGAAGCTGTCTCATTTTCTTCAGCTTAACCAGATCAATGCTGCGATTAGTTTTCGGTTCGAACAAATATTAGACACCCCTCGCTATTATAATCAGGTAATGTTTCTGTTGAAGAATCAAAACTGTATTATGAAGGAGCACATTCTTAGTTATGAAGACAATTATTTAAACCATCTTCTGGAAGCCGCTCATAATGAAATCAATCCAGAGACCCTCATTCATCCGGATCTTTTGTTTCTGCAAAACTATGACAGGGAAAATAACACAGAATACATGAAGACTCTTACGGCATATTTTCTGAATAATCGCAATGCCTTAAATACTTCTAATTACCTGCATATTCATAAAAGTACCTTCTTTTATCGCATCGGTAAAATCGCAGACTTGACGGAATTTGATCCTTCCAATGCACAGATTCTTTTCTCCTATGAATTTTCCTTTCATATATTGGGTTTCTAACGTTTGATGTCATAAAAGCAGGCAAAAATTCATCTGCCTGCTTACTTATCCTTTCAGATTGTCAGATTGTCTTATCATATCCTCAATTACAATATCGTATATTTCACCAACTGTGTTGCAATACTCAAGAACTTTCCAAGGCTCATTTGTGTGAAAATGTATTTTCACCAAGTCTTCATCGCCTGCCGCAATTAAACTGTTTCCTTCGAACGTATTTGTAATATATTCTGCAATTTGATCTTCATCTAAATCCTTATCTCTTTTATCAATTAATAATTGTGTATCGTAACGATACGCAAACTGATCATCCTCTGCATCTATTGATTTTATTCCCATCTTATCTTTCCTCCAAATTCTAATTAATTTACAATAGATTGTTACCATTCGCTTACTTTTCGTGGGCTACTAATTTTTTATCCTTTCGAAAGCTACAAGCAATATAGACCCTACACCATAACAGATAATATCCTTTATATCAAACACCGAACCTAACACAATCCGTAGAAACCTATTATGTTCCAGTCCAAGTATGTGTACGAATCTGAAATATTGCAGCACCTCTACTCCTGCTGCAAATAGGAATATATACAATGGGAGTAATCTGCATCTTTCCGGAATGAAGATTCTCGTAAAGCTATACACTAAAATCACTACCAGCATATCGCCAAAATACGGCCGCACAAACGTATCATGTACATATAATGCTATCATAACTTCCACAAATAATAGCAGTAGAAATACAATCGTATACTTAATTCTTAATTGATTCTTTTTTAACATTTGTAAGATCATAACGCTCCTTAATGATTGAACTCCAATGTTCTCCACATCCAACTGGTATGTATAAATTTACTTAAATTGGCTATTTCAATAACTCCAGTTTTTCTATATGATATATTTTAACATAAAACAACTTATATTGTAATAAGAAAGAGGAATTAAGTATGGAGAGCAGAAGAACGAAAAAACTAGTATTTAGCGCATTAATGGCAACGCTTACCACAGTTGCCACCATGGTAATTCATATACCAGCCCTTAATGGTTATATACATCTGGGGGATGGTTTGGTCTTGTTAAGCGGCATACTTCTTGGTCCTATGGCGGGAGCAGCCGCCGGGGGAATTGGTTCTATGATGGCAGATTTATTATCTGGCTATGCATTCTATGCGCCGGCTACATTTTTTATCAAAGCACTGGCCGCCTTCTTTGGTGGATATTTGTACCGCAGACTTTCACGCAACCGTCACAAAGCATATTTTCAAATACTTCCTTTTCTAAGTGCAGGTATTTTATGCAGCAGTATCGTCACTGGAGGTTATTTTATATTAGAGCTTATTGTATATAACCGAGCGGCTGCCATGATTAATATTCCATTCAATCTGGTTCAGAATCTATTTAGCTTAATTGTGTCCGGCGCCCTGCTTCCTTTTCTCCTGAAAATTCATGAGATTAGAAGTTTGAATCTGGAAACAAAGTCGAATGGTGATCTCACTTAACCGCAAAGGCTTTCATACCCCAGGTCTATATCAACAAACGAATTTTATCTACTAGAGTTATATCCGCTGGTAACCAGCCCACAGAGTTCAGCTCCGTCTTCGCCAGCCACTTTGCGTCATCATGCTCTTTTAAGACCAAATCACCAGCAACGATCTCTGCCCAAAAGCAATCCATAGAAAGATGAAATGTCGGATAATCATATTCGATGGTATGTATCAACTCTCCAACTAAAATCTCGGTATCTAATTCTTCCTTTATCTCTCTTTTTAGTGCTTCCTTAGGCGTTTCTCCATCTTCAATCTTTCCCCCAGGAAATTCCCAGCCACCTTTCAAATCACCATAACCACGTTGGGTAGAAAAGATAATTGGTTCTCCCTTTTTATTAAAATCTTTAATCACTGCAGCCACTACTCTTACTATTTTCATCCTACCTTCACTTCCTCTTTTCTAACATTACTTTGAAAATAACGGAATAAATCCTCTCTAACTGCATGATGCATCTTCATCTGGAATTTTACGATATCACGTTCTTTTCCACTATTATCATTCTTGCGAGCTGGTTTAATCTCTATTACTTCAAACAGCCCAACATAGTAGAAAGATGTTTCCGCATCGCTTTTCTTTACTAAGAGATGTTTTCTCGACGCTGACATTACATCTGCGACGTAAGAACTATTCATTCCTCTTCCCAATTGAGAATCCCAACGAAAAAACATATTATCTTCAAAAGCATCTGCGTAATCCGGTTTTCCATCTACATAATTTTTATCATCAGAGCTTCCCTCTTTATGATAAGTTACAAATATAAATACATCTTCCTCTATTCGCTTCATTCCATACATGATTGATGATAAATCCTTACCACAGTTCATCAAAAGGCTTACATCACGCCTTGAATATTTCTCATACAAAACAAATGGCGTACCATCTTTTTGATTAATCAAATACTTTTCCTTATATCTTCTAAGTCCCACTTCAATAATATCATTAAACTGTCTGTGGAATTCCATATGTAGAAGACGTTCTGCAAAACTTTTAAGCCTTCGTAACGTTTTCTTCTCATCATAAGCTACAATATCGATATGGCAAAATTTTTTGAACTCTTCCTCTTTGCTTACAAATTTTCCTTTTAAAATTTCTATCGCATTTTTAAAAGACGTCAAGTCTAGCTCATAACCGTATGTCTGTTGAAATTCTCCTTTAATCTGATCTACATCAATTACTTCACGGTTTAAAAAATATTTTAATATTTCCAGTTCATATGGCCTTGTTCCACTCAGTATTGTCTTTGACAAATACTCTAAGGTAATCATTTCCTGTTCCGTCATCTTTCCACTATAGAAATCTTTCTCTACAGACTCTAAGAAACTTTGATAGGTCTTATATTCTCTAATAATTACAAGGGGATCTATTTCTCCATTTTCATAAAAATCTAAAAGATACGGAACTCGTCCCAATCGATTTTTCAAATATATATAGCTCTCTTTGATGATTGATTTCATACCTTTAATCTTATCTATTGACGAAAAAATTTTTTCCTTTGCAATCTCATCAAAATGAACCGTAGAAGCACCCGGAATCGTACTGTTACCACTAATAACATATTTACGAATAACGTCTGGATTATAAGAACAATCTCCTGATAATGCAATTGGAATCATAAAGTTATTATTATAATTACCAATAAAATCCAGAATTACAACATACTTTTTTCCTTCCGCTTTTCTAAGCCCTCTTCCTAACTGCTGAATAAATACAATTGGTGACTGCGTAGGACGAAGCATAATTACCTGATTAACCTCTACAATATCCACACCTTCATTTAATATTTCAACCGAAAATATGTAATCCAATGGTTGCATATCTTCAAACGCATTATCTTCATCCATTGCTAATCTTTCAAATGCTTCATGCCGTTTATCTTCAGACGCATCACCATTTAAGGCGATTGTTCTATATAATTTTCCAGTTACTGGATTAAACATCTGGTTAAATTTTGCTGAAAGTCTTTCAGATTCATCTATTCGAGAGCAAAATATTAAACCCTTCACTCGATCGCCACTATATCCGTAAAATTCAGCTTGCTTGCTAATATGTCGAATACGTTCAGCCCCAATAAGTTGATTAAAATCTTTTTCAGAAATATTTTTTGCTTTCATCTGCTTTTCATCTATCATTGCAATATCACTGATTCCAAAATAATGAAATGGACAGAGCATATTTTCTTCCATCGCCTGTTGAAGACGAATCTCATATGCAATTTGGTAATTAAAGATTTCATAGATATTTCTACTCTCAACATTATCATCTCGTTTATCTGGAGTTGCCGTCATCCCAAGCCAAAGCCTTGGCTTGAAATAATTCATTACATTCTGATAAGTATCTGCAGACGTATGATGAGCTTCATCTAGAATAATACAATCAAAATCATTAGGATCATATTTTAATAAATGCTCATCTCTATTCAAAGTTTGAATTGTTGCAAACACATAATCACTATCATATTCATGATATCCAGCCCCTACTAATCCCATCGAAACTGACTTCGCAAATACCTTTTCATAAGATTTCTTCGACTGACGTGCAAGCTGTCCTCTATGAACTAAGAACAATACTCTCTTAAACTCAAGCTCACGCATGGCAAAAGCCGACGCATAAGTCTTTCCTGTTCCTGTTGCCGAAATCAAAAGCGCTCTTTCCTCGCCAGCAGCTAATATTTTTCTAAGGTTCGTAATAAACCCAACCTGCATACTATTTGGCTGCAATCGATATTTATCAATAGATGTAATCTCATCTTGCTTCGCAATCTCACGCTGTCGCTTGATAGTTTTATATTGTTCTTTATAATTCTCATAGAATTCATCAAACTCAAGGGAATACCTAGATTCCCAAATTTCATAAAATTCTGCAATAATCTCCTGTGCCATCTCTCCTTGTTCCGTAGATACAACTTTCGTATTCCACTCTCGATTCGTAGTTAATGCTGCACTTGTTATATTGGAGCTACCAATTATAATCCGATAGATTTCTTCCTTTTTAAAAATATAACCTTTCGTATGAAAACCTTCATCAGCGATTTCCACATCAAACATCTTGATCGTAATATTCTTAAGGCCATTCAATTTTTCTAATGCCTTAGGCTCACTAAAATTCAAATAATTGGTTGTAAGGATCTCTCCAGGAATGTTTTTCTTCTCAAGTTCTTTGAGCGTCTGAAGAAGAGGCGTAATTCCACCCATTGTAATAAATGCGACACTAATCTGGAACTGATCGCATACTATTAGCTCATTCTCAATGGTTGAGAGTACTTTTTTTCCTTCTTTATGATTATTTGAAACAAACTGTGGCTTGTAAGCCAAATTAGATGAAAATGTTTCATCAACATATGCCGTTTCCAAACCGTTCCTAATTTCAGCTAACTTTTCTTTTGTCATGTAACGGTTCCCCTTTTACCAAATTTGGTACCCTTGTCTTCTTGCCGAATCATAGACCGGCTGCATGTTTTTCTCCAATATATTATAAAATTCCTCTTTTGAATTTCCTTTTCTATAGAGTTCCTGATTTGCCCATATGGAATGTAAATTATCCCGGTAACAAGCCTCATACTTTTTTCTAATCTCTGGCATCCTATCATCATGAATCATACCATACATAATGAACTGGTTACTTGCAAATCGCTTAAAAAACGGATTCCATTTTGGAAGCTTATTACTTTTTGATGAATTTAGCGTGGAATCCATTGGCATTAAATTCCATAATTCATCGTTCATTACAAAGGACCATGGAATAAAATGATCCACATCATAATTACCTTTTACAATAGGTGAATTTTTAAATACATCAACGATAGACTGATTATCCATAACTACTTTCCATAGCTTTCTAACGCTGTTTAGTTTACGCATTTTTTCATTCATTTTCGCAAGTTTATATATAAGTCCGGGAACTTCGGGATTATTGTTCTGAAGCCACTTAACCTTTTCATATTGAATCCATCCAAGAATGGTTACTGTATTATCCTGTATCATCTTTATCCATGATTCATTTAAAAAGACTTCCTTCTTAAGTAAACTTCCTGTTCCAAGTGTATATGGCAGTAATGTTATCTGATTGATCCTTTCAATATAGGCAACCATTCTTCGATCACTAGCCCACTCTGCTCGTTCCTGACATTTATCGAAAAATCCTGAAAGCGCCCGATACGGGACCATGTGGGTTAACTGTTCTTTATAAAGTGTAAGTTCTTCGTCATATTCTTTTATCCTATTTTTGATTTCAACCTTTGAAGCATTTGCCGGAAGTTGACTTAACTCATGTAACGTTATTACAGCTCTTTCCAATCCATCTTTAACCTGACCTTCAATCATACCACTAAGATGAATATGAAATTCTAAAACCGTATACCATGCATTTGCAATCATCTCATCAATGATTTCATTGAAGCTAGTCTCTTTTACATCTTCTGAAATCATATGAACGATTGCCTCAAGCCAATAGAACTTATAACAGTATGACGGATTTTTCATCATAAGAGAGAATCCATCTATATCAAGTCTGTTGTAGTATTTGCCATCTATATTTAATTGATATCCGATTTTCTCAAAATCAAATGGATCCATCTTTCTTCATCCCCGCCTTATCTTACGTCTTCTGTTACCTATTGTACATCTAATACTGAAGTGTTTTGTACATAATCCACCCTCTATAAAAGCTACAACATATATTGTCTTATTATATTCCCATACCGGAATATTTTCAACGAATATGAAAGATTATTGAGCTTCACATCATCGATCAAGCGTGGCAGCTGTCATACAGACCAGTAAACAGGTTGATTCCATCTACCTGCCAGGTTCCCTTGGTCACCTGGATCTTCACACTGTGCTGTCCGTCTGTCAACCCTTCATTCCAGTAAGAAGTTTCCCTATCTCCACTCTTAAGGGATTCCACATCGACGCTCTGCCCATCCACTGTCACCTTAATTCCGGCTGACCCTGATTTTCCGAACACATCAAATCCGCTTCCTTTTGGGATTGTAAATTCCATGCTGCTTCCCGCCGGCATAGATGTATAACTCCGGTTATAATAAGCAAAGCTCTGACCAATGTTATGTTTTACACTTCCCTGCCAGGAAATTAGAGGAGATGTATCATCCAGTTTGGACGAAGCAAAGGCTGCTTTTCCCTCGATTGGCATAACCTCCAGATTATCAAAACAGGTATTCCAGAATCCACTCGTCAGTGTTATACGGCCCGTCATAACCGGACTTTCTTTATCCATAAAGCTTCCGGCTTCTTCTCCGTCTGCATACATGGTGATAACATTCTCATCTGCCTTTATCCCAAGCTTGTGCCAGCGTGAAGGATCAAAGTTATCAAGCTTTCCGGCTTTTTTCACGGCACCAAAACGAAGCAATTCCCATTTTCCGTCTACATAGATTTTAGCCCGGTAAGCCGCACCGCTTGAATGAACCACCTCACGCGCTCCGATAATAGCAAAATTTTTTCCATAGCCGTTTCCCTCTGTATCAAACTTCACGTCAATTCCTGCCGTGTAATTGGCCCACCGGTGATCTCCCAGTACCGTCCACGGACTGTTTGTGGTCTGGCTGCTTTCATCGCTTCCGCTCCCCCACGGATTCCAGCTATAGGGCCGGTTATCCCCATTGATCATCTGCATCAATACGTATCCGATATCTTCTGATTTCTGAACCTCAAAGGCTCCCTCTATATCCGTGGTAAATAACGGAGTTCCCCCTCTTTCCTCTACAAAGGAAGCCTCATAATCAAAATGATCGCAGTAAGGGAGTTTAAGAACCGATCGCTCCACACCGGTATCATTCTGACCGCTTCTATAACCGGTTCCACGATCAACCAGACTTGTCACTGTTACAATGGAGTACGGCTTCACAGAGAGCTCAATGGCCGAGGTCCCATCCCCATTGTCGTGAGGAACAGCATGATCTTCTATCTTTTTAAGCCAGTTGGAATCAAAGGTCTCTCCGTCATCCGGTCCTCTTGTCTCCCATATATTATAAGGGTTTTTAACTGTCTTCATATTTTTTAATGTCAGCTGGTACTTTCTTTCTGACATTGTATTGTTTGCAAATACAACCGTATAGTCATCCGTTTTCGGATCCTTTACAGCAAGACGGGTATCGGTGGAGGTGTCTGCCATGATGTCTCCGTCTCCGGTAGAACCATCGGAAAAACAGGCATCCGGAAGGTATTTCCAGCCTCTGCCCGTAAACTGCATGAAATGCTGCACCATCTGAATTCCGCCGTCTGCCTCATAATAACCAGACCAAGGGTCAAATGCCCCAATCAGCTGCTTCGGGCTATAGGTACTTCCTTCATAAAATGCCCCAATGGCTGGCTGAAACAACAACTTGGTCATATGACTGGTATATCCAGCCTGATTTTTATAGGCATATGCGGCAATCAATCGTTCTGCCATGGCAATAATGCCTGCAGAACCGCCGATCCCTCCCCGGTCCGGATCTACATTGGCACGGTAATAAGCATTGATCATGGGAGCCGTAGACTCTCCGTACCAGACCTCTTTCCCATATTCCTGATTGAGCTTGGACAGATCCGCACTTCCCAGCCATATCTGATAATGGTCGGAGATCACATCCACCATATCCCTCAATTGGGTATCCTTCATCAGTCTATCTACCGTGGTGCCCATGCCCCGATATAAATCTGTTGCAACGAGCCTGATCTCTCTGTAATCAAAGGCATTGATCCCATTTTCCCCATCTTCTTCAAACCGTCTGGCACAGTATTTGATCCATGCAAAATTATCGGCATCGTCTTTTCTTCGTTCATTCTGTCCTGGGCTCACTTCTGTAATCTTATAGCCATAATTCTTATAAACTGCATCAATCGTTCTTCGGTACCACTGGTACCTGGCTTCATATTTCGGATTATCATACGCTTCGTTTCCGATTCCCTCCTGGGTCCACTTTGGCTCCCCCCATCGGAGGATTTCCACAGTAATATCAGGATTAATGGATTTCGCATCTGCTGCAAAGTGAAACCCAGCCCCTCTTTTTACATTTGGCACCTCATGGGGAGACCGCATGGTGGCAGGCTCGGTTCCCGATGAGGAGTTCACATCCGCTCCCATCTCGATCTTCACGTGATTCAATCCCGCTCCTTCTTCCTTATCAAACAGAAGCTTCAACATTTCCCAATACTTATCCTCCTGGCAAGCCTTGTAATCCATAAGCAGCCTGGAGGTGTTATTGCAGGTAACGCAACCAAATCCTCCAAAGGTATTTACCTCATCAATCCGGCTTCCATCAATGGTAACAGGAATGGCCCAGCTTTTTTCTCTCACTTCTTTTTCCTCCCTCAAATAATATATTTTAACTTGTTCGTTTGGCTCGTTGCCAGCGTAATTTCCCAGAAAAAAAGGTTCCCAGAAAAATAAATACCGATCTTATATAGTCTACTCTGCTGCCGATTGGAATAAAACCAAGAATCGAATTTGAAACAATTAATAGGAGTGGAAGCTTACTTCATGTATCCTCCCTTCATCGGAGACACTGCACGTTCACTAAAAAGCTTCATGACCCCGGTAGAATATTTTGACGGTCTCGGTTTCCATTTCCCTCGACGTTCTTTAAGAATCTTCTCCATCTCTTCCTCTGTTTTTCTCTTTCCCTTCACCCCGACAATTGCAAGAATGCGGTTCGGGATATCTATTTTAATAATATCTCCTTCCTCTACCAATGCGATGGGTCCCCCTTCTGCCGCTTCCGGCGAGACATGCCCGATTGAGGGTCCTGTGGACGCCCCAGAAAAACGCCCATCCGTAATCAAGGCAATGGTACGTCCAAGTTCTTTATCGGATGAAATTGCTTCAGACGTATAGAACATTTCTGGCATTCCACTTCCTTTTGGACCTTCGTATCTGATCAACACGGCATCTCCAGGCTGTACATGATGTTTTAAAACTGCATCAATCGCCTCTTCCTCGCTGTCAAATGGGCGTGCATTCAATTCAGCCTGAAACATCTCTTTCGGACATGCAGTATGCTTAATAACTGCACCTTCTGGCGCAAGATTTCCTTTTAGAACAGCAATTGCCCCATCTGTTCCGATGGCTCTATGAAACGGCCGGATGATATCTTCTTTCACTACTCCGGCTTTTTGGCAGTATTCCTCACATTTATCATAGAATCCATTCTGTTTTAGGGTTTCCAAATTTTGACCCAAGGTCATCCCTGTAACTGTCATGGCATCTAAATGAAGCATCGATTTGATTTCTTCCATGATCCGTGGTACCCCTCCTGCATAATAAAAGTACTGAGCGGGCCACTTACCCGCAGGGCGGATATTCAAAAGATAATGGGCTCCTCTGTGCAGTCTGTCAAACATGTCAGAATCGATTTCCAAACCGAATTCATGGGCAATAGCCGGAAGATGTATGAGGGAATTGGTTGATCCAGATATTGCGGCATGCACCATAATTGCATTTTCAAAGGATTCCATAGTAACCAGATCTCTTGGCTTTATCCCCTTCTTTCCTATCTCTATAATCTGATGACCCGCCCTCGCTGCCACATCCTTTAAATCTGGGCAGGTTGCCGGCATAAGAGCGGTTCCAGGGAGCATAAGACCAAGCGCTTCTCCCATGACCTGCATGGTGGAGGCTGTTCCCATAAATGAACAGGCTCCGCAAGATGGACAGGCATGCTGCTTATAATATTCCAGCTTTTCAGGAGCCAGTTCTCCTCTTTGACACATTGCACTGTATTTTCCGATCTGTTCCAGCGTAAGAAGATCCGGTCCGGCATCCATTACACCGCCAGTAACTAGTATGGAAGGCATATTGACCCGTCCAATTGCCATTAAATGAGCCGGCACTGCTTTATCGCAGCTTGAAATAAACACTCCCCCGTCAAACGGCGTTGCATTTGCATGAATTTCAATCATATTGCAGATCATATCCCGGGAAGCCAGAGAATAATTAATGCCATCATGACCCTGTGCCATTCCATCACAAATATCTGTTGTAAAATACCTTGCCGCTTTCCCGCCTTTCTCCCTCACTCCGTCTACAGCCTTTTCTACCAGTCCCAGTAAGTGGGCACTTCCTGGATGGCTGTCCCCGAAGGTGCTTTCCACCATAATCTGCATTTTTGAAAGGTCTTCCACCTTCCAGCCCATCCCCATTCGAAGCGGATCCATTTCTGGAGCCAGTTTTCGTATATCCTGACTAATCATAACAACTCTCCCTTCCTATTTGTCTTATATATTACGTTAATCCAATCACGTAAAAAGGGTATTTCAAAGATCATATATATCTTTGGAGTACCCTTCGTTTCCATTTTTTACGTTAATTGAGGCCAATATTCCTTATTGACATCAATGAAATCATCTAAAATCTGTTTTGCCACAGCTGCGCTCGGCACGGTCTTAGACAAGGTCAGGGCCTGCCACAGCTTCAGATAGCTTCCCTCTACCCAGGCCTCTACAACAAGCCGCTCCACTGCCAGTTGCTCTTCCATCAAGCCTTTTTCAAACGTAGGAATATTCCCTTGGCACAGGGGTTCCGGGCCGCTGTTTCCAACCAGGCAGGGCACTTCCACCATAGCGGTTGCGTCAAAATTAGAAATAGCGCCTTTATTTTCCACAATGCAAAGCATCTCTTCCTTTGTATTAAAAGCAATGGCACAGGCTAAGTCCACAATAAAGGAAGCATGGTTGTCAATGTTGAATTCTCCTCCATTTGCATTTCCTGCCTGGATAATGGTTCTTGCTGCACCGAACACCTCCTTTTCTCTGCCTTCGATTACCTCATTGGCTCTGGTATGATCCGGATTGGTATGCTCAACCACATAATCCGGGTAAAGGTAATATTTTAAATAAGTATTTGGTAAAAAATTGGGGTCCAGCTTTAATAAATCCGCTGCTTTTTTATGCGTTTGCTGCCAGCTTTCATCCATATGCTGGGTCTCCACCGATTTATCTGTCAGATAACCATTCCTAGATACATAATCCAAAAGCTCGGGCATTAAGTCGGTGCCATCCTTCGCCTTCACGCTGGTCCACCAACCAAAGTGATTTAAGCCAAAATACTTTACTTCCATATCCTTGGGATCTCTACCAACAATATAGCTCATACGGCGCTTGGTTCCCACCGGCATATCACAGATATTAATGATTTTGGAATGGGGCTTTAATACACGGCAGGCTTCCGCCACAATAGACGCCGGATTGGAATAATTTAACATCCAACAGTCCGGAGAATAGGTTTCCATAAAATCAATCAGTTCCATCATTCCGCCAATGCTTCTCATCCCATAAGCAATGCCACCGGGGCCGCATGTTTCTTGCCCCACCACATGATATTTCATGGGTATCTTTTCATCCAGCTCTCTCATGGCATATTTCCCCACACGGATATGTGCCATACAGAAATCCACATCCGTAAAAGCTTCTTCTGGATCCGTCGTGTAACGAAATTCTACATCTGGTGTTTTTTTCTTCATCACAATTTCCAGAGCCTTTGCTATAATCTCCTGACGCTCTCCGTCATTATCATAAAGCTTCAAAGAACGGATCGGGAATCGGTCTAGGTTATCCATCAGCATCATCACAATTCCGGGTGTATAGGTACTTCCACCTCCGGCTATTACAATCGAAAACTTTTTCATTCTTGTTTTCCTCCTTATTTTTTCCATCAGCTATTTTCTGTTTTCCCCAATTCCTTATCAACTGCCTTTCTTGCAGCACTGACCTTAAGCCCATATACTACCTGTACATTGCTTCCCTTTTTGACCACTGCATTAGCACCAGTTTTATTTTTCAGTACATCTTCGTCGATCAGATCAGGATTTGCAAGGATCAGGCGAAGACGGGTATAGCAGTTATCTACTTTTACAATGTTCTTTGCGCCGCCCAGAGCTTCCACGATCTGGGTTCCACTCAATTCACTGTCCTCTTTTGGATCCTTCCGTGATTTTTTTTCTTTGTATTCCGCTTTCGTATGAAGCTTCATATCCATTCCTTCATCCTCACGTCCCAAAGTTTTTAAATTCAGTTTCGTGATCAGTACACGGAACACGACATAATAGATTACGAAAAATCCGAGACCTGTCAAAATATACATTGGCCATCCGGTCTTGTGAATTCCCAAGGGCACGTTATAAAGCAGAAAATCCAAAAAGCCATTGGGTCCGATTGCACGTACATTTAAAATATTTAATACAACCATACTAAGCCCGCTTAACCCCGCATGAACGGCAAAAAGAACTGGAGCTACAAACATAAAAGAAAATTCTATTGGTTCTGTTACACCTGCGATAAAGGACGTAAACGCAGCTGGAATCAAGATTGCTTTTATTATGTTCCGTTTTTCCGGTCTTGCTGTGTGATACATGGCAAGGCAGGCACCAATCAAACCGAACATCTTGGAAATACCTCTTGCATCCCAGATGACGGAGGACGACAACACTCCGATAGACGGATCGGCTATTTCCGCATAGTAAATATTTCTGGCTCCTTCAAATACCTGTCCTCCTATTGTTTGAACACCCCCTAACGAGGTATACAAAAATGGAGTATAAACGAGGTGATGAAGACCGGTAGGTATGAGCAGGCGCTCCAGTGCTCCGTACATAAAGATCCCGAAATTCCCAGAATGGTTAATAAAAACGCCAAGACCGGTAATTCCGATCTGTACAAAAGGCCATACATAAGTAAGAACTACCGCCATGAGAACTGCTACGGGAATCAGAACAATAAATACAAATCTGGAACCGCCATAAATCTGAAAGGCATTTTGAAACTCAATTTCACAGAATTTATTATGAACAACTGCGGTGATAATTCCCAGAATAATTCCCAAAAATACCCCCATATCCAAAATCTGAATGCCCAGTACCATGGCCTGACCAGTTCCCCTTAATGATTCACCCGTATACATAATTCCAGTCAGATTCATAAATTTGTTCATGGCATTGATGAACACCAGGAATCCCAAAAGAGACGTAAACGCAGCTTCGGACTTCTTCTTATTGGCGAGGCCAGCCCCAAGCCCCACACAGAAGATCAGACCTAAGTTATTTAAGATAGCAACCAGGGAACCAGACAGGATGCTGCCAAAGCCCTTGGTTACTGGATTATCCAGAAATGGTAATAACTCTAGTAATTTGGCATTTGTAAACAGGTTGCCGACGGCGATCAGTATTCCTGCTATGGGCAGGATCAATACCGGTATAAACATGGCCTTCGAAAAGCGCTGCAACTGATCCATCACTTTATCCTTCATTCTCTTTTCCTCCAATATCATGATTCATTTGCTGTATTTTATCATTCCACGTGAAATTCATACCTGTATTATATCTATGCGACTGCCTGTTGTACATACTTTAACCCGGAATAGTAACCTGTTATCCCAGGTTGTAACATGTAACAAAAAAGCCCTGGATGCCGCCTGTCAAAGGGGCATTCAGGACCTTATTCCTTTATCCTTCTATTTTATCCATGTTTTGAAGCACTCTATGGTATTCATAGATCAATAACTCCATAAACATAATCACGTTAGGGAAAAATGTATTCGCCATCATGTTCCTGTCATCTAACTGATTGCTATCCTCAATCCGGAACTGCATATCCGTCATGGAACTGACCCGATTTTCGGCTTCATTCGTAAAGGATACGGTATATATACCGTTCTCCATGGCTGTCTTCACGCGGTCTACCACCCAATTTGTTTCTCCTGACCGTGAGACTGCAATAAACATTTCCATATTTTCCAGATTGTTTTCAAAAACTCCGATGGAATCCATTCCATTGGAATAAATACATTTGATGCCAAGTACCAACAGCTTTTTCGTTAAGTATTCTACAGGAATGGCGGAAAATCCCGTCGCATACAAGAATACATAACCGGCCCCCATATGGCCGATTCGCCTGGCAAATTCCCGGATATCCTCATAGGAATTATATTTTAAAAGTGAATTGCTGCAGAAGCTGTTAATAAACTGCATGTCCGTATTTACATTATCATTTGCACGATTCACAAGGGGAAGAAGCTTATAATACATGTCCACAAATCCATTATACCCCAGTTTTTTTGTCAAACGCATAATTGTCGAAGTAGAAGTGAAGTTCTCCTTTGCAACACCGCGGACTCCCATCTTAAGCATGGAATCCATATGATCTATCATATAACGGAGAACACTGTTCTCCACCTCTGTTAAGTTCCTTCCAGCTGTCAGTTTGCTTAAATCCACCATTTTCTACCATCTCCATTTTACTGTTTTTTTTACTATAACTGATTTTGATATTTTTATCAAATAGATTATGGAGGAGCCCTGTAGTATACAGACTCAGCCTCTTTGTAGCATAAAGAAAAAGGCGAAGTGGAAAAATCCACCTCGCCATAAAGTCTAACTTTAATTCACATCATTCCCCAGCCCCTTTTTTTAAAGTATCTGTCTTTTACATAATTTTTTATATATTTATACTAAACTAACACGCACATCTATATTCACACCTCTGGAACACTTTAATGAAATTTGGATAATATATATATAGCTTTCTCTTTGTCCTTTTTAAGTACTAAAAGTCTATAAAAATTTTTCACTTCGCTAGTTCTACTTAAAGCCACTCCTCTTCCATCTAGGTTTCATTCTTTACCAATTCTTATTTATAGGCTTCAAAATATGAAATGAAGTCATTTGTAGCGCCTGCTATTTCATTTGCATTTGAAGGTCTTGTTTTAGGGAATACTTTGGGTGTTAGCTTATCTAGAGCTAGGATGCCCTATCTCGGTACCATAAAATTTTGTCGGTAACTTCCACATAAATATCCATCGATGTTTCAATACTTGCATGCTACATAACCGACTACATAAAGATCGATACAATCAACATTCTTAAATATCTTAGACATACGAATACTCCTAATCAATGTATTAAAATCAAGAACAGCGTCATTGCTATTTGGTTTATACAATAGGCTACCCTACACTGGAGAATAGCCTATTCATATTTATTATATCTTTTTCTTTACAGCATACCACAGTTCAACATATCCCAAATCAGAGTTACCACCGTATACCTCAAAATTTATACCGTTTGCTTGTTCGTATTCGGCAGTAGGAAGCCATTCCGAAAAAAAACGTTTATTAAGCTTATTGACGACTTCGACAACTTTGTCCCATTTGAATTTTTCAGATGGAATTATAACCCATGTATGTGCTGGAATATTTGCAACCGTGTAACCGTCAGTGTTACTATTTTCCCCTTTGAATGCACACTGCATATATGCAAATGTACCAGGTTCTGTTTGTTTATAATCACATACTCCATGTACCTTACATAATCCAGGACTGACGAATGATGGCAAATTACCCGCATCAGCCACAAGTTTTTCATATGCACCGTTTGCATGATTTCTGTTCCAGAGCTCATGCGGATTACTGTGATGCACAGCATTATCATGTAGAATATCTGCATTCATACCGCTTCCATCTGTTTTAAATACACCCTCGCAGCCAAAAACTTGAAATGCGTCCTTACTTTCAATACGATAATCCATTTCTTTCTCTCCTTTGATTGAAATTTGGAAAGAAATCCTTGGGTATGCTTTTAACGTCACTCCATCGGTACGTGCTTTGGTTGGCGTAATCCCGTGGAGCGCCTGAAATGCACGTGAAAATGAAACAGGTGAATCATAACCATACTTTAATGATAAATCAATCACCTTAATATCCTTATCTTGCAGTTCGATTGCTGCCAGAGTCAACCTTCTTCTACGAATATACTCTGTAAGTGAAATATCGGTTATAAATGAAAACATTCTATATAAATTGTAAATTGAACAACCAGCTATTTTAGCCAGCTCTTCCTGATCAATCTCGCTTGTAAGGTTATCTTCCACATACGTTATCACCAAGCTCATTCGCGATAATAAATCCAAGAATCTCCCTCCCTTCAAACAAAGTATATCCCATAAATAAATTATTGTCGCAACATTTTATGCCGGATTTTGTGTGGATCTTCTAGCCGATCTCTTTTTATTTATTTTCCATTATCCGAATAAAACTTTACGCTAGCTTATGTATTTTTGTGCCTGAGAATTCATTTGGAGTTTTACTAATACTCACCCATATCTCTAAATTTTTGTAATACGGCTATATAATCACGGGAGTTTCCCGTAAAGGTTTCAGGATTAACAGGATAATGAATATTATAAAGATATCCGTTCTCCCCGTAGCGCCCATGTGTCGCCTCATCTAAATACGTTTCATCAATACAAATATTTGTCACCTCAAAACACATAAGAACGTGACTGCTCCCTTCTTTGATCTCTCGTTCCCATAAATAACGACTTTCAAGAGAAAGAAAACATTCTTTGATACGTGGTGCTTTCACTGTAGAAGCGGGTTCTGATGTAAGTCCTGAAAGACTAATTTCATCATCATTTAAGCTGTTATTGCTAATAGTATCTAAGCACAGCTGATAGATATCGCCAGAAGGGAAATTCAATACAACTTCCCCATTTTCTTTTACCGTCTGATATAGGTGTCCCTCTTTGTTTACATTGGATAAAATTGCATAAAAACCTTCTCCATCTCCATTGAAGCAGGCCCAAGACTGCAAACATGCATTAGGCTTGCCGTTTGACTTATAAGATGTTACAACAAACAATGGTGACGGAATCGCTGTCACAAAAACAGAGTATTTGTGGGCATTTGCCTTGATCACATTTACTTTCGTCCTAAGATCAGCGCTGCTTGCTTGGCTCTGCCCGCCTTTGGTGTAAAATATCGTTCTCCATCTTAAGCTTCTGGATTTCCTTGCGAAGCCTAAGCAGTTCGGTATCTTCTGTAGAACGGTTATCTTTTTCTTTAAAGGAACCACTGTTATTAGCCTGGGCGATCCATTTATCAAGGAGTGAGCTTGCAATATCATATTCTCTGATAATATCGCATTTTCTTTTGCCACCTCGATAGAGATCAACGATTTGTTGTTTTAATTCAGGTGAAAACGTACGGCGTGGTCTTGGTTCTTTGTTTTTAGACATAGGGCATCATCCTCTTATTTCATATAGTATAAAAGCATATAGATTGGGCGGGTCCAGAAAGCCGGCCCGCCTTTAATTATTACTAATTTGTGTATATCGGATACTGCAACATTCCGTCTTGGTCAGATAATTCCATTGTTGTTATTTACTAAAATATTTAATATTTCTAGCTTTGTATTTCCACTGTATTCCCAGACCAAAACATTCTTCGTATAGTAATTAATATGGGATTACATCTAAAGAATCAATAACCCTTTTTACCGTACAAAATACTGCTGAGCTGCCATTTCCACCCCGATGAATACCTGCTGGTATTGAATCCCCATTAACTACCATATATACGAGGCCACCACTATCTCCCTTAGCTGAACGATAATCTGCCAAAACAGTGTGGTTAACTGTCATACCATCATCTGTTCTACTTGTGTAATCAGATGATAGTATTTTTCCAGTAGTCAAGTTGGTTTTATATCCTTCTTTTTTTACATTTGCTCCGGTTGGAAAACTAACTACATAATGGTTTCCGACAATACTAACTCCACTGGCTGTTTTTGTTTGTACGGGTGCTTGCGATTCTGATTTAACAAAACTTGCATCTACATTTTTGTCATAACTAATCATGCTAATAGTACCAGCTGGGTTTCCGTCTGGAGTATAAACTCTTTTGCCCGCAGACATTCCATGCCCACACGTAACATAACCATTACCATACATGCCACTCTGGGCTCTAAAGCCTACACTAAAATTGTATTGATACGAGCTGTCTTGATAATAAGCTTTAGATCCTAATGATACAGCGGTCTGTGTTTGCATTATTTCTTTCTCATTAAAAACTATAGCATCTGACCTAATAATATTATTTTCAAAATTTTGTTTCATATCATCTGTTAAATTTTTAAATGAAACTACGACTCTATTATCTTTTTCAAATATGCCAAATCCAGAAATATTCGATAGCCAATCTTCATTTTTATGATTTTCAATATAATTAATGATAGTATTATTTATTCCCTCCAGTTTATTGAGAGAATACTCTGCTGGAACAAATGACGCATTAACCATATCTAAACTTCTTTTTGAGTAATCTATATCTGTCGTTAATATAATCAATTCACCTGCGTCTCCTATATAAGCACCTGCGTAAAAATCCGGATAATTATCGCTTGCTATTTTAGCTAATGATTTATTATTAAATGATTCCATTAATTTCCAGTATTCTAAAACAGCCTTACTTTGATCTTGCTCATTCTCAGAAGTGCTAGCCATAGCTATACCTGAAAATACAAGTGAAAGTGTTAATAATATTGCAAAAAAAGCTCTTTTTAACTTCATTGATTCTTCCCCCTTATTATGATTTTTAAAAAATATATATTAAAAAGGTGTGTGGCGTAAGCACATAATTAAATTGAAAATTCAGCACTAATATAATATTCTTTAGGATTGCCCTGTTGTGATTCAGTACTAAAACCTTTTATTATTCGATAATGACCAGAAGCTAATTTACCATATAATATCTCAAAATCAGTAGACCACGTGAAATCGCTTCCCTTTTTTAATGCATACCCTATAGAAGTAAACATGATATCATCGTTTGCCGGTAAAGAATACCACTTTTTACCTTTCTTTACTTCAAGAATATAATCTTCACCAAACGTTACCTCATCATCAGCAGAATAATTAATAAGCACTGTAATTTTTGTATCAACTACACTTTCTACCGTCATAATTACTCCATTAAAATCATTTAAAACTAAAGTGCTTTCAGTCCTATTTTGATTTATTTCATTATTATCTTTATAATTAATACTGTATCTATAAATTAATATCAATAAAAATGTAATGATGAAGGCAAAGAAATATACTTTTTTTTTCATATTCTTATCCTTTACTTTTACAATGTAATTACACTGCAATTTATTTTTACACCTTTATAACCCCATAGCCATTTGTATCACCACTTCCTCGTTAAATATTTTTAGTTAGGCCACACCTCTTTTAATATCTTTTGCTTAAATTTACCATACCATAATTTCCGTAATGTGTAAATCAAATAAATAAATCTTAATTTTATTGTCGGAAATCATATTATTATCGTTAATAATATTGTATTTAAAACGTATTTTTTTAATATTTTAATTTTATTAAGATATATCGTAGAAATTTATTAATTCTTTTCGTTGTCTGCAATGAATTGCTATAACTATTCTTAAGTAATTTCCATAGAAAAACTCCCTTCTGAAAATGAATTATTTAACTAATTCATTCCCGGAAAGAGGCCATTTTTTTCCAATAATTTCTTTGATTCAAAAGCTTCACCGAGATAACGCTATTAATGATTCCAGCCTTCCATATGCTCATTCTGCGTTGGTAAACACAGCTGGCACATCATCGATTCGCCCCTTCATTCTATTAAATTTATAGAAACTTCTTCCAAATAAGGATTCTGCTGACTTCTCACAGATCGTTTGTTTAGTGTAAAATAAAACTGTAACGAAGGGGGTGAGGACATAAACCTGGATTTAATATAATACCAGGAGCCCATTTTGTATTTTTGTCTATTCCTTCCACTATGTCCGAATCATTTTCTGAAATCATTTCCACTATATCACCGATTTTTTCATCAACTAAAGCTGAGAATTCTTCCTCCGCGGGGGCTTCTTTTTTTGCTATTTCGAGTTTATCCATTTTAATCACCCTCCCTGTTTTCAAATTTTGAAAACAAAAAAAGGACACTTCTTGTTAAAGAAATGTCCAAATAATAAAAGCACTTTTGCTATATTATATTGTGTAAACCAATTACTGATATTTCATACATAGATGTATAGAGCTTTATCCCGGCTTATATCAAATTAACTATTTGATGTATATTTGATGTAAATCTCTTTAAATTCAAGTAAAAAACCTGCGTAGACTATTGATTTTATTAGGTTTTTACCTATCTAAGGACTTCATCGTCGGGAACAACAAAACATCTCTGATTGCATAGGAATCTGTAAGAAGCATCACCATTCTATCAATTCCGATTCCGATTCCACCTGTAGGCGGCATACCGATCATCAGAGCATTAACAAAATCATCGTCCATGGAATTGGCTTCCTCATCCCCTGCTGCAAGTAACGCTTCCTGTGCTTTAAACCGTTCGATCTGATCCAAAGGATCATTTAACTCAGAATATGCATTTGCCATCTCACGTTTGGTAATAAACAACTCAAACCGTTCCGTGTATTCCGGATCTTCCGGCTTTTTCTTTGTCAACGGTGAAATCTCAATGGGATGATCAATGATAAACGTAGGCTGAATCAGATGTTCTTCTACAAACTCCTCAAAAAGCAGACTTAAGATATCACCCTTCTT
The DNA here is from genome assembly GCF_003833015.1 of Clostridium sp. E02. Classification (GTDB taxonomy): domain Bacteria; phylum Bacillota; class Clostridia; order Lachnospirales; family Lachnospiraceae; genus Lacrimispora. Next base: position 72,741 of record NZ_RJLQ01000003.1, read on the forward strand.
ATGGTGTTCTTCATAAGAAACATGGTACTGGTCAGCCAGAGCCTTTGCTTCTTCATCGGTATGAATAACCGTAAAATCAATGTCCTTATATTTCTTTAAAGCGTCAACCATAGAAATACGCTCGAATGGTTTGGATAAATCAATCTCCACTCCATCATAAGAGATCACTGCCGTACCAAGAACCTGCATGGCAACCGAACGGAATAGATTCTCTACCAGATCCATCATGCCGTGATAATCTGTATATGCCTGATATAATTCCAATAATGTAAACTCAGGGTTATGACGGGTATCCACCCCTTCGTTACGAAATACACGTCCAATTTCATAAACACGTTCCAGACCGCCTACAATCAATCTCTTTAAATAAAGTTCCAGAGAAATCCGTAGCTTAACATCCTCATCAAGCGCATTGTAATGAGTTTCAAACGGTCTAGCCGCTGCACCACCTGCGTTGGAAACCAACATCGGTGTTTCTACCTCCATAAACCCTTGTGCATCCAGATGATTCCGGATCTCTTTGATAATCTGTGATCGTTTTACAAATGTATCACGTACCTCAGGATTCATGATGAGATCCACATATCTCTGTCGGTATCGAAGATCTGTATTAGTCAGTCCGTGGAATTTTTCAGGAAGAATCTGAAGACTCTTTGAAAGGAGAGTCACACTTTCTGCATGGATAGATTTCTCACCAGTTTTGGTGGTAAACGCATTTCCTTTTAATCCAACGATATCACCAATATCCATCTTCTTAAATTCTTTGTATTCCTCTTCACCAATACTGTCTCTGGCTACATAAGACTGAATGGTACCTTTTAAATCCTGAATATTACAAAAAGAAGCTTTCCCCATTACACGTTTGGACATCAGACGTCCTGCAACAGACACTTCCTTCCCTTCCCACTCTTCATACTGCTCTTTGATCTCACTGCTATGAACGTTAACATCGAATTTCGTTACTTGAAAAGGATCTTTTCCTGCCTGCTGAAGTTCTGCCAGTTTCTCACGACGAACTTTAAGCAAATGGTTTAAATCCTCAACCTTTCCCTGCTTTTGATTCTGATTTTGATTCTGGTTTTCTGCCACCTATTTACACTCCTTTGTGAACGACATAAAAGAAGTTCGTTTCGCCTTTCAGCTCTTCGAACCGCTTAATCTCTAAAAATTCGTTAATGTTTTACTTCTCTTTGCCCAAAAAAATTGTGGTTAAGACACTCGCTGGATCTCCAGAACTTTGTACTTAATCACTCCAAGCTGAGTCTCTACACTTACTGTTTCTCCCACTTGTTTGCCTAATAAAGCCTGACCAACCGGTGATTCATTGGAAATTTTATTCTGAAGACTGTTCGCCTCCGTGGAACCAACAATTTTAAATTCCATCTCTTCCTCTTCATCTATATCAAAAACTTTCACCTTACAGCCAATGTTAATCTTGTCTAAATCGATCTCGTCTTCAACGACAACCTCTGCATTCTTAAGCAGTTTTTCTAATTCTTCAATCCGTAATTCAATGTCTCTTTGCTCGTCTTTGGCTGCATCGTATTCTGCGTTCTCCGACAAATCGCCCTGTTCTCTGGCCTCTTTAATCTTTTGGGCCACTTCTTTTCTCTTTACTACCTTTAATAACTGTAGTTCATCTTCATATCTCTTAAGACCTTCATAGGTTAAAATATTTTTCTTATCTACCATGGTTTTGGGTTCCTCCTGGTTTCTTAACTCTCATTCGCATTCCAGATATTATAGCGTAAACATCTTAAAATGTCAATATTAGAGCACTTTTTTCCTAGTTACAATCCACTAATTCTATCTTCTACAAATTGCTTTAATTCGTCCACTGTTTCCACCTGGTTAATATCGTTCCTAAGCTTCGCAGAATGAGGCAGCCCAGCCGTATACCATGCCATATGTTTTCGCATCTCTCGCATGGCTGTCACTTCACCTTTATGCTCCATTTGCATACTTCCGTGTAAAAGGATCATTTCCCCGATCTCTCTTCCTGTTGGAGCGGGAAGCACCTCTCCGGTTTCCAGATAATGAAGAGTTCTGGAAAAGATCCATGGATTTCCTTTGGCTCCGCGAGCAATCATCACACCATCACAACCCGTTCTATCCATCATTGCTTTTGCATCCTCCGGTTGGAACACATCGCCATTTCCGATCACTGGAATACGAACCGCTTCCTTCACACGCCTTATGATATCCCAGTCAGCCGTTCCAGAATAATACTGTTCCCTGGTCCTTCCGTGGACCGCAACTGCCGCCACTCCACAGCTTTCCGCCATTTTAGCAAACTCTACTGCATTGCAGTCTTCCTCTGTAAATCCTTTTCTAAACTTCACCGTGACCGGTTTTTTAACGGTTTTTACCATAGCAGAAAGGATGCGCTCAGCCAATTTGATGTCCTTCATAAGGGCCGATCCCTCCCCGTTATTCACAATCTTAGGAACCGGACAGCCCATGTTTACATCGATGAGTGCAAAAGGACCCGATTCAATCGACGCAGCCATTTCCGCCATAATTTCTGGATCAGAGCCAAAAAGCTGTACGCCCACTGGGCCTTCCCCTTCTGCAACCTTTAATAATTCATTTGTGTTTTTGTTTTTATATAAAATGGCTTTGGCACTAACCATCTCAGTTACTGCCATACCGCACCCTTGTTCTCTGCAAAGAAAACGAAATGGCAGGTCTGTAACCCCTGCCATCGGCGCCAGTATGAGATTGTTATCAAACGTCATGTTCCCAATTCTAAGCTTCACGTATCTTCCTCTCCGCCCTCTAGTTTCTCTCCCAGGCAAAATACCCGGTAGAACATTTCAAGTGATTCCAATAAATCCTTTTTTTCATTCTGATATTGCTTGATTTTAAGCACACTTCCGATTTCATCAAAGAGATAGTCACCCTCCACCGACGAAACTTTAAATTCAAGCGTCCCATCCTCATTATATTCCAGTACCAGCGATCCGCCAACATCTTCCGTATAAAGCACACATAAGATTTTTAATTCTTGCTTAATACGTTCTGGTAAACTGTTAAACTCTTCGTTAAAATAATATTTCTGTTCGTACGAATTGGCACCGCAAAGCACCACATTCTCTCCCTCTTGTCCCACTTTATATCCACCACTCTTTCCATACATGCTTCCTTATCATTACCCAAACTTATGAATAAATACCGAAAATTCTTTCCTTATTTTACTGGTTTTATATTGTAGCATACACCGGTAAAAATAACAATACATTAAAAATCTGTAGTACAACGTTTTACCAGCTTACAGGCAATCTTACAGTCTTTGTTTCCCTCAGTTTTTCCCCCATGTAAGATCTTCATCATATTATTAACCGTAATATTACATAATTCCTCTACCTTATTATCAATGGATGAAAGTTCCGGATCGCTGCACACCGATAAGTTAGAATTGTTAAAACCTGTGATACAAAGATCTTTCGGTATATTTAAAAGTTTTGAATTGGCATATTTGATTGCTCCTACCGCAAGCCCATCATCTGTCGCAACTACACTGTCAAACGATAAATCTCTCCGTTCCAGCAAAATATCCCGAACCGTATGGATCTTGTTTTTCACATAAAGCTTTAAATCTCCCAGTACCGGAAGTCCATTGGCTTTCAATGCGGCTTCATAACCCGCCATTTTTTGAGTCGCACTATAAGAATGGGAATCACAAAGAAACAGAATCCTTTTTCTCCCTGACTCTATCATCTGAGAGGTAACATCAAATGTTGCATGAAAATCATCCCCATATGCACAATAGATATTTTCTCCGTTCAAATATCCATTAATCAAAAAAACAGGAACCTGTTTTGCTGCATCGTATACATACTGTACAACACTCTCTCGTTCTTCCATACCAGCATACGTGGAACCAACCATGATCAAAGCATCAATTCTTTTTGCCAAAATCAGGCTCACGTACTTTTCCTTCACAGACTGTTCATAACCACTGCAGCATAAGATACAATCATAACCATATTCATGCATACGGCTCTCCAAATGTGCCACTGCAGTCGCCATATAAGCATCTGACACATCTGGACAGAGAATCCCAATTGTCTTCATGGAATCCAGTCCCAGCCCTCTAGCAAATACATTGGGAGTGTATCCATTCTCTTCCATAACGGCTCTTACTTTCTGCTTGGTTTTTTCACTTACACGGGGACTGTCGTTCACCACTCGAGACACCGTAGCGATGGATACTCCTGCAAGTTCTGCAATATCATATATATTCATTCTAGTCGTTCCTCTTACATATTAAATGTATTCCCTCGTTTAAATTTCTAACGTTTCAATCCCACCCTGTGTGCCTGCCTTATTTCCCGTTATCTTAACTATTCTGATAAGCGTAAGCGCTTACACTTTTTTCGGGTTTATTATACAAGATTCTTACCTATAAAGCAACTAGTATTCCTTATTTAAATACTAGTATGCAAAATTACATTTGAATGCAAGCCCCATAACTAAGAGAAAAGCGCTTTCTTTTCCCTTTCCCTATTGACGAAGGAAAAAAAATAGTGTATGTTTTATGTAAGTACTTACATCTTCTTCAAAATTCAAAACTGGTACTAAGAAAGGAAAGGAACTTATGCAGGATTTTATTAAAATTAATTCCAGCGATAACGTTGCTGTTGCTTTAAAGCCACTTGCTTCCGGCACAGAGGTACTGCTTGATGGCAAAACCATAACTCTTCTGGAAGAAATCCCACAAGGCCATAAATTTGCTCTTACCGATCTCCCAGCTGGCTCCTCTGTTCTAAAATATGGATGTGCAATCGGAATCACAAAAGACTCCATCGCAGCCGGAGGCTGGATTCATACTCACAATTTAAAAACAGGGTTAGGTGACTTACTAACCTATTCTTATGATAAGCAGGAAATCGAAATAGTCCCTACAAAGGAACGGTTTTTCCAGGGATACCGAAGACCCAATGGGAAAGTAGGCGTCCGCAATGAAATATGGATCATACCAACCGTAGGATGTGTCAACAAAATTGCCACTGCCATTGAACGTGCCTCCCAAAAACATGTAACTGGGACGATCGATGCGGTAGCTGCATTCCCTCATCCATACGGCTGTTCCCAGATGGGCGATGATCAGGAATATACAAGAACCATACTGGCTGACCTAATCAATCATCCAAACGCAGGTGGTGTACTGGTCCTTGGACTTGGATGTGAGAACAGCAACATTACTGAATTAAAACGCTACATCGGCGATTACGATGAACGAAGAATTAAATTTTTAGTTGCACAGGAGTCCGAAGACGAGATTTCTGATTCCCTTGAGTTGATCGACGAATTAGCCGAGTACGTTAAAACCTTTCACAGAGAACCAATTAGTTGCAGCGAACTGATCATTGGTATGAAATGCGGCGGTTCTGACGGCTTATCTGGAATTACAGCCAATCCAACCGTTGGCGCATTTTCTGATCTGCTTGTTTCCAAAGGCGGTACCACCATATTAACCGAAGTTCCAGAGATGTTTGGTGCAGAAACGCTTCTTATGAACCGATGCCAGAATGAAGAAACATTTGAAAAAACAGTGGATCTAATCAATGATTTTAAGAATTATTTTACCAGTCACAACCAGACGATTTATGAAAATCCATCCCCAGGCAATAAAAAAGGGGGAATTTCCACATTAGAGGACAAGTCCTTAGGCTGTGTACAAAAATCAGGAACTTATCCAGTTATGGATGTATTAAAATATGGAGAATCGGTGCAGACGAAAGGATTAAATTTATTGAGTGCACCTGGGAATGATCTGGTTGCCTCTACTGCCCTTGCAGCATCTGGTGCCCACATTGTACTATTCACCACAGGCCGGGGAACTCCATTTGCCTGTCCAGTACCAACCATGAAGATTTCTACGAACACTGCGCTGAGTGAAAAGAAAAGCAATTGGATCGATTTTAATTGCGGAGTTTTAGTAGAAGATACGGATATGGATACACTGAAAAACCATTTTTTTGATTTTGTTGTAGAAACTGCTTCTGGCAAAAAAGTCAAATCAGAAGAGGCTGGATTCCACGATATGGCTATCTTTAAAAAAGGCGTCACCTTATAATTTAACGGGTGAGAAGGAGAGAATTAATATGGAAAAATTATGTTACGAAACACTAGAAAAGCAAGGGTACGAGGGCTACTTACTCAAAGAAGCTCCAGAACGTGTATTACAGTTTGGCGAGGGGAATTTTTTAAGAGCCTTTGTAGACTATTTTATCGATGTACTAAACGAAAAAACGGGTTTTAACTCTAAAGTAGTTCTATGCCAGCCAATTGCACCTGGACTTGCCGATAAGATCAATGAACAGGAAGGACTCTACACTCTTTTTCTCCGTGGATTTGAACATGGCAAAAAAGTCAATGCCAAACGTGTTATCTCCTGTGTAAGCAGATGCCTAAATCCATACGAGGATTATGAAGCGGTTCTTTCTTGTGCAGAAAATCCCGATCTTCGCTATATTGCCTGCAACACCACCGAAGCCGGTATTGTATATGATCCTGCCTGCAAATTTAGTGATATTCCTGCAGAGAGCTACCCTGGTAAATTAACTCAGTTTTTATATCGCAGGTTTGAAAAACTGGGAAAAGAAGCTGGAAAGGGATTTGTCATACTTTCCTGTGAGCTCATCGATAACAATGGAAAAGAACTGGAAAAATGTGTCATGGAATATGCGAAACAATGGGATTTAGGGGATGAATTTATAAACTGGATCCAATCAGAAAACATCTTCTGCTCTACATTGGTGGACCGCATTGTAACAGGATATCCAAGGAACGAAGCCGCTTCCATCTGTGAAGAATTAGGGTATCAGGATAATTTAATCGACACGGGTGAAGTCTTTGGTTTTTGGGTCATTGAAGGACCCGAGCATTTAAAGAAAGAGCTGCCATTTGAAGAAGCAGGGCTGCCCGTAATGATCTGTGATAATCACAAGCCGTATAAACAGAGAAAAGTACGCATCCTAAACGGAGCGCATACTTCCTTTGTATTGGGAGCATACCTTGCTGGAGAAGATATTGTTCGGGATTGTATGGACGATGAAGTAATCTGTGGATTTATGAACAAAACCATATACGATGAGATCATCCCTACCTTAACACTTCCGGAAGAGGAACTAAAAAGCTTTGCTGCTTCTGTAACCGAGCGCTTTAAAAATCCATTTATTGATCATGCATTATTAGCAATATCACTTAATTCCACTTCCAAATGGAAAGCCCGCGTCATGCCTTCCTTGAAAGGATATGTAGAGAAAAATAAGGCACTTCCCAAATGCATCACAGCCTCTTTTGCCTTCTATATTGCATTCTATCATGGAACAAAGTTGACAGACAGCGGTCTCACTGCTTCCCGCCCAGCTGGAGATGAATATACCGTCAACGACGATAAAGCGGTATTAGAGTTTTTCTATGATCACAAAGATGATGACGTAAAAACACTGACTCAGGCCGTATGCAAGAATGTGGCTTTCTGGGGCGAAGATTTAACTAACATCCCTGGATTTTTAGAAGCCGTAACCAATTATGTTACCGCGATCAAGGAAACTGGGGCTTATGAAGTTATGAAAGACTGTTTAAAATAAGGAAATAGCACAAAGGGGCGAAAATCACAATACAATGTGATTTTCGCCCCTTCTGTCCCTACAAGATTCGAATGAATTATAATTTATAATCTTCCAGAAATTCCCTTGACCACTCTGCATTATCCGGAGTGCTATCCTCGATTGTCATCTGAATATAAGGCTTTTCTTTCTTTGCAAAATTCAAAATGGTATCATATTTCATAACTCCGGTTCCAGGTGCACTTGATACGACCCGATCGCCTTCTATCACAAAATCTTTCATATGGAGAACATCTGTATACGCACCCAGATCCTTTATCGCCTCTCCAATCACCTGATCATAGTGCTCACTGTTTTCCACAGATAAGAGATTCACTGGATCAAGAATGATTCTTAAATTAGGAGAATTGATTGCTTCTAACACTTTTATTGCCTGCTTGGAATTGTATACAATATGGTTCCATACCGGTTCAATGGCCATAATAACACCGAACTGCTCTGCACATTTCACAACTGGACGAAAATTAGCAATAAACGTCTGCAATGCTTCTTCGGTATGACATGCAGGTTCGTATTTGTAATCCGCATTGGGCGCGCCAGTCTCAGTTCCAACCACACTACAGCCTAAAATAGATGCAAAACGAAGATGGGACTCGTAGCGGTGTTGTATCTTTTTAATCTCTTCCGGATCTGGGTGGGCTAAATTTAAATAACAGCCTAACACCGCAATATCCAAATCATTTTGTGCAAATACCTTCCGTAAATAGGAGGCAAATCCTGGTGTCAGAGCAGAATCATCAACGGAATGCTCTTTCACCGTCTTGTTAAGCGCCAGATGTACACAAGAAAATCCCTGTTCCTTCGCAATCTTTACACGTTCCTCTATGGTGCCTGGTTCCACATCATGTAATCGAATCCCAATCTGCATAGTTAACTTCTCCTTTATTTTATCTCATAATGATCAATGTTATTAAGTTCAAACGCTTCTCCTTCTGCTCCTGTAATCGTAACATTGTCACAGACTAAGGTTTCCACGTTGCGAATCATAAACCCTTTTTTCTTACATTCCCCCACTCCATTTAACATAGCAGGTGTCCCTTCCTTTGCCTCTTTCGCAAATGAAAGTTCCACATTCTTAAATTCTATGTGTTTTATTTTTTTTTCTGGAAGTCCATAAAGAAAACTTGCTGCCACATGACAGTTTTCTGCTTTTATATTGGTAAAATAAAAGGTTCCAATGACTGGAGTTCTTTCATCCACGGGAAGCGCATCTTTGCATTGCACATAATCAGACTTTCCGTCTGGATCACAGAAATAAAACCCATTGACAACAAATGGTGTCATGACATGATCCATATGGATGTGGTCAAAATAGATCTCTGTAAGCACGGAATCTTCTCCTCTACCTCTTCTGGTCTTGATCCTTAAGCCCCGATCCGTATGGCGGAAAAGACATCGTTTTACATGGATATTCTTAACTCCCGCTCCCACCTCACTTCCGATGGTAACGGCCCCATGTCCATTTTCCATCAGACATTGGCGGATCGCAATATTCTCCGACGGTGTCTGATATCGTTTCCCCATATAAATCTTTCCGGATTTGATGGCAATGCAGTCATCTCCAAGCGAAAAATGAACTCCCAGTATCTCCACATTCTTACAAGATTCCGGATCCAAACCATCCGTATTGGGAGAATCGGAGGGATTTTCAATTTTTAATTGAAGAAATTTTAAATCCTGACTAAAATAAGGATGAAGAACCCAAGTGGGACTGTTTTTTAAAGTAAACCCTTGCAGAGTTATATTTTTACAGCGTTCTAAGAAGACCATTCTGGGTCGAAACGCCCCCTTCATCTCCCGTACATTATCCCACCAGTTATCGAAGGAAGCCTGTCCATCCATCGTTCCTCTTCCATAGATCACAACATCTTCTATTTCAATTCCAGTTATAATACCAGCAAACATAGGGAGAGGGTTCCCTTCCCAGGTGCCAAGATTGTAATCATCCGTTTCATCATAGCTTTCAATCATTCCCGGGAATCTGGGATATCGATACCGATCAGTATCTGCAATCAGTATAGCCCCTTTTGCCAGTTCCATCTTAATATGACTTTTCAAAAACAAACTGGTGATCCGGTAGTTCCCTTTGGGAATCAGAACCCGTCCATCTGCAGGACATGCCATAATCGCAGCCTGAATAAACGTAGTATCATCCTGAATCCCATCTCCTATTGCACCAATCTTTTTCACATTTAATGTTACAAACTCGTACTCTGTATGGAAGCTTACCAAAGCCTTTTCTCCATCTCTTTCCAGAGTGATAGTATAATTCATATCCGGTTTCAAGTCAAATAATGTAAATACAACCTGTTTTGTATCTCCGTAATTTTCTCCATTCACTCGAATGTTACCCGGAGTATCAAACTCATAAATCTGCTCCGTGATTGTTTCAATGGTAACAGAGCGTGCTGTCTTAAAAACAACATTTAATTCCATATGCTATCATCCTCGTCTGTGAAGTTTTCGTATTTCTTTATAGAAAAAAGCGCAGACATTGGATCCTGCGCCTTTATAATTCATTTAACCTTTCACTCCTCCTGCTGCGATTCCATCTATAAATGCTTCCTGTGCACAGAAGAATACAATCAGGGATGGAATAATGGAAATCAGAGACATGGCAAGAATTCGGTTCCACTGAAAGCCTACATCTCCATCCATCGACAGACGTAAATAAATAGAGTTTGTATATTTTGGCATGTCAGAGATATAAATAAGTGGTCCCATAAAGTCATTGGACGTCCACATAAACTGGAACAGCGCAACCGAAACCAGGGATGGTTTTAACATAGGGACAATCACGTACCACAATGTCTTAATTGAATTACAACCATCTATCCTGGCTGCTTCCTCCAGTTCTTTTGGCACTCCTCTTAAAAATTGTACCAGCATGAAAAGGAAATAGGTATCACCTGCAAACAGGGATGGGATAATTAACGGAAGATAAGAATTCGTCCACCCCCACTGATTGAACATGATGTACTGAGGTGCGTTCAAAACAACCTGTGGTAAGAACAGAGTGGAAATCATGAGAGAAAACAAAATCCCTTTCCCCTTGAATTCAAACCGCCCAAAACCGTAAGCAGTAATGGTTGCAGAAAATACAGTGAACAGTACTTTTGGTACTACAATCTTATACGTATTTAAAATAGATTTGATTAGATTAATCTTACCACCATAATCAACAAAAGCATTCTCATACCCATCCATTACCGGATTTTTTGGCCAAAACCATGCGCTGGTAAAGATTTCTGAGTTCGTCTTAAACGTAGCGCCTACCATCCAGATAAGCGGATAAACCATGATTAACCCAACAAGAATGAGTAATGTATATCGGATCCAAGTGCTTATTTTACTTTTGAATTCTTTCGTCATGTCAATTACCTCCCGTCCTCATCTGAATAGTAGACCCACTTTTTCTGACTTACAAATGCGACTGCCGTAAAGGTCATGACGATCAGGAATAAAATCCACGCCTGTGCACTTGCCATACCCATTTTGTGACGTAAAAATGCATTGTTGTAAATTAGAATTGAAATCAAAGTAGTTGATCCGTTGGGGCCACCCTTTGTTACAAGGAAAGGTCCATTAAATTCCTGGAATGCCTGACAAAGCTGAGTGATCAGATTATAGAATATAACTGGCGTAATTAACGGAACCGTGATTTTAAAGAACTGGGTCCATTTTCCAGCTCCGTCAATGGAGGCTGCCTCATACAAATCCTCTGATACTCCCTTTAAAGCCGCAAGGAAAATAACCATAGCAGAACCAAATTGCCATACTCTTAAAAGAACGATAACTGCCATTGCCCCATTACTTGATGCCATCCAGTTGATTTTTTCCCCACCGAAAAATTCAACCACGGTATTGATTAGACCATCTGTATTAAATACAGCTCTCCACAAAATAGCGATCGCAATGGATCCTCCTAAAATTGATGGAATATAGTAAGCCGTTCTGAAGAAATTGACTCCTTTTAATTTAAAATTCAAAATATATGCTATAAATAACGCAAATACCAACTTTAACGGCACATCAAAAATTGCATATTTAAAAGTTACATAAAAAGCTTTTATGATATCAGAATCTGTAAATATCTTATGATAGTTTAACATTCCTGTTTTGGTAATCCCATTAAACAAATCATAATTCGTAAAGCTATAGTACAAAGAAGAAGCAAACGGATAAATTTTAAAAAGAATAAATCCAATCAGCCACGGTAAGACGAAAAAGAACCCTGCATTTTCTGCCAGGAACTTATGAATTCCTTTTGACTTCATACTGTTCATACCTCCTGTTTTGTTTGTATTATATGCTGCGCCTGGAACATTTCCTGCAAGCCTGCGCATCTACCTTTGTTGTTCCCCGCGATCATTTTCCATGCTAGTTCCCCAAAATCCATGTATTTCTCCGTTTGAAGTACGCCTAAATTGCATGCTCTAAGGATTGAATAACCAAGTTCCAATCGTTCAGAAGAATCCTGGAGTTTTTTTAATTTTTCTTTCATAACTGCCTGAAATAAATCTCTTAATTCTCTATAATATTCATAAATCTCCTCTGACATCTGACCGATTGTCTCGATCAAAGCCACCAGTTCTTTCCCCGTAAACGAATGATTTTTCCGAAACATAGCTGCGATTTCACAATAATGTTCTTTTCTACGATAGTTTGTCTCATATTTCGCGACAAATGGCATGAGTTCCAACGTCCACTTACTAGAAAGCATGATTGCTTCTATTTTATTCCGATATTCTTCCTCACCTGTTTGTTCTAATGCAAAAAAATAAGCCAAATAATCTTGCTCCGGCAGACATGCAAAAGACCCCTCCGGGTTTTTCCAGCTGCTTAGCTGAGAGATAACAAACTCTTTATAACCCTGTTCACCAGTCGCTTCATACATCTGGATCGCTCCCACCAACTGGTATGGGTTCATTGTCTCATTTATACCTTCCATGACCTTCGTCTGCCCTTTTCTTTATGGGAGCCGCCATAAGATAATGGCGGCTCGTATGAAATAAATATCCATTGCTATTTCTTGACTAAATTAGCTTTCAAGTGTATCTGTAATTCCCTTAATCAGCTCTTTTGCAGCTTCGGCAGCATCAATATCACCTGCGCTTAATTTACCAAACACTTTATAATATACGCCATCTGGGTTTGCTTTTAAGTCATTGTGTTCAAATTTACTATCCAAAGTAAACTGGCTGTAATTCATAACCTTCTTATTCGCTTCAATGGTAAGTGGATCCCCAAGGTCATTGTCCTGAAGAATCTTTAATCCTTCTGTAGAACAAGGAATTCCTCTTTGTGTGGAGCAGATTTTTACCCCTTCTTCATCATTTAAAAGGAAGTTGATTAACATAGCTGCTTCTTTTGGATGTTCGGAAGTTGCAGATACTGCAAATGCCATGGAAATCTTTGTAAATCCACCGTTATGGTCTCCCATCTTAATGAAATCGCCAACAACAAATTCCTGACCGGGTTTGTTCACGCTGCCTTCCAGTGCTTTTTTAAACTTGGAAGCAGAAGAATCCCATTCAAAAATACCAGCGTATTTTCCATCAATCCATTTTGCGTTTTTATCCACAGAATCAGCCATATCCCCATCAAGAGTAGCCATGGTAGGAATGACATGTTTTTCTTCCAGACTGGTAATGAATTCCATTCCCTCTTTTACTTCGTCTTCTGTGTAATTAACTGCACCACCCTGAACCCATTCTTTTCCATATTTGGACTCTAAGTAATATACCATTAAGATCATACGGTCATACTGGCCAAGTGCCAATGGATACATATCAGGATCTTTTGCCTTAAATGCAGCTCCTGCCGCATAAAGTGAATCCAAATCGGTAGGCAAATCACATCCAACTTCTTCAAATGCGGTCTTGTTCCAGTAGAACAGACGTCCGGTTAAAGAAATCGGTACTGCCATTAATTTACTATCTACTTTGCAAAGGTCCAGACTCTCTGGTGTAAACTGTGTCAAATCAAGAACACTTGAATAATCTTCCAAATTGGCAAATGAAGTTCCGCCCTGACTGTAAGATTCAATCCAGTTCCAGTTGACCTGCATCACATCTGCTGAGTTACCACCTAAGATATTTAAAGACTGTTTCTCTTCCCATCCAGTCCATGCGCCATACTCTGGAGTGACTGTAATGTTAGGATATTTTGCTTCAAATGCCTTGATTGCTTCTTCTGTCGCTGCATGTCTGCTATCGCCGCCCCACCAAGAAAATCTAAGTTCTACCGGTTCTCCGGAAGTGGTATCATCTGCTGCAGAAGCATCCTCTGCTTTTGCTGATGCCGTTGTCTCTGCTGTTGCAGTGGTTGTCTCACTGGTACCACTCTTACCTGCTCCACAGGCAGTTAAGGACATTGCCATAACAGTTGCTAACCCCATTGCTGTCCACTGTTTGATTTTTTTCATCTTTTCTCTCCTTTTATCTTCCCCTCACAAAATGAGTTCTTAAAGCCCAATGTAAGTATTTTCGCATTCTTAGACAAATTTCTTCCTATTTGCGTAAGCGCTTACACTATGCTTTTTATTTATTATAACACCGATTATCTTATAATTCATTTCAAATATCACACAAAACATTGCAAATTATGACATCCTATGGTATTATTTTAGTAATAATCGCCAAGGAGATTTCAATAAATGAAAGTACTTACCACGTATTCTGACGGAATTGACCAATGTATGGAAACACGATACTTTTCTATTGCACATCTTCACAAGGAAAGTGGAGTTCTAAGTATGCACAGTCACCATTGCTACGAATTTTATTTTTCAATCAGTGGTGGATTAACCTTTTTTATTGGTGAAAAAAATTACAAGATTGAATCTGGCAATCTTTTTATGATCAATCAACACGAAAAGCACCAGGTTGTACAGTTAGATACTTCTGTCCCCCATGAAAGATACGCTGTTTTTATCGATCCTGCTTATCTAAAAAGCATCTCAACACCAAGCACAGATTTAACCTACTGCTTTACCCATCGGCCGGAACCCTTTTCTCACAAAATCTCTTTGCCCCAGGGCCAGCAGCGACGTTTCACCTATTATTTTAACAAATTAGCTGTGGAGGAAGGATTTGGACACGATATTGAGGAACGTTCTGCGTTTGCTGAATTTATGGTATTTATTACAAAACTGACCGTTGAAGCCACCACGGGTACCGAATTAAAGGAACAAAAGCAGTATTTTAATAGCAAGGTAGCTGATATCATCACATATATTCATCACAATATCGATTCTCAGTTAAGCATCGGTGAGATAGCCGCTCATTTTTACTTAAGTAACTCCTATCTTTGCAGACTATTTAAAAAGGGGACAGGGACAACCATCAATCACTACATCACCTCCAGACGAATTGAACTAGCACAAGCGCTCTTATCCGGTGGTTACAGTGTGAATGAGGTTTATAGCATGTGCGGATTTAATGATTACAGCAATTTTTTCAAGGCCTTTACGAAAAAAATAGGCATCTCTCCAAAAAAATACGCACAAAACAGCTTAAGATAAAAAGGCTGCGGGATTGAATTCCGCAGCCTTTTTTTACTATTTATTTATGAAATTCAAACCCACACCGCTTCATCTCCGTGTAAGCAAGCAAAAACGGTCCCACGCCTTTGGCATCATCCGCTACAATAGGTTCAGACATATAATAATCAAAGGTACCCGTTCTCCGGTTATTCCCTCCAAGTCCAGCAACCAAACAAATTCCACCCAGGCTCATGCTTCCCTCTTCTGTGTGCAGATAGTTTTTACAAATCCCCTCAAATGCTTTTTTACCGGCTTCTGCGTAAGATTCTTTTAAATACCCCAATCGAACTCCCTTTAAGATGGCATAAGAAAAAATCGCGCTGCCACTAGTTTCTAAGTAATTTTTATCCATACCGCCTAAATTCACCACCTGATACCACATACCAGATGGATCTTGGAAGTCTAGCATGGCATCAATAAGATTTACAAAATCACTTTCCATCTGTTTTAATAAAACTGAATCAGATGGATCGGCTTTATCCATCGTGTCCAGCAATGCCATGGAAAACCACCCAAGAGCCCTTAACCAGAAATTCTGAGATAATCCGGTCTTTGTATCACACCAATACATCTCTCTAGAAGAATCGTATGCGTGATAAAATAACCCGGTCTTAGGATCTCGCATATGTTTCACTACAGTGGAAAATTGATGATAAATATCGTTGCAATTTTTCTTATTGTTAAATCTATTTTCATATTCCATATAAAATGGCTGGCACATATAAAGGCCATCCAGCCAAACTTGATTGGGATAAATGTTTTTGTGCCAGAAATTCCCCTCTTTGGTCCTTGGCATCTTTTCAATCTGACTGTAAACCAGATCAATGGCTTTTCTGTACTTTTCTTTTCCGGTCAGATCGTAAAGCTCAAACAGAGTTTTCCCTGCATTGACATTATCAATGTTTAACTCTTCCACATCATAACCGTCGATGGTTCCATCCTCTCTTACCCGGTGATCAACAAACGTATCTGCAAAATCAAGATACTTTTTTTCTTTGGTTATGGAATACATCTCTAAAATTGCTTTGATCATACATCCGTCAATATAGTTCCAACCAGACTTTTCTCCCTGAAGAATCTTTTCAACGTTCCAGACCGGATAATCAGGTGTACTTTTCTCCATTAATTCATTGATATACTTTTCAATCAAATCCATGCTTATGTTCCTCTCTTCATGTACTTTCCAGATTCTTAACACTTTGTCTTACTATCAAACGGTTTTCCAGCCACACATCATCGGGAACTCCACCCTGTTCTATGATGGAAACAAGCATTTTAGTTCCCTCCACAGCAATCTTTCTGGCATTCCTTTCCACTGTGGTTAGTCTCATATCAGCATAACCGGAAAGTTCCCAGTTGTCAAATCCTGTAAGTGAAATGTCTCCAGGCACCTGTAATCCCCGTTCATTTGCAGCACTTTTTGCGCCGAATGCCATCTCATCATTAAAACACAGCAGTGCAGTTAAATTCTTATAGTTATCTAAAAGTCTTCCCGCTGCCGCCCTGCCACTGTTATAGCGATAATTTCCATATTCAATCGGAAACTGCTTCGGTTCTAGTCCCCATCTTAATGCTTCCTGCCACCAACCCTGATGCCTGAGTTTAGTTGCCTCTAAGTTCTTTCCCCCTTCAATCACACCAATTTGGCGGTGGCCATTTGCCAAAAGATGCTCCATCGCTTTTGACATTCCACCTTTTTCATCTGTAATCACAGCAGGAATGTCAAAAGAAACCCGACGGCTTATAGCCACCATAGGGATTCCCTTTTTTCTTGCCTCTTCAAGAAATTCCACGTCCCAATCTCCTTGTGACATAATTAAGAGTCCGTCAAAACAGCTTGGATTTAACGTTTCCGGCTCATGCATATCAATTCCTTTCACAATCACATGATACCTGCTTCCAATAACGCTATATACCCCTGTGAGAACATTATGAAGAACAAAGGGTGATGTGGACTTACTGATTATAGAAAAATAAAGTCCAATAATATGAGATTTAGACTTTCTTAACGAAACTGCAGCCTGGTTTGGTACATATCCCATGGCACGGGCAATATCCAGAATCCGTTCCTTTTTCTTCTGATCTACGGAGCCTGATCCACTCAAAGCTCTGGAAACCATTGAATAAGAAACTCCAGCACGGGTCGCAATATCTTTTATGGTAACAGCCATATTTCCCCCTATTTAAAAAATGTTTTTAAGTTATCATAACATTCTTTTTTTTACATGTCATCTATCCTATTAATTTTTTCATTACGATTGATTTTTATTCACTGCAAAGGTTTGCAATGCGAGTTTATTTTTTTATGTATTATGTACATTATATTTTGTTCAACAACGCTGTTATTAATTTGTTTTTACTATTTCCAGACAACAAATCTCTATTTTATATTTATTTATTATTTTATTTTAGCTAATTTTTACAATTAATATTCCAATTTTTATGAATATTTCACCTTTCTATTTTTTTACTATATGATAATATAGTTAAGTATGTAAGTGCTTACACGCTTACAAGACTGCTTTAATCGTTTCTGTTTCCATAAGAGGAAACCAAAGAAAGAGAGGAAAAAACTATGAAGAAAAAAATCGCCAAAATTATGGCAATCGCTCTATCAGCCGCTTTGGGCCTGTCTTTAACAGCCTGTGGCAGTGCAAAGAGCAATCCTGATTCTAAAGCTGATACGAATACTGAAGGAAAAAGTACAACTGCCGTGTCCGACGAACCCGTTACCATTCGAATGTCCTGGTGGGGTGGGGATTCTAGACATACGGCAACAGAAAATGCAGTTAAAGCATTTATGGAAAAATACCCGAATATTACTGTGGATACCGAATATGGAGCATGGACCGGTTGGGAAGAAAAACAATCCTTGGGAATTTTAAGCGGTGAATGTGCTGATATCCTACAGATGGGCTCTAACTGGGTAACCGATTACAGCAGGGGTGGCGATTCTTTCCTCGATCTTAATCAGTATTCTGATGTTCTTAATTTAAGCCAGTTCCCAGAAGACAAATTAAAAGCCAACGAAGTAAACGGAAAATTAATGGCTATTCCTATTTCTCTAACCGGACGCCTTTTTTACTGGAATAAAACTACCTTTGACGAAATAGGCTGTGATATTCCAACAGATGAGGCTTCTCTTTTAGCTGCTGGTGCCGCATTTAAAGCTTTTGGTGACGACTATTATCCTCTGGCTTTGGGTGAATATGACCGTGCTATTTTTATGGTGTACTATCTGGAAAGCAAATATGGAAAAGATTGGATTACAGATGGGAATTTAAACTATACCGAAGATGAAATCAAAGAAAGTCTGGCATTCATAAACAGGCTGGAAGACGAACATGTCATTCCATCCATTGCTACCATCAGTGGTGACATGGCTGACTCTTTAGATAAGAACTCAAAGTGGATTGATGGGAAATATGCAGGTCTTATGGAATGGGATTCCGGTGTTTCCAAAGTAAAAGCAGCTTTAGAAGGCAGTGTAAACAAACCTGGGCAGGAATTTGTTATTGGGGATTTCATAAATCTGGGGGATTACCAGGGAGGTTCAACCAAGGTTTCCATGGATTTTGCAATAAAAGCTTCTACCGAACATCCCAAAGAAGCTGCTATGCTGGTTAATTTTTTATTAAATGATCCAGAAGGCATAGAGATTTGTTCTACAGAACGAGGGGTTCCATGCTCTTTTGTTGGAATCAAAGTTCTTAACGAAAAAAATATTGGAGATTCTATGACTAAGGAAGCGAATGCAAAAGTTTTAGACTATTGCAAATTCACACAGGATCCCCAGTTTGATAACAGCCAATTAAAAGCAAACCCTGATGGTTTGTACTATAAAATTTTTGGTAAATTAAGCACTAGAGAAATTATGCCAGAAGAAGCTTCTAAGACTTTAATTGATGGGATCAAAGAGGTTATGGCAGAATAATTAAATTTATTTAGAAAGGATTATCAGATCATGAAGCAGTTTACGCAGGAGATTTTTATTTCAGAAAAACAGACTGGTCATAAAAAGTTAACTGCTCCCGCAAAACTTTTTGCTTATGTCCTGGATCCAGTAACGATAGCCCCTGACCGAAGACGCCCGGCAATCATCATCTGCCCGGGTGGGGGATATGGTCATTTATCTGACAGGGAGAGTGAACCTGTTGCCATGCAATATCTGTCTATGGGATATCACGTTTTTGTCCTACATTACAGTCTGGCACCTGATGTTTTTCCATATTCCCAGATGGAACTGGCTATGGCGGTCTCTTATATTCGTTCCCTTGAATCAAAATGGCTGATTGATACACAAAAAATCATTGTATCCGGTTTTTCTGCTGGGGGGCACCTAGCTTGCAGCCTGGGAGCTTTCTGGAATCAAGAGTTTCTCTATGGTCCCCTTGGATTGACACCAGAAGCGATCTGTCCTAATGGTATGATATTGGGATATCCCGTTGTCTCAGCAGGATCGTGCTGCCATGCTGGTTCGATAAAAAATCTACTGGGAACCAAATCAGAGGATGAATCGATGCGCCGCCTGGTTTCCATGGAATACCAGGTGGGACCACACACGCCAAAGACCTTTCTATGGCATACATCCACAGACGATTCCGTACCAGTAAAAAACAGTTATTTATTAGCAGAAGCTTTGACCGAACATGGAGTCAACGTTGAAATGCACATTTACCCTTCAGGCTGCCATGGTCTTTCTCTGGCTAATAAAGAAGTGTCAGGAGATGACGGACGATATGTGAACCCCCAGTGTCAAAGTTGGATTCCACTTGTCAAAATCTGGTTAGAGAATTTTTAATAAAATATACAATAAAAATGCGCAGCAGCTTTTGATGTAATCATCAAAAGCTGCTGCGCTTTCTCTATGTGGGATTCCTATCTTACAAGCATCTTACTAATCTGATACTGATCTTCCGGAATGTCTTTGGTCATAGCCAGTGCTTCCTGAATATCGAAATCAACATAATCTCCATGCTTATATGCAACGACACGGTTGCTTTTGCCTTCCGCAAGTAATTCCACTGCTCGTGCACCCATGATAGAAGCATACACACGGTCCTTACAGCTTGGTGCTCCACCTCTTTGCATATGTCCAAGAATGGTCGCTCTTGTCTCAATGCCAGTTGCTGCTTCGATCCTTCTTGCCATAGACGAGGAATGACCAATCCCTTCCGCATTGATAATGATATGGTGCTTCTTTCCCCGCTTTCTATTCTCAATGATGCGGTTGATCAGCGCCTGTTCATCTCCATCGTAACGCTCCGGTAATAATACATCCTCTGCCCCATTCGCGAATCCACACCAAAGAGCGATGTAACCAGCATTCCGCCCCATAACTTCAATAATACTGCAGCGTTCATGAGATGTTGAGGTATCACGTACCTTATCGATCGCCTCCATAGCCGTGTTCACTGCCGTATCAAACCCTATCGTGTAATCCGTACAGGCAATATCTAAATCAATGGTTCCTGGAAGTCCAATGGTGTTAATTCCAAGTGAAGAAAGTTTACCAGCTCCACGGAATGACCCATCTCCTCCAATCACTACAATTCCATCAATGTTATGCTTTTTGCAGATCTCTGCCCCTCTCTTCTGCCCTGCTTCTGTTACAAATTCCTGACATCTTGCAGTATAAAGAATTGTTCCGCCCCGATGAATAATATCAGATACACTGGTACTACTCATATCTACGATCTCTTCCTGCAGAAGGCCTGCGTATCCCCTCATAATTCCTTTAACTTCCAATCCCTTATGAATTGCAGTTCTCACAACAGCACGAATCGCAGCATTCATTCCAGGTGCGTCACCACCACTGGTTAATACGCCGATAGTCTTCACTTTATTTGCCATAGTAACTTCCTCCTGATCCACGGATAACTGTATTTGTAAGTTTTACATTCCATACAATTTGTATTTTAATGCATTTTACCAATCTTTTCAAGTTTTTTTTCCACAAGTCTGATATTTTTTTCACCAATTTTTTTGGTTAGAATTTCAATAAGATCTGCTCCCGCATTCACATTCCAGTTCGATGGAAGGACCTTTTTTGCTCGTTCTTTTTCCAGATATATGATGACCGAATCTCTCCCCTCGGATTCTTTGAGTTCTTCAAGAATCTCCCGTTCTACAACCTCATAGGTGGCTTTGTCCGGAAATTTCAACCAAACTTCTCTGGGAACTGCATCAAAGGGAATCACACCTTCACAGATCACCTTCCCCACCGGATCGTCTCCTATGGAAGCTCTCCCTTGTATAAATACCTTAGAATCCTCCACAAGCAGATCTCTCTTACGCTCATAATCCTTGGGAAATACAATGACCTCCACTGTGCCTGTCAGATCTTCTATGGTAAGGAATGCCATCATTTTGTTGTTTCTAGTGGTTTTGACTGATTTTCCAGTAATAATCCCGCCGATGGTAACGGAAGCACCGTCCAAAACTTTAGTTTCCTGGGTCTCCTCATCCACCACAAAATCGGCTGACACTGCATTTATATGATTTCTCCATGTAGTCTCATAGGCTTCCATGGGGTGACCGCTGACATAGATTCCCAGAGTTTCTTTCTCAAATGCAAGAATATCTTCTTTTGAAAACTCTCCCACCTCTGGAAATGAAATCTGAAACCGGCTTTTTTCTTCCTCTCCGGCTATGTCAAATAAAGTCATCTGCCCATCTAAGGTATTTTTTTGATCCTTACTTCTCTGATCTAAAAGCTCCGGAGCAATTAAAAGTTTCTGTTTTCTGGTTCCTTTTAAAGTATCCAAAGCCCCTGACTTAATAAAGTTTTCCAGTGTCCTTTTATTCACCTCTTTATTGCTCATTCGGGTTATAAAATCTTCCAAATCATGAAAAATGCCATCCTGTTCTCTCCCTGAAACAATCATCTCTACCACTGATTTTCCCACGCTTTTAATTGCAGAAAGGCCGTAACGAATGGAATCTCCAGATACAGAGAAACCACTTTCTCCTTCATTGATATCCGGAGGAAGGATCGCGATTCCCATACTTCTACAGCTTAAAATATACTCAGATACCTTTGTCACATTATCCATAACAGAAGTCAGAAGTGCTGCCATAAATTCCTGTGGATAATAATATTTTAGATAAGCCGTCTGATAGGACACCAGTGCATAAGCGGCAGCATGGGATTTGTTAAATGCATATTTTGCAAAATCAATCATCTCATCGTAGATCTGATTTGCAGTCTTTTCATCAATCCCGTTGGAAATGCAACCCGCTACTCCCTCATCGGGATTGCCATAGACAAAGTTCTGCCTTTCTTTTTCCATAACGGATGTTTTCTTCTTTGACATGGCTCTTCGAACCAAATCACTTCGCCCCATGGTATATCCAGCCAGATCTCTTACGATCTGCATTACTTGTTCCTGATATACAATACAGCCATGCGTGGGACTTAAGATATGTTCGAGCTGAGGGCATTCATAGGTAATGGAACTGCGGTCGTTTTTGCCTTTTAAATACTTGGGGATAAAATCCATAGGGCCCGGACGGTAGAGGGATATTCCTGCAATAATATCTTCCAGGCTTTCTGGTTTTAATTCTTTCATAAAGCTCTTCATTCCAGAACTTTCCAGCTGAAACACACCATCATCTTTTCCAGTTCCAATTGAATCTAGTACCCTTTTGTCATTATAATCAATCGCATCCATGTCGAGAGAGATTCCTCTGTTTTTCTCTATCCCATGTACTGCATTCTGGATCACGGTTAAGGTTCTAAGTCCCAGAAAGTCCATCTTCAAAAGTCCCAGCTCTTCTAGAATTGTCATAGTAAACTGAGTGGTTATGCTACCGTCTGAAGCTCTTGATAAAGGCACATATTCGTCAACAGAGGTCTTGCTTATAACAACTCCTGCCGCATGCATAGAAGTATGTCTTGGCAGCCCCTCCAGACGCATGGACATATCTATTAGATATTTAACCTCATCGTCCTCATTATAAGCATTCCTTAAATCAGGGCTTTGTTTTAGTGCTTTTTCTAATGTCATACCAAGATCTCCAGGTATCATCTTGGCAATGGCATCGCACCGTGCATAAGGCATATCCAAAACTCGTCCTACATCACGAACCACACCTTTTGCAGCCAGTGTTCCAAAGGTTACAATCTGTACCACTTGTTCTTTGCCGTATTTTTCCACCACATAGTCGATCACTTCCTGCCGTCTTTCATAACAGAAATCAATATCAATATCCGGCATGGATACTCGTTCTGGATTTAAAAAACGTTCAAATAGCAGTTGATAGCGAATGGGGTCTATATTGGTGATTCCAAGGCAATAAGACACGATACTTCCCGCTGCAGAACCACGCCCTGGACCTACAATAATATCCTGTGATCTTGCATAGTGAATAAAGTCCCAAACAATTAAAAAATAGTCCACATACCCCATGGAGCGAATGACTTCAAGTTCATAATTCAGTCTCTCATTTAATGTCCCATCCTCATCATCAGGATAACGTTCTAAAAACCCTTCCGTACAGAGTTTTTTTAAATACGACCAGGAATCATACCCTTGTGGTACGTCATAACTGGGAAGTTTCGTAACACCAAATTCGATTTCCACATTGCATCGCTTCGCAATCTTATGGGTGTTATCAATGGCCTCTTCTGCATAGGAAAAAAGGGTTCTCATTTCTTCCTCTGATTTGCAGTAAAACTGGTCCCCTTCATAACGCATACGATTCTCATCGGCAACCTTTTTACCAGTCTGTATACACAAAAGGATATCGTGAGGAGCTGCATCTTCTCCATAGGTGTAGTGAATATCATTGGTTGCCACCAATGGAATGCCTGTCTCACTATTTAACCGCATCATACCCTGATTTACCGTATTCTGCATGGGAATCCCATGATCCTGGAGTTCTAAATAAAAATTCCCCTGTCCAAATAT
Source organism: Clostridium sp. E02 (assembly GCF_003833015.1). Lineage (GTDB taxonomy): Bacteria > Bacillota > Clostridia > Lachnospirales > Lachnospiraceae > Lacrimispora. Next base: position 96,839 of record NZ_RJLQ01000003.1, read on the forward strand.
TTTCTGATAGCGTAGAGCCGCCTCTTTCCCTTTTTCGTACTGCCCTCTTCCGATGTATCGGGATACTTCTCCTGCCAAGCAGGCACTTAATGCAATGATGCCCTCATGGTACGTTTCCAATACCTCATAATCGACCCTGGGTTTATAATAAAATCCTTCTACAAACCCTTTTGAAACAATTTTCATTAGATTTTGATAGCCTTGATTGTTCTCTGCAAGAAGTACTAGATGATAATATCGATCTTCTCCTCCAACTATCTCTCTATCAAATCTTGAACCGGAAGTCACGTACACTTCACACCCGATAATCGGCTTAATCCCAACCTCATTGGCCGCTCTATAAAAATCAATTACGCCATACATCACACCATGATCGGTAATTGCCATGCTGTCCATACCTAGTTCCTTTGCTCGGGACACAAGTTCTCCGATCTTACAGGAACCATCTAACAGACTGTATTGCGTATGTACGTGTAAATGTGTAAATGCCATCTGTACGTATCTCCTTTTATCCTCATTTCTTCTATTGTACCATATAACATAGCTCGGGAACATAATAAATCAAAAAAAGCGGAAAGTAAAAGAAGCGGAACTTCCATTGTCTGTCAATGGCTGTCCGCCTCGTAAAACCGTATTTTATTATACATTATTCCTGATTGCTTAAATATTTCTCGATTTCACTGACGGCCTGTTCTTCATCGGAACCATCCGCTGTAATCGTAATCTGCTCTCCAGCTACAAGGCCCAGGGTCATCATGCCCATAATACTCTTGGCATTCACCCTTTTGGATTCGATTTCAACATAGATGTTACTTTCATACTGGCTTGCAAGCTGTACCAACATAGCAACTGGTCTTGCCTCTAAGCCTGATGCAAGTTCGACGGTGACTGTTTTTCTTACCATAATTATCCTCCTCATTCCTATGAACGGATCTATTCCATTCCCCTGCCCACGCCTGTCTCGCGCAGCCTCCCTGCCAGATCGCATAGCTTTCTAAGCCGGTGGTTCACTCCTGATTTACCAACAGGAGGGTCTAGAGCTTCTCCAAGCTCTTTTAATGTAGCATCTGGCTTGTCAATCCTTTCCCGAGCAATCTCACTTAAATGAGTGGGAAGTTCTTCAAGCCCAATTGTATCTCTGATATATTTTATATCTTCTATCTGCTTGACCGCAGCTGATACCGTTTTATTAATATTCGCAGTTTCACAGTTAACCTGTCGGTTCACACTGTTACGCATGTCTTTTAATATTCTTATATTTTCAAATTCCATTAAAGTAACTGGTGCTTCCATCACATTTAATATATCAACAATCTGATTTCCTTCTTTGATATAAACGACAAAGTAACGCTTTCGCTTCACTATTTTGGCTTCTAGATCAAAGGTGGCTATGATGGATTTTAATTGTTCCGCTTTCTCTTCTGTCGCACAAACGATCTCATAATGATAAAATTTCTCCGGATCACTAATGGACCCTGAAGAAAGAAATGCTCCTCTGATAAATGCTCTTCTACAACAGGATTGTTGAATCACAACATTTTTTACTATGCTTAAATTCTCCCCTACTTCTCCATTCTCATCGAGAAGCTTGGTTGCATGCAAAACACGGATCGCATCCTCATGTTCCCGTAGAATTACCGTATAAGTACGATTCTTATTCAAGTACGCATTTCGTCGAATAGAGATGTCAGTACTAATATTAAATGTTTTTTTCAATAATGTAAAGTACTTTCTTGCAACTGCTACATTTTCCGTATGAATTTTAATCGTATAGAGGTCTTCTTCCGATATAATTATCTTGCCACAAAGACTTATGATCGCAGCCATTTCTGCAATCTGACAATGCCTTGCCAGACTAACTTGTCTTGAAAGTTCTTCTTTTAACTTGGAAGAAAATGACATGTCTAGACCATCCTTTTGCGTATAGTATCCTTATCAATATCACGGTGTTCTATCTTTATACCGAATTCTTCTTGTGAACGCAGTCTTTCAAAGACAGACTTAGCAATGGTAACAGAGCGGTGTTTGCCTCCGGTACAGCCTATGGCGATAACAAGTTGATTTTTGCCTTCCAGCACGTAATTGGGTATAAGGAATTCAAGCATATCATATAGCTTGTCCAAAAAAAGAGCTGCTGTCCCATATTGCGTCACAAAATCTCTTACCTCGATATCTTCTCCAGTTTTAGGACGTAATTCCTCCACATAATAAGGATTGGGCAGAAATCTTACATCAAATACCAGATCTGCATCCGAAGGAATTCCGTATTTAAAACCAAAAGAAAGGACGGTAATGTATAAATTCTTATACGCTTCATGGTTCATAAAAATCTTTTCCAGTTCTTGTCTCAATTCCTTTGTGAGAAGCTTGCTGGTATCTATGATGTAATCAGCTTCCTCTTTTAGAAATGCAAGCTTCCCACGTTCTTTTATAATTCCGCTGTCAATTCTCCCTCCAGCAGCCAGAGGATGAGCTCTTCTTGTCTCTTTGTATCTTTTAATCAGAGTCTCGTTACCGGCATCGAGAAATAAGATTTCAAAAGGAAGACGGTTTCTTGACCAATCATCAAAAATCCGGTTTAAATCCATCAAATCATCTCCACTGCGAATATCAATTCCCAGAGCCGCATTCCGAATATTCCCCGGATTTTTAAAGGTCAGATCCGCAAATGTTTCGATCAGAGGTATGGGAAGATTATCTACACAATAAAACCCCATATCCTCAAGCATCTTCAGTGCCTGCGTTTTACCCGCCCCCGACATGCCCGTTACAATTACAAGTCTCACTTTTTTCTCCTTTGCACCGTTAAATCTTACCCAGCGTCTTTACTTCCATCTCAAGTTTTACTCCGGAGTTTTTTTGCACTCGTCTCTTCACTTCTTCGATAAGCGCCATAATTTCCGCTGCCGTGGCATGCTCTTTATTGATCACAAATCCACAGTGTTTTTCCGAAACCTGGGCACCACCAAGGGAGAATCCCTTAAGCCCTGCATCTTCAATCAGTTTCCCTGCAAAATACCCTTCCGGTCTTTTAAACGTACTGCCAGCACTTGGATATTCCAAAGGCTGCTTTTCCTTTCTCCTGCGAAAGAGTTCATCCATACGGTTTTTAATGGATATTTCGTCTCCTTCTTTCAATCGGAGCTTTGCATCAACTACTATATACTGACTTGACAATATGCAGCTGGTCCGGTACCCTAATGAAAGTTCATCCGAAGATATTTCTTTGATTTCTCCATTTGCCGTTACCACCGTAACAAAACGCAAAACCTCTTTCATCTCGGAACCATATGCACCTGCATTCATCACAACTGCACCGCCTAGTGTACCAGGAATTCCTGCTGCAAATTCAAAACCAGTAAGGGATGCCTTGTATGCTTCCTTGGCAAGCCGGGCAAGGGAAATCCCTGCTCCAGCTTTTATGAATCCAATCTCCTTATCCACACTGCAATCACGAAATCCATCCATGGAAATGACAACTCCGTCGAATCCTTCATCTGCAACCAAAAGATTGCTTCCGTTCCCCAATATGAAAAATGGAATTTCTTCCCTGCGACACAAAGTAATAATTCCAGCCAGTTCTTTTTTATCTCCTGGAGTTACAAAGAATTTGGCTGGGCCGCCAACACGGAACGATGTATGCTTACACATCTCTTCTCCAGCTAAGATGTGATTTTTATCGGCTGCATCAAGAAGTTTTTCATAAATTCCAGTCATCAGACACCTCAATCATCTTGTTTTCTAGAAAGGTTTGCCTGAACGCGGTTATACAATTCCTGAGCCGCGTTGTACCCCATCTTCTTTTGTCTATAATTGACAGCCGCAGATTCAACAATGATGGCCAAATTACGTCCCGGACGAACCGGAATGGAATGACAAACCACTTCATTGCCTAAAAATTCTGTAAACTGATCTTCCAGTCCCAGCCTGTCATATTCTTTATCTTTATCCCAGTCTTCCAACTTAATCACCATATCTATGGCCTGGGTATCTTTCACACTCTCAACACCAAATAAAGTCTTGACATCAATAATGCCAATCCCTCTCAATTCTATAAAGTGTCTGGTGATTTCCGGTGCACTCCCAATCAGCGTATCATCACTGACTTTACGGATCTCTACCACATCATCGGTTACCAGACGGTGCCCTCTTTTAATAAGTTCCAGAGCTGCCTCGCTTTTACCGATTCCACTCTCACCCATAATTAGAACACCTTCGCCAAATACATCCACCAGTACCCCATGAATGCTAATACAAGGCGCAAGTTTTACCTTCAGCCAACGAATCACCTCTGCCATCAGATCTGATGTTGTTTTATCTGATACCAGGCATGGGATTCCATATTGGTTGCACAAAGTCAGTAAATCCTCATCTGGAGTCTGACTCCGGCTGTACACCAAACAGGGAATCTGATAGGAAAGCAGCTTGTCATAGACCTCAAGTTTTCTTTCATGGCTCATCTGATTGATGTATTCCTGCTCAACATATCCTATGATTTGGACACGCTCGTTGTCAAAGTGATCAAAAAAACCTGCCAGCTGCAATGCCGGACGATTGACATCCGGATGGCTAAGCACCGTCTTCTCTGCATCAATCTCCGGAGTCATATTCCGCAGATTCATTTTTTCAATTAAATCAGTAATAGGTACTCCATGCATGGGTAACGCTCCTTTTTCCATCTGTTTTTTTCATACTAACACAAATTTGGTGATTTGAAAAGCACTATCAGCCCTTTCTGCCCAGAATACAGGACGTTAAAGATGAAAGAATTCATATACGCTTTTTGCTGCACGGGAATTTAGCCCTGGTGTTTCAAGAAGCTCTTCATAAGAAGCCTCTTTCACCGCCTCTAGACTCTTGAATTTCCGCATGAGTGCTTTTCTTCTTCCTGGGCCAATATCGCTTATATCATCAAGTATGGATTTGACCTGGCCTTTGCTTCTTAAACTTCTGTGGTATTCGATGGCAAAGCGGTGAGCTTCATCCTGGATTCTGGTAATAAGCTTAAATCCTTCAGAATGGTGGTCAATCGGAATTTCTACGTTATTATAGTACAGCCCTCTGGTTCGGTGATTGTCATCCTTAACCATTCCACACACAGGTATGGTAATGTTTAATTCCTGTAATGTTTTTAACGCGATATTTACCTGACCTTTTCCACCATCCATCATAATCAGATCTGGAAACCGGGTAAAACTGCCAAACTCTTTTTCCATTCCACTCACTTTTAGACTTTCCATCTCTTTTAATCCATGAGAAAACCTTCTTGTTAATACTTCATTCATAGAAGCATAATCATTGGCTCCCTTTACCCACTTTATTTTAAACTTCCGATAATCATTCCGTTTTGGCTTTCCATTTTCATAAACGATCATGGAACCAACCGACTCAAATCCACTGATATTGGAGATATCAAACGCCTCGATCCGTTTAATTCCTTCGATTCCCAGCCAACTGCCAATTTCATTCATAGCTCCTATGGTTCTAAGTTCTTCCCGTTTGATTTTTTCCTTATCTTGGGACAGAACCAGTGCTGCATTCTTTTCAGCCAGTTCTACCAGACGTTCCTTTTGCCCTTTCTTTGGAACGAAAAGTCTTACCTTCTGACCCCTTTTGCCTGTCAGCCATTGAGCTATCACCACTTCATCTTCTAGTTGTGTCTGCGTCCATACTTCCCGGGGGATAAACGGAGTGCCAGCATAAAATTGCTTCACAAAACTGGTTAAAATCTGCTTGTTGTCCTCCGCAGTCGCTATGGTTACATGAAAATGCTCTCGGCCAATCAGTCTGCCTTCTCGTACAAAAAAGACCTGAACCACTGCATCTTTTTCATCCTTAGCGAGTGCAATGATATCCCGATCTTCCATTCCACTGTCCGTAATTTTCTGTTTTTGTGCTATCTGTTTAACACTGTTTAACAAGTCCCGATATTCAATGGCTTTCTCATAATCCATCTCTTTTGAAGACGCCTGCATCTTCTCCTCCAGCATCTGGATCACAGGCGCAAATTTCCCGCTTAAAAAATCAAGTGCCTGGGATATATTATTCCCATAACCTTCCTGGCTTATATATCCCTGACAGGGCGCCTGACACTGCTTGATATGATAGTTTAAGCATGGTCTTTCTTTTCCAATATCTCTGGGAAGATTTCGTCTGCATGTTCTGATCTGATAAAGCTTGCGAATCAGTTCAATCGTATCTTTTACGGCTCCCGCACTGGTGTATGGACCAAAATACCGATTTCTATCCTTTTTCATCTCTCTGGAAAAAAGGATTCTTGGAAACTCCTCACTCACAGTGACCTTAATATAAGGATACGTTTTATCATCCTTTAACATGGTATTATAGCGTGGCCGGTGCTCTTTGATTAAATTGCACTCCAGTACAAGTGCTTCCAATTCCGAGTCTGTTATAATGTATTCAAATCTTTCAACTCGTGATACCATCTGTTCGATCTTCGTAGTCTTGTTCCGACTGCTCTGGAAGTATTGTCTGACTCTGTTTTTTAAACTAATCGCTTTTCCTACATAGATAATTTCGTCCCGCTCATCATGCATAATATACACTCCGGGCTGGGACGGCAGCTTCTTTAGTTCTTCTTCTATATTAAATCCGATGTGGTCCACTTGGTTCGAATCACCTCAATCTCGTTCCGTCATATTTTATCTGCAGTTTTAGATACCCTTCCAAAGAATCATACAGATCTTCGGGTAACGTATCTTCATTCCCAATCTCCATGATTTCGCATAGGGCAAGGAGCTCTTCTTTCTTAAACAAACCCTTTCGCTGTTTTAGAATCTCCAACTTATCATGATACGACCTTGCATCCAAAAAAGCAAGAAGATTTTTATTATCCACTTCTTCTTCATCCTCTTTTGGCTGTGAGAATCGTTCTTTTTTCTCTGACGGCAATTGATCTGGATTCACGTATTCAAATCGATATCTTTGCAAAACGTCCGGATATTTTTCATGATCCACCTCACTAAGAAACATGGATAGAGGGCGCACATAAACTCCAAATGTACCGTAAAGCGCCTGGTAAACAACCATCTTCTCTCTTGTCTCCGAATGGACTGCCAGAGCAATCACCTGATACATCTTATCTTTAAAATGTTTGTAGAAGTCTCCTGGGCTTGGCATTCGATTCATGGTATCCCTCACTTTTTTAACGACCGGCTCTCCCCGTAGTAACAATTACCACATTCGGTTTGCTCCTGGTCTCTTTTTTATGATCCGTCTTGTCGCCTTTTTTTTCATCCGGTTCCGATTCATCAGTGGCAATTTTCCCCTCTAGACTTCTTATGGCTTCTTCTGCTTCTTCATCCTGGGATTTAGTTTCATGCGCAGATAAAACTGGCTCTTCTGGCTCTTGAATCTCTGTATCAATCCCAGCCGCTTCTCTTGACTGTTTGATCTGTTCTGCTTCTTTTATTCCATCTTCTTTTGACAAGAATGCATCCCAGGTATAGCGGTTAGAAGCGCTCCAGAGAATCCATTCATCATAGCCAGCATCGTATACTGCCTGAATCTGATCCCTGATTTCTTTCTTCCCATAAGGAATGTGATGTTTTAAGTAAGAAGCGGTAAAATCCTGAAGCCATGGACGTACCACTGCCTGTTTCTTCCCTTTTGTTTTAGATCCATTTAAATCTTTTTTTGACAGCTTTAAGGCAGCCCGTATGGTATCATATGGTTGGGTATCCGGGTGCTCAATCCCAAAATTACCATCTCCATAATGTGACGGATAAATCATGGGAGAGATGTAGTCCAGATGTTCTGCCATAGCACAGTAATCTTGTCCTACCGCATTCGCATCAATGCTGCTTCCAATAATTGTACCAAATACATCCGCTGATACGCGAACCCCCTGAACAGACAGTTTATCAGAAGCATACTGGACGAATTCCGTGATGATATCCGTTTTGGAACGTCCCTTGGTATCCCCTTCATCAAATGCCACTCGTTTCATGGAACTGTCTGTGGAAAATCGGATATAGTCAAACTGAATCTCATCAAACCCTGATTTATGAGCTTGTGTTCCTATTTCTATAAGATAGTCCCATACCTCTTTCTTATAGGGGTTTACCCATGCAAGTCCATTCTTATCCCTGTACAGCGTACCGTCTTTGTTTTTCAGGCTCCACTCTGGCTTCTGTTCTGCCAGATAGGGATCTCGAAAAGCCACGACTCTGGCGATGGTATAAATTCCTCTTGACTTTAATTCCTTCATCAACGCATCCATATTTCGGATATACCGCTTTTGTGCTCCGATTTCCTTGACTGTAAGAGCATCTCCCATGTCAAAAGTAATCCGCCCGTCATCGTTTTTTACATCAATGACCACAGTATTGATCTCTGTTCCTTGGATCTGATCTAGGATAGAGGTAAAACCTTCGGAACCTGCCATAAAACCAGAGATGTAAATTCCTTTTACTTTAACCGGCTTTTTAACCGTTTTTTCAGGTACCTCTTTTGAAATATCTGCTTGCTTCTCCTCCGTGCTCTGGCTGGGATTCTCCCTCGTTCGGTCCGATTCCTTCCCATCAAAATCCCTTCGATATCGGCTGCATCCGGTAGCTACCAAAGAACATAAAAATATTGCTATAAGCCATTTTTTCATAATACCCCATTCACTTTCTATGGTTTCTGATATGATAATGTAACAAATATTTAATATTTTACCACATTATGTAAAATTTTCCAAATAAATTTACAAAATCCCGGATGCAGCCCTTTTATCTTTCTTACTATTGTTTATTTTACGTTCTTCGTCCGGCAAAAGCAGGACAACTCATGGTCATTTACAACCCCTACGGCCTGAAGATATGAATAAATTGTTACAGAGCCAGTAAATGCCATTCCTCTTCGTTTCATTTCCTTTGACACTTGATCGGATAGACTTGTTTTTACTGGAAACTCATCCGATTCATTTTTGATTATTTCACCATTTGTAAAGCTCCATAAAAAATCAGAAAATGATCCGTATTCTTTTTGTATTTCCATAAATATTCGAGAATTTTTCACTGCAGCTACAATTTTCTTCCGATTCCTTATGATTCCTGTATCCAACATCAAAGCTTTAATTTTTTCCTCTTGATAGTTTGCCACCGTTTCTACCTCAAATTCATCAAAAGCTTTACGAAAATTCTCTCTCTTTTTCAAAATTGTAATCCAGGAAAGTCCTGCCTGGAACGTCTCCAAAAGAAACATTTCATAGAGTTTTTTATCGTCATAGACCGGAACGCCCCACTCTTCATCATGATATTCTACATAATCATGAGATGATAGGTCCACCCAGAAACAACGTTTTTTATCCATTATTTTGTTAGTACCTCCGGACCTTCTTCCGTAATCAGTATCGTATACTCCCACTGGGCGGATAAACTCTTGTCTTTGGTATAAATCGTCCATCCATCTGCTTCATCTTGTATCACATCCGGTTCTCCAGCATTGACCATAGGCTCGATGGTAAAAATCATTCCTGGAACTAGAAGCATATCCGTTCCTCTTGTCCCAATGTGGCTGACCCACGGCTCTTCATGAAACTGATTCCCAACCCCATGTCCCCCAATCTCTCTTACTACAGTAAAGCCATTGGCATAAATATACTCCGATATAGCGGCACCAATATCTCCTAAATGCCCCCATGCCTTTGCTTCTTTTAAAGCTAGATCCACGCTCTCTTTCGTTACCCTCACAAGTCGTTCTGCCTCCTGTGATACCGTACCGATACAGTACATTCTAGAAGCATCCGCATAATACCCACCAAAAATAGTGGTTACATCCACATTTACAATATCCCCATCTTTTAGAATCCTTTTTGAATCGGGGATTCCGTGGCATACCACTTCATTGATAGAAGTACACACGCTTTTGGGATATCCTTCAAAATTAAGGGGGGCAGGAATCCCTCCCAGACGAATGGTATTTTCATGTACTAGAGTATTAATATCTTCTGTACTAATTCCCGGTTTTATATTCTCTGAGACCAGGTCAAGAATCTGATTGTTGATGATTCCCGCCTTCCGAATCCCTTCGATCTGGTTTGGAGTCTTGATCATAGAATGCTCCGGTACCTCATCTCCCATAATCTCGTAGTTTTCAATCTTTTGATCAAATGCCAGATGGCAATTCTTATATTTCGTTCCGCTGCCGCACCAGCAAGCGTCATTTCTACCTATTTTAAACATATTACTCCTCCTTCTTACTACATCGTTTTAACATGTTTTTAGCCTGTTGTAAAGTGTTTCCCCCAAATAACGGGCTGGAAAACCCGTGGCATTTTGCGAATATGTATGTTACAATCGTAAAAGATTACGTGATATAAGTTCGTGTCATTGTGATGGCACAAACGTGATGGAGGGACAAATGAATATAGGATTTGATAACAACAAGTATTTAACTATGCAGTCAGAGCACATCAAAAAACGTATCAGTCAGTTTGGAGACAAACTCTATCTGGAATTCGGAGGGAAACTATTTGATGATTACCACGCTTCCCGTGTACTTCCTGGATTTGAGCCCGACAGTAAACTTCGTATGCTGATGCAGCTTGCTGACCAGTCTGAAATCGTGATTGCTATTAGCGCCGCAGACATTGAAAAAAATAAGATACGTCACGATCTGGGCATTACCTATGATGTTGATGTGTTTCGATTAATTCAGTCTTTTCGAGACAAGGGGCTTTATGTCGGAAGTGTTGTTATCACACAATACTCTGGACAAAAAGCCGCTGATTTGTTTAAAAATAAGTTAGAGCATATGGGGATTTTAGTTTACCGGCATTATATTATCGATGGATATCCCAGCAATATACCATTTATCGTCAGTGACGAAGGCTACGGAAGAAATGACTATATTGAAACCACCAAGCCTCTGGTTATTATCACAGCACCCGGACCTGGAAGCGGTAAGATGGCAACCTGCTTATCCCAGCTCTACCACGAAAACAAACGCGGAATCAAAGCTGGGTATGCAAAGTTCGAAACATTCCCCATATGGAATATTCCACTAAAGCATCCGGTAAATCTTGCTTATGAAGCGGCTACAGCGGATCTAAACGATGTGAATATGATTGATCCATTTCACCTAGAAGCCTATGGAGAAACAACGGTAAACTATAATCGTGATGTGGAAATTTTTCCAGTTTTAAGTGCTATTTTTGAGGGGATTTATGGAGAGTGCCCTTATAAATCTCCCACTGATATGGGAGTGAACATGGCTGGCTTGTGCATCGTAGAGGATGAGGTGTGCCAAGAAGCCTCCAAGCAAGAAATTATCAGACGGTATTATCAGGCCTTAGCCCGGCTTGCAAAAGATATGGGTTCCAAAGATGAAGTCTATCAGATTGAACTTCTTCTGAAACAGGCAAAACTCACCACTGATTTAAGAAAGACAGTAAAATCCGCCTGTGATCTGGCCAAAAAAAGAGGAACTCCAGCCGCTGCTCTTATGTTGCATGATGGAACGATCATAACAGGCAAGACCACCAACTTACTTGGGGCATCTGCAGCGGTTCTTTTAAATGCGGTTAAGGTGTTAGGAAATATTCCTCACAACGTTCACTTAATATCCCCTGCAGCCATTGAACCAATCCAAAAATTAAAAGTGAACTATCTGGGAAGTAAAAATCCAAGACTTCACACCGATGAAATTTTAATCGCGCTTTCCACCTGTGCTGCCTCAGATGCCAATGCTCAAATCGCTATGGATCAGCTTCACAAATTAAAAGGCACGGAAGCACATACCTCCGTACTTTTATCCGATGTGGATATTAAAACCTTCAAAAACCTTGGGGTCCATTTGACCTGCGAACCGATCTATGAGGAAAAAAAGCTTTACCATTAAAAAAAATCCCTGCCTTCCCCCAAAATGGGGAGAAGGAGGGGATTAGATGTTTTCCTCTACATGTACGCGTTTCGTAATCATGTTTTTTATTTTTGTTTTGTCTACATCCAAAGCAACTGCCAATTCTCCGTATAGAAGATCTTCTGCCATGCTATAATATAAATCATCTTTTGCCGTATTCTTTTTTCCTTCTGCAAGACGTTTTTGTTTTTTCAAATACAGTGTCTTAACGATCTGCATCCAACCGGTGCAATCATTCTTTAACATGAGTTCCTTAAACTTTCCTTCTCTCTGCCTGTCATCAAGCACCCAAATGGTCTCGATCTCTGGGATTTGGTCAATGAGTTTGATAGCTTCCTCTCTGGTAGAAGCGGGTCTTATGGGTGTTTTCCGGTTGTCGACCGGTGTATATACGGCACTTTGGTGTTCCTCATACAGAGGCTTCAAAGTATAGTAGAGCCTTTCCTCATCTGCTGCATACATCTGCAAATTCCCAATGGATTTTACCTTACATATCCCATGAGTGCCAAATACAACTAGATCATTTACCTGAAACATCATTCATTCCTCCTGACTGAAATCCAACGCTGATAAAAAAAGTTACAATTGCTATTCTTATAGTTTAACACTTTTGTACCCGTTTTGTCAGTGTTTTTTTTAAATTATGTCATTTTCGTGAAATATAACCAGAGGGTAGGGGGGTATTTTTTGTGCAAATTAGAGATTAATTCACAAAAAAACACCTTAAGCTGCTCTTCCTTATAAAATGTCAGATAGTTAAGGTGTTATTAAATCCCATTAAAAGGAATTATTTACTCTTTTGCGCTACAAGTTTTACTGCAGAACTTGCCCCTACCCGGTTGCATCCGGCTTCTAAATAGGTTCTTAATTCCTCCAGCGTACGAATCCCTCCAGCTGCTTTTATCTTGACGTCTGGTCCGATCTGTTCTTTGAAAAGCTGAATATCATTTAAATCAGCTCCACCACTTCCAAAACCAGTGGACGTTTTAATATAATCAGCTCCTGCTGCTGTCACTGCCTTGCACATGGCAATCTTTTCTTCTTCTGTTAAGTAGCAAGCCTCAATGATCACTTTTAAGATTTTATCCCCTGCCTCTTGCTTCAGTTCTAAAATCTCTTGCTCAACCTTTTTATAATCTCCGTTTTTTACATCGCCAATATTAATTACCATATCTATCTCGTAAGCCCCATCCTCAATAGCTCTTTGAGTTTCAAGTACTTTGGACTTGGTATCGCTGTATCCCAATGGAAATCCCACTACGGTACAAATAGTCAGAGTTGGGAACTCCTTATGGACCCGGCTGATATAACTTGGAGGAATACAAACTGAAGCGGTATGATACTCCATTGCCTCCTTGCAAAGTTCTTCTATCTCTGTCCAAGTTGCAAACGCCTTTAACAACGTATGATCCACATACGTTAACATCTCTAAATCTGTCATCTTCTTGATTCCTTTCTACTTTATCAAATGAATTATGCCCTCTTTGGTGACCCTTGCATATACAAGTGGTTCCGGTTCTGGCCGTATTTGGTCTACAGTGACTGCCTGTATAAACATTTCTTCAGAAGCCTTAAAAAGCTCTTGTCTTGAAGTGTATAAAACCGCTAAGGTATCTCCTGGTTCCACAGGCTCTCCTACCTTCTTCTTCAATGCGATTCCAGCGGTATAATCAATGGGGCTTTCTTTTGTCAGTCTTCCCGCACCAAGAAGAGAAGAGGCAATTCCGCATTGTTCTGTATTCATTGCCGTAATATATCCGCCTTTTACTGATTTCACTTCTTTTTCAAAAGACGCTCTTACAAATAAGGCTGGATTCTCAATCACAGAAGAATCTCCCCCCTGGGCTTTTACCATAGCCGCCAAACAAGAGAGGGCACTTTTATCCTCAATGGTTCTCTCTGCCTGTTTCCTACATTCTTCCAAGCTCCCTTTTCCTGCCAGAAAAAGCATTCCTGCTGCCAGGTTTAAGCAAACCTCTGTCAAATCTTTTGGTCCATTTCCATTTAACGTTTCTACCGCTTCGATTACTTCCAGACTGTTTCCAATTAAATTCCCCAAAGGAATGTCCATATTGGTGATCATCGCCATCGTATTCTTTCCTGCATGTTCTCCTATGGCTACCATCTTTTCTGCCAGTGTAATGGAATCCTCTAAGGTTTTCATAAAGGCGCCGCTTCCGGTTTTAACATCCAAAAGGATACAGTCATTTCCAGCTGCCAGTTTTTTACTCATGATCGATGCAGCAATCAAAGGAATGCTATCTACCGTCGCCGTCACATCTCTAAGTGCATATAGTTTTTTATCGGCTGGTGCCAAATTACCGGACTGCCCGATCACAGAAAGACCTGTGGTGTTGACAACTTCAAAGAATTCTTCTTGTGTCAACGTAGTGCGAAATCCAGGAATGGATTCTAGTTTATCAACCGTACCTCCCGTATGCCCAAGGCCTCTCCCTGACATCTTTGCCACCTTCACTCCACAGGCAGCTGCAATGGGAGCTACAACCAACGTTGTCTTATCCCCCACACCGCCAGTGGAGTGTTTGTCTACTTTCACGCCTTTAATGGGAGACAGATCCACCATGTCGCCAGAATGGGCGACTGCATCTGTAAGAACCGCTGTTTCTTTGTCTGTCATACCCTTTAAATAAATGGCCATCAGCATAGCGGCCATCTGATAATCAGGAGCTTCTCCCTTCACATAACAGTCTATCATCCATCGGATCTCCAGATCCTCTAAAATTCCACCATTCCGCTTTTTCGCGATTAAATCATACATTCTCATAAGAACGGACCTCCTTTCCCAATCATCTGACTTCTAAATCCTTTTTCGTAAATCCCATGGGAAACAAATCTTTTAATGTATACACGGAAATTTCCGATCCCGCGCCCAGTATAATCTTGAATTCATCGGGATCACAAAATTCTGCCATTACCTGCCGGCAAACTCCACAAGGGGCACAAATGTGTCCTGTCTCACCTTCTTTATTTCCTACGATAGCAATGGCAGTAAATTCCCTGATACCTTCTGAAATTGCTTTAAAAAATGCCGTTCTCTCTGCACAATTCGTGGGGGTATAGGAAGCGTTTTCAATATTGCACCCCCGGTATACCGCTCCATTCTTTGCAAGCAGTGCTGCTCCCACAGCAAACCCCGAATAAGGGACATAGGCGGCTTTTTGAGCTTCATACGCTTCGCTTATCAGCCATTCCAATCTGGTCTTACAAAGTTCCAATGACACACCTCCTGCTATTCTTCTACGTCTTTTAAATAACTTTTTCCTGCAATGTCTCCTTTTATCCCAAACAAATCAAGTACCGTTGCCGCTATGTCTGCGAACGTATCTCTGGTTCCAATGGATACCCCCTTCTTAATGCCTTCCCCGTAGATCAGCATAGGTGTGTATTCTCTGGAGTGATCTGTGCTAGGTGTGCCTGGATCACAGCCATGATCTGCTGTAATAATTAACACATCATCCGGTCTCATCGCTTTTAGGAAATCCCCTAACTGTACATCAAATTCAGTTGCCGCTCTGGCATATCCCTTTACATCGTTTCTATGTCCGTAAAGCATATCAAAATCCACCAGGTTGACAAAACAGATTCCACGGAAATCTTCTTGCTGAGTCAGCAGTGTTTTTTCCATTCCATCCGTATTGTTAACAATAGTCATGGTTCTCTGAATACCCTTGCCTGCAAAAATATCATAAATTTTACCAACTCCTATGGTATCAAACCCCGCTTCCTCAAGACAATCCAGCATGGTCTTTTTCGGAGGGAGAAGGGAAAAATCATGCCTGTGAGGAGTTCGTTTAAAGTCCTCTGGTCCCTTCCCTAAAAACGGTCTGGCGATAACACGTCCTACCCCATGCTCTCCTTTTAATATCTCTCTGGCTATCCGGCAATCACGGTACAGTTCTTCCAAAGGCACCACGTCCTCATGCGCTGCAATCTGAAACACACTGTCCGCAGAGGTATATACAATTAAGTCCCCTGTTTCCATATGCTGATTCCCATAATCCCGTATTACATCCGTACCAGAATATGGCTTATTGCAGAGGATTCCTCTGCCTGTCTGCTTTTTAAATTCACGAAGCACTTCTTCTGGAAATCCCTGGGGATACGTTGGGAGTGGGTCTTCAGAAATTATTCCCGCAATCTCCCAGTGTCCAATGGTGGTGTCCTTCCCTTGTGAGCGTTCTGTCATTCTTCCATAAGATCCAATCGGCTCCTTTTCCTTCTCGAAAACAGTCACTCCATCAATGTTAAACATCCCCAGTTTTTTTAAATTTGGAGTATGGTATTCCTTTTCTTTTGCTATGGAGCCTAACGTGTTACTTCCTTCATCATGGAATTTATTCGCATCCGGAGCTTCTCCGATTCCAAAACTATCTAAAACAATTAAAAAAACTCTTTTTGTTTCTGTCATAGTATTTCCTCCTGTTACGAAAAGGGATTGCTTCGCAATCCCCCTGTCCTATCATCAAATTTTTTCAAAGCGTTCTACGTCCGTAACAAATATCGTTGCTCCGCCAAGTTCAACCGTCATCGGCATCATCATATACCCCGCCGAAACAGAAGCAATATTGGGAGCTGGCACGTTGCAAGTTATTTTCTGTCGTTTTCCACAGGTTTCTTTTATCAAATGAATCACGTCTTCAATTTGTCCGTCTTCCGCACCGATCATTAATGTTGAGTTGCCCTTTTTTAAGAAACCGCCTGTTGTGGCAAGTTTTGTGACACTGAATTGGTGTTCATTCAGCACATCGGTCACCCGGTTCCCATCATCGGAACTGACGATTGCATAAATTATTTTCATATCTGACACCTCGCTGTCTATTTTGGCAAAACTTCATTGGTATATTCTATTATAAATCATATTGTAAAAAATTAAAACAGCTTATTCGAAAATAATTGCCATTTTGGCAATTATTTTCTCATAAATACGCTCCTTCATCCATGGTTCACTGACCTCTTTTATGCAATCAGCGATGGAAAACCAATCCACAGCACTGTTTTCATCCTCTTTCTTTTGTGTCCGCTCCCTGTCATCTGCTTCCAGCAAGTAAGTAATATTAAGATGTAGATGAGAGGATACATATTTCCCTTTTTTCTCATGCCCATCAACGGTCAACACTTCGATCGAAAATGGTTCCTCAAATAACGGTTTTACTGTTACAATCCCTGTTTCCTCTTTTGCTTCCCGAATGGCTACAGAAAGTAGATCCGTTTCTCCGTCTGCGTGTCCACCCGTCCATGCCCAAGAATTATAGATGTTATGATACGCCATTAAAATCCGGTCATGGGTTTGATTTAAGATCCAGCCAGATGTAGATATATGAGCCGCTTGATTTTCTCTAAAATAAACAGAATCCCTCTCCATCAAAAAACGAAGGATCATCTCTTTATCCGCTCTCTCCTGTTCATTATAGGGAATATAATCTTTAATCGTTTTCAAAAATTTCTTTTTGTGATCCATCGTCCCCTACTTTCTTTATTCTGTATTGCCCTATTTTAAAAGATTATGGATCAATTTTGATTTCCAAATCTTCCTGGTAACCTTTTTCCATCTTGTGCCTTGCTTTTCGATTCTCTACGGTATCAAATACGATGGAAAAATCGTAATTTTCCGGATAAAGCTGATCAGAAGCTACCAGTAGTTTGACTCGTTTCCAGTTAATAAATATCTTTTTATTGGGTAGTTGAACTTGCAGGATCCCTTTTTCATCTGCTGATCTGCACACGATCCCCTTTTGTTTCGCTGGATATAGCATTACACTATCTCCTATGGCAAACGGCACTGGCTTTGCTTTCTTAATTGGCTGATTGTTGCTTGGCTTATTTTTATGTTTTTTTAGATATTCCGGCTTTTTTTCACGAAAGTTTTCTCGTTCTCCATACGCATACCGATCTGCTCTTTGAATCATATGTTCTGGCATTCCCAGGCTTCTTGCGATGAAGAGTGCACAGCTTTCTCCTGCCGCACCAATTTCCATACGGTAAAGAGGCTTTAAAGATTCTTTATCAAATGCCATACGGGCATTGGTGATCCCTTCCGCTTCCTCCGCATAAGTTTTTACTTCGGGATAATGTGTGGTAACAAGAAATAAGCAACCAATATTACGAAGTTCTTCCAATATAGCAACCGCAATCCCCATTCCTTCTGCCGGATCTGTGCCAGATCCTAGTTCATCCATAATCACAAGACTTTTTTCATCCGCATGGTTTAAAATCTCCAAAGCATTCTTGATGTGTGCGGAAAAGGTAGATAAATTCTCTGTTATATTCTGCCCATCCCCGATATCGCAAAGCAATTGGCGATTCAGACAAAGCTTTGCCCTCTCACAAGGAATATGAAGGCCACATTGAGCCATAAGGGAAAACAATCCTACGGTTTTGATGGAGACAGTTTTTCCTCCCGTGTTGGGGCCTGTGATGACAATCCCCCTTCCTTCGTATCCTATTTCAAAATCAAGTGGCACCACCTGAGATGGATCTAGAAATGGATGCCGCCCATTTTCAATGTGAATCCTTCTTTCCAAAATAATCTCCGGTTCCACCCCTTTCATGGATGCACTTAATTTTCCTTTGGCAAATATAAAATCCAGTTTTTCTAAGATTTTTTTATTTTCCACTAGTATAGGCAAATTGTCTTCTACCATAGCCGTCAGGGTGTATAAAATTCTACGAACTTCATTCTCTTCTTCAATTTTAAATTGTTCCAACGCTTCGTTAAATTTGATAATTGCCTTTGGTTCAATAAAGAGAGTCGAACCGGTAGATGACCGATCGATGACACTGCCATGGATCATGGCTTTATAGTCTTTCTTAACTGGAAGACAGATTCTACCATTTCTCAATGTGATAAAGGAATCAGAACAGCATTTTTTCTTGTCTCTTAAAATTGATTCTGCTTTTGTTTTTCGTTTTTCCTCTAGTTTTGCCATATTCTGACGGATATTTTTCAGGCAATTGCTTGCACGGTCTTCTACGCTTCCGTTTCTTATGCTTATAGCCAACTCCCGTTTAAGATCAGGAATGGGGTTTAAATCCTGTTCGTAATAAGGCAGGCTCAGTTCCAAGTATTTACACCGGTTTAAAAAATCTTTGATCCGTTCCACTCCTGTGAGCATCTCGCCGATGCGTTCCAATTCTTCACCTATTAAAAATCCATCCTGTTCCACTGTCCGCAAAATCGCGTGGAGACCAAACATACTAACTGCCGGTAATTCTCCCATTCGATCTAAAATGGTACGTGCTTGTGAAGTATCTGAAAGGCTTCTTTTCACATCGCCTTCATCCATATCTGGAACCAAATTTTCAATTCTTTCTTTCGCTCCTTCTGTATGCGCAAACGCCTCTAGTAACTCTATGATCCGATTAAATTCCAAAATTTTATATGTGTGTTTCATATTATTCTCCTTGTTCTTTTTAAATGAGTTTTTAAAAGATCATGGAGCCCAAGCTTTGCACGTACCTATTTGCCAAAACGCAAAAAAACCTGTTAGACTACAAAACGACGTCTTACAGGTTTTAACCATATGTCTTTTGGTGTCCTCATGGGCAAAACAGGTACCGAAAAGAAAGGAGAAGCAAAATCTGCTTTCCCTCTGTCTATCACCTGTCTTTCTTATTAAGCTTTCTTACGCTCCATGATAAAACACAATTAACATAAACACA
Source organism: Clostridium sp. E02 (assembly GCF_003833015.1). Lineage (GTDB taxonomy): Bacteria > Bacillota > Clostridia > Lachnospirales > Lachnospiraceae > Lacrimispora. The sequence goes on from NZ_RJLQ01000003.1 coordinate 116,387, forward strand.
CTCCCTAAAATTCAATAATACATACAATATAACATAAACGGGGCAAAACTGTCAATCCTTTCTATCATCCGAAAGATCCATCGTACGCCCGTTTAATACAGCCATTTTTAATTTCTCTCCCTGATATTCTAATTTAAGAGAAAAAAATGGTAATTCTTCCTTTAGCAACTGGAAAAAGATTCGATCTCCTTCCCAGATTGGAAGTTCTTCAATCCGGTCTTTTATCACCCACTCAAGGTTTCCTTCTCTGCAATCTTTTAACTCTCCCAAATACTGGTCTGCTGTATATAAAAACATATACTCATCTGGAAATTGGTCCGATGTAAAAGTAACAATCCCCCTGAGCTGATAAGACAACAAGGTAAGACCCGTTTCTTCCCACACTTCTCTAAGAAGACATTCTTCTGGACTTTCTCCCTGTTCAAAATGCCCACCGACTCCCAGCCATTTATCCTGATTCATATCGTGCTTCTTCTTGATCCGATGGAGCATCAAATACTTGTCATCCTCTTCTATGTAACATAACGTTGTTAAATTTTTATGTGGCATTATCTCCCACTCCTTATTCCTGTTCCAGTTCCGATAGAACCTCATTCTGATTCCTATCAGGGACCGTCTCTATGGCGTCTTTTTCTTTCGGATTCCGTACTTGAATCTGCACCATGCAGTTGGTCTTTTCTCCATCATACATAACAGGGACCCGATAAATACCAATTACATTCCAGTCGCAGTGGCTCAAATCAAACTGGAACTTTTTTGTATCATAGGTTTCTGGGTTAAAATACCGTTCTGCTTCTAGTTTTGGTATCTGACCCACATCTGTTTTTAGATAAAATGTAGTGGTGGAATTTTGATCAAAAATAGGATCCGCCTTGCCTTTTAACGTCAGAAAAATAAGCACCAGTAAAAGAACCAGCACCAAAGTTCCAAACAATGTAAAATGTATACGATTTTTTTTAAAGTTTCCCTTCATCTGCGCCTCCATACTCGTCTTCCGTTTCTTCGTTCATCTGTCGGACAATCCATACGGAGCACTTTCCACATAAAAGCTGCGCTTCAATTCCCGCAGCCTCCCCCCTCTTTTCTGTCGTGCATCCATACCGATCCACGCTTTTAAGTATGGAATAAAGTGCTTTCATTTTTTCTGTCTTTCTTCTGAATCTACTCCTATGCTATATCTTACCATAATTTAGGCGTATTTACAGCCCCTATTTATTACGATTCCATGAATTCACAAACAATTCACTCTTTTTCTGTTACTATCAAATACTCCATTCCCTTTATTTTATTACTTGTTCTGACTACATTTAATTGCATCAATGGAAAGCACCACCATCAAGGCCAACAGACAATCATTTTCTTCTGCCACGTCAATTATATAAGTATCTGTCAAACGAAAAAGCTGTTTTTCTATCCGTGCCACCGTACGGTCTTCTGCTGAAAGTATGGAGTAGTCCCATTGAAAAAAATCTCCTTCCACGTGCCACCCATTGCAATCAACGGAAAATGACGGTTTGAAAAATGTAAACTCTTTGGTAATCGTTCCAACGATATTGTCATGTACGATAATATGATATTTCGGAAGAAAGGTAAGAATTTGTTCTTTTAAGGTTGCTAAATATTCCCCACTCTGGTTATAAACTTCCAGTTTATGCCCCCAAGAAGGTTTCCCACTTACAGTGTAGATTCCACCTCCTTGTTTCTTTTATCGTTTTTTGCTGCTATCTTTATGCTTCTATAATACCATATCTTTTTTTATAGGGAAAGTCTGTTCCGATTTTAAAACGTTGTCTGTATTGGAAATATATGGTAGTATATTAATTGAATCCGATCATTTATTTCTAATTATTATCAGAAGGGAATCAATCAGTATGAAAAAAATATTTTTATTGCTTGCCGTTACGACTTTTATTTCCATTGCCGCCTCACCCACTGCATATGCCGGGACTTGGAAGCAGGACTCCATGGGATGGCAATGGCAAGATGGAACCTCAGACAAGAACGTCTCCATGTGGAAATGGATTGACTCAAACAACGATGGGCTGGCAGAATGCTACTATTTCGATAGCAATGGATATATTCTCTCCGATACCACAATAGATCGGTACACCGTAGATGCTTCTGGTGCTTGGACAGAAGATGGGGTAATCCGTCAAAAAGCGGCGAATCCCTCAACCGCCAAAAAAGCCCATCAGGAAGGGACGGAGCTGTATCAACTTGGAAATCAGACAAGTGATTCACTCCCTGTTTTAAATATCGATACCAAGAATGAGATATCCATTGATTTAGATGATGTTTCCATTCCCGCCTCCATTCAAATCCAGTTAATGTATCACAATAAAAACACCCCTGACATGGAGTTTTTATCACACTATGACATGGAAATTATGGGATCAAAAGAAAGTTCGACTAAATTTTACAAGGACGGATATTATTATTTTAATACAAACAATGAATTAAAATATAAGATGAAAGTTGGAGTTGATGAAATTACCAATCTGCTGAATTTAGATGGAAAGGGCGGTCAATTCGGGGACTACCTTAAAGATGTTCAGATCGCTGACGATGGGAACGGAGGTAAGATCCTGTTCTATACGTGTAAGTCTGATGCTCTGACACAATACCTTTCCGAAATATATAAGAATAGTATGCCAATTGCATGGGATTCTGTTTATAAGGTAGAGCAAGCAAGCGGGAAGGTCTTTCTTACACCAGACAACTGCTTTTCAAAAGAGAGTGTTTCAATCCGGATGAGCGGAACGCTGGAAGGGCATGCAATAGGAGTGACTATGAATGTTATAGTCGATTATAAGAACCCTGGACAGCCTATTACCATTGAATTCCCTTCAACCGATGACTATGAGGAAGTTGTATATTAACCCTTTAAAAAGGAAAGATACCTGCAGGTATCCTTCCTTTTTCTTTTTAACCTTATTGAAAGACAGAATCAAAATTCTTTTTTCTCCATAATGCCAATAGAGAGGTGTAATGATAAAAGTAATAACAGAACACAAATCACCCCAATTGTAAGTGATAGCTGCCAAAGATTAACCGCCTCAAAAAAAATCCATACAATCTTAAAATCAACCCCCATCTGCATCAACAGTTTTACCACCACGTAACCGATCCCAACCAGCCCTCCAAACAATGCTGTGACTGCAATCCTTCCCTTTTCTGAACCATATTTAAAGTGCAAAGGAATGGAAACCCATAAAAAAAGCAGAACAAACAGTAGAAGCACAAGGGATTGAATGATAGCGGAAGCTACATCGCGATTGTGCATACCTTGCAACAATACTACCAAAAAGGTCACCAGGCCCCAGGGTAATCCACCCACCAGCAGACCAAATACATATTTTTCCAAAACATATTGTCTTCTGGTAATGGGGAGGGTGAATAAAAAGGAGTATCCACGATCAAATTCATCATAACTGATGGTGGATATGGTAAATAATGCGAAAATAAGAGTAATATAATTGATCACAAATACCGCCTTATCGTTTGTGAATACCATGGCTATTGAGAAAACGATAAGCATAAGAAAAAATCGTTTTCTATTTTTTAACAAATACAAGTCTTTTAATATTAAACCTTTCATAAACACTCACCTCGTATCATCATAGTGATGACTTCATCAATGCTGCCTTTCTCTATGATTATATCTTTGCTATTCTCTTTGTAATACTTAATATGATCAGACAATAGACGGTACCCGTAAGATTCTTTTTTTATACGTAACACATACTTTTTATCTAATGTCTGGTACTGCTCCTCTGATACTTTTAATAGTCCATAGTCTCCAAGCAGTACATGCGTTTCTTCATATAGTATAATTTTCCCCTGATCGATCAGATAAAGATCATCGCAAATACTTTCTAAATCCCCCGAAATATGGGAACTAATCAACACAGACCGCTCTTTCTCGTCCATATAGTCACGAATACGATCAAGCAATTCTTCTCTGGCGATTACGTCAAGCCCCGCCGTTGGCTCATCTAATATCAGCAGTTTTGCATTATATGACATTGCAGTTAATAGCTTTAACTTGGCCTTCATTCCAGTTGAAAAATCTTTGATTTGTTTCTTAAGAGGAAGATCAGACTGCTCGCACTGTTTCAAGAATTTAGCTCTATCAAATGAGGGATAAAAGTTTTTCATTAATTTTGAGACATCTAAAACGCTTAAATAACCACTGTATCCCGAATCTGATAATACCACCCCAATCTTATTTCTATCTTCCGCCATTAGTTTTTTTGGATCTTTTCCAAGAACGCTTACCTCTCCTCCATCAAGATTGATCAGACCGAGTGCCGATTTAAAAACCGTGGTTTTTCCAGCGCCATTTGTTCCAATCAGTCCGGTAATATACCCTGGACGCAGACTAAGAGAACAGTTTAGACTAAAATTATCATATGTTTTCTGTACATTATTCAATTTCAACATATCGATTCCTCCAATATAATATGAAATAAATCAGTGATCTCTTTTTCACTCATCCCGCATTTTCTTCCACTTCGAATGGCATTCTCCAGATCAGCTTCTACTTCTTTTTTCTTTTCTTCCAACAACAAATTCTGATTTGCTCTTGCTACGTAACTGCCTTTTCCATGTATGGTCACAACAAACCCCTCCTGCTCTAGAACGTCGTAAGACTTTTTCACAGTTAAGGCGCTGACTCTCAGCTCTTTTGCAAGAGAACGAACGGAGGGAAGGTTCTCTCCAGTCGTCAGATCCCCATCCAATATCCCGCACTTTATTTGATCCACGATCTGTTCGTAAATCGGCTGCATGGAAGAATTATGAATTACTATTTTCATTTAGCCCCTCCTTTGCAAACAGTATATAACAGTATATAACAGTTGTCAACTGTTATATACTGTTATATACTGATTCCCATTTCCACTTTCTACGTTGTCTTTATATTACAAAAAGAGCTGTGCACAAAGTGCGACAGCCCCTTTTTTTCATATTATACGCCTACCAATTATAGTTTTAACTGAAATTGCGCCATTAAAGTTTTTAGTTCCTGCGCCTGGCTTGTCAATTCCTCACTTGCAGCAGAGTTTTCTTCTGCAGTAGCCGCATTCACATCCACAACCTGTGCAATCTGATCAATTCCAGTATCTACCTGCTTCACAGCTTCTGCCTGTTGGGAAAAAGCAATTGCCATGCTGGATATTTTGGTACAAATCAAATCAGTTTCTTTTAAAACACCCTTTAACTTTACTGACACCCGATCTGCAATGATGCTTCCCTCTTCCACTGCCTTTTGGGAAGCATCAATTAATTGGGAGGAGCTTTGGGCTGCTTGTGTACTCTGATTTGCCAGCAAACTCACCTGATTGGCAACCACAGAAAATCCTTTCCCCGCTTCCCCCGCTCTCGCTGCCTCAATTGAAGCATTCAGAGCCAAAAGATTTGTTTGCATAGCAATCTCACCAATTGTCCCAATCATTTTACTGATTTCATCAGATGTTTTCTTTATTGTCTTCATTGCCAAAACCATCTCATTCATGGCCTCATTTTCATTGGTGATATCTACCGTTACTGTATCCACTTCTCGCTTGATTTCACTGGAAGCTTCTGCGTTTTCTGATATTTTTTTCGAGATGTCAGTGACTGTCTGAGAAAGTTCCCTTACAATACCGGCTTGGCTTTCTGCTCCCTCCGCCAGATTCTGTGCCGATTCTGAGATTTGTTCGGACCCCTCTGAAACTCGTCTAGAACCATCTGAGATTTCCAAAAAACTAGTTGAAATTTTTTCGGTAAAAAGAGTGAGAGATCGCTGGATATTTCTAAAATCACCAGAAAATTCATGAATAAATTTTACATTGAAATTTCCACCAGCCATTTCTTCCATCACTCGATCAATCTCCGATATATAGGAGGAAAGTTTATCAATTGAGGTTCGCAGTCCCTGTGCTGCTTGCCCAATCTCGTCATCGGATTCGTAAGTGATCACGGTATGTAGATTCCCCTGTGCAATCTCGTTGGCTGCCTTTTCCATCTCCTTTAGTGGTTGTGCAATGCTTTTGATCAGGCGCTTTCCCATCAAAATTGCGATCAACAAAGAAGCTGCCGAAAGCAGAAATAAAAGAATCTCCGCTGCATTTTGTACCTCTTTACTTGTCCCATACTTGTTTTCTGCATCCAAATCCGACTGCCGCCCCGTCTCATCTAAAGCATCTGCAAGAACTTCAGATACTTCATTAAAGGTGGTCTCGTAATAGGAAAAAGCACCTTCTGCATCGCCTTTTTCAAGGATATCATAAAGATATAAGGTGTCTTTTTTTAACTCATCAAACGCAGTTGTTAGTTCATTTGAATTTTGATTGTTCAAGTTCTGGTTGATCACCGTTATGTATTGGCTGATTTTATCAAACCTCTTTATTGTATCTTCCCGTTGTTTTTGGGTTTCTGAATCCTCTTTGCGAATGATCGCCCATAGAATCCTTTTATTTATAGTTTGTACGTCCTTACGGATCTCCATCTGCTTTTTTGTTGTATCGTATTGGATTTGGAAAAATGTTGTCATATTGTTTCCAATACTTCGAAAACTAAACAGAGAAAATACAGAAGATAATAAAATAATTGATACTAGAATTGCAAACACTCGTTTTAGTCGGGCCGAAATCGTTACGCCTGTTACTTTTTTCATAAATATCCCCCACTTTCTTTCGATTTTAAAACCATCTACTTGCAATTCTATTATATATTGTCAATACACGTAAATCAACTTAATAATTATTCAGATTAGGAATGGCATATCTAAATAATTTGTTAGAAAAGACCTTTGGAGTCTCATTTGTCAAACAATGAAGGGCCAAAGGTCTTTGCTATTCTAATAAATTAACCTGGGGAAGAGAAAGACTCAAAGCTAACCTGATCACTGGTCAGATCAAAAATAAGAGTTTCCATATGATATAAGAGAAATCTTCCCCGTACCATATGTGCTTCCTTAATTAATCGTTCCATTTCCCCTCTCTCGGGAGCCAAAAGCTGATGGGAAAAACTGGCTGTATTGTTTCTCTTTTGATTGGATAGAAATACTTTTAGTGTATAATTTCTCTGTTTTATAATCACTCCTGTCTCCCGCTGGCTTACTACCTTTGCACCTAGGTATGTGGCAAACCGGTATTCCCTTTCCTGATAAACAATCGCACAGATGCAACCCAAAAAGCCAATATGAAACATGGGGATATGAGCTACGGATACCATAATAGAAGTCCTCTTCGTAAATCGATTGCATTGAATCCAGAGGTAATTGCGTGGAAACGACCTGCCTTTGTCTCCTTCGATGTAACCGGTCCCGTCTTTAAAGTCTAAAATGGTTCCATTTATTTTCACGAATCCAGAAAGCATATGGAACATACTAAGGATTTCATGCTTGCATTCCATAAAAGGGATCAATTGAAAGGGACCCATAATGGAATACCGAATCGGAGTGAGCGGTCCAAACCGGATCACCCCTTGCACCGTTAATTTTTCAGTTTGAATATCTAGTTTTATCCCCCTTGGAGAAAAACTACTATTGCCAAGCATAATTTTCTTCTGCCTGCGGTCCACCAGATAATCCTCTTCCGAATAATCTAGCACATAAGAATTTTCATTCCAAATGATCTGCAAAAACGGGTGGTTCGTTCCGCTTTTATCCACACTGACTCCAGGGATCAGCCCCAGAACCACATGAGCTGTCTGCTGCTTAAAATACCACCCCTCAAAATACTGGTATTTTTTTTGACAAATCAGATGGGACATACACAATTCCCTCATACTATCTCTTACAACGGCTGATTTAATTTTTACTTCTTTTCTTATGTGATCAATCTCTCTAAGCGTTATTTGCCCGGTGTTTCTAGGATTCCACTTCGTATCTGGCATAAAAACGAGCCTCCTGTCTGTTAAGAATTCTTTCCTGATACCTATATCGTTTCCAGATATCAGACAACATAATCAGCGAAAGCTCGAGGTTTTAATTTTTCACATAATCTTATTGCTATATTCTCTAATTACATTGGCAGATTGGTGAAATTGATCCAATTCATTCGTAGTCATATGAATTTCCAGAATATCTGCTGCTCCTGTTCTGTTTAGTATGGTTGGAACGCCAGCAAAAACCTGATCTTCCCCATATTCCCCTTCCAGCAATGTGGATACGGGTATAATCCTGTTCTCATCGTATAGAATGGCTTTGATAATTCCCACACAAGCAGTGGCAATGCCATAATAAGTGGTGCCTTTTCTATTATAAATTTCCCAACCCTCTTTGGTGGTTTTTTTCACAATTTCATCAAAATCAATGGCTCCGCTAAACTCTGTATTATCCTGTATAATATCATAGAGTGACTTTCCTGCCACGGTTACAGAGGACCAGGGAACCATCTGGGAATCTCCGTGTTCTCCCATAGAATAGGCATATACACTTCTGGGATCTACATTCACCAGCTCCGCAATAATGTTTTGAAGTCTGGATGTATCTAAGGCGCTTCCAGTTCCGATCACCTGGTTTTTAGGAAGTCCAGAACACGTATACACATAATGAGCGATGATATCCACAGGATTGGATACCACAATAAAAATACCATCAAATCCGCTTTTCATAACTGGATCCACGATTGATTTTATAATTTGCGCACTTACATCGAGTGTATCAAGTCTACTTTGTCCTTTTTGGGGAGGTGCTCCAGCAGTAATTACAATGATATCTACCTCTCCACAGTCCGAATAACGTCCTGTACGCACTTTTACATTGCGGTCCAGATATTTTATGGTATCCCGAAGATCCAAGACTTCTCCCAATGCTCTCTCTTCATTGATATCAATCATCAGAATCTCATCGCAGACTCCTTGTGTAACCAAACTAAATGCAGTGGATGATCCCACCAGTCCACAACCGATTACTGCGACTCTTGATTTCTTTATTCTCATAATGAACTTCCTTCTTTTCTTTTTATTTTATTTAGAGTTTTTATCATACCGCAAATTCAATCTATTATCACCTGTTTTTACAAAATCTTTACACAAAGAATAGAGATAGTGCCTCCATTGGCTCTATCCCTGTTCCTATCAGGTTCTTTTCTCTCTTTATAAAAGCTCCAACAAATCTTCCAACTTCTTTGCCGTATCATTTAGGTCATTGATGGACTCCATGATATTCTTAAATTCTTTGGTTTCATCTACAAAAATATGGTTGGATTCAGAAACCCGTTTATTAATAATTGTTATGGACTCATTGATATTCTTTAATACTCCGTCAATCTGACCGATGGAATCGCTTGTGGAAGCGGACATCTTTCTTATCTCACTTGCAACAACGGAAAAACCTCTCCCGGCTTCCCCAGCTCTTGCCGCCTCAATCGCCGCATTAAGTCCCAACAAGTTAGTTTGAATGGAGATGTCTTTTACGAAATCTAAAATTGAATCCGTGTTTTTCGTACTTTTATTGGCCTCCTCGACTTTTATGGATATCTCACCATTCATGTCAATGAGCTGTTCCAAACCATTATTCACATTTACCGTAGACTGATTAATCTGTATTAGACCGGCAGACAGGCTATTAATCATATTCGTCAAGTTGTTTCTGTTTTCCAGACTCTTTCCTAACGTCAATACTCCGATTATACTGCCACTTTTATCGGTAATCGGAACAGCATAAGATTTAAAGGGAATTCCGTATACACTGTCCGGTACATCTTTGATGATTACGCTTCCATAATTCAAAGCTTCTCTGACTGCACCTCCGGAGGGAACCAAATCTCCTGGTTTAATCTGGAATTTTAGTTTTTTCCCATTGTTCACCACAATAAATTTCTCCGTATCGGTTAATGCAAATGCGACATCATCGTCAAATAAATGAACCAAATATGGCATGACATTGTAAAATGAATCTAGTAACTCATGTTGAATAACTGGATTGCTCATCTTTTGTAAACCCCCTTCTTCTTCTGTAACTGCTAACATAAAGCTAGACTTCCGAATGAATTCAAATATTATTTTCAATACCTAATTCTATTACATCTAGTGACATATGTCAATCCTGAACAATTTTATTGTAACAGTGAGTTATACAATAATTTTATGTGTTTGTCCATCATCTGTCAAATTTACCCGATTTCCCTGAATCCGCTTGTCATCTACCGTAATTTCTTCGGTCGTCAGCACCCCTTTTTTCCTACTTTCAATCCTAATTTCATAAACAGAACTTCCATATAGATATTTGACTGTATAATCTCCAAAGCTTGACGGAGTAGCCGGATCAATGATCAGTTCATTTCCTTCTTTTCTTATGCCTAGAAACCAGTTTAATAATCCCTGGTACATCCAGCCTGCGGAACCCGTATACCAACTCCAGCCCCCTCTTCCGGTATAGGGTGGACTCAGGGATATATCCGCTGTCATTACATAGGGTTCTTTCTCATACCGGATCGCATCCTTTTTGTTTTGTGTTACGTGTATGGGATTTAATAGATGGAATAGTTTTTGTGCCATCTCAGTATCCTTTAATTTTGAAGTTGCAATTGCCAGCCACACGGCAGCATGCGTATACTGCCCTCCATTTTCTCGAATGCCTGGAATATAGTTTTTAATATAGCCTGGATTTTTACTTGTCTTATCAAATGGCGGGAACAAAAGTAAGGAAAGAGCATCTTCTTCCCGAACAAGATAACGCCATGCGGACTCAATTGCAGCTTTCGCCCGATCCTCTTTTGCACCATTTGATATCACACTCCAGGATTGGCTAATGGAATCAATTTTACATTCATCATTTTCCTTGGAACCTAATTTTGTTCCATCGTCATAGAAAGCCCGTAAATACCATTCTCCATCCCAAGCATTTTCTTCAATGTTTTGAAGCAGATCTTTTTGAATCTTCTCTAAGTTCTGGCCATAATCCTCATCCCCTTCTTTGACACACAACGGAATAAATTCTTCTAAAACCGTATAAAAAAACCATGCCAGCCAAACACTTTCCCCCTTTCCTTTTATCCCAACTTCATTCATCCCATCATTCCAGTCTCCTCCCCCCATAAGTGGCAGTCCGTGTTCCCCAAAATAGGTTCGGTCAATGGTTTTCTTGCAATGATCATAAACACTTTCCTTTTGATCGGAAATTTCCGGAATAAACATAATTTCATGCTGTTCTTCCTTTAGAAGCGGACCCTTTAAATAGGAAACTTGTTCTTTTAAAATCCCAAAATCACCTGTACTTTTAATATATGCAGCTGTACAATATGGAAGCCATAATAAATCATCGGATATCTTCGTTCTCACTCCCACACCCATGGGGGGGTGCCACCAATGTTGAACATCTCCTTCTTCAAACTGTCTGCTGCAGGCAATTAAAATCTGCCTGCGCAGAATGCTAGAATCTGCAAGAAGAAGGGCAAGTGTGTCTTGTAACTGGTCCCGGTAACCATAGGCTCCGCCGCACTGGTAGAATGCTGCTCTTGCCTGAATCCGACAGGAAATAGATTGGTAGAGCAGCCAGCCATTGACCAGGATATCAATTGCCCGGTCGTTACTTTTTACCGAAACAGTACCTAACAACTGATCCCAATGAGCCCTTACCTGCAAAAGTTCTCTTTGTGCTGCTTCCACATCTTTGTACTTGTTTCTAATCTCACTAATTTCTTCCAGACTGGTATTTTGCCCAAGCCCAAACAACACCGTCTTACTTTCCTGAGGTTGAATTGCTACAGAGACTTGAACTGCCCCACAGGGATCAAATCCGACCCCTGTATTGTTTGATAATTTAATTTCTGCTCCTTCGGGCTCTAAAATACTGCCCTTCTGTCCCAAAAATTCTTGTCTGTTTCCAGTATATCCTACAATCATTTCACTGGAGAAAAGATAGGCATAGTTGTTTTGAAAATTCATGGTATATATATTTTTTGCATACAAATACTCATGCTCATTATCATAGGAGGACAAAATATAAGGACTGGTTTGTTCCCTCTGTGTCCCAAGTACCCATTCCACGTAGTAAGTCAAACTTAGATATTTCACTTTATCTGAATGATTGGTAAGCTTAAGATTCCATAGTTTTAAGGATTCATTTAACGGTGTAAAAACAGTCAGCTCCTGATCAATTTGTAATTCCTCATGAAAAAACTTACTATATCCAAATCCATGTCTTACCCGATAAGTCCCCCGATCACGTCTCCCTAAGGACATAGGAGTCATGACCTCACCGCTCATCTCATCTAGCACATAGATTGCCTCAGATGCCTGGTCACTGACGGGATCGTTGGACCAGGGAGTAAGCTTATTTTCCCTGCTGTTGGTATGAAACGTAAAACCAGCGCCCGTTTCCGATATCTGGAATCCAAATTCTTTGTTTGAGATAACATTAATCCATGGGGCTGGGGGCCGGTTCTCACCATCTAATAAAATTTCATATTCTCTGCCCCCACAGGCAAATGCCCCGAAGCCATTAAAGAATTCATACTCCTCTGTTTCTCTTTCTTGTATCGTTGGTGCATTCCCTGTGTCCAAAGCTCTTTCCTCCTTGATCTTTTCGATTGCTTAAATTACTTCTACTGATTTTCTTTTCCTATTAAATAAATTCCCGTTTTCTCTGAGAAGACTACTTTTGCTACCGTATACAGCAAATCAATCTCAGCTGGTATCATTTCATACGTGTGCAGCATAAAAAAGCTTGGCTTTCCGCTTCCAGAATCATAAATGCGAAGGGAGCTAGTCATCTCATAGATTAGCTGATCTACTTCCTGTAGATACCCGTGTTTGGAATCAATTAAGATAATTAAATCCACCATAACACGGTTGATTCTTAGATATTCATAGGCTTTTAATACATCTTTTATAATCCGTTCTTCTTTCATGGAACGAACCCTTAAAAGCAAGATCGGATTATCACCGGATACACCAAATTTCCACAGAAAGCTTTGATTTTTAAAATTCCGTCTTATTGTTTCAACCGGTCCCCGGTAGTTGCCCGAAGAATAAAAGATGGGACTCATCAGACTCTGAAATGCATTTAACTGGGTTCTACTAATTTCCAGATACTTTAATTCCAGATTCTTTTGAAGCCGGAATTTTTCCATACTATCATCAATACGATAACTTACATTCAATTCGGCTGCTATTTTAATTGCATCTTCTTTCTTTTTACAGATCCCGGTAACAAAAGAAATACTTGCACTTTCCCCTGCTGAAACCTTTACATGAATGCGCAGACTCATAATCGGATCATTGCAAAATCCAGAAGTATTGATAAAAGCAGTGTGATTGACCACAGCCTCCGGATTTTCTAGTGTATTGTTTCTTCCAATAAAACGTTTTCTATCATTTTCATATTCTATTTTTTGGGATAACTTCATTTCTGTCTTGGCAAAATGCATGACATACGAAGGATCAGTTTCCTCTTTCTTCCTCCTTTTTGTCAAAAATATGTCTTCCTCCTTCAAATACTCGCTTTCTAAAAACAACTTATTAAACGCAGGATGACTTATTTCTGCCAGATGGGTGTCATCCACCACCTCCAGATAACTGGTCACTTCTAACTCCCTTTCTTCTTTTCCATGATTGGTTAAAGTGACCTTTCTTATTTCAAAATTTAAATCTGCATTCAGACTAACAACCATATTTGTTTTCATATCCCCATCCATTCTCGTAAACTCCGCTTGGTTTGGGCTAAACACCACCTGATACTGTTCTGGTTCGATCTTTGTCGGATGATAGGAGGCACTCCAAAATTTTCCCTGCTTTTTATCTTTGATATAGATGTAATTTCCTGTATTTGCATAAATATCGGAGCGCCAACGGTATAACATTCGGTCCTCAAATTGGCTAAAGCCATCTCCGTCTGAGGTGATCAATAAGGAATACTTCCCATTGGATAGATAATTGACCACTGGGGTCAGCGCTCCCGTACGTTTCACATAACGATCCCGGTATTGATTTTCATGAAATAGAAGTTTACCGATTTTAATGGTATATCCTCGTTTTGCAATGGAGATCAAGTGAGACTGACGCTTTTCTTCCAATAGTACTTCTGACGCTTTTATCATCATTTCCCGATGAAACCGTTCCCGCATAATTCCTTCATTGAGAAGATTATTGATCGCCACCAAATTCATTCCCTGATGGTGGGCCATATAAGATTTCACGATGCAATAAGGGGTTAATTCCACTGAATTAGGTACATTAAAATCGATGGACTCATAGAATCCGTACGCTCCATACGCTCCTAACTCTTTCATCTTCTTTAGATTGGTGATGCATTCTTCTTGTACAATTTCAAGAGCCAGCATGGTTGCATATGGAGCAACCACAAAGGAATTTTTACGAACTGGCTGAAGCCTTATCTTTGGAACACCGAACGCCTTATACTGATAATTTCCGTTTAAATCAAACCGATAATACTGAGATTCTGAGATCCCCCAAGGAATATCCATCTCATTTGCATACTTCATTTGCTGAAGGACTGCTGCCAGGTAGGTCTGAGAAAAAACAGAATCCTCGTAATTTTTCAAGACAAGACTTGGCATTAAATATTCAAACATCGTACCACTCCAGGATACAAAGCATGGAATCCCTTTTACTATGGTTAAAGGTCTCCCAAGTTTATACCAATGCTTTAACGGTACTTCTCCCTTTGCTATGGCAAGCAGGCTTGTAAGTGCTGATTCCGAAGCCATTAAATCATAACAACCGTCATCAAGTGTATGAGATGAAACATGGTAACCTATGTGAAACAACATTCTTTTATCATTGTATAAGAATTCAAAATCCGCATTTGTTAACATATGGTCGATTTTCTTACTAAGGTCTTTGATTCGCGTGATCATATGATTGGCAAATGAATTGTCCTCTGCTGCCATACGGGAAAGCGTAGGGTAGGATGAAAACCGTTCTTCCTTTAATCTAAAATCAGAGGTTTCGCTGGCAAAACTGTCAATCAAACTCTTTAGCTGTCTGGTATGGGTATAATCCCCGTCTGGTCTTAATTCTCTCTCGTTTAAATCTTCCCAGATATCAGCCATATCTTCAATTAGTTCCCCTATCCTATTGTAACGAAATCTTAAACTATTTCCTCCAAGACTCCCTGTTTTTTGTTTTATTTCTTCATTGCTCTCATTTACTAGAAGCATTAATTCAGGGAGAAAATTGTCTGGATAGATTGGTTTCTCGATCTGTTCTAGAAGACCATGTTTCAATGCAACCAAATGCCCTAGAAAATTTCCGCTATCAACGGTTGATATATAAGCAGGATTTAACACCTCTAGTGTTTTTATCTGATACCAGTTATAAAGATGCCCATGAGAAGTAGGTAATTTCTGTATTGTTTCCATTAAATTTTCCACCTTTTCAATGGTGGAACTTAACGTTTCCAGTCCAAAGTCTCTGGCAGAAAGAATTGCCAATAGCTGAAGACCTATATTGGTGGGGGAGGTTTTGTCACTGACTTTTACCACCCTGGATATCTGATAGTTGTCTGGACAAAGCCAATTGTTTTCCTTGGTGGAGCAGTCTTTAAAAAAATACCAGGTTCTTCGTGCCGTATCCAAAAGTAACTCTCTGTCCTGACTCTTTATCGCCTGTGTCCGCTTTTTTTCTGGCTGACTGATCCGATAGGAGATCTCAGAAGCAAAAATCCAGTCAGCCGCAATGATAGTTGTTAGAATGATTCCCCCACGGTTTAATTCTCCCACGTAAAACAGGAGTAAGAGTGCTGCCGCAGGAAGAAATGAACTCCACATGGTCAGAAAATATCCTTTTCTAGTATTCATAATTGTAGCATCTACCGATTCTGCCGTGTTCCAGCGAAGAAGATTCCGTTTGCTGATGATAAGTCGGTATAAGGTTCTAAGAATTGCATCCACTGCAACATAAGCCCGGTATGGAGTAATTGTAAACTCCAAAAAAGCTCGTTGAATCATAGTTGCTAGTTCTTGAAAGAAACTTTTATAAACAAACGCAAGATTAGGACGGATCAATTTCTGTTTGATCATTGAGATACATAATACAAGCAATTGAAAAATATCCGTAAAAAACACAAGCGGAATCCAAAGATAAAAGGCTCTTGGTATCCAAAAAAGGATTAACAATACAAGTAATATTTTGCTTAGTGGAACCAGACTCCGTCTTAAGTTATCGAAAATTTTCCATTTTGACAAAGCAGACAAGGGTCTTCCATCCAATGAGTTTTTTAAAAACAGCCAAGGTAAAAGCTGCCAGTCCCCTCTGACCCAACGGTGCTCCCTCTTTGTAAATGACAAAAGAGTATTGGGAAACGTGTCCATTATCTTAGCGGTGCTGGAAAAAGCGGTCTTGGCATAACAGCTTTCAAAAAGATCATGGCTGAGAATTCGGTTCTCTGGAACTTTATTGTGAAGAATTTCATGAAAAACTTTTCGATCATAAATTCCTTTTCCGGTATAAATTCCTTTGTTGAAAACATCCTGGTAGATATCGGATATTACCGTTCCATAATGGGCAAGTCCTGATTCTCCTCCAAAAATTTTCGTAAATCGGCTTCCATATTTATCGGTAATATGATTTCTTACAGACGGCTGTATGATGACGTAGCCCTCCATTAAAGTTTGATCCTTTGGATTAAGAACCGGTCGATTGAGTGGGTGATCAATCAGACCTACCAGTTTCACAGCATTGTCACGAATTAAATTGGTGTCCGCATCCAGTGTAATCACATATTGGAAGGTAGATAAAAGTTCTTCGTCGCAATAAATGGATGAAAACGTGGTGTTCTCCTTTTGGGTCCCATTCAAAAGATTATTAAATTCCTCAAGCTTCCCTCTTTTGCGCTCCCAACCCATATAACAATTCTCCGCTTTGTTCCATTTACGGCTTCGAAAGAACAGACAAAACCTCTGATGTCTAGAAAAATAGCGCTCATTGAGCTGTTTCATGCGTACGACAAGTGCTTGTTCCAAGCCCTCATCCTTTTTAAGAAACTGTTGGGATGAATCCTCAAAGTCAAGGAGCAATGCAAAGAAAAGGTTCGACTGAGCGTTTGCCAGATACTGTTTTTCCAGACGATCCATATACATAAGTCCTTGTTCTTTCGTGGAAACAATCACTGGCATAACAACAAAGGTTCGAGCTTTCTCTGGCACTTCCTTGCTGTAATCCATAGAAGGAATCTTCTTAACTGCAATTTTTCTGGTAAATATAAAATGAACCATCTCCATAGAAATTCCCAAAAGCAGAGGTAGTCCTACCAGAAAAATAATTCCAATTCGTCTGGAATCTGTAACATAACCCAGACTCCGGAATCCATAATATAGTCCAATGCACAATACAAGCAGAAGAAGAAACAGAGAAATAAAATATAAAACTCCCTTTAAGTTTTTCGTTTTCTTCCTTTTTATGGGTATGGGTCTATTTAAGGCTTTGGCCTTTAAAGCAGGATACCCCTTTCCTAGAAGATAGGCTCCTACATGATGGGATTCAATTAAATCATCTCTTCCCAGAATCGCCAGCTCCAGGCAATCATTTCCTATCTTTTCTTCCAACAGATGGTAACGATGGGATAGTTTGACTATCATACCGCGATAAAGTCCTCTGGATTCTAAATCCATCTTAGCATAAACCCCAGCCGGATCTTTTGATAAAATCGCCTCTAGACAGGAGTATTTCGAAAAAAATGTTTCTTCATCTACTTCATTAATATCTCTTAGACTTACAATAAATGTGCGGATCTTTGTTTCCAGTAATGACTCGATCCTCCCTTCCTTAAGAATTACATCTGATGTTTCCACTCGGTTTTCACCCGTATCCAAATGGTATTCCAGATATTTTTGAATCGATATCTCATCATAAGTCATATTTTTCAACAGATATACCATATGGGCATGGAATGAGAAATTACAGTTTAATTTATCATCCATCTTGCAAAGCAGAGGCATAATATCAGACGCACCCTGTTTGTCTTTAAACTTCTCTCGGATCAACTGCTCTGCCTTTGACTTTACATCAATCAATAGAAGAATTTCATCGGAAATCTGAATGATCTCTTCCAGGAGACAAAAACCCAGTACTTCTGGCAGAACCCAGATTTCTCTATCTGTAAGAGATACCTTTTTTTGGTACGCATTGAGCATAATGGATATATTTTCTTCCCCTAAGTGCCCACCAGAAAGTGCCACCATCTTTTTGGCTACCACATAGATACGCGGAAAATTCTTATGTTCCTTTGTCTTTAAAATAGGTAATACTGCATAACTGGTTCCTGAAGTCCGTACCTTTTTTATCTCTCGATATAACATTTGAAAATTGTCATAAAGCCAGCGAGCTGATGGAATCAGAGCAATCAGATCGGTAGATAGGACCGAAATGCTATCTCGGATCTGATTTAGTCTTTTATGAGCCGCATGATTATAATCATTTAGCACAAAACTATATCCCGTTAATCGAACCTGGGTATGGTTTTCTGCCAAATCTAACATCTCCCTTTCCCATTCACCTGGTCCAGGTTTTTCCCCTTCCTCAATGACATCTAAAGGAAAATGAACGACTCTGCCAGAATGATGATACCTAGAATATAATAGGAATAAAACAAAAGCGGTAGAACCAATTAAGATCCATAAAATCATCTGCAAGAATGGCGAATGTATATAAATTTGTATTCTTTCCAACAAAATCTGCAATGAAATTTCCTCCTTATTTCTTCTTTCCATTAGTTTGCCTGTTTTTCCAAAAAAAATAGCACAATATTATATTGTTGCTAATTTTTCCACTTTTATTTATACGTTTCCTATTTCTTTCATTCCTACAAAAGAGCAAATAAAGAGCAGCCATTCCGGATATAAAATCTCCAGATATAGCTGCTTCTATACAAGTAACAAATTTATTTAAAAACCAAAAGAATCAGTAGTGCAACAATCGCCGGCAATGCCTGTTTCAAGAAAATAGATTTACTAGACGTTACTGACCCGAACACTCCAGCTATTATCACACACCCCAAGAAAAAGGAGGCAATATAAAGATTCCATGGTGCCTCTGTAATAAACAAAGACCATATGAGACCTGCTGCCAGGAAAACATTATATACGCCCTGATTCGCCGCCATTTCTTTTGTGCTTTTGATAAAATCAACCGTCAGATGAGGAAACATTCCCGGTCCCTTACTGGTCCATGCAAAAATCTCCACCCATGCGATAAACAGGTGTTCCATAGCGATAAGGCATATAAAAAGCATAGTAATAAACTGCATACGATAACTCTCCTCTTTTCCCCAGTATTAAGAGTTTAAGCACCTTTCAAAAATGGTCTCAATCCCTTTTTGATCCAATGGTTGAAAGCCTCTTAAAACTCCCCCTCCACATGATTTTTTAGCCATAACTGCGAAATTCTTTTTGTCAATTCCGATCTCTGTAAAGGTACGTTTCAATTTTAGCGTATGGAATAAGAAGTCATCTAACTTCTCGATGCTCTTTCTTGCCACTTCCATAGGTTCTAAAGATGAATCGATCCCAAAAACATTGGTCCCAAACTGAACGTATTTCGATACGGTCGTTTCATTGAGACAGTATTCCATCCAGCGTGGAGTAAGGATTGCCAGTCCCAACCCATGAGTAATATCATAGATCGCAGATAGTTCATGCTCCATGGGATGACAGCTCCATGCCTGACGTTTTCCCCCAGCTACCAATCCGTTAATGGCCCATGAGGAAGTCCACATCAAATTGGCACGGGCTTCGTAATTGTCTGGCTCTTTCATCGCGATTGGTGCATATCTGATGATGGTTTTCATCATCCCTTCCATGAAAGTATCCAACATATATAAATCCTGATCCATATTAAAATACACTTCCATAATGTGACTCATCATGTCCGCTGCGCCGCAAGCTGTCTGGTATGGACTCACCGTATAGGTGTTTTTCGGGTCAAGGAATGACACTTTTGGAAGCAAATGAGGATCCATACGCCCCAACTTATCCTTCGTTTCGGGATTGCTGATGACACCACCTGGATCCATCTCCGAGCCAGTTGCCGACAAAGTCAAAATCGTAAGGACTGGCAAAGCCTTCTCGATCGGTGCCCGATCCGAAAGGAATTTCCAAGGATCAAAGTCCACACATGCTCCAGCTGCCATAAATTTGGTCGCATCCAGAGTCGATCCTCCGCCAACCGCTAGTAACACGTCAATCTTTTCCTTTTTACAAAGCTCTGCACCCTCTCTTACGGTTGTAATTCGAGGATTTGGTTCGATTCCGGACAGTTCAAACAATTCAAGTCCAGCACTTTTTATCTCCATTACTACAGCCTCATACAATCCCGTCTTTTTAATGGAACCTCCCCCATAAGTAAGAAGTACACGCTGTCCAAATTTCTTTAATTCTTCTCCCAAATGGCCTAACTGATTCTCTCCAAAATAAACTTTAACCGGAATATCATAAATAAAACGATTCATCTTTTTGCTTCCTTTCTTTTCTCGATACGAATTACGTTTACACAAACTAGGACCCATTTTTATGGGTTAAAAAATGGATTTATACCATACATTCATACTTTCGATCTGTCCTGAGATCTGGGTGTTATTAATCAGTGTACCGCTATAGGTGTAACCATTTTTTGCAAATGTAACATTCATTCCAGGTGATTTTGCTCTTGCAATGCTATATGCCGTCTTAACCGATAACTCGGACAATTTGTTCTCCATCACTCGAAGAAGATATCTTGCCAGCCTACTGCCCCGATACTCTTTTCGTACTGCAAAATCTGTCATCTCTGCATTGGAATATTTTTTTGCAAGTTCGATGGAAGATAATGCAACCAACTCATTCTCTTTCCATATGCCAAAATAAATCAGATTTTCCTTCATGGTTTCTAGAATGTATTGCTCTTCGTAAATGGGGAAAGGATAGCTTTCAAATACACTTTTATACAGTTTTACCATGCTTTTTACATCTTCCGAGTTCGCCTCCCTGCATCGAAATCCATCTGGAAGCTGTATGAGGGAAGAATCTGGTTCCTGTTCTTTTGCGATCTTTAAAATCTCGGAACAAGTTGCTTTCCATTTGTTTTCTCTTCTCTGTTCATCAAGATATTTACAAAGAAAACGGCCTGGATTCCCAGAATAAAACGTTGGGATTATGGCTTCTGTTTCATAACCATTCTCTTCAAACACTTGTTTATGAAGATCTGGGGCTTTCACCATTATTTTTGTGTAACCCTTTTTATGTGCCAGGTCATCTAATTTCTGAGTAATATTGTCCAAATCACTGCTGTCAAGGGTCATCAGATAAATACGATCACTGTCTTTTCCATGATGAATCGTCGAATTTCCAATCTTTTCAATACTATCCATAACAATCTCCATTCTACATTGACTCAGGTGTATTTTTTTATTCTTCCAGGTCTTTCGTTGGTGTCAACGTTATTGTTTCATTATAATCAGAGAGGAGTTTCGTAATACCAATGGACTCATCCTCGTCTAAATGCTTCATCTTCAATTGAAGATTACAGGTTTTGCAATCCAGATCACAAGCAGCACTGTGATAGTTTCGTGGTTCCTGATAGGTTGTGATAACGCCCTCATAGTTTCTTAGGATCACCTTATTGGTAGACCAAGAGATCAGATAATTCGGCATAACAGGGATTTTTCCACCACCACCAGGAGCATCAATCACATACGTTGGTACTGCAAACCCACTGGTATGTCCTCTTAAACTTTCCATGATTTCAATTCCCTTCCCAACGGAAGTACGGAAATGTTCCAGTCCATCCGATAAGTCACATTGATAGATATAATAGGGTCTGACTCGGTTTTGCACCAGTTTATGGACAAGGCGTTTCATGATTTTGGGACAGTCGTTAATATCTGCCAGCAAAACGGATTGATTTCCCAGAGGAATGCCTCCAAATGCAAGCTTTTTCAAGGCCTCTCTTGCTTGCACTGTTATCTCTTTCGGATGATTAAAATGGGTATTAATCCATAAAGTCTTGTGATTTTTCAGCATAGCTACAAGTTCATCGGTGATTCTATAGGGCAATACCACTGGGGTTCTAGTTCCGATTCTCACCACTTCAACATGTTCTATTTTGTCAAGTTCCCCTAAAACCCAGTCAAGTAAATCATCTGGCAGCATAAAAGGATCTCCGCCTGAAAGCAAAACATCTCGAACCACTGGATTGCTTCTTATATAATCAATTCCTTTCTGTAGTTGTTCTTTTTTCGGAATATGATCCATATCTCCGACTTTTCTTTTTCTAGTACAATGCCGGCAATACATGGCACAAATATTACTAATATGAAATAGCACCCTGTCAGGATACCGATGAGTAATTCCTGGAACTGGATTGTTTTTATCTTCCGCCAACGGGTCCTCCATATCACAAGATGCAATCGTTAGTTCCCTGATATCAGGAAATGCCTGTTTGAATACAGGATCATTCTTATAATCCTTGGGATCAATAAGAGAAATATAGTAAGGCGTGATTGACATTGGAAATTTTTCAATCGTTGTTTCTATCTGTTTTCTTTCTTCGTCTGTAAAACTGATCGCCAAAATCTCTTCGACTGTCTCTATGTCTTTTATCAAATGGCTGGTTTGCCACCTCCAGTCATTCCATTGTTTGAATGCTTCCCCTGTAAGGGGATTACCTTTTATCATCTGTTTTGTAATCTCGATCATTGTCTGCATTCCCATTTTCCTCCACTAAAAATACCCTAGTCCCATCTTGACTCAGGTATTTTCTAATTTAAAACCATATAAGTTTCCCTATCTCCTATAAAAGCAAATAAAGTGACAACTTTTATTTGGTTATAGGTTGTTACTTTTTTCTTAATTATACTACAGAAATGATATCATGTCAAATCATGGAAATTAGAACTCTACGGAACGTTTGTTGAAAATCCAGTGGATTCGGCTTACAATGATTTTGTTGGTGAACCTACGAAATATATAAATGGATGGTGAATTTGGAATGGAAAAACTACAAAAAAAAGATAGGAAAGAGAATTATAAAAATAGAGCGATTGTCGGTGGAATATATAAGATCTCGTGCAATGGAAATAATAATTATTGGATTCGTTCCACCACTAATATGCAAGGCTCAAAAAATCGTTTTGAATTCTTTTTAGCAACTAACTCTTGCCCAGAAGCAGGTATGATCGAATCATGGAATCAATTTGGGACATCTTCTTTTGCCTTTGATATCATGGAGGAAATGAAAAAGAAGGAAACACAAACAGAACGAGAATTTTCTGAAGATGTCAAAACTTTGTTGGAATTATGGAAGGAAAAAGAAATTACTACTGAATAAGGAGAGAATAAAATTGGAACAAGTCGTTAATATAAACAGATTTTTAGACAAATTAGGTAGAATCACTCAGCTATCGCAAAAGCCCCCCCTAAGAATTGCAACCCTTTGCTATTTGGCAGAAAAATTCGAAGTAAACTATAATTATACAGAAAAAGAGGTAAACGCCATCTGTGAAAAATGGAATACATTTGGGGATTATTTTGTACTTAGACGGGAACTTATTGATCAAGGCTTCTTATGTCGTGAACCGGATGGGTCTCGATACTGGAAACCGGCTCCTCCAAAGAAATAATTGGAGGAGTTTTTGTATTTTTAAATATAGTGATATTAACTTCCACAGGACTTGTAATTATGCATACCGAAAAGCCAAATAATGGAACAAAAAGAAAGAAAAAGAATGGCTCCAAACGGGTAAAATCCATATTGCCAATGATTTGATTTCCCCAACAAATACTGCAGTGGATAGTATTGGATCAATGTGTAAGGAATCACATAGGTGCAAAAACGCATCAAACCCTTTCCGTATATATCAATGGGATATTTTCCATGCTCATTTGCTCCATATGTGAGAACATTCATAATTCCTGCATCCTCGATGGAAAAGAAGCAAAAACTAGCTCCTAACAGAAATAAACCAATAAAGAGAAGTGTTCCTCCAAGTATCATAAACAGTAATGTGGAAACGGTACCGAAATCCCATCGAATATGACTTTCCCTGATCCCAATCATTAAAGTAATAAGAGCTGTTATCATGGGACCAAGCCTTCCTAATTCAAATTTTGTTCCCACCACTTGAAGAATCGGACTACATGGTCTAAGCAACATTCGATCAAATTCCCCTCTTTTTACAATTCCTGAAAATGCTTTCAATCCACTTCCGAAACATTCTGCAATGGAAAAAGACATCTGAATAATAGAAAAACACAATAAAACATCTCCATACGTATATCCCTTAATCTGGGTAAAACCAGAAAAAAGAAAATATAAAGCGATAAAGCCATTAAATGCCATTAGAAATCTGCCAATTAACATAAGTAGAAACGATAATTTATATTGCATCGTAGATTGCAAAATCACAGAAACAAAGCACCCATATAATCTGATTGTTCTTCTTATTCTTGTCATGTTACCCTCCCTGCACAACGATTCTGTGCTCTGCCTTCTTACATATCAAATTCCCAATTAGAATCAGTATGACAAACCAAAACACTTGTAATGCTATGGCTATAACCATGGCATTTCCCGATAGATCCCCACTATAAATTCGAAAAGGCACATTATGCATAGAGGCAAAAGGCATGGCTTCTATTATATTCCGATATGGCTGCGGGATGAAAGGCAAGGGAATAACAGAACCTGACAAAAATTCCACGCCCCCCATAAAAAGCATTCTAAAGCCCTGGGGTGAAATGGTGAAAAAACACAGCATATAAACAACCATACAAAAAGAAACGGTAACGCCCAATGCCATTAACATGGTAAACAAAAACAAGAAACCTGCAAACAAACTAGTAGGTGTCCCCATCTTGTATGGTCCTGGCAGCAAGGAAGCGCCAATTAAAATTGGAGCACACCGAAGGGCGGCTTGTGCGACTCTTCCGCCTACATTTCTTGAAAACCACATGTTATAAATAGACACTGGTCTGCAAAGTTCATAAGCAATTCCCCCATCTATAATTAAGTTGAATATATCATTATCGGATGCCCATGTATTAAAGAGTGCAAAAAAAGCTTCTTTCAGCCAAACATAAGAAACCAGTGCAGAATATTCCATAGGAAATGCAATCGCATCTGATTCTAATAATGCCTTATATGCCAGGCACTCCATCAAGCCCCATATAAATTGTGTGGTGAGAGCCGTGACCGCAGCCATCCGATATTGTAACCCGGAAAAAAAACGTACGCAAAAAAATGAAACATATTTTTTCATTCTGCACCTCCTAGAGTATATCCAGATTCCGATATATGCCAGCCACGATCTGATCTAGATTGGCCGATGCATGTTCGTCAGAAGCTGTTGAATGTTGTGCAGTCAGTTTCATATCTTCCAAGGTTCCATCTAATAAGACTTTCCCTCGTCCTATAAGTATCACTCGATTTGCGATGGCTTCGATATCCTGCATATCGTGTGTAGTTAAGATAACGGTGGTTCCATGTTCTGTATTCAGTTTTTTAATAAAATCTCGTACTGCAAGCTTAGAGACTGCATCAAGACCTATGGTTGGCTCATCTAAAAACAACAAACGGGGATTATGTAATAACGAAGCTGCGATTTCACAGCGCATTCTTTGTCCCAAAGACAGTTGTCTTGTCGGAGTCTTTAAGATTTCCTTCAGTTTTAGTAATTCTGTTAGTTCTTCTAACTTAGACTTATAATTTGGGTTTGAAATAGAATAGATTTCCTTTAATAAATCAAAGGAATCAATGACAGGAATGTCCCACCACAATTGAGAACGTTGTCCAAATACAACACCAATCTGCTTTACATGTTCGATGCGATTTTTCCATGGAATTCTTCCATCAATCACACAAGTTCCACTGTCTGGTGTTAATATTCCACTTAGAATTTTGATTGTAGAGCTTTTACCAGCCCCATTGGGTCCAATGTATCCAACCATTTCTCCATCTGATATTTGAAAGTTGATATCAGATAATGCTTTTATCTGCTCTGTTTTCCGCAGAAATAAAGATTTACAGGCTTCTTTTAAACCTGCATTTCGTTTTGCAACTTTGTACGATTTGCATATATGTTCCATCGTAATCATTGTTACTTCCTCCTGGTAGTCATATTTTCATATCTTTCCAAGTCGGTCTGCCTTTGTAGGTTTTTGCCAACAAATACCGCATGTTAAATATTTAGTTGTCTTCTTCATAAATGAAGAACTTTATTCTACCACTCTTATATCTAAAAATCAATTGATCTGATTCAGAATATTATCCTTTTACCTGTAAATAATAAAACTATTAAATTTAAAGGAGAATACTATGGCAAAAGATTCACAGATCGACCCAAAATCAATTCGCAAAAAAAAGGCCAATGGCGGTCCTACTATGGCTGAGAGTGCACTAGATGGAGAGAGCCGAAATTCTAAAAAACAATCTGGTAACCCTCACAAACCAGGAAACGACAAATAATAATCGACATACAGTCACGTACGTATCGCCGCCATTGCTGACGGCGTTACTTGCGTGACTGTCTTCTTAAGGTGCTGCTATCTGCCATTGTTGATTATTGCCATTGTTGTTGCTCCACTGAATTACATTCCCGCCATCTGACCCAGAACCCTTCTCTACATCCAGAAGCTTTCCACTGTTTACATTTACAAGATTGTAATAGCCATTTCCCAAATCAACTAAATTCCATTTCTGGTTATTCTGTCCTTTGTCCGTCCACTGAATTACGTCTGCCCCATCTTCTTTGGAACTCTTATAAACATCAAGAACCTTTCCGCTGTTTGCATTGCTCAGCTTATATCCATTTCCTGTATCGGTTATAATCCATTTCTGGTTGTTTTGATTGCTATAGCCCCACTGGATCACACCAGCACCATCATCCATGGAACTGTTGGTGACATCGAGTGCTTTGCCGCTGCCTCTGTTAATCAGTTTATAAGTCTCTCCAGATACAATTCCCGTACCTGTACCCGATCCTGGTGTAATATAGATACGATAACCAGAGCTGCTGTTACAACCCGAGAGATTTACCGTGAACTGTCCATTTACTACAGAATAATTCGTATTCGATAACACAACCGGTCCTCTGGATACGGTATCCTTACTCACCCAGTCTATCTTTTCTATCTTAACAGAAGCATTGGAACCAATGAAAGAGGGCACATTCTTAAAAGTTGTAGTTACTGTACCATCATTGGGACCTCCAAAAATAAAACTCATGTATTTGGCATTGGAATCAACGCAGGCGGCGCCATCCACCAGATCACTGTCATCATTTGGCGGAGTGACAGAAACCATGTTACCGGTCATGTCGCCATACCACTGATAAAAATACCAGCCTGCCCCTTTTTCAGTATTGGTTGCCAAAAGACTTCCCAGCCTGCCAGGAGTCGGTACAAACCACCAGGTAATGCAAGCACTTTCTACCTTATGGCGCTCAAATTTTGCAATAAAGCGGGCAGAAGAACCTGGCTGGCCTTCCAGACTATGATCTGGATCACAATATTCATTAATACTGATCGGCAACGAACGGATTCCCAGGGAGGCTTCCAGAGACCGATAGGCTCTAAGATTCGGAGCTATCGTCTTAGGTCCGCCTGACAGCTCGTGCCAACTCATGATATCTGGCAGGCAGTTGTTAGACTTACAGAAGCTTAAGAAGTCTTTCATGCGGGAATGATTGTAGTAACTCTCACATGGACCTATGATCTTGGCACTAGGGTCATTGGCACGGATCACATCATAGGTCTGCTTCCACATATCATGAAAACTGCCATTGGCTGACTTCCAGGTTCCCCCTGGTTCATTCCAAATTTCATAACCATAGTAATTATCACGTCCGGAAGACTTTTTATCATGAATAAATGATTTTACCTGATTGAGCCAGCTGGTCATTCCCGGCCAGCGATAAGGCCAGCCCGGCAGCATATCAGCCAGATCTATGGACACCTTTGCACTGGGCACCGATGCCAGCTTTTGAGAAACCAGGATTGCATCTCCAAAGGGATGCTGATTTCCATTTCCCCCTCTGGCTGGGTTTCTCATGACATAGGGCTTTAAGGGTGCTACCAGTCCGTTTACATCAACCGGAATACTTTCTGTCATGCCATATAAGGAACCACTGGCACAATGAGTCGCTTCTCTGAGTACATTGGCACAATCGACTGTCATTGTATTCGCTGCTACTGCCGGAATCTCCGGTATCATGGACTGTGCTAACATAATACTGAGCACAAAGGCAATAACTTTTCTAAATTTCACCATTCCTATACCTCCTACCGTTTTTGTTGTGTTTCATTTGCTTCTCCTCCCATCTCTTTCATGATCACAAAGCATTTGATCCTCTCATTGATTTTTGCTCGTCCCCCTCCCCCTGCGCCTTTATAAAAGAGTGCGATTCACGTTGCCTTGCCTCTTTTTAGAAGGCTTGTACCTATATTTCTGTCAGCATAACACCTAGTCCAAGGAATTAAAATGGTTTATTGTGATATCTATATGTATAAATGTTATATTTTATTATTTTTTGTGTATTTTGCACAATTAAAATGGGCTTTATTATAAAAAAGAGGCTTCCACAATTGCGAAATTTAATTTACGCAATCGGGATGCCTCTTTCTTTTTTGATTTCTAAACTACAAATGAATTGACCATTATTGTTACTTCCTAAAATTCATTACACACTCCAGGGCTGAGTTTTTGACCCGACAGGAATATTAGGCTGCAATAGTGCCTCCTGCATCAGTAGAAAGAAATAGTTGTCTTGGCACCCATCTGCTAAGGAATAGAAACTTTTACCAGTCAAAAGATAGTCTTTCATTCCCATAAGACAGCGGGAGATTGAAATCTCATCATCGGTAAGCCTTTTACTTGCAAACGGGTTTGTATCGTAACATTCACCGCCAAGATTAATGGAGTATGTGGACAATGTATTAATATCCTGCGTTATCTGGAAGGTCTGAACTAACGGTTGGTTGTCGTCGGTTAGACAACGGACTGTTTCGTCATCCATTTCTCCTCGTACTCCCTGTATGGTAAGATGACGGGCCCTGATCTTAGAGCGGTATTGTACATCGGAGGAAAAATCATAAAAAGCAACTTTTCCACTCTCAAATTCTATGGTATACCTTGCCCGGTCTGCCATAGTAACCTCACCATCTGTCATAATTCCATATCTGGAATCTGTAACTGTTACTGGAAACTGAAAGTTTTTTCCACATATCTGTGCGTTTTCAAATCCAACCCCCAATAATTTTCGGAGCAAACTGACCCCATGATAATCATGTGCCCAGGAAATGGACAAGTTATGAACTTCACCTAATATTCCCTTTTCAAGCACTTTTAATTTTGCCTGATAGAGAGGGTGCAGAAAATACTGTTCTGCTATCTGAATCTTAACTTCTTGTTTCGCACAAATATCCCAAAGGGAAAGAAGGTCTTTCCTGTTCATGGCAGGCGGCGTCTCTACCAGCATTGGAATCCCATAAGGAACCAACCGTTTTATCATCTCAAAATTCGCATTTCTTCCAATGGCGATTACTACAAAGTCAGGGTTTGTAGCAAGGCAATCTTCTATGGTTAAAGATGCAGGCACAGAACTTTGTTTGGTAAATTCTGCTGCTTTCTCTTTATTTCGAAATAGAACCGATGTCACCTCAAATTGATCCGTAAGTGTAAGACCAATCCTTAAAAAAGCCTGCGCCCGAAATCCGTTGCCTATTATGGCATATTTAATCTTTGTCATAGGATCTTCCTTTCACTCTTTTTATAGAGAACAGCTTTGACCTATACTTTTATTCCTTTGAATGGTTCTCTGATGTTTTTTTCGCTTCAAAAAACACACCTTCATAATATACAAGTAAAGTATTTTCGTCTAGAATATAGAAATATCCCCCGATAAAATCCCCTTCTAATAAAACAGACACTACTGTAACTTCTTTTTTTGTAATCCCCAGATCAGTTGGCTTCACACGGAAATCCTCATACAGCCTGTCTGTGGGATAGGTTTCTTCCTCATAGCCTGCAGCCATTGTATTAAAGGAATTAGCCTGATAGTTTAAACTACTTCCTATGACAGCGTCTATTTCTTCCTGTGACAAGGCATAGGCTGTGGCAGTTCCCCTGCAGGCTGTGATCTGATAGTCACCGTAAAAGTTTGTTTCACTTTTCTCTCGGTACTTCTTAATCCCTTTCATTACAGATTCAATCGTATCATTATAATAATAGTTATTTAAATATTCAACCAGATGATTGTCTATCCTAAATTCTTTTCCCTCATCCTCTTGATGGTAAACTCTGGCTTCCCTATAATAATTCTCTTTTGGGTCCCCAGGCTGAAGCGAATATTCATTGATAATGATAATATCTTTTCTTCCATCTTCATCATAGTCTTTAAAAGCGATTGCATCAATTTTTTGAAAGGACTGACCGATGCGATGGTTATCTTCTGTTATACCTGGAAAACGATAAACCTCCTTATCTCCATTTAACAGCATAAACATCACATCTTCATCCTTATTTCTCGCTTCCTCTGGCATAAAAGATGCAAAAGTCACATCTCCCCAGCCACTTAGATTAATATCAAACGATTGATCTTCTATCTGCCCGTCAGACCCATCGACCGTCGCCTCATCTGATTCAACAGGATCATGCTCACTGATTCTAGTTTCACTTCCCCCAGCAGATTGAGAGATTACTGACTGGTTCTCTGCGTTTAACTTTTCGTTGTTACAGCCTGTCAATAACAAACATGCGACCACCAAAAGCAAGTATTTCTTTTTCATCTTCCTTATTTCTCCTTGTCAGACTTAATTAAGTTGAAGCACCCGCTGTACCTGAGTAATTCCGGAATAGACATTACCGATTCATGTGATAGAAAAGATGGAACTATCTTTTCCGATTAAATATTGATAAACCGCATCTACGCCTTCCCGAATAATTCTGGAATCCTCCGCAGGATTATCTTGAAAAACAATTTGATCAACCAGAGAACTGATTAGATTATCGGCTACAATCGATGCCGCCTCCAAATCTTTTACTCTTAGCATATCGTGAAAGGCTTTTAAGTAGTCCAGTGTCATAAGCCGGATTGTCTCCTGCTGCTTTTCCATAACCGCATTCACTTCTGGCATGGAATAGCTGAGAATCTTTAATTCCTTGTTAAATTCTTTTGAATCTCGATGGCTTTTTATCATTTCTTCCATAAATTTAGTAAGCCAAAGCCGGGGATTTATCCGATATGATTCCAATTGCAGGTTCATTGATTCATGAACTTTTAGAAATGATTCATTATACCGATCCAGTATTTCCATTAAAATCATATCCTTATCCCGATAATAGAAATAAAGACTGCCTATGGAAACTTCCGCTACTCTGGCAATTTCGTTGGTTGTCGTTTTAAAATATCCCTTTTCACAGAAAAGCTCATAAGCCACATTTCTTATCTTTTCTTTTGTCTTTATACTGCGCATTTGTTTTGGCTGCCGCGTTGCTTGATTTGATTCCATCACGATTCCTCCTTCCGTTGAATATATCGAACCTGTATGCATTTGTCAACAAATTATGAGCGATTGTTCATTTTTAGTTGACATTTTTTTAATAGCGAGGTATTATTTGAGTAAATGCTCAAATAAAAATCAGGAGGTATTTATATGATTTTCTTAATGATCTGGATTCTTGGTTTATTTGTTGGAATCATTACAGCAATTATAAACCCGTCTATCCGCACATTTTCTTCTTACTGTCAGAATTTGTTGTTTTACCAGCTTACGATTACACTCACACTTTCCGGGGCTATCAGCTTTATCGGACATGTTTTCCGATCCGACATGGTGGCTGAATCAATTGGCTGGAGCAAGGGAAGCCCCTTTCAAAAGGAACTGGGATTTGCTTTGGCTGGATTTGCTTTGGCTGGATTTCTCTGTATTTTTTATCACCGGGAATTCTGGCTTGCTGCCATCGTGCTGGCATCTCCATTATATTTGTTAGCTGGAATCAATCACATCTGGGATGTTGTTAAAAATAAGAACTACGCGCCTCACAATACATGGACTATTTTGCCTGATCTGATGATGCCCATTTCCTGGATACTTTTGTTCCTATTTTCTAAATGAGCCTGTGATCCAGGAGATCGTTATTTTCCTGAAATATCACAGGCAAATCCTGTCTCTTCCGTTCTCCTTTGCTTCATAGAGCTTTTGGTCCGCCCGAATCAGCGCCTCAGAAACAGTTCCTGATCCAATGTTGTATTCTGCTATTCCTGCCGAGAATGTGACCTTGCAGGCTTGCGTCTCATTGTTGTTTTTGTCTCGTAAAGAATCTGTTCTTCTATAAGCTTCTCCTAAGCCAGTATGTGCCAGAAAGACAGCAAACTCTTCCCCCCCATACCGGCATGTAATATGATCTGGAAAGGTTTGACGAAGCAATTTTCCGAAATTACTTAAAACCTGGTCTCCCTTGAAGTGCCCAAATGTATCATTGATTCGTTTAAAATGATCTAAGTCAAGAATCACAAACACTCCATCGAATCCGATCTGTTTCACCTGCTCCATGAAATATCTGCGGTTGTAAAGTCCTGTCAGGGAATCTACAGTAGCAAGAATCTCTAACTGCTTTTTTGCATTCTCGGATTCTGTTATATCATTTGCCACATATATGCGGGCTCTGTGAGTTTTCATTGTAAATGTTTTGAAGTTGAATTTTCTTCCGTTAATATCATGAATCGAGTTCGTTGCGTCCAGATTATGACCTTTTAATTCTTCAACTAGCCCAAAAGACTGTCCGATTTTCATTTTTGAAAGAGAAGGGAAAAATTCTTTGGAAACATTATTAAATCCTACCAGAATTTCATTGCTGTCAATGACAAGAACTGCTTCATTAATGCTTTGAAATATCATCTCATAAGTGATAGGAGCAAGAACCAGCATGTCATATCTTAGAAGACCAATGGTAAGGCAAATACTCATGATAAAATAAGAGAACGGGGTCATATCCAGATAAACAGGCCCCAGACCGAGCAGATAGAGAAACATTGTGACTACGGGTACCGTCACACCGATCAGCATAAACAATACCTTATTTTTGTAATTTCCACTCGTTCTTTTGAGTTTTATTATAAGAACTACCATACTATATAAAATTGAAAAACAAAGAAAAAGCACCTGTACTAGATACCAAACTCCCTTTTGAAGTGCCAGTATCGGAAATCCAGGAGAATAATCCACACCCACGGAAGCGTAATATAGAAAATGATAGTTATTCGTGTATACAAGAACCAACGTGATGATATTTACCATCAAAACCAGAGTCACAACATATCTGTTTGCAAACCTCTTTTCCTCTGCATACTCTCTGGTGAACATCATGATTAAAATTGGATAGAAGGACGCTCCAATATATTCTATTCTAATCCAGATATACATGGTATCTGCAGTAACGCTCAGCAGCTCAAATGCATACCCTACGGAATGAAAAATCATAGCCGCCATTAAAAGGCAAAAATAATAGATACCCGGAGTTCTTCTACTGGCCAGACCATAGATAACAAAATTACCAATCAATGTAGAAGAAATGATCAGTAATACACTTAGCATTACATTATTCATCTGTAAAACTCCTTTCCGCTTGTTATTTTAGAGAATCAGCAGACAAATGTCAATGTCCTCCCCCCGGAACTAAAGATTTATATAACAAAAACACACCGTTTGCATCAGACATCAAACACACCTCCTGAAACAATTAATATATACCATCTCATCTATCTGCTCAAGAAAATCAGTGTTAAATGCCCTGTAAAAGGTATATAATACCTATTATGCATGTCAATACTGATTGAACGGAAAGAATGGATTCCCTAAGCGGATGATATGGCTGTAAACGCACTGAATACAGATTTAAAGAACGGACACGTAATAGAGGAAGAGAATGATATCATCTTACCTTCCGGGATCCCCACAGAAACCGCGTTGATTTTTTATCCAGGAGCGAAAGTAGAATCGGAAGCCTAACCTGTATCCTTGTAAAAATGCCATTTCACCTTGCAGTACTCGATCCTTCTATTGGTTCTTCTGGGAGCTTATCCTTACGGGGAGATTGACGAGAAAAAAGCCCTTGTTCTTTACGGGACTATGGACGGCATCTTAAGCAGGGAAAAGTTGGATGGTGTGGAAAATGTGATTCCCATAGAGGGTGGAAATCATGCTGGCTTTGGAAATTACGGAAAACAGAAAGGGGATGGAGATGCTTTCATCCAGGAAGAAGAGCAGCAGGAGATTGCGGTGAAAGCGATCCTGAAATTTATTCAGTCAAAATAGATGCCAGGAGTTGCGTAATGGATTTCAATATAGAATTTTTCCATGGACAGGCAAAAAATCCCGGTTCCGTTTGGGATACCCCAATGAACGAAACCGAGATCTGACGATTTTATTTTCTTTTTGTGCCGACGTAGGAACCTATTCCGCCTGCCACATTCACTACGTCAAATTCTTTTTTTCGTAGGACACGGCAGCTCCGGCTGCTTCTTCCACCGGACTGACACATGATATAATAGGTTTTATCCTTCATTAAATACTTTTCCGGATTACTTATTAAATTTCCCATGGGAATATTCTTTGCTGTTCTCATGGTTCCGCTTTTGAATTCATAGGGCTCCCGGATATCAATTAATTCAATGCTGCCAATGAGAGGGTCTAAATCATTCACATGAATCACTTTTCCTTTACTTCTCTTTAGAAATTCAAACATAATATTATTCTCCTCTTATGTTTCCTGTTATTTATTAACTTTATTTTTATTATAAATCATATTTTATTTTTAACCGTGACTAAATCACATATACATGAAAAGATAAAATAAAATCCCCAGGGAGGCATACATGACTGTAATTTCATGTATGTCCTCCTGGGGCTCTTTTTTCTTACTTACAGATGCTTCCGATCCGTTCCTGTGTAATATCGCCGTCGATCTTCTCCTGTATTTTACAATCCTTAATCCAGACTGCACAGGGACCGTTTTGAATGCCAAGGCGTTTTGCAAGTCCGTCAGATTTATAGATATCAATACAGGATACCCGTATGCCGCTGTGGTTCTCCTCAAATTCCTTAAAAACAGATAAAAGCTCTCTGGAATGTGAATCAGCCGCATTATAGATATAAACCAGAGATGGCTTTCCTTCGTTCATGATCTGCTTCTCAAATATCTCACATTCTGAAAGGTATTTTTCTGCGCCGTAGCCTGCCACAGCTCCGTCTCCCACGGCTGTTGCAACCTGCTTTAAGAATTTGTCTCGGACATCACCGACTGCATAAACTCCAGGTACGTTTGTCTCCATCCGATCATTGGTAATTAAATATCCGCCCAGGTTCATATCCAGCACTCCCTGGAATAGCTCTGTATTAGGCAGATAGCCAATGAACAAAAAGCAGCTGTCGACCGGAACCGAAATCAATTCTTCCGTCTTTACATTTTTTAAAACTACCGAGTTAAGCCGTTCGTCTCCCTCGAAGCTGTCTACAACTGTATTCCACATGAATTCCATTTTGGGATTTTCAAGAGCCTGTGCTTTTGCGATTTCATTGCAATCCATCTTTCCAGTGTCATGCATAACAGAAACAATGACTTTATCAGCAAATTTTGTTAAAAACATTCCCTCTTCGATAGCTGCATCTCCACTTCCGATTACCATAACGGTTTTTCCAGTGTTGGCTGCTGCATCGCAGGTGGCACAGAAAGAGATTCCTTTGTCATAAAGATACAGTTCCTCATTCTTTGCACCGGTCAGACGGGGTTTTCCGCCGCTTCCGATGATTACTGCCTTTGCCTCAAAAATATTGCGGAAGGTTTCCACTTTTTTTATATCTCCCTCAAGAGCTACGCTTCTTACATCGGTTAATTTAAACTCAACTCCGAATTTTTTTGCCTGTTTATGAAATAAATCCATCAGTCCAAGGCCGGTGGCTCCTTCTGGGAAACCAGGATAATTTTCAATCTCATTGGTATAGGTTGCTAGACCTCCTACCAGAGTTTTTTCTATAATTAAGGTCTTTAATTTTGCTCTGCCGCAGTAGATACCTGCAGTTAAACCAGCAGCTCCGCCGCCGATGATGACTACATCATACTGTAATGTTTTCTTTTCCATGGTAATGTGATCCTTTCTAAATGATTGGAGCAATCATTTCTGATTGCTCCAGCCCATTACATAAAATATTTTGCCAGTAATTTACTTCCAATAAATGCTCCCACAAGAAGGAACGCTCCGAATATCCAGCCGGATAAAGAGAAGGAAGCAATTCCAGTAAATAACGCTCCAATGTTACATCCATTTGCAAGCCTAGCTCCGTAACCCATAAAAAAACCTCCCAGAACTGCTGCAACCACCTGACGCAGGGTTTTAATCTTCTTTATTTTAAACTGTGATGCAAATAAGGTTGCCGCCAATGCTCCAAAGATAATGCCCATATTGCGGATGGAACCTCCGTCTGCCATAAAACTGGTATGTAGCTTACTCTGCATTTTTTCCGATGCAAAGTAAGCCCAGCTGCCTGCATCTCCCCCCAGTGCGTTATAAACCCAGGTTCCCCAGACAGCAAATGCACTTGTTACGCCCCAGCCTTTTGACAATATTGTGAAGTGTGCAATCTGAAATACGGAAAGTAAAACAGCTCCAGCCACATAGGTCAAAGGTTCCTTTAACAGTTTTTTGTAAATCGGATGATCACCCAGTTTAATAAAAAACTCTTTCAATTGATTCACCTACTTTCACAGCGGTTATTTACTTCGCTTTCTCAATGACGATTTCCCATTCTCCGTCATCTACTTCTTCAATTTCTACATTGTATCCCTGATTTCTTGCCCACTCAGGAACATTCTTCATTGCACAGCTGTGGTCTATGGAAATCACCAGAACATCTCCTACAGACATCTCATTGATCTTTTTTTCTGCTTTCATTAACGGTACTGGACAAGCCTCGCCTAAGCAATCTAAAGTAAATTCAGCCATTTTTTTAATCTCCTTTAATTTATAATTTTATTCAATACTTCCCATTTTCTTTTTCTGCCATTTTACAGCAGCGATGTAGAGTAGAACGATGATCAGGCCCTGAATGACAATTGCTCCAAACCATCCAAACACAGCCGGTAAAAAAATCTTTGGAGCATGAGCATTAAATTTTCCCCAGAATCCCATATCATGAGCGCCCCACGCAGAACCAACGATAAAGAATACTAAAGACAGAATCTGCATGAGGAAGCCTTCCCCCACACGCATCAATGTTCCAGAAGCACAGCCTCCTGCAATTACCATACCAATTCCAAATAAAACGGCACCAATCATTAGCGGCAAACCGATGGGGGATACCCCAGCCATGTTTAAGTTTTTTTCTCCGCCTCCTATGGCACTGGAATACTTAACCGCCAGAAAACCTATGCTTGATACGGCAATTGCCACCAGAACAGCTCTTGTCAAAGAGGTACTTCCCGTTATACAGGGATCACGGAAAGCTGCCGTAAAACAGAACCTGGAACGCTGCAGAATATAACCAAACGCAATTCCAAATATCCAGTAAACCGGAAGTTTATTGCTCCCCTGCCCCAAATAGAATCCAAACGCAATGATAAGTGCTGTAAGCAGTAAAGCATATGGAATCTGACTCTTCTTCGGCTTTCTTTTCTTACGTACTCTTTGTATCCCCATTTCAGTACTTGAATTTGTCTCTGACACTTTTATCCTCCCTTCCATATTGATAATTATGTAACGATCTTTACAGTCCGATTATAACACACTAAATTTTAAAGCTGTTAATCAAGATTTTTATATGGTATAAGATATCCTTATACCTACACGAATCTTGCCACTAGTCATAATGTCTTATATTTGCTATACTTGGGTGGGGGAAAACTGTACAGAATTTAAACAGCTGACAGTTTTAGAAAGGGGGGATTCTCGTGAATGTCCAAAATTTGAAGATGTTTATCAAAATAGTGGAGATGGGCAGTATTTCAAAGGCTGCAGAACGAATGAACATTAGCCAGTCCGCATTAAGTCAGCAGCTTCGGAGCATGGAACTGGAAATTGGCACCCGGCTTTTTGAACGCAATTTTAACGGGGTTATTCCTACCGATGCTGGAAACATCGTACACCATCACGCTATGGAAATTGCATCTTCTTATGACCGAATGTTTCTTGATATCTCTAACGCTCAGAATCAGAATAAAACCATACATATTATAGCCAATCCTTGTATCTATTCCTACGCCCTGCCCTGTACCCTGTATCATGTTAAAAACAATTATCCCCAATATACCCTCCAGATGGAGGTCATGTCCAGTCAGACTATTGAGGGGAAAATAACAAAGGGGCAGGCTGATATGGGAATCATTATTGGGAAGCCAAAAGATAAACACCTTTCCACTAGAAAAATTTTCACAGACCGTTTCTGCCTAGTTGCAGGTGAAAAGATGCAGGTTCCCGCAAAATTAACCTCTGAGGAGCTTTATCGCTATCCTCTTCTAATGCTTGTGAAAAATCAGAAAACCCGGCAGCTAATAGACAAATCCTTAATAAAAAGTGGGATCCAGATCGGCAGACTCCATATTCTTTATACACTGGAATCAACAGAATCCATCAAGTTGTCCGCAATCAATGGTTTTGGTCTGGCTTTTCTACCCTATATGGCAATAAAAAAAGAGCTTTACCATAAGCAGCTTCGCATCATCGACTGCCCTGGTCTGGAGTTTGAGAATGATTATTACTCCATTAAGCGGCTCAATGATGTTCTAGCTTCTCCCGAATCGGCAAAGCTCATAAAATATATTGAGAAAATATTAAGGGATACTATCTGCTAGCTGTTATGGTGATCTCCCATACGCCATTCATTACCTCATCCAACTGGTACCTTAATTTATTGGCTTTGCAAAAGGACTCCAGATTGGAAATGGTGCAACTGTGATCTGTAACCAGCAGATAGTCTTCCCCTTTTTGTATGGAATCCATAACTGCCTGCAGTTTCATTACTGGTACCGGGCAGATCTCGCCCAGACAGTCTATTTTTTTCATACTTACCACCTCACTCTCCCTTCTATCTGATATATTGGATACAATAACACTTTTATTGCAGCAGCGGTTCTCTTTTATTGAAACAATTATTTCATCATCTCTGCCAGCTGATCCGCATCCAGAATATCATCAATTACCTTTGCATAATGAGCATATGTCACCGTTAGGTCGGGCATTAAGATGAATACTGCCGGCAGCTGCAGCTCTTCCCCCTCGTATCTTCCGTGAGAGAATCCCGCTGCCATTGCTTTACCGACTTTAACCATGGTATTTAGACCGGCCAAATCTTTTTTGCTGGCTGCGGGAAGAATCTCAAACTCCTTATAAAGTTCTTCCTTTGGATCACAGATAATCTCAAACGGAAGTGCGGTTTCTGTACCCAAATCCTCTTTAAGCTGTACGGGATCGCTTTGAAGCACCACAAGCATTTTGCCTCCGGCAGCTTTGATTTTTTCGTAATTTTTGGCATACTGCGCAAGATCATATTGACATAAAGTACAGCCATAATAGCGCAGGAATACCAGCGCAGTTTTCCCATCTCCTACCACATCACTTAGCTGTACATTTCTCCGAAATGGTGTTTCAAACTTAAAATCAGGCATCCGTTCATTCACATTTATTTTCGCCATATCATTCCTCCTTCCTATCTATTGAAACTTGTCATGCATTAAAAACATACTGATCCAGACGTTTCATCGCCTCCTCAACTCTACTGAACGGAAGAGCAAGATTCAGCCGAATGGAACATGGCCCGTGGAACATGCGTCCATCCTGCCATGCAACGCCTACATCATATCCACTCTTTTCCAGTTCATCAATGGTTTTTCCATTCTCTTTACACCACTTTGTACAATCTAGAAACAACATATAGGTTCCCTGTGGTTTGGAAAGCTCCACACCTTTAAAGTGCTGTGTGATATAGTCATATGCATAATTGACATTGCCACTAATCACTTCACGCAGCTGATCCACCCATTCGGCACCTTCCGGTTTATATGCACCGATTAGGGCATGCATGCTCAGTACGTTCATATCATTATAATGAGATTTGCTGCTCTGGGCACGGACACGGTCCCTTAAATATGGATCATAAATAATATGATAGGATCCAATCAGACCTGCAAGGTTAAAGGATTTGCTTGGTGCATAAATAGCCACTGTCCGCTTGCGGGCATCTTCACTGACTGACTGCACTGGAATATGCTTGTTGCCGTCTAAAATAATGTCGGACCAGATTTCATCGGAGATGACTACACAGTCGTTATTTTTATAGACTTCCATTGCTTTTTCAATCTCCCACTTTTCCCATACACGTCCACATGGATTATGAGGATTGCAGAAAATTGCAGTATGGATCTTATGAGCCTTGATCTTTGCATCCATATCCTCATAATCCATACGCCACACACCAGCCTCATCCCTCTTAAGAGGACTGTGAATGATTTTGCGTCCATTGTTCTCAAGACTCATGGTAAAACCAATATAAGTAGGGGAATGAAGCAATACTGCATCGCCAGGTGCTGAAAATGCATTCAGTACAGAAATAACTCCTCCTAGAACACCATTTTCGTATCCGATGCACTCTTTGGTAAGACCTGTCACTCCGTTTCGCTCCTCATGCCACTGGATAATGGAATTGTAATACTCCTTAGAAGGGCTGAAATAACCGAATGCCGGATGCTGTGCACGTTGTGCAATCGCTTCGCAAATCGTGGGGACTGTTGGAAAATTCATATCTGCAACCCACATGGGAATCGTATCAAACCCCTCCTTCGGAAGATCCGGAGCAAAACCGGGTAATGTTCCAAGACCATCCACAGCAATGGCATCTTTGCCCCTGCGGTCCATAATTGATGTAAAATCATATTTCATAGC
The DNA here is from genome assembly GCF_003833015.1 of Clostridium sp. E02. Taxonomy (GTDB): domain Bacteria; phylum Bacillota; class Clostridia; order Lachnospirales; family Lachnospiraceae; genus Lacrimispora. Next base: position 157,236 of record NZ_RJLQ01000003.1, read on the forward strand.
AATATCCTCCTTCTTCATAATCCGCTTTCAACATGAAAACATGGGAAACAGCAGATATTTTATATGTGATTTTTATTCTTACTCCTCATCATCTGCAAGTGCCTGAACAATAATAGCCTTTTTATTTTCTTCCAGAAACTCTTTCTTAACCGCTCCCGATTGTATCCGAAGCACTGAAAAGCCCCCGCACACAGCCAGAATAATGATGGATGCGATGATATCTTTCCCTTTTAAATCTTTGAATAAATTAAAAGCCACAATTCCTGCACAGGCTGCAGACAGTACACAAATAATAGTATACACCGGAATTGGCATATGAAGTGTACATTTTTTCCATTGATCCGGATATTTTTTCGGCAAAGTGATACAAGCCATGTTTAAATATACATTCATCAGCATGGACGGAATCATAACAAGAGATATAATGGAATCAAGGCTGAAACCTAGAAGAATTGGAAGCACGCTGAGTAAATAAAAAGCCAGCTGAATGACCCATGGAAAACCATTTCTTGTGGTTTTTTTAAACACAGGCGGAAGCCAGCCGTCTTCTGCTATTTTCATCAACGGATAACGGAACATGGCAATACCACCTAACAAACTGGTAGAAATGGCAAATACACCACCGCCTAAGATAAACATAATATAAATACTATTCGGAAAAATGGCTTTGGCAGTTGCACCTAAGTTCGCACCTGCAACTTGTTCATAGGGCAGAACACCCGCTGCCACGATACTCATAAGACCATATATAAAAGCCAAAGCAAGAGTGATCCAGAGAATCGCAAGGGGAATGGTTCTTTTTGGTTTTTCAGTAACTGCAACCATCGATACCGGCGCCATGGTTGTTCCCTGGCAGGCCCATCCCATAATTGCGATTGCACTGATAAGACCGCTGAAGCCACCATGGAAAAAGCCACCATCTGCATTGGAAAAATAGTCCGGTTTTACCTGCGGAAGCCCAAAAATTACGAAGACTGTAATTGCAACAACCAGCACTAATGTCAGTGCATTTTCCAGTCGCGTAACAAAACAGGAACCGCGAAGGGTGGTGGCAAAAAAGAGAGTCATGATAAGTACGGATGCCAGACGTGTATAAGGCTCCACTCCGGGAAATACCGCTGAGATATACCCTACAATTGCAAGTGCATAGCTAGACATAGCCATGCTGTTAACAAGAGCCATCGTTGCTGAAAAACCTGTCATTAATGGATTAAACAGAAGCGCCTTCTGGCTGTAATCTCCCCCTTTGAACACAAACATTGCACTCATGATTACATTGTACATATAAGCCAGAAGCATAAACAGACAGCCGCCTACGCATACCAGAACAATTGATCTGCCTGTATAAGCAATTCCAAACCCAAGTAAAACAAATATGCCTGAACCTATTGCTCCCCCTAAACCAAGACCGAAAATATTTAACATACTGAGCTTTTTCCCATGCTCCTCCATTATGTTTACCTCCTCAATGTAATACCTCTCAATCAGCTTCCGTACCTGTTATAATACTGCGATCGCTTCAATTTCAACTCGTGCATTCTTAGGCAGGCTACCCACCTGGAACGCTGCCCTGGCAGGACAATCATCTGTGAAATATTGTGCATAAACCTCATTCATTTCAGTAAATTCCCCAATATCCTTTAAAAAAACGGTAGTTTTTACCACGTTTTCCATGCCGGCACCGGCAGATTCTAAAACAGCTCGGATATTCTCCAGAGACTGCCTGGTCTGCGCCTTGATATCATCTCCAGCAATTGATCCGGTGGAAGGATCAATTGGAAGCTGTCCCGATACATAGATCGTTCCAGCTGCGATAATTGCCTGAGAATACGGTCCGATGGCAGATGGTGCTTTGTCAGTACTTATTTTTTTTTTCAATAAAATCATCACCTCTCTCTTTTAATAATATTTTTATCTATTTGATTGCATTTTTATCATATCACATCTTTTACGAATTGACAATATTTTTATCAGTATGAAAAAAATATTATTTATTTTTTGTATAATAATTGATACTTTGCTAAAAAATGGTATAATGGTTATGGAATATGAGAGGAATATGAACAATGATGACAGATAAAGAATTATTAGAAATGTATAAACCAATGGTCTCTTTTTTATCCAGCTTGTGCGGTCCAGGTTGTGAGGTCTTACTTCATGATGTATCAAAATCAAATAGCGGCACTGTGATTGCTGCTGCCAACGGACATCATTCTGGACGAGGCATTGGTTCGCCCATGACTGACTTAGCCAATCAGATTACCAAGGACCAGATTTACAAAACGCAGGATTATCTTACGAATTATCACGGTGTCAGCAAACGCAAAAATTTCATATCCAACACCTATTTTATTAAGAATGAAGACAGGCTGATCGGTCTGCTCTGTGTTAATCGCAATACAACGGCCATACATGATTTAGACCTGGCATTGTCAAATTTGAAAAAGCATTACAATTTGTCGGAGGGAAGAAAGGATATACAGGAAGATTTAAGCACGCCTGTAGAAGCGATGCTTTCCACCCTTGTTTCCCAGGCTATAAAAGACACAGGAGTGTCACCCCAGCGCATGTCCCGGCAGGAAAAGATCAATATCGTTCATCAGCTGAATGATCAGGGAATCCTGACCATGAAAGGAGCGGTTTCTGAAATTGCGAGACAGCTTTTCGTCTCTGAACCTACCATCTACCGGTATTTGAACCACAAATAATGATGCCGTTCGTGTGCTGTCAAAAATAAAACTGCCGTTTATACCAGTATAAATCCGGTATAAACGGCAGTTTTATTTTCGCATATTACGTTATTTTTCGGCCTCATAAGCCCCACGCAGCACCTATATTTTTTTCAAAATAACCTCGTCATAGAAAACGGCCAGACTATAACAAGGATCTGCAATCTGCATTTTCATCTGTGCGGTTTCTGTCAGAAGAAACTTCCTTTTCCTATTAGTTGGATGACCGCTGTTTTAAATCTTTCATAATTCCATCAAATTCTTTATCAAGGTTATAAAATTGGAGCATCAAAATAATCACTGCATAAATAACAATTGGAATAATGGCAAATGCCAGTTTTACGGAAAACACGGCACTTGCGGTTTGTGTTGCCGCACCGCCCATATATCCTCCGAAGGAAATAACCCACCCAAGTATGGCAGAACCAAGTCCATTCCCGATCTTATATCCAAAACTGCAGGCACTGTTAACCAAACCTTCCGTACGGTTTCCAGTTTTCCATTCCCCATAATCAATGGTATCAGATACCATAGCCCACATGGTTGCTCCCATACAAGCACCACCAATTCCCCTTAATACTCCACATGCCATAATCATACCATAATTGGAAGTGAATAGCATGATGAAGAAACCAATGATGGTTAGTACGGCACCTCCAACCATAACATTCCGCTTGCCAAATTTCTTTACAAAAATTGCAATGAAAAACATGGATACAATTTGTGAGATATAGACTGCATTTCCGATGGGAGCTACTAAATTCTTATCTCCTAGAACCGTATCGGCAAAATAGACCGTTGCTCCTCCATAAAGTGCCATAGAAACAAAAAGCAAAGCGAGCATTACCGTAACCATAATCCAATACTTGTTCTGAAACAACGATACAAATCCATCTTTTAAGGGGACTGGTTTCACGGTCTCTCCTTTTCCCATGGCTGGTTTTACTGTCTCCCTACACCCCCAGAAATTAAAGAAAAATAAGAGTACCGAAATAATACCGAATACACCAAACGTTTTACTCCAAGCTGCTGCATTGTTTCCGAAATATTCTACAAATTTTAATGTATATGTATTAATAAACAACGATCCTGCGGTTGCCAATAAATTTCTGTAAATACTCAAAACACTTCTTTCATAGGGATCCTGAGTCATCAATGCGTTTAATGCGGAATACGGAACATTAATTGCCGTATAGATCACCGTAGAAACTAAATTATAAGTGATGAAAACATAGACTAACTTTGCATTCATCGCCCAACTGGTAGGCACTGAGAAAAGTAAAATTCCGGCAATCCCAAAGGGAATGCACATTCTTAAAATCCATGGCCGAGCCTTCCCATACTTTGAATGGGTTCGGTCCACAATATTTCCCATAATTAAATCACTGACCCCATCAAACACTCTAGAGACCAGCATAATCATACCGACTGCGGCTGCACTGACACCTGCATAGTCTGTGTAATACAAAAGTAAGAATCCTGTCATTGCAGTATAAATAATGTTACAACCTGCGTCCCCACAACCATATGCCAATCTCACAAAAATCGATAATCCTTTATTCTTCGTACCGTTCATGTGTAAACCCCTTCCACGATCCCATAATTAATTTACAACAAATGTATTGATTGAGTGTGATTCTATCGTTGTAGAAAATTGCTGTCCATTGCATAAAAATGTGAATTTCCGATCCTGATGCATACTATTCATAACCGTTACTACAAACTGTCCATCTGGATTTTCAAATACAAGGGCATTTGAAGTCCAGTGTCCTCTTGTCGTTGCTAACCGGGCACCTTTTTTAATAAAATGCGAAAAATGTTTCATTAAGTAGAATTCTGGCTGCAGAATTAGTTCACCGGTTTCTTCTTTTACCGTAGCTAGTGAATTCTGCGACCACCCCCAACTTGATACACCGCCTTGTAACAACGCCATGTTCCAGTAAGTATACCGTTCTGCACCATGTCGGAAAAAATACCACATCAGGGTATAGATATACTCCGCTTGCTCCCACTCATTTAAACCATCCCCACACTCGCTTTCTGTCTGCATAATCCGCATCTCCGGAAAACTGGCTGCTATCTGTTCCAACTGATGCTTTCCCCCCCACTGAACGCCAACCCCAGTCAGGTACTTTCTTGCATCTGGATCACTTAATATGGTATTGGAAAACTGATCATAGAATTGCTCGTAGGCAGCCCCATAACCCGGCCAACGGTAATCAACAAATGGACCGTTAATCGTTCCCAACCAGATTTGCGTACCCAGACCACTTTTTTTGATTTGAGGACCAAGATACCCTTTGATAAAATCTCTCATGTCTTCCCCATGCCACAAACAAGATGGAAATTTCTGATCTGCCATGGGTTCATTCTGGACATGGACCATATCCACCGGAATCCCCTGTTCCTGATACGCTTCTAAAAACTTCACAAAGTATCTGGAATAAGCATCCAATACATTTTCCTCCATGCGGATTCGTCCATAGTTATAAACCTTCTTTGTCTTCATCCAGGTAGGCGGACTCCATGGGGAGGCAAAAAGCATGAGATCGGAACAATATTTCTGCGCCTCCTTTACATACGGAATCGTGTGTGTTTTGTCACGTTCAATGGAAAAATCTTTTAACTCATAATCTTCCGGTGTCTCATCAAGACTATACCAGCTAAGGCTGAAATCATTGGCACCGATGGGAACACGCCCCATATTAAAACCACAGCCTTCCTCTCCAAAAAGTTCTCTTATGAAATTTTCTCTGACCGATGGTTCGGTTTTTTGAAGTGCCTCCCATCCCATTTCATTAAAGCAACCGCCAAAGCCCAAAATTTCCTGTTTTCTTTCCTTGGTCACTTCCAGATAATCTTCAAAACAAGGACCACCGCAAGACAAATCTTTTATTTGCCAGTAATTATCCTTCTTACTGGTAACTTGCATTATCTTTACCATAATTAATCCTTTCCTTTGAGTTTATATGTTTTGTATGTTCTATCCCCTTATTGTAAACGATCTCTTACGATCCCATAAGGAGGGAAACAAACGAAAAAAAAGGCTTATTTTAACTTTGGGTGTAAGAAATAGATCGCTGCATAAAGAAATAGCGTAGCAGTTAAAAACCACAACGCTATAAAGTCTAATTTATTGGAGTCACATCATTTTTCTATTTTGATTTTCGGGCTTCTTTTGGGGTGCAACCATACATCTTCTTAAAAATTCGCCGGAACAATTTCGTATTGTAGAGCCCGTGCCTGACCTGGATATCTTTAACCGGCAGATCTGTGTTTAACAGATCTTTATATACATGCTCCATTCTCACTGTATTTAAATATTCCAAAAACGTGATTCCAGTCTGTGCCTTAAAAAATCTTGAAAAATAAACAGGATTAAGACCGATCACTTCCGAAATTCTTCCTAAAGAAAGATCTTCCCGATAGTGCCCCTGCACGTATTCCATGATGGTTTGCATACGCTGCATGTTTTTTTCAGTCTTTATTTTATTCACTTCGTCCACTTGATAGGAAAAAGAATGAACCAAAATATAGATCAGTTCAAAGACCAAACTATAGCACCGAAATGGATATCCTTCCACATGAAACTCATAGGCGATCCATAGATCTTTCATTATATCCCGAATCTTATTTAACTTTGTCACCACTTTTGGATCCTTAGAATCCATATCCAACGAAAATCGATAATGATAGAGATCCGGCATAATTTTTTCCAGAAAGGACATGGGAACCTGCAGTAAAATAGCCGTATTTCCATCTATACATCTTGTTGAATGGATGCTCATGGGATTTACTATAACAAAATCGTTCTCCTTCATAAATCTCGTTTGATTATTATCCTGAAACTCCAAAGTCCCTCGAATAAGATAGACAATCTCAATCCAATTGTGATAATGTTTATTCACGTTGCTTCCTGTATCGATGCTAAAACTCAATTTTATATTCATGTCCTGATCGGAAACAATAAATTCATGCCTGTATTCTTCCATATGTATCACCCCTAATGGTTTTTCACTTCAATATTTTTATTTCATAACCACATTATTATATCACTGGGTTATATGTAGTTTACTACTTTCCTCTTATATTATCAAAGAATTTTTTAATTGTTCCTTTTTTTTGCTTGACAGTATCCAACGTTGGATATATACTGATTCCATCATTTAAAATTGTTTGTTAGATGGAGGGAACATCAATGATTCAACTGCTAATTCTTTACTACCTAAGTTTAAAATCAACCCATGGATACGAAATACAAAAATTTATTCAACTTAACCACATGGAAGAGTGGAATAATATTAAATCAGGTTCTATCTACTATGCTATGAATAAGTTACAGAATGACGGCTTGATTACGTTGGTAAAAACGGAAGGAAACACAGAAAAAAAGAAATTAATTTATTCCATAACCGAAAAAGGGCAAACGTCCTTGCGGGAAATGGCACTAACAGAGTTAAACAAACCTATAGCAGGGATCATATCTGAAAAATATTTAGTATATCCGATCCTAGCAAACCTAAAAAAAGAGGAAATCCTATCTTCGATTAATGGTCATATCTTAGAATTGCAAACTAAAATAAAAGTGATTGATTCATGGGATTATGAAAAGAAGGGTACCGCAACGAATGTGGAAAAAGCGACCCTTACTCTTATGAAAGAATCTGTAGAAGGTCAAATTAAGTGGCATAACATCCTGGCTGAACATATAGATGAAACAATATCAGCAGTTGACAAAATAACTCACATGATACAATCAACCGATTTTTCTGAAAGAAACCAGTGTCTAAGCATCGATTAAGATGTGGAGATGCAATAGGAGGGGTATCGTATGAAAGTTGCAGTTATTATGGGCAGTCCAAGGAAAAAAGATAGTTTTCAATTATGCAAACAAATTGAAGAGCAAATAAATAACCATGGAGAACATATCGAATTTGATTACATTTTTCTAAGCGATCAACATATTGAAGACTGTAAAGGGTGTTGTCTCTGTTTTCAAAAAAGTGAGACTGTCTGTCCTTGCACTGGTGATGATTTAGACAATGTGAAGCAGCGTCTTTTTTCTGCCGATGGGGTAATTATTTCAAGTCCAGTGTATGCTTATCAAATTACTGGACAACTGAAGCGTTTTATCGACCGGATGTCATACCAGTTTCATCGTCAAGTGATGGTAGGAAAACCAGCACTGATTGTTGTCACAACGGATGGAGGGGGAAGCAAGCAGGTTTATAACTATTTAAAGATGACATTATCTGGTTGGGGCTTGGATATCGTGGGAAATATTCAGATTATATCTCCTCTGTATTTTGAAAACCGGGTACCGAAAAGCATATTCAAATATAACAATCATTATTTTGAAAAAAATCATAAAAATCTGATTCTACTCGCAGATAAATATTTTACCCGAATACACACATACCAAAAGAAATCACCTTCTTATTATGATATTTTTATGTTCAACTGCCTTAGAAGCAAGACTTATACATCCGCTGTAGATCGAACGTATTGGGAAGAAAAAGGGTGGCTAGAAAATAGTTATTTTTATGATGTCAGACTAAATCCTGTAAAACAGCTCTTTGGAAACGCAATGAGACGCCTCCTACATATGGCAGTATCAAGGTATCTAAAAAAACACGAATAGACCATTCGTGTTTTTTAGTATCTCTTTCAAATCTCCTTCAGATCTTCCAACTTCCCACTTTGGATTTTGGTGGCAGTGCACCTATGACCACCTTTTCCCAAGGAGTTCCTATGACCGGATCCAAAATAGCGATTGCCCCATGATCATTCTGGGTTCGTATTAATCTACCGCAGCCTTGTTTTAATTTAATCCCCATTTCAGGATAGTCTACTGTCTCATATGGATCCAATCCCTGTTCCTCTGCTTCTTTGCGCTGAACTTCTATGAGAGGATCTCTTACTGGAAAAGGAAGTCTCCAGACGATTAATAGGGTCAATGCATCCCCTGGTACATCGATCCCTTCCCAAAAGTTTGCTCCTATTAAGATTGAAGTCTCCTCCTCCCGAAACTTTCGTACTAAATATCCCCGATCTCCTTTATCTTCCCAAAGGACATCAAACGGCAGCTTATAATCCCCTAGTTTTAATCTAATTTTCCGAACCTCTTCCATTGAATTTGTAAGTACAAGAGCTCGCCCACCATTTTGTTTTAGTAAGCGAACTAATGTTTCAATTCTTTGGTTAAAGCTTTCTTTCCTACTCTTTGAGGATTCATTTAAATAGACAGCCACTTGTTTCTCAAAATCAAACGGACTCCCAACTATCGATTTTGAGGCCTGCTTCACTCCAAGTGTGCGCATGAAATAGTCAAAATTGCCTTCATTACTTAAAGTGGCCGACGTAAATGAAACAGGGATTCCTTTTTGAAACAAATGCTTGTCTAACCGTTGTCTCATATGCCTTGGAACAACCCAAAAACTTCCATTTCCTTGATCTACCCAAGAGATGCTCTCTGCCCCCTCTTTCTTACAGAATCCATCCAGAGCTTTTATTGATTTTTCTATTTGTCCTTCATAAGCTTGAATCTGCGTCAGTGATAACGATTCGATATAGAGCTCCTGCTCAATCTGGAATTCTAATAGGAGGTGATCCAATTTTTTTTGAAATGTTTTTGCTGCTTTCAATAGATGATCTGTAATCTTTATGGATAAACGATTTGATCCTTCCACGTTTATGAGATGATGGCTCAAATCTGCAAAAAATTCATGGAAAGCATGTTCCATTGCAACTGTCGCCGACAAAAAAGAAGTCCTTGCGTCGTGTATTTCTTCTATGGATTGAATTAAATTCTCAATTTCTTCCTGATCGATCTTGTGACCTGCCTGCATGGCCGCGGGAAGTAATATCTTATGGCCTTCATCAAAAATAACACCGGAATAACTTGGAAGGACTGGCAATATTCCATTTGCTATGCGTTCCTTACGGGTCCACAAGTCATAGAAAAATATAGCATGATCTGCAATGATTAGATCCTTTGTGGGGCGATAATACTCTCTTGCTTTTACAAGTTTGCAAAATCCACGACTCGCGCACACATCGCAAGCCCTAGACTCATCCCACCCAATCCACTTCCACACCCGGTCGGGTATGGTCGGTATCTCTGAACGTTCTCCATGTTTTGTTTGATTGATCCAATGCCGAATCTCATCAGACAATGTGCTTATTTCTTTTGTTGCATCATTAACTTTCACATCGCAAATGTATTGATGTGGATCTTTTGCCATAGGCGCATCAATCTCTAAATCAAGCAGTTTTGATAGCGTCCTAATATCTCCCTCATAACCAGCAAGCTGTTCTTGAAGTGCTGTAGTCGCACACGCAATAACGACTGGTTTTCCACTGAATCGAGCATAAGCGAACGCAGTTAATAGATAGGCAAATGTTTTACCCGTACCAAGACCTGCTTCCGCAAAATGAACCTCGTGACTGCAAAATGCTTCTGCAAATTGAAACGCAGTATATATTTGTTCCTCTCGAACTTCATATCCGTATTCTGGCAGAATATCATAGAAAACATCGCCAATCCATTCCATTAATTTCTCTTTAAATTCATCTTTGTTTTTATATTCAAAGGGTTCTTTTACTCTTTCACGCATATTTCCCTATCTCCTATTGAGTTTCCTATATTTAATCCAGAATATACAGTATATTTCATTTTGCACTTCTTAGCAAGATCCGAAGTTGCGATTACAGAAAAAACCGCCTGCACATGGCAGACGGCTTCTTTTCAAAATAACGTTATCTTTTCTTTATCGGGTAACAAACTTCGGTGACCAGATCATCCGGATTCTGGGTTTGTGCAGGACTCACATGATAAATACAGAACATCGAGCCATTAAATTCATACCCATTGGAATTTACCCAATTCGCAATTGTTTGGTTGACTGCTGTGAGCTGCTCATAACTCCCTTTGTAAGTCGTGGAAGCAATCTCAACGGCAGGGACGGTTTTAAAAACAACGTTCTCTGTATCATTGTATGTTCCTTGTACGCTCATCTGAATTTCTACGTCCGCATCTCTTTCTTTAAAACCCTCGTCATAGAAAACAGCCAGACTATAGCAAGGATCTGCAATCTGCATTTTCATCTGTGCGGTTTCCGTCATAAGAATATTCCACAGGATTCCTTCTTGATCGTAGGAGGGAATTATTTTTCTCACACTTGCAACATATCGTTCTGGCATTGTTTTTAAAGATACATCATATTTCATCATTGTTACATCCTCTCTTAACCGTTTGATGGTAGTTTCAAGGAGCAGCAATCGGTGTTTTACCTCTTCTGCCTGCACATCAAGTTCCGCTTTTTTTACCACTAAAAATTCAGCCAACGCCTTGGGATCATCATAGTTTTCCATAATCGTTCGTATGGTTGCTAAGGCAAATCCCATCTCTTTTAAAGTGGTAATTCTCCCTGCTATGGGGAGCTGTTCCTCGCTGTAGTAGCGATAGCTTGTAACATTGTCAATGTTTTTTGGCATCAGAAGACCGATTTCATCGTAATGCCGTAGCATCCGTATACTGATCCTTGATAGTTTAGAAAAATCTCCTATTTTTAACATGCTTTTCACCTCATATATATGTGGATTACTTGAGCTCATTTATAGTATAAAGTATACCATAATGTGAGAGTCAATCTTTATCTTTCGTTTTTTTTAAAATATTTGAACACAACTTGGACAATTGATAAGGATAACGCTGGTTAGAAGTATTCTTCTATAGACATTCTTTTTACTAAACCAGTTTTTCTGATTACTATTGAAGGAGAATTTGCTGTTACAATTCACTATGGCGCGTTTACGTTACCGATACTCGAATCGTCCGTCCTTCCTAATCTGAGTGTTTAAGTGATTTGTTGATATGTGTAATCATGACCACCCGTCAAACGGGTGGTTTGTCCTGAGGCTATAAGCCTCTGTTACCGGCCAGCGCCTAAAGACGCTGGCTTTCACTTTGTTCAAGCCTTAACGCCCTTGACTCGTCGCAACCCTTAAAAGGGCTTTTGTATTACCGGCTACCCTTAAAAGGGTCCTCATACTCTTTGACGCTTAATTTATCCATTGCAATATCGTGACTTTCTTGTTCCTGGATATACTTTCTTATAGTTGCCTCGTTAAGACCGACTGTGCTCACATAATATCCCTCTGCCCAAAAATGTCGGTTTCCAAACTTATACTTTAAGTTTGCGTGCTGATCAAAGATCATAAGCGCACTTTTTCCTTTGAGATATCCCATAAATTGTGATACACTCAGTTTAGGTGGAATGCTTACAAGCATATGAATATGGTCGGGCATTATATGACCTTCCAATATTTCTACGCCTTTGTATCCACATAGTTGTTTCAGAATATCTCTAATACTTTCCTTGTACTGGTTGTAAATTATTTTTCTCCTGTACTTTGGTGTGAACACTATGTGATACTTGCACATCCATTTGGTATGTGCCAAACTGTTTGCCTTATTGGCCATTAAAATCACCTTTCCTTTCGTTATAAATTGGCTTGAACAACCTTATTATAACGGAAAGGTGATTTTTTTGTGTAACAAACACCGCGCAACCGCATAGCGGGTGGTTTATATTTCGCACGCTTCGCGTGCTCAACAGGGTCACGACCCATAAAGAAAAATGCGAAGTGGAAAATCCACTTCGCAATAAAGTCTAACTTTCTAGGACGTAAGAAGCTTTAACAGTTCTGTATCCTTTAATAATTCACCGATGGTTCGATTCTGTAGGGGAACCTTATCTAAGTTCAAACATGTCTTTGCCGTATTTGCCAAAACACGAATATCATATTGACTCGGATATACAGGAATGACCTCTTTATGAAGTCCCATCAATGTATATACTGCCATCATTGCCCCTCGCAAAGAATATTCTACTGTGAACACACAATCATGTGGGATTTCCGTGTACTGTCCAACAAAAGCGAAGTTTTGGCTTCCTGCTGGCACTACGTCTGGACGGTCGCCAGCAACGCGGGGCATAAACTGAGATGTGATATAGGGCATCATAGTTGGAATGACATTGACCGTATGGTCCAAAACTTCAGGTATCCTGTCTTTTAACCCCATGTGGTATAAAAGTTCTTCAAACATTTCACGACCTGTACAATCAGACATCGTTTTGTGAATATAGTCACCTTCCACATCAAGATTCAACGCATATGCCCATATAACCTTGACATTCTCTGGCTGATTTATGAAATGAGGATCCTTTGGGATAACCCAGCTCATAAACCAACTGGAATCCTTAATGGTTACCAGTCCACCCATGCCGGGTTTGTCTTCAGTCAATTCAAACAGATATGGGAAAACGATTTCATCGTCTTTTAAAGTAACTGTAAAAGATAAATATTTACTTTTGTCAATATCGGTACAAAATGTTTCCGGATGACCAAAGTCAGGCGATTTTTTTGCAAGTTTCTCCCAAACAGAAAAACATCCTTTGTCTTCAGAACGATTTAATATTGCAGGATGATCAAGGTCTCCTATTGTGGTGTTCGCAGTCATCGAGCCATTTGTAAACAATACCATATCGTCCTTTTTCACATCAATGGCTGCATCTTTCCCATCCCTGATGTAGTGAATTACTGTGGCAGTTTTTTGATTTTCTGAGAAATCAAAGTCAATGTCTGTGACACGGCATCCCATATCAAAGTTGACATCATTCTTCTTCAACCAGGTAACCAATGGTAAAATCAATGAATCATACTGGTTGTATTCCGTATGTAGAATTCCCTTAAGTCGGTTCATACCACCGATCATATGCATAAAACGTTCCTCATACCGTTTCACCTCTAAAACGCTGTGCCATTTTTCAAAGGCAAACATGGTTGCCCAGAAAAACCAGAAATTTGTTTCAAAAAAACTGGGTGTAAAAAATTCCTCAATTGTAGTTGCTCCTAGTTTTTCTTCCGTCAGCATGTGAAGTCGTGCCAGCTCCATTGCATTTTCTCTTGATAGACCCAAGTTGGAGAAGTCCTCTTTCTTTCCCTGATGGCTGACAATCCGACAGTGCGACTCAATGGGTTCCTCAATGTTCAATTCACGAAATTCATCCAACACACTTTTGTCTGGATCTTTCAAAGAAGGAATGGTTGCAAATAGGTCCTTAAAGCATTCAAAATGGCACTCTATTTCCCGGCCTCCACGAGCCGTATATCCAGCTTCAGCGGTTCCGCTACCGTCCATAGAACCACCCGTAACTTCAAGCTGCTCCAATATATGAATGTTTTTGCCCGCCATATGGGCGTCTCGTATTAAGTAAGCGGCTGCCGAAAGACTTCCAACTCCACCACCTATAAGGTAAGCATTTTTCTTCTGATCATTTTTCAATCTTAGTACCACCTTTCTTAAATTTATTATTACTTTAGTATAATCACTTTATGTGGCAACAACAAGGAACAGAAAAGGCAACCGTGAAATAATTACACGGTTGCCTGCTATTGTGCAAATTCTAAGATTATGGCTCTGCATATTGATCCATGAGTCGTACGATATTCCCTTCCATTAGCTTTTCTATCCAGTCCGCAATTAGGTTCGGATCTTTTTGTAAGTCCTGCTTCAACCACGCAATAAAAATGCCCATGCTCGCACTTGCATAAAATTCTGTCGCTTCCTTCTTAACGATATCACTCACATGTAGATTCTGTGTTATGTCTTCAATAATTCCTGTAATGACATGTTTAAAAACTTTGTTAATAAATGTCTCAAGGTGGTCACGCCCCAAAGAATGATATGTATTTAGACAAATCGTGCGATTTTTAACTGTATAATTCAGTACAAGAAGGAGTCCATCCTTCCACTGAGCAAGATTACAGTATTTTTCTAGATCTTCTATTACTTCGTACTCATAAATCCAGCCCAGCAAATCATAAACATCTTTAAAATGATTATAAAAAGTATGCCTTGCAAGCCCACAGTCATCTACGATCATTTTTACTCGTATCCTATTGATTGGTTGGTGATGCATTAGTTTCTTTAATGATTCAGCTAGTGCTTTATCCGTAACTGTCGATTTTGACATCCAGCCCTCTCCTTCCGTGATATCTCAATCATCTATAACTCATTTATTTGCGTACCCATAAACAATCTTTTACTCCATAACAACATAAAATAATTATAGCATAAATACCTGTGGTGTAAACACAAAACAGAAGATTTTTCCAGAAACAATACTGATAAAATATTTACAATACTCACTCAATACAATCATCCACAGATCGAAATATTTCACCTGTCATATCTACAATCTCCTCAATTGGTATCCTGGTTCCGTCTTGCATGACCACCGCTCGTCCATATCCATCAATCTTCTTTACCGCTCCTCTCAAAGAGATATAATCTCCACCCGCTTTCCTTTCATCTGGCTGAAAATATACGAGTTCTATCACCTGCTGCCTGTTCAACGGTTCCTGGACAATTCTTAGTTTTTCATCTAATATTGTTTTTGCAGCTTCTGTCAGTTCTATTCTCTGATCTGTCCGTCTGGATGTCTCTTTGATTGCCCCATCATAACCTGTCAGTGCTGCAAATGGAGAAAATTGTGCAGCACGATCCTGGATTGACATATGCTTCCGATTCTTAGAGACAGGATGCGGTAAATGAATGATATCGTCATATGGATGTTTATCTTTGTTCTCACCTATCATTTTTAATTCCTCTCACAAATTCATGGATGCGTCGTTATCTTATGCCTTATGACCTCCAATTTGCTTGTTTCTTTCTATTGTCATAGCACCTTCTTCAAGGTCTGTCCCCTTTAGTATTGCATTCTTGCCATACTTTTTCTTTATATCGAGAATCGCAAGCTGCATCTTCTTTTCTCGTGAACGTTCTGCACTCTCTTCCTCTTTTTCCTTTTGCTTGGATTCATAATCGGTAAAGAGGTCAAGCTGTTCGTAGGTTTTCTCTTTTTCTACAGAATCTTCATTCACAACATGATTTGCTGTGATATTTATTCTCCGAACCAATAAATTCTTATCTACAATTCTGGTGTATAAATCCATAACGGCATCTATAATTTCCTTTGTAGAAGACGTAGGCCATTTAAGATTTATAGTTCCATGTGCATGCTTTGGAACCTGTCGTCCATAGTGATCGGTTGTGATCAATCCATGATACTTCGCTTTTATATCCGGATGTATTAGATTTTCAATATCATACCCTACGGTCAAAACCATTTGATCTGTCACAAGACGCTTATCCACCAGATCAAGAACTAGAAGATCTGTCATTTCACGTACAATACGTCTTGCTTTCTCATATTGATAGGGGGACTGTAAAACCTGTCCCGATCCAAGACTATTTGTGGACGGTTTATACGCCTTTATATCTGCAATTGTACATGGCTCAACTCCCCAAGCATGGTCGATTAATAGCTCTGCATTTATTCCGAATAATTTATATAGCAAATCTTCATTATAATACGCATTCTTCTTCCCAACGGAACATCTTGCCACGTCCCCCATTGTTTCCATTCCTTTTTCTTCTAATTTCTTGGCATATCCTCTGCCTACACGCCAGAAGTCTGTCAGTGGTTTATGAGTCCAAAGAATTTCTCTATATGTCATTTCATCTAGTTCTGCTATCCGCACACCATCTTTATCTGCTGGTATATGCTTTGCTACGATATCCATTGCTATTTTGCAAAGGTAAAGATTGGTTCCGATTCCAGCGGTTGCAGTGATTCCAACCGTTTGTAAAACTTCACGTATTATCTTCATCGCAAATTCGCGTGCAGAAAGATTTGCTGTCTTCAGATAATGTGTCACATCCATAAATACCTCATCGATCGAGTAGACATGGATATCTTCTGGTGCCACATACTTTAAATAAATATTGTATATTTGTGTACTATACTGGATATACTCAGCCATTCTCGGTGGTGCTGCAATGTAATCCAGTGACAAATCGGCTGATTCCTTTAATTTAGTATCATCATAGGATGCGCCCGTAAAGGTTCGATTTGGTACTTTGCTTCTTCTAACTGCATTTTCTTCTTTTACTTTCTGCACAACCTCGAATAACCTGGATCTCCCAGAAATCCCAATCGATTTTAAGGATGGGGATACTGCAAGGCAAATGGTTTTTTCGGTTCTACTTGCATCCGCAACTACAAGATTGGTGGTTAATGGGTCTAGCCCACGTTTAAGACATTCAACTGAGGCATAGAATGACTTGAGATCTATAGCGATATAAACGTGATTTCCCTGCTCCATTCCTTTCCCTCTCCGTTTCTATATAAATACCTAACATTTCTTGTTTTCTTTGTGAGCCGTGATAATCGTATAACTCGTGGCATTCACGGTAATCCTACACCCTTCTACGATTACATACCAATTTTTCCCCTCTCTAGATATCAAAGCATCTGTCCGTATGATTTTTTTTACACACCAATCAACCGCATCATCTACGTCGAGTTTTAGGTTCTTTCTTATCCGCTGTATTCCGGATTCTGTGGAATGTAATTTTTCTATGTTATTTAATAGAACACTGCAATCAGTTGTTTCTTTTGTATTACCCTCAATACAGTGGGGAATGTAGACCTCAGCTATCATCTCACAAATTTTTCCTAGATACTGTAAGTTCATATGATATGTTGCTTCCGGTGAAGGGGTTGACATCCGTTGATCACCAATTCTATCTTTGTCTTTATATTTTTCAAATTTTCGGATTTCCTTTAATAATGAATCCCTTACCTTCAATAGATTACAATATGTCTTATCCTCCAACATTTCTACGTACTCTTTGGGATTAATTATCATACCTAGCAGTCCCCCTAACCCATCTTTTTTATTCAATCATTCGCCTTGTTGTATCAGTGCATTATAACCGATTTGGTAACACAACTATATTTTACACCATGGGCCTGACTTTTCGAAGCCTAATTCCATATTTTTTTCAAATGAATCAGGCTGCGCTCTTACTTGAAACAAAAGCTGTAGTGAGGACTGTCATACAATAAAATACCGGACTCCAAAAATCTGAAATCCGGTATTTTTATTTATTTAGGAATAATTAATAACTCAATTTCCGGCTTGTCCAGCTCTGAAACCGGCATGATTCCTACTAAATTAACGGGTATTGTTAACAAAGTGGAAATCTGGCCACCAAGCTGCTTGATATACCATTTGTCTTTATATTCTACTGCATCCGTACAGAAACAATACCTCTCTCCTTTAAGTTCAAAAACAACAACGCAGCTTTCCATTCTGTTGGCACCGCAAACCTTCGCTCGCCGGGTCCTTATATCCAGGCTTCGTTCTGATCCATATACCTCTGAAAGCGATTCAGGGGGTAGATACCCCAGGATTTTCATGGAACTCAAATCAAATTCCGGCAATTCTGCCGATATTGTAGAAATATAGTCCTCTTCCATTCCATTGGCATCGCTCAAATCAGTTCTACTTATAGCAAAAAGGGCGGCATATTGTTTGATGATATCCTTTATAATATATTTTTTCCTGCTTTGGATATTTAAGTCTCTTGAAAAATCATTTACAACAGGCAGATTTAACTCCTGCTGCATAAAGAAATACCCTTGTACATATTCTAAACTTGCCTGTAAATTATAATGATCTACATAGCTTTCTACCGAGAACGCACTTATCATTTGATCTATATCATTGGATTTAAGACCTCCCAAGTAGGCTTTTGCAGCCTCCTGAGGCGAATCAAATCCTTCTGATTCGACGATGAAGGTTGAAGGTTCCTCTACATTAATTTCTTCTGTTCCCAGCTCAAATAAGTTCTGTGATAAATCGGGCATTAACTTCTTAAGCGTTTTCTCATCTTCTGTATCCAACGGTATGGTTCCAACGATACCCCTTTCTACACCTGTCATATTGGCTAAAATTCCACCTAATTGCAGATTAAACCATTGGCCATCGCGTTCCAAGACATCAAAGAAAAGGATATACTTTTTCTTTCCAAGTTCAATGGCTGCCACACAGCTTTCTATATTTTCACCGCCATATTTTTCTGCCATCTTAACCATATTATTCTGATGTGCGTCCGTGCTATATGCATCTGAGAGCGAATCCGGAGGAATAAATCCCAGCAGCTTCATAGATCCAAAATCCACTGCCTCCATCTGTCCCTTCAGCTTCTCCAAAAACTGTTTTATGTTTTCACTATCTTTTAATGTTATGCAGTCATTGGGATTTAAATCCATTCCGCATAGGATTGTATATTGGCACAGAATATCATCTACGTTATTTTCTGCAGAGAAGGTATCTGCCATTCGTTTAAAATCACTGGCCTTAAGCCCCAGCAGATAAGCTTTAACGGCGCTTTCCGCCGAGTCAAACCCAACAGGTGCTGCTTTCGTGGATACTGCCGCCCCAGACAATACGGGCAGTCTTTCAGATGCACGCTGCTGTTCTGTCTGCGGTTTAGATGACTCCTGTGAAGAGCAGGCAGAAATACATGTCCACATCAAAAGAATTGCCGTGATTACCAAAATATGTTTGTATTTTAATATTATTTCCATTTATTTGCTTATCCTTTCAAAACCACTTTGTATTAACTCCTGTATTTTGTCATTACAACTAAATATTAATTGGTATTATACTATGATAATTCAATAATATCCACTATATATTTACGTAACAAAGCATTCATATCGGTTGTTACTATTTAAATTACACCTTTTCTTGATCTTGGATAAAATAAAAAGATGTCTAAAAATGGTAGATACCATCTTTGGGGACATCTTTTTATTATTACAGCTGCTATGTTTGAAAAGTCAGGTTTTAATTTATTTCATAATAATCTACAAATGCATCCCAAGTGCCGGTATCCTCGTCAACCTGCAGCTTTACTTGCTGGGATCCTGCGCTTAGCGATACATTCATGCTCTGAAGAGAAGGAGTCGTCCCTGTAAAACTTAGGGTACCTTTCTTAACACCTCCTACATATACCGACACCTTTGCCGTGCTGCTATTATTCGAAGCCCCCCGTACCTGAATGGTATACGTTTTTGTGTTGGTAAAATTAAAATCATTGGCACAATAATCTCCATTGGCATACAAAGCTATTCCGCCAAAGGGGGATGAAAGATTGCCCGCATAGGTCCCGCCTTTGGTCATATTCTCACACTCAATGCGTGTTTGTGTGCCTTTCGTGAACTTCCACCAGTTTAGATTAAACAGATATCCACTCCCTCCAGTAAACTTTAAGTAGAGGTCATGCTCCCCAGTTGCACCACTAATATCACACGTCGTAGTTGCCCATGACTGCCAGTCGCCAGTTCCGGCAACCTTGCAAGTCCCTACCAGAGGACCAGTCAGACTATCTAACCTGACTTCAATATTCCCACCGCTGGAACCACTCGCTGCTCTTACCTGAAACCCTGTGGCACCATCACCGAAATCAATATTGTTGTAGACCACATAATCCCCGTTTTCAATATAGGCAACAGCCTGTCCACCTTCGCTGCAGTTTTCTAACTGGACTCCCGACTGGGTTTTATACCCCTCTGCTTCAATCTGTGAAAAAGCTGACTGTGTATCAGGGGTTGGCGTTGTCCCTTTAAAAATCAATTGTGAAAATTGATAAAAGCTATCCTTCCAGAATTTAAAATCATGGTTGCCAGGAGCACGGTACCAGTTATGAGGAACATTGTTCTGTTCTAGATAATCATGTACCCCCTTGGCTACATTGAATAGACCGTCCTGTTCCCCGCAAGAAACCCAAAGAACTTTCATATTCTGGGTGACTTGTGCCGGATTCGGCGCCAGCTTACTGGGTGCATTAGTATTCGGTGCCGGGGAAAAACCTCCTACATAAGCAAAGGAGGACATGTATTTAAGCCCAAAGTTCAAGGATTGCCCTCCGCCCATGGATAATCCCGCAATGGCTCGATTTTCACGGTCAGTCAGCACCGAATAATGGGATTGTATATAGGGAATTAAATCATTTAATAAATCATATTGGAAATTTTCAAAAGCTGCCACCTTATCTGCCGAATAAATATCGCCCACCGGGCGGTCATCTGCCATGGCACGGCCATTGGGCATCACTACAATCATTGGAGCCAATTTGTTCTCTGAATACAGGTTGTCCAGGATAATATCCGGACGACCATTTAACCATTCTCTGTGATCTCCTCCAATGCCGTGCAGCAGGTACAATACATTGTACTTTTGACTGGCGGAGTACCCTGGAGGCGTATAGATATTAGCTTTACGGTCCGTACCCGTTGTATTTGAATGATAGCTTACCGTAGTTACTTTCCCATGGGGAATGTTGCTCCGTTGTTGATCATACCCTGCCGGAGGCGCCGCCAAAGCAGTGATTGCTGTAACACCTAAAAGTGCCACAGACAACAACATGGTATAGATTGCACTAAATAGTTTTTTCATCATCATCTTCACCCCTTTTTTTAATTCGATAAACTTAATTTACCTCATAATAGTCTACAAACGTTTCCCTAATGCCAGTATTGTCAACGCCCTCCCCTCTTATTGAATCATATTCTTCCTACACCTGAAACTAATAATACTTATCCTACTAGGCCGACACATTTAAGTTGTTCATATTGGGTCCATCAAATACCGCACATAACAGCTTCTTTATATTTACATAATAAACTTAGTAGAACCTCATTACTATAGTCATATTTTTACTTCGTTATCATTTATTTACCCATTTGAAACCATGAAAGTATCTGCCACTGTTATAACTTAAATCTTACTTATGTTTACTTAACAGTACTTCATTATGATATTCTTGTGGAGAGCGACCAGTTCCTTTCCTAAAAAATCTCGTAAAGGATGTAGCTGTTTCGTATCCGACCATTTTCGCAACTTCATAGATTTTAACGTTTTCTTTTTCCAATAGCTCCTTCGCTCTTTTAATTCTAACACGATCTATAAACTCGGATAGGTTGACACCAAAAACCTGTTTGTATAGGCGCGAAAGGTATGATGGGTTCAAAAAGACCTGTTCGGAAAGTCTTACCAGTGAAAGATCTTCACTTATGTTCTCTTCAATGAATTTTTGTATATAATTAACTGCCTTATCCGCTCTCTTTTTTTTCTCTTCGCTCTGGAGCCTGAAAATCACATTGGATAATTGATAAATGTATTCTACAGCCTCTTCCCAGGAATCAAATTTATCGATTCGCATCAGTCTGTTCTGATCGAGATGGAAGGCAATTTTTTCAGTAAGCTTGCATCGGTTTATATGAGACAGAAGGCTCAATGAAATCTTATAATATGCCTCGATTGCTGCATTGCTGTTTTTACTCTGAATTAATTTTAAAGGATCTCCCCATTGGGCCAGGATTTCAAAAAACTTGTCCTTCTGTCCTGACTCAAGGTATAATTCAATCGCATCCATTCTTTGCTGCCTTATCAATAACTCAAGTGCTTTGATATCAGCGTCCATTTCCGGCACTTCAGAACTGGTATTAATTATATCGTTTTTGATTTCATTATCGACTAATAGCATTTCGATATCTATGCCGATTCGATAATTCAGCAACTGATTCAGAGAATAATATTTTTCTGATAGGTTCTCCCATCTACAGGGCTCTCCACTTAACGCAAAACTAATGGATACATCTAGAGACTCTCTGCAGACAGTCTGAATCACTTCAAGAGTTCCTTTCAGAAATGAAACGATCTTTTTATAACCGGCTGCTATTTCTGTTTGTATCTGACTTATATCAAACAGTCCCTTCGGTTGTATGAACAAAACAAATCGATAAGTTTCATCCATCACACAAACACTTGTAATGTTAGTCTTTAAATACTGGTTAATAATGAGTCTTACGGAATAAAGGTATTGTATTTTACTACTATAGGATAAGTCAGTTGGAAAATTGTCAATCTGACCCAGAAGCAATAAAACAGGCTTGTTCGAATACATAGGAATTTCAAGCTGGTCAAATTGTGACTGAGTTATATTCTGTGAAGAATCTTCATGCAGCAAACGTTTTAAATAGTCTTTCTGAAATAGCTCTAGTGCCATATTTATCTGTTCTTTAGCGGAATGAATTAATTTCTCTATGTTTATTCCATTATGTATGTCCTCAATGGTATTTTCAACTGCATTTATCACTTTCTCGTAGTCTTCTGTTTTCATTATATAGCTAACACCATTGCGCCGAATTGCTTTATATACATATTCCAATTCGCTGTAGCTAGTAAGAAATATAACCCTGCATTGAGGCCAATTTCTATAAATTACATCCAGTAATTGTAAACCATTGATCTCAGGCATCCGGATATCGGTAAGTACAATGTCAATTCTTGTTCTATCCATCCATTCAATTGCTTCTTCACCTGAATAAGCCTTGTAGACATCCAAATCATATTTTTTTATGTCTATGAATATGTCGTACAAACCATTCACAATTTTTTCTTCATCATCCACAATCAGTAATCTGTACATGATTATCTCCCCCCGGTATTTGATTTTCTATTAACTTTAGCCCGCCCTTCCAAACTAGTCATGGTTATATCAGTTTCATTACGAACGCCTCCTCTATCCTGGCTATGGGATTCATTGCAAACTAACTATTATTAAGAAAATGGGGATTAATTTGTGATTGTAGCTGCTCTAAATTCAGCCCGCTGCATAAGATTTTTCTGATTATATACCTGATCTATGAGTCACTTTAAGATTCTCACCATACCGTTAAAACATTAATAAAGATATCCGAATTCATCTTTTAAATCGTGATTCATGGATACCTGTAAATCCCCACTTCACTTTACGGGTTTATGTATAAATAGTTTAACTTTAAACCTTTTTTACGAGGCGGATTTTGTAATATTATATCATGGTATCCATATTTTAACAACGTTTTTTGTATAATAATACACAATACATTATTATATATAATGTATCCCTATTCCCTTTATGCAAATGATGATTGCAAGCGATTTCTGGATTATTTGGGGGAGATGGAACAGCAGAAAAAAGAATAGAAATGGGAGCCTGTGTGACCTTTAAAACCCATGGTGGAACATATATGCCATTCAGGCGATAAAAAGCCTTGTTGGGCAAATCTGAAAAAGATGTATTTTCCTACAAAAGCAGGGATGAACCATGGGGTCGTAAATAATGCTGGTTAAAGGCTTTCCAAGGTGTCTGCATAGGTACACCTCATAAATTATCTCTAACTTATTTTACTAAGATATACCGCTTATCTTTTATAATTTTCTATCTATTTTCACCAATAAATCCAACGACTTTTATTGGTTTCCAATATCGACTTCCTGAAAATATTCCAGTATTGTATTTGTCAAAGGAGGAACTCATTATGACGGAGCAAGAATTACTGGATATGTTCATTCAGGAACGTATCAACATGCTACTTGATATATTCAATAAAAATCAGCCTGACAAATCAAAGAAGGAGATGAGCAAATTTTACAGGCAGAAATTTTTATTGAACATTTACCCAGCAAAGAGAAGGAACTGGTTGAATATTACATTGATTCTCTCACAAATTTACTTGCATCAGAAGAAAATTTTCTGTATCAACATGGATTTATGGATGGGGTTAAACTGTTAAAATTTGTCTATAAATTATAATAATTTAAAATAAAATCAACAAACAGACCTTCAAACCAAATAATAACCTTCGTTTGAAGTTTTTTGTGCTTCTGTTGCAACACCGTCTTGAAATGCTGTTATTGCTTGTTGCCTTTACCTGCGAAACTGAACTTTACAGGAGCTACTCCTGCGAATCTTGCCAGCTTGTCAGCTTGTCAGCATTGGGAAATCTTCGAATATCTCCGATTTCTGCAATCAGCTTACTGGCTATGGAAGTTCCAATCCCGGGTATACTGGTCAGTTTATAATCAAAACTAACCAGGATTTTCTTGATTTCTTGATCAAGCCCTGCTAATTCTTCTTTTTGATGTTCCAAATCTACATCCTGAATTGCACCAATAATTGCATCATCTGACCAATTATCAGAAAATATAGTACTTGTTTTTAGCCTAGAAACATTACCATCAGGAAATTGCTTATAGTACTTAACCACTTTTGTCCCATCCGGATTTATTTTTACTTCTTCTACAGCGAAGATAGGGCTATTATTATTGACAGCATTAGGAGAATGTCCACCTATAACCTTATTACCTGTTCCAATTCTTTGTCCTTCTAGGATCTTTGCCTCCATCTCAGGGGAGATTTTACTAGTAATCTTACCCGTCCCCTCAGGTGGAGTACTGAGATATGCGACGAATGGTAAAAATTAGTATTCAATAAAAAAAGTATAGCACTTATTTTTCATCATTCCGTACACAATGTTCACCAAACGGCGCATAATGCAGACCAATGCCTGAGACTTTGTCTTTCCTTCACTCGCCTTATTTTGTTCCAAAAGCAGGGATGAACCATGGGGTCGAAAATGATGCAGGTTAAAGGCAGGTGCACCTTACGGCGCTCCAGCCGATTTACAGCAGACGGCAATGCCGACTGCTTAAGGATTTATGGACAATACACTTCTTTTTACTAGGTAGCTGTCAATAAGGCAAAAGTCACCTGTCAGGTGGTTATGGTCACTCTGAAATCAGCCAATTTAGAGAGATTTTAAGGTGTCTGCGTAGGTACACCGCATAATATTTCAAAAATGATACATTTATCCAGATGGGTACAAATGGGGCTTTGCATGATAAAAGCCTTGTAGCATCATCCAAAGATAATAACCTAGAACCAATATTTTTTTCACTTAATGCTATAAGTCTCATTGAATCATCTCTAGCATTTAAAGGTTTATCAGGCTCTGAAATAGCAACAATTTTAAATTTAGCCTCATTAATATTTAAATTCATCACATTTTTAATCTCTTCAATTGTTTTTAATAAATTATTTTTAAAGATATCTCGATTCATTTCTCTTAATTTTTCCATGCATATTCCTCTACTTAGACATATTTCCGACTGGACCATTATAAAATATTTTTTCATCTATAACATAATTCGAAAGCGATGTTTCAAAATCCCCAATTCTTATCCATGAATTATCCACGTTTAAATCCATGTTCTTTAATATTTGTGGATAGTTTTGTGCTTGAGAAACTGTAGGTTGATAGTGCCCTGATTCATTAGTAATATTACGAATATATCCTTGTGAATTTACTTTCATTGTACTAGCCGCCTGAACAGGTTCTCCATTTGCTAAATAAGAATGTCCCCGCCCAATATTTAAATTACATTCCATATCCACTACAAAATCGACCTCTTTGATACCATTGTTTAATTTTAGCTGTCCATTTTCTATTATATAGTCAAATTTTTTACCTATTTGGTTATCTTTAGGGAATTTATTACTTATACTTTGACTCTGCCCCGCCCCCTCAGGTGGAGTACTGAGGTATGCGACGAACGGTGAATTTTCGTATTCAATTAAAAAAATTATAGCACGTCTTTGTGCTATTTTTAAATAGACAAATTACTGTTCTTCTTCTCGAATCGGTTCACGGTATTCCGTCTTGTTTTTCATCATTCCGTACACAATGTTCACCAAACGGCGCATGATACAGACCAATGCCTGAGACTTTGTCTTTCCTTCACCGATTTTTCGCATATAATAATCATAAAACACCGGATGATTGGGTACTCCGTTCTTGGGTTTAGACACCATGGTTACTGCCATGAAATAAAACAGTCCATGCAGCTGGTATCCCCATCGCATACTATTGATATTTGATCTTTTGAACAGGCAAAATATTGCATTTTAAATCCGACAGGCTGATTTACTTTAAATAAATAATCTCCTATTAGATTATAACCATATAGTTCTTGCTTCTCACCATCAGATAAGATAAATATTTTCTGCTTTTGAGGTAAGAAGATTACTTGTTTTAATTGATTAATAAATAAATTCTTCTGTTTGCCTTGATAAATCCAATTCACAACACTTAGATTTAAATCATAGTACAATTCTAAATTACCATCATAAGAATAATAATAAACCTTAGTTGCTAAAAATCTTTACCTGATTCAACTTGAATCAATTCTAATTTTTCATCTTCTGTTGCAAAAAAAGCATCCTCGACGTTTAAAATAATATTGCGTTCATTGCTTTTCCAAATTACACAACCAGAACTTACATTAAGGTTCTCAATCATTAATTCTCTCCTTATTTTATCTTTGAGATAGAAGTAATATCAAAATAGTCCATAACATTTGCACTTTTGTCTAATATACTATTTATTTGTTTTGCGCCTCCAGGTAGATATATATCTAATGGTAGATCAATTTGTGGTCCTACTGGACCTTGTAAACTTGGTAATGTTATACCATCTTTTACCGTATATCCTACAACTATATCAATCTCTGGTTTCCATTCACCTTTTACATATCAACTTCCTGAAAGGCTCCTTTACAAATCAAGTTGATTGGAAATTTTTTTATTAGCATGAATTCATAAATGGGATAAAAGTCATAAAGTATATTACCAAATTAACTTCATAAAAAAGCTTAGAACACAACCAGAAATAGTCATATTCTAAGCTTTTCAAGGCACTTACTTGGTATTTTTTAATTATTGAGATATGTTATTATTTTTCTAAAATATACTTACTTGGGACCATATCTGCCAGCCATACTTTCTCATTACCATAATAAAATTTTATTCCATCATTCCAAGCACTTAGCGAATCAATCACTAATATTCGAGAATTATTATCATGTCTTTTCCCTACGTTCTCTGCGGTTTCAATATCCTGTGATAAGTGAACATACTGCCTGCTCCGTGGTAACAACCCTTTTTCTGAAATTGAATCCATCCATATCAACAGCATACATATATTTTCCATTCATATTCTTATTCCCCAAATAATTGGAGCCTTAACTAACATAATCTTTAATATTATGAGCTGTTGGATTTCTGACATATTCTCCATTTCTTAGTACGCCTGCCGCTTCGTCATCAGGATACATAGTTGAGTCTACCTTATATCCACGTCCTGTACCATTTTTAATACCCTCACCCGCCCCCTCAGGTGGAGTACTGAGGTATGTGACGAACGATGAAAATTCGTACTCATATAAAAAAAGTATAGCACATCTTTGTGCTGTTTTTAAATAGAAAAATTACTGTTCTTCTCCTCAAATCGGTTCTCTGTATTCTGTCTTATTTTTCATCATCCCGTACACAATGTTCACCAATCGGCGCATAATACAAACCAGTGCCTGAGACTTTGTCTTCCCTTCGCCGATTTTTCGCATGTAATAGTCATAAAATACCGGATGATTGGGTATTCCGTTCTTTGGTTTGGAAACCAATGTTACTGCCAGAAAATAAAACAGTCCATGCAACTGACGATTCCCTTGCCTGGAGCTTTGTTCCTTGCCTTTTCCGGCGGAACTAAATTTTACAGGAGCCACTCCCGCAAATCTTGCCAGCTTATCTGCATTGGGAAACCTTCGGATATCTCCGATTTCTGCAATCAACTTACTTGCTATGGAAGTTCCGATACCTGGCATGCTGGTCAGTTTGTAATCAAAACTAAGCAGGATTTTCTCGATTTCTTGATCAAGCCCTGCTAATTCTTCTTTTTGATGTTCCAAATCCCGTACCAAACTTGTTGTGATAAAATCTCTGGATTCCTGATATTCCCGAAATGTATTTCCATCATTCTGAACGCAATCCAGAATCAACTCCGCTTTATCTTTCTTGGCAATACGGGATATTTCCTTAAATTCGATTGTTAGTTCTTCTGCTGTCTTTCCCTGCAAATGAACAGGAGATGGGTAGGTCTTCCAGAAATACATAGCACATTTCCCATCTATCTCACTGAAGAACTTACTGTAACTGGGATACGCCATTGATATCTGTTCATGAAGTCCGTTCTTAAACCGGATGCCATCTTTCACCAGTAAATCTCTCCGATTTACCAATTGTGACAACGTCCATTCATTATCTTTTGGCTTTGCGTCCGGCAACGTATGCAATTGGTTAATCAGAACCGTTGCCACACAATACGCATCATGCTCATCATTTTTACGGAGCATAGGTGCACTTTTTCTCTGGTCATATGCCAGGGCAGGATTAATGTCTTTTACAATGTAACCTTTTTCAATCAGCCAGACAGCTAGACTTCTGCCGTAGCCGTATGCATTCTCCAATCCGTAAATGGGTTCAAGCCCAAGGTGATTGGATTTTCTATTTACCTTTTCTGCCAGCTTTTTAAATTCACTGGGCTTGTTTTCTATCACGACTACCTCTAACTTTTCATTCCAGCAGTTCACCATCACTGCGGTATGACTTTCCTTATGCAGGTCAATCCCCACATAAAGCAGATTTTCTCTTTTCTGCAATTCTCTCCCTCCAGATCTTGTTGGGGGCCAATCAGTTCCCGTACCGGCAACCTCAGATGACAGCGTTAACTCTTTATGAGTCCGCAAGGGGGCGACAGCCTATCTACAACAAACCAATGGGTGGTAGGACAAGTTATTTCTTTTATTGGTTGTTGATGTTAACTCTGGATGGAATGGATTGCAAGTTATTTCTGGATGTGTTTTCAGAAGAAAGGAACGGCAGAAAAAGGAACAGAAAAGGGAGCTACAGAAAGAGTATTTCTTACCCCCTGTAACCCCCGGCAGCCCCAGTTTACCATAGAACCAATTACCTGTAAATCCCATGGTTCATCATGAACCATAGGTTAGACGATCTGGCTAAACTTCTGGTGAAACAAGATCTATACCACTTTCATTTTGCCCTGTGCCGTAAAATATTGCCCCTGTGTGACCTTTAAAACCGATGGTGGAACATATTATGCCAATCAGGCAATAAAAAGCCTTGTTGGGCAAATCTAAAAATATAGGCTTTTCTCATTGCACATGATAGCTGTTTGGATTGCTATTGCCTCCTGTTTGTCTTCCGGTTGCTTTTTCAGAAAAATGTCGCATATATGCCAGCTTTTCAAACCCATCTAGTTGCACAATCGCAACCATTTATAACATTCCTGAACTATAAGATTATCACCCTATTTTACTCCTAAAGCAGGGGTGAACCATGGGGGCAAAAATGATGCAGGTTAAAGAGCTGGGGGCAAAAACTTCCCCGGCTCTGATAACATTAGCCCGCGATGAGGACTAAGAATTTTTTTCATTGGGGCAACTTCCTAGAATTAGTGTCTTAACCGGAGTCGCACTTACTGAGGACTCCCATACATAAGAATTTAGGGAGCAAACCTCTATCAAACTGTAATAGATCGCCCTCGGTCACAATAATTATTAACATATATTCTTTTAACTTAATATCAATTTCAACTCTTCTTTATTTCTTTTAATTTTCCATTTATAAAGGAATCTAAATTAGCTAACAATCTATTTTCATTCTCTTCCTTTGTATGTTCTATAGGTATATAATTATCTGTAATAGGCATATAAGAAATAAATTTTTCCATGTCACTAATCACAAACTGATTAGCTATTTCATTTTTTAAATAATTATTCTTTATACCATAATATATAGTATACCAGTCTAAAAAAATATTAGCATCTGACGGTGTCAAGCTTTTTTGTAACACCTGTGTATAGTTTCATTCCCTACGCAGCACATCGTGCTGCATAAGGTGTAAGACCTCCATTATAACGGTGTGGTCTTATGTAATTATATTTTATATAAACGAAATCATAAACACCTTGGTCTAAAGCTTCATTGGTTTTGAAGCGATGAATGTTTAGATATTCGTTTTTAAACGTATTATAAAAACGTTCCATTACTGCATTATCATACGGACAGCCCGCTTTACTCATACTTTGCTGAATATGTTTTTTTTCACAAAACTCATTAAAATCTTTCGATGTATATTGCGACCCTTGATCCGTTTGCAACTCCTTTTTTGTACCCAGGTTTTTTCCTTCGAACAATTGATCTTAGCCCTAATTCCTTCATATAATGATGAATGGTAAGTGCAGATCTAATGATTCCGTTTTCGTTTTCAAGATAATCACGCATCATGTTATAGCCTGGAATGCCCTCCTCACGATGGTACTTGGCAACCATGATACGTTGAATATATGCCTTTTCTTTACGATATTCTTGTTTTTTATCCTTTTTGTAATTGTAGTAAGCATTGGGACAAATATGAAACTTTTTCAATAACCATCGAACGCCAAATTTAGAATGATATTTCTGGATAAACTGGTATTGTGCTAATCTATTTCCTTCGCAAAGAATGCTGCCGCTTTTTTTAAGAAGTCATTTTCCTTTTTAAGTTCTTCTAATTCTTTTTTTAAACGCTTTGTTTCAGCATATGCGTCAGATTCTTCTTGTTTAGTTGGATTGCTTTTGCATTCTTTGCGGTATTGCTGTAACCAGTATGTGAGTGTGCCGCTACCAAGATTGTATTCTTCAGTAAGGCTTTTTTTAGTTCTTCCCTCTTCCAGATAGAGGCGAAGTACTTTTTCTTTGAGTTCAGGATCATAACGATTGTTTGACATGTTGTAACTTCTCCTTTGATGTAGGTTATTTTACCAAACTATACCTTGGTGTTACAACTTAATTATACAACGTCAATCCTCAAATATCTCTATATTATACAATTCTTACCTCCTATGGTCTAGCATTAGGCTTTCCAGTTACTCGTACACCTTCTATGAACCTGCGGTGTGTTACTCCTTTTACAGGATCTGGATCTACAATCCATTCAAATATTCCATTTTTTCCATTTAGAGATCCTTCAATTTGATAAAGAGAACGTTTTACACCATCTCCACCAACTAGCGGAAATTCTGTTGCTTAACCTGCATAATTATCTATAATATCATTAAACGCATGTAGTGAACCTTCCTCTGTATGGAATGGATTGCAAGTCATTTCTGGATTTATTTTTAGGAGATGGAACGGCAGAAAAAAGAACAGAACAGGGAGCTACAGAAAGAGTATTTCTTACCCCCTGTGACCCCCGGCAGCCTCAGCTTACCATAGAACCAATTTCCTGTAAATCCCATTGTTCATCATGAACCATAGGGTAGACGGTCTGGCTAAACTTCTGGTGAAACAAGATCTATATACCACTTTCATTTTGCCCTGTGCCGTAAAATATTGCCCGTGTGTGACCTTTAAAACCAATGGTGGAACATATTATGCCAATCAGGCAATAAAAAGCCTTGTTGGGCAAATCTGAAAAATATAGGCTTTTCTCATTGCACCTGATAGCTGTTTGGATTGCTTTGCCTCCTGTTCGTCTTCCGGTTGCTTTTTCAGAAAAATGTCGCATATAGGCCAGTTTTCCATATCCCTCAAGTCGCACAATCGCAACCATTTATAAATTCCTGAACCGAAAATTTCTCGCCCTATTTTGCTACAAAAGCAGGGATGAACCATGGGGTCGAAAATAATGCTGGTTAAAGGCAGGTTCACCTTACGGTGCCCCTGCCAGCTTACAGCAGCCGGCAATGCCGACTGCATAAGGACTCCAATCAAAACACTTCTTTTTTATTAGGTGGCTATACATAAGGCAAAAGTCACCTGTTAAGTGATTGCAACCACTCTGAAACCAGCTAATCCCAAGGCTTTCAAGGTGCCTGTGTGGCTGCACTTCAGAAATAATATAATTCAATCCATAGCATTTCTCACTCCAAAGCATAAGCATAAATGAATATAATTTTTATTATGCCTCATAATTTTATTTAACTTACTTTTTACATTACTCATATGATATGTATACCTTATTATTTTCTTCAATAGATTTTTTAAATAACTCAAGTATTTCTTCATGTATTTCTTCTTCCAAGTCATCAAGCTTATACTTATCTATACCTTTAAATTGTTCGTATGCATCTTTAATATTTTCTACTAACCAAGGACTTTCATCGTACCACCCTATATTCAGATTATAATAATATGCTAATGCTGTCCATTTGCCTTCTACTGGTGCAATTTGCTGCATTATATTATCAAAATAACCAGACCATAAACTTATTTCTGATTTTTCATTGTTTTGTTGAACAACTGTAATAATTATCTCTGGTTCTCCCTCAAATCCTAAGTAGTATTTATTATCTATATTACCCATAGTACCTCCTTATTTTGCCAGATAATGACCATTTTGCAGCATCTGCTTTTGTGCTTCAGTAGCTGTTCCTGTTTGATTAGCCTTAACTGCTTGATTCCAAGTTGACTCATTAACCCATGCACCTCCAACTTTTACCTCCACTACTTTTTGCACTCCATTTGCATTACCTGGTGTTGTTTTGGTAACTACCCACGTTGTTCCTCTATCATACTGTACGGCTCCTGGTGTTTCAGTATGCCATCTTGCTTCATAACTATAACTCCCATCACTCCATTTATATTTCACTTGTTGATATCCATTTTTAGATTGTGCAATTACTCTTGTATTTTCAGGTATATCAATTGGTGAGCCACCATTATTTCGGATATCTGTTGTAACTTTTGTTAAATCATCACCTGATAAGGAATCAAACTTTATATTATCATAGTTTGTCTTACCCGTCCCCTTAGTACCAGACCTTCTAGTATTCCTTTGCTTAACCGAAGGTTCATTCGCCTTGCTTTGGGTATTCCTCGCACTACCACCAATCGCACTGTAATACAGCACCGCCCCATAAGCAAAATTAGTTACTACTTCCGCTGCCACACTCAAAAACAGCTTATTTTTTTCCTGCCATCTCTTAGAAGGTACTGTCGCTATCTCCTTCTCTGCATCTTTACAAACTATCTTTAACTGATTTATAAATTCTTTATTTATAACAAGTGAATTTATATCATTGTTTCCAATTTTATCGTTGTTGCTAAACGTATTTACTATCCCATTTGATAACGTCTCCGTTGATCCCGTATCACATTGCATGATCAAACGTCCCAACGCTCCCTTGATATACTCCCCTTCAAGGTTATTATCATTATACAAAGTAGAAAGTGCAATCTTCCCCCCACTCTTATTCATCCGGTCCTCTATGAACTGGATTGCCATTTCATACTTTCCTTCATTTAAATACAAGCTTCCATATGGATTATCCAATAACTCCCGCAGTCCTGGATAATTCTTATCCATCTCTTGAATTAGTAGAATCTGTTTTGCAAAAATTCCATCCTGACCTGAGTTAATAATTTTAAATTCCATCCCGCATGTTTTACAGGATAGAAGAGATTTGGTTGTTATAATTTCCTTCCCATTTATCTTCTCCCCTTGTGGTTCCGGGTTCTCCCATTTTTCCGCCAAATTCATTGAGTCCTCACAGAATCCCCCCTCCTTGCAGTACCCAAATGATTGAATATTATGAAATGCCTTACAGTCCTCCACACATGCTTTTGGCAGATTATTGACATCAATACCGCCAGAATCCACATATAAATAACTGTCATGGTCCCCATACGGGCAGCGTAATTCAGCCCCTAGCACCAGTGGCTCCGGTGGTTTTTCTTCTTTTTTCCCGAACATCCAATCGAAAAATCCCATTGACACCCTCCTCTCATTCTATCATAAATTCCTCTATTCTCATACCCATAACTTCCCTTCGATAGGCACTCTCTACAAAGTTCAAGTCAGCCACAAGATATCTTCCTTTTATACCTCCAAGTCTGAAAATAGAGTGCATTTGTATTTTCTCTTTTTTCAAAATACCTTTCATAATTACACTTCTATCTTTGCTTACCTCACTCTTTGCATCCAAACAATCAAGTTCCGGTAAATTAGGAATCTGATAATAAGCACTTCTCCGATTTTCCTTATCAAATAAGGTTGCATATTTAAACTGAATTTCCGGACTATATATTCGAATTAACGCCGCCAGTTCCTTTGAAACCATAAAACAGGGATGGCAAATCAGGTCCATAAATGACAGTTCCCGATTCAATTCTATTTGAAAATGATTCTGCCTGGAAAGCTCCTCATATATCTGACGATCCGATCTGCCTGGTCTCATTTGAGTGTACCAGTCCAAGAATCGTGGCTGTGGGTTCCTTTTATCAGCATATATCATGAAATATCTCATTTTTACTCCTCTCCTAGATGAAAAAGAACGTCGGCTTCTCCCATATACTCTCCAAACAGAATCCTCGCACAACGATCCAGCCGCACTCGTTGTGGCAAAAAATTGCTCTCTGACACTGCTTCCTCAAACATTGCTTGTAAAAATGCCTTGGTCAAACGATGATAATACGGTGCATACGCATAGCGTATATAATCAGCTTCATATTCACGGATTCTGGGAAAATTTTTACCAAGTTTTTTCCTGATAGCTTCCACATCCTCCTCGAAAAACTCATATATATATCTGGCATCCCAATAAGACACGGCATGAGAAGAATCGTTGTAAAATGCAGGATCCATTAAATCGATCCTGATAAGATAGTGCTGCAGAAACATACTGCTGTACAAATGGGAAAAAAGAATATATTTTATCTTTCCTTTTTTCTTCTCGTCTTGAAGAATTGTGGTCTGTTCTACCACTGCTTTGAAAGCTTCCAGAAACGTATGTACGATCTCCTTACTATGTTTTTCGCAATGCGATGTAATACACCTGCTGCTTTTTGAAAATTGTTCCGGCAAGATGGGTTCCAAAGCTGTCGTAAACTCTTCTTTTCGATCCATTATTGTATCCTTATCTTTCCACCGGTGAATGTAATGTCCTTATCGATCAACAATCCCGAACCACCCTGTTTGATGTTAATCTGCTTTTTTCCAGCTATAACAAGAGATGCATCCTCACTGGAAACGGTCATGTTACCCCTAGAAGAGATCGATATATCTTTGTTGCTGATAATCTGTATTCCTTCCTCATCCTTTATACTGATTGACATCCCTTTGTTATTAGTAAGTTCTACACTGTCAGGTGTAAACAGTAATTCCTTTCCATATTTTGTCTTAAATGACTTGTGATCTGGATTCTTCCTGTCTTTTCCTGTTTCCATATGTACAGAACTAATGACATAACCATGTTCCTCCATCTGATCTGGTATCTGCAGGCGTACACGGTCCCCTGGTTCTGGCATGCAGTACCAGCCCGCACCATCGGGGGAAGAATATCCAGTGGAATAAGGGAACCATTTCGTTCTATTCTGGCCGGTATTCTCGTCCCCTGCCAATTCAATCTTTACCCGATCTTGACGGACTTCACTGACAGATGCTAAAAAAGAGCAGCCTGTCTGGTCCATATTTGACTTAAGCATTACACGCATGCCATTGATCGGTCGTAAGGTATAAGTGTGAGTTAACTCCTCATGCACATATTTAATTTGAATTTTGCAGACATACCCACCTTCGTTCCCCAGCACAAGCCTATCCCATAAGTCATAAATATCTCTTGAAGTAATGCGGTATTCCATATAATCCTGCTCCATAAGTGGATTAGAACCGCTCCCCCCCTGTGTCATATAACTGTCAACCCGCTTGCTGACACTATAGCGAGTAGACTCAGACATGGTGTACGTTGAAAAATTAGCATTCCCCACAAAGTAATAAGCCCCTTCTCTGGTGATCGCAGGTGTTACAGCCATACCAAAACGGCTGGCAATTCTTCTGATAAACTCCCAGTCAGTCTCATTATATTGCAATAAAAAGTCTATGGTGGATGCCTCAAGACCGCCATTTACTTTTACATCCGCTTCCCCATACGACTGATTTATGGTTTTTAATACCTCCAGATATGTTAATCCAGTATCCTGAAAAGAACGATAATGCTTGTTCCCATCCATTAGAAATGTTCCACTTTTTAGTGTGAGGGTAAGCCTGGTGGCATGAGGCTGCGGTTCTAAGGAAAATCCGGCAATCAGTCCTGTCATAAGGTTTTGGGTATTCCCTTCTTCATCCTCTCCAGTAATATTCACCCACATGCGTTCCAGTAATTTACCTCTGTAAACCTCCACATCCTTATCACGAATATATCCGCTTATAAAAGCGGTTGCATGTTCCCCCACTTCCCGGTCTATTTCCAGGCACTCCAGTGTCAGGAACTCAAATTGAGAAATATGTATTTTATCTGCTCTCATTTTTCAATTCTCCTTTTCCTGTGAACTCTATATACCCCAGCGATTTTAACACTGGTTCTCTCCATTCATCATAAAAACACATCCTGCAGTTAAAGGTTCCCACTAACAGATACTCCTCCGTACCAACCAGAAACTGCAGGTTATAGGTTTCCTCATCCAGCGTAAAGTTCTTGTATTCAAACCACCTGCCATCGGCTCTTGCTAAAGGAATACTCCCTCTGCTATAAAATACAGTCTCCGGTGCATGAATCTTAACCGTGTCCTGCATTTGGTCTATAAGTTCGTCTAAATTGCTATACTCATGTATGTCCTCGCGCCTTAATAGATGAAAACCAAAATTATCATCATAATATTCATTGGTGAGCAATACCGCCGGTCGACTGCTGCTTATATATCTGATCTTTGCAATCATCTCGGGCATTTCTGTGAAGCTATGGGGCATTCGTGCAATCACCTTTCCGTTAAACATAGGAAATGGTTCAAATCTTACCCCTTTTCCCCGAATAGGGATTTCATCTGTCCGTAGATCATATGCACTGGTTCTTTTCTTGAAGAAGTTCTGTAACCCGATAATTTTTTCATCTACATAAACACCTTTTTTCATTTCCCCCCTCCGTGATGTCTCCCGATTGTCTGTAAAGAACCTGGACTGCTCCTGACATAAGATGGTTTTCTTTCGGGAACTTCCAATGATTCCATCATCTGTAACATTTGCTTTTTTCCTACCTCATCCTCAATAAAACAGCCCATTGTTCCAAGCATCATGCACTCATCCACAGAGTATACATACATGAAGTTTTGTAGTGTTCCTTCTCTTATCATACTTCGAAAAGAAAACCAGCCACATGCCCCATCCTTCTTTGGGACTAACTGTGGATCGGATAACAAGCATGAAGGATACAGCCCCACGATTGCTTTGGTTATGCATTGTATTGCATACTCTACCTGAACTGCTGCTAACTTTTGTTCTTTTAAAAGAGAAAAAGTACAAAACCGATGTGCATTCGTATCCTCTAAAATGATCTGAGGTCTTTGTTCATAGGGGTACATGAATTCTGCTCTGTTGGTTTCCATTGGATGTAAGAAATCCGGAATGCGCACTGCCAGCCTTCCACCAAAAAAAAGAGATTTATCTGCAACTTGCTCCATCTGCCTCCCCCGTTTCTAATTTTAAGCGATGCAACTGTTCCTTTATTTCCCTTCTGCACGCATCAAACGAAAATTGGACAGACTGGCAGATTACCTCACTGTGCCCAGAAACCAGTTGTTCCATCTCTTCCTGAGCCCCGCTTTTAAACTGCCAGACTGGAATCTGGTTTATCTTATCGATTAACGGACTTTTTCCTACTGCTCCATTAATAACAGAATATGACATTCTTAATCTCCTTTCATTTTCCCGGCTATCGGTCGAAATCCTGCTGCAATCTGGGATAGCTTGTCCTGTTCAATACTTTGCGGTATCGCCGAGATGACATTTACGATTGATGGTCCAAGCTCATAGGTATTTCCCCTGTCCTCTGACAATTCCTTCATCTTAAGCTGCATCTTCTCTTTATCCTTTTTCCTCCTTTCTTCTGTCCGTTTATCCACCTTTTGTTGATTTTCTATATCGGAACTGGGACCTGTGGTTCTCCCCTCTGAACCATACCGGTTATTTAAAATCGTATTTTCTCCTATACAATCCAAATTGTGGCAGATATTAACCACTGCCGGATTTCCCAACCTTCTTTTTACAACGGTAACCTCAGTGGGTGCTATCAGCTCAATTCTTCTTCCATGCAATGTAACTTTTCCCTTTGCCTGAAGCAATAATTCCCCTTTGCTGTAAATCATATTACCAAATCCATCCTGCATGGATATCTCAGACTTCCCTTTGTCCGCAGACAATTTAATATCCGATGGTTTAAGTTCCATCTTTTTCTTAGTCGTTGTACGAAACCACCGATTATCCGGATCCAGTGATTCCGCACATTCCTGCCCAGCCTCACGTACGCAGCTCACGCCAAATGCTTCCTGCTCATCTCCCCTTGGAATCTGGAGACGAACCTTGCTTCCTGTTTCTGGCATGCAGTATAGTAAATTTCCAAACTCAGGAGACCATAGATAAAAAAACGCTTTGCCTGCATCCTGTTCCTTATCCATATCCAAGTGGACTTTTATTGTCTCTTCCCTGCGTTCCAGTACTGTCCCGGTCAATAAAGCGCCTTTTATACAGGAATTATATATTGTTGGATACACTCCGTGATTCATTCCCGATAACTTATAGGTACAGTGCAATCCTCCTTTTTGTAGATTCATCTTTACACTATATGTCCACATAATTTCATTTCTGTAGCTAACACATTGTCCCAAATGCAGGATTTGATAAGTATCTACTTCATAATAAGAGGCTTCTCTGGTTTTACAGTTCAGCGCTATTGCATCATCCGCATCCATACACCATTGTTCCCTTAAAACATTTAATTTAAGGGGTACACTTTTTTTCTGAAATCCCAGGTATATTCCCCTTGCTTCGTAATCAGCCGCTGGGATAACTGGTATATGAAGGTGCGTTGATAATC
Source organism: Clostridium sp. E02 (assembly GCF_003833015.1). Classification (GTDB taxonomy): domain Bacteria; phylum Bacillota; class Clostridia; order Lachnospirales; family Lachnospiraceae; genus Lacrimispora. Next base: position 196,475 of record NZ_RJLQ01000003.1, read on the forward strand.
TTAATATAAATTCCCAATCCGTTTCCTCAAACTGAATGAAAGGTTTTGTGATTGCCTGATCTGGTGCAGAAGACAGCACAGTAAAAGAAGTTTCCTCAGCTATATTTTGAACCAATTGCGAAATTGACTTATTACAATCCTGAAATGATCTGCTTTTTTTTTCTAGATCCATAAGCCATGACAATGAGTAAGAAGTGAGAGAAAGAATCTCATAAAATGATTCCTTTTCTACACAAATTTTACTAATTACACCTGAAAAAAGCAAAATTTCTTTTTGATTTTCCACACGATATATCTTTATAGGCTGGCTATTCATCTCTTCGCCGGATACAGAAAAACTACCCGGCTCTAGCTCTGCTTTTACCATAGCTATGGCATGGGTACCAATACTTTCTTTTATGGAAAGATCCAATATACGTTCTATTTTGATGTTACATCTAATTTTTAAATCACCATATGTAATATACTCCTCCATACATTTACTCCTTTTTTCCTGTACTAAAGTAAGCAGCACCTACAAGACCGTTCAGTTACTATGTTTTGTTTTTATCTTAATTATAGTTATATTTGTAACAAATAAATAGATTCATGTAACAAATAACGTGATTCATGTACTTTTTGGTATTTTTATCGTATTTTATTGAAATAAAAAAGGCTATGCTTATCATTATGATAAACATAACCTCATGTTCATGAGTCTATACGAGTTTTTTATAACCACTCCAATCAGGATTCAAACGATACGTTTTCCCATCAGGAATCAAATGAACAGAAGCATTCTTTCCATCTGCAAATTTCAAACAATTCTCAACCTTGAAAATACGATCCACATGACGATTTTCAACATTTTTAAGTAACTCTTTTTTTGCTTTCTCTTTCGCTTCTTCTTCCGTTTCTGCTACATAAAATCCATACTCATGTTGTTCTCCAAACAGCCCCTTCAAATAACCACCCATATTGACAAAAAATAGACTTAGTTCTATATTCTGCGTGTATTCTTTTATCTGAATGGCATATCCATCTGCGCCTGTAAGTACTTTATATTCATCTAGGTGCAGACCGATTCCATACCAATCTCTTTTAAGAGTTTCATATGTTTCTTCAATAGAATCGGCTATTACTAGTTGCACATCATGTACTTCAATGTTCGCTTTGCTAATACTTCCACCAATTCCAATCACAAATAATTTTTTCATATATTCCTCCGATACGCTTAAATTTCCCTAAGGCGTATTAATATCTCCAGCGTGTATGATACAATCAGCTGCATCCAGTTCAGCCATAACCGGCTCTCTAAGGATGCCATGAGTATCCGATACAATTGCAATGTGTTTCATCAGTTAACTCACCTCATCAGACCGGCAAAGCGTGTTATATTATCTTCAGCAACCTGCGACTGACTCTGTTGAGATCCGGTTATCTTTTTCATGATAAACTTCTCCAGGAAATTCATTTTGTCATAATTACATTCCCCTCCAAAGAACCCCTTTGCAGTGCTCACAACCAGTAATTCCCTTGGAAAAGAGGAATCAATCTGCTTTTGAACATCTTCTTCCTTCGCCATTCCACATATGAAAAGCCCTAGCTTTTTCCCTTTCAGGACATTTAGATTGTCAGAACAAAAACGCATTACTGGCTTTCTTATCTTCCCTGCATAGATCGAACCGCCGATGATGACTTTATCATATTTCTTCAGACCCGGAGGATTCGTGCCCAAATCACAGATATCCACCCTTTCACCCAGCTTTTTTGCAAGAATCTCAGCGCACGTCTTCGTAAATCCATATTTCGTTGCATATGCAATTAATGTACTCATTTTACCCCTCCTATATATTTAATTTAAATTCCTGATCTAACCAACTCCTGATAAGACTTATTCTTAAACTTACTCCTACAATTTAGAATCAATTTAATCCAGAAAATTTCAAATTTCAACTTCAGTTAAAACTAAATTCATTGCATTGCCCCCAACCCTGACTTCCTGAATTTCGTTTTTCTTTACCAATAAAGAAACCAAAATTTCAGATGGCTTTTTCATAGAATATCCCTGTTCGAACACGAGTTTCGATTCCTGTCCGCTTTTGATTTTTCCATAATGATAAAGATAACAGCTAAGTGCTCCATTTGAGGTTCCTGTTGCCGATTCTTCGGGGATCTCATATAAAGGAGCAAAATTTCTGCAACAGGCAGTGGCTCCATATAAGGATTCCAAGGCAAAAACATGATATCCTATTGCATTATATTTTTGACTGATTGTTTTGATTTTCTCCATGTCAGGCTTCATTTCATTTAGAACCTCAATACTTTTTACGGGAATTATAATATCTCGGAGTCCTGTTGATACGATCTGGGCCGGCAAATCTTCCGGTATTTGCAAAGCTTTGATATTTAATGAGTCTGCAAGTTCCTCTTTCTCTATTATTTCTGAAAATACTGGTCCTGGTTGATTCATCATAACAGAATTATCTTCTTTTATTTCAATGCCCAGTATTCCGGCTTTTGTCTCCTGTTTATAGGTACCTGGTTTTAAGAACCCCAAATATGCCATGGTGTGAAAAGCTGCAACTGTAGCATGACCACATAAATCAACTTCCTCTTTTGGTGTAAAGAATCTCACTTTATAGTCTGCCGCATCGGACTTCAATAAAAAAGCGGTTTCACTAAATCCCACAATTTTAGCAATTTTTCTCATATCCTTTTCCGATAATGAATCTGCATTTAACACAACCCCTGCTGCATTACCGCCTTCTTTCGTTTTAGCAAATGAATTTAATTGATATACTTTTACTTTCATGATCAATTCTCCTTATATCGTTACACTCGTTCCAATGTTCTTTTCTTCTGCTGCTCTTATTATGTAATCTGCAACAGCAAGATCCTGCAGCGCAATACCTATGCTGTCTCCGACCATCAATGGTCGATTATTAGACTTCAGTGAAATTCATTTTTGCGAGAAAGAAGGGCTTCCCATCACCTTTTAGAGGCTTGGGTTAATACTCATACGGAAACTCCAATTCCCAATCGCATTCTTATCCATTTGTATGGTTTTATAATCAAATTCAGTAAAGCCGTTTTTCAAATAAAATTTTTTATTTAGTTCAGTATTCGTAAATGTAATAAATGTTTCCGGTTCTGCTCCCATGCTTTGTTCCTTGATGTAGGGTATTATACACTCGTTGATCATCTTACTGCCTAATTGCCTTCCTGTGTAGGATCTGTCCACCGCCAACAGTTCCAGTAACCAGGAATGATCTTTCATACCGCTGATTGGTTTATGTCCTTCTTCAAGAACATTCAAAAATTTTAAAAGTTTAGGCAGACTTACCATTTTCATCAACTTTAATCCATCGGAACAAATATAATCCATTAGATTGGTATTCGAACTGTACGGACGTACCAAAACAGCAAAACTTCTGATTTTTCCACCTTCCTCACCTACAAAAAATACACTACTTTTATAATGCGCCCTGATATGCACCTCATATACCTCACTCATAAAAGCAATATAACGGCCATATTCTCTGATTTCCTTTTTAATATCGTTGCAAATGGGATACTCCGCAAATGTCAAAGCACACATTCTCGCGATGTCTTTTACTTCTTCCTTTTTAAGCTTTCTGTAATGAATCATATCTGTTCTCTCCTTCTTCTTTGCTTTGATCTATAGTCGTTTTTCTATATTCAATTATATAGCAGAATGTCTAAGCGATAAACGCTATTATGTTCAGGGTCTGGCTATCCTCAGCAAATTGAAAAAGCAGGAGAATCGATAATTACACCATTTCCTTAAATTTTCGAATCTGTTCCATGGTATTATTGTCTGACATGAGCTTTGCCTTTCCCTTACAATTCGTTTACATTGACGCTCTTTTTCTGAACCAGTTGTTTTCCCCCTACCTTGAATGCATTCTTTGGGCAGTAATTGACACACCTCATGCAGGAGATGCACTGGTTATGATGGATTTTCATACGCTGCTCATCTGTAAATTGAATGGCATGAACCGGACAATGTTTTTCGCAAACCCGGCATCGAATGCATAACGGATCGTCTATGCGAATAGACTTACTGGTTATTTCCCAGATGAAATGTCCTCTGGAAATAAGTCTCATCAGATCGGATAATACTGGTATTCGATTCCATTTCGCGCTTCCGTCTATCAGCGACTGTACATATTTTTCTGCCTGAAGAAAGGCTGCTTCATTTTTTTGTTTTCCTATTTCTGCTTTTTTTTCCGTCATCTGCATACTTGTCGCCATTTTAAACTCACAAGCACCAATGCATTGATATCCTTTCGCTGTCAGGGACTTTTTCATTGGTCCTACAATCCCACCGGAAAAGCTTTCCATGGTATCTGCAAGAAAAACACTTCTATTTTTTCCTTCTGGTAGATTTTTTACAAAATCCCATACAATTGGAAAGGTAGATTCTATGGCCACCGGAACCACGATTCCCAAATGACAATCCTCTTCCAATTCGACTATTTCAGATGTGGATATTTTTCTTAAAGTAACCGAGTATTTCTGCTTCTCAAACGCTTCTTTTATTTTTTTTGTAAGAAGAAACGTGTTTCCTGTCCCTGAAAAATAATAAATTATAATTGGTTTTCTAAGTAGCATGATTATACCCCCACTCCAATGGCAGTCGCAACTATAAATAGAAGCACAGCAAATGATGTATTAACAATTTCAAGCAGCATTAATGTCTTTGACATCTTATCCGGTGATTTAGGGAAAATCCCTCCCAAATCAATCATATATACAATAAAATAAAGTATAGAAATTATTTTAGCCATAGATAACGCATAGGAATTTTCCACCAAAAGTAAATAACTTGTTACATAAGAAGCAATCCCTAATGTAATAAGAAACGCATTAAAGCCCCAAAATACAACGCCTTTTAATCCACGAAAGTTTCTGTTTTCTATCGGACCTCCCGGAACTAATATAGTCAGTAATGTTACATTAATAAACACGAGTATGCTTGCCAATATCTTAATACTTTGCATATCAACCATCCCTTTCTGTTTTAGATACAATAATCTTACCAATCAGGCAGTCCGGTTGTATTGTAAAAAATCGGCGTTACTTTTATTTAACAGCAATCATTCATTCCATTACTATTTAGAATATGTTGCAATGTCAATTCACGATTCACATGTTCTAATTCATTGGCCGTTTTACCAGAAAACTTTTTTGCATTCTTGATCAGGTGAGATTGATCATAATAATAATTCTGCATATGTTTTCTACGGTCTTCATTCTCAATGTTTTTTCTGAATTTGATAATAGTTCCATATGTTTTCGGTGTCAATCCCACACTCTTTTTAAAAAAACGCTCAAGTGCGCTGATGGAAAGGCGAAAGAACTCAGCCATCTCACCAATATTTAGTTCCTCATAATTGCACTCAATATAATCGGTTATTTCGCTAATACGCTGGGTATTCCTATCAATACTCATTTTAGCTTTAAGATACTCGTAAACTTTATCGATTTTTTCCTCAATCCCATTTAAATCCTCAATTTGATGATATAATTCATGAATTGTCACATCAACTTCATTCGCATCTATTATTTTTTCCACAACGGAAGCTCCTAGGATATAAAAGAATGACATCAAACCTGCGGGTTTTAGGGAAATACCGATTTGATTAAGCTTACTCCCGTATCGAACACGCTTTGCACTTTTAATCTGACCGATCATTGCTGCATCTGGAATCAAAATTTCCCTTTCCTGCTCAATCAGCTTATAATTTGATCCATAGTTTAATATAAGATTAATGTGACCCAAGGGCATAATAATATCTTCTCGTTCTTCATCCTTAAGTAAATCCGATTCTACAACCCATATATAATCTACAAAGTTCTGTAGTATCCCAGAAGGACCGAATTGTTTTATCTCCATATCCAGCTCTCCTTTTCTGTTATCTTTTTTTCAGAAGCATTCTTGCTATTATAAGCTTATCAGGGAGATTTATACAGACTGGTGCGGACTGGCACAACTTTCACAGATTCTTATATAGGGCAGATTCTCCAGAATAACCTCTTCACGAATGGGTTCCAGGGACTTATGTTCAATCTCCGCTATCAATTCATCTACTATTCTTTTAATCCAGAATTCAAATGGCTGGTATACACTTGTTAAACTGGGTTTCATATGCTGACCCAGAGGGATTCCATCATATCCAATGATCGATATCTCGTCGGGTACGGGAATCCCTTTCTGAGATAAAGCAGATATCATCCCAATTGCCAGTTCATCCGATACACAAAACAATGCACTTGGTCTGTCATCTGTATTATCTATTATCGTTCCAATATTCCAGCCATTCTGCATCTTTATGTCACTTTTATAAAAGTAATTTTCATTAATCCTGATATCATGGTCTCGCAAAGCCTGTATGAAACCATCATATCTGGCATCCAGATAACGATTCGTACCATAGCCCTCAAAAAAAACGCAGCCGATTTTTCTATGCCCTAATGAGATTAAATACTCTCCAACCTTGTAGGAAGCGTTGTAATTCATTTGATTGTAACTGACCCCTTTTATCAGAGGCTCTGAATACAAAAAAGGAACTTTTGACAAGCTTTTTAGACGCTTCGCGGATAATTCATCTAAATGAAACAATGCAATAATACCCTCAACACGGCGTGCAGTAAGTTCATGAATGGAAGTTTCTTTTTGCTTCATGCTTGTACCAACAATATTGATGAGTGCTTGATATCCTGCCTGAGCAATATGCTGAGTGATCTGGGGTAAAAATTCAGAGTGAAATTGATTAATATGGTCTTCAATCAAAATACTAATCATAAACGTACGCTTGGCAGCAATAAAACGGTCCGATGACTTTGGATAGTAGTTGTATTTTATAACCGTCTCAAGTACTTTCTCCTCCAGTTTCTTACTTACAGGTTTGGAATGATTTAGTACTCTTGACACCGTGGCAATGGATACGCCTGCTTTCTGAGCTATAAATTTAATGTCAACCATGTAACCTCCTTAGCACTTGATACCCATAATTATATCGATTCTTACTTGCAATGTAAATGTTTTCCCGTATTATATTTATAGGACAACTAATTTAAACAAAATATTACATATGAGGAGGACTATTCATGTCAGATACCAAAGAAGCATTCAAAAAAAAGAAAAAACTACAAATTCTTGTTCCCATACTCGGCTTGATTGTTGCAATCGCTTTATTTTTGCTTTCCATTCGCCCTGCAGCAGTATTGGTCATTATAGGAGTTGTGATTTTTTCACAGATTAACTGGAAATGCCCAAAATGCAATCACTATTTGGGAAAAGGAACGAACCCAAAAATCTGCAGTAATTGCGGCGAAGAACTACAATAAAATTAGTCTAACTGCCCCCGATAGGAGAGAAAGTTTTTCTCCTTCCTGTCGGGGGCAGCTTGTTTCTGCTATGGGTAAGCGATCAGATACGTTTGCCAAGCCACAAAAGAATATCCCCAATGATCTCATCTCTACAAGGCTCATTTAAGATTTCATGAAAGAGGTTCGCATAGATATGCAAACTCTTATCCTTAGAACTTATCTCTTCAAATAGATCTAGGGAATCTTTTGCAGCAACTAGGCCGTCATCCGCTCCATGGAGAATCAAAACCGGATCGGAAAAGCTTTTTATATTAACCTTCAGCCACTGGACGCCTGCATATATCTGATTGATCAGTCCGGTGCTGATCTCCTTTTCCACCAACGGATCCAAAGCATATGCTTCAATCACTTTTTTATCACTGCAAACTCCCTCTCCCAGCTCATTGGGCAGATAGGTATCATCTGGTGCTTCAATTGGAAATTGATCGCCCATAACTGGATGGTTATAATGGGTCAGCGCACCTGAAGTAATAATCCCATCTGCCTGTCCCGGATTTTTTGTACCAAATAGTGTTACTGTTTCTCCTCCCATACTGTGTCCGAAGAGAAAGACCTTCTTTCCGCCACTCTCCTCTCTGGCAAGGGCAACAATCTGGCCCAGATCATCAGGCATCTCATTAAATTCTTTAAAATAAACTTTATTCCCCTCGGATTTCCCATGCCCCCTTTGGTCATACCGATATACGCTATAGCCGTTCTCGTTGAGCTTTTCCGTAAAATAATCATATCGGTTTAAATGCTCACACAGTCCATGGGCAATGACGATCAGCGCCTTTGGATTCTCCACAGTATCTTTTCTAAATCTCAGTTTTGTTCCATCAAAGGATGAAATCATCCTCTCCTCCATTTTTTTGTTTTCCCCATTCATAATCCCTTCTCCTTCCTACTACAATATATTTATGGTTAATATCCCTTACAGCCAGTAAGGAATTATCCATCTTGTTGCTTAACTGTTAGAATGTAGGTAGCAATCGGTATATCGTCCCCTTTCTTGGACTTAGCGTCCGTAAATAAGACTGATAACCAGCTCCTCATTCGCAGCATTCGTTTTATGCAGGTTGAACTGCCTCAGGTACGTTCGTGTCATACCACAGTAGATTGAATAGGTAATGAGTAAAACTGGTACTTATCCATTGCAATAATCTAAAGGAGTGACAAATTTATGAACATGAACGCAGTAGGTATTGATGTATCCAAGGGCAAAAGCATGGTTGCTATTTTACGCCCTTATGGTGAGATTGTTTCAGCACCATTTGAAATCAAACACACTTCCGGTAACATCCAATCTTTGATTGAACAGATCAAATCTATCGAAGGTGATTCCCGAATAGTTATGGAGCACACTGGTCGTTATTACGAACCACTGGCTCGTGAGCTTTCTCTGGCAGATCTTTTTGTAACTGCCGTAAATCCTAAGCTCATTAAAGATTTTGGAGATAACTCTCTGCGTAAAGTAAAATCTGATAAAGCTGATGCTGTAAAAATAGCCCGTTACACACTTGACAGTTGGACTGAATTGAAACAGTATAGTCTTATGGACGAAATACGTAATCAATTAAAGACTATGAACCGTCAGTTTGGGTTCTACATGAAACACAAAACAGCTATGAAGAATAACCTCATCGGTATCCTAGATCAAACTTACCCAGGTGTTAATACTTACTTTGACAGCCCCGCTCGTGATGACGGTAGCCAAAAATGGGTTGATTTTGCTACTACATACTGGCATGTGGACTGTGTTCGTAAAATGTCATTAAACGCATTTGTTGACCATTATAAGAATTGGTGCAAACGCAAGAAGTACAACTTCAGTAAAGATAAAGCTGAAGAAATCTACGGAACAGCAAAGGAACTTGTTCCTGTACTTCCAAAAGATGATTTAACCAAGCTGATAGTTAAACAGGCCGTAGAACAATTAAACACTGCTTCTAAGACCGTGGGAGAACTCCGTACCCTGATGAATGAAACTGCAGCCAAACTCCCCGAATATCCTGTTGTTATGGCAATGAAAGGTGTTGGTCCATCTCTTGGTCCTCAGCTTATGGCTGAAATCGGAGATGTCACACGATTCACTCATAAAGGTGCTATCACAGCATTTGCTGGTGTAGACCCAGGAGTAAATGAATCAGGAACCTATGAACAAAAAAGTGTTCCTATTTCCAAGCGAGGCTCTTCTGTACTTAGAAAAACCTTATTTCAGGTCATGGACTGTCTCGTCAAAACAAAACCTCAGGATGACCCTGTATATATGTTTATAGATAAAAAACGTGCTCAGGGAAAACCTTACTACGTCTACATGACCGCAGGTGCTAATAAGTTTTTACGTATCTATTACGGAAGAGTAAAAGAATATCTTATGTCTCTTCCAGAATAATTAAACCCACATCCTTTCAGACCAGCGGATAACGGTGGTCTATTTTTCATACCCAAAAATCAATATAAATTTAATCCAGAAAAATCATCAATTTCCTATTGACTTTTTATTTGCAGGCTTGTTTTAAATTCATCATACTACAGGAATTACTTTGTGGCAATTATGTTTAAAATATAACAAGAAAACTGGTAATCCCATTCCTGCTTTCCACACGGATACGAGCATTGTGCCGGTCTGCAATCTGCTTTGCAATGGCAAGCCCAAGACCAGTGCCAGAACGGTTTTGAGGGCTGCTTGTTTTATAAAACCGGTCAAACAGGAACGGGATTGTATCGGCAGGAATCTCTTCGCCGCTGTTAGTCACAGTAATCAGGCATCCTTGTACATTCTTTGAAAGAGTTAGTCCCACATCCCCCTTCTGCGGCGAAAATTTAACCGCATTGTCCAGAAGAATTAAAATTAGCTGTCGCAGCCGGCCATAATCACCAACCACAACACACTCATCTGCCGGGCATTCTACCAGAAGTTTAAGCTTTTTTTCCTCTGCCTTACGGCGGATTGCCCTCTGAGAATCCCGAATTACATCGCAGAGATTTACCTCCCCTATATCAAGAGAAAACTGATCATCTTGAAGGCGTGACAAATCCAACAGATCGTTCACCAGCCTCTCTAAATGCCGGCTCTCTGCTAACATCTGGTCATAATAATCCCGAATCTCCTCCGGTGTATCAACGGTTCCATCCCAAAGCACCTCTAGAGAACCGCGTAAAACTGCCACCGGTGTACGTAGCTCGTGAGAGACATTGGCTACAAAATCCTGTTTCATCTGATCAAGAGCCGCCTGCTGCTTTCTAGCCTCAGTCAAACGTTTGGAAATCAAATCAATGGTTTGGGCCAGCTGACCAATCTCATCCTCCTGGTCAACTTCAGTTTGGGCCGTATAATCACCATTGGCAAGCCCCCTTGCTGCATCATTCATGCGGCGCAGAGGATTGGTAAACCGATAGGACAGCCACACGGCAGCCATACCTGCAAGAATCAGGGCTATGACTGCACCTGCTCCTAGTGCGGACAAACCCTGAAGCACAGCTTCATTGACTCCACTTACCGGGGAGTGAAGTAAAACAGCGCCAAAAATCCCGTTTTCAGTACGAATCGGCACCCCCACCGTCAGAGTCGAAGCATTTAATAACCCCGAAAATTCTTCTCCGTAAGTAACTTCTCCTGTCAAAACCCTGCTGATAATTTTCTCTGCATTTTCAGGCAGTTCCTCTCCTGAAGTAACACCGTCATGACTGGAGGAGATAACATTTCGGTCGTTATCCACAATCCATACCGTTGCCATTGCAACCTGATCTAAAAAGTGAAGATAGGCACCATATCCTCCCATTCCATGACGCCCCATGCCCATTCCCATTCCCATTCCTGTTTCCGGTCCCTGCTCCTCTCCGCTCTCATAGAGTGCCAGCGTTTCCGCAATGGAAACCGCCCGCTTCTCCATAGAAGAACGATTGATTGCAATGGTATGCTGCCGGAACATGGATACAAACACAGTTCCCAATATGGCTGTAAACAAAAGAAGCACTGCAGCAAAAGAGGCTACCAGTTTCCAGATTATTTTCTTATTCATGGCAGCACCTCAAATTTATAGCCCACATTCCGTATAGTACGTATTTCCCAGGTGGGATGTGGTGCTTCTTCCAGCTTGGCCCTCAGGCGTTTCATATGAGAATCAACCGTGCGGGGATCACCATAATAATCATATCCCCACAAAAGATCCAGTAGCATCTCACGGGTATAGGCCCGATTCTTCCCGCCGGCAAGGGTCCAGAGCATGTCTGTTTCCCGCTTTGTTAAAAGTATGGGTTTGTTGTCGACTGCTACGCTGTAATTTTCAAGATTTATTATCAGATTCTCAATCTGAAGTATCTTCTCCGGTTCCCCGGCGCCCTTCTCAATACGTCGCAGTACAGCTCTCACTCGCGCCATAACCTCCCCAGGTGAAAATGGTTTCACAATATAATCATCTGCACCTATGTCCAATCCCATGATTTTCTCAAAATCCTCTCCTCTGGCTGTTACCATGATAACCGGAACATCGGACTGCCTGCGGATTTCCCGGCACACCTGGAACCCGTCCAGTTTAGGCATCATTACATCAAGCAGAACAACCTGCGGTTTTCTTGCATAAAATTCATCCAGCGCCTGCTGCCCATCCTGAGCAAGTACCGTTTCAAAGCCCTCTTTCCTGGCCGCACTGTTTAAAATATTTAATAACTGGGGACTGTCGTCCGCGATCAGCATTATTGACATATCGTATCCCTCCTGTCATTTCATTATAAATATATCAGCAAAATAAGGCAACTTTGTGGCACATAAAATAAAATGACAAACAAAAAAACCATTCCTGACACATTTGTGCCATATACAAACGTTATTATGAACGTACCGAAAGGAAAATAACACAAACCGAAAGGAGTTTACAAATTATGAAAAATAACAAAAAAATGATTACAGGATGTGCCATTACACTTGCGCTAACAGCCGCAACCATGACCTCATTTGCAGCTGCCGCTTACAAGACACCTGCCGAAGCAGTGTCAGGTATTACAGGAAAGACATTGGATGAGATAATTACGGAACGCAGATCTGGAAAAACCTATGGATCCATGGCAGATGAGGCAGGAAAGTTAGATGAATTCCAGCAGGCATTGGCGGATATCCACGAAGACAGGCTGAATGAGAAAGTAGCTGACGGTACACTGACACAGGAGCAGGCAGATACACAGCTTACCGCAATCCGCGAAAGACAGGCGGTCTGTGACGGAAACGGAAATGGCGCAGGTAACGGTTATGGTACAGGCGGCTGTAACGGAAACGGTATGGGCAATCACCGCAGAGGAAACGGATTTGGATACCGGAATCATTAAGAGAACCATATAAAATACTGACACAGCCGCCTCCTTCCGGTCAAAACCCGGCAGGGGCGGCTGCAGTTTCTTCTAACGCTGATTTTCTTCTCTAATCCATACACGCATTTCATTCTCGCCTCTGTTGGCCCAGCTGTAATAAGGAATCCATCTGATCTTTGTTCTGACTTTCTTTTCTAATACATTGCTCTGTCTGTAAAGCCCTAAGTCTTCCCTGTCCGCTTCTGTCTTCCAGCCATAAGCCGTGAGAACGCCCACGCCTCCCAGCAGAGTTTCCTGAAATTTATATTCCAGTGGTTCCTGTTTTTCCACGGACAATAGGTGCAGATTTTTTCCATTATCCACTTCTTCCGCACAATAAACGAGAGGACCTCTTGAAACTACAAATTTCCCAAAATCATTTTCAACCAATGGATTGGCATACCAGCGCTTTGGTTCCATATCCAATTCAAGTCGTATGGTATCCTCTTTGAAACTCTGGTTGATATAGATAAAACCATGTTCTGCATCAGAAGCTGTGCTTTTCCCGTTGATCTCCACACCAATGGTATCAGACCAGGATGGTATCCGGATTCCCAGGCAGACACTGGCAGTTCCACTGTAATTTACCTTGATTTCCACGGATCCGGTCCATGGATATCCAGTCTTTAGTTCTATGTCCAGAATGCCATCCTCTATTTCAAACCTCCCCTTACATTCCACAAAGAGATTGACAAGAAGTTTGTTTTTCTTTTGAACAAATACATACTGCTCCACTGAGGCTACAAGCCTTGCAAGGTTGGGAGGACAGCACGCGCAGCCAAGCCACTGGGGACGTACGCATTTTACATGACTCTTCCCCGGATCCTTAAGTGATTTGCCTGGAACTACCTCCAGAGGATTTACATAAAAGAAATGTTTTCCGTCAAGAGCCATGCCTCCCAGTACTGTATTATAAAGAGCGCGCTCCATCACATCGCCATATTCCCCCTTCTCCTCTGATAAAAGCATCTGATATGCAAAGAACACCAGTCCCACAGACGCACATGTCTCACAGTACATGGTATCATTGGGCAGATCGTAATCCAAAGTAAATGCCTCCCCGGATACCGTCGATCCGATTCCACCGGTGATATACATACGCCGTTTTACAATATTCTTCCATAACCGTCTGCACGCTGCAAGAAGCTTCTCATCCCCTGTTTCTGCCGCAAGATCAGCCATTGCAGTGCAAAGATAAACCAACCTTACAGCGTGACCCTCAGCGGTATTTTGCTCAAGGATCGGAAGATGTGCCTGATAATAGGTTAAAGGAAGATGCTTTGATCCCATAACTGCACGATCTGTTCCCCGTATCAGTAAAAAGTGCCGGGCAAGTTTTAGATATCTGTCATTTTGTGTCAGACGGTATAACCGCATCAGTCCGATTTCAACCTCTTCATGACCATCATAGCCATGATTCTTTCCTTCCTCTTCTCCAAACACGGAATCAATGTGATCCGCTAGCTTGCATGCGATCTCTAAAACTTTTTGATTTCCAACTGCTTCATAATAAGCCACTGCCGCCTCAAGAAAGTGCCCTGCGCAGTATAATTCGTGGTTCTGCCACAGGCCTTTGAATTTCTCATCCGGCTTTTCAATGGTGAAATATGTATCCAGATATCCGTCGTCTTCCTGCGCTTCACTGATTAAGTCCACAACATCATCCGCCAAACTTTTTAATTTTTCATCCATCTGTTCCCGTAAGGTATAGGCAACCGCTTCCAGCCATTTATAAAGATCGCTGTCCTGAAATACCCAGCCATAATGATTTCCTTTTTTCCTTCCGGCCGCAATCCGGAAATTTTCAATGACATGGCTTTTCTCGTTTGGGATGGAAGCATCGTTTCGTTCCCGTTCAATGGTTATATCAATCTCATCATTTAATACCTTCCATTGATACGGAATCATCTCCGTTTTGATTAATTCTTTGTACCTACTAAAAAATCTGTCACTAATTTCTACTCTATTCATGCTGCACCTTCTATAACCTTCCTTTATTCCTTCCTCTTTTGTTTGCACAAGTCAATTTTATTCCTCAAATTTCTCCTTGAGCCTGTTTAACAAAAACGTCATCAGTTCCGGTTCCTTTTGCTGATTCATTTCAATTTTCTCTGTGGATAACAAAATTCCGTTTGGATTTTCTTCCGTAAACGGCTGCCACTCTGGCATTGGCTCTCCATCCGCGTCATTTCCGTTTGGATCACCTGTTTTCATGAAGTTTGCCCAGTAATTGGCCATATGTCTTGCCAGATCGTAATGATTTCCTTTCAATGGCCTCCAGCATTTTGCAAGCGTCTCAAAGAAAAACCATAAGTCTACGGAATGAAAATTTCCCGGATTATCCCAGCCAGGAATATCTGCATCAAAGGTATAATAATAGCAGGAAACCGGATTGTTTTGCTGTGAATTTTGATGAAACAGTCCTCTTACAGCAAACTCAATGCTGCTTACGGAACCTGCATTTCCCTCAGAATCCCGTGGGCTATCTCCCAGCAAACGAAGAAACTCCTCTTCCTGTCCGGGATATAATGTTTTTACTTTTTCTTTTAGTTCTTCATCGGAACCTGCATAAATGGAGTCAAAAAATTCATCCGCAGTATTCCCCGCCATTATCGGGACCATTGCTCTTTTATTTTCCATAAAGCGCTGATAGGAATTCCCAAAGCAGAATTTTTCATCAATGACCGTTCCCATGAATCCCCCAAACTCCTCATACTTTTCATATAACAGTTTCCCATCCATTGCTCTGGCCTGATCAAGGTCTTTTACACCAATAAATTCAAAGAATTCTTCTCCCGTTTTTTCCGCGTCGGCAAGTGTGTGGCTAAACAGATCCATTTTATCGTCATAGGGAAGATTTAGTACGCCACTTAATACGATTGCTTTTTGAAACAGACCTTCGCTTCTTGGAGTGGTTAATTGTGTCATAACGCTGCCCCCACCTGCGGACTGCCCCGCTATGGTTATATTCTCAGGATCACCGCCAAATGCCTCGATATTTCTAGTGACCCATTTTAAACCTGCCAGCTGATCCAGATGACCAAAATTTGCTGGATCATCTGGCTGCTTATTGGTAAGCTTCGGATGGGACAAAAAGCCGAATACATTCACCCGGTAATTGACGGAAACCACAATGATACCTCTTCGTGCCAGTCTTTCTCCATCAAATTCCATTTCAGCCGTATATCCGTTTTGCAGCCCACCGCCAAAATACCATACCAGAACAGGCCGCTTTTCTCCTACTTTCTTTGCTCCCGTCCAGACATTTAAATAAAGACAATCCTCACTCATTGCAATATCCGGATCCACATGCCATTCTCTGTCATAAATATTATCTCCCAGCCCCGGGACCCCCTGCATGGATATGGGACCAAACCGGAAGCAGTCACGGACTCCCTCCCAGTTTTCACAAGGCTCTGGTGCACGCCACCGTTTTTCCCCCACTGGCGGCGCAGCGAATGGAATTCCCTTAAACGCCGTAATCCTGGGATCCGCCGCCTCAATTCCTCTTACTATGCCATTTTCCGTTTTTGCTATGCGAATCATAATTTCCTCCATTTCCCTTTTCACAGTTTTCTTGGATCAATATGATAAACTCTTCCGGATACCAGTTCTTCAAAAGGCCCCGGCTTGCACGTATCATTTCTAAGAAACGCTCCGAAAAAATCATTGGATACCAGCAAATCTTTTGTTACTGGTTTAATATCTTCTATTTTTATCACGTAATGATGCCGTTCTCTTCCCCACATGGTCTCCCATGGATACTCAGCTGCAGAACGAAACACCAGCGTATAATAATCAGTATCTAGATCAACTTGAAAGGCTCCCTCCTGTCCCTCTTGATCAAATCCATAAAACTCCTGCCATGCAGGGAGATCTAGACAACTTGGAGGAGCCGGATATAGAATTCTCAAATATCCCCCGTTCATAGAAACATAAAGATTTCCTTCTGCCTGGTTCTTCTCCGTGGGCATTTTGATCGCTGCCTCCCCACATTCGTAGAAAATGTTGTTGATAAAATGGGCATCTCTTGATGTTCCTCCCCTGAGATTTCCATGCATGCGAAATGCAACCGGTTTTGCAAAATACCCCGCACTTTTGCATCTTCCAATTAAATTATGAGCAACATATAAGTGGTCTGTCCCTTCGCCATAAATGGCATATCCATTTACAACTCCATCCTCTTCCATCTTATACCAGCCTGATGAGCCAGGTTCCTGTATCACTTTTTCTGCATCAAATCTGCCTTCCACATTCCAGAATATATTATTATCAATCAAGTTAACACCGTCTCTGGTGCATTCGATGAAAACAGCCTCCCGTTGCTCAATTCCATCTAAAAACAAATTCTGTGTGATCCGATTATTCTCATTGTTGCAGTCCAGCCATAAATGATCTGCCCGAAATGTCTTTGTAAAAATATTTCTTCTGATCAGACTATTCCTGCAATTATGTATTTTTATGGCACCTGCTTCCCAGGACAGCTCCATCCTCTGCCAGCCTGTACCCTCGATCACATTATCTTCGATCAAAAGATTCTGCGCAAATAATCCGGCAATGCCGCATACCCCTGCATTTTTAATTCGGCAGCGGCGTATTATGGTATTTCCAATGATCTGATCCTCAGACACCGAATGATGCCAGCATTCATTCCCAATATCAATTCCCACACCATTTGCCCAATCCACTTCACAGTCTTCGATAATCCAGTGATGCCCCCTGAAACAGGAGATGGAACCCCTCTGGGGCACTGGGGCACCGGTAGCTGCATGTGCACAGGTAATTCCTTTCACCTTGATATAAGATAAAAAGGGAATCTCCGGTGCAAAGCATTGTTCCCTGCATGTAATCTCCAGCCGATGTTTCTTTGGATCATCGTCTTTGCTTAATCGAACATGGACGGTCTGCCCATTGGCTTCCACCCAATACGCGTTCTCCTGTTCGCTTAACTGATGATAAAGGGATACCTGAACCAACGGCTTCCCATCACAAAAAACCATTCCACGCCGGTTTAGATACGTGGTCATATCGGTTTTGTCATATTCCAGAAATAATCTGTCATGAAGGATATTGACTGCACAAAATGGATTATATCCTTTAAAATCCTCTGGATTTAGCTTTATCTCCCAAATAGAAACTCCTTCTTCCTGTGCATCCGAAGAAAAATGGTTCCATCTCCAGCCCCGGCTGGGGGTGAAATTCTTTCCCTCTATGGAAGCTTTGATGCAAACCGGTTCGTTCTGCCAGGCTTCATAACAAATCATCCGATCCGGGCCGGTTCCGCCCATGGCAGGGTGTACGCATTCCCTGTACACACCGCCATGAATCCATACCCTGGTTCCCGGAACTGCAGCTGCAGCTGCTTCATTTATCGTCTGAAAGGGCTTTTGGATACTTCCATCACGTTCCTCTAATGCTCCAGCCTGATTGCAGTCCACATGCAGTTCTTGCTCATAACTTTGTTCCTGCTCCCAGAATGCGTTGCTTTTGCCCTCCGGAAGTATTGACGTTATATCCATGATTTCCCCTCCCTTATGAGTACTTTTTGCTATTTTACAGCCTTTTTTGCGTCTAGCTCGATCTGATACTTTTCTTTATCAAACTGAACCAGATCATCAAATCCCATTCCATCCATCTGTGTGCACATCTCATTCCAAAAAGAATCAAACTCTTCGTCATCCTTTGCATAAATCATTCTCCATGAATAATCACTGAACAGTTCGCTGCACTGATTGCGAATTATGGATATATCCGATGGATCACTGGGAAGGGACACGCTCACATTGGGGCTGATTAAAAGAATCTTGTTCTCTTTCATGTAATCAACCGGTTCTGCCGCACCGAATTTAGCTGCCCAGTCTTTTTTCATCTGTGTCATTGTGGCTGCTTTATAAGTACTCCAGTAATCTTTGTTATATGGTTCCCCGGTAGACGGATCTGTACTGATGGCATCCACCATCCATTGATTGATTGCATTATTTCCGTCGTTGTATCCGCCGCCTCCAAATTCGTCCGGTACGATCACATTGTCCATCAAAGCATTATCATTTATTAATGTATATTTTCCGTCACTGCCCACGGTATAGTTAAATGTTTTTAATCCATCATGCTCGTAAGTTAAGCCCTCAGGACTTGCATACCAATCCAGGAAATCCATAATTCTTTGATATTTGGCATCCTCTACTTGAGAACCTACAGCAAAAACACGACCACTGCCATAATAGGTATCTGCATCTGCATAATAGGTCTGGTCCTTAACCGGTGTATAAATAAATGCGGTGCCATCCTTTAACCGGTCCTGCGTATTCCAAAAACCCGTCTGCCAGCTATACCACATTAAGTACACTCTGCCCGTTTTCATCTTATCACAGGCCGTATTCCAATCCTGGGTACCGGAATCGGGATCCACAAGCCCTCTTCTGTTTGCATCATTTAAGAAATGAAGCATCTTATAATAAGTACCATCTTTGCTGTTAACCGGTATAAATGTATTATCTGGCTTTAAAAGAAGGGAGCCTTTGATTTTTTCCCCATACCAGGTTGTCAGCTGTGTGACATTGGCGATTCCTAACATTCCGTCTCCACCATCCCAGTCAGACCACAAAGAGAAGGGATAAGCCAGATCTCCGGCTTCGTTGGTCGGATGTGCCTTCATCATCTGTTCCAGAACATCTAAAAGTTCATCCGTATTCTTTATATCTGGACACCCCATTTCTGAATAAAGATCCCATCGCAAAAGCGGACTAGACTGAATTACGTCCTGGGAATAGGAGGTGGGTGATGTATTGGTCATCTGACAGGGAATTCCATAGGTTTTTCCTTCCTTGTTTTCTGGCAATGCCTGATTTAAAACATCGATCTGATCCTGATACCCCATTAAATTAGGATAATTTTTGATATCCGCCGTAATATCCTTAATTAATCCTGCTTTTACACAGTCCGTAAAATCGGTGCGTTCCACCACAACAATATCTCCTAAATTTCCTGTACTGCACCGGGTCTGGTAGATCCCATCCCCAGCTACCTGTGGCGATATCATGTTTAGTTCTATGTTAAACTTATCTTTTACTACTTTTGCAAACCACCCAGTCTGAGTCCCCTGATAATTTGCTGCAACATCATAAATATCAAATTTCATTGGTTCGTCGTAGTTGCCTGTGTCAGAGGCGGCGGTTGTTCCCTGTTTTGCTGCGGGACTGCCACATCCAGCCACCAAAACTGACACCATAGCTACCGACAGCATTTTTAAAGTTCTTCTTTTTACGTTCATACACTGCTCCCTTCTTTCTATTTGCAATTGTTATTATCCTTTCACAGCACCAATCATGATTCCTTTTACAAAAAATCTCTGAAAAATCGGGTAAATCAATATAATCGGTGCCACAACTACAATCGTAACGGTCATTCGGATGGATGTTGCAGTCTGGGAATGTGCCAGACTTGCCGCCATCTGTGCGGAGGAGGCATTGCTATTGGCGAGTGCCTTTAAGGAGCTTGCCTGGTTGATGTACTGATAAAGAGTAAATTGCAAGGTATACAGCCGGTTATCCGTTACCAAAAGTAACGTATCCTGAAACGCATTCCATTGCGCTACAGCCGTAAAGATTGCAACCGTTGCAAGGATGGGTTTAATCAAAGGGGTAATAATCTGAACAAATATTTTCAGTGTACCGGCCCCGTCAATTTCCGCCGCATCTTGCAATTCCCTTGGGATAGACTCCACAAATGTTTTACACAGAACAATATAAAAGGGGGATACTGCAACCGGTAAAATGTAGCCCCAGAAATTATTGGTTAAATGAAGATTTCGCATTGTGATGTACCAAGGAATAATGCCGGCATTAAAATACATAGTTGCAACTACAAATCGATACCAGAATTTTCTCTTCCACATAGTTTCTTTCGTAAACATATAGCCAAGAAAAGCAGCAATGAATACCGTAACAATTGTCCCTACCAATGTCCTGGCCACAGAAACTTTGAGAGCGGTAAACAGTCCGGAGATCTTAAGAACAGAAACATAATTATTAAAATGGATCCCAATCGGCCAGAGAAGAATTTTTCCCCTTTCACTTAAATCATTGGCACTAATGGTATTAATGAATATGTAGTAGAACGGATAAACACATATAAAGGTAAAAAACAAATAGACAATACAGGTAATGGTATCAATCATACGGTCTTCAAAACTTTGTTTTCTTTTATGTTTTTTAACGTTTTCTCTCATAGCTTCTCCCTTCTGCCTCATTAAACAAATCCTTCCCCTCTGACCATTTTAGATACCTGATTTGTTGCACACAACAAAAATACGCTTACGATACTCTTAAATATACTAATGGCAGTAGACAGAGAATATCCCCCACTTCCCATTGCAATGTTGTAAACATACAAATCCAACACCTGTATGTAGTCCTTATTAAAGGCATTTTGAAAAACATAGAATTGTTCCATTCCATTTGTCAGGAAATTAGCAAGATTTAGCATTACCAATACAAAAAATGTGGGAATTAAACCAGGGATTGTTATATGCCAGATAATCTGCATTCTCGTGGCCCCATCCACTCTGGCCGCTTCTTTCATCTGTTCATCAATCCCGGATATGGCCGCAATATACATAATCGCTGCCCACCCTGCATTCTTCCAGGTAAGCCACAGCCACATTTTCAGCCATATATGATCTGCAGACTGAAGAAAAAGCTGGGGTGACTGAATAATTCCCAAATTCATCAATAAGCTGTTTACGACACCCGTGCTGCAAAATACGCAGTATGCAATGGAATACACCAAAACCCAACTGATGAAATTAGGTAATGTAGTGGCTGTCTGGACAAATACTTTAAATGGTCTCCATTTGATTTCATTAAGAAAAACAGCAAAAATCATGGGAAACCAGGAAAACAGAAGGCTTAACCCACTGATCGCAAAGGTGTTTCTTAAAACAGCCAGCAGCTGCCTTACCTTTACATCATTGGTAAACAGGGAGGAAAACCATTTGAAACCCACAAACTGATCCATACGAAGCGGAAACGGTGGCTTATAATCAAAAAACGCATAAACCCAGCCATATAACGGATAATACGAAAACACAGCAACTAAAAGAAGAAATGGTAACACATACATAAATTCTCTGAATGCCCTTGCCTTTTTCCTGTCAGTAAACATTTTCATGAAAACCATCCTTTCCTGTTCTTACAGTTTCACAACATTTTAAGGATATGCATCTCCTTTTGTAAATCGTTTTACTTGTTCACTGGAATTATATCCCAGAACTTAAGCACAGTCAACAAATATTACATTTAAATTGTGTCATTTGTATATTTTACACAACACTTATTCTATTTTATTATACTTTATTACTATGTTTTTCTCGTTAAATTTATGTATAAATCGTTTTACGTTTTCACCTTTCTATCATGTGATATGAAAATAGCAGATATGGCTTAAAATCACCACATCTGCTTTCCATTTTGTTCCTATATTTTTTCTATAACAATTTTTTTAACCGATTTTCTGAAAATAAGGGAACACGGAAAAGAAATTTCCTCAACCTGGTTCGCTTTTTGTTCTACTTGCTCCTCTAATGTCTGAATTAATAACTCCGCCGCCTTTTTCCCAATTTCTTTTAGCGGGAGTGCAGCCGTCGTCAGTGCTGGTCGAAAATATTCAGCAATTATCTGATCATCAAAACCCACTACTGAAATATCCTCTGGTGCTTCTAGTCCATTCTCTTCTAAATAATCATAAACTCCACCTGCAATAATATCGGAAAAGCAAAAAATTGCTGTAACTTTCTTTTTCATCAGGGTTTCTGCCCCCTTATATCCACATACCCGATCCCAGCTTCCATAACATACAAGATCTGGATTGTAGAAGATCTTCCGGTCAAACAAGGCTTTCTGATATCCCAAAAGCCGCTTATCCATATGGATGTTGTCTTTTCTTCCCCCGATAACGCCGATCCTTTTATGTCCCATTTTCAGAAGATATTCTGTCATATCATATCCACCCTTTTCGTCATCAATTACAACAGAAGGAAAACGGGGCGTATGAGTATATCCGTATGTCATAACTGCCGGTATTTTTAAATCCTCAGAGAAGCAGCACATGTTTCTCGCATGACCCGGCACATATATGATCCCATCTACTTTAATAGACAAAAGCTCCTGTATCGCCGGGTTTAAAACAGAGTAATATTCCTCTTCATCATGATACCATTGTTCCTTCCATCTGGCATACAAACGTAGATTCACCATAATTGTTCTGTAATTTTTTTCCTCGCAATAAGACATAATACTTTCAATAATAATAGGGGCGGAAAAAAGTGAAATATCCTCTGCAATAATCCCGATTAGTTTTGTCTTTTTCTTGCGGAGTCCCCGGGCGATATAGTTGGGTTGATAGCCAGTTTCTTTGATTACCTGTAATACCTTTTGCCTTGTTTCTTCACTTACTTTTGGTATCCCATTTAAAATGTTCGATACCGTAGATACGGATACGTCACATCTTTTTGCAATATCCTTCAATGTTACCATTACCATTGCTCCTCTTCATCTGCGGGAAACTTTATAGATAGCTGTCTTCTGACTTCATCCATCATTTGAAGCTCCATACGTGAGGATCTCATCGACTCATGCCAGTCCCGCTCTCCCTTGATCTGCCCAATCCATTCCTTGATTTCATAAATCATATTGGATTCTGGCTCACGTGACATTAACACTTCAGTCTCTCCATTCTTTCCATAAAATGTTATCTTACATGGATTTGGTATCTCTTCAATCACAAGGGTTCCATCTTCCCCCTGAATCTGACTGGGAATATGACTATCGGATATCTTAGAGTAAATGAGTTCTGCCTGCATTTGTTCATATCTGGCTAGAATCGTTCCTGCTCCATCCACACCATTATGAAGAAAGATAGCATCTGATATAATTTTATTAGGTAAGCCAAAAAGCTTAACCAACGGGTGGATACAGTACACTCCGATATCCATCAAAGCCCCATTGGAAAACAAGGGGTTAAACGAATTCTCTATCACTCCCTTTTTAAAATTGTCATATCTAGAAGAGTATTTGCAAAACTGGAAACTAACTCTGCGTATGAGTCCCAATCGGTGCAGATTATCTTGTATCACCGCAAATCCAGGATCAAAAACCGAACGCATGGCTTCTAATAATACGACATGGTTTTTATCAGCAGTCTCTATTAATTTGTCAAGTTCCAATTGATTGGATGTAATTGTTTTTTCACACAACACATGTTTTCCATGAGAGAGCATTAAGATTGACTGTTCAAAATGCAGGCTATTGGGACTGGCAATGTATACTGCGTCCACATCCTTTGAATTCGCAAGACCCATTAAATCGGTGCAATATCTACATGCACTATATTCTGCTGCAAATGCTTTTGCCTTCTCCTCATCCCTTGAATACGAAGCGATATATAAAAGTTCACTGCTTTTAGCTGCAGCTTCAAGAAATTTTCGAACAATAAAATTAGTTCCTATGGTAGCAAAACGTATCATGTACTTCTCCTTTCTCAAAATGTATTTCAATACATTCAAGTGCTCATAAAGTTACTCCTATAATATCACTACTTTCAAACACTTACAATCGTTTCAGACTAAGAGTTTGTCACAAGGTACATGGCAATCTCATCGATTTCCCGGTTTGTACTGATTAATAAATCTTCCCCATCTTTTTTCAGATGCAGGACACTAGCCGGTCCGCAGTCCTGATCAAGAATTTCCCATTGGTATGTCTGCCGCTCTTTGTTCCAGGTAAAGCAAAGGAGATTCCGTTCCCCCTGCCTGTGTCCCACCACAAGAGCCGGCTTTCCACATAAATCCCCTCCAAAAATTGCATGAGAAAATTCTGCCGGTTTTTCATATTCATATACCTTCTGATAACTGCCCTCTGTTTTTTTATAAATGGAAATACAGTCACCGTGGAAAGGAGACAGGACTGCAAGTTCTTTTTCCCCATCCTCATCAAAGTCCACCAGAACCGCATCGCTGGCAGGAGTTCCAAGAAGCTTGCGGACATCCCATGGCTCTCCGGTCCGAACAGGCGGAATAAATTGTCGGATTCCACCTTCAAAGGACACAAGCCCAGTATCCATCCCATCTTCTTCCACTCGGTAATAGCCGTGATTTTTAATCAGTCCCTCCATTATGACCTCAAGTTTTAAAGGACTGGATTCACAAAGACCGCCAAGAACCTTGGGAAGCTCTGCGGCATAAACCTTGCCGGGGCTTGACCAGTCTTCCTTATACGCATGACCTGATTTTAAGGTGCAGGCCAGAAGATAACTGGTTTTTCCCCTTTTGAGTATGTCAAAGCGGTGAACATGGGGAAGCACCGCAATGGTCCTTACCTGCCACTTTCCCAAATCATCAGGAGTTACCAGAACAATCTTTGCCTCTTTGGAATCATTGGGGGAATAAAATTTATGAGTTGCAAGAAACTGCCCGTCTGTACCGGGTACCTGCACCATGGACATGGTACCGCCCGGTCCGTCCCAGATGGTATCCACTTTATTACCGTCCATGTCAAACAACAGGCATGGATCTTCTTTTTCAGCCGCTACCAGAAAATGTTCTTTTCCTTTATAATATAAAGGAGCGACAGAATAACATTTTTTCAAATGCTCCAACACCTTTTTCTCTGCTTTCATTCCTCACACTCCTCTTTGCACTGTTTATCAAGAATCTCTGTCATCCGTTTATTGGCATCATAAAGATCTCTCATCCACTGGGTATTTCCAGTGTACCAGAACTCCGCTACATACTTTCTAATTCCCAGTTCCCAGGCTGTTTTAATGGCACTTTCAAAATCCACATGCCCTGTACCAAAGGGGATTTCACGGAACTTTCCGGGAACAGTTTCTTTTAAATGCATGGCGACCAGATGACCTTTTCCCGCACGTAAGTCATCGAATGCATTGATCCCGTAGGTTTTGGCTGCGTTGGTGATATTTCCGATATCCGGATAGACGTTTAAATACATAGATGATACCAGCTTTACATATACCATGGATTTTTCCACTGTATTCATGAATTCCGTTTCCATGGTTTCAAACCCCAATACAACACCTAAGCGCGCTGCGATCTCTGTTGCTTTCTTTAGGTTTTCCAAAAAATACTGTTTGGTCTCTTCGTTTGAATCCTCATAATATACATCATAGCCAGCCAGCTGGATGATCCTGACCCCCAGATCATCGGCCAGCTGGATTGCTTTCTTCATAATCTCCATCCCCATTTCCCGCACAGCCGGATCCTGGCTTCCAAGGGGATATTTGCGATGACCGCTTAAGCACATGGTGCGGATCGGCAGTCCCACAATCTTCATTGTATTGATTAATTCCAATCGTTCTGCCTGTGACATGGATAAACGGTTTAACTTCTCATCAGATTCATCAATACTGATTTCCACAAAATCATAACCGGCAGCTTTTGCAGCTTCCAGCTTTTCTTTCCAGCCAAGCCACGCAGGCATGGATTTCTCATATAATCCAAGGGTATATGCCTTTTCCATAAATTTGCCTCCATAAAAGATGCAATCAACATGGAAGCCCGGGCATTGTTCCACTATGATTGGTTCAAAAATCTGACCGGTGGACCACAAAAACTTCCACCCCTTTTTCTCTGATTATATCCAGAGCTTCTGCAGATGCCTTCTCATCGGTGATTAAATACTTAATTTTCTCAATCGGACAGCTTACAAAGCTGCTGTTTTTTCCGATCTTTGTATGATCTGCCAGAACGTATACATCCTGGGTTGCATGACCTACCATCATTTCGTTGATGCTGACTTCATTAAAGATCTCCGTTGTCATACCGTTTTCCCCGCTGATTCCGGAGCAGCCGATAAATGCCTTCTTCGCATAGATCGTCTGTAAGTTACGGATCGCAAAATCTCCCACCATCGCTTCTTTTGGATAGCGCAGTTCACCGCCTGTCAGTACTACATTCACTTCCTGGGAGTGCTCACAGTGAATCGCTTTTCCGTTATTGGTTATGACGGTAACATTAGAACAGGAAATGGATTCCAGTATTTTTAATGCATTGCTGCTCGTATTGATAAACACCGTATCATTATCTGACACAAATTTAGCAGCAAATTCGGCGATCAGCCTTCGGTATAAAGAGACCTCATCGAAAGGGCTTCCGGAAGCGATGGCTCCTCCATGCGTACGGACCAGAAGCTTCTTATCTTCTAAATACTGCAAATCTCTTCGTATGGTAATAAGTGATACCTCTAGTGCTTCCGCTAGTTCATCCACCCGCACCCTAGGATTTTTCTTCATCAATTCCAGGATGCGGTTTCTTCTGTTCTCAACACAAGCTCTGTCTTTTTTCATTGTTTTCCCTCTCAACTCATAAAGATATGATTCTTTTTCCTTATTATAGCCTGTTCAGAAGCCTGTGTCACTTATTTTATGTTCGTTTTGATTGAAATCAAAGAATTCCATTCTCTTTCATTTTTTGTTCCATCTCCTGTGGAGACATGATATTTCTCAAACCGATCACCAGAGTTCCTTTTTCTTTGGCACCCTGAAACATACTGGCGAAATTCTGTGCGCAAAAGACAACATCATACTGAGCGGCTGCCGTTTTTCCTTCTGATAAGGAGCAGTGATGAACCTTTGTGGGCTTTATACCTGCCTTATCAAGAACCTTTTGCATTGTCATTTTCATCATTAGACTGGAGCCAGCCCCATTGGCACAGCAAACCATAAAGCTCCTATTTTCTTTTGACATATTCATTCTCCTTCCTTCTATTTGATATCCTTTAATTCTTTATAGGCTTCGTAATCCTCTGTGATAAGGAAATAACCTTTTTTGTCCTTCCGATACTGAATCTGAGGTATTGCAAGTAAAACGGCTACTACAATCACCACTCCGGCATAGCTTAAATACTTCATCGCTGCGGTCATAACCGGCCATATAACTGCCCAGTCCCACATCCCTAAATACCCGCCGTAGGCTGCCATACCAACCCAGCCTGCGATGATGGCAGATCCGAATACCTGACAGATTCCGGAAAAGAACGGTAATATGAGAGCTGCCTTAACTCCGCCTTTTTCATTGGCAAATACGGCAATGGTTGCATTGTCAAAAAATACCGGAACGAAACCACAGATTACAAGCACAGGACTCTTTAATAAAATCAGTGCAGCAATCGCCAGGATCTGACCAGCAAAGCCTGCAAGGAAACCAAGAGGTACGGCATTGGCAGAACCAAATCCGAATACAACAGCACAGTCAACTCCCGGAAGAGAACCAGGAAGAAGCTTATCTGCAATTCCCTGGAAGGACGCGGTCAGTTCTGTAACGAAGGTTCTGACACCCAGCTGAAGAATTGCCAAGTAAACAGAAAAATAAAGACAGGTCTGAATCACATAGAAGAACATGCTGGCTCCCTCTTTCATGAACTCTTGTTCCACCAGATAGTCTCTTCCTAAAATACAAAGGATTGCTCCAAAGAAAACGATCATCAATATGGAGGTACATACCATGTTTTCATTGAAGATAGACATAAAACCAGGAAGCTCGATTTCATCTATCTTTTTCACTTCTTTACCATTCTTCTTTTTGCCAAACAGCTTTTCTGCCAGCCAAGTATTAATTGCAATCCCGAACATCTGCTGATGCGCAAGACAGAAGCCTGCGCCATCAGTCAGTTCCTGACAGGGCTTGATTGTTAAGTTAGAACCAACCGCCCAGTATGCTCCCAGAATTAATGCCATTACTGTTATTAGAGCTGCATTATTATTTAACAGAAATGGACAGGCAAAGAGGATAAGCCAGTAAGCAGTGGCAGCCTGCTGCACCTGAACATGGCCTGTGGTAAACAAGGCTCTTAACTTTGTCACCTTGCTGAATCGAACCAGGATAATATTTACGATGAAAGCGATTAAAAGCAGAATCATAGCATTACCAAATCCCTTGCCGAACACCTCTTCCACTCCCGCTGTTACCGCGTTCTGTCCGAAGTAAGGATCAATTACCATGGCATTCATATTGAAACGGTCTTTTAAACCGACAAGTACAGGACGGAAATTGCTGACCAGGCCTCCCGAGCCAACGGTCAGAATTAGATATCCTACAATTGCTTTAATGACTCCGGCAAGAACATCATACCAGGGCTTTCCTAACAGCACATAACCAATCATAACGATCAAGCCAATCATAAAAGCTGGCTGCTGTAATACATTGACTGCAAAATACGACCAAATCTTTAATAAAACCTCCATAAGAAACCCTCCCCATTATGAATCCAGATAATCGTTCTGAATCTTGATCAAGTCCTCTGGTGTATTCGCACTTAAAAGTGCTTTCACCGCCCCTTCATTCATCAAAAGCTCCGATAGCCTTGTCATGTTTTTCAAATGCTGCTCGGGATTGCAGGAAGCCAGGGTAAAGAAAAGCGTTGCATCCTTATCCGCATCACCTGGTTCAAAGCTGATCGGCTTGTTCAGCTTCATAAATCCGATTGCAGTTTTGTGCACCCCCAGTGCACCTTCCTGCGAATGCGGCATAGCAACATTTGGCATGATAATAATATAAGGCCCATATTTTCTAATACATTCAATGATCTCTTCCTTATAATTTGCCTCCACTGTCCCGTCCGCTTCTAACGTTTCACAGCTCATCCGGACCGCATCCTCCCAGGTGGCTGCTTTCTCCGCAAATTTATAATGCCCCAATTCTACAAATTCTCTTAACAGCATGGTTAACCCTCCCCAAATGCCTACAAACAGGACCTATATGGTATATTCTGCGGAGCATCAAAGCAATCCTCAAACCCTCTCGGATGGTGGTATGCCTTCTTCTCCCTGTCTGTTGGATAGACATATTTTCCGCCTACTTCCCAGAAGAAAGGATGGAAACGGTAATCCAGGCGGTCCTTTTTCATATCATAAAGTACCCGTATTTCGTTAACATCTGCCATAAAGTTGCTCCATACATCATAGTGAATCGGAATGACCACATCACTTTTTAACGCCTCCGCCATGCGAAGCACATCACAGGAAGTCATCTTATCAGCCAGCCCTACAGGGTTTTCTCCATAGGAAGCAAATGCCACATCAACCTTATAATCTTTGCCATGCTTCGCAAAGTAAATGGAGTAATGGGAATCACCGCTGTGATAAATGTTTCCTCCCGGAGTTTTGATTAAGTAATTGACTGCCTTGTCATCCATATCAGTGGGACAGGTTCCGGTGAGTTCCTCTCTGTCCTCTCCTGTGGAATCCGTTGTCACGAGACAGGTTCTGTCGAAGGAATCAAGGACTACGATCTCCACGTCTTTCATCTTAATGGTGTCACCGGGACGCACCACTTTGCAGCGTTCTTTGGGAACTCCCCATTTCATCCAGGTCTCCACGGATTTTAAAGGCCCGATAAATGGCACTGGAATTTCATTCCCCTCTTCATCTGTAGTCGTCATGCCGCTTTGAATCACGTGAGCCGCATATTCTGCACTCATGTGATCCTGATGATAATGAGTTGCTAAAACTCCATCCACCTTTTTGATGGCAAATGGATCAATGACAAAGGGCACCGCTCTTAAATTGGGCTGCATCTTTCTGGCTCCACACATATTGGCCATCTGATGCCCTTCTGCCATTTTTCCGTCTCCATGAGTCCGCTTTCCGTTTCCACACCATAAATCGATGGTCAAATTACAACCACCTGGTGTTTTAAACCAGATTCCGGTACAGCCTAACCACCACATTGCCACAGTGCCTGGTTTAACTTCCTCCCTTTCAATTTCTTCATTCAGCCAGGTTCCCCACTCCGGAAACGTGCTCATGATCCATGATTCTCTGGTCGTTTCGCTCACCTTGCTCATACTACCTTCTCCTTTGATCTTAATGCTTGTTTTTTATGTTCGTTTTGTTTCTGCAATGCCATATTAACATGATTGATATTGATTTTCAATAGCTTTATATGTTCGTTTTGCTTTTATATGTTCGTTATTGAAATTTTGTAATATCATACAGTTTTCTGTCAGTTTTTTGTGCATTTTTACATGGGTTGTTACCTCCCAGCCTCCGTATACTAGTTTGAAACAGGAGGTAAATCAACATGATTCCGGATAAAATTTATTATGAATCAGGCGGATTGTTAAAAGAGAAATATAAGGATATTCCATGGGTTTCCATAGAAAGCTTCCTTCATTGAAGCGTCTGTTGGTAATAGGAGTCAGAAAAAAAGATATGACCATTTTGTATATAGTCAGAAAGAAGAAATCTTACTGCTTCTTTTGCAATGCAGTATAAGATGTGATTTAATAAGAGGATCTGTGGGAAGCTTATCCACCTCCCAGTTTATCTCGCTGTTTGTAGTTCATGCAGGGTTTATTCTTTTATGGAAATCAGGAAAAAAAAGAACGAACTCCAATAATTTATCCATTGGCCCGTTTGAAGGTCTAAGTAGTTTCTCTCTCTATGAGCGAAGCTTCAAAAACCTTATGAAACGGGCTGCTTTTTTTATCCGGTTCCGATTCAATATCAGAGACAATCATCTTTGTCACTTCTTCTCCCATCTCTTTTGCCGGAACCTCCATGGAAGTCATTGCAGTCTCTAACATCCCTCCGATGGAGTGTCCAGTCAGACTGATGACCTTAATCTCATCTGGTACTTTTATTCCCCGCTCCTTTAACGCTCTGATCGCGCCAAGCCCCTGCATATCCACAGCTACCATAAGACCGTCCAGTTCATCCCCCTTTTCTATCAGCTCCAGGATTCCATTATAACCACCTTTAAAATAATCTCTTTGCGAGTACGCAGTACAAGAAACATATCCTTCTGCAGAAAGCTCGCGAATGGCTTTCCGGTATCCCTTATACCGCTCTTTATAAGGGATTATTTCCATTGATCCGTTAATAAACCCAATATGCCTGCACCCCTTACCATACAGGTATTGAACCGCTTCATAACCGCAGGCATAATAATTTGCCACAACACTGCTGAGTAAGTTGTCCTGATTTCTTACTATTTGCATCACAGATATTCCGCTGCTTTTTATATCTCTCAAAAGCCTTCCGTTCTGTCCGGTTGCAGCGATTAATATTCCGTCTACCAACCCGTTTCTCAGTCTGCTTAAGCATTCTTCTTCTGCATCCTGCTTGTCTTTTGTGTTGCATATAATAATGCTGTACCCCATCTTTCTTGCCTGTATTTCTATACCCTGTACCATTTCACCAAATATGGAAAAATTGATTTCGGGGATAACAACGCCGATCGTATGTCTTTTTCCCTGCCTCAGCCCCTTTGCCAGCAGATTAGGCTTATAACTTAACTGTTCTACTGCAGCATAAATTTTTTTCTTTGTCTCGGGATGTACGTATGAAGTATTGTTCAGAGCTCTTGATACCGTGCTTGCATCTACATTTGCCAGCCTTGCTACATCTTTCAATGTTGCCAATAAACCATCTTCTTTCCATATATAATCAATCGTCTTCCATTCTTTTATACCACACAGAAAATTCTTGTCAACCCAACCGGTCAGATTGTTCCGTAATAAAAAGTCCTCAGAGGCAATACTGACTCTGAAGACTTTTAAAATGATTCTACAAATCATGTAAATAATTTCATAATGGAATCAGCGAACTTTGGAATGACTGTATTAAGAGCTGAAATAGTCAGAACCAGACAAAACAGATAGCTGATTATCATGCAAATCCCTAATATTTTTGGCTGTTTTCCCCCTTTATTCACATCCTTATTCCAGATCAGCATACAGACAAAGAATCCTGATACCGGAGTCGCCACAGCTGTCATAATATTGGCAAATAAAATCAGCTGAGTCGGCGATCCATTATAAGAAAAGCAAATAACTGCAGCAATTGCAAGTACAACCATAGAACCGATTTTTATACTTTTGTGATCCAGATTCGTCGGTTTATCAAAACCGGCATTCAGTAAAACAACTGTACGATGGGTGTTACCCAGTAGCGAGGAAAATGCCGCCGCAAGAAGTGCAATCCCCATGACTGTATAAGCTGCTTTGCCCAGAAGCGGTACCATCATCTCTCCTAATTCAGCCGGGTTTTTAATTACAATTCCTGCTGGATGCAGCACAATGATACCAACCAGCATAACAGCTCCACTTATGAGGATAACCCCCCCAATATGAGTAATTGAGTCAACCATCATAGCGCCATTAAACAAATCCTCTTTGTCCCATTTCTTTTCTTTTCCCAGGTATGTACCATATACACCTGTGGTAACAGATGCACTGGTGCTGATAAATCCCAGAGCAGCTGCAAGGCTGCCTGCTGGAAATGACCAATGAGTAAGACCGCTTCCAAACTCTCCCCAAGATGGTCCTCCTGCAGATACCAGCGTGGCATAGTAAGCAATTATCATACCGATGATGCAGATAGTAATACCTTTTTCCACTTTGGAATAAACGCCTTTTGTTAGGTAACAGAATAGAGTGATCGTAATCATAATGATTGCACCTAATTTCCAGTTTATACCAAAAATCAGATTCATTCCTGATCCTGACCCTGATATGTTACCCATTGTGAAAAACATACATGATAAAAAGGAAGCGACTCCTACAAAGGCTGCTGCCCCTCCTCCGTAGTAATGCCGGATCGCATGGATAATTGGCTTTCCAGTAAGCAATGCAATCCGATAGTTTGTAAGTAAAAAAGTAACCCCCATAAACAGAATTGGAATAAACAGCCATATTATCCTATATCCATATCTTGCCCCCAGCATAGCTGCAGTTGTGATGGCTCCCGGACCTAATACAATTCCGGTAAGAACCAGTCCCGGACCGATTCTTTTCACTAACTTAAGAAACGGCAGCATTTTTACTGCTGAGCTGTCAAACGCTGCATCTGATGATCCTGCTGCTGTACCAATCGTTTCTTCCATAAACTGACCTCCACCTTAAGAGGTTCCGTTTACAATCCCCTCTTATAAACGGAACCAAAACAGTCACCATCTCCGAGTCAACTCTTTACAGAGTTATTTTAGATGTATAGCCGCTTCCTATCAAACCCTCTGATACCTGTTCTTTCTCTTCTTTTGTTAATGGAAGCACGGGACGCCGCATAAGTGCGGAAGAAAAGATACCTCTCTGGAAAAGTGCTTCTTTCATTCTGGCATGAGCTTCTCCTGAAGGCTGACCACCGCCGTAAATTGCTCTGGAGATCGGGAATATCTTGTTATCATATTCATGGATTTTTTTGAAATCTCCTGCCTTATAAGCTTTAAATGCCTCGGTGATCAATTCCGGAATACATGCCGCAAAACCAATTAATGCGCCATCCATGCCTGGGAATGTCAAAGAAGACATAAGGCTTTCATCATGACAGGTAATAAGTGATACGTGAGGTGCTTCTCTACGCAGAACACGGACATCGTTTTCATATAATGGTGTTACTCTGGTTCCCATCTTAATCGCCTTTACATGATCGATTTCTTTGCACATCTTAACCAGCGTATCAACCGGATAGAATGCCTTGCTGATGGCTGGATATAAATGAATAATAATGTCAATGTCTGCACCGTCTGCCACGTCTTTTATATAGTTAAAAGGTGCCTCTGGATGCATTCCAAAACGCAGCCACATGTGAGGAGGCATAAGTAAAATTCCGTCAGCACCTGCCTCTTTTACTTCCTTTGCCATCTCAATGGACTCTGCTGTATTTTCACAGTTGATTCCGGAAATGATGGTTAATCTGTCTCCTACCTCATCGGCCACAATTTCCACAACTTCTTTTCGTTCCTGTCTGGTTAATCCGGTGACCTCTCCAGTATGTCCATTGCACACAAGACCCTCAATTTCATCAAAACCGGCAAGCCAGTTGACATATTTTCTGAGTTCCCCCTCATTAATGCTGTAGTCATCGTTCATAGGTACGCAAATTGCAGGGAATATTGTTTTCCAATTTTTTACTTTTGACATTTTCGATCTCCTTTTGATGTAAGAATGTAATCAGTTAAGTTTCATATGCATTGCGCAGTGCATACGGTCCGGTTCACAGCTCGATCAAGCATAATATACAATTTAATTTAGATACAAACGTTTGTATATTGTGAATATATTATAACATTCAAAAATATCGTTGTAAATATAACCAATTATTTCTGCAATTTGTTGCATAAATTAGTGTTTTTTTAATTTCCCCTATTACCATTTAAAATGTCACCTAATGTTTCCGAAATTTCATTTAACTTCAGTTTTACATTTCGCATTTTTCGAATCAGCAGCAAGGAGGAAATAATTGGATGACGTATAATAGATTGCGCAAATTCAAATAAGCAAATAGACATAGTTTTTATCGTTTGGTAGAATTAAGTTACCACAACAAAATTTCCAAAGGAGGATAAAAACTATGTCTGAGAACATTATAC
>NZ_RJLQ01000040.1 GCF_003833015.1 Clostridium sp. E02
GTAGCGAATGAAGCAAAACTTCATGAGCATACCGCTTGGACTTGCCATTGGTTCAATCCACGGTCAAAATCAACTAACTAGCTAATTTATTTCCCGTTTTTACTTGTTGTTTGGTTCGTATACAATTGCTTGTATTCGTTCTGAATTTCTCATTCAAAGTCATCAAACATGACTTTTATTCGAATTTTCAGGGTTTTACATACTGTTCAATCTTCTGTTTTCAAAGTGCTTTTTTTACTTTGTTGCTTCAACAGCAACCTATATAGAATATCATAACTGGTTATGTTTGTCAACCAGTTTTTTACTTTTTTCAAATTCCTTTTCCATCAATCAATGATGTGATTTTGAAGAAAGTTTGCCGCCGTTTTCAGCGGCGAGTTATATCATACCAAAGCATTCGACAATTGTCAACACTTTTTTTGTTTTTTTCAATATTATTAATTTACACGATTTTTTTAACAATTTATTCTATAAGAATGGAGTCCAAACCTTACCGATCAGGTTTGAACTCCATTCTTATTGCTCTTATATTTACTAGCTTCTCTTGCTACAGCATTTCTTATATTTCTTCCCACTCCCACATGGACAAGGTTCATTGGGATATATTTTTTGAATGTCTTTTCTTTGTGATGAAACATCTTCTAATCCCTTGATCACCATCTCGTAAGGCTTATGACCTCTGTTTAACACGATTCTGGTATGATTCCATACATCTGTTATATTACTTGCAAACTTTTCCATATGAACGGATGTATCTAAAAGAATTCCAGCTTCCTCTAGATCCTTGATTACTTCCTGAAGCTGACCGCCAAGACTAATCTCAGCCTGAACCTGTCGTAATACATAAGGAATCATCTCATCTGGTACATTCATTTCATCTGTGAGGAAATGGCTGAGCTTGCTTAATTCTTCACTCATCAAAAATCCAGTGTTATCTGCCATGAAACGAACTTCTTGCTCTGATGGAATATAATATGGAACTTTCTTCTGCGTGCGGATCAAATTAACAAAACGATTCTGCTCTGCCAGTGCCGCATCTATAAAATTCCCGTCAATGAATTTTACCAAGCAACGATATGGCAAAAGACGCTCATATCCTTCCATCAATTCTGGAATCGTAAGTTTCTTCTCTTCATATTTGTTAAAGGTCTCAAGCAAAACAGAAGGTGGTGTAATGGCATATAAGGAATTTGCTGCGCAAAGATAATCCCCAATCTTACATATGCGTCTGCGTTCTTCCTGAAACTCTGGTGTGTTAATTCTTTCATATTCTGTCTTTACTTCATCTGCAACCATGTAATCGTTGTTCGGTCCGACTGTCACATAACCGCCTGCATACAGAAAATCCAATTCTTCTATATTAAGTGCTGGAATCTTGTGATTCCCTGCTGCCACCTGTTCAAACAATTCGATTTCCGAATCACGTACGCATAAAAAATAAGACCTCATCTTATTATCATCTAATATAAAATCAATTGTCTTTTCGACCAATTCATGTTTTTTTAAATCAGCAACTCCATTAAGCTCATGTCTCTTTGCAATTTCAACAATGCTTTCTTTGTTATAACAATCATAAACATCTGAAATATGGACATCACCAGATTGATTGCCTGTCCCAGCTTTCAGGTTATCGTTTACCGCTTCCATATCAAATGCAGTCAAACCCTCAGCTGCTCCTTCTTCTAATTGCTTATAATAGTTATCTAGTCCACCACAGTCTTCTAAAAGATTATCCCCTTTGAACTTAATAATGGTTGCAAAGTCTTCGGTATCCCCCTCAAGGGCTTCCTCCATCTGTAGCACAAACTCCCAAGGAACTGCTGTTTTATATGTATAAGTAAATTTATTTGCATTCCCAACCAGCTTGTCGATGGTTTCATCCTTTGTTATGGAAAGAAACTTTTCGGAGTGGTCTTGGTCATTTGAAATCACCCGTACTTTTTCCGAACGAAACTCAAACTGATACTGGGATTGACCAGACCAACCATATGCAGTCTGAATTATCTGGTGCATGCGGTCAAATGTTATCCCTTCTGGTACCAGAATCCTTCTCCAAATCGGTGGTTTACTGCCCTTGATCATGATTTTCAATTGATATGCTCCCATGAAAACATCCTCCTGTCTCGTATCCTTCGTATCCGTTCTTATTAACGGAATGATTTATGATAGCTGTGAAATAAACGCACGTTACAATTTACCACAAGATAGCATGTTCTGTCCAGTATAACAAACCATTTTTTGTAAAATAAGCGGTTATTTTGCAATTATATCGAGAAAATTAAGATTTTGTTCTGTATTTTATTAGTATCTTGCACATACTATAACCAAAAAAGTAAGGTACAAGGCTCTTTACATAACCTTTACAGTTTCTATACCAAAATATGATTTCACGAATTTCATGTGACTGCTATACTCCATGTGTAGATAGATGCAATTGAAAAAGCGAAGAGGAGAATATAATTATGAAAAAAAATATTGTTAAGGTACTTGCTTTAGCTGGAATGGCTGTAATGACTATGGGGGCTTTAGCTGGTTGCGGAAGCAAAACCACTGAGACAAAAGCAGCTGACAGTACAACGAGTGCTTCAAATGAGACAACCTCTGCAGCAGATACAACCGCTGCTCCTGAGACTAAAGATTTAAAAGGCTCAATCAGCATGGTTGGATCCACTTCTATGGAAAAGCTTGCAACTGCTTTAAGCGAAATATTTATGGAAAAACATCCGGGTGTTACCGTTCAGGCTGAATTTGTTGGTTCTGGCGCAGGAGTAGAAGCGGTTACAAACGGCGCTTCTGACATCGGTAATGCATCTCGTAATTTAAAAGAAGAAGAAAAAGCAAAAGGAATTATTGAAAACATCGTTGCGATTGATGGAATCGCTGTCGTTACCGATCCTGCTAACTCCGTTTCTGACTTAACAAAAGATCAGTTAATCAGCATTTACAACGGTACCACAACAAACTGGAAAGATTTAGGCGGTGCCGATCAGCCAATCGTAGTCGTTGGACGTGAATCAGGTTCTGGTACCAGAAGTGCATTTGAAGAACTGTTAAAATTGGAAGATGCCTGCAAATACAGCAATGAGCTTGACAGCACTGGTGCAGTTATGGCAAAAGCTGCTTCTACCCCAGGTTCCATCGGTTATGTTTCCTTAGATGTTTTAGATGATACGGTTAAAACAATTAATTTAGAGAGCGTGGAACCTACTGCAGAAAACATCAAAGCAGGATCTTACTTCTTAAGCCGTCCATTTGTTATGGCTACCAAAGGTGAAATTTCTGAGCAGAATGACGCTGTGAAAGCACTCTTTGATTATATCTACTCAGACGAAGGAAAAGAGTTAGTTAAATCCGTTGGACTGATCCCAGCAAACTAACGAAACAATTTAAAAATAGTTTGCATAACGATTACATGTACAGGGGCGCAGCTGACTGATTATGCTACGTCCCCGTTTTGCGAAAGGAGCCACTTTATGCGTACAAAGTCTTATTCCATATTTGGCAGTCACGGAAGTAAATCTGGTATCGAACACGCTGCAGAAGTAATCTTTACAATCTGCGGCTTCTTTGCTGTTTTGGCCGTAGCGTCCATCAGTTTATATATGATATCAAGCGGTACCCCTGCACTGTTTAAAGTTGGGATTTTGGATATTCTTTTTGGCACTACCTGGATGCCGGATGCCGCAAATCCAAGTTTTGGGATTCTTTATGTTATTTTAACCTCTATTATTGGAACGGTACTGGCCATATTAATTGGAGTCCCAATCGGTGTATTGACTGCTGTTTTTCTAGCGGAAGTCGCTCCGAAAAGACTGGCAGATATTGTCCGTCCTGCCGTAGAACTTCTTGCTGGAATTCCCTCTGTCATTTATGGTTTGTTGGGAATTCTGATTTTAAACCCTTTAATGTATGATTTGGAATTGAAAATATTTTCAAATTCCACCACGCATCAATTTACAGGAGGTGCGAACCTGATATCTGCCGTTTTGGTATTGGCGCTGATGATTCTGCCAACCGTGATCAATATTAGCGAAACAGCCCTTTACTCTGTCCCTTCGCATCTTAGAAGTGCATCCCTTGCTTTGGGTGCCACGAAAATACAAACCATTTTCCACGTGGTAATTCCTGCTGCTAAATCTGGTATTGCTACTGCTATTGTTTTGGGAACCGGTCGTGCCATCGGAGAAGCCATGGCCATTAGTCTGGTATCGGGAAGCTCCGTAAACTTACCTCTTCCATTTAGTTCCGTCCGTTTTCTAACAACTGCTATTGTTTCTGAAATGTCCTATTCCAGTGGGCTTCATAAGCAGGTTCTGTTTACCATCGGATTGATTCTGTTTGTGTTTATCATGTTGATCAACATCTCACTCAATCGACTGTTAAAGAAAGGAGAAGAAAAACATGACAAATGATATGGCCATACCAATTCGCAGGAACACCCTTGTGGAAAAAAGTATTTTTGGCGGTAAAAAACGTTTTTCAGACCTGTTTTTAACGTTCTTAATTTACTTCAGTGCATTTCTTTCTATTTTTATTTTAATTGGCATCATGGGCTACGTTTTTATGAGAGGAATTCCACAAATTAACTTAGAATTTTTAACCACTGTTCCCAGTACAATAAGAGGAACCTTCGGCATTCTGGGAAATATTGTGAACACACTTTACATTGTTGTTATTACACTGTTAATTGCCACTCCTCTGGGGGTGGGGGCTGCTATCTATTTAAACGAATATGCCAAGGGCGGGAAAATAGTACGTGTCATTGAATTTACCACTGAAACGCTTTCTGGTATCCCTTCCATTATCTATGGACTGTTTGGATATGTTTTCTTTGGAGCAACCTTGGGATTTGGTTATTCCATTCTCACAGGTGCACTGACGTTATCCATTATGGTACTTCCCTTAATCACCAGAACCACTCAGGAAGCCTTAAAAACGGTTCCAGAAGCCTATCGGTCTGGAGCACTCGGAATCGGTGCTACCAAATGGTACATGATCCGCACAATCTTACTGCCAAGTGCCATGCCTGGGATTGTAACTGGTATTATTCTGGGAATTGGAAGAATTGTGGGAGAATCCGCCGCCCTTTTATTTACCGCTGGCAGTGGCTACATTCTTCCAAGAAACCTATTTAGTAAAGTATTTGAATCTGGCGGTACGTTAACCATCCAGCTTTACTTATGTATGCAGAAAGCCAAATACAAGGAAGCATTTGGAATTGCCGTTGTTTTACTTGTCATTGTACTGGCTATTAACGGACTTGCTAAATTTCTGTCCCATAAATTTAATACGGAGGCGAAAGAATCGTGAATACCAATACCATTAAAATTTCAACCAACCACTTAAATTTACATTATGGAACCAATCATGCCTTAAAGGATGTTAAGCTAGATCTTTTTACCAATAAGATCACGGCATTTATCGGTCCTTCCGGATGTGGAAAATCCACCTTTTTGAAAACATTAAATCGTATGAACGATTTGATACCAAATGTGAAAATAGAGGGCGAAGTCCTGTTAGATGGGGAAAATATCTACGATCAAAGAGTCGATACCACGTTACTTCGCAAAAAAATCGGCATGGTGTTCCAGCAACCCAATCCATTTCCTATGAGCATTTATGATAACGTTGCATACGGTCCCAGAATACACGGGATCAAAAGTAAAACCGAACTGGATTTCATCGTGGAAAATAGTCTGAAGGGAGCCGCGCTCTGGGAAGAAGTTTCTGGACGGCTGAAAAAATCGGCACTCGGGCTATCTGGAGGTCAGCAGCAGCGTCTTTGCATCGCTCGTGCGCTTGCGGTTGAACCAGAGGTTTTATTAATGGATGAGCCCACCTCAGCACTGGACCCCATATCCACTTTGAAGATCGAAGACCTGATGGATGAGCTTAAAGAAAAATACACCGTTGCAATCGTTACGCACAACATGCAGCAGGCAACCCGTATTGCCGATCATACTGCATTTTTCCTGGTAGGTGAAATCGTTGAATATGCGCCTACCACTGAGCTATTTACGGCTCCCAAAGATTCCAGAACAGAAGATTATATTACAGGACGGTTCGGCTAATTATAGAGAGATCGAAAAGGAGATCGAAAATGACAACAAGAATCAATTATGATCACGAATTAAATCTTCTTAATGATGACATTAAGGAGATGGGCCATATGGTCGAAGACTCCATTGAACAGTGTTTTATCGCATTTGAAGACCAAGATTTTGAAAAAGCGGAGGATATTATCAAAGGGGATCGAACCATCAATGATCTAGAACGCTCCATCGAAGCCCGCTGCCTTTCTATCATTCTTCGCCAGCAGCCAGTTGCCGGGGATTTAAGAGTTGTTTCCAGTGCGCTTAAAGTGGTAACAGACTTAGAGCGGATTGGAGATCATGCTTCTGATATTGCAGAATTAATCCTGCGAATCAAAGGCGAACGGGTATACCATGTGGTACGCCACATTCCAGCTATGGCCGCTGCCGCTAGAGAGATGGTACGTGGTTCGATTGAAGCATTTATTACACAGAATTTGGAGTCAGCCAGAAATATCGCAAAACAAGATGATGTGGTAGATGAACTTTTCAGCAAGGTTAAAATCGATGTGGTGGATTTGCTAAAACAATCCACGGAACAAATTGACCAGTCCATTGATCTTTTGATGGTAGCCAAATATTTAGAGCGAATCGGAGATCATGCGGTAAATGTATGCGAATGGACCGAATTTTCAAAAACGGGCGCTCTTAAAAATGTGAGAATCTTATAGGAAACGAAAAAAGACGAAACCATCTCCCCATTGGAGCAGTTCCGTCTTTTCCTATGTTGCTGACTCTTATATTCCTATATGGAATACTTCCTAAATATTAAAACTTATTTAAATGAAGTTTCTCGTATCGTAATTTATCTTCTTCATAAGGTTTTTTCACCTCATCCGGATATCCAATCGCGATTATACATTCAACACCATATTGTTCTGGTATTCCAAGTGCTTTTCTAATATATTCCTCCGCTGTCTCGTGCTTCGTATGAAATCTTTCCCTTACTTGAATCCAACAGGACCCCAATTTCAGATCCTGCGCAGTCAATTGCAGAAAAATTGATGCTATGGATGCGTCCTCAATCCATACATCACTCTCACTCTTATCCGCTATGACGACAATTGCTAAAGGTGCCTCTGCTAAAAATGCAGGACCAGGTTGTCTGGACTCTGAGAGTTGCTGAAGCAATTTTGCATCGGTGACAGCAATAAACTGCCAAGGTTTTATTGACCTTGACGAGGGGGATAGCAAGGCACTTTTAAGGAGCAAATCTAACTTCTCTTTTTCTACTTCCTTCTTTTGAAACTTTCTAATGCTTCTTCTGGATTTTAAAAGATCAAGTAACATGAATGATTCCTCCTGTGTAATTTAAGTGAGTTTTTCAATCCAAGCAGCAAAAGCAGTTAAAAATCCGTCCAAAAATTCTTTGGTACCCTCGTTATTTAACGCTCCATTTTCATCGATCAATGTATGAAAAGATCCAATGTACGCTTCAGGTTGAGCAAGGGTCAAAACATTGAGAAAAGCCAGTACTTGTCTTAAATGATGATTTGCCCCAAAACCGCCTATGCCGCCTGGTGACTGACTAATCACGGCACCCGGTTTGCCGTTCCAAACAGTTTCACCATAAGGTCTTGAACCTATGTCTAGCGCATTTTTTAACGCTGCTGGAATAGATCGGTTATGCTCCGGTGTAATGAACAGAACCGCATCTAAAGTCTTTACTTCATTCCGAAATACGGTGTATTCTTTCAAATCTTCCTCATCAAAATCCTGATTATAAAGAGGAAGTCCTCCAATATCGATAATTTTAAACACGTAGCCTTCCGGCCCGTAATTTTTGACATAGTCTGCAATACTTCCGGAAAATGAATTTTTTCTCAAACTACCATTAATAATACCAATTGTCTTACTCATAAAAATATACCTCCATTTAAAATTTTATCTCTATATTATTGATTGCATACGGTAAATCTAGTATGAATAAACTGCAGATTTTCTATTTCATCCAAAATGGCAACAGCCATGGTTTTACTTGTCACAACTGATTTGCCGTTGGAGGAAGTTAGCAAATGATCCGTTCCTAGAACAGGAACCGTCGCTTCTCCTGCAACAAATTCAGCGGATGGTGATACGCCTACCCAGTTCACATTTTCTATACCACGCAAATAATTAAGGGTTTTATATGCCTCCACTGGAATAGAAATCCAGGAAGCAGCGTCAGGTACGGTCTTCAAAGTGTCCAGAAATAGATTATTGTTTTCATCCAACAGACTGGCTGCACCAAGAATAAAAAACAGTCTGGGGCTTTCTGTTTCACGGAAAAAGCTCACAAGCTTTGCCGCCAGATCCAAATGTAAATATGCTTTATCCGGAGCGGTTGCAAAGGCATTTATAATAACATCAAAACCCTCAAGATCCGATTTCGTTAAATCAAATACGTCTTTATCTATTAATTTTACTCCATTTCCCAACAAGGATATCGCCTTATCTTTATGTCTAACAATTGCAGTCACCTCATGTCCGCGTATCAAATCATAATGAAATGAGTCAGAGCTGATTATATAAATTCCTTTGTGACGTCGGCCAAGCTAATGGCAGACAACTTTTCTTCTGTTTCGGTTTGTATATTGTCGTATATATGTTTCAATGTACCTTCTATCCTTGCCCCCACAGGGCATTTCGGATTGGTGTTGCTATGAATCCCAAACAATTCACGGTGGTCTTCGGATGCGAGAAAGATATCCAGAAGTGAAATATCCTTTGCTTCTCTGGCAAGACCTGTTACGCCAAGCTTAGTACTTGTTTTTATTAGCTTTGCCTTCTTAAAACGGCTCATTAAACGTCTGACAAGAGCGGGATTGGTGTTAACGCTAGAAGCAATGTACTCTGATGTTACCGGTTGTCCATCCATCAGTACAATCACACTTAATATATGAATGCCTACTGATAATTTAGTTGAATACATAAGCACCTCCTCCTGTAACCATTATAGTTACAAATAGGTTTTATGTCAAATGTTTTTTATTAATTATACGTTTTTGTTAACTCTGTATGGATTGGATTGCAAGTCATTTCTGGATTTGTTTTTAAAAAAGGAACGGCAAAAAAAAACAGAAAAGGGAGCTACAGGGGTATGAACGACTCCTGTAAAATTGTAACTGCCTACATAAAAACGCATAAT
The DNA here is from genome assembly GCF_003833015.1 of Clostridium sp. E02. GTDB lineage: Bacteria > Bacillota > Clostridia > Lachnospirales > Lachnospiraceae > Lacrimispora. Next base: position 9,220 of record NZ_RJLQ01000040.1, read on the forward strand.
TTCATTGTTTTCTTTGCGTGATTCCGGGCACGAAAAAGGGGCTGTAAAATAAGTCCTTAAAAAAATAGGATTCATATCAGTAAACGCTGGTATGAATCCTATTTTAGATTTATTTGTGTTTTTACATGGATAAATAATTATGTTATTACAGTTTTGACTAAAAAAGTGTACACAAAGTAACCCTTGGGAATCCAAAGCAGAGAAATCACCCATCTTGATTCTAGTTTCATGCAGCTATCAATTGGCGTTTGCTTTTATTGTGATACTTGTATAGGTTATAACCACAAGAAATC
>NZ_RJLQ01000041.1 GCF_003833015.1 Clostridium sp. E02
GTTAGTAATACCTTTCTGATTGTGTCCACCTCATTTCTAAGTCATGAGGTTCTATTATAATATATGAACTACTAATTGGGACATAATCATTTGTGATACACTAGGACATTATCATAAATGAATCATACAATGGAAATTTCTTTTGTCTCAATGCTTGACATATCAAGACCAACTCCTGGATTCATAAGATTTCCGATTAAAAGTGCTACGGAAATAGCAAATGCAGTAGTTACCAGATAAAAAAACAGGGTTTTTACACCGATTTTCCCCAGCTTTTTGGTATCTCCCATCGCCATGCTCCCACAAACCAGGGAACAAAACACCAATGGTACTACAAGCATCTGCATCAAACGTAAGAATCCATTTCCAACTACATAAAAAATACCGCCAATTAAAACGTGGTCGCGAAAGTTTCCCTCCGGTACGTAATAATGGAGCAGGATTCCAACGATCGCACCTGCGATAAGTCCAATGAAGATGGATGTGGTCAGTCCAATTTTCTTTTTATTTTCCATATGTTAAATTCTTCCTTCCTTTTTAATTTTTTCGTTCCGTCATGTATTGCTCCAACATCACTCTCCAATCTGGTAGTAATTCAATCTGGGACATTCGAAGCATTAAATTATCCAACACAGAATACGTGGGGCGCATTGCTGTTAACTTGTCCTGATTTGCAGGAACTGGTATGACTTTTGTCTCATGTCCGGAAAGCCGTACGATTTCTTTTGCAAATTCATACCTAGTGCAGTGGCCTTGTCCCGTCACGTGATAGATTCCGTCTGAAGCTGATTTCATTAAATATATGATCTTAGATGCCAGATCGGACGCACCGGTTGGTACCCCAGTCTGATCCTCTGCCGCATAGATCGTCTTTCCTTCTGCTATTTCCTTTAAAATCTGGCTGACATAACCACTTCCATCTCCGAAAATCCAGGAACTTCGAACTATAATATGGCGATTGCAAAACTCTTTTACAAAATTTTCTCCCGCTAACTTGGATTTTCCATATATGGTCTGGGGGTTTGGTGTATCAAATTCTGTGTATGGCTTGGTACTTTCCCCATCAAAGATGTCATCCGTTGATATGTGAATCATTCTTGCCTTGCCCATTCTTGCTGCCACGCTTAGATTACGTGCACCAAGCGCGTTGATCTTAAATGCCAATTCCATATTTTGTTCGCATACATTCACATCCGTAACCCCGGCGCAGTTTACGATATAATGAGGCCGGTTAATGTTTGCAAAATCCATAACAGCTTTCGGATCCGTGATATCCACATCATCGACATCGGTAAGCAGAAGTTCTACATTCGAACCATTTAACTGCTCTGTCATTTTTGTGCCAACTCTCCCGCTGGCACCGCAGATCCAAACCTTCTGCATACTGTTCATTATTTGCCCTCCAATCAAATGTAAAAATTACAGATTATTAATTTTATCATGTTTTATTATCTGGTACAAGAATTATTAAACTCCCCAAAAAACAAGACCACCAAAATTTAAGTGATCTTGTCAATCTTTTTATTTAATCGGTACGAAGATTTTTGGAAACACCAGATGCGGTACCCGTGAGTATACTTGCAGGATCTTCCAAATGGAAGTAATAATTAAAGATCCCTTTTCCCACTCCTACTACGTTTCCAGAACTATAACCATTGGCAATCCTTACCGTCATCGCAATCTGTGGATCGTTAAGAGGTGCATATCCGATAAACAAACCATGATTTGGTTTATTTTTTGCCTCTTCTGCAGTTCCAGTCTTTCCTGCTGCTTCAATTTTCAAATCTTTTAATGTGGTATTGGAATGAGCCAGCTCATTCATTCCCTTCGCTACATCACTCCAGATAAACTCTGGCAAAGTTACCGTACTTTTTATGTCCGGTTCAAAGGAATGAATCACGGTGCCATCGCCTTCTGTTATCTTGTTAATCAAAGACAATTCGTAGCTTTTTCCATGATTGGCCAGAGTTGCCGTATAACGTGCAATCTGTGTTGTGGTGTAGTTATGCGTTCCCTGACCGATGGATGAGGGGATGGCATATTGGTCGGTTACATGAGGCTTGGATTCGCCGATTTCGATCCCTGTATTTTTATCCAGATCCAAAAGATCTGCATATTTTCTAAGGGTATTAAGACCTTTTGATTCCGAGAAAAGCCCCGTGTCATCAGTTCCCAGCCGGTAAGTGATTTCCGATAAATAAACGTTACATGAGTTTTTCAAGGCATCTGCACTGGAAGATATAACCCCATGTCCACTCCGCTTCCAACATCGAAGAGGAGGTTCAATTTTATCGAATATACCCGTACATACAATACTGGTATCTGTCTGGATCACCCCTTCATTTAACCCTGCAATTACAGTGACTGGTTTAAAGGTGGACCCTGGAGCCGTAAGCTGACTGGTGGCACGATTAAACAAAGGTAGAGACAAATCAGTTTCCAGTCCCCGATAATAGGCCGTATCCATCTGGTTTGCCAATCGGTTGTTGTCGTATCCTGGATAGCTGACACATGCCAGCACCTGACCATTCTGTGGATTAACAACCACTGCGGAACCAGAGCAAGGATCCAGTGCCAGTTGTGCCGGGGTTATCTCCAGATTTTTGATTTTTTTCCGAATAAACTGCCAGGAGCTTAACTGTCCATTCACCAATGGTGCATAATCTGGATCCTCTTTTGAAAGAACGCCTTGTTCATATAAAAGAAGTTCCGTGACTTGACCGCTTAACGATCCTTCTTCAATCATCGCCTGATAAATCCGTAAATCAAACGCTTCGTTTTGTTTTAATTCGTTTAATATGGATTCCTCCACCAGGCGTTCTGCATCTTGAATCTCTGTATATTTTTCATGATTTTCGATCTGATTTAAATCCATATCTCCGTTGGCAATTAACTCCGTCAGGTATTGCCTCAGGCTTTTTTCCTCTCCACGAAACGATCCGCTGTTTTTTTGAATCAAACCGTCTTTTTTGATCTGATCAGTAAGGAAAGTAAAATACCCCTTCATCTCATCTCCTAGACTCTCATAAGCGGAACCGGAAGCGTCAAAGGATTCGGCCATCTTTTGGAATACCTCTTCCTTTTTCCGGCTAAATGCCTGATAAACCTGTTTCTCCAGATCCGTTGCATCCTCATCGTTTAATTTCTCTCGATCGATCACATGATTCTGAAACAAAGCAAAATAGACATCATCGGAAGTGATTCGAATATGGGAAGCATCGATTGCTTTCGACATATCCGCCCGTTTGGTCTCTACCATATTGGTCAACAAGATCCCGGCAATCTGCTGTTCTAACATCTGATAAACTGCATCTTGTAAGTTTTTATCTATGGTAAGATACACATCTTTACCCGTGGTCGGATTGCTCGTTATCATAGGATCTGATTTTAGATTTCCTACTACATCGGTATAAAATTGTTCGGTTCCGTCCTTGCCTCTTAACCATTCTTCCATGGATTTTTCAATCCCGCTTTTCCCTATGATAGACTGGCTGGTGTACACACTTCCCTCTCCGGATTTGCCCAGTTCTTCTGCTGAAATCGCACCCGTATAACCTAGAATAGAAGAAAGGCTTTCCCCGCCATAATAAACACGGATGTTACTGTCTTCGATATCTGCTCCTGGAAGATCTTCCTTTTTCTCCATAACCGCAACCATAGCTTCTTCCGTTACATCGGACGCCACCAAATAAGGCAAATATTTTCGATATGAATTTAAAGAAAGACCATAACGTATATTGGCGATCTGAAGCATCTCTTTTTCAGAAAGTTTTGCAGGTAGTCCATAACGATCCTGATCTTCCTTAGAATACACTGCTTTAATGGAAAACTTTTTTTCACCAGTTAGTTCATCCATCATGTCATTTGCAGTTTTATTCTTTTGGTCATCATCCAGATCGTTAACATCACTTTCCCCGTAAAAATCAGCCTGGAAGCGTCTTAACCGCCAGCCGTCCGCTGTATAGTGAAACGTTCCATTCTCATCTGCCTCTATGGGGATACTTACATTTAATTTATCATCATCCATCACCAGATGGATCAACTGATAGGCAATCCCATTTAATGTTTTCTGCTTTTCCTTTGTGGACCGGTAATTTTTAGAATCTTCCAGCGTAATGTTATAGGAAAGGCGGTTGGATGCCAAAAGATTGCCATTTCTATCAAAAATATTCCCTCTGTTTCCAGAAAGTCTTCGTGTTTTCATAATCGAACTGATAAATTCTTCTTGACTGGTAGCGCCGTCAATAATCTGGAGACGGTACAACCGGAAAACAAGAACAAACAAAAGGAATAAGAAAAGGATACCCAGAATGAGTAATCTTGGGATTTTATCAGTCAATTCTATCTCTGAACTTGTTTTACGATGAAATCGTTTGTGATTGCGCAACATAATACTCCTATCATTAGACCAAATCATACAGTTATTGAAAAAAGGAACAGGGTCCTATTAAAACAGACACCTGTTATATTATAAGGTTACGTATGTAGTGTTTGATTATACACCAATTTTTAACAGAAGTAAATTCATTTTTCCAGCTTATAACGTTAGTTTGAATCAAGCGTTCGTCATCAACGCCCCCGTTAATCCCACGGCATAAGTCAGTATATCCAGTGACAAACATTGCTATTATATCCACAATCGTATCTTGTGGATATAATAGATCAATTTATTGAACTAATCTAAATATATTACTTAATAATGTTCGTGTCAACGCTTACGCTAACCATTGGGTTATAAGATGTCTTCTCCTTTCGCAGCTCTCGCCACAAGTCCAGAGGAAACCAAAAGTGCAATTAGATTGGGAAACACCATCAAAGCGTTAAATAAATCGGAAAGATTCCAAACCAGCTGCACCTTTAAAAAGGAGCCTAGTATAAGGAACAAAATTACAATTGCCATATACCCTTTGACTGCCCCCTCACCAAACAAAGCCTTTACATTAACTTCTCCAAAGAAATACCAGCTAATAATGGTAGAGAACGCAAAAAACAAAAGACAAATAGCAATAAATGTAATTCCCATGGTACCAAATGCCAGTCCAAATGCTGCCTGCGCCATTGCGATTCCCTGAGGAATGCCTTCTGCTCCTGGAACCATGATTCCAGACGTTAAAATAACCAGGGCCGTCAGAGTCAATACAACAAACGTATCTATAAACACCGCCATAAGTGCCATAACTCCCTGATCCTGTGGCTGATCTACCTTCGCAATGGCATGGGCATGAGGAGTGGAACCCATACCAGCTTCATTGGAAAACAGTCCCCTGGCCACACCATAACGCATGGCTTCCCGAACTCCAATTCCAGCCGCTCCACCAAACAGTGCCTGAGGATCAAAGGCCCCGATTACAATGGATTTTAGGGCTGGAATCAAAGCAGAATAATTCATAAAAAGGACAATGATACATCCAGCTATATAAAGACCCGCCATAACTGGTACTAGTTTTTCTGTGAGAAAAGCCACTCGTTTGACCCCACCGATAAAGGTAAACGCTGCCAATGCTGCAATTATCGCACCGACTAGCAATGGATCGAAACCAAATGCCGTATAAAATGCCTGACCAATGGAATTGGCCTGTACCATATTCCCAGTAAATCCTAGTGCAAATACGATTGAAATTGAAAAAAATACAGCAAGGGCTTTTCCAAATGTTCCTTTAAAACAGGCTTTGATGTAATAGATCGGTCCTCCTGTGACTTCTCCATCGGAATTTACTTGCTTGTATTTCTGCGCCAAAACCGCCTCTCCATAGTTAGTTGCCATTCCAAAAAAAGCACTGATCCACATCCAAAAAATAGCACCTGGCCCTCCGGAGTAAAGCGCAGTGGCGCATCCGGCTATGTTTCCCGTTCCAACTTGAGCCGCAATTGCAGTTGTTAATGCCTGAAATGACGACATCCCGTCTTTTCCTGCTTGTTCTCCGTTTAGTTTAAAGCTGCCAAACATTCTTCGCAGACCTTCCGGAAATTTACGAACCTGTACGAACCTGGTTCGGACCGTATAGAGAATTCCTGTTCCTACTAATAAATACAGTAATATGCTGTTCCATACAATTCCACTAACTTTGTCAACCAGATCTGTAAAATATACCATTTGTATAAACCTCTCTCACTTGTATTATAAAAAGCCAAACCATACAAGATGATTTGGCTCAATAAGCAAACAAATAAGGGCATCACGGCCGCTATACGTTTGAACTCTGTCCTTTTGCCTGAGAGATTAACACGATTCTTCGTGTCTTGCACCTTCGGCACTCATAAAGAGATTCTCCAGAGCCACATCCATTCATAGTCCATACCCCGCTGTTTGGGGCACCTGAGAGTGTTACTCCTTCGGCAGACAATGTCATTTTCCTACGAATTTCATTTGTTGGTATGTAACTTTTCCTAGACACCTTACCATACGATTTTATATAAGTCAAGATTGTTATGGATATCGCTGTTAATATATGATTCATTTATGATAATGTCCTAGTGTATCACAAATGATTATGTCCCAATTAGTAGTTCATATATTATAATAGAACCTCATGACTTAGAAATGAGGTGGACACAATCAGAAAGGTATTACTAAC
>NZ_RJLQ01000042.1 GCF_003833015.1 Clostridium sp. E02
GTTGTTGAGTTCATAGACAGTCCTCCTATAGATGTCAAAAAAGTTGAGGTTAACTTTTTTGATTTAATGAGCCTATTATCTCAGATACATAGAAAGAAATCTACGCATTCACTATGGAGCGTTTACTATTAAACCCCTAGTTCTGATACAGAACTAGAGGTTATTCCTACTATCCAACTATTTGACTCTATCTACAATTTCTAATTTGTTTCATTTTTAATATCTATATATTGTGGAATTTCACTTTCTTCCCCCTTATATTCTAGTATTTGAACATCTTGAGTTTGTTTGTATTTCTCAAATCCCATCATAGAATATGTTACAGACATAATACGATTACGCTCAGTATATCCCTATCTAATTAGAATTAAACAGTTACGATATATATAATGGTTTTTGTATGTCAGATTTTAATTCATACAATTTATTTGTTTCATCTAAAAGCATATATATATCATTATTAATCTCTTCAAAAGACAATTTTTTTAGTGATAAAGTTTCTATAAGAGTCTTTAGAGCCTCTTTTTGCTCAACTATTTCAAGTTGTCTTGTTTTTTCTTTCTCATGAAGTACTTGTAAATCCTTATAATTTGACATAATTTTATTAAGATCTAATTTCTCTTGGCTTCCATTAATTGTTGTCGCAATAAACCTTAAGCAGCTGCCCACAAAATATATTTTTTCCTTACAAACACTATCGACTTTAGCAATCTCTTCTAAATCGGCTCTATGCTTTTTAATTCCATAACATAAGGTTTTAACATCAGGAAATAGGTTGAAATCTGAAGTAAGGATTTTGGGGCTCATCTCAATTGTCATTGTCACTCCATGATCATGTAACACTTTCATACTGTCAGACCATAACACAGGATTTGTTAATTGTTCCGACATAAGATATGGTATGTTTTGTTCGATTCTATTGGATTTTCCTGTATAATTTGTTATTACAGGAATGCGCATTTTTTTATATTGAATAGTAGATAAATAATTAAATAACTCAGCTTTAGCAGCATTCATAATTGGGCTATGTATTGGAGGGCTGAATGGTAAATCCGTGATAACACCTTGTTTATTAATTATCTCGTCCTCCACAACATTCAATTCTTCATTGTAACCGCTTAAGGCAAATTGTTCCTTTGAGTTATAACAAGAGATGAATACCTTATCATTAAGATGTAGCGTTTGTATAATATTTTCAATATCAGATTGTTGTAATCTTTCTACAATTGCCATTCTTCCTATCTTTTGATTTACTATACGTTCAACTACCGATCCTCGTTTCAATAATACTTTAATAGCATCTGACAAAGAGATTGCTCCTGCACAAACCAAAGCTGCATATTCACCAATACTATGTCCTAATACATATTGTGGAGCAATCCCATACTTTTCATTAAAAGATCTCCATATTGCAATCTCAGTGGTAACAACAGCTATCTGCATATTCGTAAATCTACTTAATTCTAATGGAGAACTTTCCAAACATAGCTTACTTACGTCCTTATTACAAGCTTCACTAGCTTCACTGTATACATTTCTGGCAACCTTATAATTTTCGTAAAAATACTCACCCATTTTTAAAAACTGAGAACCTTGTCCAGCAAATAAAAAAGCTAAATTATTCATGTAGCTTACCTTTCTAACTATGTTCTAATTTACAATCTGCATATTGAACGTAGATTAGAATATAGTTTTGACTGCATCAATTACAGTTTTTTAAATATATAGTTACTTATTCCGTTTATAGTATGAAACTGTTCACTACCTAAAACATCATCATCGACACTTAATTCAAACTCTTTCTCAATAAAAACAATTAATTGCATTACTGTTAAGGAATTAATAAACTCCATTGTCCTTATATCTTGCTCAGAATCAATGTCCTTATGTCGAGACACATTCTCAAAAAAATTGATAATCTTATTTTTAATTTCTTCTCTTCCCATTAGTTTTATCTCCTATCATTTAATTATATTCATAAAATCCTTCACCAAATTTTCTTCCTAATAAACTAGCATCAACAACCATCTTTTTTAGCAATGGACAACATCTGAATTTTGGATCTTGATAACTCTTATATAATACATCGAAAGAATTTACTACCGTATTTAACCCAATTAAATCCGCGGTTTCTAATGGTCCCATTTTATGTCCATAGCATTTTCTAAAAATTTCCTCATACAACAGGCGTCGCAGTATTCTTAATATCCGATCTTTCATACCACTGTGCTTGCGCCTCCCACATGATTGCATACTTGCCATGACGTGAAATCAACTCGTCATGTGTTCCAATATCAACAATCTGGCCACGATCCATAACAACAATACGATCGGCCAATTTGGCAGAACCAAGGCGATGCGTTACCACGATAGCACATTTCCCCTCAGCCAGTTGTTTAAATTGTTTATAGATTTTTGTTTCTTCAATTGGATCAATAGCGGAAGTTGGTTCATCCAATACAATAAAATGATTGTCGCGATATAGTCCCCTCGCAATTGCAACACGTTGCCATTGTCCTCCAGAGAGATCAATTCCGTCAAACTCAGGAGAAACCATGTCATCTAGTTTTATATTTCCCATTTCAAAATCTGCTTCGGATAAAGCAAAAGAAATCCTTGTTTGATCAGTTTCGATTGAAAGATTACTAATAGCAACATTTTCTTTCAAGGTCATTTTATAGCGTTGATATTTCTGGAATACACCGGAGATATTCTTGTATACAGATGCTGGGGAGCTTAATGTAGTATCTACTCCACCAAGGAACACCTTTCCACTAGAGGGCGTGTAAATTCCAGTCAAAAGACGTACAAGTGTACTTTTTCCGGCCCCGTTTTCACCAACGATTGCAATTGTCTCCCCATTTTCAATATTTAGAGTTACGTTTGCAATGGCAGGTTCTTCTCTGCCAGGATATTTGAAAGAAATGTCTTTTGCATAAATACCTTTTCTAAAATCTGTAGTTGCCTGTTTTCCACTTCGTTCAGGCATATCGTACAATCGTATGAAATTGATAACCTTACCGATATCACGATTCATATTTCCGATGTGTTTCTTGATGATCTCTTGCATAATAGCAAATATCTGAGAAAGAGCAGAAAACACAGCTGCGAACATCCCAACAGTAATCTCTCCTGACATCGTTGCAGTAAATAACATATATACGGTAAGAGCCATACCAACAAATGTTGTAAAATCTAACAAGAGCTGCAATAATGCAGTTTTACGTTCTGCTTTCCATATCTTATCAGTTAGCAATTTCATCGTTTCTTCAAATAGATTGTAGAAAAACTGAAAAACACCCAGAATACGGGTTTCCTTAAAATACTCGCGATCACAAATTGCTTTTTGGTAATATTCATATTCTCGCCTAAGTGGAGCACTTTGCTCTTCAAGCTTAGTAAATACTTTTACATGGATCGTCTGAGCTAGCATCGCAGGTATAAAAGCCAAAAGTAGTGTTAAGATCAGCATAGGTTTTAATTGAAACAGATAAATCCCAATCGCTAAAAAATAGACCCCATAGAAACTGACGCAGACAAATACAATCATGCAAAACATAGTAATTGCACGGATCCCCTCTTTTGCTTTATTCAGATCATCTAAAAAATCGGTATCTTCAAAATATATAGGATCGATACATCCCAGTTTTTTGTGAATTAATTCTGTAAGTTTTCCTGCCGATTTTGGTAAAAGAATCCCTGTTCCATGAAAGTTTTGCACTCCATTGATAATCTGCTGACCAAAGGTGACCGTCCCTAATATAAACAACGGAATTAAGCAATCCATAAAACCTGCATCACCCATTGCGGCTTTGGATATGGCATCAAATAGATGTTGGGTTGCTACGACCGTAAGCGCAAAGGACAATCCATTCATAACAGCTAGTATATTTTCAATTATGCAGTTCCAAGGGGCCGATTTAAACTGTATTGGAATAATTCGAAATATAACGTTTAATAAAGAATACTCTTCCTTTTTTTTATTCATTGATACCACTCCCTTTGTGATTCAAACATATCCGCATACTGTCCTTTTTGTGCCATTAATCGTTCATGTGTGCCTCTTTCAACGATTTTCCCCGCATCGATGACTAATATCTCATCTGCTAATTTGGTCGAACCAAGACGATGACTAATAAACACTGTCGTTTTATCATTCATCAATTTTTCAAATTCACTATATAGCAAACTTTCGCTGATTGGATCAAGCGCGGACGTTGGCTCGTCGAGTATTCGTATGGGAGCCTGACTAAAGAGAGATCTAGCAATTGCAATGCGCTGCCATTGCCCACCTGAAATATCCTGTCCGTCTTTTCTAATTTTGCCTAGCGGAGTATTGATACCGTCCTTTAAATTGTGCATTGTCTCTTCCAAACCTGCTAATTGAGCAGCCTTTTGCTCATTTCCTTTGGCATGTATATTACCAAGTGATATGTTGTCTTTCATACTTATGTAATATTTAGCAAAATCCTGATATACCACAGAAAACATTGCTTTAAGTGAACTAGCAGAGTATTTGCTTAGTTCTATCCCATTTATCAGTATTTCCCCCTCATAATCAGTATATAATCCAGTTAATAGTTTGATAATTGTAGTTTTGCCTGCACCATTTGTACCAACAAATGCATAATGACGTCCAGCTTTTAGTTGAAAAGACAAACCATCCAGCGTATACTTTTCACTATTCGGATAGTGAAAACAAACATTACGAAATTCCAATAAATCAATGGATATAGGGTTTACATCTGGTTTTTCTAATGCACCTTTGGTTTCGCTTAGTGTAACAAATTGGGTTAAGTCTTTCATATATTCGCTTACACGTGAAATACTCTCCAGAGAACGTGACATCTGAAATCCCAATTTTTGTATCATACCGAACACAGCGCTGATAATACCCATAAACATACCGGCGGTTATCTGACCATGTAAGACAGGGCCAATCAATGTAAGTGCGATCATTAAAGAAATCAGCGCCAAAAGCATACTAGAGCCTTTCGTAATTAAGAACATTTTAGACGTAACTTTTACTTGTAGTTTTCTGCCTGTCTGATATTGCTCCTGCCATTTGTGATTGATGTTTTCACTGTATCCAAATAAAGTACGCTCATCCATATTATCTCGCCCAGTTAGCACTTCACCCAAATAATTCGTACGCCGATTGAATTTTTCTGCTTCGCATTCTGCTTGATAATTCTTTTTCCCAGCACGCATTGATAACCAAAACATTGGTACTGAAAATGCAAAAATAATCAATGCCGCCCACCATACCTGTGTCACAATTAAAAGTAAAACAGAGAAGATAGATACTATGATTTGGATAAACTGTATCAATGCATCCATACCATCCATAATCGATTTTACTGGATCTCTAGATACACGTGAAATCAGCTCCCAACTCTTTTCATTTTCAATATGTTTATAATCAATAGCCGCATAGGTCTGAACAAAAGAAGGCTTCAACTTGCGCTGAAGAGTCACACTAATCCTTGAACTAGCCATTTTTGCAAAAACACCAATCATGTTTACCACGCCTAGTGTGATTAGCAATAAAGCTAATGAAGGATAGATATCGCTTTTAGGACGTATATGATTCAGTATGCCAGTAGCTGTATCTACAAATTCAGCTGTAACCATAGCCATTACCGCTGTCTGCATGATAGATTGAGAAATTGACAAGAATAACTCTAATACCGTACAGATCGGTGACGCTTTAAATGGTAATTTTAATGTATCGTATGATTTGTATTTTTTCTTCACAAATGTCACTTTATCATCTCATTTCCAATAATTTTATGTATTGGTACTCGCCATAGACATTTCTCATACTTGTTTTAATCCATCTACATATTTCTGCGTTATTAAATATATTGCATTAATTGTATTCATTTTCTCCAATATTAAGTATTCATCATCAAATTCAAATCCATATTTTTCTTCAATTTCTACAATTAATTTTATAAATAATAAAGAATTAATTTCAAAAGTTGACAAATCAGCTTCGATATTATATTTATCTATAGTAGATCCAGTTAGTTTATTTAATGTTTCACACATAAAACAATAAAATTCATTATTCATTTTTCAATATTCATCCTTTCTTGACTTGAATTAGTTACAGTGTCCGTTACTTAAAAATTAATCGTTTCATAAAATTCCTCCTCGTATAATAAGTTTGTAAGCAAAAAATATTGCTTTCAGACTTATTCTTTTTTATAAGTATAGTGGTAAGGACATCTCTGAGGATTCCCCCTCTTCCAATTCCCATCTATACAGTCAATCGT
>NZ_RJLQ01000043.1 GCF_003833015.1 Clostridium sp. E02
AACCATCCATGGAGGCAGGCATCATTTGAAAAATATGCAAAAGGACAACGACACAGAAAAGAAATAGCCTAATTTACAAGCAGGTAACTGTAGTTTTATTAAAGTTACCCAAAAACTAATAGTACCTAGTTAAATCAAGCACCAGAAAACTGGTGCTTATGTTAAAACTTTTTCGGGACATTTTCAAAAACGGTTGACAGACCCAATTGCATACTTCATACTTAGATCGGTTAATTCATCGATCATTTTCTTGTTATTTAGTCTTCTAGCCAAAGGCATATAAAAATCGATCGTTTCCTGCGCCTTCTTTTTTTGCTGTTCTTTTTCCATAAACGCAATCGTTCTCATATTATGAAGCCGTTCTGCTAGTTTTATCAGCATTACTTCGTCGTCGATTTCCACTGTTGAATTCTGGTTAAAGTTTGCGGTACGACAAACAAGATCCCATACATCATCTGGCAATCGCTTTGCCAGATCATTCAAATCTATGGTTCCTTTCTTGGTAACATCGCAGAATATTCCTGCAGCTATTACGTTTAATTCTGCCTGAAGCTCCGCTAGAGCGATGGCTACATGCAGCAGATGGGTAACATACTCGTCTCCAGAGTGCCGCTTCACGCCATGATAAGCCTGACAGGCACATTGATAAATATTTTCAAGATTTTCTGCGTTTATTTCCATTCCATTTTCCTGAATCTTCTCTTTTAATTGCTCAAATAATTCCTCTTTCGATGCATGTTCATAGGCAGACTCCAAAAACACATAATTCATAGCATTCCCTCCTAAATAGTTGATTTCAGCTTCCATTGCTTTTAGAAGGGAGGGATAGAATCCAAATTCTTTTTTAAATGCTTTCGTAAACCCGCTATGCGATTGCCAGCCATACCGAAAAGCCGTATCAATGATCTTCACACCAGAAAGTATATCTTCCGAAGCCTTAATCAGCTTCCTCCTCTTTACATACTCCATCACAGTCACATGCATTTGAGACTTAAAAATACGCGCAAAGTGATATTCGGAGTACCCGGCAAAATTAGCGATCTGCTCTATGGTAAGCGGCATATCCAAATGCGTCTCCATGTATTGTAAAACTTTATTTCCTACGGCATTCGATCCCATCACCTTCACCTTCCTGTTACCCACGTGGTAGTAATAGAATACATCGGATGGCGTTAGGTTTCTTTTCCAATCCTGCTGCCTTTCTTTTCCCGCTTACCAAACAAATCCGTTTTTATCCCTGCAAGCTATCAACCCTTTACTGTGGCAACTAAAAGCATGATATTTAAAATTGTTAGAATGACCCCAATGGCAGACAATAGAAACTTATCCCGAATCCCATTTTTATATTTTCCCATAACTTTTTTAGAAGATGTAAGATAAATCTGTAAGAATACGGTAATAGGAAGTTGTATACTTAAAAGCATCTGGCTATAGACCAGTCCTTTAAATGGATCGCGTATCAAAAAGATAATAAATGTCCCTAGCACAAGAATCCAGGTGACACCAACTTTGGTGTGAGGATCCTCTGGATCATAAGGCTCCCCATACATTCCTGCAAATATTGATCCCCCTGCCATTCCCGCTGTCGTGGTAGAGGCAATTCCAGAAAATAGCAGAGCAATCGCAAAGATAAGACTTGCCCCGTTGCCTACTAAGGGTTTCAACATCTGAGCGGCCTGCCCAAGCTCAGACACATGCTCGCCTTTTACAAAAAACGTTGTAGCTGCAAGTATGATCATGGCGCTGTTAATTGCCCAGCCAATGATCATAGAAAACAATGTATCAGAAAATTCGTATTTTAATTGAAGCTTTTGTATGGCCTCGTCTTCCAGATTCCACTGCCTGCTTTGAATGATTTCTGAATGAAGAAATAAATTATGTGGCATAACCACTGCCCCAAGCACTGACATAACAATCAGCATGGAACCGTGGGGAATTTTAACGGTCGTCCAACCTGCAACGGCCTGATTCCAGTCAACATTAACCAAGCTGAGTTCATAAATAAACGAAATCCCAATGATGGATACGAATCCAATGATCCATTTTTCCAGCTTCTGGTAAGAATTGGTAAACAGCATCCATAGGATCAGGATCAAGATGAGAACCGAAGCTAGTTTTATGGGGATCCGAAACAATAAATTCAGCGCTATAGCAGCTCCTAAAATCTCCGCTAGAGCCGTGGCGATTGCCGCCAAAATCGCTGTGATCAAGACGGTCTTAGAGAGCCATGGTTTCAAGTGTTTGTGGGCTGCTTCTGCCAGACAATCTCCGGTTACAATTCCTAGATGCGCCACGTTGTGCTGTAGAATGATCAGCATTATCGTCGACAACGTAACCATCCATAGCAATGTGTATCCATATTCTGATCCCGCTGCAATATTAGAAGCCCAGTTCCCTGGATCAATAAACCCTACCGTAACTAATAGTCCTGGCCCTACATATTTAAGCAACTCTTTCAATCCGAACTTCGGTTTGTGATGTTTTGTGTTTTCTTTTTTTAATGAATCGAACATGAAAGTACCTCCTTTGTCTTCTTATTGTAGACTTATTTTGATTTTTCTTTCATCATTATATATTCTGTAATGCCTTCGCGATATAATCCAGATATTTCTCCAACTTGACAATATCCGATTTTTTCATATAGTCGTTTTGCATTTGAATTAAAATCGCCTACTACTAAAAAGAACTTGTCTCCATCTGATATATTTTCGTAATAATCAATCAGGTCTTTTCCAATTCCTTTGCTTCTGTATTCTTCTTTTACGACGATTATGTGTAAATATGGGAAGCTGTGAAATGCACCATTTTTAATATAAAACATAAATCCAGTGCAAACACCTTCTGCAATTGCTACAAATAAAGTTCCTTGATCCAATCCCTCTTCAATTGCTTTTCTTGCACTTCCTTCCTTTTGAAAATAATGATCTCCAATGGAAGATTCCAAAAGAATTTCTTCACAATTTTTCAGATGTGCATAATTTCCCTTTATAATTTCGTTTTTCATAAATTTCCTCCTAAAATCAAACATTCTATAAGAGTAGGATATCACCATACTTACTAACTTTCAATATTAAGTTCTTAATCCAAAGTAATTTGTCAAAGACTGATATTTGTAAGTTTTTTGTTGACTGGTTTTCATATAATTGATAAGATGGTCTTCTATTCTATACATGGAAACTACACAAATAAAAAATAAAGTTACTTTTTACGGAGGAAATTTAAATGACTTTGACTTATAGAAAGGCACAAAACGAGGATTCATCGCTTCTAATAGATATTTATAATGCAGCATTTTATGATGATTATAAACACTATGGAGAATGCCCCGCTTATGGACGAACGAAAGAACAAATGGAACTATCTATTGCCAATTCCCCAAAATACATTATATTGAATGGGGATATTCCTGTTGGTGTAATTTCGTATCAACACAAAGGAAATGGTGAATATTATCTTGGATGTTTATGTGTTATTCCAAAATATCAAGGAACTGGAATTGGAACAATGGCATTTCAGTATTTACTGTTACTTTGCCACGACTGGAAACGAATCACACTAATCACACCTTCGGACAAAGAACAAAATATAAAGTTTTACACTGAAAAATGCGGGTTTTATATTGGAGACCGTGTGATGGACGGGAATGTAGAAGTTATTCAATTCTATATGGAGCGATAAATTATATTCTAAGGGGGGGGACGAAACATATCCATCCTAATAAATTTTCTTTGCATTTTTCGGAAGCTGTCTGACGTGTTCTAAGAAACCTCTTGCATTCTTGCCCTCAAGCTCATTATAATTGAATTCTAATCTATCACCAACATAAATTGCCGTCTGCCCAAACAGATTACACATAATCATTACGGCTTCCCACGCTTCGGATACTCTGCCTGTAAAATAGGTAGATAAATAAGTTTCCCACTCTTTTTTCTCAATCCATTGGTACATATACTTTCCCGATTTACCAACACTAACCGTAAAATCAGTAAGTATTCCAACCTTCCAGGATAACATTTTTTCTAATTGTTTTCGTACATGATAATTAACCATATCCTGTACATATGGGATCTCCTCTCTCCACAATCCTTTTGCAACATTATTTAAGCACCACCAAAACTCATTGCAAACGCATAAATATTGCTCCTTAGTCGGTTTTTTTACCCAATAATCTTTATCCATTGACTCATGCATATCAGGAAGAATTGCATTTTTATCAAGAAGAATTTTACAAAGTTTATCATCTCCAATATGTTCCCTTGCATGCTTTACTGTCTCAACATGCAAGTCAAGTCGATTCCCGTCTGCAAATTGAATCAGCCATCCGTAGACATTCTCTTTATCACTTGTATAATACGGTGACTCATCTGGATACTGCATATATAAGATCTCACCAAATTTTTTAATCCATGTTGTATCATAAATAAAACCAGCCGTTTCCATTACTACAAAAACAATATCAAAATCTTGAAATATATCCTTTGGAACATTCACATTTGTTCTGGAACCATTCATATATACTGCCAATACCCGTTTATCTCTCTCCGCTGTTGCTAATATTAAATGATACATTTGATGACGTATAATAGATTGCGCAAATTCAAATAAGCAAATAGACATAGTTTTTATCGTTTGGTAGAATTAAGTTACCACAACAAAATTTCCAAAGGAGGATAAAAACTATGTCTGAGAACATTATAC
>NZ_RJLQ01000044.1 GCF_003833015.1 Clostridium sp. E02
ATCTCTACCTAAACCAACTTGGTTAAGCCCTCGACCTATTAGTGACAGTCAGCTACACATGTTGCCATGCTTCCACCTCTGCCCTATCTACCTCGTCGTCTTCAAGGGGTCTTACTCTTGCGATGGGATATCTCATCTTGAGGGGGGCTTCACGCTTAGATGCCTTCAGCGTTTATCCCTTCCCGACTTAGCTACTCTGCCATGGCATTGATTGCCAACAGATACACCAGAGGTCAGTCCATCCCGGTCCTCTCGTACTAAGGACAGCTCCTCTCAAATATCCTACGCCCACGCCGGATAGGGACCGAACTGTCTCACGACGTTCTGAACCCAGCTCGCGTACCGCTTTAATGGGCGAACAGCCCAACCCTTGGGACCTACTACAGCCCCAGGATGCGATGAGCCGACATCGAGGTGCCAAACCACTCCGTCGATGTGAACTCTTGGGAGTGATAAGCCTGTTATCCCCAGGGTAGCTTTTATCCGTTGAGCGATGGCAATCCCACTTTATACCACCGGATCACTAAGTCCTAGTTTCCTACCTGCTCGACCCGTCGGTCTCACAGTCAAGCTCCCTTATGCCTTTGCACTCTACGAATGGTTTCCGACCATTCTGAGGGAACCTTTGAGCGCCTCCGATACACTTTCGGAGGCGACCGCCCCAGTCAAACTCCCCGCCTGACATTGTCCCCCAGCCAGGTTATGGCTGCAGGTTAGAAATCCAATACCGCAAGGGTGGTATCCCAACATCGGCTCCTCTGTGACTGGCGTCACAGATTCATAGCCTCCCACCTATCCTGTACATGCAGTACCGAATCCCAGTATCAAACTGGAGTAAAGCTCCATGGGGTCTTTCCGTCCTGGCGCAGGTAACCAGCATCTTCACTGGTATTTCAATTTCACCGGGTGCATTGTTGAGACAGCGCTCAAATCATTACGCCTTTCGTGCGGGTCGGAACTTACCCGACAAGGAATTTCGCTACCTTAGGACCGTTATAGTTACGGCCGCCGTTTACTGGGGCTTAAATTCAGAGCTTCGCGTTGCCGCTAACCCCTCCTCGTAACCTTCCAGCACCGGGCAGGCGTCAGCCCATATACCTCACCTTTCGGTTTTGCATAGACCTGTGTTTTTGCTAAACAGTTGCTTGAGCCTATTCTCTGCGGCCTGATTTCTCAGGCACCCCTTATCCCGAAGTTACGGGGTCATTTTGCCGAGTTCCTTAACAATGCTTCTCCCGCCGGCCTTAGGATTCTCTCCTCATCCACCTGTGTCGGTTTACGGTACGGGCACATATTACACAATAGCGGCTTTTCTTGACAGCCCCTACAGAGACTTCCCTACTTTTATTCGGTACGCGTCACACTCTCCTGTTGCCAGACGGATTTGCCTATCTGACCAGTCCTGTGCTTGCCCCGGTCTTTTCATTCCCGGGTTCTCTCTCGGTTCTGTGTCCCCACAGTTCTGATAATACGTGGTACAGGAATTTCAACCTGTTGTCCATCGACTACGTCTTTCGACCTCGCCTTAGGCCCCGACTTACCCAGAGCAGATCAGCTTTACTCTGGAAACCTTAGATATTCGGCCTGGAGGATTCTCACCTCCATCTCGCTACTCATTCCGGCATTCTCTCTTCTTAACACTCCACATCTCCTTACGGTAATGCTTCTGTGCGTTAAGAATGCTCCTCTACCAATGTATATAAATATACATTCCACAGCTTCGGTGTTGTGTTTTAGCCCCGGACATTTTCGGCGCAAGACCTCTCGACTAGTGAGCTATTACGCACTCTTTGAATGTATGGCTGCTTCTAAGCCAACATCCTAGTTGTCTCTGAAATCTCACATCCTTTTCCACTTAACACACACTTTGGGACCTTAGCTGGTGGTCTGGGCTCTTTCCCTTTTGACTGCCCAACTTATCTCGTGCAGTCTGACTCCCGTACATCATCTGTCCGGCATTCGGAGTTTGATATTCTTTGGTAAGCTTTGACGCCCCCTAGGAAATTCAGTGCTCTACCTCCGGCAGATTAATACGAGGCTAGCCCTAAAGCTATTTCGAGGAGAACCAGCTATCTCCGGGTTCGATTGGAATTTCTCCCCTACCCACACCTCATCGCCACCCTTTTCAACGGATGTGCGTTCGGTCCTCCACCGCCTTTTACGGCAGCTTCAACCTGGACATGGGTAGATCACCCGGTTTCGGGTCTACCTTTACTGACTCAGTCGCCCTATTAAGACTTGGTTTCCCTTCGGCTCCACACATTAAGTGCTTAACCTTGCCAGTAACGGTAACTCGCCGGACCGTTCTACAAAAAGTACGCAGTTCCACCTTAAACGTGGTTCCACAGCTTGTAAACACAAGGTTTCAGGTTCTCTTTCACTCCCCTCCCGGGGTCCTTTTCACCTTTCCTTCACAGTACTATGCGCTATCGGTCACTAAGTAGTATTTAGCCTTGGGGGGTGGTCCCCCCGAATTCCCACAAGGTTTCTCGTGTCTCGTGGTACTTTGGATCCTGCTCGCTGACTATTGTTTTCCCATACAAGGCTTTCACTTTCTATGGCCGGTCTTTCCAGGACCGTTCTGGTAACAAATCGTCTCACTTGTTGCAGTCCGTAACCCCGTCATGCACGCACGACGGTTTAGGCTCTTTCCATTTCGCTCGCCGCTACTTTGGAAATCGAGTTTTCTTTCTTTTCCTCCGGGTACTTAGATGTTTCAGTTCCCCGGGTTCCCGACGTATGGCTATGTATTCACCATACGACAACTGAGGGTTACTCAGCTGGGTTTCCCCATTCAGATATCTCCGGATCAAAGGATATTTGCTCCTCCCCGAAGCTTTTCGCAGCTTATCACGTCTTTCATCGGCTCTTAGTGCCAAGGCATCCACCTTGTGCTCTTTA
>NZ_RJLQ01000045.1 GCF_003833015.1 Clostridium sp. E02
CGTAAACGCTCCGTAGTGAGTGCAGCAAAAAAAAACAACCGCTCCCACGAGCGGCATGTTTTTACAATGATTTTCTGCAATTAGCCGGAAGCTTATCTGACCAGGGTAGCAGATCTTTGCAGAAGCTGTTATCTTTTTCCTCCAAGTGTTTTGGAATTTCTGTCAGAAGATATTCAAAATAATCATAAGGCTTTAGATGATTCACTTTTGCTGTCTCAGCTATGCTGTAAATAATAGCACTGGATTCAGCACCTGCTATTGTATCAATCATCATCCAGTTTTTCTTTCCTACACAGAAAGATCGGATCGATTGTTCTGCCGAATTGTTATCCATTGGAACCTCCCCATCTTCAAGGAATACTTTAAGATACTTCTCTTGATTAATGGAATAAGTTAAGCCAGTGTGAGTTTTTCCTTTGGCCGGAACTTTATTCTCGCTTTCTTTTGCCCATGCGAAATACGCATCCACCAAGGGTTTTATAGTCAGTTGGCGATGTTCCAATCGTTCTTTGGGGCTCATATCACAGAGTTTAGCTTCTTCTCTGTAAATAGCCTGGATTTGTTTCAATGCAAGATATGCAAGTGCATTTTTCCGACTTGCTTTTGGCAATGCCTTAACGGCTTCGTCGAATCTGCGTCTCGTATGTGCCCAGCATCCTGCAATTCTCAGATCTTCACGTTCTTTATCAATCGTGTGGTAGGCCTGATATCCATCTGTTACACAGATCCCCTGAAAATCTCTGAGGAATTTTCTCGGGTGACTTGCATTTCTTGAGGGTTGGTATTCATAGAGGACGATCTGATGATCGTGATACATGTTTCCTGTACGGTAGACCCACATATAATGCTTGTCACCTTCTGTGCGGTTTTCCTTTGTTACGCGCACTGGGGTTTCATCCGCCTGCAATACATGATAATCATATATCTTTTCATGCAGATAGTCATACAGAATTGCCAGGTATCGTTCTGCGCATAGGATTGTCCAGTGAGCCATTTCACCTCTGGTGATATTTACTCCGTATCGCTCAAATTCCTGTTCCTGGCGATAAAGCGGTATGGCATTTACATATTTAGCATTTATGATGGCTGCTTCAAGGGATGCAGAGACTAAACTGTTCCGCAAAAGATATCCCGGATGCTCAGCCTTCTTAAAGTGATTATCTTTTTTGGACTTGTAAACACCTACATGATGCTCTTCAATCTCTACCTTTGCAGGAGTAAATTTATAGCGGTTGTAAATCTCATCTTCCAGCTGATACCAGCCTTCCTTACCAAATTCAGCGATGAGTTCCTCCTCGGACATCATATGATTTACCGCAATGATTGGCAGATCTTTGATATCCTGCGCACGCTTGCCTTTTCCCTTTTTCGGTCTTGGCTTTGCCGATTCCTCCTCATCATATTCAGTAAGGGAAGCAATCGCTTCTGCTTCGTTGAAGAATACAATCTGACCATCTACTTCTAAAAAAGCAATCTGATTATCTGTATCCAGCTTTTCAGATGATTTGCCAAACCGATGGTTATTCAGTACAGCGATCTGTTCCAGCACAAGCTGAAGCTTATGATCGATATCTTTCAGCTGGGACTGCTGGGCAAGAAAAAGCTGAACGATAGTAGCCTTGTCAAAATGATTCAGTTGTTCTTCTGTATACTCAATCGCCATATAGAACCCATCCTTTCTTGTTTCTATTATAGCGGATTGTGGGAAATAAAGCGAATTTTACAAGTTTTCATTTTCGGCATATTGCCTATGGTTATTTAACGCTGTGTGGCTGTTTAAGAGCCTATGAATCACAGGCTTTTAAAATCATGATTGTCAATTACTGTGGAAGATTGTTCTTTTTGCAAGCTAATAGAGGTATCCTACCCGCTTTGGAAATGTAGATTTACGTATTTATCTGATGATGAAAACAGTGAAAAAATTCTCTGTTTTGCACAAATTTCAAGCGGAATACTCGGGTAGCACCACCTGCTTTACCAGCTTCTTTGGTGTAACAGTGAGTCCTTCCATCAGCCAGCGGAACTGTTGCGGTGTAAGACTCCTTACCTCTGATTCGGAACGCGGCCATTGGAAATTTCCCTGCTCTAATCTTTTGTACAAAAGAAGATGACCATCCGATTCCCAGACTAATCCTTTGATTCGGTCCGTTCTTCTTCCACAGAAAAGATAAAGCGTATCCGGTACAAATGGTTTGCTCTTAAGCTTTGACTCCACGATAGAAACCAACGTATCAATTCCAGATCTTAAATCAGTGTACCCAGTCACGATATATACGTTTTTAAAGCAGGTTGCATCATTTAACATCGGCTGCCACCTGCAGTACCATTTTTAAAAGCTCAGGAGATGTCTCATTGGTTACACGGATGCAGACCTTGTTGATTGAAACTTCCAATCCAGATGCTGATACAGATCGTAAATCACCACTTATGAGCTCTGCTGGAACCGGAACTATACTTTGTGGAATGGAATCATATGAAATATGATCCAGACAGGCCTTGCGCACTTCCCTTAAACGATAATAATAATTCGCTGCGGTAATTTCATGCTGGCTGCACCATTCTTTGACGGAGATTCCAGCAGGCCTGCTTTGACATTTGCGTATTTGATCCGCCCATTGCTGAAGTCGATATTGCCTGGCCACTAATGACGTTGTTGAGTTCATAGACAGTCCTCCTATAGATGTCAAAAAAGTTGAGGTTAACTTTTTTGATTTAATGAGCCTATTATCTCAGATACATAGAAAGAAATCTACGCATTCACTATGGAGCGTTTACT
>NZ_RJLQ01000046.1 GCF_003833015.1 Clostridium sp. E02
TTGAACTATTTTTAATTTATTTGAAACAAAAATTAAATTAACAAAAAATAATAATTCTACAATTAATATTATTATAATTCTCATATTACTATTATTCATAGCTGTATTATATGTTACAAAACCAACTAAACTAAATGTTATTGTTACTATATCCTCTATTAGTAAATGTGTAAAGAAAAAGTAAAACCCAATAAATATTGATTGAAATTTAGGTTTAAACAATGATGATAAAAAAACAATCACTATAAACGAAAATAATATATTTTCTATAACTGATTGTGAAAGCAAATTAATAATTGTTACTACAAATGTAACAACAATTATAATAATATAAGGAGTAATTTTACATGTACTCTTTAATCTTAAGTGTCTTTTCAAAAGGCAAATCAGTAATATATGTGTCCATAAATTAGATATGCCATATGTCAGAATTTTGTTTGTGTAATTCACTGATTTCTCCATCCCAAATATCTTTTTACACTTCTTTTAACAGCTAAGCGATATGTTTTACTAATGCAAATTATATCTGAATTTCGCATAGTTAACGAATCTGGCAAAAACAATTTTACATTATCTAAATTTACTATATAAGATTCATGTACTTTTATAAAGTTTTCGTCGTCCAACTTTTCTAAAGTCTCTGCTACTCTTCCGTAGAATTCAAAATCTTCACTAGCACTAACTATTCGCATCTTTCGCTTTTTACTTTCAAAATAAAAAATATCTTTTTGCATTATTCTGTTTATTGAATTTTTGATCTTATATTCAAATATCAAACAATTATTTTTTTCAAAAATAAATTGTTTAATACATTTATTAATAGCACTTTCTAATTCTTCAATCATTATAGGTTTACTAATAAATGCTATTGGCTTTACTTCATATAATTGCTTATAATATGTTTCATAACCTGATACAAATATTATTTTTGTAGTACTATCTGTATGCTTATCTCTTATTTTTTTTGCTGTTTTTATTCCATCATATTCCATCTCAATGTCGAGAAACACTATATCATAGGATTCTTCTAAAGAGCTTAGAAAAGATTTTCCAGTCGTATAAGTATCAATTAATAATTTATTGAATAACTTTGCATTATGTAAAAACTCACAAATTTCATTTATACATTTGATATCATCGTCAACAACAGCAATATTCATCTATGTCTACTCACAATCTATATTTTCTGCTGAATTGAAAAGTTAAAATCCAGTTCATTCAGCTGAAAACTGGAACTTAATATTGCAAAGTTACCACCAGAAGTTACTATTGCAAACATTCTGGTCTGTTATACTATTGACTTAGCAACAGAGTCTGGATGGCATAAATCCAACGAGATAATACTTTATTTCCAGAATTTTAAGAATAACTTAGTTTTAGGAATTTAGTCTTGCAAGGAATATGTGAAATGGAAGTAACTTTTGCAAACTGGACTTTCGGATTCCAATTCAGCATCTATATTTCATCTAGCAAAAAGCAATATTAATCTAATAATTTTTATAAGAATTCCCTTTTTTCTTTCCTCCAACTGATTTATATCTCTAATTAATGCATTTAACTTAATATCCTCAACCGGATCAGATGTTTGACCTTTTTTGAGTAAATATGTAAGTGGTACAGCAAGCGTATCACTTATTTTTTTTAATGTATCTAAAGTCGGATTACCTCTTTCATTTTCATAGCTGCTCCATACTGTAGTAGAAATACCACTTATATCAGATACTTCCTCCAAAGTATAGTCAGATGCTACTCGATAAAAACGAAGATTATAAGCAAATATTTTTTTATAGTTATTCATATACGCATCCTATTCATAATAATAATTACACTATCATTATAGAATGTACAACAAAAAAACGCAAAACTATATATATACAAATAAATATATATATTTATTTGTATATAAAAAATATCACATTAACTAACAATATATTTATTTTGCCTTTTTACAAGTATAACAAATATAGTATTAATATGATAGTAATTGTAACATTACGTCTCTTCTCTTGTCACAACTCGCTATTAATATAGCTATATACTATAATTTGTTGTATATAAAACGTAAACGTTCCATAGTGAATGTGTAGATTTTTATATATATATCTGAGATAATAGGCTCATTAAATCAAAAAAGTTAAGCCTCAACTTTTTGACATCTATAGGAGGACTGTCTATGAACTCAACAACGTCATTAGCGGCCAGGCAATATCGACTTAAGCAATGGGCTAATCAAATCTAAGAATGTCAAAGCAGGCCTGCTGGAATCTCCGTCAAAGAATGGTGCAACCAGCATGAAATCACCTCAGCGAATTATTATTATAGTTTAAGGGAAGTGCGCAAGGCCTGTCTGGATCATAGTAAACGCTCCATAGTGAATGCGTAGATTTCTTTCTATGTATCTGAGATAATAGGCTCATTAAATCAAAAAAGTTAACCTCAACTTTTTTGACATCTATAGGAGGACTGTCTATGAACTCAACAAC
>NZ_RJLQ01000047.1 GCF_003833015.1 Clostridium sp. E02
GTTCAATCCACGGTCAAAATCAACTAACTAGCTAATTTATTTCCCGTTTTTACTTGTTGTTTGGTTCGTATACAATTGCTTGTATTCGTTCTGAATTTCTCATTCAAAGTCATCAAACATGACTTTTATTCGAATTTTCAGGGTTTTACATACTGTTCAATCTTCTGTTTTCAAAGTGCTTTTTTTGCTTTGTTGCTTCAGCAGCAACTCTCATATATTACCAAATTCAGTCGTTTTTGTCAACTGTTTTTTTTGTCTTTTTCAAAACTTTTTCATCGTATCCCAATGTGTTTTTTCGAAAGATGTTTGTTGCCGTTTTCAGCAACGTGTTATATCATACCAAAGCATTCGACAGATGTCAACATTTTTTTATTTTTATTTTTGAGTATTCCATAACCAATAATAGAGTTGGATTTAAGTGTTAGAAAATCAAAGACAACCACAATGAAACGATCAAGTACATATGAACCTAATTAAGTTACGCCCATTGTTAAGATTTGAATTACACTAGCCTTTCATTCACAGCATAATTCAAATAATCTGTAATAAAAGACTGCAAAAATGAAACTTCACATATAGAAAAGATATTACCATAGGCATGAGCTGGAACTACATATGTATGCTTGTATACCTCTTTAATAGAAAAATAATTCGTCACAGTGCCAGGCGCAACAAAACAGACTACTTCTTAGACCTAATATTTGTGATACCTGAAGGTACTTTGGACTTTCACTTATTCGGACCGGTCTATGGTTAACAAACGCTCCCCCCTGCAGAGCCTTTTCCATATGGTCTGTAGGGGGGAGTCAAATTTCACTTCTTCATAATATTAAGATTTAACGGATTCCAAATTTTTTGCCTCGTTTGATAGTACCATTACTGTTCCATTCTGTATAGACATATGGACCACCATCAGTCGTTCCATTTTCAGTAAAGTTATGCGAGATATCATTATAGCTGTAATGACCTGTTACCATTTTTAGAGTACTAGTATTAAAATAGTAGACATTGTCATTGATTTTCATGATTCCTCCTTGAAGCTCTCCTGAATCAGCTGCGTAATACCAGGTATTATCCCTTTGAATCCACCCAGTACGCATAATCTGGTCATTGCCAAAGAAGAACCAATGGCTTTGGTAGTTGACCCAGTTATTTGTACAGTAATCATTAGATCCCCACTGGTACTTCATCCCCTGCGGAGTGCTCACAAATCCCGCAGCAAATGATGACATCGCACTTCCCATGGATAAAGCCATAGATAATGCTGCTATTGCTAAATATTTTTTTTTCATAGATCTTAACCTCCTATCATTACACTAATTATGATTAATTCAGCTAGAGTATACAATATGGCTTAACTCAAAGTCAACGAAGTTTAGGTATTCGTAATGATAAGTAAATCGTTTGTAATTAATTGACATTAAAAAGTTCATAATCTTAAGAAGCATGTAAAGCATTATAGTAAAACAATGTTATTTTATCAAAAATGGAAAGTAAATAATTGGCTGAATTTTAATACTTTCTTTATGTTTTTCATGAACGCTTGCCCGTAAATTCGCAAAAATTCAATCAAGTTGTCCCCTTTGTCTTCTACACCACTCGGTATAAACATAGCACTTGGAAGGAAAACAAATTAAGCCCCAACATACGCAAGAGCATTCAAGTAATAATTTACCGCTCATATATATAATATGAAAAATTGATTGATAACTATATTATAATGCTTACACATTACTCAAATACTTTGAGGGTTTTACTTATGCAAACTAAAAAAAGATCCCCGAAATTCGGAAATCTTCGTAAACACTAGCTATTCTTAAGAGCGCGAGACGGGACTCGAACCCGCGGCCCCGACCTTGGCAAGGTCGTGCTCCACCACTGAGCCACTCGCGCTTATTACTTCTTTGTTTTCTTTTCTCAGGTACA
>NZ_RJLQ01000048.1 GCF_003833015.1 Clostridium sp. E02
CCTCCTCGTATAATAAGTTTGTAAGCAAAAAATATTGCTTTCAGACTTATTCTTTTTTATAAGTATAGTGGTAAGGACATCTCTGAGGATTCCCCCTCTTCCAATTCCCATCTATACAGTCAATCGTTACATTTCTTATAAGGTCAATCCTGTGTTATGATATCAGCAGAGTCTGATGTCCGAAGGCACTGCTTTTCCTCCTTTCAGCCGGTTTCGTCCGTGTCTGCCCATAGAGCATGCAGCCTGGCACATATGCTATATTCCGCTAACACAGAAGTTGCATCCCCAGCCGAAGCACCAGCAAAAAATGCTGACTGGGTGAATGCTCATTACGCGAGGCTTCGGTCAACATATGCCGCGCAGGATAAACCTTCACTTTAGGCTTCACAAATTCAGATCAGAAAGGAGCGTGATAACATGATAAAGATCAACTATATGTCCACTTTGTTTGTTGGTATTGATGTAAGTTCAAAGTCCAACGTCGTTTGTGCAATGGATTTTGATGAAAACAAATACCTCTCATCATCCTTTAAGAACAATCAGCCTGGTGCTGAGGAACTTGCTGAGATCATATTAAACTGTATGAATAGTCATCCTGACCTCAATACAATTGTTGTTGCTTTAGAGTCTACTTCCGTTTATAGCATTCACATAGCTAATTACCTGTCTACCTGTGAACTGCTCATGCCTTATAAGCCTTACATTTTCTGTCTGTATCCTAAAATGACAGCCAATTACCGTAAATCTTATGTTGGCATGGATAAAACAGATCCACTTGACGCTTATCTTATTGCAGATTTTGCAAGATGCGGACGAACTAAAAAATGTGAACCCTGGCGTGGCAGCCAATTCTTAGCCTTAAAGCGATTAACAAGACATCGCCTCCATTTAGCTGAATTCATTACAAGAGAAAAAACATATATGGTTTCTAATCTCTATTTAAAGTTTAGTGAACTTCAGCTTTTAGATGGTGATGCACAACCTTTTAGTAATATCTATGGTGCTACATCCTCTGCTGTCTTGACAGAGTTTATGTCTCTCCAGGAAATCATAGATTCTTCTGAAGATGAGCTATTGCAATTCCTTGCTCAAAAGAGCCGGAACCGCATTACTGACATATCAAAAACCTCTGAACTTTTAAAGAAAGCTGCAAGAGATTCTTATCGATTAGATAAATGCATGTACGAGCCGCTAAATGTATCTTTGGCCAGCTCATTTAACTGCATCCAGACCTATCAAAAAGAAATCAAGCTGATAGATCAGGCAATCGAGAAATGTATCAATGGCATGAACCCTAATGCCTTTATCATTCTAAAATCTATTCCAGGTATAGGACCTGTATGGGCTTCTGGCATACTTGCTGAGATCGGTGATATTACTGCTTTTCATTCATCAGATGCACTTGCTAAATATGCCGGATTAACCTGGCTTAAGAATGATTCTGGAGACTTTATATCTGAGGATAACCGTGTTTCAAAAGCTGGTAATACATATCTGCGTTATTACTTAGGAGAAGGCTCCAATAGTGTCAGACGATACATCCAAGAATACGGTGAATACTATTCTAAAAAATACGCTGAAGTAACGAAACATCAGCACAAGAGAGCACTCGCGCTTACATCTCGTAAATTCGTACGACTCGTTTTTGGTTTGCTGGTCAAAAACCAACTGTACACCGGCGAAAAATTGGACGCCGAATTTAATATTGAATCGAACTAGTATTCGAGAATACATGTTTTT
>NZ_RJLQ01000049.1 GCF_003833015.1 Clostridium sp. E02
GAAGGAGGTATTCATTACATTAAGCAGCGACGTCGCATCTCGCTTTTAAGTAATTCTTTTGATGTTCTTCTGGTGTGATGATTTGAAACTCTTTTTCATCACGAAGAATGGCAAATACTATGTTACAAACTTTATGCATGACAGCACCTAGTGATACCATCTTAGGCTTTGACTCACATTTTTTAAGGTAATAATCACGGAGTACAGGATTTTTAGCAGAACCATTTCTGTTTTTGCTGATACTGATTAAAGCCATCGTGTGAAGTACACGTCTGGCAATGCGGGAACCGCGTTTTGACATGTTGACTTTGGTTCCCTTAAACTTACCGGACTGCTTTACTGCAGGATCCAGCCCAAAGTAAGCAAACAGCTGCTTTGGAGAATGGAATGCCGAGAAGTTGCCAATCTCACTCATAAGAGATACAGCGGACAGAAATCCGGCTCCTTTGTAAGATTCAATCAGGTGTATCTGTTGTACAAATTTAGTACCTTCATTTGCACCAACCAGTTCATGCATGTTTTCTAGTATAGAGGTGATTTCTTCATCATACTGGCGTATAAAACGTATGTAAATCTGAATACGCTTGAAATTACTGCTGACGGAATGACCAAAAATTTTAGAGTCTTTTGCAGCTAGAATAATGGCATTATACTTGTTATTAGCATATGTAACTCCAAATCTCGCAGTAGAACGTATGGAATCAATGATTTCCTGCTTATCAGCTGAAAGAAAAGTATCTGGTGAAGTGTAGTTTTCCAATAAAGTAAGAGATGTATTGGTAGTCACCTTTGAAAAGATTTTCAAGTACTGTGGAAAAACCATACGAAGTTCACCTTGTAGCTTATTTATATAGGCTGAACGATTATCCATCAAATCATAATACTCTCTGGAAAGATTCCTTAAATCAAGAGCAAGTTCAGATGGAATAAGAGAAACCTTTAAATCAGGTTTCAAGCCAATCAAAGCAGCTTTTTTTGAATCAAAACGGTCATTATGCACTTTTCTTATATTGATATTTGTGCTACTCTTAGTGATGATAGGATTAATAACTGAGCAGTTAAAACCCTTATCACGAAGATAGCAGAAGAGTGGGTAATGATAAATTCCCGTAGATTCCAGAAAGATGCGACTTTCTAAGGAATACAACTCTTCTGCTTCTTTTATTTTAGAAACAGCGAGTTCCAGGGATTCAATACTAGAATGTAGGATTTTAAAAGGTTTTCCTACTATGGTTTGGTTTGGAAGTGCGATAGACATCCATGTGAAGTCCGCACCAACATCCATACCAACAGAGATGAACAATTCATCTAAATTAAAAACAACTTTGTTTGACATGAGCAAAAGCTCCTTTCTGATAGGAATCCATTTCCAATGCAATGAGTACACAACCTTGCGAGTTATGCGGGTATAGCCTTCCGGCTCCCAACCAGCTAAATCATAAAACCTCATTGAATGGACTAATTGACTAATTCGTAGGTATGAGCCAGTAGAAACTGGCTTCCCAAGGAGGGAGACATTCTTTATCCTATCCAATTGATTAATATACCTTATAATAAGCATGGTGTCTATCAGGGAACCGTCAGACATGGTAATTAAGAAATAGTAACTTCTGATTAAGGGTGAAGCCTTATTCAGTTACAGAATAAAAAGATGTTAGTAAGATATAAGCCTCATTGGCTATATCATTATTATACAA
>NZ_RJLQ01000004.1 GCF_003833015.1 Clostridium sp. E02
GTTAGTAATACCTTTCTGATTGTGTCCACCTCATTTCTAAGTCATGAGGTTCTATTATAATATATGAACTACTAATTGGGACATAATCATTTGTGATACACTAGGACATTATCATAAATGAATCATAATCTAAGTATGAAGTATGCAATTGGGTCTTGACATTTAAAAAGCATTGATTTAATATATACCATAACATGAGAAAAGCAATGACGGAGAAAAGTAATTTATTTGAATCTTACAGAGAGAAAAACATTCGGTGAAAGTTTTTTATGCAGGAGAATAAATGAAAACCAATCCAGAGCTGTAACGCTGAAAGGAGTAAGCGTTGCCGTACGACTGCGTTAAAGTCTAGGATTTGTTTGAATCTGAAGTAAAAAGTTAAGGTGGAACCGTGCATGAATTGTATGCACCCTTAGATGGATGGCGTATGCTGTCTGTTTGAGGGTGCTTTTCTTATGTTCAAGAATAGAATATGCCTGTTTGGCATGAAAATTGAAAGGAGAAACATAAGAGATGAAAGTATGTAGGAAAGATGGAATTCAGGTGGAAAGTTTGTATGAAGAAGCATTGGGAAAAGAGGCGTTTTTAAACACGGCAGCGTTTCTACTTGGACTGGCGGTAAAACGAGTTTTTCCATCTGCAATCAGTGCACAGGGAATGGCTTCCAAAGATGGTTTTTATTATGATTTTGAATTTGATTTTGAATTTACGCCAGATATGTTAGAAAAAATCGAAACTGAAATGCACAAATTAGTGAAGGAAGATATCGAATTACAGTGGGTTCAGCAAGGCAGAAAAGATGTCATAGAGTACATGGAGAGGGAGAAGAATCCATATAAATTGCAATTGATTTTAGAATCACAAGAGGAAGAAAGAATCAGCTTTATAAAGCATGGGGATTATTTTGAACTATGTGCAGGTGCTTACGCAACCCATACAAGTTTGATTCAGGCATTTCAATTAACAACAATCGCAGGAGCTTATTGGGATGGGAAAGAGGATAACAAAATGCTGACAAGAATCTACGGCATCGCCTTCCCGAAAAAAGAGCAATTACAAGAGCATATTCTGTTAATGGAAGAAATTAAACGAAGAGATCACAGAAAACTGGGGAAAGATCTTGGATTATTTGAACTGATGGAGGAAGGGCCTGGATTCCCGTTTTTTCTTCCCAAAGGACTGGTACTTAAGAACCTTTTGATTGGGTATTGGAGAAGGATCCATGAACGAGAGGATTACAAGGAAATTTCAACACCTATGATTTTAAATCGAGAACTATGGGAGACATCTGGGCATTGGGATCACTACCGGGAGAACATGTATACAACTGAAATTGATTCAAAGGACTTTGCAATCAAACCCATGAACTGTCCCGGTGGCTTGCTTGTTTACAAGATGCAGCCTCACTCTTATCGGGAACTACCCCTTCGCATAGGAGAATTGGGACTGGTACACAGACATGAAAAATCTGGTGTCTTGCATGGTCTGATGCGAGTGCGGTGTTTTACTCAGGATGATGCTCATATATTTATGACGAAAGAGCAGATTCCAGGGGAAATACAACGAGTGATCCATTTAATAGATGAAGTGTATCATACATTTGGATTTGAATATTCACTGGAACTTTCTACAAAACCGGAGAATAGCATCGGAAGTGAAGAAGAGTGGATTCTGGCAACAGAGGGGCTTAAAAAAGCATTGGATGCGTTTGGCAAACCGTACGTTATCAATGAAGGAGATGGAGCATTTTATGGACCCAAGATAGATTTCCATTTAAAAGATTCGTTGGGAAGAACCTGGCAGTGTGGAACCATACAGTTGGATTTTCAACTTCCCCAAAGGTTTCAGGCAGAATACATTGGAGCAGATGGACAAAAGCATCGCCCAATTATGATTCACCGGGTTGTTTTCGGATCCATAGAGCGGATGATCGGAATTCTGATCGAACATTATGCGGGGAAGTTTCCGCTATGGATGGCTCCGGTTCAAGTGAAAATACTTCCAATTGCGGACCGTTTCTACGAATATGCAGAAATGATTAAAAGTAAGCTTCGACAATACGGGATTCGATCGGAACTTGACTTAAGAAAAGAAAAGATTGGCTATAAAATTCGGGAAGCACAATTGGATAAAGTCCCTTACATGATAATCGTCGGACAAAAAGAGATGGATAGTCAGAAAGTCTCGATTCGAAAAAGGGATGAGGGAGATTTGGGAAGTTTTAATTTGGAGGAATTCATTCGTTTGATTCAGGAAGAGATAAAGCAGTAAATAGGTCCCCTGACGGGTTGAGGTATTGATCAGATTCTATTTGTAACTATGTGATAATAACAGGAAAAAATTGGAAAAATATAGCATTTTTGCATTGTGAGTGGTAGAATAAGTTTGTAAATTTGGACTTATTTATTCGCAAGAAGAGGGGGAAAGTATGACAGAATTACAAATTTTATCCATAGTTATATTTTTAGTTACCATGTTTGCCATTATGACAGAACGGGTACACAGATCAGTAGCAGCTTTGTCAGGGGCAGTTTTGTTGGTTATATTTCGAGTTTTGACTGCAAAACAAGGAATTGAAGCAGTAGATTTTAACACCATTGGTGTTTTAATGGGGATGATGCTTTTTGTAGCGGTTGTAAAGCAGTCCGGTATCTTTGAATACATAGCAATTAAAAGTGCAAAACTATCTCGGGGAAGGCCATGGATTATTATGGTGGTATTTATGTTTATTACGGCAGTATTATCTGCATTTCTAGATAATGTTACTACGGTATTGCTTGTGGGTCCTATGACCATTGCAGTTACCGGAATTTTAGAGTTAAATCCCATACCGTTTCTTATGACTCAGATTATGTCTTCTAATATAGGAGGAACAGCCACTCTGATTGGCGATCCGCCTAATATAATGATCGGCAGTGCAGCAAATTTTAGTTTCATAGATTTCATTACCAATACAGGAGCCACAGTATTGGTGGTTCTGTGTTTATTTGTCATCCTGTTTTATTTTATTTATGGAAGACATTTAAAAGTTAGTACAGATAAGATGGAAAAAATCATGCGCCTGGATGAGAAAAAAGCAATCAAAAGCAGGTCTTTGATGGTGAAAAGTATAATCATTATGATTGCAGTTGTATTGGCGTTTATGTTTCATGATACCATACAGATGGAATCTAGTATGATTGCTTTGACGGCAGCCGTTATTATGCTTCTCATCGGGAAACAAGACCCGGAAGATATCATACTCAGTGTGGAATGGTCGACCATTTTGTTTTTCATCGGACTGTTTGTGGTTGTCGGAGGGTTAAAAGATACGGGAGTGATTCAGATGCTTGCCAATGGACTTTTGGGAATCACAAAAGGGCATCAAATTATCACCATGGTGGTTATCTTATGGATCTCTGCGGTTGTTTCAGGATTCCTTGATAACATTCCATTTGTGGCGACCATGATTCCACTTATCCTGACCATGCAAAGCAGTGGCATGGTGGTAGAACCTTTATGGTGGGCACTTTCTCTTGGCGCTTGTTTGGGTGGAAATGGGACGTTAGTTGGAGCATCGGCAAATGTAGTATTATCCGATATCAGCAAAAAAAACGGATATCCCATTACCTTTGCCTATTATTTGAAAAGGGGATTTCCCCTTATGATTGTATCAATTTCAATTGCGACAGTTTTTTTAATTATAAAATTTAATTAATTATTTATCCTATAAAAGAAAGGGGTATTTTTAATGCAAAAAAACAATGTGAACGGCGATGTAATTGATATGATGTTAAGTCAGCTTGGAGCGAAAGAAATTGATACTTTTTCCAGTAACATGCATATTGCCAATTTTGACTTAGGGGATGGCTTGGAGGTTTCTTATGTATTTAACATCACCCATGGAGACAAATACTTTTTACAGAGAATGAAACCATATGCAATGGTTCATGGAAAGTACGCCAGTTATCGGGAGATTATTGATTTTATTACCGATGATATCGTAAAGTTCAGAAAGGCGAAAGAAGTAAATGATGCTTCTATTTATTTAAAGCTTACCGCGGAAATAGAACAGGTGAAATTAAGGACCGAACATATTTTTTTGAACCACGATGTACCTGTGGAGGATTTTAGGATAATTCTAGACGGATTTAATTCTATTTTGGAAAAAGTAGAACTCGCCAATAAACGGGCAGATAAGATAGAATAACGAAAATCAACTGTTAAAAAATCCAATTATGGTAAGAATGGTATAGTAAGAATGAAAAAAAACAATTATAATGGTTCTTGTAACACTAGATTAATTACTTGTGAAACGGTACGTTTCCTTACATGTGGGAGGATGCAATGCAGACATTTAAGCAACTATATGAAAGTACGTTAAAAGAGACTTTATCCGGAGATCAAAAAAGTGGGGAAAATCCAGATCAAACTTATGATCCGTATCATTTGGATTGTCTTTTAAATCCAAAGAAACATCCAATCGTAATTCGAACTGGTTCCTGTGATTGTGGAAAAGAAGAAATGAAAGAATGTCTGAACCGTTGTCCGTTTGATGCACTGCGGATTGAAAAGGATGGAGTTGTGGTTGATTCGGATTTGTGTCTGGGATGTGAAAATTGTATTGATGGCTGTGCCAAAGAAAAACTCACGGCCAGTACAGATATTATTCCTGCCCTAAAGGCAGTCAGAGGCTCAAAAGGTCTTGTTTATGCAATGATCGCACCAGCATTTCTTGGTCAGTATTCCAGTGATGTAACACCGGGTAAACTTAGAACTGCCCTTAAAGAGGTGGGGTTTGATGGGATGCTAGAAGTTGCTTTGTTTGCAGATATTCTTACCTTAAAAGAGGCGTTGGAATTTGACAAGAATATCAATGGAATTGATGATTTTCAGTTGACAAGCTGCTGCTGTCCGATGTGGATTGGAATGATTCGAAAAATCTATCATCAGTTGCTGCCCCACGTACCAGGATCGGTATCTCCTATGGTTGCCTGCGCAAGAGTGATTAAGGAGCTTCATCCCGATGCGTTAACCGTATTTATCGGTCCTTGTTTGGCAAAAAAAGCGGAAGCCAGAGAAAAAGATTTGTCTGGTTCGGTGGATTATGTACTTACCTTCCAGGAAGTGAAAAATATCTTTGATGCGTTGGGGATTGATCCGGCAAAGATGGAAGAGAGTGAGAAAGATCATTCATCCAAAGCTGGAAGAATCTATGCCAGAAAGGGTGGCGTTAGTGAAGCGGTAGAGAATACGGTGAGAGCCATTAGTCCTGACAGGAAAACAGAGATAAAAACCAAACAGGCGGACGGAGTGCCGGCATGTAAAAAGATGATTCAGGATATTACGGACGGAAAGATTGAAGCAAACTTCTACGAAGGAATGGGATGCGTTGGGGGATGCGTGGGAGGACCAAGAGCGATTCTAGGAAAAGAAGAGGGGACAGAACTAGTCAATCAATATGGGGAGAGTGCCACGTATAAACATCCGGCAGAAAACCCCTATGTCATTGAACTTTTGCACCGCTTAAACTTTGATACCATAGAAAGTCTTTTGGAAGAAACGGATCTTTTTAGCCGAAGTATCACATAAGAATAAGATAAAAAAGGGGAGGCGTGCGCTTCCCCCTTTTTAAGTTTCCATTTTATAGGAAATCTCAACTTGCTTTTCCTGACTTAAAAATGTTAAAATAATAAGGTGTGAAAAGACGAACGTTAAGCTCCAGGAAAGGAATTGGTTATGGCAACAGGTAGAATGAATCAGCTGATTATATTAGTCAACTTATGCAGCAGTGTTGTAGAAGGGGTCGAACACCTAATGGCATATCAGGAGAATGTGCGGCTGAAGGAAGATGCGGTTACGGGACTTCTTACATTGGAAGAAGAATTAAAAGGACTGAAAGCAGATCGTTTGGTGATCCATGATACGAAACAGATGGCAAAGTTAATTCAATACCGTCTATTTGTC
Organism: Clostridium sp. E02; assembly: GCF_003833015.1. Classification (GTDB taxonomy): domain Bacteria; phylum Bacillota; class Clostridia; order Lachnospirales; family Lachnospiraceae; genus Lacrimispora. The sequence continues at coordinate 5,947 of NZ_RJLQ01000004.1, forward strand.
TATGACCGGAAATTCAAAGATAGACTCTATAACTGGTATTTTAATACATTAAAGGAACTTAAAAATCTTATGACGGAGGAGATGGAACGGTGTCCCATCTGTTCGGGGAATGGGAGTCCCTTTTATGGAGCTTTATATTATCAAGAAAGAGAGGGGGATAAGGATATCCTGGAGCCGGTCCGCACCTATCTAAAATGTAAGGAATGCGGCAATTACTATCTCGTAAAAGAGGAACGGAGAATTACAAAAAAGCAACATAAGAATAAACGGACAAAATCAAAATGCAACCGGATTCTTAGTGATATTGGTAAGTTTGTTACGGAAAAATCCATGCTGTTTATTGGAGAAGAGAAAAGTCAATTATACCTTGAAGCGGCTATATCCGGCTATCACTTGGATCGGATTTCAATAGAAGATAGGACGGTGGGTGTGGATCCCAATAAAAAGAAATACCCCATTGTTTTGATTGATCGGATATCGTGTACCCGTGATTGGAAGCAGATTCTAAAATTAGCAGCGGATTATGTGACGGAGGACGGGATTGTTTGGTTTGATGGTCCTGACTTAGAAAAATTCATGGAACATTTAAAAAAGAGGGGAACTCCCGTCTGGAATAGAGAAGCAGATGAGGTATGTTTGACAGAAGATGGTATGGAGCTTATGGCGGAACAATGCGGACTTACAATTAAGTCATATCGTCAGGTTGGGACAACGCAGGGCAGGATTGAAGTGATTGCCAAAAATAGTTTGAAAGAAGGGGAAAAGAATGGGTCATCTGACAACACGTGATGCGTACTTAAATTTAAGTGACCGCATCAACTGGTTTACACAGGGGGCGCCTACTTCAGAGACGCTTTATAAGATACTACAGGTTCTTTACACAGAAAAGGAGGCGAAATGGGTATCATTGCTTCCGGTGCGGCCTTTTACGGCAAAGAAAGCCGCAAAAATCTGGGGAACGACGGAGTTTAAAGCAGAAAAACTGTTAAATCAACTATGTGAAAAGGCACTACTAGTGGATTCCTTTCACCAAGGAGCTCGCAAATTTGTAATGCCGCCGCCAATGGCTGGCTTTATAGAGTTTGCACTGATGAGAACCAGAGGAGACATTGATCAAAAGTACTTAGGGGAATTGTATTATCAGTATATGAATGTTGAAGAGGACTTTATCAAAGATCTGTTCTTTGCTACGGAAACAAAATTAGGGAGAGTTTATGTCCAGGAGCCAGTTCTCTCAACGGACAAAACCAATCATATTTTAGACTACGAAAGAGCAACTCATATCGTAGAGGAAGCTGATTATATTGGATTGGGACTTTGCTATTGCCGCCATAAGATGTCTCATGCAGGCCATCCCTGTGAGATCGACGCTCCTTGGGATGTTTGTCTGACTTTTGATAATGTGGCACGCTCTCTGGCTGAACATGGAGATTATACAAAGCTTATTTCCAAAGCGGAAGCACTTGATGCACTGGAGCGTTCCTACGAAAGCAATCTAGTACAGATTGGGGAAAATGTAAGGGAGCATCCAGCTTTTATCTGCAATTGCTGCGGTTGCTGCTGCGAGGCACTTCAAGCTGCAAGAAAGTTTAGTCCCATGCAGCCAGTCGCAACCACCAATTACCTCCCACATATCTTAGAAGAGACTTGTGTGGGATGTGGGAAATGCGCGAAGGTCTGTCCGGTTCTTGCCATATCAATGGAAGAAGGGGAGAATGGGAAGAAAAAAGCAGTGGTAGATGAAGAAATATGTCTGGGATGTGGCATCTGTGCCAGAAACTGTGGATTCAAATCCATTGAATTAAAACGAAGACCAAAGCAGATTATCACACCAGTCAACAGTACTCACCGTTTTGTATTACAGGCAATTGAAAAAGGAACGCTACAGAATTTGATTTTCGACAATCAGGCATTTGCCAGTCACCGGGCTATGGCAGCCTTGTTTGAAACCATTTTAAAACTTCCACCCCTTAAGCAGGCACTTGCAAGCAAACAGCTAAAATCCATCTATCTGGACCGGCTATTGTCTCTTCAGAAAAAGAAACCGGTGGAAACAGGGGAGCAGGAATCGGATCGCACTTGAGAAAGAAAAGGTAGAAATGACGTGTTTGATAAGATAACTGAAAATGATATTGAAAAGATGCGAGAAGAGATCAAGCATCGGAAGCTGATAGTTCGTAAAGAAGCCCTAGAAGCGGTAAAGGAAGCAAGAGCCCACGGGGATCTGAGTGAAAATTTCGAATATCATGCGGCAAAAAAGGACAAGAATCAGAATGAAAGCCGAATCAGGTATCTGGAAAAGATGATAAAGACGGCACAAATCATAAGCGACACTTCAAAGGAAGATGAGATCGGTTTGTACAATACCGTGGAGTTGTATTTTGAAGAGGATGAGGAAGTGGAGACATATAAACTGGTTACCACAGTTCGCGGGAATTCCATGAAGGGGTTAATCAGTTCGGAGTCACCACTTGGAAGTGCCATCATGGGGCACCGGGTAGGTGATCGGGTATATGTAAAGATTGATGATAAGGCTGGTTATTATGTGGTGGTAAAACATCTGAAAAAAACAAAAGATGATGGCAGTGATAAATTACGAAGTTTTTAATATGACAAAGGAACTAAAAAACGATGAAGGATATGACAAAAGGAAGGATCACTTCTCAACTGATCCGTTTTTCCATTCCCCTGATATTGGGGAATTTATTTCAACTGGCTTACAATGCAGTGGACTCCATTCTAGTGACACGGTTTGTAGGAGGAAAAGCCGCTGTAGCACTGGCAACTACCAATCCTGTTATGAGTATTTTGATTATAGCAATTACAGGAATTTGTATCGGGGCATCGGTGCTGATGAGTGAATTTTATGGATCAGGGGATGAAAAAAGACTCAAGGATGAGGTCTCGACGTTACTTCTCTTTGGGTGCTTCTTTTCTCTTATAATTGCTGCGTTTGGTTATTCCTTTTCAGAAGAAATTTTAAGGCGGATTCGGGTTCCGGATCAGCTTTTGGTTGATGCAGCCAAGTATCTGCGGATTATTTTTTTGGGAATGCCTTTTACATTTTTTTATAATGGGGTGGCTTCTGCATTAAGAAGCATTGGAGATTCCAAAACTCCGGTATGGTTTTTGGCCTTGGCTTTTGTGTTAAATGGACTACTTGATGTGGTTTTTGTGGCTTGGTTTCATATGGATGTTGTTGGAGCGGCCCTTGCGACAGATATTGCAGAGGCAGTATCTGTAGGACTTTGTGTTTTTTACATATATAAGAGGGTTCCTCTTCTTAGGGTGAGCAGGAAAGAAATGCGGCTGGATCGGGATCTTTTAATTCTGACTCTAAGACATGGAGTCATTACGGCGCTACAGCAGTCTTGCCAGCCCATCGGTAAGCTCCTAATTCAGAGAATGATTAATCCTCTGGGGATCAGTACCATCGCAGCGTTTCATGCGGTAAACAGAGTCGATGATTTTGTATTTGTCCCGGAGCGGAGCATTTCCAGTGGAATCATGACCTTTGTGGCTCAGAACAAGGGAGCAAAAAACAGCGGCCGTATCAAGAAAGGATTTCGAACAGGGCTTATGATAGAGGCAGGATATTGGATCTTCATCTGCATTTTTATTCTTATCATAAAAAAGCCGGCAATGAATATGTTCGTACTTGTGAATGATTCTGGATTGGTGGAAATTGGAGTAAAATATTTGAGTCTTATGGCATTTTTCTACCTCCTGTCTGCTGTTACCAATGGTATTCAGGGATTTTTTAGAGGAATGGGAAATATGTTTATTACGCTGATCTTCACCTTGATCCAGATCTCTGTGGGGGTGGGAGTAGCCTCCAATCTGGTACCTGTAATGGGACTGAAAGGAGTTGCATATGCCAGCATGATTGGCTGGGCCTGCATGCTTTTCGCAGAAATACCATATTATTTTTGGTTTAAGAGCAGAAATGAATTACTACAGGAGAGAGATAGATGATAAAAAATATTGTATTTGATATGGGAAAGGTCTTGGTTGATTACGAGGGGCATAAGGTTGGAACCGTTTTTATGGATGATGAAGCGGAACGAAAGGAAGTCTGTACTTCAGTTTTCGATTCCCAGGAATGGCTGCTGCTTGATATGGGGCTGATTACAGAGGAGGATGCATTAAGGAGAATGCAGTCTCGTCTCTCTACAGATCATGCAAAGGAAATGGCAGAACTTTGTCTCAAGCACTGGGTTGAATATAATATGTATCCGGTAAAAGAGATGGGTGAACTTGTGAGAGAGTTAAAAGAACAAGGTTATGGTATTTACCTCTGTTCGAATGCGTCCCTCCGTCTTCTGGCCGACGCGTCTATCATTCCAGGAATTGAATATTTTGACGGGGTTCTCTTTTCTGCGGAAGTCAAGTGCATGAAGCCACAAAAGGAGATGTACGGCCACCTTTTTGAACGGTTCCATTTAAAACCAGAGGAATGTTTTTTTATAGATGATCTCCCCATGAATATAGAGGGAGCAAGGGCATGCGGTATGGATGGTTACTGCTTTGCAGATCAGGATATAGAAGGTCTTAAGGCGTGTCTAAGTAAATTGAATTAAGCCAAAATAAAAGATAAAAGATCAGGAGCGAAAAAGTACCTGATCTTTTTTGGTTGAAATCTTTAACACTTTGTAGACTCCAGTTTATTTTATGAGTTTGAAGCCATTTTATAAATTTCCAGAACATCCTGCCAATACAGCTTTTTTAACCCACCTAACGGGTGTTCCATGCCGTAGGCTTCTCCGGTTGATTTTTTAGCCATCTGTTCTATATTGGTGTTGTCAATTCCCAGTTCCTCAAGTGTTGTGGGAAGTCCCATTTTCACAAAGAACTGGGATAGACGATCAATTCCTTCTAATACGATAGCGTCAGGATCTCGGAAACTTCCTTCCACCCCCATAACATTAACAGCAAACTGGACAAACATGTTGATGTTCGTTTTATAAACATATTTCATCCAGGCCGGAGTGAGAACCGCTAGTCCTGCACCGTGAGCCACATCATAGATGGCACTTAACTCATGCTCCATACCATGGCATGCCCAGTCCTGGCTTCGTCCTAGTCCGAGTAAATCGTTGTGGGCAATGGTGCCGCCCAGTCCCACCTGACACCAGGCATCATAGTTTTTGGGATCTTCGGAAACGAGAAGTGCGTGTTTCATAATTGATTTTAGCGTGGTTTCGCAAAGACCGTCTGTCAAATCCGTGTGCAGGGTATTGGTAAAATAACGCTCAAATATATGGCTCATCATGTCTGCCACCCCGTTGGCAATTTGGTTCTTCGGAAGAGTGAAGAAAAATTCTGGATTCATGACACTTAGGACTGGACGAACCAGATCGCTTCCATATCCCAGCTTCATCTGCTTTTCTTCATTGGTAATGACAGTACTGTTACTGGATTCGCTCCCGGCAGCCGGAATGGTTAAAATCGTAGCAACCGGAAGTGCCGCAGTAATTGCCTTACCCTGCTCATAAACGTCCCATACGTCGCCTTCATAGCAAACTCCAATGGCAATGGCTTTTGCAGAGTCAATGACACTGCCGCCGCCAACTGCCAGAATCAAGTCAACACCCTGGTCTTTGCATAATTTTATGCCTTCATAAACAAGTGACAGGCGGGGATTGGGAACAACTCCACTAAGCTCTGTAAATTCAATGCCATTTTCTTTTAAAGACTGAATGACTGAATCATACAGACCATTCTTTTTGATCCTGTCCCCGCTGTAATGCAAAAGGACCTTTTTTGCATAAGGAGCAAGAAGACTTCCGATCTCCTTATGGGAGTCTTTTCCAAAACAGATGCGGGTGGGAATGTGAAAATTAAAATTTAACATGGTTATAATACTCCTTTCTTCTATTCATTCTTTTAAAATTCTGTTGTATCTGGGTTTGAGGAGAAGCCGCAGCATCCCTTTAATCCGGCTATGACGGAAACATCTTCATCGGTTAGTTCAAAATCGAATACATCAACATTTTCCTCGATCCGTTCTTTTGTGACGGATTTAGGCAAAGGAAGAAAGCCCATCTGTAAACTCCATCTGACACATATCTGTGCGATGGATTTTCCGTATTTTGCTGACAGGGCAATCATTTCCGGGACTTCAAAGATTTTACCGGATCCAAGAGGACTATATGCCTCTAGTAAGAGGTTTTGATCTCGGCAGTAGGAAACCAGATCATCTTGGGTTTCGCCAGGGCAAAGGCGGATCTGATTTACCATGGGCGCAACTTTTGCTGTTTTCATCAGCTCTTCTAAGTGATGGCGGCGGAAATTGCTGACGCCGATGGAACGTATCCGTCCAGCTAAATATAATTCCTCCATGGCTTTCCAGGTTCCTGCATTGGATTTTTGCCAGTGATCCCGTACCATAATAGGATTGGGCCAGTGGATCAAATATAAATCCAGATAATCCATTTGCAATTTTTTCATAGTTTCTTCAAATGCATGTAGTGTTTCTCCATATCCATGAGCCGTGTTTTGCAGCTTGCCTGTGACAAAAATTTCCTCTCGCTTGATTCCACTTTCCTTTACTGCGATTCCAACACTTACTTCATTTTGATAGCCAGCAGCTGTATCAATGTGGCGGTATCCGGATAACAGTGCATGTTTCACCACAGAAACGGCAACTTCGCCGTTGGGGGCTCTCCAGGTACCAAATCCGATGCAAGGGATGGGAACTTCATTCTTAAGTTTGTAATGGTCTGATAAAGACTTCATTATATGTCCTCCTTATAAATGTCACTTGATTGCAGAACGATCCTGCTGTATAGTTTATATTGTAGACCTTAACGTTAACTTTAAGTCAAGAGCTTCATTGAAAAATAACCTAAAATAATAGAGAAAAGGAAACGATATGAATTATAGCATCAAGCAGATTGCAGAGAAAACAAATTTAAAACCACATGTGTTGCGGTATTATGAAAAAGAAGGACTTCTTCCCGACGTAACCAGGAGTGAAAGTGGAATTCGAAAATATTCAGAGTCGGATCTGGAGTGGTTATCCTTAATCTGTTGCCTGAAAAACACAGGAATGACCATCAAACAGATTCGTGAATTTGTAAAACTAAGTCTACAAGGACAAGAAACATTAAAAGAACGATGTTCTATGTTGATCCAACATAAGAAGCAAGTGGAAGATCAGATTCAGGAAATGCAGAAATACTTATGGAAAGTGGATCATAAAATTCAGTATTTCACGGAACAACTTGCCATCCATACGTCTGAGATAAGACCGGATGAGGAAAATGGAGAGAAGCAGTATGGTTCGGATTAAAATAGATGATATGGACTTAGAACAGATTGCAGGATCTGGACAGTGCTTTCGCATGGAGAAACAGGATTCCACAGGAGTTTGGTCTATTTATGCAGCAGGAAACTATGTAGAAGCAGTAAGAGAGGACGATAATTTTCTCTTTTCCTGTGAAGAAAAAGAGTTTCAAACCATCTGGGCACCTTATTTTGATGTACATACGGATTATGGAAGATATAAAGAACAGATAGAGTCGGAGGATACGTATCTTAAAACTGCCGTAACATGGGGGTGGGGGGTGCGCATACTAAGACAGGATCTTTGGGAGATGCTTGTTACTTTTTTGATTTCCCAGAATAACAACATTCCTCGCATCAGAGGAAGTGTCAAAGAGCTGTGCAGACAGTTTGGGGAAGAAAAAAGTGGAATCGGACTGGTAAGAGATTTCAATCATATCTGGACGGAGACAAAGCGGGTCTATCATACCTTTCCGACGCCAGAATCCATTGCTCAAGCTGGACTTACAGGGATTTCCGGTCTATCCCTTGGCTACCGGGATAAATACATTCTTTCAATTGCAGAACGATGCAGGTATGACCAAGGGGCGGAGTGGCTAAACATGCTTAGTAATTTAGAGTATGAGCAGGCCCATGCTACGTTGATGAAAGAGTATGGCATCGGGAAAAAGGTGGCGGATTGTATCTGTCTGTTTGGACTCCACCATGTGGAAGCATTTCCGGTGGATACCCATGTAAAGCAGATTCTAAATCGCCATTATCCCAAGGGATTTCCTTTGAAACGATACGAAGGATATGCTGGTATTCTTCAACAATATATGTTTTATTATAAGATCAATCAGTGACCTCCCGGGCGGCTTCGGCTTGCCCGGGAAAATTCATTGTTTTATCACACAATTTACAAAATTAGATCACAAAAACTTCACAATTCCCTTCTAACCTAAATAAGAAGCATATATGCGAAAAAGAACAGGAGGAGAGAGTATTGATTGAAGTCAAAAATCTGGTAAAAGAATATGGCGGTCACCTGGCTGTGGATCATCTAGACTTTACCATTGAGGATGGGCAGATCTATGGGTTCTTAGGGCCAAATGGTGCCGGAAAATCCACCACTATGAACATAATTACTGGTTATATCGGTGCAACGGAGGGAGATGTGTGGATCAACGGACACAACATACTAGAGGAACCAGAGGAAGCAAAAAAATGTATTGGGTATCTGCCGGAATTACCGCCTCTTTATGTTGAAATGACAGTGAAAGAGCAGCTTTTATTTGCATCGGAATTAAAAAAAATTCCGAAAGAAGACAGAGAAGATGAGATTTTGGCGGTATTAGAACTGGCGAAACTCACAGATGTGAAAAATCGTTTGATCCGGAATTTGTCAAAAGGTTATAGGCAGCGGGTGGGGCTTGCACAGGCGGTGCTTGGATTTCCGCCGGTCATGATTCTTGATGAACCTACCGTGGGACTTGATCCCAAACAGATCATTGAAATTCGCGATACCATAAAAAAACTAGGAAAAAACCACACGATTATTTTAAGTTCCCATATTTTGTCCGAGGTCAGTGCAGTTTGCGATCATATCCTTATCATAGATAGAGGGAAGCTAATTGCAAGTGATACACCTGAGAATCTAGAACGTCAGATGTCAGAAACGTCCGGTATGGAACTTCTTGTAAAGGCAGAGGAAGAAAAAATTCGTGATATTCTTTCTCCATTGATTCAAGCAGCAGATCTAACAATAGAAGAAAGTAAAGAGGAACATGCAAAGAAGGTTTGCCTGTCCATCGACCAGACAGAGGATTCAGATGAAGATATTAGAGAACGTATTTTCTTTGCCTTTGCAGATGAAAGAGTTCCCATTCTTTCCATGCAGACCAGTCAGGCATCCTTAGAAGAAGTCTTTTTGGAACTAACTAAGGAAGGGGAGGAGGAAGTATAATGGCAGCTATTTATCGAAGAGAACTAAAAGCGTATTTCCAGTCTATGACCGGGTATGTATTCATTGCTTTTGTAGTACTTTTTATTGGAATTTATTTTATGGCATACAACATGATGAGTGGATATCCTTATTTTTCCTATGCCTTATCTGGAATGGTGACCATTATTATGATTGCAATTCCTGTATTAACGATGAGAAGTTTTGCAGATGACAGAAGAACAAAAACCGATCAACTATTATTAACGGCTCCAGTATCGGTTACAAAAATAGTGGCAGGGAAGTACTTTTCTATGGTCACGGTATTCTCAATTCCAGTTCTTTTTTCAACTGTTTGTCCCCTCATTATTAAAATGAACGGGAATGCAAATCTGAAAGCCGATTATGCAGCGATTCTGGCATTCTTTCTTCTTGGCTGCGTGTACATTGCCATTGGAATGTTTGTTTCCTCTTTGACGGAAAGTCAGATTATATCTGCGGTTTTAACATTTGGGTCAATCTTGTTGCTTTTATTATGGACGAATCTGGTTGGCTTTCTTCCGACCACTGCGTTTGGATCCTTGATCGGATTTCTGATCCTATGGACGTTTGCTATTTTTTTTATTTACCGGCTGACCAATCATCACTGGCTGGCAACGGTTTTAGAAGCAGGGGGAGTGATTGTATTAATCGGTCTTTATATCTGGAAAAAAGGAATTTATGACCGTGCGCTTACAAAGCTATTTGAAAAATTAGCAGTGACCGACGTTTTCCAGAACTTTGCCAATCATTCCATCTTTGATGCAGGCGGTCTTGTTTTGTATCTCAGCATTATTTTTCTGCTGATGTTTTTAACCGTGCAGTCTATAGAAAAGCGCAGATGGAGTTAGGAGGAAGGAAATGACAAGAAAATTTAAAAAAGGCGGCTATACAGCGTTTCTCTCCATAATCGTTATCGCTGCGGTAATCATTCTTAATATGATCATAGGCCGTCTTCCAGAGAAAGTACGGCAGTGGGATATGAGCAGTACGAAGATTTATTCGCTTGGTCAGACGACCCAGGACCTACTTAAAGGTCTGAGCAAAGATGTCACGATTTATGTAGTAGGAGATCCGGATTCCGTGGACAAACGAATCACCAATTTTGTAAAAAGATATGAGGATTTGTCCAGTCATATCAAGGTAGAATCGGTAGACTCCATTCTCCACCCAGAACAAGTAAAAAAACTGCAGGCAGAAAATAATACACTGTTTGTTCGTTGTCAGGGGACGAATAAGACGGAGTCCATTCCCTTTACCGATATCATTAAAATGGATGAAGCGTCCTATTATTATTATGGGCAATCCAAAGAAACGGAATTTGATGGGGAGGGGCAGGTAACTGGCGCTATTTCTCACATAACCAATGACGTACAAAAAACGATTTATGTAACAGAAGGGCATGGAGAACCAGAGTTTGGAGAAACGGTTTCTGGTATGTTAAAAAAGTCCAATTTAACCGTAAATTCAATCAATCTTCTAACGAAGGGAAGCATTCCAAAAGATTGCGAACTTCTTATCTTCAATGCGCCTGCATCGGATCTGGCAGCCGATGAAAAGAAGATGGTAGAAGAATATTTAAATGGGGGAGGCAACGCAATGTTTCTTGCGGGTTATTCCGAGAAGGAACGTCCCAATTTAAATGCTCTTTTAAACGATTATGGTCTGAATTTAGAAACGGGTCTTGCAGCGGATACAAAGAATTATTATCAGAACAATCCCTACTATATTTTCCCCACCATTAACTCGGGAAATGAAGTGACAGACGGCATTGACTTAAAGAGTGCGGCTCTGATTCTTCAATCAGCAGCCTTAACTCAAAAAAAGGAATTGCCAGAGGGTGTAGCGGTCACTCCATTTATGGAAACCAGTGATGGAGGGATGGTGGTAACCGCAGATGGACAGACAAAAGGAACCTATATTCTAGGTGCAGTATCAAAGAAAACGCTGGATTCAGGGTCCGCAAGGCTGACTGTTTTTGCGACTCCTTCGCTCATAGATGAAAAACTAAATACCAGCTTTGGAAATCTAACAAACTTAGATTTGTTTATGAATGCGGTTACATCTAATTTTTCAGATGTAACCAACGTCTCCATTCCTTCAAAAAGTCTGGAAATCACCAATAATACAGTGACTCACGGTGGATTGTGGGGATTATTATTTATAGTTGTCATCCCACTGGTGACACTGGCAGCTGGACTTATAATCTGGATTAAGCGCAGGCGTCTATAGAGGAGGCATGTTAGATGAAAAAGAAAAACGGATTGGTATTTGGTGTAGCAGTGCTTGTACTCTTATGTGCAGCATATGCAGGTGTAGGGCAGTATCTTAATCATTCCAGTCAAAAAAAGAAGCAGCAGGATGAAGCGTCAAAGATAACCATGACAGAGCTTGCTAAGATTCAGTCTTTGTCGTACAAATATAAGGGAAAAGAATTATCCTTTACAAAAAAAGGGGATACATGGAAGTACGATGGAGATGATAAATTCCCTGTGAAGCAGATGAAACTTGACTCTTTTGCTTCCACCGTATCAAAGATACCGGCACTTCGAAAGCTTCAAGGTGGAGATAGCCTGGGTGCGTATGGACTGGATCAGCCCATTCGGGAAATAAATGCAACCGATGAGAATCATAAAACAACCGTTATTTTATTAGGCAATGGGACGGAGGACGGAAATTATTATGCGGTCGTAAAGGGAGAAAATACTCCTTATTTGATTGATTCCAATTTATATACGGAAACAGATTGTGGTCTAGATGATTATCTGGCTTTGGAAGAATTCCCGTCAATCGAAGGAAAAGACATACAAAGCATTACCATAGAAAAAGATGGGAGCAAAGAACATTACGTAAAAAAGAAACTGGATGAAGAAAAGGAAACCATAGAGTGGTACCAAGATTCTGCGGATTCTAAGAGTAATAAAGTAGAAGACAATTCAGGTTTGAATGTGTTGGCGGATTCATTGAGTAGTCTAACTATTAAAAAATGTTCCAATTACAAAGTACAGGATTCTGAGCTTATGAAGTATGGACTGACGAGTCCTACTGAGGTGATTACTTATACCTATGAAAAAAATGGAAAGGAAGATACATTTTCTTTATCCATTGGCAGTTTAAACGAGGATTCCAGTTGCTACTATACCAGAACAAATAATTCTCCTTATATCAATGAAATTGAAAAGGCAGCCATTGATAAGTGCAGGAAAGTAAAAGGAGAGATTAAGCCAGAATAAAAGAAAAAAAGCAGTGTTGGTGTAAGCATACCGACTCTGCTTTTTTCTGTCATAACCTTAATTTATAGGTTAAATTCCAATCTAATATAGAAGTTTCCAGTAAAAAACTCTTATTTTAGTTGAAAAATCTTCATAAATGTTCTATTATGAGAAGAAATATATCAGCATAGTACAGTGATGTAGAGGGAGAGTACAGATGAATTATAACATTGCAGTTATCCCCGGAGATGGGATTGGACCTGAAATCATTGGCGAGGCGAAAAAGGTTTTAGATAAAACAGGAAGCGTGTTCGGCCATAAATTTCAGTATACAGAAGTATTGATGGGGGGCATATCCATTGATACATATGGCGTTCCTTTGACGGACGAAGCATTGAAAACAGCAAAAAATAGTGATTCCGTTCTCCTTGGAGCTGTCGGTGGAGAGGTGGGAAATTCAAACTGGTACGATGTAGCACCGAATCTAAGACCTGAAGCGGGACTACTGGCAATCCGTAAAGGTCTTCATTTATTTGCCAATGTCCGTCCTGCTTATTTATATGAGGAACTGGCAGATGCCTGTCCATTAAAAAAAGAGATTATTAAAACGGGATTTGATCTGGTTATTATGAGAGAATTGACGGGTGGCCTATATTTTGGAGATCGGTTTACCAAAGAAGTGGAGGGAGTAAGAACCGCCGTAGATACCCTCACTTATAACGAAGTAGAGATCAAAAGAATTGCAGTAAAAGCATTTGAGATCGCGATGAAACGAAAAAAACAGGTAGTCAGTGTAGATAAGGCCAATGTATTAGATTCCTCCAGACTCTGGAGAACGGTGGTGGAAGAAGTCGCCGTAGATTATCCAGAAGTAACGCTAAGCCATATGCTGGTGGATAACTGTGCGATGCAGCTTGTTATGAATCCCGGCCAGTTTGATGTGATTCTAACAGAGAACATGTTCGGCGATATCCTATCCGATGAGGCAAGTATGATAACCGGGTCCATCGGAATGCTCCCTTCTGCTAGTTTAAATGAGCACAAATTTGGTATGTATGAGCCCAGTCATGGTTCAGCCCCCCTTCTTGCTGGAAAAAATCTTGCAAACCCCATTGCAACCATATTGTCGGCAGCCATGATGCTACGTTATTCCTTTGATCTGGATCGGGAAGCCGAAGCAGTGGAGGCAGCCGTGAAACAGGTTTTAGAGGAGGGGTATCGAACCGTGGATATTTACTCCCAGGGGCAGAAGAAAGTGACGACAAAAGAGATGGGAGATTTGATCGCGAAACGGATTGTATAATTTATCTGTTTTGGTTTATGTGTTATAATAAAAGAAGAAACAATACCGGAAGTGGATAAAGCAGAATTCTTTCTCCACTCCCGGATTTCCATATAATCAGAAGCGTTAGCAAAGAAAAGGAGTGTGCAGCAGATGAAGAGTGATTCAGTAAAAAAAGGGATGCAGCAAGCACCTCATCGTTCCCTATTTCATGCACTGGGAATGACAGAGGAAGAGATGGAGAAACCTTTAATCGGTATTGTCAGTTCTTATAATGAGATCGTTCCAGGTCATATGAATTTAGATAAGATCGTAGATGCAGTCAAACTGGGAGTTGCGATGGCAGGTGGAACCCCGGTTATGGTACCCGCAATTGCAGTTTGTGACGGCATTGCTATGGGGCATATCGGAATGAAATATTCACTGGTGACCAGAGATTTAGTGGCAGATTCTACCGAGTGTCTGGCCATGGCTCACGCTTTTGACGCCTTGGTTATGGTTCCCAATTGTGATAAAAATGTACCTGGACTTTTAATGGCAGCAGCCCGCATTAATGTACCCACAGTGTTCGTCAGCGGCGGACCAATGTTGGCAGGACGTGTGCAGGGACATAAAACAAGTTTATCTAGCATGTTTGAGGCGGTTGGTTCCTATGCGGTTGGAAAATTGTCAGAAGAAGAAGTAAAGGAATACGAGAACAAGGCATGTCCTACTTGCGGATCCTGTTCGGGTATGTATACGGCAAACAGTATGAACTGCCTGACCGAAGTATTGGGAATGGGATTAAAAGGAAATGGAACCATTCCTGCGGTGTACTCCGAACGCATCAAATTAGCAAAACATGCTGGAATGGCAGTGATGGAGATGTTTAAGAAGAATATTTGTCCTCGGGACATTATGAATGAGAAGGCATTTAGAAATGCCCTGACCATGGATATGGCACTGGGATGCAGTACCAATAGCATGCTGCATCTTCCAGCGATTGCACATGAGGCAGGTGTGGATTTAAATTTGGAGATTGCCAATGAAATCAGTTCCAAAACTCCAAATCTTTGCCATCTGGCTCCAGCAGGTTCTACTTATATGGAAGATTTGAACGAAGCAGGTGGAATCTATGCAGTGATGAATGAGATTGCCAAACTGGGACTGTTGGATCTTACGTGTATGACAGTTACCGGTAAGACAGTGGGAGAAAATATAAAAGGATGTATCAATAAGGACCCAGAAGTAATACGTCCAGTGGAACAACCCTACAGTAAGACGGGAGGAATTGCCATCTTAAAGGGAAATCTTGCCCCGGATTCTGCGGTTGTGAAACGGTCTGCAGTTGTGAAAGAGATGTTAAAGCATGAAGGGCCTGCAAGAGTATTTGACTGTGAAGAAGATGCAATAGAAGCCATAAAAGGTGGAAAAATTGTAGCAGGGGACGTGGTCGTGATTCGGTATGAAGGTCCGAAGGGCGGTCCGGGAATGCGGGAGATGTTAAATCCTACTTCTGCCATCGCAGGCATGGGATTAGGATCTTCTGTGGCATTAATTACAGATGGACGGTTCAGTGGCGCATCCAGAGGCGCATCCATAGGTCATGCTTGTCCAGAGGCAGCAGTGGGAGGTCCCATTGCTCTGGTGGAGGAAGGCGATATTATTTCCATTGATATTGACAATCATGGGTTGAATGTGAAGGTGTCTGAAGAAGAAATGGCAGAAAGAAGGAAAAAATGGCAGCCAAGACAACCCAAAGTAACTACCGGATATCTGGCAAGATATGCGGCTATGGCAGCCCCGGCATGCAGGGGTGCAATTCTTGAATTAAAATAGAAAGGAGCAGCCTATGAACACAGTAACAGGAGCAGAGATTGTAATCCAGTGTTTAAAAGAACAAGGGGTGGATACGGTGTTTGGGTATCCTGGAGGGACCATTCTTAACATTTACGATGCCCTCTATAAACACCAAGATGAAATTACACATATACTTACCTCCCATGAACAGGGAGCTGCTCATGCGGCAGATGGATATGCCAGAGTCACTGGAAAAACAGGAGTCTGTATGGCTACTTCAGGACCAGGGGCAACCAACTTAGTTACTGGAATTGCGACTGCATTTATGGATTCCGTTCCCATGGTTGCAATCACATGTAATGTTGCAGTTGGACTTCTTGGAAGAGATAGTTTTCAAGAAATTGATATTACAGGGGTAACCATGCCCATTACAAAATATAATTTTATCGTAAAAGACATCAAAAAACTTGCAGATACCATCCGAAAGGCATTTCGGATTGCCCAGACGGGGAGACCAGGTCCTGTCCTTGTAGATATCACAAAAGATGTGACAGGAGCGCTTGGTGAGTATGAATTTAAGGCCCCAGAGCCAATCAAACGGCAGGAAGATACCATCTTACCAGATGATTTGGAAACAGCATTAACTCTCATTAGAAAGTCCCAAAAACCTTATATTTTTGTAGGGGGTGGCGCGATCATAGCAGACGCATCGGAAGAACTCCATTCCTTTGCTCATAAGATTCAGGCACCGGTGGCGGATAGTTTGATGGGAAAAGGCGCCTTTGATGGAACCGATGAACTTTATACTGGTATGGTGGGGATGCATGGAACAAAGACCTCCAACCTTGGGATTACCGAATGCGACTTACTTATTGTCGCAGGGGCCAGATTCAGTGACCGTGTCATCGGAAAAGCATCTGAGTTTGCAAAGAATGCCAAAATTCTCCAATTTGATGTGGATGCGGCAGAAATCAACAAAAATATAAAAACATATGCCAGCGTAGTTGGGGATTTAAAAACGATCTTAAAAAAATTAAATGCGAGACTCGATCCTCTAAACCATGAGGAATGGATTGCTCACATCGATCGGATGAAGGATATGTATCCCATGCGTTATGAGAAAAACATACTGACCGGTCCCTCTATTATGGAAACGATATACAAAGTAACTCAAGGAGATGCCATCATTACAACTGAGGTGGGACAGCATCAGATGTGGGCAGCACAGTTTTACCAGTACAAAACCCCCCGCAGCTTTCTTACTTCCGGGGGTCTTGGAACCATGGGGTATGGATTAGGGGCTGCCCTAGGTGCAAAGATGGGATGTAAAGATAAGACGGTTATTAATGTGGCTGGGGATGGCTGCTTTCGCATGAATTTTAACGAGATTGCAACGGCTACCCGTTATAACATACCCATCATCCAGGTGGTCTTTAATAATCATGTACTGGGAATGGTACGTCAGTGGCAGACCTTGTTCTATGGAAAGAGGTATTCACATACAGTACTGAATGACCAAGTGGATTTTGTTAAGATAGCAGAAGGAATGGGAGCAAAGGCTTACCGGGTAACGGAAAAAGAAGAATTTGAAACTACTTTAAAGGAAGCCATAGCCCTTCACATTCCTGTTGTTATAGATTGTCAGATTCATTGCGATGAAAAGGTATTCCCTATGGTATCACCGGGAGCCCCTATTGAAGATGTATTTGACGCAGAAGATTTAAAGATTTAGCCCAAAAATGAGGAGGAAGAGAAATGAGCAGAGTGTATAATTTTTCCGCAGGACCAGCAGTGCTGCCGGAAGAAGTCTTAAAAGAAGCCGCAGAGGAGATGCTAAACTATAAGGGGTGTGGAATGTCAGTAATGGAGATGAGCCATCGATCCAAGATGTTTGAAACCATCATCCAGGAAGCAGAGTCGGATCTTAGAGATTTACTTTCCATTCCGGATAACTATAAAGTGCTGTTTTTGCAGGGCGGAGCCTCCCAACAGTTTGCCATGGTTCCTATGAATTTATTTAAGAATCGTGTGGGAGATTACATAATTACCGGACAATGGGCAAAAAAGGCGTATCAAGAAGCAAAATTATATGGGAAAGCCAATGAAATAGCTTCCAGTGCGGACAAAACGTTTACCTATATCCCAGATGGTTCGGATCTGCCGATTTCAGAGAACGCCGATTATGTTTATATCTGTGAAAACAACACCATCTACGGAACGAAATATAAAACTCTTCCAAACACCAAGGGAAAAACACTGGTAGCTGATCTATCCTCCTGTTTTTTATCGGAACCTTTTGATGTGAAAAACTATGGTCTTATTTTTGCAGGTGCCCAAAAAAATGTGGGGCCAGCAGGTGTTGTAATTGCCATAATCCGAGAGGATTTAATTCGGGAAGATGTGCTTTTAGAAACCCCTACCATGCTTCGCTATAAGACTCATTTAGACGCAAAATCTCTCTATAATACACCGCCTGCCTATGGGATTTACATTTGTGGTAAAGTATTTAAGTGGCTTAAGATGCGTGGGGGTCTGACTGCCATGAAAGAACAAAACGAAAAGAAGGCAGCCCTGCTTTATGATTTCTTAGATCAAAGTAAAATGTTTCGTGGTACCGTAGAGAAAAAGGATCGTTCTTTGATGAATGTTCCCTTTGTCACTGGAGATGAAACACTGGATGCGCTCTTTGTAAAAGAGTCAAAGGAAATTGGCTTAGAAAATTTAAAAGGACATCGGACAGTAGGTGGGATGCGTGCCAGCATTTATAACGCCATGCCGGTTGAGGGGGTTGAGACGTTGGTCTCCTTTATGAAAGAGTTTGAAGAAAAACACACCAGATAGAGAGAAAGGAGATCAGAAAACATGAAAAACATACATTGTTTAAATGCCATTTCCCCATGTGGAACGGCATTATTAACAGAAGAATATACATTGACCGATCAGATTCAAGAAGCGGAAGGAATCCTGGTACGAAGTGCCTCCATGCATGAGCTGGATCTTCCTGACTGTCTTTTGGCAGTAGCACGGGCTGGAGCAGGTGTCAACAACATCCCATTGGATGGTTGTGCATCCAAAGGAATTGTGGCTTTTAATACTCCGGGAGCCAATGCAAATGGAGTGAAGGAATTGGTGATCTGCGGCCTTTTACTGGCTTCTCGTGATATTATAGGCGGAGTCCGCTGGTGTAAAGACAATCAGGCAGATGAGGCAATTGCAAAAACAACCGAAAAGGCAAAGAAATCATTTGCAGGATGTGAGATTAAGGGAAAGAAAATGGGAGTGATTGGGTTGGGAGCCATAGGAACAGAAGTGGCCAATGCATGTTCCTCTCTTGGCATGGAGGTTTATGGATACGATCCGTTTATTTCCGTGAATGCTGCATGGAAGCTTTCTAGAAACATCAGACATATCACCTCTGTAGAAACGATTTATAAAGATTGTGATTATATTACGCTTCACGTGCCACTCATGGATGAGACGAAAGGGATGATTGATAAAGCAGCATTGGAGAGCATGAAAAAGGGTGTTGTATTACTTAACTTTTCTAGAGATTTGTTGGTTGTGGAATCGGATATGGAAGAAGCATTAAAGAGCGGAATCGTTAAAAAATATGTAACTGACTTCCCGAATCCTATTTCGGCAAAGATGGAGGGTGCCCTTGTCATTCCTCATCTCGGTGCATCCACAGAAGAATCCGAAGACAACTGTGCGAAAATGGCGGTGGAAGAGATTATGGATTACATCGAGAATGGAAACATCCGCAATTCGGTTAACTTCCCCTCTTGTGAAATGGGAGTATGTAAAACAGCAAGCAGAATTGCGCTCCTTCACTTAAACATCCCCAATATGATCGGGCAGATGACAGGAATTTTAGCGGCAGGGAATGTAAACATCTCTGATATGACAAACAAAAGCAAGGATAAGTATGCCTATACACTTCTGGATCTGGAAATAACTCCAGACGAGGCATGCATCCAGAAATTAAAGGCCATAAAAGGAGTATTGAGAGTAAGAGTAATCAAATAAAGGAGAAATTATGGCGATCGTAAAACCATTTCAATGTGTAAGACCAGAAAAGGAGGCGGCTCATCTGGTTGCGGCACTTCCATATGATGTGTACAACCGGGAGGAAGCTGCTCTTGTGACGGCTTCTAATCCCAAATCATTTTTAAACATTGACAGGCCGGAAACACAATTTTCAGAGGACGTGGGAACTTATGATGACTGTGTATACGAAAAAGCGGCGCAGATGTTAAAAGACTTTATCAGGCAGGAAACCCTATATAAAGATCAGGATCAGGCATATTATATCTATGAGCTTGTTATGAATGGAAGAAGCCAGACCGGAATCGTGGCATGTTCTTCCATTGACGATTATACGTCTGGTGTGATTAAAAAGCATGAAAACACCAGGGAAGAGAAAGAACTGGACCGGATTCGCCATGTAGATACGACAGATGCACAGACCGGTCCGATCTTTTTGGCTTATCGATCCGATGAAGCGATTAATGGTTTGGTCAAGGAGAAGAAAAAGGCAGAACCCATCTATGATTTCACTGCCGATGATGGGGTAATACATAGAGTCTGGAAGATTGCAAAGGATGACGATGTAAAGAACTTAGAATCCTCATTCTCACGGATTCCTGCCACTTATATTGCAGATGGACATCACCGGGCGGCCTCCGCTGTGAAAGTAGGCTTAAAGAGGCGACAGGAGAGTCCCGGATACACGAAAGAAGATCCGTTTAACTATTTTCTGTCTGTATTATTCCCCGATGACCAGCTTATGATTCTTCCTTATAATCGGGTCGTTAAAGATTTAAATGGATTGGGAGAAAAGGAGTTCCTAGAGAAGCTGAATAACTCCTTTGTCGTGACAGCCATGGGAAAAGAAGCGTTTTCACCCACAAAAAAAGGAACCTTTGGCATGTATCATAACAATATGTGGTACTGTTTGACTGCAAAAGATTCCCTTTATACCAATGATCCGGTAAAGGATTTAGACGTCTCTATTCTACAGGATAATCTACTTTGTCCTATCCTTGGAATTAATGATCCAAGAACAGACAAGCGAATTGATTTTATAGGTGGAATTAGAGGATTAAAGGAACTGGAAACCCGATGTGCAAAGGATATGACCGTGGCTTTTTCTATGTATCCAACGTCCTTGCAGGAACTGTTTTTCGTGGCAGATTCCGGACTTTTGATGCCTCCTAAGTCTACCTGGTTTGAACCGAAGTTAAGAAGCGGGCTGTTTATTCACCTGCTGCAATAAAGATACCGTCCCATGAACTAGTTGTGGGACGGTTTTTCGTCGTATGAGTTCTGTCTTAAGTGATCGGAGCGAAATAACTCGTAAGCATCAATTAGTTGAATACGCTTCACCACTCCTGCTTTTTGAAAAATATTATGAACATGGGTCTTGGCAGTACCGAGGGATATAAATAGATCATCGCTGATTTCCTGATTGGATTTATCCATCAAAAGCACTTTTAAAATTTCACGTTCCCGGGAGGTGAGATGATATTCTTCGCAAAAGAGAAATAATATGGAATCTTCAATATCTAATGGAAAATTATTTTGGGTCTGGTTGGTAACCGTTGTTACAATGGTATTGTTTTTTAGCTGTATCTTTAGATAATAAATCATATACACAGCTGCAAACAGTGC
This sequence comes from Clostridium sp. E02, assembly GCF_003833015.1. Lineage (GTDB taxonomy): Bacteria > Bacillota > Clostridia > Lachnospirales > Lachnospiraceae > Lacrimispora. The sequence continues at coordinate 27,137 of NZ_RJLQ01000004.1, forward strand.
GTAGATTAGATACAGGATATCAGAAGTTATACTCCGGTTGTTCATATTAATATAGTATTTGGAGTATGTATCAAAATTGAAGATCACAATGGTGTCTTCTATTATAATACAGAGATTCATAATTATCGTTATGATGAAAAGTTTTTTGCACCAAGCAAAGATAGGATCCTGATATTTTTCAGGATTCTTTTTTTGTATTTTAAAACAGATAAATCCAAGATAAATATTATAGAGTTGACTGGGTAGAAAGTAGAGCCATATCTTCCACGCACTGTTTTTCATAGCAGGGATAAACAGCATAAATATTACATAAATCGCAAGAATTCCATAGTCATACCGATTGATTTTTTTATTTAATAACCGTTTGAAAATAGTTAGATATCCCAGGGATAAAATTAAATAAATCATCGTCTTATGGGTGGGAACGATCATAAATAATTTGTCATAATAATCTGAAAAATTCACAAACATTTCTGACAGAAAGATCACGGAATCATCAATGAGCATTGCAGTAAAGATAATTCCGATCCACAAGAGGATCTTTTCTTTTCCATTAAAATAAAGTGAGAACGACATCCAAAAAATTCCGGAATAAACCATAATGAGCAGCAAATTGTAAATAAATAAAATCCCTATCTCCATAAATGTCCTCCTCTGATGAGCTTTCGATGTTTGATACAAGTATACCAAATATATATATAATTTCAACTGCGAAATTTGTCGAAACTACAAAAATATAGTTCAATATGCACAAAAGTTTAGAAAAGTTTATGTAGATTATAGTTAAAAGTGTTATAAATTTATACCTTTGGGGTGCATTATCAACCAGTTGAAAAAGTGTTAATTTGAAGTTGTGAGAGGCACAAGAGTCGCCGAAACTCAAAAATTAAAAAAGGAGGTTATACCGTTGGCAGAAAAAATAGTTCTTGCTTTGGGTGGAAATGCGCTTCAGTCAGGAAAAGGGGAAGCAACTGCTAAGGCGCAGCTTAAAGTGGTACATCAAACCTGTGAGCATATAGCTGAACTCAATGTACGCGGCTATGAAATGGCAATTGTACATGGTAACGGTCCTCAGGTAGGCAGGATTGTTATGGCATCGGAAGCGGCCAAAGACGTTACACCAGCAATGCCGTTTGATGTATGCGGTGCAATGTCTCAGGGGTATATCGGTTATCATTTACAGCAAAGTTTAAAATATGCGTTAAACAAACGCAATCAGAATTTTCCAGTGGTTACGATTGCTACACAGGTGGTAGTGGATAAGGAAGACCCTGCTTTTAGTAGTCCCACAAAACCCATTGGACCTTTCTATACAAAAGAAGAGTCAGACAAGTTGGCATCGGATAAAGGATACGTTATGAAAGAAGATGCCGGAAGAGGATACCGCAGAGTGGTTGCATCTCCTCTCCCTAGAAAAATAGTAGAAATTGATGCAGTGAAGGAATTATGGCCAAAAGCCATTGTCATTACCTGCGGTGGAGGTGGAATTCCGGTGATTGAAAATCCGGATGGCACCTTACAGGGAACGGCAGCAGTCATTGATAAGGATTTTGCGGCGGAACTTTTGGCAGAACAAGTGAATGCGGATATTCTTATTATTTTAACAGAAGTGGAAAAGGTGGCTGTGAATTACAATCAGCCCAATCAGAAAAATTTGAGTCATCTAAGTTTGAAGGAAGCTCACAAATATTGTGAGGAGGGTCAGTTTGCTCCCGGTAGTATGCTTCCAAAGGTACAGGCTGCCATGAAATTTGTGAGATGTAATCCGGACAAACGAGCGATTATCACATCACTTGATAAAGCGTTAGATGCGTTAGACGGATTGACTGGAACTACATTTACATTTAATTAATCTAAAATCATATTAGGAGGATTTATTTATGAGAGCAAATGGGATCAGACATTTTATTGATACAAATGATTTTACGAAAGAGGAGTTACTAGACATAATTGATTTGTCCCTTGCTATTAAAAAAAGCATCAAAGAGGGTTATAATCCACCCCTTATGAAGGACAAAACACTGGGTATGATTTTCCAGCAGTCTTCAACAAGAACTCGTGTATCTTTTGAAACTGCAATGGAACAGCTTGGTGGACATGCTCAGTACTTAGGCCCTGGAATGATTCAGCTTGGAGGACATGAAACCATTGGAGATACCGGTAGAGTATTATCCCAGATGATCGATGTCGTTATGGCAAGAGTTATTGAGCATAAATCAGTGGTTGAGTTGGCAAGTGCTTGTTCCATTCCAGTATTAAACGCTATGAGTGATTATAACCATCCAACTCAGGAAATTGGGGATCTTTGTACCATTGTTGAACACCTTCCAAGAGGAAAGAAATTAGAAGACTGCAAAGTTGTATTTGTAGGAGATGGAACACAGGTATGTGCTTCTCTTGGCTTTATTACAACGAAGCTTGGTATGCATTTTGTTCATTACGGACCAAAGAACAACCAGTTATTAGAAGAGCATAAAAAAATCATGGAAGAAAACTGCAAAATTTCCGGTGGTACTTGGGAAGTTACCGATCGCCGTGACAGCGTAAAGGGTGCAGATTTCATTTATACCGATGTTTGGTATGGTCTGTATGAAGATGAGACTCCGAAGGAAGAGCGTGTGGCCACCTTTAAAGATTATCAGGTAAACAAAGATTTGATGTCACTTGGTAACATTGGATGTAAATTCATGCATTGTCTGCCTGCTACAAGAGGCGAGGATGTCACAGATGAAGTATTAGATAGTGAAAGCTCCGTTGCATTTTTAGAAGCTGGAAACAGACTGACTGCAATGAGAGGACTGCTGGTTTACTTTACTCAGTATCAGAGAGCGCAGGCGAAAAGTGAACTGCAGGTTGCTGCGGCAAAGGAACAGTTGGAAGTATTTATGAATGACAGAAACATCAAATAGGGGGGAGCATTATGACAGAAGCGCCAAAGAAAAAGTTTCGGTTAATGGATGCCATTATGACGGTTATCTGCGTTGTATTTGTGGCAGAAGCAGCAGCTCCGGTAGCAGCAATCGGGAATTCACAGTATTTTTGGTGGATCTTCCTGATCATCACATTTTTGATTCCATATGGCCTTATATCATCAGAACTTGGGACAACTTATGAAGGCGATGGGGGATTGTATGACTGGGTGTCAAAAGCCTTTGGGAAAAAATGGGGAGGAAGAGTTTCCTGGTATTACTGGATTAATTTCCCCCTGTGGATGGCTTCTTTGGCGCTCATGTTTCCCCAGGTAATACAGATATTAACTGGAAGTAACTTAGGGGTAATTCCATCCTTACTCATTGAACTTGTATTTGTTTGGATTATTGTTTTTATAAGTTTTTATTCCGTAAGTGACAGCGCTTGGATTTTAAATGGTGCTGCAGTCATCAAGATTTTAATTGCTTTAATTTTAGGGGGTCTTGGGATCTATGGTGCCGTGACTCATGGGGTTGCCAATGAATATACACTTGCTTCTTTACTCCCTAAATTTGATTTAAACAGTCTGTCCTTTATTTCTGTTATTTTATTTAACTGTCTGGGGTTTGAAGTGGTATGTACCTTTGCAGATGATATGGAAAACCCGAAAAAGCAGATTCCACAGGCCATTGTTTTAGGCGGAATTGTGATTGCAGCTATCTATATCTTTATGGCATTTGGGATTGGGGTTGCCATTCCATCGGATCAGATCAGTACCAGTACAGGAATGATTGAAAGCATACAGCTTTTGTCTGGAAGTACAAGAGGAATCCTAGTCATTATAGTTTCCATTGGATTTCTACTCACACTATTTGGAAACATGATTTCCTGGTCTTTGGGAGTAAATAATGTGGCAGCTTACGCGGCTGAAAACGGAGATATGCCAAAGATTTATAAATTGAGAAGTAAAAAGACCAATATGCCAATCGGTGCAGCAATTATGAATGGACTTGTAGCTAGTTTTATTCTGATCATTGCACCAATAATTCCAAATCAGGATTTGTTTTGGTGTTTCTTTGCACTGAATCTGGTTATGTTTTTACTTTCCTATATTCCAGTATTTCCTGCATTTTTAAAACTCAGAAAGATAGATCCAGACAAAGAACGTCCTTTTAAAGTACCAGGAAGCCCCTTGATGTTAACCATTTTGGCTGGAGTTCCCATGGTATTAATCATAGTCGCATTGATCTTTACTGCTGTCCCACTCCAATTTGATAAAGAATCGTTAGAGGCGGTTCTTCCCATTACCATTGGTGCAATTATTTTCATTTTAATCGGTGAAGGAATCATTAGAAGAAAAAGATAATTAAGAAAGAGGAGGTATCAGTTATGGCTAAGAGAATAGAGAATACAACACCAAAGCAGGACGGATTTCGTATGCCTGCTGAATTCGAGAAACAAAAACAAATCTGGATGCTATGGCCGGAACGACCAGACAACTGGAGAAATGGTGCAAAACCGGCACAAAAAGTATTTACGGAAGTAGCAAAGGCAATTCGACAATTTGAACCGATTACAGTATGTGTATCACCGGATCAGTATCAAAATTGCCGTGCAAATCTTCCTGAAGATATTAGAGTGGTTGAAATGACAAGCAATGATTCCTGGATTCGTGATTGTGGACCTACCTTTGTTGTGAATGACAAGGGTGGCATTCGCGGAGTGGATTGGACCTTTAACGCATGGGGGGGACTGGTAGATGGTTTGTATTTCCCTTGGGATCAGGATGATCTGGTTGCACATAAAGTATGCGAGTTGGAGGGCATTGATTCTTACCGGACAGAAGGGTTTGTACTGGAAGGCGGTTCCTTTCATGTCGATGGAGAAGGAACGGTGATCACCACAGAGATGTGTTTGCTAAGCGAAGGAAGAAATCCCCACTTAAAGAAACAAGAGATCGAAAAAATGCTCGATGAGTACTTAAATTGCCAGAAAGTAATCTGGATTAAGGATGGAATTGACCCCAATGAGACCAATGGACATATTGATGATGTTGCCCAGTATGTAAGACCAGGTGAGGTTGCATGTATTTGGACAGAGGACGAGAAAAATCCATTTTATAAAGAAGCACAGGCAGCTTATCAGACATTATCCGATTCCGTGGATGCGAAAGGCAGAAATTTAAAGGTACATAAACTCTGTCTGACCAAGGACCCTGTCTATTTAAAAGGAGCAGAAGGAATTGACATGGTAGAAGGAACTCTTCCAAGAGAAGATGGAGAGCTTTCAATTGCTTCCTATATGAATTTTCTGGTTGTAAATGGAGGGGTTATTGTTCCCCAGTATGGAGATACTAACGACAAACTGGCACTGGAACAGGTTCAGAACATGTATCCAGATCGCAAAGTGGTTGGAGTTCGTACCGAAGAAATCGCTTTTGGTGGCGGTAATATTCACTGCGTTACACAGCAGCAGCCAAACGTATAATCAAAAAACAGGGGCAGTAGAACCAGATCATGGACGATTGCTCCTGTTTTTGTGATAGAGACTTTATTTAATACCCGTAACGGCTTCTGTATTTCATAAAACAACTGAAAGTGATAAAGAATGCAATCCCGTCAGAAAATACGATGGTTAGCCAGACCCCTTGAAGGCCGAGCAACAGAGGCAGGACCATAATGATGATGGCTGGAAGGAGGAGAGTCCGTAAAAATGATATGGCGGCTGAAATCCTACCATTGCAAAGTGCCGTATAGAAGGCTGACCCGAAAATACTAATCCCACAAAACAGAAAGGAAATCGAATAAAGACGAAATCCCTTATCGGTTAAGGCAGCTAAATTGGGATCGCCACCGGAAAAAGAAATCGCTATAATATTAGAAAAAAGTTGAGCGGAAATGACCATGGCAAAAGAAGTGATTGCAATGATTCTTATACTTTTTTTGAATATATTTTTTAGCTCCTCTTTATTTTTAGCACCATAGTGGTAACTGATGATCGGTGCCACCCCAATGGAAAATCCAATGAAGATGGAAGTAAATACAAAGTTTACATACATAATGGCAGAATAGGCAGCCACTCCGGTTTCTCCAATCAACTTCATTATCTGTAAGTTGTACAAAACAGTGATAAACGACATGGAAATATTAGTGACCATCTCTGAAGAGCCATTGACACAGCTGCGAAGCAAAATGCGTAAGTAAAGTTTTGTTTTTCGAAATCGCAAGATACTGGCATTTGGCAATAAAAAATAAAAAATGGGAAATACCCCTCCAATGAAGTAACCAGCAATCGTGCCCCAGGCGGCTCCAGCGATTCCCCATCCCCAGACATAGATAAACAAATAATCAAGTACCATGTTGGCAATGCCGGATAGAATGGTTAAAGCCAGCCCAAGTTTAGGTTTTTCAGCAACCACAAAAAATGTCTGGAAAGAGGTTTGAAGCATAAAAAAAACACTACCAAACAATAAAATTTCACCATAGGTAACACAGTCTTCAATCAGAAGTTCACTTGCCCCCAATAAGTAGCAGATGGGACGCATCAATGCAATGCAGATCACAGATAGTATGATTCCAATCAGGATCACCACAAGAATCAATAAGGTAAAATACTCCTTTGCTTTTTCCCTCTTTCCTTCTCCCATTGCTTTGGAAATTTCAGCGCTTCCTCCAGTTCCCAGCATAAAACCAAAGGCTCCTACAGCCATAATCAGGGGATAAATAATATTTATAGAAGAAAGGGCGTTACTCCCTACAAAATTCGATACGAATAGCCCATCGACCACCCCATAGATAGAGGTGAAAACCAACATAATAATAGAAGGAATGGTAAATTGAAGCAATCGTTTATAACTAAAATGATCGGATAACTGAATGTTCATAATAACCTCTTTTATTCTCTTTTTTTCTGTTCCTCCAAATTGGCGCGTAACTTGGTTAAGTATTCTTTGGATCCTTTTATTAAAGCACACCGCGTGGACTCCTCCATCCGCATAAATGCAGATTTTTCTGCAGCAAAGATGGGGTCTAAATAAGTTTCTGCAAAAGAGACCCCTTCCGGTGTCAGGAGAATCTCTTTGCTCCGCCTGTCCTCCTCTAATACGTTAAGTGTAATAAGACCTTTTTTTTGCAATGCTTTCAGAGCCGAATGAACCGTCTGTTTTCTCAGGGACCACTGATCGCAAACACTTTTTGAAGTACAAGGTCCAAGTGACTGGCGAATAAAATATAACGTCCAATGTTCTGATTCAGATAGCCCACTTTGAAGTGCCAAATGAGTATAAAAATCATTTATTTTATTTGTAATTGAAAAAAAACCCATTAGTTGCTCGTGGGGATCCATGGAAAACACCTCCTACTTAGTCTACAATCGGACTTATTGTAGTACGATATCGGACGAATGTCAAGAAAAAAATGCAAAGAAAACCGGCATTTTCAATCCGTAGATCAAAGAAAATGCCGGTTTCGATTTTTGCTTGCAATTAATTTTTAGGTTCAGGTGGAGGCGGAGGAACAAAATTTTCTGGAATGCCAGGATCTTTCATGTCGTAAACCCGGCTATATTCTTTGGTTTCCAGATTTTTTATTGTCTCGGACCGGTTCATGGATAGAAATTTAATTAGTTCATAACCACTTACCCAGATCTCATTGTTTCCTTCCTTTTGAGACTCATCAAAGATAAGCTGGAGTCCGAAATGCAAATGTGACTGGTTGATATTATTGGTATTTTCCGTTCGGCTGTATCCAGTTCGGCCCATATAACCTATCACATCACCTGCGGTTACAATGCTACCTTGTTCTAAGGATTTATGGTAAGGATAATTTTTCCTTAAATGTGCGTAATAGTAATATCGTTTTCCATCAAAACTGCGGATGCCAAGCCTCCATCCACCATACTGATTCCAACCAATGGCTTCGACATATCCACTTTCCACTGCAATGACTGGGGTTCCAACTTGCCCCATCATATCATGACCTAAATGTTGTCGTTTGTAGCCATACGAGCGGGCAACTCCAAAGTCATCAAAGTCATTATAAGGAAATCCCTTTGCAATTGGGGAAAAACCCTTTAGTCCATATTTGGTTACCCAGACTTTATCTGGGTTTACAGATCCATCTGGAAGAAGGGAAGGAGAAGCATAAAGGGGAGCATTTTCTGTGGGGATTTCTATCTCATAGGTTCCAACAAGACCGTCTAATATAGCACCGTAGGCTTCTCTGTAGTAAGTATAGTATTTCATTTTAGCAGTCAATTCTTCCATGGTTTTTCCAGTTAGGAGCTGCTCTGCAAGCTGGTCTAAATCTTTGGTGGAATATCTGGAAAAATCGCCTCCATAGCGGGCACCTAAATAAGAAAGAAGATCCACCCAGTTTAAATGATGATCCGACTGGCAGGTATTTACATCATAGCGGAATGCCTCTTGCATTGGCTTTAAAGTAACGTTAAAATCAACCCACTTGATAAATTTTTTCGTCTGTGAAGGACTTGCTTCTCCATCCTGATTCATGACGGGAAAGGAAAACTTATTGGCTGGAGAGACAAAAAAAAGAGAAACCAGAAGAAGGGTTAGAATTATGACTTCTATGTATATGATAAAACGGTGACGAAGCATTGGTGTGAATTTGAAATCTTTTTTAAACAGGTTCATAAAGGTTCTCCTTGTCATACCTTGAGATACATGTGAAAAGGGAAAGCAAGTTAAGCTTTCCTATATAAGATATGCAAAAAAATGGGATCCTATGACAAAGATATGTATACATATGAAAGAGTACTGCATTCGATTATTGACTGAGAATACAGTACCCACAAGACTTCGTTCTATTTGTTTATTTGCAGCAGCCCATTTTACAAATCGTTAAGACATAAGCTTTTTTAATATCATTATCTCTGCAAAAGGGTTTTAAAATTAACACCATGGTAATAGCGTTCTGTGGAGGTCTGGTCATAAACGTAGTATTGCAGATAAAACGGTAATAAATTCCCCTGGCTTTTCTGGTTGCGACCAGGTAAGGTTTATAAGTGGAACCCCTAAGTTCACAGGTGGCTTCATAGAATACCGCTAAATCTCTGCAGTCTACGTCACGATAAGGGGTAAATGCTTCCGGGCAGAACATGCCAAAAACTCCTTTGCTGTTACTATTGTTATATCATATGCAGAGCCGGGGACGAGCGTGAGTATTTGCAGAGATAATTCTATTATAATGGAAGAATTTCCCCATCCTCTGGAACCTCTAGTGTACCAGTAAAGAATGGAGTCCCTTCTTTTAAGTAAAGATCCTTTCGAAGACTACCATGGCTATCTTCCGTATGCCATAGAATCAGATGTTCTACGCCCAGCTGATTGGCAAGTTCACAGGAATCTTTTACCGTACTGTGATGCTTTTCATAGGGTTTGAATTTCTCTCTCTCTTCATATAGACAAAATGCCTCGTGAAGCAGCCAATTACAAGATTTGGCATATTTCTCACAGAGAGGGTGAAGGGGTTCATCTCCACAAAATGTTAGTTGTTTGTCGTCGTTTAATGCCATAGTAAACCCATATTGTTCCATTTTATTTGAATGAATATCAAAAAAGGTCACATCACATCCAAGAATTGATCGGCTTTCTCCATCTGATACAGGGATTAGATGAATCTTGTCCCCGATTAGATCATAGAATTTTTTCTGCAATGTGAGCTTACAGAGTGTATCAAGTACGGTTACCAGGTTTTTATGACCGTATATATTTAGCTCGCCTTCATACATTCCAGATTTCATTCTGGTGCCGATTATCCGTACCATCCAGATGACACCGAGTATATGATCCGTATGTGCATGAGAGACGTATAGATTATGGATATGAGTCAGATCGACTTTCATGTCATTTAAAATACGAATAATTCCATTCCCGCCACCTGCATCGACCATAAAAAATTCCTGCCCTTTTTTTAGGGCAAAACAAGTATTGTAATATCGGGTAGCAGTCGCATTACCGGTTCCGAAAACATATAATTGTTCCATTTGTGTCTCCTTTTTCTAGTTAGGGTTTAACTTCACATATGCTAAATTATAGATGAAAATAGACAATCTTTCAAGCCATGTATTGTTTGTAGTTCATAGTTCAATTACTTTATTAAGCAGAGCAGCAAAAAAATCATGTGGAGGAAATAATTCATTTATGGTATTATAGTTTGTAAACTACTGGCCCCTCATTGGGCTTATATGTAACTTGCTTTAAAAGGAGAGTATCATTATGAGAGATCTGGCATATTTAAAACTTTTGGCAAAGGAGTATCCTACCATCAAAGCAGCTTCCAGTGAGATTATTAATTTAACTGCCATCCGTGGATTGCCCAAAGGAACCGAATATTTTTTCAGCGATCTACATGGAGAATATGAAGCCTTTTTACATCTTCTAAAAAGTGCCTCAGGTGTGATACGGGAAAAGATTACCGAAACGTTTAGCCATATCATACCGGAGAAAGAAGAAGTGGAGCTGGCAAATCTAATCTATGACCCGGAACGAATCCTGAATCAGATGGAACTTAACGAGCTGGCAAACGATGAATGGAAACGGGTGACCATATACCGTTTGGTGCAGATTTGCAAGGTGGTTTCTTCAAAATATACCAGATCTAAGGTGAGAAAAAAGATGCCGCTGGAATTTGCCTATGTTATTGATGAACTTCTTCATGTGGATTATAACGATGAGAATAAGCGTGTATACTATAGTGAGATTATTCGGTCTATCATTGACATTCGAATTGGGGACAAGTTTATAATTGCACTTTGTGAACTGATTAAGAATTTAACCGTCGACAGTCTTCATATCATAGGAGATATATTTGACCGTGGACCACGGGCTGATATTATAATGAATGAATTGCTTCAATTCCATGATGTAGACATCCAGTGGGGCAACCATGATATCTCCTGGATGGGAGCGGCAACTGGGAATCAAGCATGTATTTGCAATGTGCTTCGAATGGCCATTCGCTATAATAGCTTTGATGTCTTGGAAGAGGGATACGGAATTAACCTAAGACCTTTGTCTATGTTTGCTGCCAGCGTATACCAAGATGATCCCTGTGAGCGGTTTATTCCTCAGATTTTGGATGAAAATATATATGATGCCGTTGACCCTGGATTGGCGGCTAAGATGCATAAGGCCATTGCGGTCATTCAGTTTAAAGTAGAAGGACAGATTATAAAGCGGCACCCAGAGTATCAGATGAATGACAGAATTTTATTGAATTCCATTGATTTTAAACAGGGTGTGGTTAAAATTGAGGGAAAAGAATATTCATTGCTTGATTCGTTCCTTCCCACCGTGGATAAAGAGAATCCGCTATGTCTCACAAAAGAAGAGGAAGACCTGCTTCATACGCTTAATCTTTCTTTTCTACATAATGACCTGCTTCATAAACATGTAAGATTTTTGTATTCTCATGGTAGTATGTATAAATGCTGCAATTCTAATCTTTTATACCATGGTTGTATTCCCATGAGGGAAGACGGATCTTTTGATGATATAACGGTAGGAGACGAGGCTTATGTGGGGAGAGCATTGATGGATTACGTAGATGGTATGGTTCAAAATGCATATTTTCTGCCGGAACACACCAAAGAGAAGAAAAATGCCATTGATTTCATGTGGTATTTATGGTGTGGAGCCAAATCGCCTCTCTATGGGAAAGGTAAAATGACAACGTTTGAGCATTATTTTATCCAAGATCAAGAGACGAAAAAAGAACCCATGAATCCGTACTACCGTCTTAGTGTACAGGAAGAATGCTGTGAAAAGATATTAAAAGAATTTGGAATTTGTGGAGAGGGTTCCCATATTATCAATGGACACGTACCAGTTAAGATAAAAGAAGGGGAATCCCCAGTTAAGGCTGGAGGAAAGCTGTTTTTAATTGATGGTGGACTATCGAAAGCGTATCAGTCAAAGACTGGTATTGCCGGGTATACACTAATTTCGAATTCCAATCACCTGGCATTGGCAGAGCATAAGCCCTTTGATCCCCAGAAGGAAAGTACACCAAAGGTTTCTGTAGTCGAGAACCGGAAGCGCAGGATTATGGTGGCAGATACGGATAAGGGAGAAGAGCTGTTAGAACAGATAGAGGATTTGAAAGAACTGGTTTTGGCATATCGGGAAGGAATTTTAAAAGAAAAAGTAGAATAATCAGTCATATTATGAAATTTTAAGAATTATTTCAGAGAAGATTTCTTTACGATTGCTCGTTCAAATGATAAGATAATAGAAGTTAGTTACTTTTTTGAAGGAGGCTCAGATGAGCAAACAGGAATTTTTACAACGTCTAAGGGATACTCTGACAGGTGAAGTACCTGGACATATTATCGAGGAAAATATCAGGTTTTATCATGACTATATTAGCACAGAAGTGAATCATGGTACAAGGGAAGAGGACGTCATTGCTTCGATAGGAGATCCGAGGCTGATTGCCAAAACGATTATGGAAGCCAGTGAGAATGCAAATGAATCGTACCATAGCTCCAGTCAGACTGTGAATGAGGAGTCTTCCGATTCAGGACGGCGGATGCATGTAATTGATTTTAGCAAGTGGTATTGGAAACTTCTTGGTGTTCTTACCGTTATCCTCTTTTTCTTTTTACTAGCGAGTATCGTTACTGGAATTTTTGCTCTTATCATGCCTCTGATGGGACCTTTGTTGATGGTATTGCTGATCTACTGGTTTATAAGAGGGCTAAGGCGCTAAAAACTCAAATTATGAATAAAAACAATTAAATATTACAAAAGTGTAACGGCAATTATGGTGCAAATACATCATAATTGCCGTTTTTTCTTGACAAACAGAGGGGATTCGTATATAATTCGAAATGTAACATTTACGTAACATTTAAGTCATATAGGAGATTTCATATGAAGTTGAAAATGATGAAAGCCATGGGTCTTTTGGGACTCTTAACAAGTCTTTGTCTGGTGGTACCGACAGATGCAGAGGCTGGTGAAATTACAGTTGAAACTAGTACAACGTTATATGCGCAGGCTGATAAGCCTGAATCTGTCAGGAGTGTTGCCGGCAGCGATGGAATGATTGTTGAGAAAACAACCCAAGGTCAAACGTATGAAGTAGTTGAAACGGAAAAGGATGGCTGGTTGAAAGTGAAAACATCGGCTGGAGAAGGTTACATACCGAGTGATACTGTGACTCTGATCGAGAAAACGCAGGAAACAGTGGACAAAGATGCACTGATAAGGAACAAAGTTGCGGATTATGCGAGCCGGTTTATCGGAGGAAGATATATTTATGGCGGCGTAAATCCCAATACAGGAGTGGATTGTTCAGGCTTCACCCGATACGTTTTACAGCATGCAGCTGGAGTTGAGTTAAGTCACAGTTCCAGAGTACAGGCGAAAGAAGGTACGCTGGTAAACTATGAAACAGCTAGACCAGGAGATTTGGTGTTTTATGGAAGGAAAGGCAGGATCAGTCATGTTGCGCTCTATGTGGGAGATGGTAAGGTTGTGCATGCATCGACAGAAAAGACAGGAATCATTGAAACGAACGTGATGTATCGAAATCCTGTGAAATTTGTCAGCGTATTGAACTAAAATAAATTTATATTCGTGCAGTTTTAAATAATACTTGACGAAAAAATAAAATAATTGTATAATAACCGTAATGAAATTAATAATTACGTAACATTTGAAAAAAGAGAAACAGGAGCGAATTTCCCTATGATAAACAAAACTTGGAAAACGTTAGGATTTATGGCTTTTTGTGGCGCGATGTTGATCGTGTGTCCTTCAAATGTAAGAGCAGATGAGGTTGCCGGTCCGGGTCTTAGTTATGGAAGTTTTATGGTAACCGTTGAAGCGGAACAGGTATCAATTAGTAAAGATGAAACAGGCAAGGATTTGCTTATGAATGCATCCAAGGGTTCTTCCTTTGAAGTGATGGAAGATATGGGTGATGGATATATGAAGGTTAAAGTAAATGATACATATGGTTATCTTCCAGTAGAAGGGAATGCAACTGTGATTTCTACGGATGAGAAGACTTTAAAAGAACTGGAAGTGAAAGCAGCAGAGGATTCAAAGGATAATTTTAGACAGAGTATAGTTGATTATGCACTGCAATTTGTAGGTGGACGTTATTCTTACGGAGGCAGTGATCCTCATACAGGAGTTGATTGCTCTGGATTTACCAGATATGTCATGCAGCATGCAGCAGGTTTAACGATTAATCGTTCTTCGGGTGGACAGGCCATGCAGGGAAAATCCATCAGCTCAGATCAGATGCGTCCAGGAGATTTGATTTTTTATGGAAGCAGAAGTTCCATCAATCACGTTGCTATGTACATGGGCAATGGACAGGTAGTACATGCATCTACTTACCGTACAGGGATTAAGACATCTCCATGGAACTATCGGACCCCTGTAAAAATAGTCAATGTAATTGGCGATTAATAATTTAGCGGACAACCGGATTTTGGATAGGGATATAGGGCCTTCGGCATGGGATTGCCGGGGGCCTATTTGTATGCTTTTAAACGTTCGAAAAACGATTTGATTTTTTAAATTTTAAATAAAAATTTGAGTATAATCTTTTTGGATATTGCCATAATAGAGCATGTAACAACAAACGTTTATAGGAGGTAATAAAATGTCGAACAATAATTACAATGATAGCTACAGCGATATGGATAATTCTACAAAAAATTACCATAGCTCCAGCCAGAACAACAGCCAAAATAACATGAACAACAGCCAGAACAACATGAACAACAGCCAGAACAACATGAACAACAACCAGAACAACATGAACAACAGTCAAAACAAGAGTTCAAATAACAGCCAAAACAAGAGTACAAATAACAACCAAAACAAGAGTCAAAACAACAGCCAAAACAACAGCCGTAACAGCTCCTATGATTCAACTAGAAACAACACGAAGAATAACTCCTACTAATCGGCAAAAAGAATACACACCCTAGAAAAGCGTGGGAAAGAGACGATAGGTCCTTTCCCACGTTTTTTGGATAAAAAAATAAATCAGATCAAAGAACATACCTATTTTCCCATCCTGAGAAGTTTTGAATATATTAATAGTAGAAAGGACAGGTGATCGTATGTTCAATACAATACCAGTATGGGATTTGGACCAATATATGGATCAGAACAATCAATTAATGATTATAGATCTTCGAACTCGCTTTATGTATGCAAGATCACATATAAAAGGTGCGGTAAATCTACCATTTGAACGCATGGAGGAATGGAAAGAGAAACTACCTAGAGATAAGACACTTATTTTTTATTGTTCCAGAGGAAGTCAAAGTATGTTAATATGTAGGAATTTAGAACCTCTTGGGTATCATGTGATTAATATAGCCAATGGAATTGCATATTATAAAGGGAAATATATGGTGCGTGGTTAGGTAAACTCATTGACAGATACACTACGATAGCTTTAAAATATACCTATTAAGCACAAAAGGAGAATGAATATGAAATTAGTGATTGCTTCCGACATCCATGGCTCTGCTTACTATTGCAAAGAGTTGTTGCATGCATATAAAAATTCAGGAGCAGACCGTCTGCTTCTTCTGGGAGATATTCTTTATCACGGACCAAGAAATGACCTTCCAAAAGAATATGCGCCGAAAGAAGTGATTTCTATGTTAAATCACTATAAAGATCAGATATACTGTGTACGTGGAAACTGTGATACTGAAGTAGACCAGATGGTATTAGAATTCCCGATTCTATCAGACTATGCGTTGCTTGACATTGATGGCCAGACCATTTATGCAACCCATGGCCACAAATTTAATAAGGATCATCTGCCTCCAGTTAAAAAAGGAGATATCCTGCTTCACGGACATACCCATTTATTAACAGCAGAAACTTATGACGACATAACCATATTAAATCCTGGTTCTGTTTCCATACCAAAGGGAGGAAACCCACCGACCTATGCAGTATTAGAGCATAGCAAATTTAGTATTATTGATTTTGATGGGAATATAGTAAAAGAGATGAACTTAGGAGAATAAATGAAAAGAACATTTGAATTGATTGCACCTTGTCACTTTGGCATGGAAGCAGTATTAAAGAGAGAGATCACAGATCTTGGTTATGATATTATACAGGTAGAGGACGGAAGAGTGACCTTTCTTGGGGACGACGAAGCTATTTGCCGCGCAAATGTATTTTTGCGGACAACAGAAAGAGTTCTTCTAAAAGTTGGGTGTTTCCATGCGGAGACATTTGAAGAGCTCTTTCAGGCGACAAAAGGGATTGCCTGGGAGGATTACATTCCAAAAGATGGTAAGTTTTGGGTAGCCAAGGCATCATCCATCAAAAGCAAACTATTTAGTCCTTCAGATATCCAGTCCATTATGAAGAAGGCTATGGTAGAACGAATGAAATCTGCCTATCAGACCGAGTTGTTTGAGGAAAATGGAAGCAAGTACCCTCTTCGAGTATTTCTTTATAAAGATCAGGTTACAGTCGGCATAGATACGACAGGAGAGTCACTTCATAGAAGAGGATATCGTACTTTGACAAGTAAGGCTCCCATTACTGAAACGCTGGCAGCCGCACTTATTATGTTAACTCCATGGAACCGAGAGCGAATTCTCATTGATCCATTTTGTGGAAGTGGGACGTTTGTCATAGAGGCGGCAATGATGGCAGCTAATATGGCCCCAGGGATGAATCGTTCCTTTATATCAGAGGACTGGAAGAACATAATCCCCAAGAAATGCTGGTATGATGCCATGGACGAAGCCAATGATCTGATGAATACAGACGTGAAGGTAGATATTCAAGGATATGATATAGATGGAGAGATTGTAAAAGCAGCCAGAGCCAATGCAGAATCCGCAGGAGTGGATCATTTGATCCATTTTCAGCAACGTCCGGTATCTGCTATGAGCCATCCAAAAAAATACGGCTTTATTATAATGAATCCACCATATGGAGAAAGAATTGAAGAAAAGAAAGATCTACCAGAGCTTTACCGTCAGATAGGAGAGCGGTACAAGGCAATGGATTCTTGGTCTATGTATATGATATCTGCATACGAAGATGCAGAAAAGTACATTGGTAAAAAGGCAGATAAGAACCGTAAAATCTATAATGGAATGATGAAAACTTATTATTATCAATTTATGGGGCCAAAGCCCCCAAAGAAAAAAACAGGAGAATCCATTGATCAATAAAAAATGGCTGTTTCGATTTCTGGCAGCAGGATTTTGTATGACCGCCTTTTGTGTATCAAATTTATCAAAACCAATTTCGGTGATTGAGAGAAAAGAACTTCCCTCCACATATGACGGGAGGGAAAAAGGCAGGGTTCCGGCAATCAAAAACCAGGGTAGCAATGGAAATTGTTGGGCTTTTGCATCCCTACAGGCTCTGGAAGCGAGTCTGCTTCCAGAGGAAAAGTGGGATTTTTCTGAAGACCACATGACTAGAAACAATGGATTTAGCCTTCCAAACCGAGAGGGAGGATCTTACACCATGTCCATGGCTTATCTTTTATCTTGGACAGGACCGGTTCGTGGGAACAGTCTTCTGGCAGCGAAACACGTGCAGGAGATTGTAATGATACCGGGAAAGGATTACGAGAAGATAAAAAGGGCAGTGATTCAGTACGGAGCCGTGCAAAGCTCTCTTTACACGGTAATAAATGATGAAGTCAGTCAATCAGAATATTACAACGAAAAAGAATCTGCCTATTGCTATCTAGGTTCCAGTAGAGCCAATCACGATTCGGTAATTATTGGTTGGGATGATGCGTATCCCAAGGAAAAATTCCCGATTTCAGTGAATGGAGATGGGGCATTTATCTGCATGAATAGTTGGGGAGACAGCTTCGGGGATCAGGGCTATTTTTACGTTTCTTATTATGATTCTAATATTGGATTGGATAATCTTGTGTATACTCGGACCGACGATGCCTCATCCTCGGATCATATCTATCAAACCGATCTTAGGGGATGGGTCGGCC
The DNA here is from genome assembly GCF_003833015.1 of Clostridium sp. E02. Lineage (GTDB taxonomy): Bacteria > Bacillota > Clostridia > Lachnospirales > Lachnospiraceae > Lacrimispora. The sequence continues at coordinate 45,040 of NZ_RJLQ01000004.1, forward strand.
AGCTGGGATATGAAAAGGATACGATATGGATCTCCAATGTATATGAATCAAAGGGGAGGGAACGTATAAAAGGAGCCGGATTTTATGCCACAGGGCGTCATACCTCCTATGAAATTTACGGAATATCTATGGTAGGAAGTGAAGAAGAGATCCTTCAAAACAATGCGTTTGAAAAAAAGATCCTTCTGGCAAAAGGGACATTGGATTACAGTGGATACTATACGGTTTCTTTTGATGACATTCAAAACAAAGAGCGTAATTTGAAAAAAGGTCAGCGCTTTGCAATCATTGCAAAGATTACCACCCCGGATGCCAGTCAGCCTGCTGCCATTGAATTTGATGCAGGTGACGGGCTTACCTATGTGGATCTTACCGATGGGGAAGGTTATATCAGCTCCGATGGAGTTATGTGGGAGAGGGTAGAGAAGAAGCAAAACTGCAATCTATGTTTAAAGGCATATACGACAGACCGGTAGACTGGTTAGTAAGGAGAAAACAGATGAGTGTTAAAAAATTGGTATTTGCTACTGGCAACGAAGGAAAAATGAAGGAAATCCGGGAGATTTTAAAGAACCTTAAATTTGAAGTGGTTTCCATGAAAGAGGCAGGTGTTTCTCTGGATATTGTGGAAGATGGAAAAACATTTGGTGAGAATGCTAAGATCAAGGCAAGGGCCGTGTGGGAACTTACAGGTGGAATCGTTCTTGCCGATGATTCTGGATTGGTGGTGGACTGTATTCATGGGGAACCAGGAATTTATTCAGCCAGATATTTAGGAGAAGATACTTCTTATGAGGTGAAGAACCAGAATATCATTGACCGGTCGGCTGCATTTACCGGAAAGGAAAGAAGCGCCCGTTTTGTTTGTAATATAGCTGCAATTTTACCTGACAGTTCTGTTCTTCATACGGAAGAAACCATGGAGGGTCTGATTGCAGACAAGCCTTCAGGAAACGGAGGGTTTGGTTATGATCCAATCCTCTATATTCCAGAATTTGGTTTAACGGCCGCAGAATTATCCATGGAACAGAAAAACAAAATCAGCCATCGAGGGAAAGCACTGGAAGCGATGAAGGAAAAGTTAGTTGAAATCTTTGGGGAGGAATCAGATGAAAGTACTGATTGTCAGTGATACTCACCGCAAAGATGAGAATCTGCGAAAAGTAATAGAAGAGACAGAACCGTTTGATATGTTGATTCATCTGGGAGATTCAGAAGGCAGTGAAGATAAGATCGCTGGTTGGCTTAATAAAGATTGTGAACTTTATATGGTCTCAGGCAACAATGATTTCTTTTCAAACCTGGATCGGGAGAAGGAGATAAAAATTGGCCAATATCGGACTCTATTAACCCATGGACATTATTATAACGTTTCTTTAGGGGTAGAGCGATTGATACAGGAAGCCAAAGATCGCAACTTAAATCTTGTTATGTATGGTCACACCCATAGACCGTTTTATGAGGTACATAATGGGATCATCGTAATAAATCCAGGAAGTTTATCCTATCCTCGTCAAGAAGGCAGGAAGCCGTCATACATGCTGATGGAACTAGATGAACAGAATAAAGCCCATTTCACATTAAATTTTCTTCGATGAATGAGCGTTAAAATATGCCCGACTGCGTAGCGCAATCGGGCATACTATTATTTCCAGCCGTCGGGCAAGTATTTAATTGTGTTATCAATCATATCATCTGCAAGTTTTATAACGGATTCCTCGGGGACCCGTCCCATAATGAGAGGATCATGAAGAAATGCTTTGTAAACCAGAGGGCGGTTATAAGTCAGTGCTGCTTCAAGAATCCATTGATGATTTTTAATATGAGGTTTGATTAATTCAAGGATTTGATCTGGCAAAGCACCGGCAGCCACGGGTTTGATGCTGTCAAGGCTGAATACAGCATTTGTTTCTACCACAGCATCGGTTGGAAGATTCGTAATCTGATTCTGGGTGTTTGGGATATTAACATTGCTGATGGTCCGTGTAAGTCCACATAAGGATTTGATCAAAAGGATTCCTTCTTCCCCGGATGGCGTAATCTCAATCTCTTCTTCCCCATTGACCAGCCGGTGGCTTTTTTCCAGCCTTTTTTTTAGGTCATTTTTTCTCCACTCCACGGTGGTAAGTCCGAATTTCCAGCCCTTTACGGTTTCTGGGTCCTTTAAATAAGTATCTCCTGGCATAAACTCTGCCAGATGACGGTCACCAGCTGCTGCAATCAATCCATAACGTCGGAACAGATCGAATTTTAGACGATGTGCACACTCAAACGTGCTGTTTGCCCAGTTTTTGTCCGGTTCGTGGTATCCTTCTTCAAAGTGACGCTCAATATAGTCTCTATATACAGGGAATAAATCAATTCCCCGATAAGAGGCTTCATCAAACCAGGTGAAATGATTGATACCAAGAACATTGACATGAATCTCTCTTCGGTCGATGTTTTTTATGTCCATGGATTCTTCCAGGATTCCTTTTAACACCTTTTGTGTTCCAAACACTTCGTGACAGCAGCCAAAGGCTTTGATCTTTGGGAATACCTGATACAAGGTTTTTACACATAAAGACATGGGATTGGTGTAATTAATGACCCAGGCATCGGGGGAGTAATTTTTGATGGCTTCTGCTATGGTGACGAACATGGGAATGGTACGGAGTGCACGAATCATTCCTCCAGGTCCAGCCGTATCTCCCACTGACTGGTAGATGAAAAGGCGTTCCGGTAGGTGAACGTCAGATTCCATTTCGTCAAACGTACCGGGAAGAATGGAAATAATCACAAAATCGCATCCCGTAAGGGCTTCTTTTAGTGTAGGGGAAGTGACATAATTCCATTTTCCAGGGGTGTCCTCCCGGCTGGTTAACTGATTTCCGATGATTTCATTGTTCTTTGATGCTGTTTCATCAATATCATAAAGACGAATGGTACCGCTCATATTGGGTTCCATGGACAAATCAGTCATAAAAGTCCATGCCCATCCCCTGGATCCACCGCCGATATAAGCGATATTTATATCCTTTACCTGATTGTTTATGCACTTCATATTGCGCCTCCTATACAGAAAATTAATTTCTTCTCTCTTGCTTATTATAATAGATTATAGTATTATAATTCTTATATAATCGAGGCTTTTTTTGTGAAAATCATACAATCGGACACCAATGTGGAGGAGCAATGGACAAAATTATATTTTCGGAACATATGGAGGGAGTAACCATAGACCGAGTGGTTCGGGATCAGGAATTCTCTATGACCGTGAAACATTTTCATGATACCTATGAACTTTATTTCTTATTGCAGGGAGAACGATATTACTTTATTGAGAAGGAGACCTATTACGTTAAGACGGGAGATGTGGTTTTGGTCAACCGTCAACAAGTGCATAAGACCAGTCAGTGCGGAAGCAAAAGTCACGATAGAATCCTCCTTCAGTTAAAAGGAAGTGTATTGGAACCTTGGCTGCTACGTGCTGGCATCTGTTCTCTGGAGAAGCTTTTTGGAGATTATTATGGTGTTGCCAGACTTTCTGTGGAAGAGTGGGAGGAGATGAATGCTCTTCTTTTGGAAATCCAGGCCGAATTAAAGAGTCGGAGGGCTGGGTATGAAAGCATGGTGCGCCTTTTGATGGCTCGGATTCTTCTTATGGTTTACAGGAACAGGAAAAAAAACATAAGAATAGATATGCCAATAACGGTTCAGACGTCAAAACATGGGAAAGTACATGAAGTGGCAGAATATTTAACCCTTCATTGCCAAACACGGGAAAGCTTAGAAGAACTTGCCAAACGTTTTTATATTAGTAAGTCATATTTAAGCAGAATATTTCGGGAAGTCACGGGCTTTTCTGTGAATGAATATAGGAATCTTGCCAGGGTGAAAAAAGCAAAAGAACTGCTTTTTCACAGCACAGATTCCATAACTGAAATTTCTCTGATCCTGGGATTTGAAAGTGTGACTTATTTTGAACGGGTTTTTAAAAATCATACGGATATGACTCCTTTGAGGTATAGAAAGGAAGCCAAAAAAATTAGTGATACTTCAGTTTAGTTACGCAGGATTTGAGATGGATTCCTTCATTAATTTATGGAACCAAACGCTGATTCGGGTAATCGCTTCCTTGTCGGTTTCTGGGTCTAAAAACCGGCAGGGTTTTCCTTCTAGGGTGCCTTGGTAGGTAAGGACCTTTTCGATGCTCTCTGTTTGACGGTAGAGGTTTCTTAGCGTTATGCTTTCTCTGTCCTCTGGATTCCTCAATGTGATTCCGTAGTAGAACCCAAGGGCAGCACCAAATTCCAAAAGTGGACAGGCAGTTCCTGTGGCATTGACCATAGCCATAGTTCCAAGGATTCGTTCCTTGTGCTGCAGTTTGCGGATCGGGTCCCGTCCCACTCGGGTTACCGGATCTTTAAAAGAAAATCGGCATCGTTTGATAAAGTTTTTCGTGAAGGTATTGATGTATTCCTCATAATCAGGGTTTTTCTGAATCAGAGTTGGTTTAATTTCCTCTTCCATCATTCGTTTAACAAAGGAAAGGATGCGTTCATCCCCCATTCCTTGGCCAATGCTTTTGTAACCAAGCAAAGAGCAATACCAGGCAATGATTGCGTGGGTACCGTTTGAAAGACGGTTTTTAATCACCTGCATCTGAAAAATATCTTCCATGATTTTTACTTGGCGAAGATAAGGAACCACAGGGCTGGTTCCACCTACATAAAGAGTCATATCTGGTTCACTTCGAAATAATTCTAGATTTACTCTGGATAACTCTGTCTGGATATAGGAAATGTCTTTTAAGATACGAGTGATTCCCTTTAAGCTGATTACAGATTTCTTTAAATGTTCCGTATCAGCAACCGAATCTTTGAAAGAATTTAATTTTCTTTGAATCTGTTTTAACAGCTCTTCTTTCGGGATGGCAGATACCATACGGTTGACTACGGTTTCACAAAAGTAAGTTTCGCTTAGGATTTCATCTGCGATTTGTTCTGAAGTAAGTTCTAACAATGCTTTTTTAATCTGTTTCTTTACGTAGGAAGCAGCATGGAGCTTATTTAAGATAACTAGAATGGTTAGTGGATCTTTTTCTGCCTCTTTTCGTGCCAAAAGTCCTTTTGCGGTCATCATCGACTGCTTCCGAAAGGCCTTTTCCGGAAGACAGAGTGCCATAATATCGGATTTAAGATACATGGATATCATGTCATCTTCCTGATCCATATCAATCAGTGTGACATTTCGTATGGTCTGTGCATAGGCAAGGCTTTCATAATTGACTTGATAGCAGTGAAACGCATTGACCATATTTCTTAAATTTTCATTTCTGGTGGCGCCAATGATGGTTCCCGGCCTGGTATATCCATCCCAATGGGAGAAAACCTGGGCCAAGTATCCGCCGCCGATGGCACCGAATCCATGGATTCCTGCTGCTAGTTGATTATTGTTTTGAGGGAAGTGTTCATTCAGAGTTGGGAGGGGATATTTCTTTGTATAAAGACGCAGATCCTGAAGAAATTCTGTCATGCTTTCATAGGGAAGCCAAGCTTTTTCTTTGATATCAGGTCTGGCATCTTTTATATCTTTGATGTAGATGGGAAGCCCTCCAGCCCTAGATGCCGCTAGAAGTCCATTTTCGGAATCTTCAAAGATTAAACAGGATTCCGGTTGACAGTTAATGCCACTTGCAGCTTTTAAAAAGATCTGCGGATCCGGCTTTCCTTTTACAACCTCATCTCCACAGATAACGACGTCAAAGTATTTATAAACATCGGCATCTCTTAAATATTCCTCTGCAATGATACGTTTGCTTGAAGTGGCGACGGCAAGTAAAACCTCGTTGCGTTTGAACCGCTCTAACACTTCAAATAGTCCCTTTTTTACTGGAACTCCATGTTCTTTTACATAGGAAACTTCCAGCTCATCGGCTCTCTTTCGTATACTCTCATAAGGATAATTCGGTCCAAATTCCTGTAGGGATAACTGTTTTGCGGAAACAGAACTTAGTCCCAGGGAATCAAACAGCAATTGCTCTGGTATGGTTTTTCCGTATTGTTCCAGTGAAGCCTGTTTTAACATTTTCATTCGAAGACGTTCCGTATCAAACATAGTTCCATCCATGTCAAAGATAGCGGCCGTTATCTCTTTATTTTTAATTCTCATCCTGTGTCCTCCTTTTAAACTGTCTCATAAATATGCTGATTATATGTTACAATAGAGAGAATTAATTGTCAAATACAGACTATATATCTTAATTGGCGAAAAAGTCATATGTACCAAAATTAATTCGTGTTTTTTAATCCTTTTGATCAAACACAGTCTAGGAAGCATTCGAACTTCACTGTTTTTTTGTGCATCCTGCTATTTTTGAAAATTTTCAGTACTTTGTCCTTTTTTTAAGGGAAAAACAAAGATACTAAGGAAAATTATTGTTGTCCGGATCGTAATGTCAATTTACTTTTTTAAACGTTTTCAGGCTTTGATGAAACAAAAGTGAAACAAAAGTGAAATAAAAATGAATGATATAACATATAAAACAAAAAATAAGTGTATTTTGATTGCTTCTGCCAATAGATAAGAAAAAATAGAAAAACTATAATTACCTTTACAAAACAATTAGGAAGCATGTCATAGGAGGTATATCATGTCAGGTACTTTACAGATCAGCCCTCTCTTTGTGCGAATTAATGAGAAGGATAATGTAGCCATTGCCGTAAAAGATATTTCTAAGGGAACGCAGGTGGCAGAAGGGTTTGTTACCAATAATGTAATTCCACAGGCGCATAAGGTTGCACTTAAGGATATCGGCGCAGGCGGCTGTGTGGTACGTTATGGGAAGATCCTTGGATATGCAAAGGAAGCAATCCAAAAAGGCGATTGGATTCATGAATTTATGCTGGAGCTTCCAGTACCGCCATCGGTGGATGATATGGAGTTTGGAAAAAATATCGTAACCGAACTTCCAAAAGCGCCTAAAAGAGTTTTTAAAGGGTATCGAAATCCCAATGGTGGTTATGCTGGAACCAGAAACATTCTGGGAATCAGCACGACGGTTCAGTGCGTGACGGGTGTACTGAATGTTGCGGTAAAGAAAATGAAGGAGGAATTGCTGCCAAAGTATCCAAATGTAGATGAGATTGTTCCAATTAATCATGCCTACGGATGCGGCGTGGCGATCAATGCTCCGGAAGCAGTGATACCAATCCGTACCCTTAAGAACCTGACAAAAAATCCAAATTTTGGAGGTCAGCTGATGGTTGTAGGATTGGGCTGTGAGAAACTAACGGTAGATAAGCTGTTAGACGAAGCTGATATCAATAAGGATAATGTGATAATTCTTCAGGAACAGGCAGGCTACGAAGCCATGATCGAAGCATTGATGAATATGGCAGATCAAAAGCTTCAGATTCTGAACAAGAGAAAAAGAGAGATCCTTCCTTTGTCTGATCTCTGCATTGGAATGCAGTGTGGAGGCAGCGATGCCTTTTCTGGTGTAACAGCGAATCCATCTGCAGGTTATGCGGCTGATATGCTGGTAGAAGCAGGAGCCACTGTGATGTTTTCAGAGGTTACCGAAGTACGGGATGGTGTGCATACGATTGCAGAGCGATGTGTAAGTCAGGAGGTTTGTGATAAGCTTGCCAGAGAAATGAAATGGTATGATAATTACCTTCTGGAAGGTGAGGTAGACCGAAGTGCCAATCCTACACCAGGGAATAAAAAGGGAGGATTAAGTAACATTGTAGAAAAGGCATTGGGCTCGATTGCTAAGTCTGGAACTTCTCCAATCGTAGAGGTCCTTTCTCCTGCAGAAAGATCTTCCAAACATGGTCTCATCTACGCTGCAACTCCGGCAAGTGATATTGTCTGTGGTCCGTGTCAACTCGCGTCTGGAATTACGCTTCAGGTATTCATGACGGGGAGAGGCACACCATATGGTCTGGCAGCAGCCCCTGTGATCAAGGTCTGTTCCAGAAATGAAATGAAGCAGATGTGGGGAGACTTAATTGATGTAAATGCTGGTCCCATTGCGACAGGAGATGCGACTACTGCAGAAATTGGAACTGAACTTTTTGAACGTATCCTTGAGGTAGCCAGTGGAACGATACAGCCGGCGGCAGAAAAATACAAGCTGTACAATGATTTGTGCATTTTTAATCCGGCACCGATCACTTAGAAAAAAGAGATGGCTTTTCACAACAAAAAGTTGGTCATCAGCTTAAAACAGAAAAAAAGTGTGCAGTTCCGTAACAGGAATCGCACATTTTTTATGGGAATCAGTCTTAAAAAGTTAAAGCTTTCCTCTTGTATAGAGAGTTGCCAGTTCTATAAAATATTTTTCTGGTTCCGTAAGATAGCAGCCTTTTAAATGAGCCATACACCGCATCCAGGCATGTCTTGGAGGAACGGTAAAGTAGACGACTGGTGCGTCCGGCTCCACATAGGACTGGGGAAAAAATGCAGGGCATACCTGGCGTTTAACCATATTAACCACGGTTTTTGTGGTAGAGGGTTCAAAAAGAATGTTGGGGCAGAAGCCGGCGAATTCAAACACCTGGTCTATCATATCCCTCATCCTGGTCTCGCGGGATATTAACGCAAAACTTTCCTCGCGCAGCAGCTTTAGATCAATAGTTGGAAGTGTCTCGAAGCTTTTCTTTCCGGCAAGAGGCGCCAGAGGATGCGTAGCCGGGAGGCCCAAGACCATATATTCCGCTTCCATATCCAGATATTCCAATAAAGGATTTTTGTGATTGCCGTAATACGTCAGAGAAGCCATGGTAACTTCTTTCTGAAGAAGAAGCTGTTCCATTTTTTTAACTCGTGCTTCTTTGATACGGAAGGTGACATCTGGATATCTGGAATGAAAGAGGGGATAGATGTTGGAAAACATTAAAGATCCCTGTTCTGGTGTATAAGAAATGGAGATTTCTCCGCACCGTTCCCCGGAGACGTCTCGGATGATTTTGTAGGTTTCCTGTTTCAAATCAGCTATCTGATGAGCAGCATTTAAATAAATTCGCCCTGCAAATGTGGGGATCATGCTGTGCTTTCTGCGTTCAAACAAGGGGGTTCTCAGCTCCTTTTCCAGGCGCAGCAGCTGCTGGTTCAATGCCGACTGGGTCAGGAACAGCTTTTCTGCTGCTTTAGAGATGCTTTCTTCCTGCTCAATGGCAATGATATATTCAATTTGGCGTAAATCCATAAAAACCTCGTTTCTATTCTTAATTTTTTTAAGAGATTATATTAAAATGAATAAGTTGTAATAAGGTTACACTTCAATTATAATCATATTGAATAAATTTTTCAATAATTTTTATTTTAAATTGTGTAAAATTAATAAAAAGGAGAGAAGGAAATGAAAAAAAGAGTATTGGGGTTGGCTCTCGCAGGAATAATGGCTGTTTCACTCAGTGGCTGTTCATCTGCAAACACAAAATCAGGGGACTGGGCTAAAAATGTTGAGATTCAGGTTCCGGCAAAAGCAGGGGGAGGAACAGATGTTATGGCAAGAGCCCTTGCAAATCAGGTGTCAAAGGATTCTGGTTCTACAATCACGATTGTTAATAATACAGACGGCGGCGGGGTGGTTGCCTGTGAAAAGACAGCAGCCGGCAAAAAGGATGGTTCAACGCTGACTCAATGGCATATTACTATGCTGATTAAGACAGCAGCTGGTATTTATAACAAATCAGCCGCTTCTGATTTTACCGTAATTGGGGTAGCGGTACCGAAAGACAAAGCCAATAATGTACTGGTTGTCTCTGCGGATTCGCCTTATCAGACATTAGATGAGCTGATTGCAGGAGCAAAGGAAATGCCTGGAGAAATGATGTTTGGTGTTGAAACTGGAGGAACCGTTCACATTCAGACTGGTCTGTTTGCTAAAGCAGCGGGAATTGAGGTGAAGTATGTGGAAGCAGGCTCGGATACGGAAAAACTGACTGCTCTGGTGGGTAATAGTATTGATGCATGTTTTGTTAATACGAATCAGGCAAGACAATATTTAGAATCAGGGAAAGCAAGAGCTTTGGCTGTCATATCGAATTCAGAAGAAGGGGGACGCAGCAGTGTACTTCCGGATGTTTCAAGCTTCATTGAACAGGGAGTGGACTTCTACTTCCAGATGTTTAATGTGTTAATCGTTGGACCAAAGGATATGGATCCGGCTCTTGCTGCAAAAATTCATGATTACTATGCAGCGGCAGCGAAAAATGAAGATGTCAATAAAACTCTGGCACCTGCAGGATTTGAAATGGATTTTTTAAGTCTTGATGAGAGCATGAAGACAGTAGAGGATACACAGATCCAAATTAATGAGGTAGTAAAGCAGCTGGGGCTGCAAAAATAATCATTGACGAAAGGAGTCCGTCATGAAGGGAAAAAGAGATCAGATAACTGGAGCGGTTCTTGTGATTTTGGGAATTGTGGTATTTTTAATGACCACTACATTTTCCATTCCCATCACATCATCATATCCCGGGCCCAGGATGCTCCCGGATATAGCCGCATTTGGTTTTGTTGTTTGCGGATTAGGAATATTTATTGAGAGTGTTGTCAGTAAGAGAGAAGAAACTTGCTATTTAAAGAAAGAAGGTTGGTTAAAGGTAGGTCTTGTCTTTCTTATGATTGCGGGATATATTGCGGGAATGATGGTTGCAGGGTACTTGATTACAACTCCTGTCATTCTGTATATACTGACAACAGTATTTGCAAAAGGGAGCAGTTCAACAATAAAAGGAAGAATCGTGTTTTCCTTATTGACGGCAGTAATTATTTATCTGATTTATGTGTTAGCATTCGGTCTGACTCTGCCGTCAGGTCTGCTGTTTAATTAGGAGGGCATATGACAGAATATTTACCTTATATTATCAGCCAGTTAAGTACACCTGTTAATCTTCTGCTGATGTTGTCGGCAACGGTCATCGGGTTGATATTTGGTGCTATACCAGGTCTTTCCGGAACATTAGCAGTAATGCTTTTTATGCCTCTGACCTATAGTATGAATTCTGGAAGTGCAGTGATATTTCTGATTGCACTCTGGGTAGGCGGGTGTTCCGGTGCTTTTATCGGTTCCGTTCTTCTGGGTATTCCAGGGTCCCCTTCTGCGGTTGCGACCTGCTTTGACGGATATCCCATGGCACAGAATGGGAAAGCTGGTAAGGCTCTGGCAATCGGCATGGTGGCTTCGTTTTCAGGAACATTTTTTAGTGCCATCTTTGGGGCTCTTTTAAGCCAGAAGGTTGCAAATGTTGCGTTTGCACTGGGACCCTGGGAGTATTTCTCCCTTTGTTTTGTAGCAATTACCATGGTGCTGGCTATTTCCAAAGGAAATATGTTTAAGGGATTGTCCTCGGCGTCTGTGGGTTTGTTGTTTGCTTCCGTTGGATTCTCTCCAATTGATGCGGAACCACGCTTTGTATTTGATAACATGTATTTGATGAGCGGACTTGGAATGACGATCGTACTGATCGGAATCTTCGGAGTTGCCCGTATCATAGAAGAGTATGGAAAGGGCTTCGGCGCCCTTCCGGAGGTAGATACCAAATCAATTAGGGGACTTGGTATTACAATAGGAGAAATCCGGGAACAGCTTTTAAACATCTTCCGTTCTTTCGGAATCGGACTGGGGATCGGATTTTTGCCTGGAATGGGGGCGGGACTGTCTAATCTGGTTGCTTATTCCAGTGCTAAGAATGCTTCAAAGACTCCGGATATGTTTGGAAAGGGCTGTCCTGACGGTATATGGGCTTCTGAGGTATCCAACAATGCGGCGATTGGTGGTTCCATGATACCCATGTCTGCACTGGGAATTCCGGGAGACTCAACAACGGCTCTGCTGATTGGTGCTTTAACCATTCATGGACTGGAGATGGGACCAATGGTTTTTAAAAACAGCGGAAACGTAGTTTATCTTATGTTTGCCACTGTTGCGGTATGTGCATCTGTGATCCTGGTTTTACAGGCACTTGGTATGCGGGTGTTTCCCCTTATACTGAAGGTTCCTTACCATTATATGTATCCGGGGCTGATCATCATTTCCTTTGTAAGCGCATATGTTGATTCAGGAAGCTTATACAAATGCGGCATGATGCTGGTATTTGCTGCAGTCGGTATTTTAATGAGTTACGGAGGCCTTCCCACGGCACCTTTGATTCTTTCATTTATTTTAGGTCCGACATTGGAAAACAATATGTTAAAGGCCTTCCAGTATTCCGGGAGCGCTGCTGCGTTTTTCACCAGACCAATATCCGGTATTCTTATGATTATTGGAATTCTGTGTATCTTTTCGCCGGTCATTCGGACTATGGCGGGCAAATTAAGAAATAAACAAGCATAAGGAGGCATATGAAATGCCACTAAACAGTACTTCTACAACGAGTCTTCCGCCAGAAAAGCTTATGGAACGCTGCTGTCGGACTCCATGGGTCAGCTATCTTGAACCATTTAGAATGGCACCCGGGGTTTATTATGTATCAGGAAATGACTGGGTAGCCTGTTATCTGATTGATACAGGTGATGGACTGATTCTCATTGATACAGCCATGCATGAAACCTGTTATTTGATGCTGGAGAGTATACGTGAACTGGGATTTGATCCAATGAATATTAAAAAAATTCTTCTGACGCATGCCCATAGTGATCATATGGGGGCGGCCAGAACCTTAAAGGAGCTGACAGGAGCAGAAATCTATCTTGGAAAGAGGGATTTATTCATTGTCAAAGAAAGAAAGGATCTTATTCTCAGCGATGGCTTTACTTGCGGAGATATTGATCCGGATAAGATTTATTCAGACAATGAGCCGGTCAGGCTGGGGAATATCACCATACATACCATATCATCCCCTGGGCACACTCCAGGCTGTACTTCTATGATGTTTGATGTAGCAGATCGGAATGGGAAAACCTATACCTGTGCCATACACGGCGGGGTGGGGTTAAATACCTTGTCCCGGAAATATCTGATCGAAAACGGATTGCCTCTTTCTTTACAGCAGGAATTCATTGATGGACTGAAGAAGCTTGACCAGCTCCATGTGGATATCTGTCTTCCGTCTCACACGAATCAGGTGGGGATGATTCCTCTGATTAGTCAGGTTACGGACGAATTTAATCCGTTTTTGGACGAAACAATATGGCATGAGCTGATGCAGGAGAGGATCAAACGGATGGAACAGATGATGATTCAGGAAAACGAGTCAGTTTTGGAATAGGTAAATCATACAGATATCTTAATTAAAACAGTCCCGAAAGGTCCATTTCAATATGGCTTCGGGGCTGCTTTTTTACAGATACTTTAGGATAATCATAATAATAACAGAAAGAAAATGGACATCGTCTTTTTCTTATAGTAAAATGAACCAAACAGGATAAACAGAAGGAAGGAATCCATATGGGAAAGATTGCTTTGCTTGTTTCTAGAGAAGAGATGATTTATCAGGCGCATAATATTCTTCAGGAGAAAAACGATGAGATTGGGGAAATGAGGGTAATTAAAACAGAGGATACGGTTTCTGAAGCCCGTCAGTCCATTGCAAACGGTGCATCTATTATTATTGCAAGAGGCCTCCAAGCTTCTCTCATGAAGCAGTATACCGACATTCCAGTCGTGGAAATCGTCATTACTGCCCAGGAGATGGCACTTTTAGTCAGCAAGGCGAAGCAGATTTTAAAAAAAGATAATCCGGCCCTTGGAGTAGTGGGATTTAAAAATATGTTTTGTGACATGTCTTACTTTGATACCATTTACGGAATTGAAATGCGGACGTATTTTGCAGAAAAAGGAGATCTTCTGGAGGATATAGCCAGACAGGCAGTCCGTGACGGGGTGGATTTGATCATTGGAGGGGATACTGCAGTAGGGATTGCAGGCGAGGCAGGCATACCATCCCTGTTTCTCTCCAACACAGAGGATTCCATGAGAAATGCCCTGTCTATGGCAGAAAGCGTTGATTATGCAATGGGAGTGGAAAAACGCAATGCTGCTCAGATCGAGACGCTTCTTGATTATTCCTTTAATGGAGTGGCAAGGCTTGATTCAACGGGTAAGATCGTGGATGTCAATGCCACCTTGGAGGATATTTTGGACAAAAAGAAAGAGGAAATACTTCTAAAGACAGCTGGTAATGTATTTCCAGAGCTTTTAAGCGAACCATTTTATCAGGTACTGGAATACGGAAAAGAATCATATTCCCTGTTTATGGAAATTAACCGGACGTCTATATTTGCAATTGTAGCTCCGGTTGTAATCGACAAGCGGGTTGAGGGAGCCATTCTTACCTGCCATCGCATGAAACGAAAACAGCGCAGGGAAGGGGACTTAAAAGGGAAGCATCAGTTAAAGGGGGCGGTGGCTCTGGGAGAATTTCAAGATATTCTTCAGGAGTCTAAGTCCATGCAGGACTGCCTTCGCCTTGCAAAGCTCTATGCACTTTCAGAAAAAACGGTTTTAATTACCGGAGAGCCGGGCACAGAAATACAGCTTCTGGCTCAGTGTATTCACAATGCAGGAATTTATAGAGATGGGCCATTTACAGCACTGTCTTGTGAAGGGTTCAGCGAAGAGGCCCAGTATGAGATGATTTTTGGGGATAAGGGAGCTATTGTTTCATCAAGAGGAGGATCTCTGCTTTTAGAAGATGTACAGGCCCTAACAAAGGGGAACCAGTACCGGCTTTACCAGCTGATCCGTCATAAGCAAAGACTTGGGAAGGATGGTTTACGACATGCGGGAACGACGGTTCGGGTTATGGTGACTTCATCTGTTCCAATATCATCTCTGGCGGAAGTGGGAATCCTGCGGCAAGATTTATATTATTTGTTAGAAGGTTTGTCAGTTAGAATCCCTTCTTTGAGGGAACGAAAAGAAGATTTAGAAGGAAAGATACGTGGATCTATAAGGAATTGCTGCGAACATTATTCAAGATTTCATGTGCTGACCCAGGGGGCTTACAAGCTTTTGTTAGATTTGGCATGGAGAGGAAATCTGGTGCAGGTGGAGAATTTTTGTGAACGGCTGATTTTGACAGCAAATAAAAGAAGTCTTGATGAGGGAGCAGTGGAGAATCTGTTTCACAAGCTGTATCCGGGAGAAACCGGAGTGAAACTTAACGGAGCTGGAGAAAAGGATGGGGTAACGCCGGAAGAATCCTGTCCTCCGGAGGCAGCAAAAATAAGAGAAATCCTGTTAAAACACGGTGGGAGCAGAGAAAAAACAGCAAAGGAGCTGGGAATCAGTAAATCCACTTTGTGGAGAAAAATGAAAAAACATCATTTGAGATGAAGCTAAAATGAAACGAAAATGACATTATAATGACATGGATATGAAATGATAGGGGATTTGTATAAATGAATCAGTTCCATTTGTTAATTCCGCCCATAGTAGTTATTTTGGCTTTTTTTTATAATTACTGCAGAGGTGGAATGATTCCATCGGTCACTGCAAATAGAATAAAAAAAGTGAGGGAAAGCAAATGAAAATTGGATTTATCGGTTTGGGAATTATGGGAAGACCTATGGCAAAGAACCTGTTAAAAGCAGGTCATGAGTTAGTTGTGTTTGATTTTAATAAAGAAGCAATTGCAGACTTGGTTTCCTGCGGCGCAGTTTCAACTAAAACAGGAAAAGATTTAGCTTCCCAGTGTGACGTTGTGATTACCATGGTGCCAAACTCTCCTCATGTAAGAGCAGCAGTTTTAGGCGAAAACGGCGTAGCAGAGGGTGCAAAGCCTGGTACTGTAGTCATTGATATGAGCTCCATTGATCCAACTGAGAGCAGAGCCATAGGAGCAGAACTTGAGAAGCTTGGAATTGATATGCTTGATGCACCAGTTTCCGGCGGAGAGCCAAAGGCAGTTGACGGAACCTTATCTGTTATGGTGGGTGGAAAGAAAGAATTGTTTGACAAATATTATGATATGCTTATGGTTATGGCAGGTTCTGTTGTTTACGTCGGAGAACTTGGCGCAGGAAATGTGGCAAAGCTGGCGAATCAGATCGTTGTTGCAATAAATATTGCGGCTGTATCAGAAGCGCTTACCTTTGCTAAAAAAGCAGGAACGGATCCGGAGCTTGTATATCAGGCGATTCGCGGCGGTCTGGCAGGTTCCACAGTTATGGACGCCAAAGCACCTATGATGCTAAGCAGAAATTTCAACCCTGGCTTCCGTATCGAACTGCACATCAAGGATTTAAACAACGCACTGAATGCAGCTCATAATGTAAGCTCTCCAGTACCTCTTACAGGACAGTTAATGGAGATTATGCAGGGACTGAGAGCAGATGGATTTGATAAAGAGGACCATTCTAGCATTGTGAAATATTATGAAAAAATCGCAAATACAACCGTAGAGCCGCTGACATAAACCGGACGGAGAGGACAAAACATGAATACAGATTTTATCAAAGGTGTTATCGTACCGATTCTCACGCCCATTGACGAGAATGAGCTGATTGATGAAACGAGATTAAGAGATCAGGTTGATTATGTCATTAACGGCGGTGTGCTTGGTATTCTGGCATTCGGAAGCAACGGCGAGTTTTACGTGGTGGAAGATGATGAGATGGAGCGTGGTCTGAAAATCATGGTAGATCAGGCAGCAGGAAGAGTTCCGGTTTATTTTGGCATTGGTGCCATCAGCACGAAAAAGTGCTGCCGTTTGGCTAAGATGGCGGTAGAAAATGGAGCGGCAGGTATTTCCTTGCTTCAACCCATGTTTTTAAAGCCAACGGAAGCAGAACTTTATCTCCATTTCAAAACAATCGCAGAATCCGTACCAGGGACTCCGGTGCTGCTTTATAATAATCCCGGGCGTGTGGGATATACCATGTCAGGCAGTATGGTTGAGCGTCTGGCAAAAGGAATCCCCAATATTGTGGGCATGAAGGATACGAGTGGCGATATCACCCAAACAGCAGAATTCATACGCAGAACCCGCAGCACAGGCTTTAAAGTATTCGGTGGAAAAGATACTCTGTTATATGCATCCATGTGCCATGGCGCAGTAGGCGGTGTGTGTACAGCTGCCAACTTTATGCCGGAGCTGATTACCGATGTATACAACAAATATATAGCAGGTGATTTCGAAGGCTCTCTGGAAGCACAGTTTAAATTAAATCCGGTCCGCCTCTCCATGGATCCAGCAAGCTTCCCGGTAGCGGCTAAGGATATGGCAAATTTAAGAGGAAGAAACGTAGGACTTCCTTATAAACCCAATCTTGCCACTTCGGAAGGACCGGTATTAAACCAGATCAGAAAAGAGATGGAAACGGCAGGGCTGATCTAGTTATAAGGAGAAAAAGGCAGGCTGGTGGCTGTAAATAGGCTGCCAGCCTGTTTGTTGGATTTTGGTGTAAGAGGAAGGGGTAGACGATGAAATTTTTATTTGCATCCGATTCATTTAAGGGATCTTTAGCATCGGAAGAAATTGTAAAAATATTGACAAAAACAGCCAAAAGCATTTTCCCAGACTGTAAGTGTAGCGGAGTCTCGGTTGCGGACGGAGGCGAAGGGACGATAGAGGCGGTAATCAATGCCATGAACGGCCAGATTAAATCAGTTGCAGTACATGGTCCTCTTATGGAAGAGACAACGGCAGTGTACGGAGTATTTGATGGCAGCCATGCAGTCATTGAGATGGCAAAAGCTTCCGGACTTCCCATGGTTCCGACAGAAAAGAGAAACCCTCTTTACACCACGACGTTTGGGACTGGGGAACTGATCAAAGCAGCTTTGGATGAGGGCTACAGAAACATTGCCATTGCAATTGGCGGAAGTGCCACCAATGACGGTGGTATGGGAGCCATGACTGCTCTTGGTGTGAAATTCCTTGATAAAGCTGGTAATCAGCTAACTGGTTACGGCACTGACTTGGGAAACGTAGACCGTATTGATGTAAGTGGACTTCATCCGGCTGTGAAAGAGACGGAATTTACTGTAATGTGTGACGTTATAAATCCACTGACCGGTCAAGACGGCGCCACCTATACCTTTGGGAAGCAAAAAGGAGGAACACCTGAGATGCTTGAACGGTTGGAAAATGATATGAAGTCCTATGCAGAAAAGCTCTTAGAACTGACTGGCATTGATGCAGATCAAATACAAGGAACGGGAGCAGCCGGAGGTCTCGGTGCCGCTTTAAACGTATTTTTAAATGCAGATATGAAATCAGGAATCGAAACGGTTCTGGATCTGATTCAGTTTGATTCCCTGTTAGAGGGGGTAGATTTAGTCATTACGGGAGAAGGCAGAATGGATGGACAGTCGGTTTTTGGTAAGGTTCCAAGTGGAATTGGGATGCGGTGCAAGAAAAAAGCCATTCCCGCTGTTGCTATTGTGGGCGGAATGGGAGATGGGGCTGAAAAAATCTATGAATTTGGGATTGAGAGCATAACCACGACCATTCAGGCGGCAATGCCTATAGAAGAGGCAATGGAGCGGTCGGTGGAACTGTACGAGAAAGCAGCACAGCGTACGTTTCGTATGTTGAGAGCAGGACTGAATTTGAAGGAATAAAAAGGGGATAGGAGAACAGGAGGGGAAAATGGAACGGATCGCGATTCTTCTTCCAAGACAGACCATTTTAGAATATGCGAAGAACATATTAGAAAAAGAAAAGGTAGAGGTTCAGATTTTAAAGGTAGTGGATAACTCCAATGCGGTTGTAGAGGCCAAAGAGGCAATAGAAGCAGGTGCGCGTGTTATTATTGCCAGAGGACTGCAGGCTACCCTGATAAAAGAGAATCTAAATATACCGGTTGTGGAAATGCCCATTACTGTCCGTGAGATCGGATTTATGATTCTCAAGGCCAGAAATGTGCTGAAAAAGGTCCATCCATCCATCGGAATTGTAGCATTTGAAAATATGTTTGAAAGTCTGGAGCAGTTAGGAGAGCTGTTTGATTTTGAACTTCATTTTTATAAACTGAAAGAGCTGGAAGAGACAAGAGGATTGGTAAGCCAGGCAATCAAAGACGGAGTGGATTTAATCATCGGTGGAGTAAAAACCAATCAAATCGCTTTTGAGATCGGCTTTCCCAGTCTGTTTATTGAATCAGGAGAGGAATCCATCCGCAATGGGCTGAGGCTGGCAGTTCATATGCTTGAGCTTGCAGAACAAGAAAGGCAGAACAAAGCCCAGATTGATACGCTTCTTGATACATCCTTTAGCGGGATTATTAAAATCAATGCTTATCAGGAGATTGTGGCAGTCAACCGGGTGATTGAGCAGCTTTTGGTAAAACCTTCCAGCGAAATCATCGGTTTTCCCATTGATAAGGTGTTTACCGGTATAGATTTAGAAAGTATAGAGGGGATCTTAAGCGGAAGGGAAGAGCTTTACTCTACTTCCTTTTCCATAAAAAATCACTTGTTAATGGTGATCGGAGCCCCCATTCAGTATGACGGACATTATAGCGGAGCTATACTGACCTGCCATAAAGTACGCCCGGCAGGGCAGGGAGATGCGGAAGGCACTGGGGGTAAGTTTGTAAACGGTTATCATGCAGGACACAACTTCTACCATATCCATAGAGAGTCAGGAGAGATGAAACGGTGCATAAAACAGGCAAGGTCCTATGCCATTTCCAGGAATCCAGTTTTAATTTATGGAGAAACGGGTACGGAAAAAGAAATTCTTGCAGAGGCCATCCATAATAACAGTCCACAAAGAGGAGGTCCGTTTGTCAATATCAATTGCAGTTCCCTTACACCGGAGGAGCAAAAAGAGGTTCTGTTTGGTTTTGGAGAGGAGAACAGGAAAAAACCAAAAGGTGCTCTGGAAGCGGCAGCTTTTGGAACCGTATTTTTAGAAGAGGTGGATCGGTTATCCATAGAGTGTCAGTACCTGCTTTTTAAAGCGGTTCGTGACAGGCTATTCTGGGACCGTGATTCTATGGTAAAGCGTGTTTTGTCTGTCCGTTTGATTGCATCTGCAGGAAAAGAATTGGGATTACTTGTAAAACAAGGAAGATTTCGGGAGGATTTCTATTTTTTTCTATCCGCCTTAAAGATTTCTCTGCCTCCGCTGCGGAAGGAGCCAGAGGAAATCCGACGCTTTGCCGGGCTTTATCTTAATAAATATAACTCCGCCTATTCCAGATATGTGAAGATCAGTGATGCTGCCTTACATGTAATGGAGGAATATTTCTGGGAAGGAAATCTGCTGCAGCTGGAATGCTTTTGCGAACGTCTTGTGCTCACGGCTCACAGAAGAAAAGTGGAAGAGGGGATGGTGCAGAATCTTTTACAGGATCTCTACCCTCTTATCAGGGAGGAGAATGAAACAGGTCAGACCGTAAGAAGTCAGAATCCAGAAGCTCTCCGCATTGAAATGTTGCTGGAACGCTGCGGAGGAAGAAGGTTTGAGGTGGCGGAAGCAATGAAAATCAGCACGACAACCTTGTGGAGAAAGATGAAACGTTACGGGATTGGAAAAAAGTATGAATTATAGGGGGATTGCAAAATATTGCAATCCTTTTTTCATTTTTTGAAAGATTAAGAAAGTTCACAAAAAAAAAAAAGATGGTTGGTATGTCTGCCAATAGAATGAGCGCTAACATATAGGTATAATTAATTTGAGTTTCAAGATGAACTGTTAGAAAGGAGTGTAAAAATGACACCAGTAATAACTAAAATGGAAGTATATCCAGTAGCTGGAAAAGATTGTATGGAATTAAATTTAAGCGGAGCTCATGCGCCGTTTTTCACTAGAAATATAGTAGTTCTGTATGCAGACAATGGTGAAATGGGGGTAGGGGAGGTACCAGGAGGAAAGAAAATCACAGATGCACTTTTAGAGTGTGCTCCCCTTGTCACAGGCACGAAAATCAGTGAATATAAGAGCATGCTTTTAAAGGTGAAAGAGCATTTAGATTCCAAGGGTGAAGCAGATGTGAGAGGGAATCAAACCTTTGATTTACGTACAGGAGTCCATGTACTCACTGCGATTGAAGCCCCTTGCCTGGATCTTATGGGTAAATATTTAGAGGTGCCGGTATGTGAGCTTTTAGGAGAAGGAAAGCAGAGAGACAGCGTGCGTATGCTGGGCTATTTATTCTTTGTTGGAGACAGGAACAAAACGGATCTTCCCTATGACTCTGAACCGGATGCAGACTGTGAATGGCACCGGATCCGTCATGAAGAGGCATTGACTGGTGAGCAGATTGTAGCGCTTGCAAAAGCAACCAGAGAAAAATACGGATTCCAGGATTTTAAGCTGAAAGGCGGTGTACTTTCTGGAAATGAAGAGATGGATGTAATCCGGGAATTAAAGAAAGCATTCCCGGACGCACGTATTGACTTAGATCCCAATGGAGGCTGGCTCCTTGAAGAGGCAGTGGAGTATGTAAAAGGGATGCAGGGGATTTTAACCTACTGTGAAGATCCCTGCGGAGCAGAGGGGGGATATTCCGGCAGAGAGATTGTGAGTGAATTCCGCCGACGTACCGGTTTCCCTACTGCAACCAATATGATTGCAACGGACTGGAGAGAGGTGGGACATTCCCTGGAATCCCAGGCAGTGGATATTATTCTGGCTGATCCCCATTTCTGGACAATGAACGGTTCAGTCCGCGTAGCGCAGATGTGCCACGATTTCGGTTACACCTGGGGAAGCCATTCCAACAACCACTTTGATATTTCCCTTGCCATGTTTACTCAGGTAGGTGCAGCTGTGCCGGGAGAATACAATGCACTTGATACCCACTGGATCTGGCAGGAGGGGATTGAACGCCTGACAAAAAAACCTCTTAAAATTGTAAACGGCTGCATTGAGGTACCAAAGAAGCCAGGTCTTGGTATCGAAGCGGATATGGAACAGATTAAGAAGGCTCACCAGCTGTATCTGGATCACTGCCTAGGAGGAAGAGACGATGCTATGGGGATGCAGTATTTAATTCCAGGATGGAAATTTAATCCAAAAAAACCTTGTCTTGTTCGTTAATTTGACGGATTATTACTGTTTCTTATTGTTACAATCGGTATTAATTATTGGATTTATAGTACAACCATTGGTATAATGTATAGGAAAGTAAGAAATATAGTAATAAAAATATGCAATATGGACAAAGGAAGGAAATGAATGGTATGGAGTACTCAGGAACACCGGTTGTTACAGATATGGAGGTTATTCCGGTAGCAGGTTATGACAGTATGCTGATGACGTTGAGTGGAGCTCATGCACCGTGGTTTACCAGAAATTTAGTGATCTTAAAGGACAGTGCTGGAAATACAGGAATCGGTGAGATTCATGGAGGAGATTATACCTGTGAAGCATTAAGAAGCTGTACCCCTCTGGTAGTTGGTCAGCAAATTGGAAAATACCGAAGTATTTTAAATTCAATACATAAAGCAGGAACAAGAGCAGAGGATGACGATGGAGAAGGAATACAGACCCTTGATATCAGCAAGCTGAAGTTTGTTGTAAAAGCAGAATGGGCCATTGAGTGTGCACTTCTTGATCTTTTAGGTAAACATTTGGGACTTCCCATGTGTGAGCTTTTAGGCGATGGAAAGCAAAGGGATCAGGTTGAGACTCTGGGGTATCTATTCTATGTCAGCGAAAAAGAAAAGGCTTCGCCGGAGCTTTCCTACCTGAATGAAAGTGATAGCAAGGATTCCTGGTTCCGCCTTCGTCGTACAGAGATGCTTACCCCCAAACGGATTGTAGAGCAGGCCAATGTGCTACACGATAAATACGGATTTAAAAACTTTAAACTCAAAGGCGGAGTGCTTAAGGGCACGGAAGAGATGGAAGCAGTTCGGTCGCTGAAGCAGGCATTTCCGGAAGGTCGGATCAATATAGATCCCAACGGGGCGTGGAGCTTAAAGGAAGCAATTGAGCTTTGTAAACCAATGGAGGGAATTTTATCCTACATAGAAGACCCGTGTGGTCCGGAATCTGGCTACTCTAGCAGAGAGATAATGGCAGAATTTAAAAATGCCGTTAACCTTCCGGTAGCGACCAACATGATCGCAACAGACTGGAGACAATTTTATCATTCAACAGCATTGAAAGCGGTGGATATCGTTCTTGCAGATCCTCATTTCTGGGGATTTGGAGGGAGTGTGCGTATGGCACAGATTTTAAATGACTGGGGACTGACCTGGGGAAGCCATTCCAACAATCACTTCGATATTACTCTGACTGCTTTTGCTCACGTGGCAGCTGCAGCACCGGGAAATCCAACAGCACTTGATACCCACTGGATCTGGCAGGATGGACAAAATCTTTTAAATGATACTCCATCTATTAAAAACGGTTATTTAGAGGTGCCTGACAGACCGGGTCTGGGTGTGACCATAAACATGAAGCAGGTTTTGAAGGCGAATGCTCTATATAACAGCCTTTCATCCCATGACAGGGATGACGCTCTGGCTATGCAGTACTTAATACCTGGCTGGAAGTATGATTGTAAAAAACCTGCATTGGTAAGATAAAAGGAGGATGTCAGTCAATGTTTATTAAAAAATATGGGGATATGATTGTTGGCGGATTTTTAATGATTTTATCTGCTGGAATGATAATTATGGCAAAGATGCTTCCCAAATCAACAATTATGGATATCGGACCGGATTTCATGCCTATGTGCATCGGTATTGTGACCTTTGTTCTGGCTGCAGCTCTGGTATTCTTTAATATTATAAATTTTAAAATGAGATCAGCAGAAGCAGAAAAAATGGAAAAGGAAGAGCTGGATTACAAACGTATGCTCACTAGTTTTATCCTTATTCTGATCTATGTTTATTTACTTCAGCCTGTGGGTTTTATTGTTACTACGATTCTTTATTTACCTTTCCAGATGTATGTGCTGGCTCCTGATGATAAGAAGAAAAAAAAGGATATGATACAGTTAGCAGTAATCGCTGTTATATTTACCTTTGTTGTATTTTTCTTATTTCGGTATGGATTCAAAATCATATTGCCTGCTGGTATATTCACCATTAATTTATAGGAGGGGAAGTTATGAACGCATTATTTTCATTAGGTAACGCTTATGCAAGAATCCTTACTCCGTCTTCTCTTCTGCTTATGGCAGCAGGAGTGTGTGTCGGAATTATATTTGGTTCCATTCCCGGTTTATCAGCTTCCATGGCTGTGGCATTGTTTTTGCCCCTTACCTTCAGCATGTCTCCTTCCGTGGGTATGAATATGCTGGTTGCTGTTTATATCGGTGGCATTTCAGGAGGTCTGATCTCTGCGATTCTTCTTAATATGCCAGGTACGGCTTCCTCTATTGCAACCTGTTTTGACGGACATCCCATGGCAAAGAACGGGGAGGCAGGAAAAGCACTTGGGTATGGAATTGTATTTTCCTTTATAGGGTCAATCTTTTCCTTTCTTGTACTCACGTTCTGTGCTCCGCTTCTGGCGGATATTGCACTTAAGTTTACTCCTGCTGAGAACTTTGGAATTTCATTTTTTGCACTTACTATGGTTGCGGTGCTGGCCTCTGGCTCCATGTTAAGAGGTGTACTGGCGGGAATGCTTGGACTGATTTTTGCCCTTGTGGGAATGGCTCCTATCGACGGAACAGCCCGTTTTACGTTTGGCTCAAGTTCACTTATGGCTGGTTTTGATACGCTTCCTACGCTGATTGGTATTTTCGCTATATCAGAGATTCTTATAACAGCGGAATCCATGGGGCATGGGAAGATAGATGTAATTAAGATGAAGCCAATCAAAGGTTTTGGCTTTACATGGAAGGATTTTATTTATCAGATACCCAATGCCATTCGTTCCGCGCTAATCGGAACCGGAATCGGTATTCTGCCTGGAATCGGAGGAAGTACTTCAGGAATGCTTTCTTATGTAACTGCGAAAAACATGTCAAAGCATCCGGAAGAATTCGGAAAAGGCTGCCCGGACGGAATCGTAGCGACTGAGACAGCCAACAATGCCACCATCGGCGGAGCTATGATCCCGCTTTTGGTTCTTGGAATACCCGGAGACGGAGTAACTGCTATGATGCTTGGGGGATTTTTGATCCATGGATTATCGACAGGACCTCTTCTGTTTGTGAAAAATGCAGATGTGGTATACGGAATCTTTGCAGCCTGCATGATCTGTGTTACCCTGATGTTATTAATTGAGTTCTTTGGAATGAGGGTATTTGTACAGCTTTTAAAGATTCCAAAGCATATGTTAATGCCTTTGATCCTGGTTCTATGTTGTGTGGGTGCTTATGCAACCAACAACCGGATCTTCGACGTACAGTCCATACTTTTATTCGGACTGGTAGGATACTTATATCATAAGTTCAGACTGCCAACTACACCATTTGTATTATGCTTTCTCATAGGAAAAATGCTGGAGACATATCTCCGAAGGGGAATCATGCAGTACAAATCATTTGGAGCCTTTTTCCAGAGACCGATTTTCGACGCATTCTTTTTTGTCGCTATCGGGGTAGTGGTTTGGTCAGTTTATAAAGAATACAAGATGTACCAAAACAAAAAGGGAGTAAAGGCAGCTGAACAATCATAAAAAAGGAGAGCAAAAACTATGAAAAAAAGATTTTTGGCAACAGTAATGACGGCGGGGTTAGTTCTTGGTATGACAGCATGCGGAGGCAGCCAGACACAGTCAACAACAGCAACAGAAACAACGAAAGCGGCAGATAGTTCTGAGGCTGCAGACACAAAGGGATCAGAAGCGGCAAGCTCACAGGCAGCAGCTTCTACCTGGAAACCAACCACCACCGTATCCATCGTGGTTCCGGCAGGAGCAGGCGGTAACACAGACCTATCCGCCCGTGTATTTGCGGAGTATGCAAAGAAAATGACAGGTGCGGATTTCATCGTGGTAAATGCCAGCGGAGCCGCAGGTTCCGTAGCAGCAAATCAGGTTCGTTCTGCAGCAGCTGACGGACATACCTTCCTTTATGGTCACAACTTGGTAAACGTAGCCAATATTGCTGGCGTTACCGATTATAATTATACTGCATTCAAATTGGGGCCAACATTTGCACTTGACCCGGCACAGCAGCTCTATGCAAATCCGGAGAAGTATAAGACACTTGATGAGTTTATCCAGGCAGCAAAAGCAAATCCAGGCAAGTTAAAGGTCTGTACCGAGGTAGGCGCTTATACTTATTACGAGCTGCTTGCATTTGAGAAGGTAGCGGGGATTGACCTTGATCTGGTAGACGTAGGATCTAACTCCGATAAGATTGCAGCCATGCTTTCCGGTCAGGTAGATTTAATGCCGGGTGCATACATTAACTGTAAGGATTATCTGGAAGCAGGACAGTTTGTCTGCCTTGGAGCTCCGACAAAAGAGCGCTATGAATTAATCAAGGATATCCCGACATTAACAGAGCAGGGCATAGATTTGGTATATCCAAACTGCGAATTTTCCTTCTATTTCCCCAAGGATACTTCTGATGATGTAATTGCGTGGTATGATGAGCTGGTTAAGAATATGACCGAGGATCCGGAAGTAAAAGAGGCAATTGCCAAGGTAGAGATGATGCCTTACTATTTAAGCTCAGCTGATTCTGAAGTAAATGACGACAAAATTTATAATGATATTAAGCAGATCGCAGATGATCTTGCAAAATAATATAATTAATTCTTAATTAAAACAGCTCTGGGGCCAGTTCAATTCCGACATGGTCCCAGAGCTGTTTTTTAATGAAAATAGTTACTAATGTTATTGCAAAAGCATTGACTTGCATAACTTTGAACCCAGTTCTTTCTCGTTACAAGAGTGTTGAGTCTGGTAAGCTTTGGCTCAACGGAATAGTATGCCACATGTTCCCGTTGCGCTGCACAGGATTCACTGATAAATGTAACGCCGATTCCCATTGCCACCATGCTTCTGGTTGTGGATATGCTGTTGGTTTCACAGACTGTACTGGGGATCCAACCGGCGTTTTCCAATATCGAATCGGTGAGATAGCGGAGAGTGGAGCCTTTTTTTGATAACAGTATATTTTCATTGCCGAAATTTTCTGCAAATTCCTGGATCAGTATGGGTCTGTCCGGATTTTTTTTACAGTAAGGATGATTGATGGGAATGGAGAATAAAACCTCTTCCTCCCGGAGAATCGTTACTTGATCAGTGGAAAAGGGAGTTGTTTCATTCATAGCCATAATTCCGCAGTCAATGCTTTCTTCCAGTATCAGTCTTGTAAGTGTAGGAAGATTGGTTTCAGAGATTTCAATGGTAATATCTGGGTATCGAACTTTGAACGAAGGAATTATATCCGTCAGCATGGCAAGACCAAACTGTGAGGTAACGCCTACCGTGATATGACCGCGGTTTTCGATATTCTGGATGTTCTGATAGAGGACATTTTTAATGGACATGACTTCTTTCGCAGCCTCAATATAGAGAGAGCCTGCCGGTGTCAGACTTAACCGTCCTTTGCTCCGGTAAAATAATGGGGTGCCCAGCTCGGTTTCCAGCTTTGAGAGGTACTGGCTTAGGGTGGATTGTGAGACAAAAAGTTCTTCCGCGGCTTTTGTCATGTTTTCTTTTTTGGCGATGGTCAAGATGTAGGTTAAATAGCGGGTGTCCATAAAAAGTGCCTCCTATTTTTCCAGTGCTTCGCATAAGGCAGTCAGTGCCAGCGCCTGGCCATATGCCATTGGCATGAGAAGAACGTTTTTGTAGTGATCCTTGTCCATGCCAATTCCAGTTCCTGCAGAGACATTTAATACCGTTCCGTCAGGTGCAATCTGGTTGCAGATTGCTTCTATGGCACGATCAGCCGCTGGCTGGTACGTGTGGTCAAGAATTCCAGCCTTTATCCCTTTTAAAAGGCCTGCAGCAATGGCAGATGAGCCGGAAACTTCCTCATAACTAGTTTCATCGGTGAGGACAGTGCGCCATAAACCGGAAGGAGCTTGAAGCTTTAAAAGAGCATCGGTCTGTGATCGATAGGTGTCAATCAGAAAGGCACGAACCCCGGGACTTATCTCATCGTTACAGGTATCTAAAAACTCTACGATGCCATAGGTAAACCAGGAATTGCCTCTGCACCAGAAGATCTCACCAAAATTATCCATTTGATCAAAGCGAAAACCGTGGTGAAAAAGTCCAGTTTGTCTATCAAATAAGTATTTTATGTGTACCAGTACCTGATGGAGGGCTTCGTCTTTCCAGATCGGATTCTTTTCCTGGTACCCCATCTTATTTAAAAACAGGACAGACATAAAGAGAGTATCGATCCAGAGCTGCCCCTCATTTAAAGTTACCCCATCCCGGTTTCCGATTGCACTGGTTACATGCTGGAATCCATTGTCCCTTGTTTTTGGCAAATCATGGATCAGCCAGTCAGCCCGCTCTTTGCATAGAGTATGAAAGGTTTCCTTATTCTCAAAGGAGTCATACAAAAAGGACAAGGGTAGAAAAGGAGCGGTGGTGTTGATGTTTTTGGAAGGAAATCCCTTTGCTACATGACCACTGTACCAGTTTTGAAAAAATGAGAGGTATCTGTTATCATCGTAAAAATCCTGAAGTTTATACAACCCGTATAATCCAACTCCCTGAGGCCAGTCCCATTCTTCAATCCCAAAATCTCTTTGGATAATTCCTTTCTGAGTATCGCTTGAACTGACCGACTTATCTTTGGCAGAATCACAGCCCCCAAGGTTCATCAGTTTTTCAACCACCAGATGAATTTTTTCAAGTAATGCTTCGTTTGTCAACATAATTAGTTCTCCTTTTTTGTTTCATTTTTTGAATTTTTTAATGATTCCATATACTCCGTCGGCGGTAGCCCAGTGTAACGTTTAAATACCTGGCTAAAATATTGTGGATTGCTTCCAAACCCTACCTGACGGGCGATGTGTTTGATGTTATCGTTGTGGTAATAGGTCATGAGTCGGATCGACTCCTCCATCCGTTCTTGGTTCAAGTAATCAGAAAAGCGCATCCCTTCTTCCTTGATGAACTGTTTACTTAAATATCCCACACTGACAAATAAATAATTTTCTGCCAACCATTTTAAGGATAAATTTTCCGAATCCAAATGTTCCTGGATGTAAGATTTTAAAAGGAATATATTGGAGTTTGATTTTCGATTGTCTTTTACGTTCACTTTCTGTACCAAAACAACCTGTAATAATTTTCGGATATCAATAACCGTTTGACAGGAATAAAGCCGTCGAAAAAAATCACTGGCAGCGTCTAAGGTTGGTTTTTCCTGTTGAGGTCCGGTCTGGAGAAATAAGCCCAAAGCTAGATTCCTTGCAGTGACAAAAGGCATGGATTCCATAAATACCGAGTCAAGCAATTGGCCTGCATGAGTCGTATCAGGTGCGGAATCAATGGAATTTATCAGTCGGCGGATCATCCAAGGAGAGGCCACATGATTCTTGATCTCATGGCTTTCCCCTGCTTCCCCAAGGAGAAGGATTCGGTCAAAACGTGAGACTTTCTGTAGGATAAACAGAAACAGTTTTTCTGTTGTATCCCGGTGAATAAATTCCGCTTCAAATGTTACGGATTGATGTGGGTAGCGGAGGTTGAGCAAAGATTTTTTAATCGTTTCCTGTGTTGCAAGGGAAGACATAGGAAAGACAAGGACCGCTGCATTTTTCACATAAAGGACAGAAAACTGAAGCGGAACACCTGCATCGTTTAGTATTTTCCTTACATCTGAAGCAAAATGAGAAATGTAAGCAATTTCTACAAAGGAACAGATACAGGCATGAAGACCGTCTTTTGGGAGTGTAAGCAGATTCTGGTATTTATGGAATACGCTTTTGAAGGAATCCTGGTGTTCCAAAAGGTCGATCATAAAGCTCTGCTCCATGGGTACACGCAGACTTTTTAAGAAGTCTTTTTGCTGTTTTTCATGGTTTTCTTTTTCAAGAAGACGTTCCTCTCTAATAGAAATAAGTGAATCAATGAGTTCTTTTTTATCCGTAGGTTTTAAAAGATAATACCGAACTCCGAATTTCATCGCCTGTCTGGCATAATCAAAATCACTGTATCCAGAGAGTAGGACAAAAGAGATCCTGGAATCTGTCTTCATGGAACGTTCAATTAAATCAAGACCGTTTAGAATGGGCATACGGATATCAGAAATCACTACATCCGGATATTCGTCGCAGATAATGTCGTATGCTTCCATACCGTTTTTGGCAGTAGCAATCAACTGGTATCCGAATGATTCATAGTCAATCATCTTTGATAAAGCTTCTCTTATAATCTGTTCATCGTCTACGATCAATAATCTCAGCATTTTAGACCTCCTTTTCTTTTGGAATGGTAAGAAGCACCACTGCCATATTATCATGATTATAAAAGTCAAGACTGTAACGGTCCCCGTAAAGCAATTTTAGCCTGGAGTTAATATTAACCAGCCCAACACCAGATCCTTGAGGGAGTATTTCCTTATTCTCGATTTTGTGGATTAGATCGGATTCGAATCTTGACCCGGTATTGGATACCTCAATGTGGTAATCCGTATCATTCTCATAGATTATGACATTGATGTGGCACATCTCATCCGTATCTTCCATGGCATGTTTTAAAGCATTTTCAACCAGAGGTTGAATAGTGAGTTTGGGGACAAAGATATGGGAGATGTTCTTGGGGGCTTTTAACTGAAATTGCAGCCTGTCTTTGAACCGGATTTCCTGAATCTTAATATAATTAGTAAGAACCTCCAGTTCCTCGGATAGCAGAATGATATCCCTTTGGCCTGCAATGGATGCACGAAATAAATTTCCCAGAGACCGAACCATTATGGAGATGTCCTCTGCCCCATATGACTGTGCCATCCAGTTTATTGTATCGAGTGTATTATATAAAAAATGAGGGTTAATCTGCTGTTGGAGCATTTTAATCGTAGAATCCCTTAGTAGAAGCTGTTTGTCATAATTCTCATCCCGAAGAACCTTAACGCTGTGGGTCATCTCATCAAAACTTCGGTGAAGCTGACCAATCTCATCCTTACGATTCTCGTAGTTATAACATTTTACATTACAGGCAGGAGTTTCACCGCTTCCAAAGCATTTGATCTTTTCAATTAGGTAATCTAGATGACGGAACGTGTAACGAAAAAACAAATTGACACAGATTGCTGTAACCAAAATAATAAAGAAGGTAAATAGAATGATTTGTATTCGAATCTGCTGAACGTGATAAAACAGGGGGTTATAATCCCTGAAATAAATATAATTCCAGCCCACATACGGAAGATAACCAGTTATGATAAACTCTTTTTTGTGATCTAGCGTTGAAATAAGGTAGGCGTTTTCCGTTTTTGCTTGTTCCTTAATCGTCTTTTTGCTGAATTCATCGTGAAATGGGTCTGTTGGATAAATTCGGTTCTCGCCAGACATGAGAATAAATCGGGAAGTTTGTGAGGAACTCCCAGCGTTTATAAGTCCATCTTCAATCATTCGTTTCATATCAACGGTAATGTAAAGTTTGGCCAAAGGTTTTAAACTTAAATACTTTAACTTAAGAAGGTTCCGTGCAAATACGGTATCATCCCCAGGCTCGATTCCATAGGTCCAAATTGATTTTCCCTTCAACTGAAGAATGGTCTGGTCCAGTACCTTTCGATTGAATTTATATATGTCATTGGAACTTCCCATACAGATATTTGAATCATCCGATAGAATTACATTGATGGTTTTGATATATTTACTTTGGTACATATAAGAATAAAGTTGTTGATAAATATCCCGTTTGGCAAGCGCACGACGGTTACTGTATGGATTATCTTCAAGAAATGTCAAATTATCCTGTATCACAGAATTACCAATCATCGTTTCGGATATTTTTTCTATCATCTGCATTTCAGATTCCAAATAAGCAGTTACATGGTTGATAGAATTGGCATTTGTACGGTATAGTTCTTCGTTGTAATGATTGGACAGAATCCTTATGCTGACAAGGAATGTGATGCATACAGCCAGCAGAGCAAGAAGAAAAATGGTGAGTATTTTTTTGTATAAGGAAAGGTTGTTAAACCGCAATGTATATTTTCTCATAATCAAAATTCCTTTCTCTGATACTCGTATTATATAGTAAAATGTCGAAAATTGAAATTAAAATTCGCATAAAAATTACAAATAGCTGTTTTTTTAACCATAAAAAGCCATATTTTAACTTTACCATTGTGAATATTTGACATAAAATGTGGATATCATATAAAAATCAAAAGGGAGGTTTTACAATGAAAAAAAGAATATTTGCAACATCACTGGCAGTCATTCTAGCCGCATCTTCTTTGGTGGCATGTGGGTCGAAAGCAGAATCAACACCAACCACTGCTAAGGAAGAAACTACAAAAGAAGCTTCAAATGACAATGGAGAGACTCAGGCTACAACTGGAGATCAAGTAACGTTAAATCTCACATGGTGGGGAAACCAGACAAGAAATGATGGTACCAAAAAAGCAGTTGATCTTTACATGAAAGAGAATCCAAATGTTGATATTAAAGTAGAATTTACGGATTGGTCCGGTTACTGGGACAAACTGTCAGCTATGGCAGCAGGAGGAAATCTTCCTGACATCATCCAGATGGATTATTCTTATTTAAACCAGTATCAAAAGAGTGGACAGCTTGCAGATCTATCCGAATATTTAACAAGTGGACTGATTGATACCACTAACATTCCAGATAGTGTAATCGAAAGTGGTTCCATTGATGGAAAGTGTTATGCGATGAGTCTAGGAAGCAACGCACCAATGATGGTATACGATAAAGATATTGTAGAAAAGGCAGGAGTTACCATTCCAGAACAAATGACACTGGATGAGCTATATGATATCTCCAAAACTATCTATGAAAAAACTGGCTCTAAAACACTGTTTGACGGTGGTGTGAACATGATGCAGATTGTAGCCAGAGCAAATGGATCACACTTATTTGATGAATTACAAGCAGGAAAAGAGGATTCCGTTAAATTACATTTTGAAAATGTAGAGAAATTTGCAAAAGCAGAGTTTAGTATCTCTCCAGATCTTTTAGCAGAGAAAAATCCAGATGTAGTTGAGACAAAACCGATTATAGATGGTACAACTTGGAATGATTTTGCTTTTTCCAACCAGTTTATCAGTATTAATGATACAGCAGGTAAAAATCTTGGAATCACCATGTATCCAACATTTAAAGATGCAAAAACACAGCCAATGTATTTAAAACCAGGTCAGTTCTTCTCCATCTCTGAAACTTCACAGAAAAAAGAAGAAGCAGCTAAATTTATTGACTGGTTTGTTAACAGCCAGGAGTGTAATGAAATCCTTCTTGCAGAAAGAGGAATTCCGGTAAGTACAGTTGTAGCAGATGCAATTAAGCCACAAGCAGATGCAGTATCTCAGCAGATATTTGATTACATTGCTCAGGTTGGACAGATTGCAACCACAATCGATGCTCCAGATCCATCCGGGAAAGGTGAAGCGGAAGCACTTGAAAAAAACACGGTAGAAGCAATTCGTTATGGAGATGCAAACGCAGCTGAAGCAACGACTCAGTTTGTAAAGGAAGCAAAAAGAATTTTAGAAGAAGCAGCACAATAGTTAATTTTCTGGAGGGGATAAGATGAAGAACAATCAAATAGTCCCAAGAAGAAAACAATCACTGGTTCAAATCCTAAACACACCGAAGGTTGCAGGGTATGTATTTATCCTGCCCTTCATTATAGGATTTCTCGCTTTTTTAGCAATGCCGATGATTTTATCTTTGGGATTTTCATTCACCAGATACAACATTTTAAAGACACCGGTATTTATAGGTTTGGAAAATTACATGACTATGTTTACAGCTGATGCTAAGTTTTGGAAAGTATTTGGTGTTACCATGTACTATGTTCTCTTTTCTGTTCCTCTCCGGCTTATTATGGCTCTTATTGTAGCGATGTTACTGGTAAAAAGCACAAAGCTATCTGGTTTTTACAGGGCGGTTTATTATCTCCCATCTATCATTGGTTCGAGTGTAGCGGTTGCAATCTTATGGAAACGAATGTTTGCAAGCGACGGTGTGATCAATGCGATATTAAGTGTATTTGGTCTTCCTTCTGATCTAGCATGGCTGGGGAGAACAGATACCGCAATATGGACACTGATTATCCTTGCTATCTGGCAGTTTGGTTCTTCTATGTTGATTTTTTTATCAGGGTTAAAGCAGATCCCATTAAATCTTTATGAGGCAGCTAGGGTTGATGGGGCAAACGGAATCCAGAGATTTTTCAAAATTACGCTTCCCATGCTGACTCCTACCATATTTTTCAACCTGATCAATCAGCTGATTAATGGTTTTATGGCTTTTACACAAAGTTATATTATAACACAAGGAAAACCAAGAAATACAACCTTATTTTATACCGTATATATGTATCAAAATTCCTTTACTTATAACAAATTAGGGTATGGATGTGCCCTGGCATGGTTCATGGTACTGGTTGTGGGTCTGTTGACTTTAGTGTTATTTAAGACACAGAAAAAGTGGGTATATTACGAAGCAGAAGGGTGATGAATTATGAATACAGGATATCAAGAGAAAAGAGCAATCACCACAGGAATCTATCATGTGTTTACCTTTTTCTTCGCATGTGTTATGATATATCCACTAATATGGATGGTGATGAGTTCTTTTAAAAACACCAACGAAATATTCCGGACGGCTGCCAAACTGTTGCCAGATCACTTCTCATTTTCCAATTATAGTGTAGGCTGGCAAGGCTTTGCAGGATATGGATTTGCAACATTTTTTAAGAATTCCTTTATCATTGCTGGTTTATCCACCCTTGGTGCTGTGGTTTCTTCTGCAGTGATCGGATATGGATTTGCCAGAATTGATTTTAAATTCAAAAGCTTTTGGTTTGGCTGTATGTTGCTTTCCATGATGCTGCCATTCCAGGTTATCATGATTCCTCAGTACATTATCTTTAATAAGATGGGCTGGGTAGGCGGTTATCTGCCGTTAATTGTTCCACAGTTTTTCGGACAGGGCTTTTTCATATTCCTTAATGTACAGTTTATCAAAGGAATTCCAATTGACCTTGACGAGGCTGCAAGAATGGATGGGTGTACCATTTACACGATCTTTATAAGGGTTATTCTTCCGCTCATTAAGCCGTCTTTGGTCACGAGTGCTATTTTCTCTTTCATGTGGAGATGGGACGATTTCCTTTCCGCATTGCTCTATTTAAGCGATCCGTTGAAATATCCGGTCAGCTACGCACTTAAGATGTTCTCAGATCCGACTGCCGGCTCTGACTGGGGTGCAATGTTTGCGATGGCAACGTTATCCCTTGTTCCTATTTTCATAATCTTTCTTACGATGCAGAATTATCTGGTAGAAGGAATTGCCTCCACAGGAATTAAGGGCTGATATTCGCTTAATTAGGTGGGAGACCCGCTGTGCGGTGTTTCCTGCCTTTTTTATCTCATAGGAACAGTGCGTCAGCGTTAGAGTCTGACAAGTCAGACTCTTTCTTAAAATATAATAAAGGTGGAAATACGTATGAATCCAATTAGAAACAGATTAAATGCAACAATTGATTCACTGGACACATTGCGCTATCCCGACTTAAGATCAGTGAAATCCATATTTATAAGCCCAGGTGATTATAAATTTCGTGAAACCGTTGATTACAACGAAATGGAATGGAATCCGTTTCAAGTGGATGAAACATGGGGAGGAACGGACCAGCATTACTGGTTTTATGCGCAAGTAAAGATTCCAGAGGACTGGGTCGGACGTCAGGTAAGAGCCACACTGAATACAGGTGCTACGGATATTTGGAATACGGATAATCCACAGATCATGGTTTATATGGATGGCAAGATGTCAGGAACCATGGATATGAATCATCAGGATTATATATTGACGATGGATGCAAAAGGGGCAGAGTCACATGATCTTTTATTTTATGCTTACTCAAACAGTCCTGGTAAAACTAATTTTTTCCAATTAAAGATCGGAGCATATTCAGAAGAGATAGCATCGTTATATTACGATCTTTTGGTTCCATTTGAAGCCGCAGATTTATTGGAATCGGATGATTTAGAACAGATTGAAACGTTTAAAATACTAACGAAAGCCATAAATCTGGTTGATTTATCCAGTCCTTATTCAGAAGAGTTTTTTGTCTCAATCAAAACGGCAAGTCAGTATCTTAAGGAAGATTATTATAAAAACAGACGGGAACATCCGGTTACGGTTCACAGCATTGGTCATACTCATATTGATGTTGCGTGGAAATGGCCATTAAAGCAGACAAGGCAGAAAACCGTCAGAAGTTTTCGAACGGTTCTAAATCTTATGAAGCGTTATCCAGAATATAAATTTATGTCCAGTCAACCCCAACTATATGAGTTTGTCAGGGAAGAGGCACCTGAATTATTTGAAGAGATAAAAGAACGAATCAGAGAAGGAAGATGGGAGACAGAGGGGGCCATGTGGCTAGAACCAGACTGTAACTTAGCTTCCGGGGAGTCTTTGGTTCGTCATATACTCTACGGGAGAAGATACTTTGAAAAAGAGTTATCTGGTCCTGTAAATGAAGTCTTATGGCTGCCGGATGTATTTGGCTACAGTGCGGCACTTCCTCAGATTATGAAACAATCAGGAATTTCTTATTTTATGACAACCAAACTTGGGTGGAATGAATACAACCAGTTTCCTCACGACACATTTGTATGGAAGGGGATCGACGGCAGTGAGGTGTTGACGTATCTGATTAGTACCAAAGATTATCATAAGAACAATGAGGCGGTTAAGAATTTCAGCACGACCTACAACGGAAGACAGGATGCAAAGCAGATTATGGGAACCTGGCAAAGATACCAGGATAAGGATGTAAGCAAGGAGGTTTTAACCTGCTATGGCCATGGAGACGGTGGAGGAGGACCAACAGAAGAGATGCTAGAGCAGAGCCGAAGGCTGGAACAAAGCGTCGCTCGTTGCCCAAAAACGAAACAGACATTTGTAAAGGATTTTTTCCATATTCTTGAAGAACGAATGGACAAAAAGCAGCTTCCCGTCTGGTTTGGTGAATTGTATCTAGAGTATCACCGAGGAACGTATACTTCGATGGCTAAAAACAAGAAGTACAATCGGATGTGTGAATTCTTAAATGGAGATGCAGAATTTTACGCGGTCCTTGATCTGCTTCTTACAACCGATGGGGAGTATCCGAAAAAAGACCTGGAAGAGAACTGGAAGCTGCTTTTGTTAAACCAGTTTCATGATATTCTTCCCGGATCTTCCATAAAAGAGGTTTATGAAGATTCCTGGGTACAGTATGAAGCAATCTTAAATTCTGGTCGTGACATAATTAAGAAAAGTCAGGCACGTATTTTAGATGCCTTGGGATTTTATCCAGAGGATGTAAAACCAGAGTCTATTGTGGTCTTTAATTCCCTGAGTTTTGAACGAACTGGAATTGTGGAACTTGATCATCCGTGGAACAGTCCTAGCCTTCTTTCTCAAAAGACCTGGGATGACAAGATGATCTGCCTGGCAGAAAAAATTCCATCAAAAGGGTTGAAAGGGTTTGGAGAAGCGAAGGGGAATCAGGAAGGAAGTCTTGTATTTAAGCAGCTTAAAAACGATGAAACTGGAACGCTGGTTTCCTTTCAAACGGACTATTATGAAGTAGAACTGAATCAGGATGGGAATATAAAAAGACTTTACGATCGAAAAGAAGAGAGAAATATATTAAAAGATCAGACCGTAGGAAATGAATTACTGGTTTTTGAGGACAGACCTTTGGAATTCGATGCGTGGAATATAGATGTTACGTATGAAGAAAAAGTATGGCAGGTGAATGGGAAAACAGAGGTGAAGCTTTTAGAAAACGGTCCGGTTCGTGGTATGTTTTCAATCAAACGGCAATTTATGGATTCGGAAATCGAGCAAAAGGTCTGTTTCTATTCCCATACACAGCGGATTGATTTCAAAACAAAGATTGACTGGAACCAGCATCAGATGTTATTAAAGGCTGCATTTCCTCTTGATATAGTAAGCAGGGAGGCAAACTTTGATATCCAGTTTGGGAATGTAAATCGTCCTACGCATAAAAACACCTCCTGGGATCAGGCACAGTATGAGGTTTGTGCCCATAAATGGGCAGATGTATCCGAACCAGGTTACGGAGCGGCATTGCTTAATGATTGCAAATACGGGTATGACATCCATGATTCGGTGATACGACTGACGCTGCTAAAATCCGGAATTTTTCCAAATCCAGATGCAGATCAGGGCGAACACATATTTACGTATTCCCTATTCCCTCATACAGGAGATTTCCGTACTGGAGGCGTGGTACAAGAAGCCTACGATTTAAACTGTCCGCTTACGGTTCAGGCTGGGAAAAACACGGTGGTACCTGCTTATTCCTTCCTCAACATCAAAGAGGAAAATATACTGGCGGATACTATAAAATCAGCAGAAGACGGGGATGGAATTATAGTTCGTTTCTATGAAGCGTATGGAAAAAGGACCCAAGCACATATAGCGGCTGCAGTGGATTCTCATGCAACCTATGCACAGTGCAACTGTATGGAAGAAGAGACAAATCCTATTGATGGCGGCCAGGGTGAGCTGCAGCTTACATTCCAACCCTATGAAATAAAAACTATAAAAATAAGTATATAAGAAACATCTGCAAAAATTGCATGGTTTTAAAAACGATTTAACAAACAATGCGTAGTTACTTCCAGGAGAATGCCCTATAATGTAGCCAATCAGTAACGAAGTATTTTGATTGGGAGGAATTAAGATGGAACTGGAGGCAGAATGGAATGGAAGAATCCGGATCTGGTTGGAAGAATTAAAAAATCATATGTTTGAAAAACTTTCCGATGTGGAGTTTTCCGGATTTATCACAAAACAGAAATATTCTTATGAAGAAGCAATGAAACAGAAGTTCACTCCTATGCCGAAAGGGACTCCTTGGGGAGGAAAATGGGAATACGGATGGTTTCAAACAGAAATTCTTCTGCCACAAAAAGCAGAAGGAAAAAGAATTTGTTTGAAACCAGAAGTAGGTGGAGAGATGCTTGTCTTTGTCAATGGTAAAGTTTCTGGAGCCAGAGATTTAAAACATAACCAAATAACGTTGACAAGATGTGCAAAAGCGGGGGAACGTTTCTTTGTAGCAGCAGAAAGTTATGCAGGGCATGGGCCCCGTTTGGAGAACGGAGGACCGTGCCCTGTTTCTCGTATCCCGGTTCCGGAACCACCCACTTTTCAAGTGATGACAGGAGCTTCTGCCATTGGGATCTGGAACGAAGAGGTGTTTCAACTTTTTATGGATGCGTATACTCTCTCCCGGTTGTTGGAGGGATTGGACAAAAAATCACTGCGCGCCATGAAGATCAGGGAAGGGTTGGCTGAATTCACCTGTCTGGTTGATTTTGAACAAGATTCCAATGGATTTAAGTCCTCCATACAAAGGGCAAGAAAGAGACTGGCTCCTTTGCTTTCCTGTGTCAATGGATCCACGGCACCAGAGTTTACTATATTCGGGCAATCTCATTTGGATCTGGCATGGCTATGGCCCTGGGAGGAAACCAAAAGAAAGTGTGCGAGAACACTTTCCACGCAGATGGATTTATCCGATGAATATGAGGAATACCAGTTTTTATTGTGCGAACCTCCGATTATGGAAGCAGTGAAAACGTACTATCCACAGCTATATGATCGCCTGAAAAAGAAGGTGGAAGAGGGGGCTTTTCTTCCAGAGGGTGGAATGTATGTGGAGCCAGATACCAATTTGGTATCCGGGGAAAGTCTCATCCGCCAATGTCTTTATGGAAGAAAATGGTTCCGTGAGGAAATGGGAATCGAAAGCGTTATGGTATGGCTGCCGGACTGTTTTGGATTTAGTGGGCAATTACCTCAGATTATGAAGGGGTGTGGGTTAAAGTACTTTGCCACCCAGAAGATGGCAAGAGCGTTAAAAGGATGCGATGAATTCCCGTATCATAATTTTTGGTGGGAAGGCATTGACGGGACTCGTATTTTAACTCATTTTTATAAAAAGAACAATGCCAGGCTGGATCCTTATGATTTAATTTCTAGGTGGGAGAAGGACCGGGTTCAACAAACAAATATACATACTTTTTTATTCCCCTTTGGATATGGAGATGGTGGGGGTGGGGCAACGAGAGAGATGCTTGAAGTGGCAAAGCGGGTAAAAGATCTTGAGGGGGTTCCCCGGACTAAGATGGAAAGCCCTGTATTATTCTTTCGACGCTTAGAACAGGAGAATCGGGTCAAAGAGGTATACAAGGGAGAATTGTACCTCCCATGGCATCGTGGGACTTATACGTCTCAGGCATGGTTGAAAAAAGAGAATCGAAAGTTAGAACTTAAGCTTAGAGAGGCAGAGCTCTGGAGTTCGGTTGCCACGTTTTTAAAAGGAACCTACAACTGGAGGGAAAAACTGGAGGTACTTTGGAAAACATTGCTTTTTCATCAGTTTCATGACATATTGCCAGGGACGTCCATCACCAGAGTCTATGAAGATGCAAGAAAAGAACTAAAAAAAATGGAAGAAGAAGTCGAAGCGATACAAAATGAGGCGATGGAATCCTTGTTTGACCGGGATCGTGAACATCTGGTGATATTTAATCCTCTTTCTTGGGAACGGGAGGAAGTAATTGAAATCCCATCTTTTCGAGGAGATGTCTTTTATCAGAATGGGAAGCAGCTTAAAACCCAGAGAAAGGGAGAATCTTTGCTGGTACCGGTCGTGGTTCCTTCCTGTGGATACGCAGAAATTAAGGGGGGGAAAGATCTGGATGCAGAAAAATCCCGTAACGATAGCAAAAAAGCCTGCAGGATCTATAAAGAAGCAGGAACTTTTATCATGGATAATGATGAAATTCATGTGGTTGTGGACAATAAGGGGCAGATCCTTCATGTAATTGACAGGCAAACAGGGACGGAATACATTGATCAGCCATCCAACCAGATGCTTCTCTATCAGGATATTAATGTGGATTATGATGCGTGGGAAATGAATTCATTTTATGAGAAACTACCAATCCATTTATCTGGGACCGTAAAGGTGATAATTAAGGAGTCGGGACCAGTTTTGGTGTCTCTTTTGGTAACGCGTATGCTTCATGATTCTCCTATGGAACAAGAGATCGTGTTGAGATATCACAGCAGACGTGTGGACTTTATAACAAGGATTGATTGGAGGGAAACACATAAACTCTTAAAAGTGGGATTTTCTGTCTGCGTCCAATCCGAAGAATCCATAGAGGAAATTCAATTTGGTTACGTGAAGCGTCCCACACACCGAAACCGAAGACAGGATGCAGATCGGTTTGAAGTCAGCTGTCACCGGTACGCGGCATTGTCAGAACCGGGAAGGACTGCAGCTTTGTTAAATGATTGTAAGTATGGCATTAGTACACTTAACAACCGAATGGATTTAACGCTTCTAAAATCACCAGTTTGGCCGGATATGTATGCAGACAAAGGGATTCAGGATTTTACATATTCTTTTTATGGTGCAGACCGTGATTTTGCGGATAGTGGGGTAATTCGTGAGGGAATGGAATTAAATGTTCCTTTTCGTGTGTTAAAGAAAGGAGAAGGCAGAAGAGAGTTCTTCCGTATTGATTCTGATTCTGTTCTTTTGGAGACTGTAAAAATGGCGGAGGATGGAAGCGGGGATTTGATCATGAGATTGTATGAATCGGCAGGTAGACATGCTTGTTGCACGGTTTTAATGGACTTCATGGTGGAATTTGTATGGGAAACTTCTATGGAAGAGATTCTTTTGGAGGGGAAAAGCATACCGGTAACTCACCAGAAGGGTCAGTCTTTTATTGGAGCGGAATGGACCCCATTTGAGATAAAAACAGTTCGAGTTCGAGGAAAAGGCTTATAAAAGCAAAATGTGCAAGAATGACAAGCGGAATAAAAACAAATTACGCATAGCAACAATATCACCAAAATATTATAATGAGTTCATCAACATTTAGAGTAAAAACACTAAAATATAATATGGAGTTAACAAAATGAAGAAAAAATTAATCATTTTTACAGACAGTGGGGACACAATTATTGACGAAAGTTCAGAAGTTCGCAATCAAGATGGGATCGTTGTTTATGCAAAACTAATTGAAGGAGCAGGAGAGACATTAAAAGCTTTGAACCAAGCTGGTTATACCATTGCTATGGTAGCAGATGGAGAAGAACAGTCCTTTGCCAATGTATATAAAGAGAATGGACTGGGGGCCTGTTTTCATACCAGAACAATTTCGGAGGTAGTTGGGGTGCAGAAACCTTCTCAAACGATGTTTCAAGATGCCATGAGTCAGAATCATTTGACAGAAGATGACAAAAAGAGAATTGTAATGATTGGCAACAACATAAAAAAAGACATTGCAGGAGCCAACCAGTTTGGGATTACTTCAATCTTAATTGACTGGTCTCCCCGTTATGATATGGTCCCGGTCAATGACTTAGAGTCCCCGG
The DNA here is from genome assembly GCF_003833015.1 of Clostridium sp. E02. Taxonomy (GTDB): domain Bacteria; phylum Bacillota; class Clostridia; order Lachnospirales; family Lachnospiraceae; genus Lacrimispora. Next base: position 87,446 of record NZ_RJLQ01000004.1, read on the forward strand.
ATTATGTAATACATAAGCCAGAAGAGCTACTTCCCCTGATTGAAAAACTGGAGAGGGAATTAGAGGAAGAAAGAGAATGAGAATAGAGGAGGCCGCTTGTAGTGAAAAAAAATAAAACAGATGACAATGTTCATAAAACAACATGGAAGACTTACCTGCGAAATTCATGGCAGTTATATCTTATGCTTCTCATACCAATCGTTTATATGCTTTTATTCCGTTATAAACCCATGGTTGGAGGGATTATTGCTTTTAAAAAGTTTAATGTATTTGCAGGAATGTGGAAAAGTCCATGGGTTGGACTGGCAAATTTTAAAGAAGCGTTTGGTTCCATGGATTTTTGGAATGCGCTGAAAAACACGCTGATATTAAATGCGGGTGATTTAATTCTTGGTTTTCCTGTGCCAATATTGATCGCAGTCTTTTTGTTTGAGATCCGAAGTTATCGAATCAGAAAGATAACACAGACAATTCTTTACCTGCCAAATTTCTTGTCTTGGGTTATTATTGCAGGGATTGTTACTCAATTATTTTCTGCCAGCGGTCTTGTTAATGCTCTCATCAGTAAGACAGGATTAACAGAAATTAATTTTTTAAGCAATCCATTTATCTGGAGGTTTGTCTATTGGATCTCTGGAATCTGGCAGTCAGCAGGGTATTCTCTGATTATTTATCTGGCGGCTTTGTCATCAACCGATCCATCCCTAGGGGAAGCGGCATATATAGATGGTGCAACCAGACTTCAAAGAATCGCCCATGTGACCATACCACAGATTCGGCCAACGATTTCCATTATGTTGATTATGCAGCTTGGTAAAATTGTATCCATTGATTTCGATCGCCCCTACATGATGGGAAATACGCTTGTTAAGAGTGCGTCTGATGTTATTAGTACGTATGTTTATAGTGTAGGTCTACAGTCTGGAAGGTTTGATTTCGCAACCGCCGTAGGGCTATTCCAGTCGGTAGTAGGTATTATACTAATTCTTTCAGTGAATCAAATCTCGAAAAAAATGGGAGAGGAGGGAATCATGTAATGAATGAGTTAAAAAGCAAAGGAGATAGACGATTTCAACTCTTCTGGAATACATTTTTTATTTTGATCAGCATTCTTTCAATTATACCGATTGTCCGTGTGGTTTCCATGTCCTTTAGTTCCAAGGATGCAATTCTATCTGGAAAGGTGTTTTTCTATCCAGTAGGGTTTACCATAGAAGCATATTTCCGTGCATTTTTAAGTGGAAGTTTTCTCTCCTCTTTTTTCTTCTCTGTTCTTTTAATGGCAGGGGCAACCTTTGTTTGCTTGGTAATGACAGTACTGGCTGCGTATCCCCTTTCAAAGAGAAATCTAAAAGGCGGAGCCGTGATTATGACGTTATTTGTCTTGACGATGTATCTGGATCCTGGAATCATTCCCAAATATTTGAACGTAAAAGATTTTAAGATGATTGATACCGTATGGGCGCTCATAATACCAGAAGCGTTAAGTGCTTATAATATGATTATTATGTGTACCGCATTTAAGGGAATTGACGCATCCTTATATGAAGCCGCTAAGATTGACGGCTGCAATGAGATTCAGACCTTGTTTAAAGTAGCATTGCCTCTGGTATATCCTACCTTGGCAACCCTTGCTCTTTTCTATGCAGTGGGAAGATGGAACCGGCTCAGTGATGTACTCTATTATGTGAACTCTTCCAAACTATATACCGTGCAGATGGTTTTAAAGCAGTTAATTGAATCGGTAAAAATCTCTCAGGAAGAAGGACTTCAGACTCAGTTGGTCGCTGATAATATCAAAGCAGCAAGTATTGTTATTTCCATGTCACCTATGATTATTGCTTACCCGTTTATACAGAAATATTTTACGAAAGGGATTATGTTAGGTGCAGTAAAAGGCTAATTATTTAATTAGAATAAATTAGATAGTAGAAAGGGAGGTTTTACAATGAGAAAGAAATCATTATTTAAAAGCTGTATGGTAGTTCTTACAGCTGCAGCACTGGTAACTGGCTGTGGTTCCAATAAAGGAACAACAGATTCCACAACAGCCAAGGCAGAGGGGACACAAGAAGCAAAAAGCGATGGCACGACAGCGGCAGAAAAAGGGGATGAAGTTACCATTAAAGTAATGGTTTGGGAAAGAGGAGATGCTGCACCAGGAACAACGGTGGAGAATAATTCCCAGACAGAATGGATCAAAGACCAGATTAAGGAAAAATACAACATTAATGTGGAGTACGTATCGGTACCCCGTTCCTCTTCTGATGATAAGTTAAATATTATGATGTCAGGAGGAAGTGCTCCCGATATTGTATTCTCTTACAATCAGGGTATCTTTAATAATTTCGCACAAAATGGTGGATTGGCTGATTTGACACAATCATATGATACATATGGAAGTGATATTAAAAAGTTTGTAGCTGACGCACAGGGTATGGGGCAGCTTGAGGGAAAACAGTTTGCAATCATGAAGCAAAGAGGGGTAGAATCTCCACGACATACTGCGTATATCCGTCAGGATTGGCTGGATAAGCTTGGAATGGAAATGCCAAAGACGAAAGATGAATTGTTTGCTTATTTACAGGCAGTGAAAGACAAAAACCCAGGAGGGGTGGACAATGTGATCCCATGGGGCATGAGTGGTAGAAACGATACAGAGAAGGGATATTTAAACTTCCTGGGCTCTTACGTTGACCTTCCAACAGACAAAGATGCTTACATGTACAGCGAGGGCTATCTTGCAGTTGCTCCAGGAGCATTGGAGGGGATTAAAAAATTAAATGAACTTTACAACAAAGGTCTGATCTCCAAAGACTTTGCTACGGATACCAATGGAGATATTTATAAGGCTCAGGTAACTGCAGGAAATGTTGGGTTTTTCTTAGATGATACGGAAAGTCCATGGAATTATATTACATTATTAAACCAGGAGATTGGTGGAAGAACATTTGTTCCGGTGCAGTGTTTTGAACTGTCTGATGGATCATCATACCGGACTCCGTTTGAACCTCGATATGGTATGTTTGTTATGGTACCAAAAACAAGTGAGAAAAAAGTGGATGCTTGTATGAAATATTTAAACTGGATGGCAGATCCCAAAGTGGCAGAGGATATCGTATTTACCGTCGACCATAAGAGAGATGAAAATGGAGTACCGATTAAACTGTCAAGTGAAAAATTATTTGAAATGGGATATCCAGGAACTTGTGATGATTTGAATATTGTAAATCTTGCAATGGACTGGACCAAAGAAAAAGATTCTATTGTTTCTAAATGGGTAAGTGATCAGTCTGTTGATTGGGAAACTCCAGAATGGTTCTCTGATTTTTATGATATTCGTTCCGAAGGAAAATTCCGTTTCCCAACCTATTCCAATATTTCACAGGCTGAGTCAGATTATGGACAGAATGCACAAAATATGATGGTTGGATACGTGTATAAACTGATCAGCTGCTCTCCAGATCAGTTTGACAGCTTACAGAAGGCAGAATATGATAATCTTGTAAATGCTGGAATTCAGAAAATCCTTGATGCAAGAGCAGAGTTTTATGACTCGATGAATTAAGCTTTATACAGGGAAATAGACTAAAAGCCCGTTACAGTTCTTTCTCATCGGTATATCGTAGATGTTTGGAAGCTGTAACGGGATTTTTTTGCCCATTTCCTTTATGGAACGGTTTGCAGACTGGTATTTTCGCCTCCTTTGCGAAATTGGGATGGAGACTGACTGCAATATTTCTGAAAGATGCGGTTAAACTGGGAGAAACTTGTAAATCCACATTCCTGAGCGAGTTCTGAAATTTTCTTTTTTGTATTTAATAGTAGATATTGTACATTTCGAATTCGAGTCATTTGAATGTATTGGGTCAGTGTATAGCCAGTCACATCCTTAAACTGATGGGACAAATAATAGGGGCTGATATAAAATTCTTTGGAAAGTGAATCTAGTGATAGCATTTCTGAGTAATGATTATGTATGTAATTTGCTATGGTATATATCTTTTTGGAAGGTTCATCTTTTAAAGGTTCGTTGGTGTAGGTATTATAAGGAGATAAGTGTCGTAATGTATACAAAAATTCCACAAACATCCCGTGAATGATCAATGTCTTTAAGTCTGAATCCTTATCCTTTAATGAGAAACGATAGATCCGATTTAGTTTTTCGTTAATCAGCTGTTGCTGCTTGGAGGGAAAACGATAGATAGGAAGGGAATCGTAAAAGGGCTCAAAAAGCTTGTGGTAGGTTTCTGGCATATCCCAAAAGGAGGGCGGATATAAGAAACTGATTACAAGTCGTTTACCTGGAGGACCCTTTGGATATTCTGAACGGTGAAGAATAGAGGGACGTAATAAAACCAGATCACCGGAGCGTATGGAATAAGGAATTCCCTCGATGAGATGGTAAGCTTGTGGACTTATTAATATCATAATTTCATAGAAGGAATGAAAGTGTTGGAATGGCATGTTGATATCGAAGGAACGTTCGTCGTAATCAAAATAGTAATAGAGGGAATGTTGAATATCATTTATGGTAATATTGTGCTTTTTCTTATATAGGAGAGTATCATTCGTATTCGTCATAAAAACCGCCTTTGATTCGTTATGAATTATTTGTGCTTTGAAGTCTTATTATAGCAGAGAATGCACAACATATGCAACATTATGTAGGAATATGAAAGAATGTTTGTATAGATTGTAGGAAAACAACAGTCAAAAGACTGGGGAATAGAAAGGAAGTTTGTCATGAAACAATTAAAGCAAACCATAAATTTATTGGTATCAAGTTTTGAGAATATACTCTACGATGAGGATGATATTTTTTTGGAAAATATGAAATCCAATAATCTAGCTGGAGACAATGCGGAGCGATATCGTTATTGGGAATGGACACAGGGCGTGGGTCTGTATGGTCTATGGAAGATATATGAAGAAACAGGGGATGAAGAATTCATAAACAAACTGGAACGGTATTATGAACGACAGATGAAAATTGGTCTGCCTGCTCGAAATATAAATACAACAGCCCCACTTCTTGCGTTATCTTATCTGGTGGAAAAAAAGGGAAATGAAACCTATCGAACGATCTGCAACGATTGGGCAACTTGGTTAGTAAATGAACTACCAAGAACAAAAGAAGGCGGATTTCAGCATCTGACCTCCGATACTTTAAATGAGCAAGAACTTTGGGATGATACTTTATTTATGGCAGTTTTATTTTTGGCCCGAATGGGGACATTGGAAAAGAAGCAAGAATGGATTGAGGAAGCAGAGTACCAGTTCCTTCTTCATGTGAAGTATCTGGCAGATAGAAAGACTGGTCTGTGGTACCATGGATGGACATTTCAGGGAAATCATAATTTTGCAGAAGCATTCTGGGGGAGAGGGAACAGTTGGATTACCATGGCAATTCCGGAATTGTTCGGTATGATTGAATGCAGCCAGTCCGTGAAACGTTTTCTAAAACAGGCACTGGAGAATCAGATAAATGCGTTACTAGAATATCAAAATGAAGGTGGGATGTGGCATACAGTAATCAATGATAAATCATCCTATTTGGAAGCCAGTGCAACTTGTGGATTTGGATATGGGATCTTAAAGGCAGTTCATTTGGGACTGATTGACCCCTCTTATGAAATGTGTGCAAGAAAGGCACTAGAGCCCATTCTGTCCTGCATTGACGAAGAGGGGGTAGTACATCAGGTATCCTACGGAACACCAATGGGGAGAGAGACGGTACAGTTTTATAAAGACATTGAACTGCGTCCAATGCCTTATGGACAGGCAATGGCAATGTTATTTCTGCAGGAAGCATCGAAATAATAGGAAAGGAAGTGGGAAGTTGAACCGGGAACTTGAAATTTTTAAAACCTATAAACCCGTCGTTATGATGGATAAAAATGAGCCATTTCCGATTCAAGCAATGGGGTGCAGTGTATTTCGTGAAACCAAAAGAAGTAGTTCTTTTCCCAAACGCGTCATTGAAATTCAAAAGGATACGACTGATTTTGTAATTGAATATGCAATTTGGTATGATTATGATATTCAACATTTGTACGAATTGGAGCACATATGGGTGTTTGTCGCTCACGATAAACAAGTAAGAAAGATAGAGGGCAGTTTTCATGGAAAATATTTAACCATGGCAAGTCTTACAGACGGAGAACCTGTCTTGACAGAACAGACGCATCCACTGGTTTATGCACAGCCCGGGAAGCATGCCATGCTTCCTGATCCCCGGCTCGTGTATGTAATTCCGGGCTGGAAGGAGAGCTGTCTTAAACAGGCAGGACTGGACGGAGTATTGATTCCAGAGCTGTTTGAGGATAAGATACACACCAATGAAACGTTAAATGAGATGATACAAAGCTATATAAAAGAAAAATTTGCATTTTGTCCATCGATGGAATTTGAACCCTTCCTTCTGGGGGACGATAAGCTGTTATCTTGGGAGGAACTAAAAGGAATCATTCCGGACCGTGTAAACAAGCAGATAGAAACAATCAGAAATCACGTATTTGGATAGCCTTTGGAAATGAAAATAAAAATTGTGCAGAAAAAATTAATGCAAATAAAGAGCCCAGGTGGGGAAGAGGATACCCTGGGCTCTTTTTGCGACGTAAGCTTATTTTATCATAAATAATAAAAAAAAAAATTAGCCGGGGCTAGGATTTATAAAATAATAAAAAGGAGCACCGTAGAATTGGGGAAATACGGTACTCCTAAGAAGAGTTATATAGATTATAACTCAAAAAAACGTTTAAGTAAAGTTAAATATATGTTTTTTGCTAAAATAAAGTAAAATTTAAAAAAATAATGGTTATTTTAGTTCATATTCGTAAAATATGCGATTAGGAACAATTTTAAGAAACAAAGCATCCAATAAAGAAAGAAGAGTTTGTCTTCTTTTCTATTCCAATATCTGGAACAGTCATAGTCTATAGCCTCATAAGGTTACAGACAGGAAAGGGGGGATAGCATGATGATGGAAGGGATTCTCCATTATGTGAAACCCGAACTGATTGTGGTGGCATTGGTGTTATACCTGCTGGGGCAGGGAATCAAACAAAGTCATATGATCCAAGATAAATATATCTTACTGATTAATGGAGCAGCAGGCATCTTGCTTTGCAGCTTCTATATCATCTCGGTAAGTGCATTAGATACACTGCAACAGATAGCAATGGCCGCCTTCAGCGCTTCGACACAAGGAATACTAGTAGCTGGTCTTAGTACTTATATTCATCAACTAATTAAGCAATGGAGTAAGTCAGAGTAATCATTCACACATCAGGGGATAATTGGCGGGTTTTGGTAAAACCCAACCCGCCTACTTCCCGTCTTTTAACTCTTTTCTAATCTGGGGTACAATTCCTCTGCGTTCCATTTCGGCCATTATGTTCTCGAATTCTCCAGTGGGCGCAGTGGGCGCATGTAGATTTCTGCTGACAGCCTCCAAATGATTAAATTCCTCCGCCAATTCTTTGTCGTAATCTTTCTTCTTTCGTTTCAAAATATCACCTCCCAGAAAATTATATAACGATGAGGAACATTCTGCATTAACGAAGGAAAGTGAAAGTAGATGGAAAAGACACGGAATCGTATCTCATTGGGGCTTGTGGTAGGAGTATGATGGAATTGTGAATTGTTTGTGAAAGAAATTTTTTATGGCGAAACGTTAAGATTGATGTTTCGTAGTCGATAAGATAAAATAGATCTGTAGCTGAATTTAAATAACGAGTAGTTTTTTAGTCTACAGGAGGTACGGGTATGAAAATTGAATATTTATCTGAAAAATATAGAGTGAAACGAATTGAGGAAGCAGATTTACCAGAAGTATATATACTCTGTAAAAGCAATCTATTATATTATCAGTATTGTCCCTCAAATGTATCAATAAGTAGTTTGAAAGAAGAGCTGATAGCATTGCCAAAGGGAAAGAAATTGGATGATAAATATTATGTTGGTTTTTATGATGGTGAACTGCTTATTGCAGTAATGGATTTAATATCTGGTTATCCCAATGAAGAAACCACATTTATCGGTTTCTTTATGATTGATCAGCATATACAATGGAAAGGCATTGGGACATCCATTATTTCTGAAGTATGCCAATATTTAAAAAAATTAGGGTTCACTTATGTGAGGCTAGGGTATATAATGGGAAATCCACAAAGTGAAGCATTTTGGATTAAGAATCATTTTATTAAAACTGGTGATGAAGTGCAGACAGAAGACTATGTTATTGTTGTAATGCAAAGAACGTTGTAAAACGAATACTTAATAAAATCCTCTAACTATCAGTACTGATCTGGTGTTTTTTTGTACTAAACTTAGCAGAAAGTCATAATTAAAAATAATTATTGGAGGTTTATAAATGGACAAAATGATTAAGATTAGGAATGAAGAAGAAACAGATTATGAAAGAGTAGAAGAAATAACAAGGAAATCTTTTTGGAATTTATCTATACCGGGGTGTATAGAACACTATTTGGTTCATGTTATGCGATCTCACAAAGACTTTCTGACGGAGTTGGATCTGGTGATTGAAGTTGATAATCAGATCATCGGAAATATCATGTATACGAAAACAAAACTAATTGATGAGTTCGGAGAAGAAAAAGGCATCCTTACTTTTGGGCCAGTTTGCATTTTTGCCAGAATATCAGAGAAAGGGGTATGGAAAAAAACTAATGGAGTATTCCATGAAACAGGCGGCCGCACTTGGTTATGATGTGATTGTAATATTTGGAAATCCCAATAATTATGTAAGCCGTGGTTTTAAAAGTTGCAAAAAGTACAATGTCTGTCTTGAAAATGGGACATATCCAGCGGCGATGATGGTAAAAGAACTCAAACCAGATGCTTTGGACGGAAGAAAATGGGTTTACTATCAAAGTCCTGTATTTGAGATAGATAAACAAGAAGCTGAGCGTTTTGACGAGGCTTTGGAAAGTCAGGAGAAAAAATACAAGCCAAGTCAGGAAGAATTTTATATTCACAGCCATTCTTTTATACAGTGAGTTATCTTTCGTGTTATAAGGATAAACTACAAAAGAGAGTGTTGCTGGTTTATAAGAGATTGGTGAGTTAATACACGCAAAAACCCTAGTAAATATAAGAAATTCTTATATTTACTAGGGTTTTTGCAATGATGCGGGTAACAGGACTTGAACCTGCACGGTCTCCCACCAGAACCTAAATCTGGCGCGTCTGCCAATTCCGCCATACCCGCAGACAATAAAAGATGTTACCTTTAAACCTGTTATTATCAATTGCTTAAAAAGCGAGAGGAGAGCAGATCTCTTTTGATGAAACCTGCTTTTCTTTCTCATGAGACACCGGGGATTCGAACCCCGGACAACTTGATTAAAAGTCAAGTGCTCTACCACCTGAGCTAGTATCCCATACTGGGCTAGTTGGATTTGAACCAACGAATGCAGGAGTCAAAGTCCTGTGCCTTACCGCTTGGCGATAGCCCATTAAAACGATTGATAAAAAAAAATCCCTGAAAAGGGAAAGGTGAGTACAGGGATTCGAACCCTGGGCCTCCAGAGCCACAATCTGGCGCGATAACCACCTTCGCCATACCCACCATATATAACACTTCACATTTTAGCTAGAATGTGAAATGAGCCTGAAGGGATTTGAACCCCCGACCCACGGCTTAGAAGGCCGTTGCTCTATCCAACTGAGCTACAGACTCATAAGCGGGTGATGGGAATCGAACCCACGTTTTCAGCTTGGAAGGCTGATGTTCTACCATTGAACCACACCCGCAAAAGATTGGGTAATACTTAAGATAACTTTATTATCTTAAATCGGGGTGACAGGATTCGAACCTGCGACTTCCTGGTCCCAAACCAGGCGCTCTAGCCAAGCTGAGCCACACCCCGAAGGTGTCTTACGTTTTGATGTGTCTTTCGCAACGCAAGAGTAATTATATCTGATGGATATAGTTTTGTCAACAATATTTTTCAAAAAAAATTAAAATCATGAAAAGTCTCGTATTTATGGGGATTTTGTAGAAAAAAAGAACCTATAATTGGAGGAACCGGCAGTCACATTTAAAAATGCTCCTGCCGGTTGAGTATGAAAAATAAAAAGTCTATGTTGAAAGGGTGGGGTTCCTTTACATTTCTAATTATATAGAATGATTATGACAGAAGTTTGTCCAATCAATAAATATTTTATGAAAAACCTTAAGGAGTTATAAGCAAAGTTTAAACAAAATGAAAGAGAAAACTTACAAAAAAGTTTATTTACGGCAAATCTTCTTATGATATAATAATTCCATACGGATTAATGTTGTCAAAAAGACGAGGTGATAATATGAAATACTGGTATTGTATGAAGACAGATATGGGGCCGATACGGATTTTATGTGAGGACAGTGTGATTTTAAGAGTTGATTTTATTGATCAAATACCGGAGGACGCTATTAGAGAAAAAACAGAGCTCATTGACCGTGCAGTTTGTCAGATGGAGGAATATTTAGTTGGAGAGCGAAAGCAGTTTGATTTGCCTCTTGCCCCACAAGGAACCTTATTTCAAAAAAAAGTATGGGAGGCACTTTTGACAATCCCTTACGGAACGACGAAAAGTTATGGGGAGATTGCAACTATGATTGGGAATCCCAAGGCATCTCGTGCCGTGGGAGGGGCAAACAACAAAAACCCTATATCAATTATAATCCCCTGTCATAGAGTAATTGGTACAAATGGTAGTTTGGTTGGCTATGGGGGCGGTTTGGATAAGAAGACTAAATTACTTCATTTAGAACAAGGGGGAAAATAGTAGAATTATTAAGAATTATTGGTGATTCTTTCAGTTCCTTTAATCCTCTATACAATTGATCTGGTTAATGGTATAATCCTCAACGACACCCATTGAAATTATAATAAGGAGTGAATCATATGAGAAAAAACAAATTGTTGACAGGAATTGTAATTGCTATGGCTGTTATGGCAGCAACAACTGCCTGTGGATCAAAAGATAATAAGAAAACAGATACAACGAAAGACACAGATACAAAGGTGAGTATGGCGGAAACTACCGTTGCGGATACAGAAACTTCAGAGTCCGACGAGGCTGATAACGAGAGCGATGAAGCCAATGAGAGCTCACAGAGTGAACAAAAGACATCTTCCGATGCAGGGAAAATCGCATCAGGTGTATTTACATCGGTTTCGGGAAAGTATGAGATCACGCCTCCAGCAGGTTGGACATTGGACAACGACGGAGATGAAAGTGTAGTAGCATTTACTTCTCCAGATGGGAATGACGTTTTAGAAGTGACCTACGCAGCAGGGGAAGAAGCAGATGGAGCTAGAGAAGAGTATCCGGATACCAAGGAAGAATATAAGAAACTGATTAACCGCGGAGAAGATATGGAATTTGTTCGCTATAATGTAAAGAATGGAGCAGATGGAAGTCAGACGTTCCGTTATGCCATCCGTTATAAAACACCCGATGACGGTGTTCGCTATTTTGCTATTTCAGGATCCTATGATGCAACAGCGAAGACGTATCTTAGCGCAACAGGAACCATTGAATCTTCCGATACTGGTGTGGAAGACCAGATTGAGGCAGCATTGGATACTTTAAAGCTTAAATAATTTAGAAAAACAATTTAGAAAATAGCCAGAGGCGATTGTAGAATGATTGCAATCGCCTCTGGCTATTATAGTTTTATAAGAATTCCATTTAATCGATCTATGTCTTCTTGCTGGTGAGTACTTACTAGAACCAGTTTTCCCTGGCATTTAACCTTCATATATGAAATTACTTTGTTTTTGTTCCCTTCATCAAGACCAGAGAATGGTTCATCTAAAATGACCATGTCAAATGGTACAGATAAAGCCCTAACAATTGCAACTCTCCGTTTCATACCACCGCTTAGAGTAGAAACTGGGCGAGTAAGGGATTCTTTTGGCAACAGGTTTAAAAGTTCTTCTTTTGCCGCTTTTTTATGATTGCGGGAGGGACCGTTCATTACCATGCTCACATTCTCAATGGGGGTAAAGTCATTGCATAAACGATCTTCTTGAAATACAGCGGTAATGTTACATCCATCCAGTCCAGTTATGGTTCCGGAATCTTTAGTTATAATCCCCAGAAGGATCTTAAAAAAGGTCGTTTTACCAGAACCCGATGGTTCCATGAAGCAATAGATCCGACCAGATTCCAGGCTTATATTGATCCCATCTAGTACCTTTGTACCGCCAAAGGATTTTGAAAGTTCTTTGATTTCCAGTTTCATCTCAAATCCCCCGCCCTTTACTTTTCTTGTGATTGGGAACCGTTCGATCGATAAGCCATAAAAAGAAGATCTCAAATAAGAAGCTAATCCCTATAATGACCAGAGTCCAGGCGAACAAATCGGCGGTACTTAAATAAATTTTTGCCATATATAGCTTTTCCCCTATGGAATGGTTAGGGACCCCGATCACTTCTGCTGCGATTCCCGATTTAAAACTCATTCCAAGTGCAGTGTTTAAACTGCTTTTTAGATAAGGGATCAAAGCTGGACGATATAGATAATAACCTTTCTTGATCCCTGACATGTGAAATACGTTTGCCATCTCCAAAAGACTTGGGTCGGTGCTATTTATGCCGGCTATGGTGCTCATATATATCATAGGAAATACCACTAGAAACGAAATAAATATCGAAAGGTTTTCAGAGCCGAACCAGATAAGCGCCAACACGACAAACGATGCAACAGGGATCGATTTCATAAGAGCCATTATCGGGGAAAGCAGTTCCAGTACAAAAGTAAATCGGCTGGCAGTGCTTCCCAAAAGGATTCCAAGTATAAAAGCAATCAGGAATCCAAGGCTGATTTTTCCAAAGGAAAATCCAATGGACTGCCAAAATCCCGGAAGGGCAGACTGGTGGATCAGAGCCTTTATCACCTGAATGGGTCCCACCAGAATGATAGGATTGTCCACCAATTTACTACCTGCCTGCCAGATCATCAACCAGAAGATTACGATCCCAGTTTTCTTGAGCGGGAGAAGGGTTCTATGGGATATAATAGAACTGCTCATCAGGCAGCGTCCCTCCAATGGTCTGGGGGTCCATATCGTAGAGAACCTTTAAATATCCACTCAGAAGCGATTTCATATCGTTTCCATCAAGATATGTGATACTACAATAAGGAAGCGCTTTCTCTGCGATTGGTGCCTTTGCAATGATGCCTGCTTTTGCAATCAGTATAGCGGTTTCTTTTCCGTTTTCATTGGCATAAGCGGCAGATTCCTTCTGTTCGGAAAGAAAGGTATCAATGGAATCTTTATGATCTTTTAAAACTTCATTGCGACAGATTGTAACACCAGTTACCAGGGTGCTTCCATCCTCTTTCGATACAGCATTCCATTCTTTGGTTAAATCAAGAACCATATGAAGGCTGTCATTCTGAGCCATAGCAGCCGTTACAAAAGGTTGAGGAAGAAGTCCAATTCCATCGGGTTTTTCTTTTAAGATAGCAGCAACCTCGGCTGGTTCTGATTTATACTCTAGCGTCACGTCGTCTTCGGATAGACCATTGGCAGCTAACACATGTTTTAGTGCATAATCTGGTGTGGTTCCCTTACCAGGCAGGTAGATGGTTTTTCCCTTTAAATCTGCCATGGATTTTATGGAATCATCGGAAGAAATTCCATAGAGGACACCAAGCGTATTGATGTTGATTACCGTAACACCGTGATTAGAAAGAATAGATGCCATATTGGCAGGAACAAGTGCCACATCTAAATCCCCATTTACAATTTTACCAAGCAGCTCATCCGGTGCTGTTACCATAGTAAATTCATAAGATCCTTGGGATTGTCCATTTTCTGCTTGCTCCATTAATCGTACAAGTCCCATGGATGTAGGTCCTTTTAAAGATCCGACTTTTAATGCGTCGCTGTCATTAGCTGGTTTTGCCTTTGATTCTTCTGTGGAGGCAGCTTGAGTTTCTGCAGCAGGCTCTGTAGGAGTCTCCACCTGGCTTTCTGCTGTTGTCTGGGTGCTATCTTTTCCACATCCGGTTAAGACAGCAGCAGTCATAACAAGAACTGCAAATATCGATAGAACTTTTTTCATAAAATCCCTCACTTTCTGTCCGTACTTCATTGACTTATTCTTCTTCCCGTCTTCTCCCGCAGGTGTTCTTTTGGGGTTTGTACGAACAGGTAAAGTATACCATTTTCCGTTCTTGTTTGTCAAAATATTATGCAGCCAAAGGGGCATATGTGATATACTATTATTATCAATAAAAAAGGAGAAAAATAAGATGAATGAAGTATATGATAAATTACAGAACTGTTTAAAAAGTGTGAGGGAGAAAACAGATTTTGTTCCAGAAGTAGCGCTGATTCTTGGCTCTGGTCTGGGAGACTATGTAAAAGAGGTTTCTGTGTCCGCTACGATTGACTATAAAGAGATAGAAGGATTTCCAATCTCAACAGTTGTGGGGCACAAGGGAAGGTTTATATTCGGTTATGTCAATGAGGTGCCAGTGGTGATTATGCAGGGACGAGTTCATTATTATGAGGGGTATCCCATTTCAGACGTAGTTCTTCCGACTCGGCTGATGGGGCTTTTGGGAGCAAAAACTCTATTTTTAACCAATGCATGCGGTGGGATAAATGAAGGGTTTAAAGCCGGAGACTTTATGCTTTTAACGGATCATATTGCAAGCTTTGTGCCTTCGCCTTTAATGGGTGAAAATATAGATGAACTTGGAACCAGATTTCCGGATATGAGTGATATTTACCGGAAGGAATTAAGAGCAATCATTAAAGAGATTGCAAAGGAAGAGAAGATTGAATTAAAAGAAGGTGTCTATCTGCAGCTTTCTGGTCCAGCCTATGAGTCTCCGGCTGAAGTACGGATGTGTCGGATTCTAGGTGCAGATGCTGTGGGAATGAGCACTGCCTGTGAAGCTCTGGCTGCCAATCATATGGGATTGAAGGTGTGCGGGATTTCCTGTATTACCAACATGGCATGTGGGATTTCAAAGGAACCATTAAGTCATAAGGAGGTCCAGCAAACGGCAGACCGGGTTGCACCTCTGTTTCAGAAACTGGTGACCGCTTCCATTACCAGGATTGCGAAAAAAAGTTAAGATTTGGATTGCCATGGCTTCCAGTACTTAAAAAAATACATCCAATCGATAAAATTGTATTGATAAGGATATAACAATGTGCGATAATGTCGAAAAGAGAAGGTTTTATAAGGGAGTTCATTTGGAGGGAGAATATTCATGAGAATAACTATATGCATTGGAAGCGCATGTCATTTAAAAGGTTCGAGAGAAATTATAGCCAAGTTGCAAAATTATGTAAAAGAAAAACATCTGGAAGAGCAGATTGATTTAAACGGCTCTTTTTGCAGCGGGAACTGCGTAAATGGGGTATGTGTTACCTTAGATGACCAGATCTATTCCTTAAAACCAGAGGATACAAAGGAGTTTTTTGAGAAAGAGATTATGGGGAGGCTGTAATCATGGGGATTATTGATTTCAAGTCTACCAAATGCAAACACTGTTATAAATGTGTACGCAACTGTGAAGTCAAAGCAGTCATGATTAAAGATGAACGGGCAGAAATCATGCAAGACAAGTGCATTCTATGTGGGAAATGCATGCAGGTATGCCCACAATCCGCCAAAACTCTGATCAGCGACCTAGATCAGGTAAAAGGCTATATAAGGGCAGGAAACAGGACTGTGGTTTCTTTGGCACCCTCTTTTATGGGACTGTTCCGCTATAAAACCATTGGACAAGTTAACGCAGCGTTTAAAAAACTTGGTTTTTGTGAAGTGCAGGAAACCGCACAGGGTGCCGCTTTGGTGACAGCAGAATATACCAGGCTTTTAAACGAAGGGAAGATGGAAAACATCATTACGTCCTGTTGCCCTAGTGTCAATGATTTGATTGAGATCTACTACCCGGGGCTGATTCCGAATCTGGCACCTGTGGTATCGCCTATGATCGCCCATGGAAAGTTGATTAAAGAAGAGATGGGGGCTGACGTTAAGGTGGTTTTTGTTGGACCCTGTATCGCGAAGAAACGAGAATCGGGAGATATCCGCCACGATGGCTGGATTGATGCTGTACTTAATTTTAACGATATGACCAGATGGTTTTTGGAAGAGGAGATTACCATTGAAGATTGTGAAGATCTTCCATTTACTCATATGGATCCAAAAGTGAACCGGCTATATCCGGTTTCTAATGGTGTGGTAAGTTCGGTTCTAGCAACAGAAGAGAAAAAAGACGGATACCGGAAATTTTATGTTGACGGAATCCGAAACTGCATTGATTTATGCGAGAGTATGGTTCGTGGAGAGATACATCACTGTTTTATTGAAATGAATGTGTGCTCAGGGGGCTGCATCAAAGGGCCGGCGGCAGATGACGTGAATGTGTCTCGTTTTAAGGTGAAACTGGATATGGAGGATGCAATCGAGAAAAAAGGGGTCTCGGCTGCTGATACGGATCCGAGCCTTACTCATATTTCGCTTAAGAAGCTGTTTTTAAATCGTGCGCCTTCTGATCTATTGCCAACGGAGGAACAGATTCAGAAAATTCTTAAAAAAACAGGAAAGACAAAACCAGAGGATGAGTTAAACTGCGGGGCATGCGGATATTCTACCTGCAGAGAAAAGGCGATTGCGGTCTTTCAGAAAAAAGCAGAATTGAATATGTGTATTCCATTTATGCACCAAAAGGCAGAATCCTTGTCCAATCTTGTTATGGAAACGTCCCCTAACATTGTACTGATTGTTGATAAAGAGATGAAGATTTTAGAGTATTCGGCGGTGGGAGAAAAATATTTTGGAAAGACCAGGCAGGAAGCTCTGACTATGTATTTATATGAATTAATTGATCCAAGTGATTTTCAGTGGGTTTATGATACCCACCAAAAAATTCATGGTAAGAAAGTAACGTATGCGGAATATAAAGTTTCTACGCTTCAAAATATCGTATACATTGAGAATCAGAATGTGGTACTTGCTACATTTATTGATATCACAAAAGAAGAAGAATATGCAAAACAAGAATATGAAAAGAAACTGGAGACCATTGATTTGGCACAAAAAGTGATTCATAAACAAATGATGGTTGCCCAGGAAATTGCAGGTCTTCTGGGAGAAACTACAGCAGAAACGAAAACAACATTAACGAAGCTATGTAAGTCCATACTTGATGAGGGAAGCGAAAGTGAGGTCAAGTAATGGGAGTTACGGTTGATGTTGCATACAAAAGTTTAAACAAATTTAATGAAGTTCTATGCGGAGATAAGGTAGAACTACTACAGACAGAAAATTCTAATATTATGATTCTTGCAGATGGTATGGGAAGCGGAGTAAAAGCCAATATCCTGGCCACGTTAACGTCTAAAATTCTGGGAACCATGTTTTTAAACGGGGCGACTTTAGAAGAGTGTGTGGATACCATTGTGGAAACTCTGCCGGTCTGCCAGGTCCGCCAGGTGGCATATTCCACATTTAGCATACTACAGGTATTTCACAATGGAGATGCCTATCTGGTGGAATTTGATAATCCAAGTTGTATTTTTATCCGGGATGGCAGTCTTATGCCAGTTCCGGAAAACACAAGAATCATTCAAGATAAAAAAATCAATGAATACCGCTTTCGGGTGAAGAAAGGGGATGCCTTGGTTTTATTAAGCGACGGAACCATTCATGCAGGTGTTGGTAAGCTTTTAAATTTTGGTTGGCTTTGGGAAGATATGGCTTCGTATGCGGTGAAGCAGTATCGACTCACCATATCGGCTGTCCGGTTTGCCAATGCCTTATGCTGTGCCTGTGATGAACTTTACCAGTATCGCCCAGGGGATGATACAACGGTTGCGGTTATGCGGATCATAGACCGCAAACCGGTATATTTAATGACGGGACCAGCCAAGAACCCGGAAGATGATATTGATATGGTAAAAGATTTTATGCAAGGGGCTGAGGAGACAAAACGAATCATCTGTGGAGGTACCAGTGCCAATATTGCATCTAGGGTTCTGTCCAGTAAACTGACGGTTTCACTGGAATATCATGATACGGATTTGCCTCCCACCGCACATATGGATGGGATAGAGTTGGTTACAGAAGGGGTATTGACGCTAAACCGGGTATTAAAATTATTACGAAGATATGTAAAGAATGAATCCGTCTCGGAGGAGTTTTTTCTGGAACTCGATCAATCAAATGGTGCCTCAAAGGTTGCCAAGATGATCATCGAAGACTGTACGGAGCTTAAACTGTATGTTGGGAAAGCGATTAACAGCGCTTATCAAAACCCAGGCCTTCCCTTTGATTTAGGGATACGGCAAAATCTTGTGGAGCAGTTGAAGCATGCGGTAGAAGATATGGGAAAAAAGGTTACGGTTGTTTATTATTAATTGTAAAACGATATTCACACAAAACAAGTGGAGTCGCAAGGAGGAAAGTTATGGTAACAAATGATGCAACCTTACTTCGCATCAAACATCAGGTTTTAGACGAAGTGGCAAGGCTTGCCTGGGAAGGCAGGCTAGAAGAGAAAAGAAATGAAATTCCCTATCAAATTATACCAGGACCAAAAGCACAATTTCGATGCTGTATCTACAGAGAAAGAGAGATTATCAGGGAAAGAGTCCGTCTGGCAGAAGGATTCTGCCCAAGCGGTAGAGAGACTAAAAATGTGGTTCAAGTAATAAACTCTGCCTGTGAAGACTGTCCGATCGCCCGCTATGTAGTAACAGATAACTGTCAGCTTTGTATGGGAAAAGCATGCCAGAATTCTTGTAACTTTGGAGCGATCAGTATGAGTCATGATCGTGCTCATATTGATCAGGATCGATGCAAAGAATGTGGAAAGTGTTCGCAGGCATGTCCTTATAATGCCATCGCTGATTTAACACGTCCCTGTAAGAAAAGCTGTCCAGTGGATGCAATTACCATGGATGAAGCAGGAATTGTAGTGATTGATGAAGGCAAATGCATCCAGTGTGGAGCATGTATTCATAGTTGTCCATTTGGTGCCATTGGTTCTAAGACATTTCTGGTGGATGTGATTAACTTAATTAAAGCTGGGAAAAAGGTAGTTGCAATGGTGGCACCGGCGACAGAGGGACAGTATGGACCGGAAATAACCATGGCAAGCTGGAGAACGGCTTTAAAGAAGATTGGTTTTCAAGACATGGTGGAAGTGGCATTAGGTGGTGACTTAACGGCCGCAGCAGAGGCGGCTGAGTGGGCGGAGGCCTATGAGGAAGAAAAGAAGATGACAACATCTTGTTGTCCTGCTTTTGTAAATATGATCAAGCAGCATTATCCTATGCTCCTTTCTCATATGTCTTCAACCGTTTCCCCTATGTGTGCGGTATCTAGAATGTTAAAAGAAAAGGATCCGGAGACGATAACCGTATTTATCGGACCTTGTATTGCCAAAAAGAGCGAGGCTCTGGATTTGAATGTGAAAGATAATGCAGATTATGCGTTGACCTTGGGAGAGGCACATGCCATGATGGTGGCAAAGGGAGTAGAACTAGAACCTGAGGAGAATACATACCAGGTAGGTTCTGTTTTTGGAAAACGGTTTGGGAATGGCGGCGGCGTTACTGCAGCGGTTCTTGAATGTCTGAAAGAATCCGGTAAAAACACAGATATCCAGGTCATGAAATGCAGTGGTGCAGCAGAATGTAAGAAAGCCCTTATGCTTTTAAAAGTAGGGAAGCTGCCAGCAGATTTTGTTGAAGGTATGGTTTGTTCCGGTGGATGTGTTGGAGGCCCCAGTAAGCATAAAAGTGAAGGGGAAGCAAAAAAAGCAAGAGATTTATTGATTGGTCAGGCGGATGCCAGAGAAATCCATGATAATATTAAATCCCAAGATCTGAATGCGGTTTTGATGCACCGACATGAATAGATATTAGAATAAAAAATGCGTTTTAACAGGCTTTTTAAGTCTATTAAAACGCATTTTTTAAAACTGTTTTTTTGAGAATTACATACCGGTAAACTTATTTTTCACTTTTGAAATCATTTGCTGTTCTGCCTGATCTGTGGTATACCAGCCTTTTGCAGACATCTTTTTGTAGATGTCATCCTGCATACACAAACTGTCATTTAACGCGGTATCAAATGTTTGATGCACATTCATTGTAGCGGATTCAATGGTACCGTGCATGTAGAGATCACACACACCTTTTGTGGTGTTGAGCAGATTTTCCATTATAAGTTTGTCATCCATAGGTGTTGCCTCCTTAAACTAAATGATAAAAGTTGTCAAATATCTGCTGGTGCTTTTGTAAAAGCTGTTGTGCACAAGCTTTTAATTCCGGATCCTGCAGGGTTTGTGATGCTTCCTGACACTGTGTTTTTAAAAATTTTTCATGACCAAGAGCATCTTCAATATAATTTAATTCTTTTGGACTCATGTTTTATCACCTCCAGTCATAGTATGGAGAATTTCTCAGGTTCCATTCATTGATTTTTATAATAAAAAACTCCCTCTGTAAATACAGAAGGAGTTTTTTGTTAAATTTCGTTAATTTTACGTTTTACATAAGTGGTGTGAAGCAGGTGATGTGCCTTTTTACTTCCAGGTTCCCCAAGGTATGTGTCATACAGCTCCTTGATGGCTGGATTTTCATGGGATTTACGAATGGATTTGGAAGCATCCACATCGTATAACACCTTTGCTCTTAACCCACGGATGTCTGTTGTATTGCGAATATAGCCAGGCTGCTGAGGTTGACCTCCGCCATTAACACACCCACCAGGACAACCCATGATCTCAATGAAATGATAATTGGCTTCCCCGGATTTCACTCGATTTAAAAGTTCCTTGGCATTGCCAAGACCAGAAGCAACGGCAACGTTTACATCCATACCACCTACGTGATACGTTGCTTCTTTGATGCCTTCGGTTCCTCTTACATCGGTAAAATCTAATTTTTTCAATTCTTCGCCGGTTAATTGCTCCACAGCAGTTCTTAATGCTGCTTCCATAACTCCACCAGTGGCACCAAAGATAACACCAGCACCAGTATAAAGACCCAAAGGAACATCCACTTCTTCATCAGGAAGATTGTTAAACTGAATCCCTGACTGCTTAATCATTCTGGCAAGTTCTCTTGTGGTCAGAGTATAGTCCACATCTGGTACTCCATTTGCATCCTGATTTTCTCTGCCGATCTCAAATTTCTTAGCCGTACAAGGCATGATGCTGACGGATACAATGTCTTCCGGTTTTAATCCCATCTTCTCAGCATAGTAAGATTTGGCAATAGAACCAAACATCTGCTGTGGAGATTTACAGGAAGAAAGATTTTCCGTCATATCTGGGAAATAGTGCTCGCAGTATTTGATCCAACCAGGAGAACAGGAAGTTATCAAGGGAAGGACTCCGTTATTCTTCACCCGGTCAAGAAATTCATGGGCTTCTTCCATAATGGTTAAGTCGGCACTAAAGTTGGTATCGAACACTTTGTCAAATCCAAGGCGTCTAAGCGATGCAACCATCTGACCCTCTACATTGGTTCCGATGGGATAACCAAATTCTTCTCCAAGTCCAGCACGAACTGCAGGAGCTGTCTGAACGATAACATGCTTTGTGGGATCAGCAATTGCTTTTTCAACTTCCGCAATGCTGGTCTTTTCATAGAGAGCACCGGTAGGACAAACAGCAATACACTGTCCACAGGAAACACAACTGGTTTCCCCAAGGCCCTTATCAAATGCAGAACCTATAAAAGTAGCAAAACCACGGTCGTTGGGGCCAATGACACCAATTCCCTGTACCTTTTCACAGACAGCCGAACAACGGCGGCATAAGATACATTTGCTGTTGTCACGCACCATATGAGCGGCACTATCGTCTAAGATAGAAGGAGTCTTATCTCCATCAAAATAGTCTTCTGTATCCACACCCATCTCTTTACAGAGTGTCTGTAGTTCGCAGTTACCGCTGCGGACACAGGAAAGACAGGAACGGTTGTGGTTTGAAAGAATCAATTCAAGTGTCTTTTTTCTATAATCCCGAATCTTAGGAGTGTTGGTTTTGATATCCATCCCCTCACTGATAGGGAATACACAGGATGCTGCTAGTTTGCCTCCGTTGACTTCAACCGTACAGATGCGGCAGGCAGCGATTTCATTGATGTCTTTTAAAAAGCATAAAGTCGGTATTTCAACATGTGCAAGTCTTGCAGCCTCTAAGATGGTGGAGCCTGCAGGAGCGCTTACGTCCATGCCATTGATTTTAATTGTGATATTCTCCATGATACATTCTCCCTCCATTATTTCTTGTAGACAGCGTCGAATTTACATTTCTCCATACATACGCCGCATTTGATGCACTTCTCAGGATCAATCACATGAGGATTCTTCACAGAACCGGAGATTGCATTGACTGGACAGTTTCTGGCACACAGGGTGCAACCCTTACATTTTTCCGCATCAATATGATACGAGAGCAATGCCTTGCAGACGCCTGCCGGACACTTTTTGTCAACAATGTGGGAAATGTATTCGTCGCGGAAGAATTTTAAGGTAGAAAGCACTGGATTTGGTGCAGTTTGTCCCAAACCGCAGGCTGAATTCTCTTTCACATAGTAGCAGATCTCTTCCAATCGATCTAAGTCTTCCAGAGTTGCATGACCATTTGTAATCTTTTCCAGTAATTCGAGCATTCGTTTGGTACCAATTCGACAAGGGGTACATTTTCCGCAGGATTCTTCAACGGTAAATTCAAGGAAGAATTTAGCGATATCCACCATACAGTCGGTTTCATCCATAACAATCAATCCGCCGGAACCCATCATGGAACCAATGGCAAGAAGGTTGTCATAATCAATTGGAATGTCATAGTGTTCTGCTGGAATGCATCCACCAGAAGGACCACCAGTTTGTGCGGATTTGAATTTTTTACCGTTTGGAATTCCACCGCCGATTTCTTCGATGATCTCTCGAAGTGTAGTTCCCATAGGGACCTCTACCAGTCCAGTATTGTGAATCTTACCACCCAAAGCAAAAACTTTGGTTCCTTTTGATTTCTCTGTTCCCATGGAAGCGAACCATTCTGGTCCGTTTAAGATAATCTGAGGGATATTGGAATACGTTTCCACATTATTTAAGATGGTAGGCTTTCCAAACAGACCTTTTTGAGCTGGGAACGGTGGTCTTGGTCTTGGTTCTCCTCTATTTCCTTCAATGGAAACCATAAGAGCGGTTTCTTCTCCGCATACGAAAGCACCAGCTCCCAGACGAAGGTCAATATTAAAAGAAAATCCACTTCCGAAAATATCGTCGCCTAAAAGTTCCATCTCTCTTGCCTGAGCAATCGCGATTTTAAGACGCTGTACTGCAATGGGATATTCCGCACGTACATATATGTAGCCCTGAGAAGCCCCAATTGCATAACCAGCAATGGTCATGGCTTCCAATAATGCATGTGGATCTCCCTCTAAAACAGAACGATCCATAAATGCGCCGGGATCACCTTCATCTGCGTTACAGCAGACGTATTTTTGATCCGCATCATTCTGCTTTGCAAGTTTCCATTTTAGTCCAGTGGGGAAACCTGCTCCACCACGGCCTCTGAGTCCGCTGTCTAATAGAACTTGAATGACTTCGTCTGGAGTCATCTCTGTTACAGCTTTTCCAAGTGCCCGGTATCCACCGGTTCCAATATATTCTTCAATGATTTCTGGGTTAATAACTCCACAGTTTCTCAATGCGATTCTATGCTGTTTTTTGTAAAAATCGGTATCACTTAAAGACTTAATTCCAGTAGGAGTCACAGTCTCATCATAAAGAAGCCGTTCTACGGGACGTCCTTTTAATAAGTGCTCGGATACAATCTCTTTAATATCTTCTTCCTTTACCATAGCGTAGAAAGAAGCATCTGGATAAACAATCATAATGGGGCCTAAGGCACAAAGGCCATGGCATCCAGTCTGTACGACGGATATCTCCTCGGAAAGACCCTGACTCTCTAATTCTTCTCTTAATTTAACAATAATATGCTGGCTTCCGGAGGATGTACATCCTGTGCCGCCGCAAACCAATACGTGTGAACGATACATCTTGTTTCCTCCTTATTTGATCTTCGTCGATGCCAATGTATAGTTTTGCACAATATGACCACCAAGCAAATGCTCTTTGTATACTTCTTCTGCTTTTTCTGAAGTCATATTGACGTAAGTTACTTTATCTTTTCCTGGCTCTGCAATTTCCACAATTGGCTCATACTGGCATAAGCCAATACAACCGGTCTGTGTAACCGTAAAGCGATCTGTCATGTGGTTCTCCTGAACCAGATTAGACAGTGTATTTAAAACAGGTCTTGCACCGCTGGCAATTCCGCATGTAGCCATACCCACTAAAACACGTGTCCGTGTGTGGTCTTCTCCGCGCATGCTGACCTGACTCTGCATCTTTTCACGGATCTCTTTTAATTCTTCAAGAGTCTTCATGTTATTCCTCCAATTCCTGCGGGTCTAAAAGACCGCGCCTCCATCAGTCTCCAATTTGTTTTCACACAGATATTCCTTTATGAAAGCTGATACCTCTGGGGTATCAAAAGGGATATCAGAAAGAATTTCCCTAAACTTTCTGGTATTAAGCTCAAATGATGACTTGTTATAACGATAGATATAGAGAAAATCTATGTCTGGATGGCAAGTGATCAGTGTCTCGATGGTACTGTTAATATCACCGAGGGGCATACGGTCAATGTGGGATAATCCAAACATTGCTATAACTTTAGTTCCGGTACCCGGCTCTGACTCAATCGTAAATGTTCCGCCTGTGCACTCCGCTGCATATTGAAAGAACGGAATTCCAAGCCCAACCCTCCTAGTGTTTCTTGAGGTATAAAATGGATCAGTTACTTTTGACACTTCTTCTTTTGTCATACCGCAGCCGTTATCGGTTAATTGGACCGTGAGTGTGTCTGCTTCCGTGTCCGCAGCGACCAGTATGGTAATAAAATCAGCGCCTGCCTGTGTGGAATTTTCTGCCACATCCAGAATGTTTAACGATATCTCTGTCATCATAATCGTAAATTATTCATATTTTGCTAAAATGCCTGGAACATCATCTGCTGAAAGTCTTCCATAAACCTCACCGTTTACCATCATGACCGGGGCTAACCCGCATGCGCCTACACAGCGGCAGGAATCCAGAGAAAATTTACCATCTGGAGTACATTCCCCGTTGGTGATACCTAGAGTCTCTTCTAGTTTATGAAAGATATCTCCGGAACCTTTTACGTAGCAAGCGGTTCCAAGACAAACAGAAACCTGATATTTACCCTTCGGCTGCAGGGCAAACTGAGAATAGAATGTTGCGACACCATAGATTTTTTCTAAGGGAATACCTGTTTCATCAGATATTAAAGTCTGAACTTCAATTGGAAGATAACCATAGATCTCCTGAGCCTTCTGCATGATAGGCATCAGGGAGCCTTTTGTGTCTTTGAGCAGGGCGATTTCTTTTTTTAAAGTATCTTCCTGCTCTTTCGTCCCGTTAAACTGGACGCCTTGTTTTGTACAAGTCATTTAATAACCTCCTTTAATGTTGCTTATGCAATGTAACTGATATTTTACCATGTTATTGAGAAAAAATCTATACTTTTAATCAACATTCGACAAAAAAATAACGAAGATTAGAGCTAAAATTTCTAGGATTTCCCTTTTATTTATGATATAATTAATCATATTGATGTAAATTGTTAGAATAGACGGAATAAATGGGAGGAAGGTGACAGTATGACAGTGGAAGATATCAGGAAAATACTGGGAGCAAGGGTATTAACTGGGGAAGATCGTCTGCGGGAAGAAGTGACGAGCGCATGTGGTGCTGACATGATGAGTGATGTTCTGGCTTTCTCCATAGATCATTCTGTTCTTCTTACCGGACTTTGCAATCTTCAGGTTATCCGCACAGCAGAACTGTTAGATATTGTGTGTATCGTATTAGTTCGAGGGAAGAAACCAGATGAAGCGATGATTGCACTTGCCAGGGAGGGTGGAATCATTCTTTTGGTTACCGGACACCGGATGTTTTCTGCCTGTGGAATGCTTTATGAGGCAGGACTTCACGGGGGTGCGGTTTGATGATGGATAAGATTATATTACAATATCAGATCTCACCAGATGATTTCACCAGAGCGGGAGAAGCAAGCAGTGATGTGAAAAGTAAATTAAAAAAGATGGGAGTCAGTCCAGAAGCTGTCCGCAAGGTGGCAATTGCGATGTATGAGGGTGAGATCAATATGGTAATACACGCAGATGGCGGGGAAATTACCGTAGAGATCACAGCAGAAGAAGTGAGGATGCTTCTAAAAGACAAGGGACCGGGGATTGCAGATATTGATCTTGCGATGCAGGAAGGGTATTCCACTGCTCCAGATACGGTGCGTTCTCTTGGATTTGGTGCGGGAATGGGACTTCCGAATATGAAAAAGTATTCAGACGATATGGAGATTCAGACTGTACTGGGTGAAGGGACAAAGATCCGAATGACAGTTAAACTTTCCCTATAAGATGGGATTGGAGATAGGAGGGATTCAATGGATAAATTCTATCATTCGGTCAGGTTAGACCAGGATTTATGTATGGGCTGCATCAACTGTATCAAACGATGTCCTACCCAGGCGATTCGGGTCAGGAATAAAAAAGCACAGATCAATAGCAAATTCTGTATCGACTGCGGCGAATGCATTCGAGTATGTCCTCATCATGCAAAACATGCGGTCTATGATAAACTGGAGGTTTTAAAGCAATATGAATATACGGTTGCGTTGCCTCCCCCTTCATTGTACAGTCAGTTTAATCATTTGGATGATATTAATATTGTACTAAATGCTTTATTGCGGATGGGGTTTGATGATATATATGAAGTAAGTGCAGCAGCAGAACTGGTCAGTGAGGCAACCAGGGAATATTTAAGTACCCATCCGGATCATATGCCAGTCATCAGTACGGCATGTCCGTCTGTGGTACGGCTTATAAGAGTCCGCTTTCCAAACCTGATCCCAAACCTTTTGCCGCTCAATCCACCTGTGGAAATAGCCGCCATTCTGGCATTGAGAAAAGCCATGGAACGGACTGGACTGAAACGGGAACAGATCGGGATCATATTTATCTCCCCTTGCCCATCAAAAGTGACCTATGCCCGCTCTCCTTTGGGGATAACTCACAGTGAAGTGGATAAGGTACTAGCCGTGAAGGATATCTATCCTAATCTTTTGGCCTGTATGAAAACCGTAGGGGAAGATCCCGACGAGATAGGAACCTCTGGGAAGATAGGGGTTAGCTGGGGGCGAAGCGGAGGAGAGGCAAGCGGACTTTTTACGGAAGATTATCTGGCAGCAGATGGAATCGAAAATGTAATCCGGGTTTTGGAGGATATGGAAGATAAGAAGTTTACCAATTTAAAATTTGTAGAGCTGAATGCTTGTAATGGGGGTTGCGTAGGTGGGGTTCTTAATGTGGAAAATCCCTATGTAGCAGAAGTGAAATTAAAACGTCTGAGAAAATATATGCCGGTTGCAAGAACGCATATGATGCCCGATACAGAAGCGTTCATTGGATGGGATAGTAAGGTACAATATGAACCAGTGTTTCATCTGGGGGAAACCATGATGGAAAGTTTTCAACGACTCAATCAGGTTGAGGAGCTCTTAAAGAAATTTCCAGGGTTGGACTGTGGTTCTTGTGGGGCGCCTTCTTGTAAGGCCTTGGCTGAGGATATCGTAAGAGGAGAGGCCAAAGACTCGGATTGCGTATATTTTCTGAGGGATAATGTACACAAACTAACCGAAGAAGTGACCAGGCTGGCCGAGGATTTTGAAAAGGAAGATGCAGACAGTGGGAAAAGAATGAAGGCCATGACTTCCTGCATTCAGCGAATTTCTCAAGAGATGAACCAGTTGGATCAAAAGGAAGGGAGGAATCCATATGACAGTAAAGAAATTGATGGAAAGTGATTTGTTTGAGACAGTGAATATTGGAGATGCCAGTGAAACCATTACTCAGCCATTTTGCTGTGATTTGTTAAGCATTGCCATGGGCAAAGCACCAAAGGGCTGTGCGTGGGTAACGGTGATGGGGAACATGAATACCCTTGCTGTCGCATCATTAACAGAGGCCGCCTGTGTGATCTTAGCAGAAGGAGTGCTGCTTGATGAACAGGGAGTAAAAAAGGCAAAAGAGCAAGGGATATCGGTACTTAAAACCGCTCTCCCCATCTATCAAGCCGCCCGTATGGTTGAAACATGGTTGGAGCAGAATGAAGCTAGCTTATGATCTTCACATTCACTCCTGCTTATCCCCTTGTGGAGAGGATGACATGACTCCTGCTAACATCGTTGGTATGGCTGCGTTAAAGGGGCTTGATGTAATTGCTCTCACGGACCATAATTCCAGCAAGAATGCACCAGCTTTTCACCATTTTGCAAAAGAGTATGGGATTCTTGCTCTTACAGGGATGGAATTATGTACACTTGAAGAAGTGCACGTGGTCTGTCTGTTTCCGACGCTGAATCAGACCATGGAATTTGACCGATATATGGAAAAAAGAATGATGCCATTTCCCAATAAGGAAGAACTATTTGGGAATCAGTTGATCTGTGATCTGGAGGATCACTACTGTGGAAAGGTAGAAAATCTATTGATTAACCGGACGGATGTATCATTTGATGGATTATGGGACTTGATTCGTACTTATGGTGGGGTTATGTTTCCTGCACATGTGGACAAATCTTCCAACAGTTTGTTATCAAATCTTGGCTTCATACCACCAGACAGTAAGTTCCAGGTATTTGAAATAAAGGAGAAGGAAAATCTTTCTTCTATAAAGAAGCTCCATCCGTATTTAAATCACTGTCTAGCTCTTTCTAATTCTGATGCTCATAGACTGGGAGATATAAAGGAACCAGATGATGTGCTAGAAGTGGAAGTATTAAGTCCGGAAGGGGTAATTGGCTGTTTTTTCTGAGAAAATATAAGTTGTGAATGGACAATGAGTGGTTTCTAGCATTTTGGGACAGATTAGAAGTAGAATCAAATTATATGCGAAATAAGTTACAAGGAGGGTCACATGAAGTACAAGAATTTATTCACACCAATTAAAATAGGTTCCGTTGAGTTGAAAAACCGGTTTGCACTGGCACCGATGGGACCTCTTGGACTTTCTGATGAAAATGGTGGGTTTAACCAGAGAGGAATTGATTATTATACGGAACGAGCGAAAGGCGGCACTGGACTGATTATTACGGGTGTAACTTTCTCTGACTGTAAGGTTGAGGTGGCAAGTATGCCAAACTGTCCTAACTCCACGTATAATTCAGTTCATTTTGTCAGAACCAGCAAAGAGATGACAGAACGTGTCCATGCGTATGGAAGTAAAATATTTCTTATGATGTCTGCCGGTTTTGGCCGGGTGACCATACCTACGAATCTAGGTGAGTTTCCACCAGTTGCACCATCTAAAATCCCACATCGATGGTTGGACAAGATGTGTCGTCCATTGACAAAAGAGGAAATCAAAAGCATTATAAAATCATTCGGAGACGGAGCTTACAATGCAAAACGAGGTGGATTTGATGGAATTGAAGTTCATGCGGTTCATGAAGGATACCTCCTTGATCAGTTTGCTATCTCTATGTTTAATCAGAGAACCGATGAATATGGCGGCTCTTTGGAAAATCGTCTGAGATTTGCAAAGGAAGTGGTAGAAGAGATCAAATCCCGCTGTGGGGAAGATTTCCCTGTTGCCCTTCGATTCAGCTTAAAGAGTATGATCAAGGACTGGAGAGATGGTGCACTGCCAGGAGAAGAATTTGAAGAAAAAGGTCGTGACATCGAAGAAGGTTTGGAAGCGGCTAAACTTTTAGTTCAGTATGGTTACGATGCATTGGATACGGATGTAGGAACCTATGATGCATGGTGGTGGAATCATCCGCCGATGTATCAAAAGAAAGGCCTTTACCGTCCATACTGTAAGATGGTAAAAGAAGTGGTAGATGTTCCAGTTCTTTGTGCTGGTCGTATGGACAATCCTGAGATGGCCTCCGAATCCGTGGATCAGGGAGAATGTGACATCATCAGTCTGGGACGACCTTTACTTGCGGATCCGGACTATGTGAACAAACTTCGTCGTAGTAGGGGAGCAGAAATCCGCCCCTGTATTTCCTGTCAGGAAGGTTGCATGGGAAGAATTCAGGAATACTCCATGATTAACTGTGCGGTGAACCCTCAGGCAGCAAGAGAACGTATAATGGCATATGAACCAATTCTTGCTCCTAAGAAAGTTATGATCATTGGAGGCGGTGTGGCTGGTTGTGAAGCAGCAAGAGTGCTGGCATTAAGAGGCCACAAACCGGAATTATTTGAGAAAGGGAATCGCCTGGGTGGAAATTTAATACCGGGAGGTGCACCGGACTTTAAGGAAGATGATATCGCTCTGGCAAATTGGTACCAGAACCAGATGGATTTGTTAAGAATTCCGGTTCACATGAATACGGAGGTGACGAAAGAGGATGCATTATCTGGCGGTTATGATACGGTGATTGTAGCAACTGGATCCAAACCAAAGGGATTCTCTCTTGGAGATGATGAACGCGTCTATACAGCAGTTGATGTTCTATTAAAGGAAAAAGACTGTGGAGAATCAACGGCTGTTATCGGCGGAGGCTTGGTCGGCTGTGAATTGGCTCTTTGGCTGGCACAGCAAGGAAAGAAAGTGACATTAATTGAAGCCCTTGATAAACTGTTGGCGGTCAATGGACCTCTGTGTCATGCCAACAGGGATATGTTGGAGAAGCTGGTTCCTTATAAAGGCGTAGAGGTATTGACCAGTGCCAAAGTAGAAGGATTTAAAGATGGAAAACTTTCTGTGACTGTTGACGGCAAAGTGATGAAACTTTCCTGTGACAGTGTGATTCTGGCAGTTGGTTACAAAGAGGAAGATTCTCTTTATCGCCAGTTGGAATTCGAAGTTCCTGAAATTTATCTTCTTGGAGATGCGAAAAAGGTTTCTAATATTATGTATGCGATTTGGGATGCATTTGAAGTAGCAAACCATATCTAATTAAAAGGGGCTGTTACACCGGCTAATTCAATCAACTGGTGTTCGGCTTCTTTTTTTGTGCGAATTACGTTTCTCCTTTCCAAAATGCCTTAATTCTAGTATAGTAGTAGGTAGTAACTAGAAAGGAGAGATGGTCTATGAAAAAATTATTACAGTTAAGTATTGGCGTTATAGCCATTGCACTTGTGACAGCGTTCGTACCTGCGGCACCGTTATCTTCCATGGCGGAAGAGCCGGCGCCAGTAGAGGATGAAATTATGATACGAAGCGGCTGGATAGATGAAGACCTGGGACCTGGAGTAGCAAGGTGGGTAGATGAAAACGGAAATGTGGCCGATCAGCCTGGAAAAGATGTGGAAGTGCCAGAAACGCAGGCAGAAACACAGGCAGAAACACAGCCAGACATAGCGACTAGCTCAGAAGCCAAGGGAGAAGGGGATGTGGATACGGGGAAACAGGAGGTATTAAATGAGGTTGATCCTGCAAAACCAATGGTGGCACTTACGTTTGATGACGGGCCTTATGCCCCAGTGGGCAACCAGATTATGGACAGTCTGGCTCAATATGGAGGCAAGGCAACTTTCTTTGTGGTAGGAAACCGAGCGCACTATTATAAGACGGAATTAAGGCGTATGGTATCAGAAGGCCATGAGATAGGGAATCATACATACGAACACAAGTATTTAACCAAATTAAGCGATGCACAGATCGTAAGTCAGATCGATCGATGCAACGATGCAGTACAAGCTGTCTGTGGAGTAAGACCGTCCCTTGTTCGACTTCCGGGAGGGTTGAAAAATAAAAAGGTGTTAAGGAATGTACATGCCCCTATGATTATGTGGAGCATTGACACTTTGGACTGGAAGACAAGAAATGCAGATAAGACCATACAGGCGGTTATGGGAAGAGTAAAGGACGGCGATATCGTACTTATGCATGAACTTTATCCGCAAAGCGGCGCAGCTGCTACAGAAATCATAAAAAGATTAACAGAAGCTGGGTATCAGTTGGTTACGGTAAGTGAGATGGCAAAGTATCGGGGTGGAGTTGTTCCTGGAGGTGTTTACTCCCAGTTTAATCCGTAACGTAAAAGGAAGCCTGCGTATTCCAGAGAAGGAATATGCAGGCTTCCTTTTTGTATGTTGCAACCTGTGTTTATTGACTGAGATGGTTCAGGGATTCTTCATTAAAGTGAAGGGTTTCATTATTTTCACAGAAAGATAATATAAAGTGCAAAAATTGCTCCCTATGTTCGTTTCTTTCACTGTAATATTGATTTACTTTTGGATCGTAACTAAAAGTTACTTTTGTATTAACAGCAGGTTTATATTCAATCATCGAATCCGCAAGGCACACAAGATCATCCTTTATTTCCGGATTCATTGTCTCCTTTTCTAAAATTAAAATAAGCGTAGAAATTAAGTTTCTATCATCATCCCATTCGGCTTCTGAAGTATAGTAATTTGGATAAAACGTACTAAAATCCCTCATTAATTCTCCTGGGCGATGGTGATCTTCAAATAAGATGAGTGCGATATCACGTGACTGGTATTCTACAGCAAACAACATCTTATTCTTTAAATTCAGTTCCAATTTTAATCTATAATTCAACATATTAGTCTCACTTACTATTTCTCATCACATACCTGAAAAATATAGAATTTTAAATAATAGGACGTTTCATCTCCACTCCAGAGAATGGGATGATCGGCGGACTGGGTGCGAAACTCTACCTGACGGAGGCGTTTGTGAGCGCTTTTCGCAGCTTCCCGTATGGTTTTGCTAAACAGATCAGGAGTCATAAAATGAGAGCAGGAACAGGTCGCTAAGTAGCCCCCGTCTTTTACCAGCTTCAAGCCACGAAGATTAATCTCTCTGTATCCCTTCACTGCATTTTTTACAGAGTTTCTGGATTTGGTAAAGGCAGGAGGATCCAGAATGACCACGTCAAAGGTTTCCCCGTTTTTTTCCAACTCAGGAAGAAGGTCAAAAACATCGGCACATTGGAAGGTGACCTGATCGGAAAGATCATTTAGTGCTGCATTTTCTCTTGCCTGAGAGATACCAAGTTCCGATGCATCCACACCGAGTACTTCCTTTGCCCCGGCGATTCCGGCATTTAAAGCAAAGGAACCGGTATGAGTGAAACAGTCTAAGACACGTTTGCCTTTGCAAAGGCGCCCAATGGCAAGGCGATTATACTTTTGATCCAGAAAAAAACCGGTTTTCTGTCCATCTTCAACATTCACATAATAACGGACTCCGTTCTCTACGATTTCCACTTTTGGATCAAAGGGTTCGGAAAGAAAGCCCTTTATTCGTTCCATGCCTTCTTGGAGTCGGACTTTTGCATCACTGCGCTCATAGATTCCACGGATGATAATTCCGTCTTCCTTTAAAATCATAGTTAGCTTGTCAAGGATCAGAGATTTCATTTGATCAATTCCAAGAGCAAGAGATTCCACGACTAAGACATCAGAGAACTTGTCTATAATCAATCCGGGAAGAAAGTCGGCTTCTCCAAAAAGAATCCGGCAGGAGCTGGTATCAACTGTACGTTTCCGGTAGTCCCAGGCATTGCGGACCCTCATTTCTATAAATGCTTCATCGATGATAGCATCTTTTTTTCGAGACATCATTCGAATGATGATCTTAGAGTTGGTATTGATAAAACCATGACCCAGTGGATAACCATCATAATCCTCTATGAAGACCATATCTCCATTTTTAAACTCTCCGTTTATGATATCGATCTCATTGTCATAGATCCATAGGCCGCCTGCTTTTAAGGCACGGCCTTCTCCTTTTTTGATTCTTACGGTTGCTGATTCCATAGATGCTCCTTTGTTGTTTCGTTAAGATTGTTTTAATGCAGTGAGTACATGATAAAGGGGGTGAAATAAGATAAGGGTAAGGATAAAATTGCTGATCCCGTGAACAATGTCAAAAGGAATTCCTGCCGTCCACCAGATAAATGCAGCAGGTAAGCCTCCTGTCAGAATATAAGTCAATGAGCAAAAGAATCCAAACAGCATACCAAAGATCCCACTAACGGTAGCGGCTAAGTAGGCAGAGGGCTTTCTGTTTTTAAATAGAAATTTCACACAAGCAGGAAGAATGGCCCATACATATAGATAAGGAAACCACCAAAGACCAATCCCCCAAATGAATCCTTCCATCACAACAAACACGTACAGGATCATCCATACGTGTTTCTCAAATACCAGTGTGTATAGGATTAAAAACAAAGATACCAGTTCTATGTTTGGAAGCCAGGATAAACCGAGCTGGCTTATGAATAGGATTGCAGACAGCAGTGCATCCACAGCCAGATCTTTTGGAGAGAACTTTGGTAAGGAACTCATGAGTTTTTATCTACCGGAGTATATTGAAACGTATAACTCTCTCCATCCTTAATTGCTTGTTTGCTGACTCCGTAGCTGCATGGCTCTCCATCACAAAGGATGCCCCAATATGCCCCATCTTTTTGATAATCGGCCCTTTTCCCGTTAATGGTATCAATCATAAGTCCATACTCTTCCGATGAAGTACCATCTATTTTTAAATTAGGGGTAGCACTCACTGCCTCGAATAGATACTGGGCTTCGGTTGTTAACTGATAATGATCGTTGGTGCCATCTTCATACATCACATCAATGGTGATGGTTTTGGTTCCTGCCATGGGAACGGGTTTGGTAAAGGAATAAATCACCAACAAAAGTGCCAGGACAGCAATGGCTGCACACCCTCCTAAAAAGGGAGAAAGCCTTTTAAAATGTTTCATATCTATGTTTTCCTTTATTTTTATTCAAATGCAAATTTAGTATAGCATAAATAAGAGGAAAGCCGCAAGGCTGGAATTTCCATCTTTTCTTAAATATTTCTGTGTTGTATAATAGATTAGGATTGAAAAAAGAAAGGAAGAACAAATGATTGATAAAGTACAGTTAATAGAGGAAATAGAAAGTTGCGAAAAGCTTTTAATCGGGATCGGGGAAGAGTGGAAGACTGAGTTGGTTCCAGATCTTCCCAGGCTTTATGAAAAGATGAACAAGATCATCGGGAAAAAAGACTATTTTATCATAACTACGGTGACAGATGGAACCATCTTTACTTCATCCCTAGAGTCAAGTAAGATTGTAGCTCCTTGCGGCAATCAGACATGGAGACAGTGCCAAAAATCCTGTACCAAGGATATCTGGGAACAAGGTGAAATCCCAGACGATATCTGTCCCCACTGTAAGGCTCCTTTAATAGGCAATACCATAGAAGCAGAAGACTATATTGAAGAAGGATATCTTCCCCAATGGAAGGCATACACGGAATGGCTTGCAAAAACATTAAATAAAAGGCTGCTTGTTTTGGAATTGGGAGTAGGATTTCAAACACCAACGGTCATCCGATGGCCATTTGAGAAAACAGTGTCTGTTCATAAGAAGGCCATGTTATATCGGATACATGAGACGTATCCTCAGCTGACAGAAGGGCTGCAGGGGAGAGCCGAGTCGATTTCTGAAAATTCAGTGGAATTCTTCCGGAATTTATAAGAGGATTGTGCGTTGTACATTCTAGCTTGATATGTTAAAATGTTGAGAAAAGGCGAAAAGAGGTGTCTGCCATGATTGGAATAATCGACTACGATGCTGGAAATCTAAAAAGCGTAGAAAAAGCACTGATCGCATTGGGAGAAGAACCGGTGGTAAGCAGAGATCCAGATGTTTTACTATCTGCTGATAAGGTCATTTTACCAGGGGTGGGTTCCTTTGGAGATGCGATGGAAAA
This sequence comes from Clostridium sp. E02, assembly GCF_003833015.1. Lineage (GTDB taxonomy): Bacteria > Bacillota > Clostridia > Lachnospirales > Lachnospiraceae > Lacrimispora. The sequence continues at coordinate 123,317 of NZ_RJLQ01000004.1, forward strand.
ACTCCATCACTATCAACTAGAAGATGTGATTTTGCAGATTGTATCAAGAGGAACTCCTTTTCTTGGAATTTGTCTTGGACTTCAGCTTCTGTTTGAAAGCAGTGAGGAATGCCAAGGAGTAAAGGGACTTTCACTTCTTCCTGGGAAGATTGTAAAATTTCCGGATACATTAGGACTTAAAGTACCTCATATGGGCTGGAACCGTTTGAACATGAAACCAGGGGCTAGACTTTTTAAAGGAGTGGATTCTGGTGCATATGTCTATTTTGTCCATTCATATTATTTAGAGGCAGACGTAGCAGAAGATGTGGCAGCCACTGCGGAATATGGAGTGACCATTGGTGCCTCTGTGGAACGAGAAAATCTTTTTGCTTGTCAGTTTCATCCGGAAAAAAGCGGGGATACAGGTCTTGCAATTTTAAAGAATTTTATTCAGATGACTTAGAGGAGGGACCGGATGCTGACAAAAAGAATTATTCCATGCCTGGATGTACATAACGGCAGAGTTGTGAAAGGTGTAAATTTTGTAAACTTAAAAGATGCAGGTGATCCAGTTGCGATTGCAGAGGCATATGACAAGGCTGGTGCAGATGAACTGGTATTTCTTGATATCACGGCTTCCTCTGATCAGAGGAACACGGTGGTGGATATGGTAAGACGGGTGGCTGAAAAGGTATTTATTCCGTTTACCGTTGGAGGAGGCATCCGTACCGTTCAAGATTTTAAATTGCTGCTAAGAGAAGGCGCAGATAAAATAGCGATTAATTCTTCTGCGATCAATACTCCGGATCTGATACGGGAAGCAGCAGATAAATTTGGACGTCAATGCGTGGTGGTGGCGATTGATGCCAGAAGGAAAGCAGACGGCAGTGGCTTTTCCGTATTTAAAAATGGAGGTCGGGTGGATACTGGTCTGGATGCCCTTACATGGGCAATGGAAGCAGATCGCCTTGGGGCAGGCGAGATTTTATTGACCAGTATGGACTGCGATGGAACAAAATCCGGTTATGACAATGAACTAACCCGTCTCATCTCAGATTCCGTATCCGTACCAGTGATTGCTTCTGGAGGAGCAGGATCCAAGGAACATTTTTATCAAACACTGACAAAAGGTGGAGCAGATGCGGCTCTTGCAGCCTCTTTGTTTCATTATAAGGAACTGGAGATTATAGAGGTTAAACGGTACTTAGAAGACAAAGGAGTGCCTGTACGAATTTAAACCGGGAAAATCCGGGATGATACAAAGGAGAGATACAATGGGAGCAATTGATAACGATTGGCAGAACCCTTTGAGTGAAGAGTTTAAAAAGTCATATTATAGAGAACTTTATGAAAAAGTAAAGAAAGAATACGAAACGAATGTGGTATTTCCAGATTCGAATGACATATTCAATGCATTTTTATTTACCCCTCTTTCTAAAGTAAAGGTGGTTATTATAGGGCAGGATCCTTATCATAACACAGGGCAGGCACATGGCCTTTGCTTTTCGGTAAAACCGGAAGTGGATATCCCACCTTCTTTAGTTAACATTTATCGGGAACTAAGTGATGATTTGGGATGTGAGATCCCAAGTCATGGGTATTTAAAAAAATGGGCAGATCAGGGAGTCATGTTACTAAATACCGTTTTGACAGTACGTGCTCACGCAGCCAATTCTCATCAAGGGATTGGGTGGGAAACATTTACGGATGCCGCCATCCGGATTCTCAATGAAGAAGATCGCCCAATGGTCTTTCTGTTATGGGGACGTCCAGCGCAGAGAAAAAAGACCATGCTTACGAATCCCAAGCACCTGATTTTAGAAGCTCCACATCCGAGTCCACTTTCGGCATACCGGGGATTTTTTGGATGCCGGCATTTTAGTAAGACAAATGCATTTTTAGTGTCTCATGGAGTGGAGCCCATAGACTGGCAGATAGAAAATATGAATGAAACAGAGGAATCAAAATGAATCTCATCGAATTTTTAAAAGTAATCGTACTGGGCATTGTAGAGGGGTTTACGGAATGGCTTCCCATCAGTAGTACTGGACACATGATTTTAGTTGACCAGGTCATTCGTCTAAACCAACCCCAGTCTTACAAAGATATGTTTATGGTGGTAATACAGCTAGGAGCCATACTTGCTGTTGTTGTTTTGTATTTTGAAAAGTTGAATCCATTTTCTTCCAGAAAAAAGATGGAACAGAAGAAAGACACTATGATTTTATGGAGTAAAATTGTGATTGCTTGTTTGCCGGCAGCCATCATTGGACTTTTGCTTAACGATTTAATCGAAAAGTACACCATGAATGCCTATGTTGTATCGGCTGCTTTGATTATTTATGGCGTTTTGTTTATACTGATCGAAAACAAAAATCATTACCGGATCTTTGAGGTACAAAAAGTAGGGGAAATTTCCTATCGGACTGCATTATACATTGGTTTGTTTCAGTGTCTTGCTATGATACCAGGAACTTCCCGGTCTGGTTCTACGATACTAGGCGCTATGATCCTGGGTTGTTCTAGAACCGCGTCTGCGGAATTTTCTTTTTTTCTCGGAATTCCAGTTATGTTTGGAGCCAGTCTATTAAAAATTGTAAAGTATGGGATGAATTTTACTGGAGTACAGATTTTTTATCTTATTTTTGGGATGATCGTTGCTTTTCTTGTATCCATCTATTCCATCAAATTCTTAATGGGTTATATCAGGCAGCATGATTTCAAATTTTTTGGTTATTACCGAATCATACTTGGTGTTATCGTAATTGCGTATTTTTGTATCTCAGCTCTTCTTCAAGGATAGCAGTATAAAGGCACAGGGATTTTTTCCTGTGCCTTTATACTGCTATCATGTCTGGTTATTTTTATACATTTTCCGCAATTTCATAAATCAGCTGTTCAGAATCTTCCCAGCCAAGGCAAGGGTCTGTGATGGATTTTCCATAACAGCCGTCTCCTACTTTCTGATTTCCTGGTTCTAAATAGCTTTCGATCATCAGTCCTTTGACCAGAGTGCGGATTTCCGGAGCGTATTTTCTACTGTGTAGAACTTCCTTGGAGATACGAATTTGTTCTCTGAATTTCTTGTTGGAATTGGAATGATTGGCATCTACGATGCAGGCCGGATTTTGTAAGTTCCGTTTTGCATACAATTCATTGAGCAGGAAAAGATCTTCAAAATGATAATTGGGGATACACTGACTATGTTTGTTAACAGCGCCACGAAGAATGGTGTGTGCCAGTGGGTTTCCTTGACTTCTTACCTCAAATCCACGATAAGTAAAATCATGTGCCTGTTGCGCAGCAACCACGGAATTTAACATAACAGAAAGATCTCCGCTGGTGGGGTTCTTCATCCCAACTGCAACATCACAGGCACTGGAAGTCAGACGATGCTGCTGATTCTCCACGGAGCGGGCGCCTATGGCAATATAAGAAATAATATCATCTAAATAGCTTAAATTCTCAGGATAAAGCATCTCATCTGCAGTGGACAACCCAGTCTGTTCCATTACTTTCATATGCAGTTTCCGAATGGCGGTCAGACCTTCTAGCATGTCCGGTTTCTTCTCCGGATCAGGTTGGTGGAACATTCCCTTGTAGCCTTCCCCAGTGGTTCTCGGCTTGTTGGTATAGATTCTGGGAATCAGAATCAGACGATCTTTGGTTTTTTCCTGAATCGTTAAGAGACGATTTACATACTCACAGACAGAATCTTCATTGTCAGCAGAACAGGGACCAATAATAACAAGAAATTTGTCACTTTTTCCAGTAAGTACATCGCTAATTGCCTGATCCCGTTCCTTTTTTATGACGTTTAGGTTAGCCGGAAGGGGGAATTGTTCCTTCATTTCCTCCGGGCTTGGCAGTTTGTTTACATATTCAAATCCCATGATATCCTCCTGTGTCTTTGTCTGTTTCGTATTTTGCAGTTGATTATATAACAAAATGAAAGAAAAATCCAGTTAACATTTAAATTTTGGCATTGTGTCTGGTGAAGTGTTCCTTTTTTTAAAAAAATGGTGTATGATTATACCAATGAAAACAGGAAAGGTGTTGGAAGAATGTTAAAATATTGGAACTGGGGTGGACGTTACATCGGAGTCAGACAAAAAGATTATCTGGTGGGTTGTGATGGTACGGTTCTTGGTAAATTTTATGGAAAAGAACTGTACGATAGACATGGACATTACATCGGAGAACTTGGAAGAAACGACAGATTGATTAAGAACCGGACGAAAGTTAATTTTTACCGTCCGGAGTTTAGTTCTTATATAAAAGGAACTGTGACAGCTCCAATTAACGATATAGCCCCTTATCCCATAATTCCTGGATTTGAAGATTTTTCAATATGACACCATCAACGGATATGGTTAATGGAATGAGTTTTATAAGAGAAAGGGATAAAGCATGGTTTTAACAAACAATGTGACAGTGGAAGATATTCTGGAGTTTCGAGATAAAAAGGTTCGGATACAGGAAGAACTACATCTAAAATACAAGGGGTGTACCATTGTTGCCCTGGCAATGAACATTCCAGGACCACAAAAAACATCTCCGGATATTTATCTGGCTTTTACAGAGGGAACAACGGCTCTTGAAACTCTTTTATCAAAAGAAACTCTTCTATTAAAGGAAAGGGTTACAGTAACAGACAAAGGGGGATATCTAAAACTATATGCAGTGGATTGCAAGGATCCTGTTTTGGTGAAAGGATTAACGGTTCATTTGGAAGAAACTCATCCCCTGGGACGACTTTATGATATAGATGTTTATGGTGAGGATGGGAAGGGCATAAGCCGCCTGATGGTAGGTGGGAGAAGAAGAACCTGCTTGATCTGTGACAAAGATGCCAAGATATGTGGACGAAGCAGGAATCACTCTGTTTCGGAACTTTCAAGCCGCATTGGTACTATCATAAATTCCTGGAAGAATTTATTCCATTCTTAATAATTTTTAAGGTACTATTTTTCACGGGTTAAGATTCTCCCTATACAATGGTAGTATACAAAACAAAAGGGAGGCATCAAGCAAAATGGAGATAATAAAACCAGCCATGGCCGGCACTTTAGAGTCTAGTGACTGTCAGGTGACCGTAGAGCCTGGAGATGGTAAAATCGACTTTGCGTTAGAGAGTGCGGTTATCAACCAATATGGAAACCAGATTAAAAAAGTGGTAATGGAAACACTGACAAAAATGGAAGTGGATGATGTTAAGATTACGGTGATTGACAAGGGAGCGCTTGATTGTACCATTCGGGCTCGTGTCGAAGGAGCGTTATCCCGTTCCACGGATTCGTTTAAGAATATTCTTTGGGGAGGCGTGGAATTATGATAAATGCAAATAAGAAACGACTCAGAAGAACCATGATGTTTTTAAATGCTCAGAAACCTGGACTGATCAAAGATCCTTATATTTATAAGCCTGACAGTCTAATTCTGGATCTGGAAGATGCGGTTGCAGAAAACCAGAAGGATGTAGCCAGATTCTCACTCTATCATGCATTAAAAGAAATTGATTATAGAGGCTGTGAGAAAGTGGTTCGAATCAATGGTCTGGATACTCCATATTGGAAAGAAGATATCCGCTGTGCTGTTGCTGGTGGCTGCGATGCCATTCGTATCCCTAAGACAGAGCGTCCCTCAGAGGTTCATGCAGTGGAAGAAGAAATTTTATCAGTTGAGAAACAATTTGGGATTCCAGAGGGAAGAACTCTTATTATGTGTGCCATTGAATCTGCCAGAGGGGTGATGAAAGCTCTGGATATTAGTGAATCATCGGAACGCCTTTTTGGAATTGCATTATCTGGTGGTGATTATACAAAAGATTTGCAGACGCACATTTCAGGAACTGGAATTGAGCTTATGGGAGCAAGACAGAATTTAATCATTGCCGCAAGAGCTGCGAAAGTCCAGTGTTTTGACACCGTTTATACGGATCTTGATGATATGGATGGATTCCAAAAGGATGTAGAAAACATCCATTTAATGGGATTTGATGGAAAATCCATTGTCAATCCTCGTCAGATTTCTGTTGTTCACGATATCTTTACCCCGACACAAAAAGACATTACTTTTGCTGAAAAGGTAGTAAAAGAAATCGATGAGAAAAAAGAATTGGGGATCGGCGTATTTACCGTTGACGGTAAGATGATTGATATTGCTTTCTATGACGGAGCAAGAAGAACCATAGAACTGGCGAAGGCCTCCGGTGTCTACAAAGGAGATTTGTAATATGAAAAATGCAGTAGGGAGAGAAATTCCAGAAGAAATATTAAATCGAACAGGAAAAGAACCTTTTAAAGGAGTCCATCATTATGATGGATACGAATATAAAAAAGATGGTCCCACCACCAAATGCGTGATTAATTCTGAAGGCAGCAAACAGGTGGAGAATATTCATGATGTACTTGTAAAATGCGGAATCCGTGATGGGATGACGTTAGGATTTCACCATCATTTCAGAGAAGGTGATTATGTTGTAAATATGGTAATGGAAGAGATTCACAAGATGGGGATTAAAGACATTATCATTTGTGCCAGTTCCCTTGGAAAAGCCCAGGATCAACTGGTGGATTACATCGAAGATGGAACCATAACCGGAATTCAGTCTTCTGGGGTAAGAGGAAAAATTGGACAGGCAATCTCCGAAGGAAAATTAAAAGGGCTTGCCATTATGCGTTCTCACGGCGGAAGAGTCCGTGCCATCGAGACAGGGGAAGTAAGAATTGATATTGCATTTATTGGTGCTCCTACCTGCGATGATTATGGAAATTGCCGGGGAATCGGTGGAAAATCAAACTGTGGTGTGCTATCCTATTCTATGGTAGATGCAGATTATGCAGATAAAGTTGTGGCATTAACAGATTGTCTGGTGCCATTTCCTAATTTTCCAGCCCATATTTCTATGACTAAGGTTGATTATGTAGTGGTTGTGGATCAAATTGGAAATCCAGATAAGATCGCAACGGGTGCTGCAAAACCCACCACGGATATGAGAAAGCTTAAGATGGCAGACTATTGTACCAATTTTGTAGTAAACACTCCTTATTTCAAGGATGGGTTTTCTTATCAAACGGGTGTGGGCGGTGCATCGATTGCTTCTACCGTTTCATTGGCAAAGATCATGAAAGAACGGAATGTACGTATGCGTTTTGGTGTAGGAGGATTGACCAAACCCATGTGTGATCTTTTGGAAAATGGTCAGGTAGATGCACTTTTGGATACACAGGATTTTGATTTAAATGCGGTGGTTTCTGTGCAGAATCCCAAACATTTTAGAATCAGTGCAGGGGAATACGCTGATCCGTTTAATAAGGGTGCGGTTGTGAATAAGTTAGATTTTGTAATCCTTGCTGCTCTTGAAGTGGATATAAACTTTAACTGTAACGTAGTGGTAGGGTCTGACGGTGTGATTACTGGAGCCCAGGGTGGACACCCAGATACAGCAGCAGGAGCTAAGTGCACCATCGTGATTGCGCCCTTGTTACAGGGGAGAATTCCGGCGATATGTACCGACGTGACTACGGTTACCACACCGGGAGAGTCCATTGATGTTGTTATTACTGATTATGGAATTGCAATTAATCCCAGAAGACAGGATTTAATTGCATGTATGAAGGATGTAGATCTGCCGTTTAAAACCATTGAAGAGTTAAGAGATATTGCATTTTCAATCGTAGGAGAGCCAGAACGGGTACAATTTGATGATCAGGTTGTTGGGGTTATCGAAAGCCGGGATGGAAGCATTATGGATGTAGTTCGCAAAATCAAAAAGTTTGAGTTTTTAGGAGAATAAAGCATGGGGAGCAGTTCATGTATGAATACCGCAAAACAAGCAGAAGAATCAGCACTTTATATCGGAAATCTGGCATACCAGGCACTTTTGGAGGAGGTTTATACCTCCCCAAAGCCTGGTCTGGTGGATCCCTATTCCAATGGTGCTCATACAGATATGGATGTGAATACCTTTGAAAAAAGTGCGTCGGCCTTAAAACCTTATTTTGTCACGATGGCACTGGAAGGGTTCCGTACATGGGAGGCGCCGCCCCTATTGTTTGAGAGAATCAGGCGGATCGGGATTCTGGCAGAACGTGCTATGTATCAGGCAACCGAAGGAGTTAATACTCATAAGGGGCTGATTTTTAATCTTGGTATTTTATGTGCTGCTTCCGGCGCATGCATACGTGCCTACCAAGGGATAAATCTGGAACAGCTGTTGGGATTTGAACAGGTGATGGTACGGGAGATACTAACCAAAGAATTGAAACAGATGGAAGGATTCACCACGGGTGGAGAGAAAAACTTAACCCTTTATGGAAGCTTGGGAGCAAGAGGAGAAGCCATAAGTGGATATTCCTCCGTTTGTTTGTATTCACTACCAGTGCTATTAGAAGGCATTAAGGAGAAAAAAGATTGGAACTTGGTTAAGCTTCAAACTCTTTTTCATCTAATGAGCCAAGTGGAGGATTCTAATATAATTGCCAGGCACAATCCTCAAGTTCTAATCGATGTAAAACAGCAGGCACAGGAATTTTTAGATTCCGGAGGGGCATATCACCCAGACAGCATCAAATGGCTAGAGGAAATGGATGAAGCATTTATAAAAAGGAATATAAGTTCAGGTGGGAGTGCGGATCTTTTGGCTGTAACTATATTTCTTGCTAGACTGATAAACGGGTAGGAATAAGGAGGATCTATGGAGTTTTTCAAACTGGAAGGAAGACCTTTAAAAGGAAAAGATCTGGAGAGACTAAAAGATTTTTTACACCGGAATCATCTGGACTATGATGAGGGAATCGAATACAGTGTTTGCCTTCTTGATGAGGATTACAAGATCGTGGCGGTTGGTTCTGCTCAGCTTAATGTGCTAAAGTGCATTGCGGTGGATGAAAGCGTAAGAGGAGAAGGATTATCCGCAACGATCTTATCCAGTCTGGTTCAGTATGAGTTTGAGAATGGAAGAACACATATCCTCATGTATACCAAACCCCAAAATCAGGAGATGTTTGAGGACCTTGGTTTCTATACGGTTCTTAAAACTGATGAAGTTCTTTTTATGGAGAATAAAAAGAACGGATTGAAAGAGTTTATAAAGCGTCTGCTGAAAGAAACACCACCCGAGGCGCTAGATCCATCAAAAGTAATTGGTTCGATTGTGGTAAACTGCAATCCTTTTACCAATGGGCACCGTTATTTGATGGAACAGGCCCAGTCTTGCTGTGATTATGTGCATGTGCTGGTTCTTACAGACAACCGCAGTCTATTTGAAGCCGAGGAACGTTATCAGCTTGTAAAAAGTGGAGTGAGTGATTTATCCCGGATCATCGTTCATCGTGCATCCGACTTCGTGATTTCTGCTGCTACTTTTCCGACTTATTTTTTTAAGGAGAAAGCACAGGCAGAAAAGGCAAATTGTCGTCTGGATCTATTGCTGTTTGCCCAAAAAATTGCACCTGAACTGGGAATCACCCGGCGCTTTGTGGGGACAGAGCCAATGTGTAACGTTACAGGGCAGTATAATTTGGAGATGAAACGAATTCTTCCAGATTTTGGTATTTTGGTAACAGAGATCGAGAGAAAAAAGTTTCAGGCGGATGCCATTAGTGCTTCGATTGTACGGAATTGCTATGAAACGGATGACTTTGAACGAATAAAGGGAATGGTACCACAAACCACATACGATTACCTGATAAATAAGAAAAGCCAGAGGTCTAAGGGATAAACCGGTATCCCAAACCTCTGACTGTTATGATATGGACCGGCTTTTGCCGGTCTTCTTCGATTTTACCCCTTAGACGGTTGATATAGACCATAATTGCATTATCATCTACCGCAACACTATTCCCCCATACGTGCTCATAAATCATCTCTTTGGTAAATACCTGATTCGGGTGTTTTAAGAAAAGGAGCATCAAGCTGCTTTCTTTTGAAGAGAGGATAATCTCCGCCTCCCCTTTATAGAAACGCATGGTGGATGTATTATAAGTAAAAGGCCCACATTCCAATAGATCGGAACTGTCAAGAATTTGGTTTTTGTTACGACGGATCAAAGCTTTCACTTTCGCACCTAAAACCAATGGCCGGAATGGTTTCGTAATATAATCATCGGCTCCCAAAGATAGACCATAGAGCGAATCGTAATCTTCGTTTCGACCGCTTACAATCATGACAGGAGTCTGAATGCCTTGACTGCGCAGACGCTTAATCACCTCAAAGCCTTCCATATCGCCTAACATAACATCCATCAAGATCATATCATAGTTGTGATTTTTTAAGTAATTCAGAGCGGCGAGTCCGCTGTCTGCCACAGTTGTTTCTAGATCATTGCTGTGCATGACTTTTTCTAGCAGCTTACAGATTGCTGGATCATCATCTACAATTAATACTTTATCAGACATAGCTTCCCCCAATTATAATTTATGTAAAAACATATCAAAAGATCATAATTGTTATTATAATATCAACAGGAGTACAAGTCAATGAGGAACGGACAAATGAGGGTTAAAACAAGTGAATATAAGAAATATACTGGAATTTTCATCTGTGGCACCATGGCTGCTCTTCTAATTATATTTAGCTTCCTAGTATTTGGAATCTGGAAGGAATACAAAGAGGCCATTATTGATAACCAGAAAAATCAGATGGTTTTAACCACCAAGAGCATGGGAGAGAATTTAAAGGTCTTTATTGAAGGCTATCAGGCAGATTTGAATACGATTTGTGATATTGAAGAAAAAAAATATCATCAGACTGGTGTCAAAGACTGGAGTATTCTTTCGGATTATGTTACAAATCACAGCCGGTTTGTATACGATGTCATCCTGGAGAATGAGTTGGGGCATTTGATTAAAAGCATACATGGGTATGGGGTAAAAAAAACGTACTCGATAACGAAAATTAATAATGTGGAAAGTTTTCGGCAGTGTAAACTGGAGAATGGAGAAATCTATCTGGTTCTAAAAAAGGAACTGCCCAAAGGGGAATCAATCTCCATTATAATCAATGAAGTGAATTATTATCAATCTATGGTTTCCAATATTCGTCTGGGAACCAATGGGTATGTGGTTATTAAGGATTCAAAGGGAATTATTCTTGCTCATCCCCAGAAAAGTCAGTGGGGAATTAATGTGATTTCCGGAAGAAAGGAAATGTTTCCCAATACGGATCTAACAAGCTTAGAACAGATGATTGACAAACAGAATCGGGGAGAAGAGGGAGTCTCTGAGTATTATTCTTACTGGTGGCTGGATCCGGGAGTACCGGAAGTAAAAAAAATCAGTTCCTATTCTCCTGCCTATATTGGAGAAGATTTTTTAGTGGTCAGTGCCGTTATCGATTACAATGACATTTATATTCCAGTAGCAACTGGTTTTTTCAAATTGGGTCTTGTCTTTTTCGGTATCGTGGCAGTGGTATTTGGCATGGTATTTTATATTGGTGATCTACGGGTACAGAAGAAAAAAGATTCGGAAGAGATTGCGTATTTATGGGAATTGAATAAGATATTAGAGGAATTGCATCAGAGTGAAGAAACCATTGCTCACCAACAGAGATTGCAGGTTATGGGAACCATGACTGGGGGAATTGCGCATGAATTTAATAATCTGCTTACGCCTATTATGGGATATGCAGAGCTTTTGATGATAGATTTGCCAATTAAATCGAATAATTATGACAGTGCATCTGAAATATATGAAGCCTCTGCAAAGGCAAAAGAGATCATTCAGCAGATTTCTTCTTTAAGCAGAAAAAACTTGGAAACTGCATTTAAAAATATTCAAGTGGATAAGATGTTGAAACGAGCTATAAAAATGGTGAGTTCGGTTTGCCCTCCCCATGTTCGTTTGACGAGTGAGGGGAGTGGAACTAAATTATGTATTCTTGGAAATGAGACGCAGATGAATCAGGTAATCTTAAATATCTGTGTCAACTCCATACATGCAATCGGACATAAGGAAGGAATCATTTCTATCTCAGTACAAAAGGTTCTCCCCATAGAACTTAAGAAGTACAAGCTTTCTTCTGTACCAGAGGAATGGAGCCATTTTATTCGGATTGATATTGAAGACAATGGAGAGGGAATGAATGAAGAGGTAGCAAAACAGATCTTTGATCCGTTTTTTACCACAAAGAAAAATGGAAGTGGAACGGGCCTTGGGCTTTCTTTGGTCGAACAAATCATTCATTCTCACAAAGGATATATTTTTGCAGACAGCATTCAGGGGAAAGGGAGTACGTTCCATATTTTCCTGCCTGTAAATGAGCAAAAGGGGCAGTTAGAAGATAAAATAGTCGAAGGAAAAAACTTGGATTCACTGCGGATTTTGATCATTGATGACAATCCGAAAGTACTTCGCCTTTTAGAGAAAAGCTTTAGCAAACGAAACGTTCCAAGTATCTATTGTATGGATTTTGAGGAAGCCAGAAAGTACTTAAAAGTGGAGAATGTGGATGCCATCGTGACAGAACAGTACGTAAGTGGTAAGAGTGGACTGGATTTTTGTATGTCCCTTCCAGGCTTGTATCCGGGTCTTGTACGGATCATTATGACGGATCGGGTGACCAAAGAAGTGGTTGAAGCGAAACGAAGAAAAATTATTGACAATTACATTGATAAACCAGTTTCAGATGCCGCTATATTAAACGCAATCAAAAATCGGAAGAAATAAGTGGATATAAAAGCCGAATCTTAACAATTATTCATTTTTCTCTTAAGAAAATGAAAGGGAGAAAACAGGAGGTTGTAAGGTTTGGCTTTTATACTATGTACATAAATTAAAACAAGAGGAGGAAAAAACATGAATGAGACAATGCTTGCATTATTAGGATTTGCAACCATTATCATGATCATTGTTTTATTGCTGAAAAATGTTACAGTTCCGGCTTTGGCATTTATTGGTGTATCCAGTGTCAGTGCATTGATTTTGGTGCTTACCGGAACGTTTACAGTCAGTGAAGTTGGGGATTTTATAAAAAAAGGGGTTTCAGGGGTACATTCTACAGCGGCTCTGTTTATCTTTTCCGTGCTGTTTTTCGGAATTATGACAGATGCAGGTATGTTTGACCGGATTATTGATGCGTTAATGAAAAAAGTGGGACATAATGTCGTTGGTGTGGCTGTCATGACCTGTATCATTGCGATGATTGGTCATCTGGATGGAGGCGGTGCCTCTACGTTTTTAATTACCATACCAGCTATGCTACCGGTATATAAGAAATTAAAGATGCGACCGACTACGTTACTTCTTATTATTGTTACATCCATGGGTGTTATGAATCTGCTCCCTTGGGGAGGACCTACCATGCGTGCCGCTTCTGTTCTAGGAATTGATGCAAATATTCTCTGGATGAGAATTTTACCAATGCAGCTGGTTGGTATTGTAATTGCATTATTCACCGCTTTTTTCTGGGGTATGGTTGAGAAGAAACGTGGCGCTGGAATTGATAGCGATCTTGTTATTGAAGATGATTCGATGGGCCTTGAGGATACTCCAACAGCAGAACAAAAAGCAGAACTGGCTAGACCAAAATTATTTGCATTTAATATACTTTTAACACTGTTTATTATCGTTTGTCTTATATTCTTGCCGGTACCAGCTTATTTTACCTTTATGTTTGGTTGTGTTGTTTCGTTACTGGTTAATTATTCAGGAGCAAAGCTGCAGAACAAGATTATTAAGTCTCATGCGGGTCCTGCTCTCATGATGGCATCTACGATCCTTGCCGCTGGTGTTTTCCTTGGTGTATTGGAAGAAAGCGAAATCATGAATCATATGGCAACGATATTGGCTCAGTTTATTCCGCAGTCTATGGGACATTTCCTCCCTCTGATCATCGGAGTGCTGTCTGTACCATTGACATTAATGTTCTGTACGGATTCCTATTTCTATGGAGTTCTTCCAGTTCTGATCAGCGTAGGAAACAGCTTTGGTGTTGATCCTATCCATACGGCAATTGCTATGGTTGTATGCCGTAACTGTGCAACCTATATTAGCCCGGTCGTACCAGCAACTTTCCTTGGTGTTGGTTTGGCTGGAGTACAAATCAAAGATCATATCAAACACTCCTTTATGTGGGTATGGGGCGTCAGCTTAGTTTGTATGGTTGCTGGTTTAATCCTTGGCGTACTAGTTATCTAATAGAATCCTAAGAATAAATCCAAATAGAAAAAATGCTTGAGAGAAATCTCAAGCGTTTTTTCTATGCAATAAAAGATTAAGCAACCGGATTTAAGCGTCCACATGATATGTCCATAACAAATCCACGAATTTTTACACCAGCAGGGATGAGTGGGTGTTCTTTTAGAATCGCAACTGATTTGTGAACCGAAGATTTTGTGTCGTCAAATCCCTGAAACCAGTTCTTTAAGTCAAAGCCCTGTTCTTTTAAGTTCTGGATGGTTTCTCTTTTAATTCCACGCTGAATTAAGTGTGTAATAATACTGTCCGCACTTATGGCCGCTGTGTCACAATCGGTATGTCCAATGACCATAACTTCCTCCACACCAAACTCTAAGATGGCGATTAGAAGACTTCGGATGGTATTGTCGTAAGGATCTAAGATCAAACCACCTGCATTTTTAATTAGTTTCACATCCCCGTTATGGATTCCCAAAGCGGCAGGCAGAAGTTCTACCAGTCTGGTGTCCATACAGGTCAATATGGCAATCCTTTTCCTGGGATATTTATTCGAATCAAACGGTTTGTAAAAACCACTGTTAACAAAGCTATCGTTGTATTTTACAATTTCATCAATCATAATCTGCCTCCTTATATGGTATTGGTTCGATTATATCCATAGAATCTTAACCAGTTCTGAAATACTATCTTAAAGATTGTTTAGTTTCTGTTTTACTTCGAGACGATGGGAAACTAGGTTGCAAAAATCATCGACATTTAGTGAGAAAAATGATGAAAAAACGCGAAAAAACACGATAAAATGGATAAAGAATCACGTAACCATACAATAATTGTTGAATTATTAAAAAAAAGTAAAATGTCCTTGTTTATTTCTAATATTGGAAGTAAAATAGCTATGTAAATGTACACATCCTTCGTTCTGGAGGTATATTAAGGTGAAATTATTGTTTTTAAATGCACTTCAATCCTATTACGCTCCTATTATGACTTTGTTTGTTTTTGGAGCAATGATTTTAATGGACAAGTTGTTTACAAGACGGATCAAGCAATTAATTCTATTGGAAATAGGGACTATACTTTTTATGATAGCCATTACATGGCTGGATCAATGCCTTATGGCGACACCCTGGGGAGAACTGGATTGGAAGTTAAAAACAGCCACGACATTTCTAAGTATGGCTTTTGCACCGATCCCCCCTATTATTCTTGTTTTGATCTACGACACAGAAGAAATCAGAGGATTGAAAGGCTTGTTTTATCTACCTGTTATCCTCAATCTGCTCTTTTGTATGATCAGCATTCGGAGCGGGTGGATATTTTATATCATAAATCCTGGATTAACAGGGAAAGGTCCATTGTCTCTAATGCCAATGCTGGTATCGGTTTTCTATTTATCAACTCTTATTTTTTTTGCAGCAAAACAGAAGGACAAACCAAACCGCAAGGAAGAAACTGTATTTTTGACGGCTGTTCTTGTAATTATTATCATTGCTATTGTCATAGAGAATTTACTTCATCTAAACTTTATCGTATGGTGTGTATCCACAATATGCGTAATCTTATATTTCTTACTTTTAACCACACAGAAGATTTTATATGACTCCATGACAGGGTCTTATAGCCGCCTGGCCTATGAAAGAAGACTGGAAAAATTAAATTACCGATCCTTTTGTACCGTTGCCATGATTGATCTTAATAATCTGAAGAAACTAAATGATGAGTTTGGGCATTCTAGTGGAGATGCTGCCATTTGCAAAGTGACTGAATCTATCTTAAAATCCAAATCTAGGCATATGCAGATTTACCGGTATGGTGGAGATGAATTTATTCTTTTGAGCAACCGCCTGTGTGAAGAAGAGATAAGAAAAGTCTTAAAGGAAGCATTGATACGATGCGAAGCATTAAATGAAATATCACTTTCCTTTGCTTATGGGATTGCAGAATACCATATGGGAGATGACATACAGAAGACGATTCTTGACGCGGACGAAATTATGTATCGCTACAAATCCCGAATGAGAGAAAATAAAAGTACTATTTGATGGTATTCTGTTTTTTTTAGTTACATAAGGTAATTTTTAAGTTGCTAAACTTTTCACAATCCACTGAGTATGATAAATTATTATCAAAACTGGAACTTAGTTTCAGTAGTGCCAAAAAACTGTATCAAGCAGCGGATAAGTGAGGAGAATGATATGAAGAAAAGGAATGGTAATTTACAAAGAGGTTTGAAAAAAAATCTAACCGGTTTTGGGGCAATGGTTCTTGCATCTATCGCAGTCATAGCATGTTCGAATCCAGTTTATGATAATTTGAAAGAAACAAAAAAAGAGGTACAGAAAGCGGATATCGTGATCATCGGAGCAGGAGGAGCCGGTATGACGGCAGCCATAGAAGCCACTATAAATGGAGCTTCTAATGTAGTCGTTTTAGAAAAGATGCCGATAACAGGCGGCAATACCATTCGTGCCACCGGAGGACTTAATGCGGCGGAAACCTCTTATCAAAAGGAAGATGGAATTGAAGATTCCGTGGAGTTGTTTATTGAAGATACCATGAAAGGCGGAAAGAACCGAAACGATAAAAAATTGGTTCAGATTCTTGCAGAGAATTCCAAAGATGCGGTCTCCTGGGTCAATGATATGGGAGGAGATTTGTCTGTAGTGGGTCAGTTTGGCGGTGCCAGTGTAAAAAGAATCCACCGCCCATCGGATACCTCTGCCGTTGGTCCGATGCTGGTGAAAACATTAAATGCTAAATTTGAAGAACTTGAGATTCCAGTTTTTCTGGAAACAGAAGCAAACCATATTATTCTTGATGAGAATGGTGCGGTTTGTGGTGTCTTGGCAGCTACCAGAGGTGGCGAGCCTTATACCATCAATTGCAAAGCCGTAATTTTAGCGACCGGAGGGTTTGGAGCGAATCAGGAGATGGTAATCCGATACCGGGAAGATTTAAACGGATTTTGCACGACCAATCACTCGGGAGCTACAGGGGAAGGCATCGATATGGCGGAAGAAATAAAAGCGGGGCTTGTCGACATGGATCAGATTCAAACCCACCCTACGGTAAACCCAGAAACAACGACCATGTATACAGAAGGTGTGCGCGGAAATGGTGCAATTTTAATAAACCGTCTTGGAACGCGTTTTGTTAATGAACTGGAAACCAGAGATGTGGTATCAGAAGCAATCTTGAATCAGGAAGGTGGTCAATGTTATCTGGTGTTTGACCAGTCGGTAAGAGATAGCCTTGCTGCAATTGAGAAGTACATCGATCAGGGGATTATTGTAAAAGCAGATACGCCAGAGGAACTGGCAAAAGCCATTTCAGTAGACGAGGAGGGACTTACTCAAACGTTTAAACAGTACAAATCTTATCAGGAGAATGGAGAAGATTTGGAGTTTCAGAGAGAGAGTATGGAACTGCCTTTAACCAATGCACCTTATTATGCAGGATTGTGTGCACCTGCCGTTCATCACACCATGGGTGGGGTGAAAATCAACACAGAAACGCAGGTTTTAATGGAAGATGGGACTGGTATATCTGGATTGTTTGCAGCCGGTGAAGTTGTTGGCGGAGTGCACGGTGCAAACCGGCTCGGTGGCAATGCAGTGACGGACATCGTTGTGTTTGGACGTTTGGCAGGAAGCTCGGCGGCAAGTTATGTAGAAAAGAATGGTGGATTTACGGAACGAACCATGAAAGTATCAAAGATGGAAGAAGCGGTTGAACCGGAAGAAAAAGGGAATTATAAAGATGGAACCTATACGGGAACCGGAAAAGGAAACAATGGGGATATGACGGTAGAAGTGACGGTAGCCGATGGTAATGTGGTTTCCATTGCCTTAACGGATCATAAGGAAACCCCTGGAATTTATGAAACGGCAGAAAAATCAGTCACTGCAGATGTAATTAAGAAGCAGACCACGGATGTGGATGGAGTTACTGGGGCAACCAACTCATCGAAAGGTATGATTGAAGCAATTTCAATGGCATTAGAAAAAGCGCAGTAAGAAGGAACAAGTAGAAGGTCTTGACAAATATTTAAAAACCTCATATACTACTTTTAACTTCATACAAAGTGAAATGCTATGATAAGAAGAAGTAGCAGTCCCTACACCATACAGAAAGCAGCCGGCTGATGAGAGGCGCATGGAACGTGATTGTGAATACATCTTTGAGCTTTGCTCCGAACGGATTGTCCCCAGTAGGCAGCAACGGATTCCTGCACCCGTTATTGTGCTAGAGTATCCCAAGGGTACTTGAAGAGATAAACAGTGTGAGCTGTTTATAAACTTAAGGTGGTAACACGAGATTATAACCTCGTCCTTTTGATAGGACGGGGTTTATTTTTGTATGGCAGTCTTTTAATAAACCACCTGCTATGCAGGTGTGACCACAGCAGCTTTAGCTTCAGGTAAAAAACCTCCAGTGATATAATAGTGTTGGTTCGCAGCCACACAAGCACATCAAAGGAGGTTATCCAAATGGATATAAGTAGTTTATCACATTCAAAATGGAATTGTAAGTATCACATAGTTTTTGCGCCAAAATATCGCAGAAAGGTAGCGTACGGAGAATTAAAGCAGGATATAGCAAATGTTCTAAGCATGTTATGTAAACGAAAAGGTGTGGAAATAGTAGAAGCAGAAATATGTCCAGATCATGTTCATATGTTAGTGAGAATACCACCAAATATCAGCGTATCAAGTTTTATGGGATATTTAAAAGGGAAGAGTACGCTTATGATATTTGAGAGACATGCAAATTTGAAATACAAATATGGAAACAGACATTTTTGGTGTCGTGGATATTATGTAGATACAGTGGGAAAGAATGCAAAGAAGATACAAGAATATATTCTAAATCAATTAAAAGAAGATTTAGAATATGATCAAATGACGTTAAAAGAATACATAGACCCGTTCACGGGTGAGCCGGTAAAACAAAGCAAATAAAATGAGCCCTGTTGGGCTCAGTAGATAAATGTTTGTGCGGCTGTGGATTTTTTTCAAAGAGCCTTTAGGCTCCAACGTCGGTAATAACCCCTTATAGGGGTAGAGCAAACCACCCGTTCAACGGGTGGTTATGATTATATCTTAGGAAAGTACGTAGACTAGTTCTTAGATAAGGAGAAAATAGAATGAAAATTTATGAAGAATTAAAGGCACGGGGACTGATTGCTCAGGTAACCAATGAAGAAGAGATCAGTAAAATGGTCAATGAAGGGAAAGCAATCTTTTACATTGGCTTTGATCCCACTGCAGATAGTTTACACGTGGGACATTTTATGGCGTTGTGTTTAATGAAACGTCTGCAGGAAGCGGGGAATAAGCCAATAGCTCTCCTTGGTGGCGGTACTGGTATGGTTGGGGATCCTTCTGGAAGAAGTGATATGCGTCAGATGATGACAACGGAACGGATTCAGCATAACTGTGATTGTTTTAAAGAGCAGATGAGCCGATTCATTGACTTTTCCGAAGGGAAAGCCCTTATGGTAAACAATGCGGAATGGCTGATGGAATTAAACTACATTGATTTCCTTCGTGAGATTGGTCCCCACTTTTCAGTTAATCGCATGCTTACGGCTGAATGTTATAAACAGCGCATGGAAAAAGGACTTAGCTTTTTGGAGTTTAATTATATGATCATGCAAAGTTACGATTTTTATGAGTTATTCAATCGTTATGGCTGTAACATGCAGTTTGGTGGTGATGATCAGTGGAGCAATATGCTTGGAGGAACAGAACTGATTCGGAGAAAACTTGGAAAAGATGCACATGCCATGACCATCACCCTTTTGTTAAACTCCGAAGGAAAGAAGATGGGGAAAACACAGTCAGGAGCAGTTTGGCTGGATCCGGAAAAGACCTCTCCGTTTGATTTCTTCCAGTACTGGAGAAATGTTGGAGATGGGGATGTATTAAAATGCCTGCGGATGCTTACCTTCCTTCCCCTTCCGCAAATTGATGAGATGGATCAGTGGGAAGGCAGTGAGTTAAATCAGGCGAAGGAAATCCTTGCCTATGAATTGACCAAACTGGTACATGGAGAGGAAGAGGCAGAAAAAGCGAAAAAAGGAGCACGAGAGTTGTTTTCTGGCGGAAATGCTGTAAATATGCCCACCATTGAATTGGAAGAAGGGGATTTCACGGATGGAATGGTTGACATTCTAACGATACTCCAAAGATCTGGTCTTGCGCCAACACGTTCAGAAGGAAGACGCAATGTAGAACAGGGTGGAGTAACCATAGACGGGGAAGCTGTTAGGGATGTGAAAGCAGTATTTACGAGAGAACAGCTTTTAGGAGAAGGCGTTGTGGTAAAACGCGGTAAGAAAAAATTTGTAAGGGTAGTTGCAAAATAATACTTAAAAAATCGATTGGTAAATAAATGAATTTTCAATTACCAATCGGTTTTTTGCGGGTTATGGCCATAAGCACATGTTTTTGGGCCGTTCTAAGGAAAGGGCATAGCGGATTTTTTCACGGTATCGATTGCATTTGGAGATATATAAGTATTCGGATCTTAACTTCTCGTAAATTTCAAGCAATGGTTTGCTTCGAATTGTCGTGATCTCAAGAATATGATCCAAATTTTGGAGCGCTAGATTCACGATGAAAGGATCTACGAGCCCATCGTCCCTCATTTTTGAGAGTATGGATACTATTCGTTCTTTGGGAAATGAGCCCTTATAACTTCTTGTTCCAGTTAGTGCACTGATAATATCTGCAATGGCGACTAACCGCTCTTCGGTGGTTAAATCGTCCGCAGTAAGTTGATTGGGATATCCGGTTCCATTCAATTTCTCATGGTGACGGAGGGCAATCCTTTGAATCGTTTCGTCAATGTTCCCACCGAATATTTTTTCGGTCAGATTGACATGAGTCCGCATGATAGTCATAGCCTGTGTACTTAACTTTCCCGGATATTCCAATATCTCCACTGGTATGGCTATTTTCCCCAAATCGTGAAGCAGAGAACCGCAGAGAACTTGATTTAAGCTCTCTTCGCTTAATGAAAGCAGTAGTCCTAATTCATAACTTATGCTGGTGGTTGCTATGGTATGGGTTACCGTGTAATGGCTTCGAAAATCAATAATAAAGACAAGCATTTTAAAATATTCGGTTATCTCGTTACTAGACAGTGGAAGCTTTGATAAAAAGTCAAAATATTCCTCATCTTTTCTCCATTCTTCTTCAATGGATTCTTTAAAATTAAGTTTGTTTGCCAAATCTAACATATGTGGTGCAAAGATGGTTCCAGTTCCGTTATTCAGCGACTGAAGTGTCTCAACTAAGGAATGCTTTTCCACTGACATGGAAACATCAATGCGGTCAGCGATATGGATCGCTTGACATAAATTCTTTAATTTTGGACTGAGTGCTTCTTCTTGTTCTAAGTATTTCCATGCAGTATGGTGAAGAAGCACAGCCGGAGCAAACTCATGAAGTGGAGAGAAATACCGGATGAAAAGGTAGCCGTAAAAAGAATGGTCCCATACATCATTGGTTTCGAATTGAAGCATTCTTGAAATCTCTTCTGTCTTATAAGCACCAATATCATGCAGCTGGGCAGCAAAACAGATATTGCGAAGTTCCGGTTTTGAGTACTCCCCTGTTTTACCTAGCATGCGAAAGACAAGGTAAGCTACATGGGAACCGTGTTCGGTAAGTCTTGGGTCAATGTAATTGCAGAAGCGTCGGATAATTCCGAGAACACTTTTATTATTTATGCTTTTAGTATACAACATTTTCTTTGGTAATCCTCCTTTGTATTTCTGAAAAATAGTTTACCATATTATAACAGAGAAGGAAAGTTGAGGAAGAAATATAGTTGTGCGTTTGGGAGATTTTAAATGGAGGAGATAGGAAAGCGGTTGAGAATCGTTTGGGGCACATGTATAATGGTATCGTTGTGGGTACAAGGGAAGGATATTTTATGGAGGGGAATATAATGAACAGGAATACGGGCAGTTACATTAAAATGATTCAGGAAAAGTTAATCTATGAGAATCCGTTATCAAAAAAGGAAGATATTGATGGATTTATTATGGAAGGGAATGCGAAGATCAGCTTTTTCGAAGACTGTATGTGCTTGGAAAATGCACTGGATCATGATTTGGGGCAAAAGGCGAATTATGTTTTATGGTGTCCTAAGGATTTTCCGGAGAATGTAAAAATAACATGGGAATTTAAGCCTGTGACCGATCAGGGATTATGCATTCTGTTCTTTGCGGCTGCTGGTCGGGATGGAAAGGACTTATTTGATCCGTCTCTTTTAAAACGTACGGGGGAATATCCGCAGTATCATAGTGGGGATATGAATGGCTTTCATATTTCTTATTTCAGACGAAAGGAGCCGGATGAGAGGGCTTTTCATACCTGCAATTTAAGAAAAAGCTATGGGTTTCATCTGGTGTCTCAGGGGGCAGATCCTCTTCCAGATGCAGCGGATGCCAATGGTTTTTATAAGATATGTATTCGAAAATACCACAACGAAATCAAGTTTTTTGTGAATGATTTATTTATATTTGAATTCAATGACGATGGAGAAACTTACGGAGAGGTTTTAAAAGGCGGCAAAATCGGATTTCGTCAATTGGCACCACTTGTTGCTGAATACAGGAACTTAAAGGTGTACGAATTATGTTAAAGAGCATCAGTTCATTGACTTATGAAAAGCAGATGTTTCTAAAATTGTTGGGGTTGGTGACGCTGCCGCTCATTGTTATGGGAATTGTGTCGTGCAATCTCTATATGAAAGGGGAAAAAATCAAGAACCAGATGGCTTTGGATTCCTACAGTGATGAAATCTCCCGGGAATACGAAAATATTTTGTCATCCTTAAAAGAATATTATATTGAAGCAGTAAATGGAGAGGAGGTGCGTTGGGTGGTACGGCAGGAATCACCGCCATTTTCCAGTTACAGTAATCTAAAGAAAGTCCAAAAAATCATTGAAGGAAATTATTTTTTGGAAAAATACATCGCGGACTATGAACTCATAAATGTAAAATATGGCTGGGTCTTTAATGATTATGGTCTGTTTCCAATGGATCAGTTGAAAAACCAGGAGGATACAAAAGATTTCTTGGATAAACAGGATAAAATGTTGTTGTCCGTGTACTGGTTGAATCGTTCACACATTCCTGCGCCGATGGAGGGAAATATGCGGACTTCCAAATCAGTGGATACCTCCGGCCTTCGCCTGGTTTTAAAGAAAGAGCAGGGGATAGGCGATTTATCCTGGCTTCTTACCATCAAGCTTGATGAAAACAAGTTAAAGCAAATGTCATATAGTTATAAAAAGATGGGATATGATGTAGCAATCATTGGAAGAGAAAATGTGTTGATGGAGACTGATGCCAAGATGACCGATGCCTATTTAAACAGTGGAAGGGAAGCTTCTGGAGTCTTTAAGAGCAGACAGGGAGATACCTATCATATCCGTGTGCAGGCAGAAGAGATAACCGGTCTTAAGTATCTGGTGGGTTATAATGAAGAAAATGTAAAGAAAGGTGCTTTTGTATTCGTATTGGCTTCCTTTGCTGTATTGGCAGGTTTTGCTTTGCTTTTGTTTGTGGTACGGCTGACTGCAGTGGCATTTTCCAAACCACTTAAGAGTTTGGAACAATATGTGGAAGATCAGAAGCAACAGATGAAACGGCTTTTGGTTTCCAATCTCATTGAGGGTGAATTGAACGAGAAGAACAGGGAGGAAGCATTAAAGAAATCGGAGATTGTCTCCTGGCCTGCTTACCGCATGATTGTTATAACTTGTAAAATTGATCAATCAGAACAGGAAAAAATGAAGGACAGCTATGCTGGGATTCTTTCTAATTTACCAGAGAAAATTATAAACGACATTTTTATTGCACCTGTATATTACCGGGAGAAGATGATCTTCATAATAGGGGAAGAAAATGATGTGGAATTGGATTCTAAGACAGCGGTTTTCTATAAAGGTTTAAAAGATCATATTGGGGAAGTTTATGGATTTTTTATTGCATCGGGAATCAGCCAGCCATTTCATAAGCTGTATCATGTGCGGCGTGCATATGGGGAATGTGCAGAGGCACTTTATAATAAATCGAATCAGGAAGACCCGAATAACTCGTCTTTGGTTTTGTACGATGATTATTTGCTCAAGACTCAAGTGGGGAATGTATATGACATGATTATGGAAAACGAGTTGATTCAGTCCATTATCAGCGGGAAGGAAGAAGAGACGGCATGTCTGCTGGAGCTTATTATCAAACGGATGGAAATAAAAAATGTAGTTGGAATCGAACGTAGTTTTTACTTGACCAGACTTTTGACTGCTATGCTCAATATTCCTTCGGCTTTTGATATCTCTCTTTCTGATGTATTTGAAAGCGAACAATATAATGTACTAAACATTCTTCCACAGATTTATGATAAGAAAAAAATTGTATCAGCGATTACAGAAGAGATCATCCACCCTATGATTGCTGCATTGAAGAAAAAAAGGGAGGAAGGAAAGGAATCCGAAATCGTAAAAAAGGTGGTGGCTCTGATCAAGGACAGCAAGGGAAATATAAGTCTAAATCATTGTGCAGATCAATTGTCTTATCATGCAAACTACTTAAGCAAGATTCTAAAGAAGGAAAAGGGAGTTACCTTTACCGACATGGCCAATGAAGAAAAATTGAAACAGGCTAAATACATGCTTTTGACTACAGAATATTCTGTAGCTGAGATTTCAGAAAAGTTAATGTATCACAATGTACAAAATTTCATAAGATTTTTCAAAAATCAAGTAGGATTTACCCCGGCATCCTTTCGCAAAGAACACCGCAAGTAAGGAATAAAGTGATAATTATAGTTATTATGCCTCATAAAACCGTTAGTATATGCGGATTATGAGGCGTTTTTTAATATAAAAATGAGTCACAAAATGATTGTTTACAAAAACAAGCAGATTGATATAAACTATGCTCATAAAGCAGTGCTTCAAATTTAAAAAAACTGACATAATTACCAATGGTGACAGGTTGGAGCAGAAATGAAAAGGAGAGCATATGGAAAAGAGTCAAAGCAATAAGCCAAGGGCTGGAACCTGGAAGCATGCCCTGTCTGTACATAAGTGGTTGTACATCATGATTATACCTGGTGTGATTTACATGGTGGTATTTCGGTATTTGCCCATGGGTGGTCTGATTATGGGGTTCCAGAATTTCAGTCCCTATAATGGAGATACCATGTTAGGAGCGTTTTTACATAGTCCATTTGTAGGATTGAGCATTTTTGAAAAATTTGTTATGGGGCCAGATTTTTGGCGGGTTCTTAGGAATACCTTATCGATATCCATAGCCAGTTTGATTTTTTTCTTTCCTGCTCCAATTATTCTGGCACTTTTTTTGAATGAGGTAAAGAATGTAGCGTTTAAGCGTATTACACAGACGATGGTATATATTCCTCATTTTATTTCTATGGTCATTGTGGCAGCACTGACTGCCCAGCTTTTTAGCACCACAGATGGATTGGTCTATCACTCATTGGTTGAGCTATTTGGAAAGGCGAATGCACCGGATATCATGTCCAATCCCAAGCTGTTCGTTCAGATGATTGTAGGGCAGAGTATGTGGAAGGAGACCGGATATGGCACCATCATTTTTTTGGCAGCCCTTTCTGGTGTTGATGTTCAGCTCTATGAAGCAGCAGAGGTAGATGGTGCCAACCGATGGCATAAAATGTGGCACATTACCTTACCTGCCATTCGATCAACCATTGTCATCATGCTGATTTTAAAGATTGGTACAATCTTAAATACAAGCTATGAGCAGATATTTTTGATGCAGAATTCCATGAACCGGGCAGTTTCCGATGTATTTGATACCTATATTTATACGAGAGGTGTCGTAAATGGTGATTATTCTCTGGCAACGGCAGCAGGTATGTTTAAATCAATCGTCAGTATGATCATGGTTTTAGGAGCAAATAAGTTGGCAAAAGCCTTCGGAGAGTCTGGATTCTATTAAAAAGGAGAAAAAACAATGGCAAGAACAAAGCATATAAAAATCAAGCGAAAACCAGCAGATCAGCTGGTTCAGGTTCTCATCTACCTTTTTATCGGAGTGTTTGCCGTAATCACCCTGCTTCCATTTGTATATATCGTAGCAGGTTCCTTTGCAACGGAAAGAGAACTGACAGAACGAGCATTCTTCCTTTTTCCTCATACATTGTCGTTGAATGCGTATCAGTATATATTTAAGACGGGTGATACCATACATGGACTATTTAATTCCCTGTTTGTAACAATTATAGGTGTGTTTATCAACATGATCCTTTCCTGTACCCTAGCCTATCCCCTTTCCAGGTCCTATTTTAAAGGCAGGAGATTTTTCACCAATATGGTCATTATCACCATGCTGTTTTCCGGTGGGATGGTTCCCACTTACATGCTGGTTTCTAACGTATTGCATTTGAGAAATACATTTTGGTCATTATGGCTTCCTGGAGCAGTGAATGCATTTAATATGATAATAATAAAGAGTTATTTTCAGGGGCTTCCCGTGGAACTAGAAGAGGCAGCCAGAATGGATGGCGGGAATGATTTACAGATTTTCTTAAAAATAATCCTACCACTTTCCAAGCCCGTAATTGCAAGTGTCTCGCTATTTTATGCAGTCGCCCGTTGGAATGCTTACTTCGATGCAATGATGTTTATTTCGGATAAAAACAAAGAAGTGATTCAGATCGTGCTAAGAAGAATTATTTTTATGACCTCTTCTGTGGCAACGGAAAGTGGATTTGATTGGGGAGTTTGGGGAATGCCGCCGGAAAAAGCAGTCAAGATGGCGACGACTGTCATTGCTACGATTCCAATCTTAGTGGTTTATCCATTTATACAGAAGTACTTTACACAGGGGGTTATGATCGGCTCGGTTAAGGGCTGAAGCAATCATATTAATATTAGAAAAGGAGAAGTGTATCATGAAAAAAACTTGGAAACGAGCATTAACAGTATCATTATTTGGGGCGGTGGCATTGTCTTTAACTGCTTGCGGTGGTTCAAAAAAAACAGCACAAAAGGAAGCCGCTAATGTAACAACAGATGGAAAACCAACGATTACATTTATGGCACCATCGTATTATGGAACGGATTTAAAGAACGAACATTCAGATGAGGTAACCAAGAAATATGAAGATTACACGGGTACCCATGTGGATTGGCATTGGGAAAATAATGATACGTACAAAGAAAAAATCGGGCTTACTTTAATGGATAAGGATAATATGCCTATGATTGTTACTGGAAAGGGGGATTCCTTAACAGCCAATGTGGTAGAAGCAGCCAAGAAAGGTGCTTTTTGGGATTTGAGTGAGTTTTTAAAAGATACAGACAGTTATCCCAATCTGTCAAAGGCAGATGGAAGGGTGTTAAAGGCAATGACTGTGGACGGTAAGGTAATTGGTATTTACCGGGCAAGAGAAATCGGACGTTATGGTTTCTCCTATCGGACGGACTGGGCAGAGGCGGTTGGCATAACCGAAGATCCAAAGACAGCAGAAGATGTTTACGACATGCTTTATAAATTCACTTATAATGACCCAGATGGGGATGGGAAAGACGATACAGTTGGACTGGAAATGACGAAGTATGTAGGGCCAATTGATATTATACAGACGTGGTTTGGATGTGGAAATGAATGGGTAGAGCAGGACGGGAAAATGGTTCCAGTCCATCAGACACAGGAATATTTAGAAGCGTTAAAATGGATTAAAAAAATGTATGACGACGGTCTTATTCGTAAGGACTGGGCAACCGTGGATTCTGGAACGTTTGCGGATGCATGTAAGAAAGGGGAAGCAGGAGCGTTTATTGATGTCATGGATGGGGCAAAGAGAATTTGGAGATATTATGAGAGAAATGATGTGAAATCAGTAACCGATCCGTCTAAGTTTGCTTCCATGACTTTGGTGGGACCGATGAACGGAAAAACTCTGGCAACCAGTGGATTTAATGGGTACTATCTGATTACCAAGGCAGGAGCCAAGAGCGAAGAAGATGTAAAGAAATGTCTACATTTCCTAGATAAAATGTGTGATGATGAGATGATGGCTCTTGCAGATTATGGTTTGGAGGGAATCACTTATGATTTTGATGATGCCGGAGAGGTTGTTTTAAGAAATGATCTGGATATCCAACAGGGACCAAGCATGGGATTAAACCAGGGGATTTGCTATATTCCTAAATTAGCGTCTACGGTACCTGCCCTGAAAAAAGAGGAACCTACCTTAGCTCAGGAAGAAGCGTATGTAAGAAATGAAAAAGTTGCTATTTACAATCCAGCGCTTGGATATCTGGCTAATTCCGGTGTCAATGCAGAAGTAGGTACGGATATTGAACAGATTATTGACGATGCCAGAACCCAGTATATCTGTGGACAGATAGATGAAAAAGGTCTTGACGCAGCAGCAAAACAATGGCTAGACCGGGGTGGAGACAGACTGGTAAAAGAGATCAACGAGTTGTATCAGCAGGATACTTCTAAGTAGTTAAAAAAAGGCGGCGCACTCTTATAGAGCTGTGCCGCTTCGTAGATGGAGGAAGACGTGAAACTGCATAATCTGGAAAATAGAAAGAAAACAGGATATACCACATGGGGATGCATGTGGAAGCAGGGAGTATGTGGAAAAGAGACTGGATATTCTCTTACCAATGCAGACCATGAAAGAGTCGCTATGCAGTCCAGAATCACAGCGTACTGGCCAGATGGTTCGGTGAAATGGACCGCCCATACCGCATGTGCCAATAAACTTACGGATGAAATTGAAGTGCTTCCAGTAGAAGCAGATGGATGTATGGAGGAACCGTCAGGTTCTGCGATCCGGGTAGTAAAGGCAAAAGATGGCTTTATTGTGGAAACAGAAGTACTAAGTTTTTATGTGCCAGAGTCCGGTCAGTATCTATTCGATACGCTTGAGATCAATGGTATTGTAAGAGGCGGGAAAGCCCACCCCGTTCTTTTATTAGAAGAGCCGATAAACAAAGATGGGCTTGAGGGGAAAATTGAAAAGCCTTACGCTGGAGTGGTGGAAGAGGTGACTTTGGAAGAAGAGGGCCCCCTTCGGGTGGTGATTCAATACAAGGGAATTCATGTCTCGGAGTCGGGGGAGAAAAAACTTCCTTTTCTTATCCGTATGTGTGTGGGGGTAGAAAGCCGGAATCTTACGTTTACCCATACCTTTCTTTATGATGGGGAGGAAGAAAAAGATTTTCTAAAAGGAATTGGATTGTCTGTATCGGTACCATTAGAGGGAGCCCTTTACAATCGGCATGTGATGTTTGAAGGGGATTATGGTGTATTTCATGAAGCCATGGCGGAGCTTTTAACTTGGAGACCTAAGATAGCGGATTCTATTTACGCGGCTCAGATGAAGGGAGAGCAGCTCCATCCACAGGGAACGGATAAAGAGAACATTGACAAGGTCCTTTCTGACATGCCTTTTTGGGATGAATATGACTTTAGCCAGGACAGTCCAACCCATTTTAAGATAAAAAAGAAAACGGCTATCCCCAATTGCTGTTTCCTGGATTGCCTCCATGGAATAAAAACAAGTGGAGCGGCTGCTTTTGGAAGCGAAAATGGAAGTGTGGCTTTTTCTCTTCGGGACTTTTGGCAGACGTATCCTTCCGGTTATACATTCCGAAGTCTTACGAAAAATGAGGCAGAGGCGGTTATCTGGCTTTACAGCCCAGAGGCAGAGGCCATGGATTTCAGGCATTACACGGACAGAGGATATAATCAGGTGTACTACGAAGGCTATGACTATAAAGGAGCAACCCCTTATGGGATTGCCTCTACCAGTGAATATTCCATAGGATTTTATGATGCGGTAATCCCTTCTGAGGAAGAATTAAAGGGATTTTCCAAAGAAGTAAATCAGCCACCCCAGTATGTAGGAACCCCGGAATTTTATCATGAGAGGAAGGCTTTTGGATACTGGTCCCTGCCAAAAAGGGAGAGTGAAATGGAGCTGTGGCTGGAGGAACAGCTTGACCGGGCAGTCGCTTTCTATGAGGGAGAAGTAAAACAGAGAAACTGGTATGGGCTTTTTAATTATGGGGATTTTATGCACACCTATGACAAGGAGCGGCACCAGTGGCGTTATGACATGGGGGGCTATGCCTGGGATAACACAGAATTGGTTCCCACTTTGTGGCTGTGGCTTGCATTTTTAAGGTCAGGCCGGCCGGAGATATTTACCTTGGCGGAAAAGCTGACAAGGCATGCATCCGAAGTGGATGTATATCATATAGGGAAATACAAGGGCCTTGGTTCCCGTCACAATGTGCGTCATTGGGGCTGTCCTTGTAAGGAAGCCCGGATTGCCATGGCGGCTCACCATCGGTTTTACTATTATATGACCGGAGATTACAGATTGGAAGATATCTTTTCCGAGCTAAAGGACAATGAGCAGACCTTCTTAAACCGGGACCCTCTTGGAGATTTTTACGAAAAGGAAGAAATGGTTTATAAAAGTCATGCCAGAAGTGGTCCTGACTGGTCCTCTCTTTGTGCCAATTGGATGACCCAGTGGGAACGGTTTAACGATGGGCATTATCGGGAAAAAATTGCCATCGGTATAGAGGATATTAAGAAAGCTCCATTAAAACTGGTGTCTGGTCCGGATTTTGAATTTGACCCTGCCACGGTTCATTTGCGTTATATTGGGGAACAGGCCGCAGGCGGTACCCATCTGCAGATCTGTATGGGAGCGCCGCAGGTATGGATGGAGATGGCAGATTTGCTAGAGGATGAAGAATGGAAGGAAATGCTGGCAGCGTATGGAAGGTTCTATTATCTTTCGAGGAAAGAACAGTTAAAAGAGTCTGGCGGAATCATTGGGGAAAGGCAATTTTCTCTTCCATTTATGGCCGCGTCTATGGGCGCTTATGGGGCCTGGTATAGACAGGATGAGGAACTGGCAAAAACCACCTGGCGCCATCTACTGAATGCCATCCTTTGTCAGGGAAATCATGAAGGTTTTCAAGATGTAAGGCTATCGGAGAAAGGAAACAGGGAAGACCTTGTGGAAATCCCCTGGATTTCGACCAACTTTACGGCTCAATGGTGTTTAAATGTTATTTGTGCCATGGAGTTTATCCGGAATCAACTTCCAAAAAGCTTGGAGGGGGCGGATGAATTAGTGGCGGATATGTCTTTGGATCGTTTTCGCAAGGCATAATTTTAACAGATTGGAGAAAACATGATACGGATATTGAACATTTATAACAATCAAGTAACCATTACCTGGGACCGTATAAAGGGGGCCAAAACCACCCGGATATACTGGTCTGACCGGGAGGGAAAACAGGAAAATTACCGTTTTATGAAGGAAATCCCGGCAAAGGACAGCCAGCAGTTTACACTCCATAAATCTACGTGTGTCCCTCATTATTTCTATGTATGTTCCGTTATGAAGGATGGTACAGTTCTATCGATGGAGAAATATAATACCCCCGTTCATTTTATTAAGAGAGAACAGTTGGAACGATTGAACCGTGGGTTGATTGCAGTTAAAACTAAGACAGGGATATTTTTAAGCTGGAGGCTGTTCCTTTCTGAGGTAACTGGATATGATGAGACTGGTATGACGGGAATGGATTTTATCGTTTACCGGGACGGGGTACCAATTGCAACGGTAACAGACAGTACTAATTTTGTTGACAAGGAAGGAATGCAAAAGTCAAAGTATGGGGTGGCGCCTATCATAAATGGAGTGGAATATGATTGTTGTTCTTCCGTGAAGGTGTGGGAGAAGGATTATTTCGACATTCCGCTAAACAAACCGGAACCAGGTGTGACACAGAGCGGGGAGACATTTTACTATTCTGCCAATGATATGTCCGTGGCAGATGTGGATGGAGATGGGGAATATGAATACATAGTCAAATGGGACCCCTCCAATTCCCAAGATGTTTCCATAAAAGGGTATACAGGCCGTTGCATTCTAGATTGCTATAAGCTTGACGGAACTCTTCTTTGGCGTCTTGATATGGGCCCTAATATTCGGGCAGGAGCACATTATACCCAGTTTATGTGCTACGATTTTAACGGAGACGGAAAGGCAGAAATGGCAGTGAAGACTGCTCCGGGAACGCATATGACGTGCTATCGTGAACAGGGAGAGCAGAGGGAAGAATTCTTTGTCACCATGCCAGAGGAGGACTTAAAGCATGGATATAGTCATGAAGATTCTTATGTATGCAGTTCAGAGGATTATCGGAAGCATTTAGTTAAATTATTTCAGTCTTGGACCGAACAGGAAGAGGTAAAAGCGCGTCACTGGCCAAATACGCTGGAACAGTGCTTTGGAATTTCTAATATTTACTCTTACCCTTTGAGTGAGGAAGATGCCACAAAGCTAGTGGATTATTTTTTAGATGAATATGCACCTTCTAGAAGTGCGAAAAATAAGCTTCGGGAATTGGAAGGATTTATCTTTGAGGGGCCGGAATACTTAACGATGTTTGGAGGAGATGGAAGAGAACTAAGTACCATACCGTTTCCATTTAAGCGTGTGGATGATGGACTTTTGTGGGGAGACTATGCCATGAATCGGATCGAACCTTGTAACCGTTCAGACCGTTTTCTGTCTGGAGTCGCCTATCTTGACGGAACGCATCCATCCCTTGTAGTCTGCCGGGGATATTATACCAGAACCGCTATCGCAGCCTATGATTTTAGAGAAGATAAATGGGAACAGATCTGGTCGGCAGACAGTGGGTTTGTGCCCATGAAGAATCCCTTTTGTGACCATCCCCATGATGGAAAAGGAACCAATCCGGTCTATGGGGACCTGGCAGGGCAGGGGAATCATTCTCTGGCGGCTTGTGACGTAGATGGGGATGGGTTTATGGAAATTGTCTATGGGGCTGCCTGTATCGACCACGATGGATCGTTACTGTACAGTTCTAGGGATAAGCTTCCCGATGGTCGGGAGGCAAAACTAGGTCACGGGGATGCCATGCATGTGGCGGATATTGATCCAGACCGGCCTGGCTATGAAATATTTAACGTATTTGAAGGTGCGGACCATGCGCCCTATGGTTATGCACTTCGGGATGGGGAGACAGGAGATGTTATATTCGGTGAATATGCAGAGAAGGATCTTGGCCGCTGTATGATTGGAGATGTGGTTCCAGGTGTGAGAGGGCTGCAATGCTGGGTCAATGGGGTTGGAACTTATGATTGTCATGGAACACTTCTAAAGAAAGATACATTGGGATCCAATATGTCCATTCGCTGGGCAGGAGATTTAACCACACAGATTACAGACGGAGCGGACTATTTAAACCAACAACCTACTGGAGCAATTCATGATTTTACCCATGGAAGGATGCTTTGTCCTGAAAATACAAGGACCAATAATGGAACCAAAGGAAATCCATGTCTGGTTGCTGATATCTTTGGGGATTTTCGGGAAGAGATTCTTTTGCGAACCGAAGATAGCTCTGCAATCCGTATTTACACCAATACAGAATTAACCAATTATAAACTATTTACTCTGATGCACGATCCACAATACCGGTGTGGGGTAGCCTGGCAGAATAACTGTTACAATCAGCCCTGCTATCCCAGGTTTTACTATGGCTCGGATATGAATTTTGGTCAGGTGCTCCCATATATGAAGCAAAAGCCGGTGATTTATCTGGCTGGAGATTCCATCACTCAGTCCTATGGAGGAGGAGAAAGACCAAAATACGGGTTAGGAGAACGTCTTTTGGATTATTTAGAGGAAGGAAACTGCTATCAAATAGATCCAAGAGACGATTGCAGATTTAAACAGGAAATGCGTTATGAAACCCGCCATTTAATCGTGGATAACTGTGCCATGGCAGGGCGGTCAACGAAGTCATTTCTAAATGAGGAGCGTCTTGAGGATATAAAAGAACACATCAAAGAGGGGGATTTTCTTTTTATATGTTTTGGACATAATGATGCGTATGCGGCTAAGGCAGAACGTTATGTGCCAGTGCGTGAATTTCCCCAGTATTTAAGATTGTATGTGGAGGCTGCCAGAAAACGGGGAGCGACTCCAGTTCTTATTTCTCCAGTTTGCTTATGCCCCTGTAAAGAGAATGAGGAAGGGGAAAATAAAAAAATTGGTGTGCTTTTGCCGGAATACAGCCGTAAGATGAAAGAATTCGCAGAAAAAGAAGGCGTTTTCTTTGTAGATATGAATCACCTGACGAAAGAATATTGCAAAAGTATGGAAGAAAAGGAAGCAAGAGAACTTTTCGTACCGGATTTGGTGCATTTATCCAGAAAAGGAGCTGATTGTTTTGCTAAATTATTGGCAAGTGAAGTAAAAGCATTTATACTAGAAGAAAAAGGAGACGATTTATATGGGGAATCTACAGTATGACAGAGATAAATTAGAAGAAGCCATGGACCGTATTGTGGAACGGACAAAGCGGATGGATATGTCTTGGGACTGGCCCTGTGGGGTGGCTTATTATGGAATTGCTGAAGCGTATACGGTTACAAAAAAGGAAGGTTATCTGGGATTTTTAAAGGAACGAGTTGATGAACTAATAGAACTAGGGCTTCCAGAGTGGACTGTGAATACCTGTGCCATGGGCCATTGCCTGATTACGCTCTATCAGGCGACGGGAGAAGAGAAGTATAAGGATATCATTCAGTCTAAGGTAGAGTATTTGAGAAAAGATGCCTTGCGGTTTGGGGACCATGTGCTCCAGCATACGGTTTCTTCCAACAATGATTTTCCAGAGCAGTGTTGGGCAGATACTTTATTTATGGCCGCATTCTTTCTGTTAAGAGTAGGCGTGATGACAAAGGATGAGGAATTGATTGGCGATGCTTTGGATCAATATTACTGGCATATCCAGTACCTTCAGGATGATAACACTGGGCTGTGGTATCATGGGTATAACAATATTACAAAGGATCATATGTCAGGCTTTTACTGGGGAAGAGCCAACTGCTGGGCTGCCTATACAATGAGTAAGGTGGGGCTGATATTACCGGAGTGCTATCTTTATCCACAGTATTTAGAAATTGTGGGAAGCTTAAATGAGCAGCTTTCTGCTTTCAAGCTTTTACAGACAGAAGAGGGGCTTTGGAGGACCATTCTTGATGATGAGGAATCCTATGAAGAACTATCTGCTTCTGCAGGAATTGCTGCGGCTATGACGTTAAAGGGAAACCCTCTCCATATTAAATACATAGAAAAATCCATTGAGGGTGTATTATCCCATGTGGCTCCAGATGGAAGACTTATGGATGTTTCGGGGGGTACGGCTGTTATGAAGGACCGGGATGGATACAAGAAGATATCAAAAAAGTGGATTCAGGGCTGGGGACAGGGCATGGCTTTGGCATTCTTTGCAGCAGTTCTTAATTATAACAATGGAATGGGGGATGGAGCGTTATGAAGAATGAGTTAAATAATATTTATATTTGTTTTCCGGGAGGAAGGAACAAGGTTTTGACGATGAGCTATGATGATGGAAGATTGGAAGACCGAAAACTGGTTACTATCTTTAACCGTCATGGAATAAAGGGAACGTTTCATTTAAATTCAGGACTTTCAGAGGGCGAGGATCGAATTAAGCCGGTGGAATGGAAGGAGTTATATCAGGGGCATGAGGTTTCCTGCCATACAGTACTTCACCCTACCATTGCCAGATGTCCTCTTCCTCAGGTTGCGCTTCAAGTCTTAGAGGACAGAAGAGCATTGGAGCGTGCCGTAGGATATCCTGTTCGGGGAATGTCTTACCCGAACGGGTCCTATTCAAAGGAAATCATGGATCTCCTTCCAGGTCTTGGAATTGAATACTCCAGAGTGGTAGGAAGCACCGATGATTTTTCCATGCCCTCTGATTTTCTAGAGTGGAAAGCAACTTGTCATCATAATCATAACCTTTTGGAAAATGGAAGAAAATTTATAAATCTAACGAAGACGCAGTATCTTTATATGATGTATGTATGGGGACATAGTTACGAGTTTCCACGAGATGATAACTGGGATCTTATGGAAACTTTTTGTGAAATGGCAGGAGGGAAAGATGATATCTGGTATGCAACAAACATTGAAATCGTGGACTATATGAGAGCAGCCACCTCCCTGCAAATTACGGTAGATGGTGATCGGGTGTATAATCCCTCGTCCCTTCCAGTATGGATCAGTATCAATGAAAAGAGGATGGAGATCGGGGGAGGAACGATGTGCTTATGCTCCCAATAGATGTTCTATGAGGATCTTGATTCCCATTAAAACAAGGATCATACCTCCAAAAAACTCTGCTTTGGACTGAAAACGGCTTCCAAATACGTGGCCAACTTTTACACCTGCCATGGAAAGACATAAGGTTGTGACCCCAATTAAGGATACGGCTGGTAGGATTTGCACCTGCAAAAAGGCTAGAGTGACGCCGACTGCCATGGCATCAATGCTGGTTGCGAGGGAGAGCAGAATCATGTTTTTGGGATCCAGCGAACAGTGTGTGCACTCTTCTTCTTTGGGTTCAAAGGATTCCCGAATCATATTAAGTCCGATGATTCCAAGAAGGAGAAAGGCGATCCAATGATCAAATGAGGCGATGGCATCTTTAAACTGGTAACCTAAAAGGTAACCGATCAGTGGCATTCCCATCTGAAATCCTCCAAAGTAGAGCCCTGTAATGCCTGCGATTTTCCAGTTCATTTTGGAAAGACAGAGTCCCTTGCAAATAGAGACAGCAAAGGCATCCATAGACAGACAGACTGCAATGATGAATAATTCTGGTA
Source organism: Clostridium sp. E02 (assembly GCF_003833015.1). Classification (GTDB taxonomy): domain Bacteria; phylum Bacillota; class Clostridia; order Lachnospirales; family Lachnospiraceae; genus Lacrimispora. The sequence goes on from NZ_RJLQ01000004.1 coordinate 160,228, forward strand.
ACGACATGTGAAATTCCTCCTGTGTGAAACGTATTTCATATTTTTTGATTCCAGAGTAGACAAAAAAAGATGAGGCTTATCTGTGTGTACGAAAAACACACAGATAAGTCTCATCTTTTTGCAACTTGGCAAAATTAGCAAAACCAGACAGAACCCTCTCTGTCAGCATGTTGATTTTGCAGGCACCAATTTGACCCAATTGGTGCTGACTACTCCCTTATCTTCCGTCTATTCTAAGGGATGAGTGTGACTTTTGTCAAGAGGTCAGTTAACATAAAGAGTCTTCTTTTGTGGGTATATAATTAATTGATTTAGAATAAATAATAAATTTGTTTCAAATAATTCTTGCATCATAAAAAAGATTATGATATTATTAGGAAAATTCATTGTAGTGAAGCGATAAATTGTTTATAATAGAAATAAATAGGGAATCATGAAGCTACAAGAGTAAAAAATGATATTAAAAAGGCAGAGAAAGAGACTCTGGCCTATGGACCTCGACAGGAAGAGGGCGTCACCGACTGAGAGCGCCGTCATGTGGGACTTGGCTATGGGAACACTCCGGAGCCGGTAAGTCGAAGCGACCAGAATGAGAACAGATTCTGGCAGATTGAGTAGACTTATCCGTATGCATGCGTTAAATGTAAGAGTGGAGATAGAATTAATGTCTCAATGCGGGTGGTACCGCGGGAGCTTATAGCCATATAAATCCCGTCCCGGAATATGTAACTGTATTCCGAGACGGGATTTTTTTATTTTAATTCTTGATCGGAATCAAAGCAATTACATTTAGGTAAGGAGAGAAAAATATGGAATTTATCAGTGGTGTGAAGCAGAAAGAAACAAAGGGAATCAAGGATGTTGAATCAGGTTCCTATGCAGGGGAAACCATAAAGATGGAAGGCAGCGTCCATACCATCCGGAAGATGGGAGAAGTTGCATTCGTAATTTTAAGAAACGCAGAGGGATTGGTACAGTGCGTATATGAGCAGGGAACCACGAACTTTTTATTAAGTCAGTTAAAAGAAGAGTCTGCGGTTAAAATCACTGGTGTGGTGTCGATGGAAGAGAGAGCACCTCACGGATTCGAAATTCGTCTACTGGAAATTACGGTTCTCTCAGAACCAGCAGAAATACTTCCTATTGCAATTAGTAAATGGAAACTTAACACATCGTTAGAAACAAAACTGGCACTTCGCCCCATTACGTTAAGAAATCCATTGGAGCGTGCTAAGTTTCGCATTCAGGAAGGAATCGTAAGAGGATTCCGTGACTTTCTCCATTCTCAAAGCTTTACGGAAATTCGCACCCCTAAGATTGTAGCTCGCGGTGCAGAAGGTGGTTCCAACGTATTTAAACTGGATTATTTTAATAAGAAAGCAGAATTAGGGCAGAGTCCTCAGTTTTATAAACAGACCATGGTTGGTGTATATGACCGGGTGTTTGAAGTTGCACCTGTGTTCCGGGCAGAAAAACATAATACCACAAGACATTTGAATGAGTATACCAGCATGGATTTTGAGATGGGATACATTGATGGATTTGAGGATATTATGGATATGGAGACCGCTATGCTCCAGTATACGTTTTTACTTCTCTGTGAGGAGTATGCACAGGAATTAGAGATGTTAAAGGTCACACTTCCACAAGTAACCAGCATCCCTAAAGTGCATTTTGCAGAAGCAAAAAAACTTGTATCAGAAAAATACAATCGAAAAATTAAAAATCCTTATGATTTGGAACCGGAAGAAGAGGTTTTAATCGGTCGTTATTTTAAAGAGGAATATGGCAGTGATTTTGTATTCGTAACCCACTATCCTTCTAAGAAACGTCCTTTCTATGCCATGGATGATCCAGCAGATCCCAAGTACACACTAAGTTTTGATCTGCTATTTAAAGGGCTTGAAATCACCACTGGTGGTCAGCGTATCCATGATTATGGCGCAATTATGAAGAAGATGGAAGAAAGAGGGATGAATCCAGACGATATTTCTTCTTATTTAATGATATTTAAATATGGAATGCCTCCTCATGGAGGACTTGGAATCGGTCTGGAACGTCTAACCATGCGTCTTTTGGATGAATCCAATGTGAGAGAGACGACTCTCTTTCCAAGAGATGTATCTAGACTGGAACCATAAAGAAAGAGAGGAGAAAACGATATGGCGCACATTATAGATGATGAGACAATCGAGTATGTAGGAGTTTTAGCTCAACTTTTCCTGGATGAGAAAGAGAAAGAACAAGCCAAGAAGGATATGGGCCGCATGCTGGATTATATTGATAAATTAAATGAGCTTGATACAGACGAAGTAAAGCCTATGTCACATGCGTTCCCTTACCACAACGTGTTTCGTGAAGACGTGGTAAAAAATGGAGATGACAGAGATCAGATCTTAAAGAATGCCCCGAAAAGCAAAGACGGAGCGTTTCAGGTGCCAAAGACGGTGGAATAGGGAGGAGTCAGATGACAGCAAAAGAAATATTATCCCTTACTGCAGTAGAGTTAGGGAAAAAGATAAAAGAAGAAGAAGTGACCTCAGTAGAGGCGGTAAGAGCCGTGCTGGATCAGATAAAGACATTGGAGCCAGTTCTTAACAGCTATGTAACGATAGAGGAAGAGGATGCCCTCAAACAAGCGGAGCAGATACAAAAAAAGATCGAAGCAGGGGAACTGACAGGAAATCTGGCAGGTGTGCCAATAGCGGTAAAAGATAATATCTGCACAGAAGGGGTAAAAACCACTTGCAGTTCAAAGATCCTTTCCAATTTTATTCCTACCTATTCAGCCACTGCAGTGGAGAACCTAAAAAAGGCAGGTGCAGTAATCATAGGAAAAACAAATATGGATGAATTCGCCATGGGAAGCACAACCGAGACTTCTGCTTTTGGTGTTACAAAGAATCCATGGAATCTGGATCATGCGCCTGGTGGCTCTTCTGGTGGTTCCTGTGCGGCAGTAGCGGCTGCAGAATGTTTTTGTGCGCTTGGTTCCGATACCGGTGGTTCGATTCGGCAGCCGGCTTCGTTTTGCGGAGTCACTGGTTTAAAACCTACGTATGGATCCATCTCCCGTTATGGACTGGTTGCTTACGGATCGTCCCTAGATCAGATCGGACCAGTGGCAAAGGACGTAACCGATTGCGCAGCTCTTTTCGAGATCTTGTCTTCTTACGATGAGAAAGACAGTACTTCAGTTGAAAGAGATGATAGCAGCTTTATGGAAGCACTTACTGGTGAGGTAAAAGGTTTAAGGATCGGAGTACCAAACGACTACCTGGTGGAAGGGATTGATCCTTCGGTTAAGAAAGCAGTATTGGATACGGTTGAGATTTTAAAACAAAAAGGTGCGGTTGTTGAAATGTTTGATCTTGGAATGGTGGATTATGCGATTCCTGCCTATTATGTAATTGCTTCGGCAGAAGCCAGTTCCAATCTTTCTCGTTTTGACGGGGTGAAATACGGCCATCGGGCAAAAGAATACGAAGGACTTCATGGCATGTATAAAAAAAGCCGATCGGAAGGATTTGGTCCGGAGGTTAAACGGAGAATCATGCTTGGTTCTTTTGTGTTAAGCTCTGGGTATTACGATGCCTATTATCTAAAAGCATTGAAAACAAAAGCATTGATTAAACAGGCATTTGACGAAGCATTTTCTCGTTATGATGTGATTCTGGCACCAGCAGCTCCAGCACCGGCTCCAAAGCTTGGAGAAAGTTTAAAGGATCCTTTAAAGATGTATCTGGGAGATATCTACACCATCTCAGTTAATCTGGCTGGACTTCCTGCGCTTACGGTCCCTTGGGGATTTAGTGAGACAGGACTTCCAATTGGAGTTCAGTTTATCGGTGGCTGGTTTCAGGAGAAGCATATATTAAAAGCAGGATATGCTATGGAACAAAGCCGGGGGTACCAGATGCCGGCACTTGCAAAGGACGCGATCTTAGGAAGGGAGGAGAAATAAATGAGCAAACAGTATGAGACAGTAATCGGTTTGGAAGTACATGTGGAGCTAGCCACGAATACAAAGATTTTCTGTTCCTGTTCCACTGAATTTGGTGGAGCACCTAACACCCATACGTGTCCGGTCTGTACCGGGATGCCAGGTTCTCTTCCTGTTCTGAACAAACAGGTGGTGGAATATGCGCTTACCGTTGGGCTTGCGGCCAACTGTGAGATCAATCAGTCCTGTAAATTTGACCGGAAGAATTATTTCTATCCAGATAACCCCCAAAATTACCAGATTTCTCAGCTCTATCTTCCGATCTGTCATGATGGGTATGTGGAGATTGATGTAGCGTCGGGAAAGAAGAAAATTAGAATTCATGAAATTCATATGGAAGAGGATGCAGGGAAACTAATTCACGATGAATGGGAAGATTGTTCTTTGGTTGATTTTAACCGGAGTGGAGTACCATTGATTGAAATTGTTTCAGAGCCGGATATGCGAAGTGCAGAGGAAGTAATTACTTATCTGGAAAAATTAAGGCTGATGATTCAGTATCTGGGGGCTTCCGACTGCAAACTTCAAGAAGGGTCCATGAGAGCAGATGTAAACCTGTCTGTCTGTGAGGTGGGGGCAGAGGAATTTGGTACCAGAACAGAGATGAAGAACTTAAACTCCTTTAAGGCGATTGCACGTGCCATTGAAGGGGAGAGAAAACGCCAAATTGAACTGATTGAGGAAGGCAAACAAATTGTACAGGAAACCAGGAGATGGGATGACAACAAAGAAGCCTCTCATGCCATGCGTTCCAAGGAAGATGCCAAAGATTACCGCTATTTTCCAGACCCAGACCTACCGCCAGTTGAGATCTCGGATGAATGGATTAAGAGGATCAGAGAAAATCAACCGGAACTAAAAACAGAAAAAATGACTCGGTACCAGCAAGAGTATCATCTTTCTGCATATGATGCAGATATTATTACTGGGTCCAAACATATGGCGGATGTGTTTGAAGCAGTCACAGAGATTTGCAAAAGACCAAAAGAAGCCGCTAACTGGCTAATGGTAGAAGCCATGAGACTGTTAAAAGAACATGAGATGGAACCGGAAAAAATGACATTTTCTCCAGAAAATCTTGCAAAATTGATTGATTTAGTGGATAATGGTACCATTAACAGAACCGTGGGGAAAGAAGTTTTCGAACAAATTTTTGCTGAGGATGTGGATCCAGAACAGTACGTAGAAGAAAAGGGTTTAAAGGTAGTGAGTGACGAAGGGGAACTCCGTGGGGTGATTGAAGAAATCATTGCCGCGAATCCACAATCAGTCAGTGATTACCACAGCGGAAAAGAGAAGGCGATGGGCTTTCTCGTTGGTCAGACCATGCGTAAGATGAAAGGGAAAGCCGACCCTGGGGCAGTTAACAGGATAGTGAAAGAACTGTTAGGTTAAAGGAGTTTATATGAGGAGGAAGAAATCGATGAAATCGTATGCAGAGATGACAAAGGAAGAATTACTGGAACACAAAAAAGAACTTTCCGCCCAATATAAGGAATTTCAGGGTAAGGATCTAAAGCTTGATATGTCCAGAGGAAAACCCAGTACCGAGCAACTTGATATTTCTATGGGAATGATGGATGTGTTAAGCAGCAACGATGATTTGACCTGTGAAGATGGCACCGACTGCAGAAATTATGGAGTACTTGCCGGAATCAAAGAAGCGAAAGAACTCCTTGCAGATATGATGGAAGTTGCTTCGGATCACATCATTATTTATGGAAATTCTAGCTTGAATGTTATGTATGATACGGTATCCCGTTCCATGACTCAAGGTGTTATGGGAAACACACCCTGGTGTAAGCTTGATAAGGTGAAATTCCTTTGTCCAGTACCAGGATACGACAGACATTTTTCCGTAAGTGAGTATTTTGGAATTGAGATGATCAATGTTCCGATGACACCGTCAGGACCGGATATGGATCTGGTGGAAGAACTGGTTGCAAACGATGATAGCATTAAGGGAATCTGGTGCGTACCCAAGTATTCCAATCCTCAGGGGATTTCTTATTCTGATGAGACGGTTCGCCGGTTTGCCCGTCTAAAACCAGCTGCCAGTGATTTTAGAATCTACTGGGATAATGCGTATACCATTCATCACTTATATGACCATGATCAGGATCATCTGATTGAAATCCTTGCAGAATGTAAGCGGGCTGGCAATCCTGATATGGTGTTTAAGTTTGCTTCTACTTCAAAAGTAAGTTTTCCGGGATCTGGGATTGCAGCCATAGCGGCTAGCCAGAACAACCTTTCAGATATTATGAAACAGTTAAAAATGCAGACCATTGGTCACGATAAAGTGAACCAGCTTCGCCATGTACGATTCTTCCATAACATTCATGGAATGGTAGAGCATATGAGAAAACATGCGGACATCATGAGACCGAAATTTGAAGCTGTTATTGAAATACTTGATCGGGAACTTGGAAGTCTTGGCATCGGGCAGTGGACCTGCCCCAAAGGCGGTTACTTTATCTCCTTTGATTCCAATGATGGTTGTGCAAAAGCCATTGTGGCAAGATGTAAAAAAGCAGGTCTTGTAATGACTGGGGCTGGAGCTACGTATCCATATGGCAAAGATCCTCATGATAGTAACATTCGGATTGCACCATCTTATCCCACACTTGCTGATTTGAGACTAGCCATGGAACTGTTTACTCTTTGTGTTAAGATTGTAACCATTGATAAGCTTCTTACTGAGCGGGAATAAAAATAACGCGTTACCCTTAAAGTTGTAGAAGGGTAACGCGTTTTCGATTCATGAATCAAATAAGACCAGATTGATAAATGCCTGAAATGCTTCTGTTTGAAATTTATCTTTGTGAAATACAACATGATTCATACAGCTAAGATTAAGGTCTTTGATTTCTATTTCAATAACGTCTCCTCTTTTTATGGATTCATCGGCCCAGATTCTTGGGATAATGCCGATTCCCAACTGCTCTTTTACCGCTTTTATGATGACATCCGAACTGGAACTTATCCAGAGAGGTTCTGCACTTAGATTGTTCAGTGACAGAGCACAGTCGAAGGAATCCCGTATGGTACAGCCTTTCTCCCGTAGGAGCAGAGGTTCTTTGATTAAGCGGTCCAGTGGTACCGGCTGACTACTGCTTTTACTCAAGGGGTGCCCAGGCGCGCAGATCACTGCCATAGGATAAGAAGAAAAAGGAATTCTTTCTAACTGATCCTCTGGAATCACACCTTCAATCAGGCAAATATCTAGTTGGTTTTTCAGTAGTTGGGTGGTAATCGATTCGGATGTATCTACGGTGACGTTTACCTGAATATCGGGATTTGTAGTTTTAAATTTGGTTACAATCTGCGGAAGCAGATGGCTTGCAAGTGTGACACAGGATCCGATTCGCAATGGGGCTTGTAAGTGCAAAAGACCGGAGTAATTCTCCAGGTCTTGGTATAATTCTAACAGAGGAATGACTTTGGAGAGATAAAACTTACCGTTTTCATTCATAACGACTTTACGGGATACACGGTCAAACAAAGGAGAACCAACGGATTCCTCCAGTTCATTGATGGCATGTGAGATGGCGGGCTGGGTCATAGATAAAGACTTGCCAGCTCCGGTAATACTTCCTTTTTCACACACCATTTTAAAGATTGTAAGATGTCTAATATTCATTTGTAGGATCCTTCCATTACTGAAATGTTATATCATAATACTTATTATATCATTTTGATAATGATATGAACAGAAGTTTTTTTAAAAAATTTAGTTATTTTAAGGACAGCATCATGAGGTATTCGTCCCCGTAACTGCCATCCCGGTACTTAAATCCGTGTCTTCTTGCCCCGTAAATTTCAAATCCCCATTTTTTATAAAGTGCGATTCCTCGTTCATTGCTCTGAATGACTTCCAGTTCTAGTTGCTCATAATTCATAGCCCTTGCCCCCTCTGTGATGGCGGATAGAAGATTGGAACCAATGCCAAGTCCCCAATGGCTTCTTAGAATTGAGATTCCAAAATTGGCACGGTGAGCATACCGTTCGTGTTCTGCGACCGGATTAATCCCGGCGTTTGCCACTAATCTTCCTCTGACGTAAGTACAGATCATCAAATCTTTCTGACTTTGTAATAGAGAGTGTAAAAATTGTTTTTCCTGAAAGAGTGATATTTTAATCTCATCTGGATATCTGCTTAAATAGTTGGTTTCCCCTGATACTTTTTTTAAAAGACGAAGTACAGATGCCCCATCATTGGGTCCAGGGCTCCTTAAATAACAGGGAGTTCCGTCCTTTAAAACTACCTCCACTTGCTTAAACTCCATCCCCGGCCTCCTATGATTCAAAAAAAGAAAGCAAACAATCTCTACTTTCTCTTTTTGTTCGTTCTATATTATAATTACAGTCTTTTTGCTATGGCTTTGATAAATTCTTCACTGTTTAATACGGTTGGATTGGTTATGCTAGTTATGAGCGCAAGGTCCTTTGTCATCTCACCTGCCTCAATGGTATCCACAGTGGCTTTTTCTAGTCGATCCGCAAAATCAGCCAGTTCTTGGTTTTCGTCTAATTCCCCTCGTTTTCTTAGAGCTCCAGTCCAGGCAAAAATTGTGGCTACGGAGTTCGTAGAAGTTTCTTCTCCCTTTAAGTGTTTATAATAGTGACGCTGAACGGTACCGTGGGCGGCCTCATATTCATAGTCACCGTTTGGAGAGACTAATACGGAAGTCATCATTGCAAGAGAGCCAAAAGCGGAAGAGATCATATCACTCATGACGTCTCCATCGTAATTTTTACATGCCCAGATATATCCGCCCTCTGATTTCATAACACGTGCGACAGCATCGTCTATTAATGTATAAAAATATGTAATACCAGCTTTTGAAAATAAATCTTCATATTCTGCATCATAAATATCTTGAAAAATATCTTTAAATGTATGGTCATACTGTTTGGATATGGTATCTTTGGTTGCAAACCATAAATCCTGGCAGGTGTCTAGTGCGTAGTTAAAGCAGCTCCTTGCAAAGCTTTCAATGGAACCGTTTAAGTTATGCATTCCCTGGATGATTCCGGGGCCATCAAACGTATGAATGGGTTCCCTGGTCTCCGTTCCATCGGCAGCCGTATAAACAAGTTCTACTTTTCCTTCACCGGGAATCTTCATCTCCGCGCCTTTGTATACATCTCCGTATGCATGACGAGCGATTGTAATGGGTTTTTTCCAGTTAGCAACACATGGTTCGATCCCCTTTACTACAATAGGAGCGCGGAATACCGTACCATCTAACAGTGCGCGGATGGTTCCATTTGGACTTTTCCACATCTGTTTTAAGTTGTATTCTTTTACACGGGCAGCGTTGGGGGTAATGGTAGCGCATTTGACGGCAACCTTATATTTTTTTGTGGCGTTTGCAGAATCAATGGTAATCTGATCGTCTGTTTCATCTCTGTAAACCAATCCCAGATCGTAGTATTCGGTCTTTAAGTCAATATAGGGATGAAGAAGATTATCCTTGATCATCTGCCAGAGAATCCTTGTCATCTCATCGCCATCCATTTCGACTATGGGGGTCGTCATCTTAATCCTATCCATGTGTTTGTCCTCCTTAGAAATGTTCGTGTTAAGCTATAGTATACGACGAATTCTTAGTTCGCACAAGTATATTTATGTAAATTTATCCACGCATCCTTTAATATTATACAAGTTTCCAGTGAATACCATAAATTCTATGCGAAGAATGGTATAATCATTCCAAAAAACAATGAAATTTGACGAACCATTTGTTCACGGATTATTCACTTGACACCTTTTTCTCTGAATGGTATAGTTACAGCTATAAACTGTAATCAAAAATAGTACAGAATCAATGAGAAATTTGCTTATCGTATGAGCAGAACTTATATTAGAAGGAGGTATTTCATTTGGGATTTTCAATTGATGTGAGTGTACCTGTTTTAACCGTGTTTTTACAGGGAATCATTAGTTTCTTTTCCCCTTGTGTGTTACCACTCATCCCCCTTTATATCGGGTATCTGTCGGGTGGGACGGGAGAACGGGGAGAAGATGGACGGATTTATTATAAGCGTAGTAAGGTAATGCTTCACACGATCTGCTTTGTAATAGGAATTAGCTTTACATTCTTTTTGCTTGGACTTGGTTTTTCTGCACTTGGTGGATTCTTTAATTCAAATCAGCTATTGTTTGCCAGAATCGGTGGAATATTGGTTATTTTGTTTGGGTTGTATCAATTGGGTTTTTTTGGAACCTCCTCATTTCTTACGAAGGAACGCAGACTAAATTTCTCTGATAAACTGGCAATGTCACCGTTTACTGCCTTGTTGATGGGATTTACGTTTAGCTTTGCATGGACACCGTGTGTGGGACCAGCGCTTGCAAGCGTTCTTATTATGGCAGCATCCGCCTCTACGAAAATGATGGGATTTTTACTCATTGGGGTGTACACACTTGGTTTTATTCTTCCATTTCTGGCGGTTGGATTCTTTACTACAACGGTTTTGGAATTCTTTAAGAAACATCGGAATGTAACAAAGAATGCAGTGAAACTTGGCGGAATATTAATGATATTCATGGGATTTTTAATGTTCACCGGTAAAATGAATGCCTTCACTGGTTATTTGTCCTCCATTTCGAATCCTACCGTAAATGAAACGAAAGACGAAGAGAAAGATGCAAAGAATGATCCAGTGGATCAAGAGGTAGTGGTTCCGGAATCCACAGCAGAAGTAGAAGGTAGTACGGAAGAGAAAAATCCAGATGAGCCATTGCCGGCAGTTGATTTTACACTTACGGATCAATTTGGAAAGACCCATACTCTCTCCGATTATAAAGGAAAGACAATTTTTCTAAACTTTTGGGCAACCTGGTGCCCACCTTGCCGGGCAGAGATGCCGGATATCCAGAAAGTATATGAAACGTATGATACGGATGGGGATGATGGTTTAATCGTACTAGGGATTGCAGCGCCTAATTATGGAAATGAAAAAGATGAACAAGGCATCAAAGACTTTTTGAAAGAAAACGAATATACGTATCCGGTTTTAATGGATACCGATGCAGCGTTATTTTCAGCATATGGAATTTATTCCTATCCAACCACCTTTATGATTGATCGGGATGGGAATGTTTTTGGATATGCAAGCGGACAGCTTTCAGAGGATACTATGAAAAGTATTATTGAACAAACGATGAAAGGAGAGAGAAACTGATCGTATGAAAACATACAGGGCAAAAAGAGAACGGATCCGAAAAAGAAACAGAAGAATTGTTAGCGGAGTTATGCTGTTATCGGCCCTGTCAATCGTCTGGGTACTTGGTTCTCGGCTATTCGCCTCTCCGCCGTCCGATTTTTTAAAAGGGGCAACGGGAATGGAAGCGGAGGCAGGTGTCGAGGAAAATACGGAAAATAAGACGCTTGTCTCTGCAAAGATCGAACAGACAAATCTTACGGGGTTAACGATAAAAGAAGCAGAAGAGACCATTGAAGAGAGGTATCAGTGGGGGCTGGCAGTTAGCGATGGATCGGAAGTGGTGAGTCTTGATAACCTTTTGAGTGGGCAGTTAAAGGAGATTCAAACGCAGCTAACGCAGACTCCCCCGGATCAGGTGCAAAAATATACAATTGATCGATTGGTTCTTAAAGAGCCGTTAAAAAAGCAGGTAGCTGAACTGGCAAAACGCTGGGATCAGCCAGAAAAAAATTCCCAACTGGACTCATTTGATCCGGATACAGGCGTTTATCATTATACGAAAGAACAATATGGGCGAGTTCTTAATCAGGAAAAGCTAATCGCTCAGGTGATGAATGCGGTCAAAGAAGAAGATCTTCAACGTGAGATCTCAGCGGAATTTACAAAACTTCCGCCCAAACGAACGAAGACACAGGCGAAAGAACAATATCAAGTAATTGGTACCTTTTCCACGACGACGACGAACAACAAAAATAGAAACAAAAATATAAGCCTTGCCGTGGACGCAATGAATGGTCTTATAGTAAAACCAGGAGAAGAATTTTCGTTTAATCATGTTACGGGCAACCGGACCAAAGATAAGGGGTATCAGCCTGCGGGCGCCTACCGCAACGGAGTCTTAATTGAAGAGCCTGGGGGTGGGGTATGTCAGGTCTCCACTACGTTATATCATGCAGTCATTGAAGGTGGATTTAAAACGACGGAGCGCAATTCCCATAGCTTTGCTCCATCTTATGTAAAAAAAGGACAAGATGCCATGGTGAGTTTTGATGGATATGCAGGCCCGGATCTTAAATTTATCAATACCAGCCAGGATAATATCGTCGTAAGAGCGGCATTGAAAGGAAATAAACTGAACCTCTCGCTTGTAGGCATCCCTCTATTGGATCAGGGCCAGAAGGTGGAGATTGTTTCAAAAAAAGTAAGAGATGCAGATCCACTGCCTCCTGTTTACGAAGAAAATCCTGCCCTTTTATATGGAACAGAAAAAGTGATTCATAAAGGATCAACAGGAAGTGTGTATAAAAGTTACCGCATCACCAGAAAGGGAGATACCATCATAAAGGAAGAACCCCTTCATAATAGTAGTTACAAAGGAAAACCTGCCATAATCCAGAGAAATACCACAGTAATGCCAGAAGAAACAGTCCCTGAAACAGTTCCTGAAACTGAATCAGAGACAGAAACAGAAACAGAGACTACAGAGGCAGAGCAGATCGGGCCAGGGATATAACTCCTTGATTTTTTCATTTGGGATATTAAAAAAAGAAAGGGATCAGCGTTTATTTGCTGATTCCTTTCTGCTTTTCGCTCGCCATGAATACTAGCTTCTTTATTTATTCTTTAAAATATCCAACCTTAAAGTTATGATACCAACTCTCTAATTTTTCCTTTGGCATGATAGAAAGACGATTCAAGATTGCCTTTGCAAACTCCACTGCCGATGTTCCATTGGCAGTAATAAAATGTTCCGTTGAGACCACCTGTTTTTCTACAAAATGATTGCGTCCTTTGTAATTAGGAGCAAATTCCTCTAAATAGTCTAAGGAATTCCCGGTATGACTGATATGATCCAGATACCCGTTATTGGCTAAAAATGTGGAGGCATCGCAGATAGCGGCAATTGGGATGTTTTGGTTGATACAGGTGTCTACTGTTTCTTTTATGGAGTCATTCTCCCCCAGTAACCAGGCAGTGCCTCCAATTAACAAAAGCATTGTAAACCGTGAAGGGAGTTCTTTAATGGAATAATCTGGAATTACTCTAAATCCACCCAACGATGTTACGGGATTTTTGCTCAGGGCTACTGTTTTCACGACATATCCAGTGGTTGGCTTGTTTAATTCCGAACAAAGGTAGGATCCCTCCCAATCAGCATAACCATTTGATAGAAAGACTAAAATTTCTTGTTTCATCGCAGTTCTCCTTATTCTAGTTTTTCGTATTATATCATAAAATTCGGAAAAATGTAGGTCATATTTTACTTCGTTGTTTGAACTAAAACCCTGTGGAACAAATACATGAATGGATTTTAGGAGATATAAGACATAGAAATCTATAATTTTCAATATATCTTTCTTAGCCACATCATGTTATAATTTGTTTTGCGTTAATCTTTATACTTGAAATACTTTCATGGAGATGCAGATAAAATGTTTTGTTTGTGTCAATAATATTAGATAGAGATAAATGTACCAATACAGATAAAAAGGAGATAGTATGCAATTTAAGGAACTATATATTAGAAACGATATTCTAAAGGCATTGGAACGGGAAAACTATGAAAATCCCACACCGATACAGGAAAAGGCAATCCCTATCATACTAAGTGGTAAGGATTTACTTGGCTGTGCACAGACGGGAACGGGAAAAACGGCTGCATTTGCAATCCCAACCATTCAGCTGCTCAGTGAGGAGAACCTGTCTCCTCGGGGAACGCACCCGATCCGTGCCTTGATTGTAACACCAACAAGAGAATTGGCTATGCAAATTTACGATAGCTTTAATACGTATGGTAAATTCACTGATTTAAATTGCTGCGTGGTCTTTGGAGGAGTGTCTCAAAAGCCACAGGAAGATAAACTGAAACAGAATGTAGACATACTGGTGGCGACTCCAGGAAGACTCCTTGCTTTGATTGATCAAAAGATTATCAATATCGAACACATAAAAATGTTTATTTTAGATGAAGCAGACCGCATGCTGGATATGGGATTCATTAAGGATGTTAAAAAGATCATTTCCAAGACACCGGCAAAAAAGCAAACACTACTTTTCTCGGCGACTATGCCTTCTGAAATCGAGAAACTGGCGGGTACACTTCTAAAGAATCCTTTGAAAATAGAAATCACCCCCGTCTCATCAACCGTAGATTCCATTGAACAACGCCTATATTATGTTGATAAAAGTAACAAAAAGGATTTGCTCCTTCATATTCTTGAAGACAAACAAATCGTTTCAGCCCTGGTATTTACACGAACCAAACATGGGGCAGATCGCATTATTCGGCAGCTTTCAAAGCATCATGTAGTCGCACAGGCAATCCATGGGGATAAATCACAAGGAGCCCGCCAGAGTGCCCTTAAAAATTTCAAAAACAAAACCTTGCGGATATTGATTGCAACCGATATTGCGGCAAGAGGAATTGACATAGATGAACTATCCCATGTTATTAATTTTGATCTTCCAGATATGCCTGAGACGTATGTACACCGAATTGGACGTACTGGCAGGGCTGGACTTGGCGGTACCGCAATTTCCTTCTGTGATTTTGATGAGAAAAAGCAGCTGGCAGATATTGAAAAATTAATCGGGAAGAAATTAACAGAAGTAGAAGATCATCCATACCCTTTAAAAAACAACTTTCCGGCAGTTAAAACGACTCAGCCTAGAGAGAAGAACGCAAGAGAAACGAGATCTCAAAGCAAACCCTCAAAGACTGGTTCTTTCGGTAAGGGACGCGCAAAGAGTGAGTCATCAAGAACGGGTTCCGCAGGGGATGCAACAGCAAAGAAAAAGGTTCGTATGGCAGCAGATGGAACATTGAAGGAAAAAAAGAATTATAATAGACCATTAAAGAAAACAAATAAGTGGTAGTTAGATAGGCAAAAATTAAAGATCAATTGGAAAGGAAGAATATAATATGTCAATGAAAGATATGGAAAAATTGAAACAACTTTTAGACGAGAAAAAGAACAAGGGTAAATTCTTACAAGAAGAAAAAAAGGTAGGCTCTGGAGAAGTTGAAAAGAGGAACAAGAATATAGGACTTGGATATACCAGAACCAAAAAAATATCACAGTAGGAACGAACCCTGCTTTGTAGCTGGGATACCGAAAGTTGTCACTGGTGAGTGCTTTAAAAAATAACGTCTAGCTGAACTTGAATGATTGAGGGAAGCGTATGGAGGTTGTTTTTTGAGGCATTTTTTTATGTATGATCCTGTTTTTAGAGCTTGCAGTTATAAGTTTTTCGCTTTATGTTTAACTTTTTCTTTAATTGTCCACAATAAAAATAATAGTAATCCTAGATCAAGTGGAAAGGAGGGGGAGGTGTGAACAGAAGTTACCACGTTTACGCCCTGTCAGACCGGTTGAAAGCCAGTAAAATTGAACATGAAATAGCTTTGGTCGATGGGGTAAAGAAAATTAAAATTACAGAAGATTTAAAAGAGATGAAGTTAGACCTAGACAACGGTAAAACTACGGCTGCCATGGAGCGAGTGGTAAATATCTGCAACCGCATATCCTACGGCTGCGAAGTGCATTATAAGTTTACCTAGACAAAAGAAAAACAGGAGGGCGATTGCATTATGTATGTCCTCCTGTTTTATCTAGTGGGTTTTGGCGTATTCGCCTATTTTTTTGTCCATGTTTGAAATATGCTTTGTCAGCCATTCCAGTACCATCTGATTCGCGTTTAAAATCACCAGTAAATTCCCGCCGGAAGTACTGTAATCGTTACGAAGTTTGGTTAATTGAGATATGAATGCGGTATGTGCTTTTCTCTGTTCTTCAAAAGCTGGGTAGTGGATGCTTTGCATATATTTTTCTTCATCTGCAAAATGCTTTTTAGTGTAATCATCCAAAAAATTAAGAAGCTCTCCTACATATTCCTTTGCTTGATTGTTTTTACCTGCTTCAAAAAGAGCTTCGGCTTTTTGAAACCACATCTTGTGTTGATCGTCAATCATTGTAATTCCCACGGATAAATTGGGTGTCCACGGCATAATGATTCCTCCTATTGGTACGAATTTTGATATACTTATTATATAACAAATAGATAGAAAAATCAAACAAAACAGGAGATTCTTGTATAGAGTTAAATTGACGTTCTTCTTTCCCAATGTTATAATTTTTATCTAGTAAAGAATAAGGGAGAAAATGTATGGATGCAAATGGAGTCCGTTTGAATAAATATTTAAGTGAAGCAGGAGTTTGTTCCCGTCGAGAGGCAGATCGACTTGTCGAAACGGGGAAAGTAAAAGTGAATGGACAACCTGCAGTACCTGGACAAAAGATATTACCAGGTCAATCCGTTGCCGTAAAGGGAAAGACCGTTGCTGTAACTGGGAAAAAGAAAGACCATAAGGCAGAACCTGTCCTTTTGGCAGTCCATAAGCCCCGTGGGATCGTTTGTACCGCGTCGGATAAGGACAGGGCACCGAATATCGTAGATATGGTTCATTACCCGGTAAGGATCTATCCGGTCGGCCGGTTGGACAAGGAGTCAGAGGGACTGATCCTTATGACCAATCAAGGGGACCTGGTGAATAAACTGATGCGCAGCAGCAATGCCCATGAAAAGGAATATCTGGTGAAAGTAAATCGTCCTGTTACCGATGATTTCATCAGAAAGATGAGAAAGGGGGTATTATTGCCTGAATTAGACGTTACTACGAAACCTTGCTTTGCAGCAAAAACTGGAGAGAAGGCATTTCGGATCGTTTTAACTCAGGGATTAAACCGCCAGATCCGTCGAATGTGTACCCAGTTGGGATTTGAAGTACGCATGTTAAAGCGAATGCGTATCATGAACGTTGAACTTGGGGATTTAAAGTCAGGAACATTCCGAGAATTATCAAAGAAAGAATACCATCAGATGAAAGAAGCCATAAAAGAATCAAGCAGCCGATCTTATATGGAACAAAAAAAGGAGAAATCGGATGGACGGAAATTTAAGTAGAATGAAGGAATTAATTGCGATACTAAATCAAGCCGGAAAAGCATATTATCAGGAAAACCGGGAGATTATGAGCAATTATGAATACGATAAATTATACGATGAATTAAGTGCTCTGGAAGAAGAGACAAAAACGGTACTTTCCATAAGTCCCACACAGCAAGTAGGTTACCAAGTTCTTGGGGAACTACCAAAAGAAGCCCATGAAAGTCCAATGCTTTCACTTGACAAGACAAAGAGTGCGGAGGAGCTTGCGCAATGGTTGGGAAAGAATAGGGGGGTCCTTTCCTGGAAATTGGACGGATTGACCGTGGTTCTTACTTATCGAGATGGGACCTTAATGAAAGCAGTTACTCGTGGGAGTGGTGAGATCGGAGAGGTAATTACAAACAACGCCAGAGTCTTTTCCAATGTTCCCCTTACAATTCCTTTTCGGGGAGAGCTGATCTTAAGAGGGGAAGCTATCATTAAATATTCTGACTTTCGTTTGATTAATCAGCAGATCGAAGATGTGGATGCCAAGTATAAAAACCCTAGGAATCTTTGTAGTGGTTCGGTGCGGCAGTTAAACAACCAGATCACAGCCAGCCGGAACGTGAATTTTGAGGCATTTTCACTGGTGTCAGCAGCAGGGGTGGATTTTCAAAATTCCAGAATCAGGCAGTTTGAATGGTTAAAAAAACAGGGATTTGATGTGGTAGAATATAAAGAAGTCACCAAAGAGACGTTACCAGAGGCAGTAGAAGGGTTCGCAGCCTCTATATCGGATCAAGATATTCCCTCGGATGGTCTGGTTTTGATGTTCGATGATATTGCTTATGGGGAATCTTTGGGACGAACCGCCAAATTTCCACGGAATGCCATAGCCTATAAGTGGGCGGATGAGATTCGGGAAACAACTTTGACTGAAATAAAATGGAGTCCTTCCAGAACTGGGCTTATCAATCCTGTGGCGATGTTTGAACCAGTAGAACTAGAGGGAACGACAGTTAGCCGGGCGAGTGTTCACAATCTAAGTATTATGGAGGCTCTGGAGCTTGGAGAAGGGGATTTGATTACAGTCTATAAGGCAAATATGATAATTCCTCAGATCGCAGACAATCTAACGCGAACCGGGACTATAAAAATTCCTGGCAATTGTCCCGTTTGTGATGGGAAAACAGAAATCCGGAGAATGAATGATGTAAAAAGTTTGTATTGCACCAATCTGGATTGTCAGGCAAAACAAGTGAAAAGTTTTGCTCATTTTGTCAGCCGGGATGCGTTAAATATAGATGGGTTATCGGAAGCAACTTTGGAAAAATTTATTTTAGGCGGTTTAATTCGGGAATTAGCGGATATTTTTCATTTGGCTGACCATGAAGAAACGATTACTCAGATGGAGGGATTTGGAAAAAAATCCTATGATAATCTGATTCAAGCGGTGAAAACGGCATCCCATACATCCCTTCCCAGACTGATCTATGGTCTGGGAATTGCCGGGATTGGATTGGCAAATGCAAAGATGCTATGCCGGGAATTTCAGTATGATTTTGAGAAACTGCGCCATGCAGAGGAAGAGGAACTCATTGCTGTTTCTGGCATTGGGAAGGTGCTTGCAGAAGCGTGGATTTCGTATTTTCAAGAAGACAAAAACAATCAGATGGTTGACCGCGTGAGGAAGGAAATTACCATAGAGCGGGAGACAAAGAATGAGGAAACGAAGAAACTGAATGGTATGACATTTGTGATCACCGGATCGGTTACTCACTATGAAAACCGGAAGGCATTGCAGGAAGTGATTGAAACAAACGGCGGAAAAGCGGTGGGTTCGGTTACTTCGAAAACAACTTATTTAATCAACAATGACACCACGTCCAATTCGTCGAAGAATAAGAAGGCAAAGGAACTTGGGGTACCTATTATTTCGGAGGACGATTTTATTCAAATACTGGAGGAGTAGATTATGCCGATTAAAGTACAAAAGGATTTACCTGCAAAGATTATACTGGAAAAAGAGAATATCTTTACCATGGATGAGGACCGGGCGTTAAAACAGGATATTCGTCCTCTGGAAATTCTTATTTTAAATCTAATGCCTATAAAAGAGGATACGGAAACACAGCTTTTACGTGCGCTTTCGAATACTCCTTTGCAGGTGGACTGCAGCTTTTTGATGTTGGAGAGTCATACATCAAAGAATACATCTGCCAGCCATTTAAACAAATTCTATGTGTATTTTGATGAGGTAAAAGAAAAGAAATACGATGGCATGATTATTACGGGTGCTCCGATTGAGAATCTGGAGTTTGAGGAGGTCAATTACTGGCCTGAACTGAAGAAGATCATGGAATGGAGCAAAACATATGTAACCAGCACGTTTCACATCTGTTGGGGAGCACAGGCAGGACTTTTCTATCACTATGGGGTCCCAAAGTATAAGATCGATAAAAAGTTGTCTGGAATCTACCGCCATAAGTTATTGGACCGGAAGGTGCCGTTAGTAAGAAGTCTGGATGATTATGTGATGGCTCCTCATTCCCGTTTTACTGAGATTCGGAGATCGGATATCGAAACGCATCCCGAGCTTAAGATTCTGGCAGAGTCGGAGGAGGCAGGGCTTTTACTGGTGATGAGCAGGGACGGAAAGCAGATTTTCGTTCAGGGCCATCCGGAGTATGACCGCATGACGTTACATGGGGAATATCATAGGGATTTAGAGAGCGGACTAAACCCGGAGATCCCGTGTAATTATTATGAAAATAATGACCCTGATACGGTTCCGGTATTAAACTGGAGAAATGCGGCGAATACGATCTATGGGAATTGGTTGAATTATTATGTATATCAAGTAACGCCTTATGAGTTGTAAGAAGTGGCGTAAAACAGGGTATTTACAGCATTTTGAAGGGTTATGTGCAATACCAAAAGTATCGTAAAGTATCGCGGAATAACGGCTTTTATCGAGAAATTGGGGTACGATTGGGGTACGACATAGTGCATTTTGGGGTACGGTCACTGTTGATTAAAAGACCTATATAATATATAAATTAGACATCTGAATAAGTCTATAATCCTTTTGCTTCCAGAGGGATTGTAGGCTTATTTTAGTGCCTTAATGTTCACAGGTGATTATTTCATCAAGCGTAGCATTCAACCTCGCCACAGGGCAAATATGACGCTTACAGAGGGTACAAATAGAATACCGATTTGATGTACATATCTAAGGAAATGGAACAAGGTTTCCTCGACAACATGGAGAACAGAAAACTAGCAACTATAAAATGAATTGAATGGAGGGCAATTATTTATGGAACTAAAGGACAGGGTAACAATTATCAACAAAAGAAATATGAATGGACTTTCCCAACTTTATGGTAAAATTTCCACAGATGAATTAGAACTTATTGTGAATAGATATTTAGCCATTGCGATTGATGAAATTATGGAAGATGAAAATTTCACGCCCGCTGCAATGTAAACCAATTATAAGACTGTTATATTTCCTAATCATCAGGAAGTAAAAGAAAGATGATACTAGGATTCAAGAGTATTTCTGATTTATTTCTATGTGCAATAGGTACGTAACAATCTGTTACCTACCACATATCAGCACAACTAATCCATGTGATAAAGACATGAAAAGTAAATATAGGATAAATGGATTTATAAAGTTTCAGAATCGTGTATTCTGGAGCTTATTTGCTATGGACTAAATTAACGAAAAATGGCGGTTTTAAGCATATGTGTTTAAGCAAGAATGGCTTAAAATAAGGGTTTCTTTAATGGGACCGTAAAACGCTATTTGGAAATAATTTTCCCATTTGGGAAGCATAGTGATTTTCTTGAATCTCTGGGTAATAAAAAGGAGGTTCAATGAATGACAATAAGATTAACAATAGTGAAAATAATGGGGTATCTTACAACGTAAATACTAAGGTATGTAATAAATGCAACAGAGAACTACCAATAGATAAATTTAGATACATACATAGTAAGAAATGGTCATCATATTATTTAGGTCAGTGTAAAGAATGTGAATATAAATACCGGAGAAATTATCTTGAAAATGAGCGCAGAATTAAATTCTCTGATTCTTTAGAAATTTTGGTACAGAGGCAATATAAGGAAATTAAATCAGAGAGAATTCTTGATTTGTCATTGATGAAAATTATTGCTATAGGCACAGATGAAATATTTGCGAAGTTGATGGATTATAAAGATTACTGGATATCAAACTATGGGCGAATGATTCATTGTGTCAATGGTGAATATTCCTTGCTTACTGGTAGACACGATAATTACGGTATATTAAGTTATACAGTATCTAAGGATGTTCTAATTGATGGTAAATGGACTTTTAAAAGAAAAACTATATATGCCCCCAGTGCAGTTGTAAATGAATTTATTGTGAATCCAGATGTCAAAAATAATACATATGTCTGGCACAGCGGTTTCAATAAGGAAGATAGTTATTATAGAAATCTATATCCACTAAATAAAGAGCAGTATAAAATTGTAAAGCGGAATTTCACACAGAACGGTGACGATTCAGAGGAGTTTATACTGAATGTAATGAATGACATCAAGTATAAACCGGATAACTGGAGCAAACAATCATTGAAACCTAGAATGTGTGGTGTGGGATACTGGGGAAGTGATGATGTTAATTGTACTGTGGAATCTTATTTAAGATGGCATGATATGATTCACCGCTGTTATAATGATAAGTTCCATTCACGGCAAGAACAATATTCCAATTGTGAAGTCTGTGAGGAATGGAAAAATTATAGTAACATTTCTAAGGATTCTTTAGACAATAGATTTATCGCAGACCTTACGCTTCAGATATTAGCCTATGTGGCAGAGAAAGAAAGGCAGAACACAAATACCAGGCAGAGGGAAGGAATAGCTGCTATGCCAGTGGTAAACGGGAAACGGGTGTCCTCTAAGACTGGCAACGCAACCGGAAGACCTGCTGCCGAGTTTCCGGAAGAATGGGAAAAGTATTATTTGGAATGGAAAGCTGGAAATTTGACTGCTAAAATGTGTATGGACGTTATGAAATTAAAGAGAACCACTTTTTATAAGTTGGTAAAGCTGTGGAAGAAAGACGGTAAGCCACATATTTAGAAAGAGGAATTAGATAAGTTAAGGAAGAACGAGAATGATTATAATGCTCAAAGAGAAAGCATAGATTGTAAGCAATTAAATTAGTATTTAGTAGATATTTAGTAGATTGATAGCTAGCGTAAAGTTTTATTCGGATAATGGAAAATAAATAAAAAAAGAACACCACTTTGTGATAAAGTATTCAGCGACGAACTAATACAAAACAAAGGATTGGTGTTCTCTATGATTAATAGTATACGATGTTCTGAGTGGAGAAGTGATCCAAAGGTCAGAGCGAAACCGGCATGGAGAATTGGGAAAATATCCCGACCAAATATCCCATAGTATCTCGCTGCAGAATAAGAAAATCGTATACTTTAATTCTCATATTTGGGGATTATGATACAAAACCAAAAAAATATCAGGAAGTCACTTGCTTATCATCATTGCTCTGCTAGTACGCTTAGGGCTTGTTTCGAATGTAAAAATAATGTATATTAAAGTCGCAAGTCATTGCCTGATACATTATCAGAGCATCTCGGATAAACTCTACACCATTAAATCCAAAGATAAATTTACGCAGTCAGATTGATAACTAAACATTGATAGTTGGAATTATATGGGATATAATTATAATAGGATTAAAACTAGTGGGGGGTGATAATGATGATAAGCAAGAATCTAAAAGATTTTATTAATATTTCGGAAGATGATGTCGCGAAAAAATGGTGTGATGAAAAACTCAGAAATATATGTAAACCTTGTTGGGAATTAAAGTATTGTCCGTATGGCCCATTAGTAGAGGATTTTCCTGGCCCTCCTATTGATAGAAAAAGCTATATTGAACACCTAGAATATTTAAAAAACTGTTTATCAACTGGTTTTTATGGCGAAGGTGAATTAAAAAGACCATTAGATGATTTTAGGCGTGAGTTATTTGAGATAGAAATAAAGGAAGATAGCTCGGAATATATAGTTGATGAAATTTCTGAGTTTGAACAAAGAGCAAACTGCACAGAATTTGGACATTTTTGTCCGGCATATTTTGTTAGTGAATCTGACACTGAAACAAAAGAACAAAGAAAGCTTTCAAGAAATATTTCAAATGCGACTTTAATCAGAGTGGTTCGAAGGGACAATAATACATGTCAAATTTGTAAAAAGATATTAATTGATCGAGAGATTGAGATTGATCATATTATACCATTTTCACGTGGTGGTGTATCAGAAGAACATAATCTAAGAGTTACTTGTTTGGAATGCAATCGCCGTAAAAGTAATAAGTTGGATTTTCTACATGATAAATAAATTTGCCAGCAAAACAACTTTCAATTTGGGAGCTGGTTTTTTGTTACCATAAATGTAGTTTTTGATTATATATTTAAATAAATCATATAAATAAGGGA
Organism: Clostridium sp. E02; assembly: GCF_003833015.1. Classification (GTDB taxonomy): domain Bacteria; phylum Bacillota; class Clostridia; order Lachnospirales; family Lachnospiraceae; genus Lacrimispora. The sequence goes on from NZ_RJLQ01000004.1 coordinate 183,865, forward strand.
TTTTTTTTATATTGAAACTTAAGTATAATTGAGATAGAATAATATATTATGAGCGAAGGTAAGATGGGGGTTGGTTATGAACAAAAAGGCATACGCAATTGAGCAGTTTATCAAGACTGGGGAAAAACTTAATAAAGAACATTGGATAAAACATGACGAATTAACAAAAAATAGGATAGCCGATCTATCTGGGGATATGCTTGTTAGTATGCATGAGTGGTTGAGCAGTATAAAGATTTATGCTAACAAAAATTTAAAAAACAATCCCCTGTACGATGATATAAACACAGCTATATTCCATAACAAAAATAAAATCACCGATTATGATAAAATGATGGGTTATTTAAGAGCCATTTTGAATGATATAAATTCGACAGAGGAAGACGAAACAGCTGATAGTCCCAATAAGATGAAAGAATCAGTTATTATGAAAGATAATTTTAAAAGACTTCCCCTAAATAGTGGAAAGCTTCTGAAAGAAATAGTGGAATCAGAAAATCCAAGTAAAATGCTTGGCGAACGATTTGAAAAATGTGCCTCTTTAAAAGAAGATAAAGTGCTTCGGAGTTTGCTTCGTGAGTTGATAGATGAAAAATATATAAAAATAAATTGGGCTGATAATATGCCATATTATGTTCAAATCAATAATTCAGCTAGGACATATGAAGAACAAGAGGAGGAATATGCTTCAATAAGGGAAACAAGTAATGGTAAAAAAATTAAAGAGTACGATGTATTTATATCTCATGCGAATAGCGATAAAAATGATTATGTTAATAAGTTGGTTGAAACAATTGATAAGTTGGGAATTAATATCTTTTATGATAAAAATATCTTGTCATGGGGGGATAATTGGAAAGAGATTATCTTATCGGGTACGGAAAAATCTGAATTTGCAATTATCGTTATATCTGATAGTTTTTTTGATAGAGAATGGACTGAGATTGAACTATCGGAATTTTTACAGAGACAAAATAAAATTAAACAGAAGACTGTTCTGCCTTTGTTACATAATATAACATTAGATCAACTTAAAGACAAATATCCTGCACTTCAGTATATTCAAGCATTAAAAAGTAATGAAAACTCTACAGAGCAAATAGCCATCTTGCTTGCTAAAGAACTTATTAAGCGTTATAAAATTAATTAACATTATTATAAAACTACTAACTACTATTGTTGGTAGTTTTTATTTCATAATTCAAAGTAAAATCTGTGCTTTATGATAAGGAGAAAGCAGTATTAGTAAAGATAATCAGCTGGTACTAAACCACGAAGATAAGATGATTTTTTATGAGAACGATCTGCATTTAGGGTTTGATAATATAAAGGTGGAATTGTTACTATAAACCAATGGGTTGTTTAAACGGAGGGAGCATAATGAGCTGGGAGCTAATGAATACCATAGAAAAAACATGTTTATGTGGTAAGGGCCACGTCATTATAAAGTATTTTATGGACGATTGGAACAGGAGCAGAGAGGAAAGCTATTGTGATTGTGAATATTGTAATAAAAAACAATTGGAAGAACAAAATAAGCGGAAAGAAATGATTTCTGCTTGTGAAAAAATCGTATGTTATTTTAATGATAATTATTTAGATCAATGGATTGTTTATTTTTGTGGCATGAAAAGCAAAAAATCAATATGGGAAAGGGTGCACGCTTTAAAATTGGAATATTGTAGCCTAAACTCTTTTTATTCACGTCATCGAAAATTGCCTTTATTAAAAATGGATAGCTATTATAAAAGTTACTGCTAAAAAGGGATTAACATTTAAGACAACAATGAGTCAGAGAATATATGAGCTTACTGCTGTGAACCCTGATATTGAGCAACTTGGAGTTGTTAGATTATTGGAAGAAAAAGATATGCATTTTTTCCCGTATTGGATGGAAGCGTTTAATGCGGCAGCAGATTATGGAAAAACAGAAATGTTTATTCCTCAAGATGCTAACGTGTATCATTACAGATTGTCTGCAAAAAAACTTTATGTTTTAGAAATTGATGGCTCGCCTGTTTCTATGGCTGGCTTTACGAGAGAGATGCAAACAGCTGTGGGTGTAGCATTTGTATATACGCCTCCATATTTTCGTGGCAATGGTTATGCATCATCATGTGTTGCACAATTAAGTCAAATAGCATTAAAGAAAGGTTTTGCTAAATGTGTGTTGTACACGGATTTGCTGAATCCAACATCTAATAGTATATATCAAAAAATCGGATATAGGCCGATTTGTGATTCACTTATGTTAAAATATGAGTAGCCATGGAAAAGATATCAATTCAATAAGACGAACGGTAATACTAATGCCGTAGTCAGAGTAATTGCCAGATCGTAGTTGGAAACTAAAAATATAGTAAATATAACGCCGCCTAAAATGGGCGGCGAACTTATTGACTTGGTCTGGCTATTTACTGTTTACCGTATTATCATTATTTTGGTGGTTATTAGTTTTTTCATTATTTTTCTGATGAATCGGGAATAGATTTTTTTGAATAGACTGATTTTTGTGTTTGTATAATATTCTTTTTCTAACCATCCATGCTCTTTCCAGTATTCAAATGATATATCCTTTTTCTTTGAGGATCCTAAGGCTTTAGATTGCATTGCCCTAAACATTGCCAATTGATATAAGGTAGGGGCTGATTCTTCGCTTTTAAATAGGTTATCAACCAAATGATTAATATTGTTTTGAACTTTCTGCTTATAGGTCTCGTCGGTTTTTAGCGTAGCTCCGCAGACTCCTACAGTTCCGGCAATTTGAAATCCCCATCCAATTGCGCACATTTTCATATAGCTCAGTGTTTCTTTTAATCCAGATCCTCCTGTAGAAGAAACCAGAATTGCCTTTTTATTAAAGAAACGAGGTCTGTGGAACATGAAGGAAAAGTTATCATAAAGATTTTTCATTAATGCTGTTACATGCTGCTCATAAACGGGGCTGGCAAAAATCACAACATCGCACTCCAGCATCTTATTTAAAAGCATGGTGGTTACTTCCTTATGGGGGCAGTACTGCTCTCCTTTTGTGTAGCACAAAAGGCAGCTTTTACAGAATCCAAGTTCGAGATCATTAAGATAAATATAATCTATTTGGGTTTCCTCTACCCTGTTAAAACTTCCTTGTAGCATTTCTATTACGTTAAAGCAATCCCCTTTTTTTCTTGGACTGCCTAAAATAGCTGTTACTTTCATCAGATTTTTTCTTCCTTTCCTGCAAAAAAATTCACCAGACAGATTGTGAACTTAAATGTTATGACTCCAATTGTCTAAAAAGTCTGTTGTTTGCCTCCAGCTTTCCAGACATGCCTGTTTCCATTCTTCCAAACTTACATTCCATCTCTTTAGATTGGCAATTGACTGATATGGTAAAGTAAGCATATGGCCTGCTTTTTCATAGGTACAATGCTTGTAAGGGTGTTGAAACTTTTTTTCGTCTAGTCTATGTACTGCTGTTTCACAATGAAGGAGAGAGGGCCATATTGAATCAGATTCTGAGGAAAAAAATAATATAGGGCCATTGATCTTTTCAACGGCAATGCTGGCTTTATCCGTCTCTCCCCGTGTAATTAACTGCTGATACATCCACTGTATAAGGTCTTTCTGCCCCAGCATTTTTTTAATTATCATCTGAAATAGAATAGAATTAGAAAACTTTAGGAATGGAAGTTCCTTTCCACCATAAGTCCACGAGGAATGACGTGAAGTGATCTTATCTTTTAATCCTTCATAGACATAACAACTGGGTGTGTTGGCGATTACACAGGTAATGTCAGGAAAGATTGAGGCAGCTGCAAGAACAAGTTCTCCACCTTTGGAACGTCCATAAATTCCAATCCGTTTTTCATCCACACTTTCCTGTTTCTTTAACCATTCAATGGCGTTTCCTATGATTTCTAGTGGGATCTGGCTCAGATTTGGTAAAGTACCATTCATTCCGAAATAACAGATTGCTAATGCACAATATCCGCGCTGAGCCAGGACCTCTGCAATAGCTTGTGCAATCTCTATTCTTCCGTCACTTCCACTTACAACAATAACTGCAGGTCTTTTCTTGAGGAAATCTGAGGTAAAATAACGTGCAATAAGACCTTTTTGAACAATGGTTTCGCTTTTTATTGTTTCATCGCAGAACTGCCGGGTATGTTCTTTAGAAGCCAGAATCTCACCGTTGGCCTCCACGGTAAAAAGAATATGAAAACTCCGATTTTCGCTTACTTTGGAAAGTTCTTTTGTAAGTGTTCCCGGACAGAGTTCCCGAATTTTCATTGAGTAGAAAAGTCCCATTGCATCACATATTTGATATGTTCCCTCAACCGGCGCAGCCTTTCCTAATGAAAGATTGCCATTATCATCTGCTATAAAAATGCCATAGGACTCCCATACTGAATTTTGTCCCTGCTCGGGCATTCCCGAGTTAACGCAATAGTAATCATTGCTTACAGCACGAATAATGACCTTTTGATTTTGCTGCAATCCGGTGAGTGTAATATCGACTGATTGGTCGATAAAGGATCTTTCGGGATTGATATTTATAACACAATTTGTGTCCATTCTATAACCTCCAATTTAGTCAAGAGAAATTTTTTCCTCGTAGCCATGCCAAGCACTGCCTTCATAAGCAGTGAGCTTCTTCAAAAGTTTCCATAATGTCTCAGCTTCATCATCATCAAAATCCTTAAACAGTTCATTTAAGTAAACATTACCTCTATTATAATAATTGCGTAAAATGTTTCTGCAGCTTTCTGTAACCTGAATACATACGGCACGGCGATCGGAATCACTTTTTCCAATTGTGACAAATCCCTTTCTTTCCAGGACAGTTACCAGTTTTTTCGCATTTTGTTTTGAGTACCCCATCATGTCGGCAATTTGATTATAATTGGCCTTGCCCTCTGGCAGGTGCAGGATGGTCAGCAGCGTCATCCACTGCCGGACGGTAATGTCTCTAACTAACTTATCTCCTTCTGTTTGGATTTTATTGGACAAATAAAATATTGTAGAAAAGATTTGCTGTAAATAAAATTGTTTCATGATACCTCCTTGAAACTATAGGACAACTTGTTGTCTATTAGTATATCACGTGATTTTTGCTTGTCAAGTATTATTATAAGTGAATTTTGAAGTGAAGATATGATAATTGAAGTTTTTTCTTCAGTTGGTGCACTGGATTATTTTACAGAGAGCAGCCTGTATTTTGCCGCTGGACCAATGCGTCTTCCAGGGCATTGCTGGTGCATACCAGAACCTTTTCTGATTATTCAGGTGATACAGTGAGGGCGTGTCTGGGACAGGAGGATTTGCTGGTTTATTATAATGAAACGGCTACCTATGCCCGGACCAGATTTTATGAAATACAGGCGCTTGATGAGGAGAGTAATCCTGTAGAAAACGCTTTGGTTTCGATTGAAGTACTTAATATGGCGGAATATTGCAGCGTGGCTTCTCTGGAACGGACAAGCAGGGTAAGGTGACAATTACCATTGGCCTGGGAGATGTACATGTCTGGGCAGGTAAAGGAAAACTTAGCTGTGAAGGTTACTTTAACTTTGACGAAGGGGTAGAACCGTTGGCTCGTAAAATGTATGTGGATCCTGAAAAGCTTCCGCTTTTAATTGTTACGAACCAAGGGTTAAACGCAGCTTATGCATGCAGCGGCTACAATGTTGTGAGTGTGGCACTGATGGAGAAGCTATTATGTTTAAGTGAGTAAAATGCAGATAGAGAAGATGTTGTGGGGGATAAGTTTTGGCGCTGTTTTGTCATAATGACGGACAGCGCCGTTTTGATGTTCTGATTAAATTCTTTTTCTAATTGCTTGAAATTTATTACGTTTAGTGATATACTTATTACAGTAAACGTAATACAGATGGGAGCGATAATTATTCGGGATAATATAAAAGGCGGTGCATTGACTGAAACAACCTTTCTTGTTTTACTGGCCGTATATCAACCTAATCATGGGTATGGAATCATGCAGTTTATTGATAAAGAAACCAATGGACGGGTTGTTTTAGGCGCGGGCACTTTGTATGGAGCTATTAATACATTAGTAAAGAAGAAGTGGATTGTTTCTTATGATGATGAAGCCGGCAGCAAGAAAAAGGAATATGTCATAACTGATATTGGAAGACAAAAAGCGGAGGAAGAGTTACAACGAATGAGGGAGGTTGTGAAATTGGCTTCTGTTATCATGTCAGGGGGTAAAAACGTATGAGTAAAATAGTATTCCGATACTTTTTTGACTTTATGGACGGTCAGGAAAGATGGTTAAATCGTATGGCTGAGTGCGGTTTTCGGCTAAGAAAATGTGGTAAGATCACCTATGTTTTTGATAAATGTGAGCCTAATAAATATGAATATAAAGTAGAATTTGTGGGACATAGGGCGTATCCACAGGCGAAGGATTATAGAAGATATCTTGAAAGCATGGGATTTCAGACCTTTACAAAAAACATGAATCTCAACTATTCATTTGGTAAGATCAAATGGCGTCCATTTGCAATAGGATTGGGACAGATTGCTACATCACCAGGAGGGATTAATAAGGAACTTTTGATTTTAGAGAAAAAGAGGGATGGGAAACCTTTTGAACTGCATACAGATCTGGATGATAAATTGGATATATATAAAAGGGTTAAGCGAGCGTATGCCTGGGCCGTGTTAATGATACTTCTGCTGGAAGTTGTGACGTTAGTGCCAAATGCATCTTCAATATCGGATACAATGCTTTTGGTAGTCAGAATAGTCCTGATATTTACTGGCGGGCTGTTTCTTATCCCGCTGTTAAAATATTTCCGATTGGTGAAGTGCCTGAAAGAGGAAGAGAAAATCCATGAATAAGTAATATCTGAATGAGAGTATTGATCCATTGCGCAATGCAATAGACAAATTGAAGCATTCTGTGACAGGATGAATATGTTCCATTTTGTTATTATTACTTTGTCAGGAGGTGTTTGAATGGAATGGGTCAGGAGTCTTAACAAAGCAATTGAATATATGGAAGATCACTTGCTTGAAGAGTTAACCTGTGAGGAAGTCGCAGCGCACGTCTATATTTCTAATTTTCATTTTCAAAGGTGTTTCAGTCTGTTGACAGAAATGACTGTGGGAGAGTATATCAGAAACAGACGTCTTTCTCTTGCAGGTCAGGAACTTGCTTCGTCTGATAAGAAAATAATCGATGTAGCATTAAAATACGGGTATGAGACACCGGAAAGCTTTACAAAGGCGTTCGCGCGTTTTCATGGAGTTACGCCGACTCAGGCTAAGGTTGAGGGTTCCGGGCTAAAATCCTTTAGTCGCCTTTTGATCAAAATAAAATTGGAAGGTGGAACTGTTATGGATTACAAAGTTATCACGAGGGAAGCATTTAAGGTATTGGTTATGACAAGGCTGTTTAAATCGGAAAGTAGTTTTACTGATCTTCCGGATTACTGGACAGAATATTTCTCTAAGGGTTACGATAAGCTGGTACCCAGCGATATGGGGATTTGCGAGCCGGAGATGCCGGATTCTGATGAATTTAGATACGGAATCGGTCAGGAGTATGCCGAAGGAGCAGATGTTCCAAAAGGATATGAACTAATGACGATTCCGGCAAATACCTGGGCAGTATTTAGGTGTATTGGTCCCATGCCTTTAGCCATGCAGGAAGTCTGGAAGCGAATTTATAGTGAATGGCTGCCACAGGCAGATTATGAGCGTATTCAGGGAAGCGATTTTGAGGTATATACCGAAGGCAATAATCAGAGTGAAGACTATGTCAGCGAAATCTGGATACCTGTCAGGAAGAAATAAACACAAGGCTTTAAACTGAGACAATAGCAGATCAGGAAAAAGGAAGATGCCTTTTCTCTGATCTGCTATTTCTGTTTTATAAGAATTTGGGTTACTCACTCAAAGCGTGAGAAAACTCTTGAAATGCGTTATTCTAAACATGAAATTCTTATGTTAATATCTATATATGAATATAAGGAGGGATTGGCGGATGAAAATCATGATTGCCGAGCTTAGGAAGAATAAAGGAATCAGCCAGCAGGAACTGGCAGATGTTTTGGGTGTGGCGTACCAGACTGTAAGCAAATGGGAAACAAATGTAACATTCCCGGATATAACGCTTTTGCCTCAGCTGGCGCAATACTTTGATGTTTCAGTTGATGAGCTGCTAGGATTAAAGCCTTTGCCGTCACTGACCTATATTCCTTCTGAAGCGGGATTGAAAGGTTACTGGAGTGAGCGCCTGGAATACTTAAAAAGAACCCGGGATTCTTTATGGAATAAAGATTATCTGCAATTTCTGATAGAAAAGGTATGGAAAATTGATAATCCAGTCAATATTCTGGATTGTGGCTGTGGCTATGGTTTTTTAAGCAGTATGATTTTGCCGCTTATGCCTGAAGGCAGTACTTATACAGGATTAGATTTTAGTGAAAACCTTATTAACAAGGGTAGGGAGGCACTTGGCAGCGTCAATAATCATATAAGATTTATTTGTGATAATGTGTTGACATATGAATCTGATTTTAAATACGATTTTGTCATAACACAGGCAGTTTTAAGGCACGTTGATAATCCTCAGTTGTTTCTTGAAAAAATGGTTTCTTTTACAAAAAAAGGTGGGCACCTTGTATGTGTTGAGGTTAACAGAGAATTGGAAAATGCGGGGCTTTATATTGAGGGTATGGATTATGACTATTTATGTGAAAATCCTGGATTTAGAAAAATGTGGAGCACCGAATTAGAACGTCAGGGAAGGGATTATTCCATTGGTATGAAAATTCCCCACATGATGAGACAGCTTGGAGTGAAAGATATTGATATAAGAATGAGTGATAAGATTAGTTTTATTTCACCGGAATCTTATAATTATAATGAAAAAATGACAGATTTTATACAAGCTCACGAGTTTTATGAGAATAAAACAGATGCGTGGAGAACAAGGGCTATCGACCGGTTTATGAATCACGGAATGGATAGAAAAGACGCAGAACATTACTGCAATAAGCAAAATCAAATGACTGATTTTATACGTCACAATCGTGAGACACTGGCTTATACACATTTATATGGACTTCTTATCTCTTTTGGCACAATATAATTTAGTATGTGAAAGCTTAGGATTGATTATCAGTAGTCAATGGGCTACAATTATGAATAACTAATAGGTGGATAGGAGGATATCATATGTCTGCAGAGAGATTTGAGAGAATTTATGCGCAGGGAAAGTTTGCAACTGTGACGGAAATATGGATAGATAAGCAAACGGGTGTAAATTATATATTTCACAGAGATGGCAATGCATCTGGATTTACTCCCTTGCTTGATGAAAACGGAAAGCCTGTTATATCGGCTAAATGATATGGGAGGGAAATGGATATGAATCCGCATGTTATTACAGGATATGTTCAACAAAGCATTGATTGATCATTATGCAAAGGAAAATCCTGCAAAAGGAATCCGACTAGTAAGAGATGAAGATAAGGAAGTCCGGGGATGCTTTGAAGCTGGAATTCAGCCAAAGACTGTGCAGGTCTATTTGGGACATACCTCTTTGAAAATGACAATGGATTTGTACACTTTGCTGTAGAACGATTTGAACGTGCTCAGGCAAAAGATAAGGTGTATGAAAATAATGTTGTTAGCTTGGATTGTGTACGAGTGGTGTAAATTTTGAAATTGTGGTGTATGGCAGTCTTGAATCATGCATAGAATAGGCAATCCTTATTGTCAATGGAAAATGGATTTTTAAATAAAAACGTTATATGCTTTTAGAGCAGTTGTAAATGAATTTATTGTGAATCCAGATGCCGAAACGAACTATGTTATAATAAATGAGAGGTACGACCTACTCTAATAAACTAATTTAAAAATTAAATAATCTAAACATCATAAGAAATCTTAAATGTTTCGTAAATATCCATAGCACATAATGTCAAAAAATGTCGAATAAAGGAAGAAGCTGTGCAATTATTTGAATCTAACATAGGAGTTAGTTAAGAATAACTTAAGCTTAAAATTGTTGATGTAAAAATATTAAAGTGCTACAATAAATACGGAGTCACGGCCGTACTTCATATAATAGTTAGATAAATATAACTATCTAAAAGGAGAAAATATGAAAATGAAAAAGGCTTTAGCCATGTTACTGTCAATAACTACAGTAGCGACATTATTTGTGACACCTGTTTCAGCAGCAGAAATAAATAATATATCTACGTCCAAAGTTTTAGCGGAAACACAAACAAATAATTACATATTAATATGAAGAAAAATGTAAAAAAAGTTATAGAAACAATTGCAGAAATTACTTATTTGTTTTTCTTAGTACTAATGTGGGTTGTAAATCATTATAGATGGGATATAAGTCGTTATCAATTGATAGCGATGAGCATTGTTATTGCTATAAGTTGGACATGCATAATATTTATGCGTGACATAAAAAAGATACATAAATATGTTTTTACTGCTTTAACGGTTATTTCAGTTATTGTAGTTGTTTTTTGGGGGAAATTGCCATAGGATTTGCATATATCAGATTAAGGTGTGATTAAACGCCTTTCGCAGTCAACCATATGTGGACTTATCTAATTATAGGTAAGTCCATTATCAATATATGCCTAATTGATAAAGCCAATTGGAGCAAAAACACCAAGGGTTCGAGGAAGATATAATCTTGATATCAACCAATCGGAGCAAAAACACGAACAATAAAGGAGAAATGCTGTAGAGTTTTACGACCAGGCGTGAGGATTGTATTATCATATATTAATAAATTTGCGCAATTCATATTGTGTTTAGACGATAAATTGAGTAACATAAATATGACAGTTGCAAATTATGCTAATTTAAGTGATTCTATTTTTACATTTACTACGCCAAGTGAAATAGAAGAATTAGCAGCTCATGCGCTAAACGGTAAATTGAAAGCTATTTCTAATAATAGTTTTGATAAATGGTTTGGATATCATATTTCAACATGTGAGGAGCCAAGTATTTTGGGAGCAAGCCTACATGGATTGTATATTGGAAAGAAATCATAAGAATTGAACAAAGTAATGGTCATGAATACATAAAAGACTATACTGGAAGGAAGGTACATACCCTTGAAAAAATACAACAAACTGGTAAGAGATAGAATTCCAGAAGTGATTGAAATGAATGGACATAAGGCAAAATTTAAAACGCTTTCAGAAAAAGAGTATCTAACTGCTCTTGATAAAAAACTTATAGAAGAAGTGAAAGAGTATCAAGAAGATAAAAGTCTTGAAGAAATGGCAGATGTACTGGAAGTACTATATGCAATATGCAATGCTCGTGGTTATACAAAAGCTGATTTAGAAGAAAAGCGTCAAGAGAAAAATATAGATCGAGGTGGCTTTGAGAAGAGACTGTTCTTGGAATATGTGGACGAGGATGAAGAGAATCAGATTTGATTATGTAGTTGTAAATGATGCACATGGCATTGTTCCTAAAGGGAAATGTGCAAAGTGTGGAAGATCTATGCTAGAAACGTGGAAGATTAAATGTAAAAGTGGTCATAAAAAAAGTTGCTTGAGACTCAGTCAAGCAACCCCTTTTTATGGTTAAGATTTTACAGCCCAACGCAATTTCGCACATCGAGCGCGAGGATTGAAACCGCATTCGGCTGCGGATGGTCGAATTGCTTCAGGAGCTATTTCTCTATAGATTCCTTTCCGATAGAAGCGTTGAAAAGACTTTTTAACGAGACGATCTTCGCCAGAATGAAACGTAAGAATGGCAACACGCCCGCTTTCTGCCATGGCCTCAGGTAGTTTTTCTAAAAATTCATATAGCACTTCAAATTCTTTATTGACATCAATTCGCAGTGCTTGAAAGCATCTTTGACAGGATTTTTTGATTTCATTGTCTCTATCTTTTTCAGGAATAAATGTAAGCGCATCTTTAATAATTTGTTGGAGAAGACTTGTTGTTGATATGTCTGTCCCCTTTCTTATTGCTGAAATAATGGCCCGTGCAATTTCTTCGGAATGAGGCTCATCTGCGTTTTCTAACAACATACCTTGTAATTCATCTCGAGAAATCGTTTTAAGACGTTCAGCAGCAGAGATTCCTTTCGATGGATTTAGCCGTAAGTCTAATGGTCCCTCTGTCTTAAAAGAAAATCCCCGTTCCGGATTGTCTATTTGCATCGAAGAAACCCCCAGATCTGCCAATATAAAATTCAACGGGCCGGATTCCGAAGTGATTTGATCAATGTTGGAAAAGTTTGTTTGCCTGACTGTTAAAATTTCTGGACCATAACCGAAGCGCGCCAAACGATCCCTCGTTCGTGGCAATTCGATAGGATCTACATCAGTAGCATATAAGTGCCCCTCTGAATTTAAACATTTAAGCATTTCTAACGTATGTCCACCATAACCTAAGGTTGCATCTAGTCCAGTTTGTCCAGGGGTTATTTGTAAGATTTCCAATATCTCTTTCACGCAAATGGAACGATGCATACCAGCAGGCGTACTCCCCTTTTGAATTACCTTTTCCACAGCATCCGCATATAACTCTGGTTGCAGTTCCTTATATTTATCTTTAAAAGCTACGGGATGCGTACCTTTATACCGGGGTCGACGCTGATGTTTTTGTTCCTGATTATCCACTCTTGCTTCCACCTTTTCTATATTTTTTATTATATGATCCAAAGCGTCTGTGAAACTGACGTTTATGAATATTTCTATAAATTACATGATATCAAATGTGTGTCATAATAGCAAATGTATAATAGAGAACGTTATGGTTTTTTAGCACGAATTATAATACGAATCAATATTAACGGTGGAATATTTGGATAATGACTAATTATTATGGTATGATAGATTATATAGTTTCAACTGTTGCAGGATATATAATCGGGTTTATATGTAGTATGATTTTTAATAAAGACGGCATAGACCCAGGGGGTGGAAGTACAAACAATGCATGGATTATATGGTCAATCGTTTTTTTGGTCATTATTATTTCAGGTATAATTTGGGAACTTATTGATAAAACCATAAAAAATAATAGCCATAATCAATAACTGAGTTTAAAAAAATGCTCGATTATTTCAGATGTTCATTGAAGAAATTTTTATTTATGAGTAGGAAAGGATGAATCGAATGAATCATTGGTTTACAATCGATCATATCAACAAGGATACACATATCATTAGTGAGTATCGGCATTGGGAAGAAACACATGCCTATCTTTTGGAAGGCACTGATCATAGCCTTCTAATTGATAGTGGACTTGGTATTTGCAATATTTACGACGAAGTGAGAATGCTGACAGATAAGCCAGTTATCGCAGTGGCAACTCATATTCACTGGGATCATGTTGGTGGTCATAAGTATTTTCCGGATTTTTACGCCCATGAGGCTGAATTAAATTGGCTGAATGGAGAATTTCCGCTGTCAATTGAACAGATTAGGGACATGGTAGTAGATCGCTGTGATCTGCCACTGGGGTATAATGTGGACAATTACGAGTTCTTTCAAGGCAAGCCTACAAGGGTTTTGAAGGATCATGATGTCATTGACATCGGTGGGCGTACCTTAAAGGTGCTGCATACACCCGGTCATTCCCCCGGTCATATGTGTTTTTATGAGCAAGAACGTGGTTTTCTTTTTACTGGTGATCTGGTTTACAAAGATACGTTGTTTGCTTATTATCCTTCTACTGACCCAGAGGCATATCTCAAATCAATTGAACGGATTGCAGCACTTGTGGTAAAACAAGTTTTTCCGGCACATCACAGCTTGGATATCCAACCGGAAATACTTAACAGAATGCAGAAGGCATTTTGGCAGCTAAAGACAGAAGGCAAACTGCACCACGGGAGTGGAACATTTGAGTACGGAGATTTTGCTATCTGGATATAATCCCCAATCATTCGATTGCCGTACACGTGAACAAGGTAGGAGAGAGTATGCGAATATGAAAACAAGGGCAGAAGCAATTGCATTTTGTATGAAACAGACAGAAACATATGAAGATAGGCCTTTCCATGATTCAAACTGGTCCTTGATAAGGCATAAAGGAAACAAAAAAGTATTTGCATGGATTTTTGAAAAGGATGGAAACATATGTTCAATATTAAATGCGATCAGGAGTGGAGGGATTTCTGGCGAAGTGCTTATAAGTCGGTGGTACCTGGGTATCATATGAACAAAGATCACTGGAATTCAATTATTCTGGATGGGACAGTAAAAGAAAACGATATTAAAAGAATGATAAAGGAAAGTTATGATCTCACAAAACCCAAGAGGAAAAAGAAAAATTAAGTATGTCTTTGATATATAAAGAAAGGAACAGCAAAAGATGAATCTACAGATATTTGGAACAAAGAAGTGTTTTGATACAAAGAAAACGCAGAGATATTTCAAAGAGCGAGGGAAAAAATTTCAGTTCATTGATTTAACAGAGAAGGGGCTGAGCAAAGGCGAGTATTCTAGTGTGAAACAGGCAGTCGGGGGACTTGATAAAATGTTGAATTTGAATTGTAAAGATCAGGATGCCCTGGCTCTGATTCGATACATTACTGATGAGGAAAAAGATGAAAAGGTACGAGACAACCAACAGGTACTACTGACCCCGATTGTACGGAATGGAAAGCAAGCAACCGTTGGATATCAACCTGAAATTTGGAAAAATTGGGAATAAAAAAAGTTTGATTATATGGGAATAGAAGTCAGAATGATGACATAGTACAAAGGAAGCTATTTACGATCAAGGAGGTATTACATAATTATGGATGTATGTATTGACTGCTCTAAGGAGGTAATAGAAACAAAACGCTTGATCCTTCGTGGCTGGAAGGAAGAGGATATCAAGGATATGTTTGAATATGCTTCTGTTAAGGGAGTTGGGGAAATGGCGGGTTGGAAGCACCATGAGACAATAGAAGAAACCCATAAAATAATAAGTGATTTTATCTCTGAAAAAAATGTATTTGCAATCGTTTGTAAAGAAAACGAGAAGGTCATAGGTTCTTTGGGATTGCATCATTCACGGTTGAACGATAACGAAATTTATAAGAATATGAAAATTAAAGAGATTGGATACGTGTTATCAAAAGATTATTGGGGGAAGGGGTTAATGCCAGAGGCTGTGAAGGCTGTAATTGCATTTTGTTTTGAAAAACATTCCCTAGAGGCTTTGACTATTCAGCATGGTTCCACAAATAGTCAATCAGAAAAAGTGATAAAGAAATGTGGATTTACACTTATGGAAAAAGGGCGAAATTTTTCACAGTTTCTGCAAACTTATGGCGATGAAATGAAATATATTTTGCTGAGAGATCAATGAGGGGAAACATTCCTGACATCGGGTCTGTCATTTATAGCAGGCAGATCTGATGTCAGAAACAACTTACTTATGAAAATGGAAGGTTCTTTTTTAACCATTGCGTAGCTAAATGAAACCAGATAGCGCAATCGTCATCGATCTGATCCTGGTTATTGGCAGTCACTTCCGTGGCAAGAGAAAGACCATGTTCCCCTTCCTGGAATATATGAATTTCGTACGGGATTTGATGATTAGCCAGTTCCAATGCAAACACAAGGGAATTTTCAGAATAGACCAGTCTGTCTTTTGCTGTGTGCCATAAAAAAGCCGGAGGAGTCTGATCTGATACCCATTTGCTGGGACTATACTTTAAGATCACTTCTTTAGTCAACTCCATTTCCCCAGTAAGTGCAAGATTTGCTTTTTCCATAAAAGCTAGATTGTCTTTCACCGTTTCATCGTTTTTAAGAGCGAGAGAGCGATCCTTCATGATCTGATAATCGAATAGACCATAACCTAAAATTAGAGCATTGGGTTTTAGAAGGCAAGAGTCTCCATTGGCTTCCTTTATGGAATCTACCAAGTGTTGATCCTGCCAGTGTACACCTAAGCTGGCGGCTAGATGCGCACCTGCAGAGAATCCGCAAATTCCAATCTTATTCTCATCAATTCGCCATTTGTCATGATTCTGTTTCAGATCACACACCGTTAAAGCCAATTCACGAAGTGCCGTATCGGCAACACCTACCCGTGTTCCGTCCTGATTCCCCGTAGTGTAACGAAGAATGACTGCATGATAGCCAAGGGACAAAAACTTCATTGCGATTGGTTCCGCTTCTCGGTCGGAGGTAAATAAATACCCACCTCCGGGAGCAATAATGATGACCGGACGCTTTTTCCCAGGAAGAAGTTCCTTGGAGTCATTCAGAAAATAGGCAGTATAAAATGCCTCCGATTCTTTTCCGCCGATTTGTTTTTTTTCTATGTACATAATGTGGTACCCCCTACTCCAATCATTGTTAACAAGTTCGTTTTTATTGTAACAAATATAGGGAAAGATCTCCAGCATAAATTAACATATCCATTTACAGAATAGACTTTTCGTGAGGGCATGTAATACAAACAGCATCTATTTCTGGAAAATTTCAAAGTCACAGACCGCATGGTTCTTGACTTTGGGTGCATTTTCTCAACCTTAATAATTGCCATATTTATGCAGATCATCCAGACTTTGCGTAATGATAGAAGTCTCCCCTCCATGCTATACTGGTAAAAAAGGGAAAAAAAGGGGGATAAAATGGAAAAAAAGGATGGGAAAATATCCGTACTCGCAATTTCTATGTTGCTGCTTTTGAGTCTAGTAACTGTACCGATGATTCGCGGGAATGCAGAAGAAATAAAAGGGCCTGGAATACGCTTACAGGAAGAGAAGCAACTTAATGATAAGGAAAAGGAAAAGGAAAAGGAAAAGGATAAGGAAAAGGATAAGGCGGAAAAGGACTTAAAAGTTGTGGGATATTACGCAGCATGGGCCGCCTATCAACGCAAGACTCCGGATCAGATTGATGGCAGTAAGCTGACCCATATCAATTATGCGTTCGCAAATATAGGGTCTGATTTAAAAGTGACGCTTGGGTATCCTGATGTGGATTTGGACAACATAAGAGGTCTGAATGAATTGAAAAAGAAGAACCCTAACCTCAAAACACTGATCTCAGTGGGTGGCTGGAATTGGTCCGGTCGGTTTTCCGATGCGGCGCTCACCGATGCATCTAGAACAGCATTTGCTGAAAGCTGTGTGGATTTTATCTTAAACTATGGATTCGATGGCGTGGACCTGGACTGGGAGTATCCGGTAAGCGGAGGTCTTGTTACCAATGTAAACCGTCCGGAGGACAAAGAAAATTTTACCAGACTTTTACAGAAAATCAGGGAAAAACTAGATCAGCGAGGAGCAATTGACAAAAAACATTACTTGCTTACTTTTGCCGGTGGAGCTGATACTTCGTACATAAATAAAGTCGAACTGCCTAAAATAGCGGCTCTTGTGGATTATGTCAATTTAATGACGTATGATCTTCACGGGAACTGGGATACGCATACGGATTTACTGGCTCCGCTCTACCAAAATGGAGATACGTCTCCTCAATATAAGACCAGTGTAGAAAAAGCGGTGAATACTTGGCTGGCAGCCTCATTTCCAGCAGATCAGTTGGTAATGGGGATTCCCTTCTACGGATATCTTTATTCCTCGGTGCCAAATGCCAATCGTGGAATGTACCAGACCTTTGGGGGAGCAAGTTCTATTCCATATCAAGCGGTCAAAGATAATTATCTTAATAAAGAAGGGTATACCCGATATCTCCATCCTCAATCCAAGGTTCCCTGGTTGTTTAACGGAACAATATTTATCAGCTATGAAGATTCCGAATCCATCGGGTACAAAACAGATTTTATCCGATCAAAGGGGTTGGGGGGAGCCATGGCATGGGAGCTAAGTCAGGATTCTAATGGGGAATTACTTCATGCGTTATATAACGGTTTAAATCCATAACAATTCATTCATGCGGACTCTTTTAGAGTCCGTTATCTGTTATAACTTTTCCATTTTGCAAATAGATTATTTTACTGCACTGTTCTAGTAATTTTTCATCATGGGTAGCAAAAATAATTGTTAAACCAGCATTACAAAATTCTAACAGCAAAGATATAATGTTGATAGTCATTTTATAGTCCAATGCACTTGTAAGTTCGTCAGCTATGAGAATCTGAGGGTTCGTAATCAATGCTCTGGATAGTGCCACACGCTGTTGTTCCCCACCAGATAATAGGGCAACCTTTCTATTCATATAGTCGAATTTATTAAGATGAACACGTCTTAGCATAGAATTTATACAATATTTTATTTCTTTGGTTGATTTTTTTTCATGAAACAATAGAGGCAAACTAATGTTATCATAGACACTCCATTCTTTAATGAGCCCATAATCTTGTGGAACGTATCCCAAATAGTTATGCCTAAATTTTTGCTTTTCCTTTATACTAAGATTTTGCAGGATCGTATTATTCGCTTTATAGATCCCTTCATCGTAATCGGTAAGACCGTATAATATGTTTAACAAGGTTGTTTTTCCGGAACCAGATTGTCCTACGATAGCAACCAATTCTCCTTTGTTTATGGTAAAGGATACTCGATCTAACACACAATAATCACCATGATTATATGTTTTCGTAAGGTTTTTAACTTCAATGATAGGTTCGTTCAATGTATGGATACCTCCGGCTTAATATGATAAATATAATAAAATGGATGAAAAAAAGAAGGGTAAAAATAATAAATTCGTTATGAACGTAAAATGAACGACTTATGATGCAATAGAATATCCATAATAATTGACCAATCATAAATCCGGTGATAAGTTGCACAAGATTTGTAACACCGATGCATAATATATAGAATTTTTTAGTAAAATTACAGATGTTAAATGTGATTATATATTTTTTCTTTTTATAATAAAAAAGAACATATAAATTAATATACAACACGAGGTATAGGAGAATACCTAATAACATAAATTTGGAGTAGGCAGGTAGTAAATTTGCTTTGATAGCAGAAAATTTATCAATTTTATTTTGTATTTTATTAAATTTAATTAAACAATAATTCGATAAAATATTTAGAGCTTCTCTATCATTATTGACATACAGATAAATTTTGAAAACAGGCGTGTTAAATTGATTTAAATGTACAGGTAACGTATTGTCAGGATCATAGATCAAGATTTCATTATCGACACGACCCAAATCTCCATAACCAGGATCAAAAAGTAATTGATTATTACAATATCCAATGATGTTTATATTGATTTGTTTATTCATCTCATGAACATAGATACCCAAAGGAATATCATAAGCTTGTCCTATCTTAAAGTCATTTTTAAACTTATTCCCAACGATAGCGGAATAAGCTCCGGAATTTTTATTACCATGATCAAAAATATGATATAAAGAAGCTTCCTCCTTTGTTATGGTACGAATTATTATAGTCTGATTTTTTTTAATCGTGGTGTATAAAGGATTCCTATCAAAATTCAATATTCTCCCATTCGTACCCAAATTAAAATTTATATCTGCAATTATACTATTGTAATTAAAATCTGGTGTGATTGCTAGAGTAGCCTGGTAAATATTCGTATAATTAATTTTTTCTAAAAATTCATTTCTGTTTTTTAAATTTGTATATTGGGTAAAGCAAAAATTAAAATAAAACACAAGACTGACCGACACGAGAGCACAATAACCGATTGGAAATTTGAAATTCATACCTATTAAATAAAGAAAACGCTTTAACTTATCCATATTTTTTCACCCAATATAATTAAATGGCTTAATAAAAATGATACCAGTATAGTGATAAGAATTTCACCATAAAGAATATGTTTTAAAAACTCGTTGGATCCACCTGAATATAAAAAGGCAGATTGGTGTGTTTGATTTTTATAATATAAGATATAACATGTTTGAAAAAGAGACAATAAGCAAAAAAGTAATAATAAAATAATTGAAAAAAAGTAATCAATAAAATTGTTAAATATATCTTCAATCGCATTCCAAAAAAGAGGCTTTATTTTAAATAAATCTTCGGAATTATTTTTTCCTGATTTATTATAGTATTCTTTTGTTTTGTTACGTATTGCTCTTTTGTTAATATGTCTTTCTGTTTTTATTACAAGGTGATTTATATCAAATGCACCTTGCATATGATCACCAAGCAGACATTTAAAAGGGATTATTGATTGATCAGAATCGTAAGAGATACCTATCAATTTAAAATGTTGATCTCCTAGTAATATTGTTGCCCCTGTCCTATAATCAGAATAATAGTTTAGATAATCCTCATTACTTAAAATAATTACTTTTTTTCCGCTGTTTCTTTCATTTCTCGTAAATCCTCGCCCTTTTATATTCTTATAAGAGACAGGAGAATCAGTAGAGTATTCAACACCTACCTTCGATAAGGGACCAAATTTCAACCATATTTCTTTTATATTTTCGATATGGAACTCGTCAAATAAATCAAGTATTATACTTAATTCGTTTTTAGAAGCATCATTATCTAATTCGATATTATACGTAGTCATAGACTCGTTAATTCCACCATAAGCAACTAGGTTTTTGTTTATTTCCTTATCCAGTAAATAATTGATATTAAAAAAAACAAAGGTTAATAGCAATAAAATATAGATTAAAATTCTAATATCATAACGAATATATTTTCTAAGTAACTTTATATATCTTTTCAAACAGTTATAATTATATGCCATATATTTACCTGTTTGACAAGAGCATTATTAATGCTCTTGTCAAAATTTCTAAACTATTATATTTCTATTCTACAGTTACATTACCAACTACATAATCCGATTCAGTATTTTCTGTTGTACTAACAGTGACTGTATATGATTTGCCCTTTTTTAGGCAATGTTCTACTTTAATTCTTTATTGATAATATTAACTACGAAATCTAATTGTTAGTATAAATAAAAAAATATTATGTTATTATACTTAACATTATAGATAATAAAAAATGATGTGTCAATACATTAATGGCACTATAGCTTCATTAGGGTCTCTCTATCATTATATAATAAACTCGCCCTTTGGAATTTAAAGTATTTAGTTTATTAATGTAGGCACCGATAAGCTCTGTGGCATTATTAACAGCGATATCCATAACAATCTGTCAACCGTTTTTGAAAATGTCCCGAAAAAGTTTTAACATAAGCACCAGTTTTCTGGTGCTTGATTTAACTAGGTACTATTAGTTTTTGGGTAACTTTAATAAAACTACAGTTACCTGCTTGTAAATTAGGCTATTTCTTTTCTGTGTCGTTGTCCTTTTGCATATTTTTCAAATGATGCCTGCCTCCATGGATGGTT
>NZ_RJLQ01000051.1 GCF_003833015.1 Clostridium sp. E02
AAGTCAGTGACCCAACCGCAAGGAGGGAGCTGCCGAAGGCGGGACTGATAACTGGGGTGAAGTCGTAACAAGGTAGCCGTATCGGAAGGTGCGGCTGGATCACCTCCTTTCTAAGGAAGAAGAAGTAGGCGTTGAACACTTAATGAGGGAATACCGAATTTAGTGTGAAAGCCCACCCGAACACTTAATGAAGCGAAGCCGTAAGGTGAGGCTGAATTTAGTGAGAGTGGTGAGGGTTTTATATACTGTTGAGTCTTAGGTTTTCAATGAAATAAAGGATGTAAAAACACCATAGAGACAAAAAGTTTCTGGTGCCGATGCGCTTAGGGGACACACCCGTTCCCATCTCGAACACGATGGTTAAGACCTAAGCGGCCGATGGTACTATGCTGGAGACGGCATGGGAGAGCAGGTGGGTGCCAGATTATTTATGGGCTTATAGCTCAGCTGGTTAGAGCGCACGCCTGATAAGCGTGAGGTCGGTGGTTCGAGTCCACTTAAGCCCATTGGTTTATTATTTTATGATGAATCAGATATAAAGTATGAAAGTTATAGAATTAAATATAGGGATAGCCTTTTTACAGGGTAGACCCACATCCATGTAATATGGGGGTGTAGCTCAGTTGGGAGAGCACCTGCCTTGCAAGCAGGGGGTCAAGAGTTCGAATCTCTCCATCTCCACTGGTCGAAAGCAATTTGATGAGGACGAGTCGTAAGACGAAGACTGAATTTAGTGCGAGACCGTTCACAGATCTGAACAAACGAAAGTTAGTTTAGTTGAGTGGACAAACAATTATTGCGAGTGTTACGAAGCACTTCGAAAAGCTAATGCTTTTCTCAGTCACGGCGTTTCACGCCTATACAATCACATAAAAAACTGCTTAGGAAAGCAAGCTTTCCACACAGTTCTCCATATGATTGTGCATGCTTCTGATTGCATCGCGCACGTACCTTGAAAACCACATATTGAAATATATCTAGATAGAGTCTTTGCAAAAAGACAATATCAAGACATCCGAGGTGTTACATCGAAAGATGTAACCAAACAAAACTCGTTAGAGTAGCCGTAACGTACGGTGAAATAACAATCTAAGACCAAAGATACAACGCTATGTATCTTT
>NZ_RJLQ01000052.1 GCF_003833015.1 Clostridium sp. E02
AACACAGATTTGATACTATCAATAGGTAATGCGAACTGCTTATTAAATTTCTTTATATAGGTGAGGAGAAATTGATTGGCTTGCTGAATGCTTGTTACATTCGCAAGTCGGAGTTCAACAGGAAGGCGGGATTGAAGAGTGCCAAACATTCTTTCAACCCGCCCTTTTGCTTGTGCAACGCTGGATGTACGAATGTCGATTCCTAATTGTTTACAGGCATAACCAAACTGAGTAAAAGTATCCTTCTCTACAGAGGTTTCATGTTTCTTTTTGTATTCAAATACAGTTCGTTTATCTGTGAAAAACTGATATGGAATGCCATAATTACTTAGAACCTGATAAAGAACATGATAATAGCCATTTAAAGTTTCCTGCTCATCAAAATATGCACCAACAATCTGTCCTAAGGCATCATCAACAGCGATGTGGAGCTGTGTTTTGGTTTCTCCAAACCAAAGGTGTAGGGACGCATCCATTTGAAGCATTTCACCGAAATACGTACATCTGGGGTGCCTTGGATGGGAATCCTCAAGATCCATGATGGAACTTTGAATAATAGCTGCTTTCTTTTTGGACTTAGTCCTTGATTGGATAGCCTTTAATGCTTTCTTTACCGCTTTCTTTGATGAGCGGTTTGCTTTAGGAGAAAGGATATATTCCTTTCTAAGAATAGAAGTAATGGCACTGACAGATACACTGATATGTTCTCTTTCTTTGAGAAGTTCAGAGTAATGGGTCAGATTGCAGTCACTGTACTTGGTACGATATAAGTCCAGGATTAACTGTTTGGTATCTGTAGGAAGGGTAATGGCCGGCTGTCGCCCGCGGTTACCATGAATAAAGAAAGACTTACCTTGTTCTTGATAGCCCTTTATTAAGCGATTGATGTGTCGATCTGAACAACCTATTTTAAGCGCAGCTGTTTTTTTATTGCCATTTGTGTCTACGAGTTTTTTAATGACCTCGTACTTTTGGTTTTCATCCATTGTTAGTAATACCTTTCTGATTGTGTCCACCTCATTTCTAAGTCATGAGGTTCTATTATAATATATGAACTACTAATTGGGACATAATCATTTGTGATACACTAGGACATTATCATAAATGAATCATA
>NZ_RJLQ01000053.1 GCF_003833015.1 Clostridium sp. E02
GTTCAATCCACGGTCAAAATCAACTAACTAGCTAATTTATTTCCCGTTTTTACTTGTTGTTTGGTTCGTATACAATTGCTTGTATTCGTTCTGAATTTCTCATTCAAAGTCATCAAACATGACTTTTTATTAGAATTTTCAGGGTTTTACATACTGTTCAATCTTCTGTTTTCAAAGTGCTTTTTTTTGCTTTGTCGCTTCAGCAGCAACCTATATAGAATATCATAACTGGTTATATTTGTCAACCATTTTTTTGCTTTTTTCAAATTCCTTTTCCATCAATCAATGATGTGATTTTGAAGAAAGTTTGCCGCCGTTTTCAGCGGCGAGTTATATCATACCAAATAATTTGACAGATGTCAACACTTTTCTACAAAAAGTTTTCTTTACATACTTGTAGCTTTTTTCATAGAAATTTTATCTATTTAGATATTATTATGCTAATGAAAAATACGTTCCTTTCGTATTCCTCATATCTTATATAATCTCCATGGAATGCTGCAATATTGAAAACAAATATACTTTGCATCTTTCTTTCTGGTGATATTCCATATGATGCAAATAATCTTTCCCAACGGTTTTTATCTACTAGAAGAGGGGGGACCGCTAATAAAACTTCTTTAAATGTAGACCAGCTCCAGTTTGTTCCTGGTTTTTAATACTATAGCATCATAATCTTTCCGAAACCTTTGGCAAAGAAGGTTGAGACAATACTGTGTTCCCGCTCCGGTTAAGTAAATTGAGGTTTGTACTTTCTATGTGGTTTCTGTTCGTCAGGCCCTTCCTCGTTGCCTAGGCACACTCGATCGAGACTTTCACTCGTAAGAGTTCGCCCATGCTGGACGAAAATCATAACCACCCGTTGAACGGGTGGTTTGCTCTACCCCTATAAGGGGTTATTACCGACGTTGGAGCCTAAAGGCTCTTTGAAAAAAATCCACAGCCGCACAAACATTTATCTACTGAGCCCAAC
>NZ_RJLQ01000054.1 GCF_003833015.1 Clostridium sp. E02
TGTACACAAAGTAACCCTTGGGAATCCAAAGCAGAGAAATCACCCATCTTGATTCTAGTTTCATGCAGCTATCAATTGGCGTTTGCTTTTATTGTGATACTTGTATAGGTTATAACCACAAGAAATCAACGTAAGTCCAAGATTTACGCCTTTTTCACCTCGTCGAAGGAGCCGCTTGTATGATTTGTCCCACTTGATGACTCCAAAAGTTCCCTCTGCCTGAATACTTCGGTTCATACGCAAAAGAGCTCCATGAATGGACTCAAGGTTATCCATTACTTCTTGGTGTAATGCCGTCAGTTCCTGATTCATGCGTATGGTTCTGTTTCCAGAAATCCTTTTACAGCACTCAGATTTATATGGGCACCCTTCACAGTTTTCACACTCGTAAATTTCTTCTGTTCTTCCATACTTGTTTTTATATATAGGTTTATTGTATTTGTATATGAATTTTTTCCCATTTGGACATATAAGGTTACCTGACAGATCTCTTTGAAAGTTAACGGCCCGATACGGATTATTATGATATTTCTTATCCGTAGTTTCTTTTTTAAACATGGTAAACTTCATGAATTTTTCCATACCATGCTCTTCACAATACAGGTAATTGTTATACGAACCGTATCCGGCATCCGCAACCGGGTATTTTGGATAATGACCATAGATACGGTTGAATTTTTCCATAAGAGGTACAAAGCATTCCAGGTCAGAGGCATAGGGTTTCACATCAACTACTGCTATGTATTCATCACATATCCCAACCTGTAGATTGTATGCCGGCAAAAGCTGATCATTTCCCATATAATCCCGTTTGATTCTCATAAAAGTAGCATCTTGATCCGTTTTCGAATAGCTGTTTCGTTTTTCTCCGCATACTTCTATGTGTTTTGCGTATGATTTCAGACGTTCCAGGTAACCTTGCATTTCCTGATATTGACGCTGTTCCATACTTTTGCGGTGTCCGATTCCC
>NZ_RJLQ01000055.1 GCF_003833015.1 Clostridium sp. E02
ACTCAGCTGGGTTTCCCCATTCAGATATCTCCGGATCAAAGGATATTTGCTCCTCCCCGAAGCTTTTCGCAGCTTATCACGTCTTTCATCGGCTCTTAGTGCCAAGGCATCCACCTTGTGCTCTTTATAGCTTAACCAATTAGATGTTCGCCTGCGGGTGCGGGCTACTTATCAAAAGATACATAGCGTTGTATCTTTGGTCTTAGATTGTTATTTCACCGTACGTTACGGCTACTCTAACGAGTTTTGTTTGGTTACATCTTTCGATGTAACACCTCGGATGTCTTGATATTGTCTTTTTGCAAAGACTCTATCTAGATATATTTCAATATGTGGTTTTCAAGGTACGTACTAATGAATATTCACGCAACTAAACTCACTTTCGTTTGTTCAGACTTGTGAACGGTCTCGCATTAAATTCAGTCTTCGTCTTACGACTCGTCCTCATTAAATTGCTTTCGACCAATGGAGATGGAGAGATTCGAACTCTTGACCCCCTGCTTGCAAGGCAGGTGCTCTCCCAACTGAGCTACACCCCCAAAAAAATAATCTGGCACCCACCTGCTCTCCCATGCCGTCTCCAGCATAGTACCATCGGCCGCTTAGGTCTTAACCATCGTGTTCGAGATGGGAACGGGTGTGTCCCCTAAGCGCATCGGCACCAGAAACATTACGTCTTTTCTGGTATTTCCTTATTCTATTCATTGAAAACCTAAGACTCAACAGTATATAAAACCCTTACTTCTTCTTCCTTAGAAAGGAGGTGATCCAGCCGCACCTTCCGATACGGCTACCTTGTTACGACTTCACCCCAGTTATCAGTCCCGCCTTCGGCAGCTCCCTCCTTGCGGTTGGGTCACTGACTT
>NZ_RJLQ01000056.1 GCF_003833015.1 Clostridium sp. E02
GTCCGCTCAGGTAAAGTCAAGAGTGCTTGCACTTGTCTTGCTCTTGACCTTACCTGGGCAGACTGGTACCGTACTTCAGGGCGGTAAGACTGTTTTTCGTTTGGTTCCGGTAAGTTAGCCGGCTATGATTCCCTCTTCTTCAGAGATTACCATTGATTTTAAATGTTCCATGTTTAAATAACGCTTAGATCCCCATTCACTACTTGCTACATGGCGTAGTCTAGCACATACCAGCATTAGGGCTGATTCTCCATCTGGGAAGGTACCTACAACTTTTGTACGTCGTTTGATTTCCCGATTTAAGCGTTCCAACGTATTGTTGGTTCTAATCCGTCTCCAATGTTCAGACGGAAAGTTCGTGTATGTCAAAGTTTCTTCTATGCTTTCCTCTACTTTATCAGCTGCTTTATTAAGCTTCATTCCTCGAAGTTTTTTTACAACTGAATCTGCTTTTTCTCTGGCAGCTGTTTTATCTTCTTGAGCGTGGATAGCTTTTAACATTTTAGCTACTTCTTTCACTTTTTGTTTTGGTGTAACAGAAAACACATTTCTATAAAAATGTACCGTGCATCTCTGATATTTTGCTTCTGGAAATACCTGTCCAATTGCTTCAACCATACCAAGGGCTTTATCTCCAGTGATTAGCTTAACTCCCGTTAGACCACGGCTTTTCAGCCATACAAAGAAGTTCTTCCAACTCTCAAGATCTTCTTTTAAACCTTCTGCGGCACCAATCACTTCTCTGTATCCATCTTCTGTAACACCAATGGCTACAAGTACTGAAACATTTTCATATTCTCCACCCCAGCATCGTTTTA
>NZ_RJLQ01000057.1 GCF_003833015.1 Clostridium sp. E02
AATCATAACCACCCGTTGAACGGGTGGTTTGCTCTACCCCTATAAGGGGTTATTACCGACGTTGGAGCCTAAAGGCTCTTTGAAAAAAATCCACAGCCGCACAAACATTTATCTACTGAGCCCAACAGGGCTCATTTTATTTGCTTTGTTTTACCGGCTCACCCGTGAACGGGTCTATGTATTCTTTTAACGTCATTTGATCATATTCTAAATCTTCTTTTAATTGATTTAGAATATATTCTTGTATCTTCTTTGCATTCTTTCCCACTGTATCTACATAATATCCACGACACCAAAAATGTCTGTTTCCATATTTGTATTTCAAATTTGCATGTCTCTCAAATATCATAAGC
Organism: Clostridium sp. E02; assembly: GCF_003833015.1. Lineage (GTDB taxonomy): Bacteria > Bacillota > Clostridia > Lachnospirales > Lachnospiraceae > Lacrimispora. The sequence continues at coordinate 354 of NZ_RJLQ01000057.1, forward strand.
GTACTCTTCCCTTTTAAATATCCCATAAAACTTGATACGCTGATATTTGGTGGTATTCTCACTAACATATGAACATGATCTGGACATATTTCTGCTTCTACTATTTCCACACCTTTTCGTTTACATAACATGCTTAGAACATTTGCTATATCCTGCTTTAATTCTCCGTACGCTACCTTTCTGCGATATTTTGGCGCAAAAACTATGTGATACTTACAATTCCATTTTGAATGTGATAAACTACTTATATCCATTTGGATAACCTCCTTTGATGTGCTTGTGTGGCTGCGAACCAACACTATTATATCACTGGAGGTTTTTTACCTGAAGCTAAAGCTGCTGTGGTCACACCTGCATAGCAGGTGGTTTATTAAAAGACTGCCATACAA
>NZ_RJLQ01000058.1 GCF_003833015.1 Clostridium sp. E02
GGATGACAATGTTGCAGCTATATTTTCCTCCCAAACCCCATCACAAAAAGAAGCAGCATCCTATGTAATAAACTCCGGTTTGGATCACGTAACCTTGGCAGGTCACTCAAAAGGGGGGAATATGGCGCCATCCAGTGCTTATTTGCTTCCAGAAGGTGTGATTGATAAAGTATACTCTTATGACGGTCAGGGAGAATCACAATGAATACAAAGGTCCTAGGGAGGTACTAATTAGGTATGAATAAAAACTCTATTAATAATGTAGTGGAATTTATGGTGAAGGTACTGATAGTGGCAGGAATAGTAATTGGTGTAATTTTGTCCATTAGTATAGTACTTTTTATAAAAAAAGAAAAGAAAAATTTAATCACAAAAAGTGATAGCATAAAAACACAGAAGGAGTATCCTGCTGCAGTAGGTACTTATTTGGAAGAAAAATATGGAAAAAAATTTATAGTTAATCCAAAAGGTTCGGATGGAGGAGGGTCACCAATTCCTTTTTCTCAGGGGTGTTATACTATGACCTATGAGGCCTATGCGGAGGAAGATTCGGATTTTATTTTTTGTGTAGATGTAATTCCAAGGTCTATAGATAATGACGTTGTATAATTAAGTTGTAACACCAAGGTATAGTTTGGTAAAATAACCTACATCAAAGGAGAAGTTACAACATGTCAAACAATCGTTATGATCCTGAACTCAAAGAAAAAGTACTTCGCCTCT
>NZ_RJLQ01000059.1 GCF_003833015.1 Clostridium sp. E02
TGCGCGGTGTTTGTTACACAAAAAAATCACCTTTCCGTTATAATAAGGTTGTTCAAGCCAATTTATAACGAAAGGAAAGGTGATTTTAATGGCCAATAAGGCAAACAGTTTGGCACATACCAAATGGATGTGCAAGTATCACATAGTGTTCACACCAAAGTACAGGAGAAAAATAATTTACAACCAGTACAAGGAAAGTATTAGAGATATTCTGAAACAACTATGTGGATACAAAGGCGTAGAAATATTGGAAGGTCATATAATGCCCGACCATATTCATATGCTTGTAAGCATTCCACCTAAACTGAGTGTATCACAATTTATGGGATATCTCAAAGGAAAAAGTGCGCTTATGATCTTTGATCAGCACGCAAACTTAAAGTATAAGTTTGGAAACCGACATTTTTGGGCAGAGGGATATTATGTGAGCACAGTCGGTCTTAACGAGGCAACTATAAGAAAGTATATCCAGGAACAAGAAAGTCACGATATTGCAATGGATAAATTAAGCGTCAAAGAGTATGAGGACCCTTTTAAGGGTAGCCGGTAATACAAAAGCCCTTTTAAGGGTTGCGACGAGTCAAGGGCGTTAAGGCTTGAACAAAGTGAAAGCCAGCGTCTTTAGGCGCTGGCCGGTAACAGAGGCTTATAGCCTCAGGACAAACCACCCGTTTGACGGGTGGTCATGATTT
>NZ_RJLQ01000005.1 GCF_003833015.1 Clostridium sp. E02
TGTAACATAGTATTTGCCATTCTTCGTGATGAAAAAGAGTTTCAAATCATCACACCAGAAGAACATCAAAAGAATTACTTAAAAGCGAGATGCGACGTCGCTGCTTAATGTAATGAATACCTCCTTCGAGCCAGCCACTTGATGAAATATCAAAGGGTCTATTAAAGTTGCCCTATTTTGTTTCATTGTAAATATCAAATATTTTTTAATTCACTATTGACATTTATTAGCTGGACTATAAAAGTTAACATCGTAATTTGGCGCTTACTGTATTATATTCAATAAGTATTAAACGGAAACTAGAGAATAGGGCCAAGCCATTTTGAAGTTGATGGTTCGTAAGTATAGTGGTAGACTATTTATGAAGAATATTTATGCTATATCGGAGGGGAATTTATGGAAGTATCAATAGATCTTCTTGAAAAATATAAAGACTATGAAACAAATCCAGGATCTGAATCAGTTGATGTGATAGCAAAAAAAATGAAAGATAAATATACGGATTTTTATTTTATTGTACTTGAAGATAAAAAAATTGGGGTGATTAGAGTTGTTAGGCTTTCGAATCAGGAATGCAGAATTGCAAACATGTTCATTCTGCCCGAATATCAAGGCTGTGGGTATGCCAAGAGGATATTAAAACAAGTGGAATTATTATATCCTTGGGCGAAAATTTGGGGATTAGATACAATTAAACAAGAAAAAAAATTATGCTATTTATATGAGTCTATGGGTTATAAGTTTACAGGACAAGAGAAAAAGATAAAAGATGGTATGACTATTGTGTTTTACCAAAAAAAATGAAAAAATAGGATCTCTCTTTTGATATTTAATAATAGTACCCTCAATAAAAACTACCAGCATAATACTGGTAGTTAGAAGGTTTTAAATAATGCTTATATAAAAATGAGAATTTATCTATTAATATTATTAATTACAGTTATTTAGCCAATCATGAAAATGAAAATCAAATAATGGTTTATTTTCTATTTGTAGATTGTGTCCTGCCTTATCAAGGCACACAAAGGTTAAATGTGATAAATGCTTTACTAATCTCCAAGTATCTTCATAACCCACACAATTATCTTGTTTACCTGTTATTACAACAATAGGTTTATTAAAGTTTATATCTTTTAACGATGCTTCAAAAGAAAAACCATATCCATCTTTACGATATGTATTGATGAAATTCACATCAGCGTCTTTTAGTCCAGGCATGATTTCGTTTCTATACCTTTCCCATGTTTTAGTAGTAGCAATAACCGCATAATCCATAAAATCTTGGAATTCATTCTGTTCACTATCTTTAGGTTTTAAATCTTTTTCTAAAACAAGAATTTCTTTTTGTGCTAGGTTACGACTCTCCTGATTACTTATTACACAAGGGCATATTAAGAATACTCCACTTATATTTAAACCCGAATTTAACATCATTCCCAATGATAGATACCCACCGTAAGAAAGCCCCACTAATAAGAAGCTTTCATCTTTAATAACTTCTCTTATAAAATTGGTTAAAAAATCTAACATATCATCTGCATTTTTTATACTAGCATTCATCTTAGTGCTACCTAATCCTGGCAAATCAATATAAATCCTTCGGTAATTATCTAAAGACGCCATAATTGGTTCAACACACCCAGTCATTGTTCTATGATCTTCTGGAAATCCATGAATACATAGTATTGGCTTTCCTGTACCAAATTCCTGATAGTAAACAGGATGATTATCTATCTTACATATCATATTTTTTATGCCTCACATTCTTTTTTGTTTTAAGATAGAATTATTTCTATTTACAACGTGATCATAATTTACATAAACTATTTACTCTAATCTCATTTAACTCATCCGGTGTTAATACATCATTATGATACAGCGTCAAGTATTCTTTTGAAACATCGCTTCCAAACATTAAAATATCATCGGAATTAATAGTAACTTTAACACCAGACCGAAACAATTTACCAATGGGATGGTGTTTCATATCCAAAACCCTTCCTAACAAAAGATTACTTGTAGGGGTAATGTTTAAAGTAATGTTGTGATTTATTAAATAATTTATAACCTCATATGATTCCACAGCAGCAATTCCATGTTGAACTTCATCTAATGAAAGCAGTTCCCCATTCCCCAATATGGGCAATCGTTTGATTCGCAGTGCGAAAAGCTGTTATTAACTCATCGATATCATTGGAAAAGAACTCACTTAATCCCCATACATCTTCCCCTATTTCCAAAATAGATACTCCATCATTTTTAGCTTGTTCAAAGGTTGCCTCAATAAGTAGCTTACGCATATCTTTGCAATTAAATCGGCAACCTATATTTTCGTGACTCCATATATGCATATCAGTCATAGAATACAGTACTGATTGAATGGGTTGGATATTATAGCCTGTTTTTCTTTGAATATATTCTCGACTACCTCCTAAAACAAAATGATTATGTAAATCAGCTTTAGGGATGTTACGAATCGTTTTCAAGTCGTTATTCTTTAATGCACATATAAATCGATTGGAATTTTCCATTGCCACACCTCCTAAAATATAAATAATACACTTATTGACCGCACATTATTAGATGTTTATACTTTCTTATAATTGAATATTGGCTACAAGTGTGTTATGATAAAAGAACACTAGTTCTGTATTGAGAAAGGGGTTTAATATGATTAAAAAAATGCCAAGTCATTGCGGCGATGAGACTTGTTCGTCATGCGTAATTGTCGGAGATTACATATTCCTGGCTCATCATGGGGGAGGGCAGGAGAAAGAAGATATTGTCCACCAAATGAGAAAGACATTTGAAAGTATGGAGAATACACTTGCTACTGCTGGTGCAACTCTAGATGAAGTGGTGCAAATAAATCTTTATCTAAGGGACATTTCTGATTTTCGGCTAGCAGCTGATGTATTTAAAGAATATTTTAAAAATGGAGCACCTGCAAGAATGACAACAACGACTGATTTTGTTGGTAAATCTTGTTTATGCCAAATGGATGGCATTGCATATAAACCAAACCATTAAAATTCTAAGTTCGTATATGGTAAATAGCCGGTACTGTGCTAATTAGTAGCAACCATGTAATAATAATTCATAAGATCAAAAGAGGTTTATTACAGGACCCACATTTGGCTTTCATTTACTAATTCATATGACGGATGATACAATCTCGTTGGTTTATAATAGTTTTTTCCTATGTATTGGAAACCAAGCTTGGTCAATATCTTTTCGGAAGCTTCGTTTTGTGGATGATGTCCAGCATACAATTTATCTGCTTTTAAAACATCAAAACTATAGTCAATAACTGCTTTTGCCGCTTCGGTAGCATATCCCACTCCCCAGTGATTTTTACACAGATGAAATCCAAGCTCATAGGAATGTATTTCAGAATCAAAAGGACGAATGCCACAACAGCCAATCAATTCTTCTGTTGTGAGTTCAAAAATAGGCCAGTACTGTATGTGATGCAATTTATCATTTTGAATTTCTGTTTCCAATCGGTGAATGATAGCTCCTCTTGTAAAGATACCAGTGGCACAAATATATTGGGTAACTTCTTTGTCCCCCCACAACTGAATAGCTAAATTTAAATCTAAATCATTCCATCTTGAAAAGCCAATCCGTTTTGTTTTCAAAAACAATTCTCGCATTTTGAACCTCGTGTTCTATAAAAATATTCATAAATAGACTACCACCAAACTTACGAACTATCAATATTAAGTTCTCAATGTACATAGATTTATTCTTAATCGTGTGATAAATTTTAAAATAACCATATAATTTGTCTGTAACCATTTTAATTATGCTCATCGTGTTTTCTGCTATTAATTAATTAAATCTACTCTTTTAATAAGCTCTTTGAGAAATAGAAAAGCACCCTTTCGGGTGCTTAACTTGGTCTTCTCTTTGTATTTGGCCCCATGCCTTCCCTGCGGGAATTATGGGTTTGATTCTGGTTCTCTGGATTTACTTTTTCCGTGATGGAGTTGAACAAATCACTGGATTTTCTCTGTTCTTGTTTCTCTTGTTGCCCCTTATCCATATTATCACCTCTTAGGTAGTATGGACTGAAATATATTCTTTTATTCATCACAAACTCAGTATAATTTCATATCTTTTTAATAATTAAGCATTGAAGGTATCGTATGGAAAAAAGTTTTGGAACAGCTCTAAGCTGCATTGATGGGAGAACGATAATTTGATTACGCTGCAAATCCAGTTAGCCAGTGCAAACATTTTCAAGATATTGTTGATTACCCTTCACATACCCTAGTCTTACATAGGAAAACCCTGTTTTTTTTAAGTATCGACAGACTTCTAAAATGATGGAAGTACCAACACCTTTCATTTGTACACTGTGATTCATCATAAAGAAACCGATAAAGGCGGTATCTGCATTGGGATACCCAAATATTAAATTCATTACTGCAACAAGCAATTCATTATTATAAAAACCAATATAGAACTAGTCATCTAGAGTCTTTCTATTAGGCAATGCTTTAAGATCTTCTTTCAAACTATCAATTGTTACGACTATCAATGTTAAAGTGGGACGGAGTTAATTACAAACACCTATTGAGTGCATGGAGAACCCATAAAAAAGGGAGGAGCCGACAAGATGGGGATCCTGCCGGCTGTATGAAAAAAAGTTTTATATAAAAAGGTTGTTAAACTGTTTGTAATTATTAATATAACTGGAAATTGTGACGGGAATTTGATAAAACTGTGAAGAGTTTGTGAAAGAAGTAATGTACGTTTAAAACTTAATATTGATAGTTAGAAGGGTATGCTGTATTGTAATATAAAGTAAATCAAAATTTTATGCATCAAAGGGATGTAAGAACTTTGTTGTTTTTTGCGATGTGTTTTTCTCTCATAAAAAAGCATAGACAATATCATACAATAAAAACTTACTATACTTGTGTTAATATTGTACCAAATCATAGAAAGGAGGAAGTTACAATGAAAAAAGAAATTAGAAATGTTTATTTAGATGAAGATTTAAATATTGAGGCATATCGCTTTCAAGGCATATCGCAAAAATTTCCCAATCATTTTCATGAATATTATGTAATTGGTTTTATTGAAGACGGGGCAAGAAGTTTAACGTGTCAAAATAAAACATATAAAATTGAGACTGGTGATCTGCTACTATTTAATCCAAATGACAATCATGAGTGTGAACAAATAGATAATAGATCTTTGGATTATCGCTGCATTAATATTCAAGTCGATATTATGTTGAAAACTACTTTAGAGATAACAAAGAAAAATTATCTGCCACATTTTACGGAGAATGTATTGTTTCATAGTGATTTGTTGCCTTTATTACGGAACCTTCATTATATGATAATGCAAGAGGAAAAGGAATTTGAAAAAGAGGAGCTATTTTTCTTCTTGATGGAACAGTTGATAACAGAACATTCCAATGCTTCTTATTCTGACGAGTTATTTGAACATAATACAGAAATTGAAACGATATGTGATTATATGAAAAATAATTATAGGAAGAGGATTAAACTGCTTGACTTAATAAATATTATAGGAATAAGCAAATATTGTTTATTACGCTCTTTTACAAAACAAAAGGGGATATCACCATATAATTATCTTATGGCAATCCGAATAAGTGAAGCAAAAAAGCTTTTGGAAAAAGGTACTTTACCAGTGGAGGTAGCACTAGAGACAGGTTTTGTAGATCAAAGTCATTTTAGCAATTTTTTCAAAAAGTTAATAGGGCTTACGCCGAAACAATATAGGAACATATTTGGACATATTGGATTAAACTTAAAATAAATTGATTTATATTATAACGTTACATGACAAGTTATATTTCTTGGTTTGGAGGTTATATCATGAATGAATTGTTAAATGGATTTTATGAACAGTATAATTACTTTTTTAAGGAAATAGTAACGAATGATAAGATAAGAATAGGAACGTTAGGACCATGTGGAACCAGTAGTGAACAAGCTCTGAAATACTTAAGTTGTTTTATTAAAAAATGTGATAAAACGATCACGATAGAAACAAGTTTGAAAAATAATTTTCTTGATGTATATGACGCCTTGAATCGAGGGCTGATTAACTATGCCCTGATACCAACTGCATATGAAAGAGTGACTGATTTTTACTGGAATAATAGATTTGTGAATAATTTGAATTTTATATTTCCAACACCGGAATATGGATTGGTGTGTAAAAGCAACTACGTGCCGATTAAAAACAGGAAAACAAGGATTGCATGTTGTCCAGCAGTTGAAAATATAATTGAGTATTTATCAAATGGTGAGCTAAAAAATGAGATGGTTGAAAAAGTAAAAACAAACTCCACAACAGAAGCGGTTATCTGTTTAATTAATGATGAAGTGGATTTGGCTATAACGAACAGAACTTCTTTCAATCATTATTCTAATAAAAACATTAAATTTATTTCTAAAACATATAATGCTATTATTGTTTGGTCTTTGTTTAAGCAAAAGGATACTTTATAAGAACGCATTGAACATAAGGGGGATTGCATGAAAGATAAGAATTCAATTGGAAATTTATTGGCATTATTAACTATGGTGATTTGGGCAACTACCTATATTTCTACAAAAGTACTTTTGCAGAATTTAGAACCAATTGAAATATTGTTTTATAGATTTGTAATGGCTTATTTTATTTTAATAATTATTCACCCCAAATTTAAAAAACTACATAAATTTCGTGAAGAATTATTATTTATTAGTGCAGGAATATCAGGAGTTACTCTATATTACATGATTGAAAATGTTGCATTGAAATATACACTTGCTTCAAACGTTGGATTATTTATATCTGTTGCACCAATACTAACAGCTATATTGAGCAATTTTTTTATAGAACACGGAGGGCTTACCAAAAAACTGGTCCTTGGTTTTTTAATTGCAATGATAGGAATATTTTTAGTATTGTTTAATGGGAATTTTGTACTAAAGCTAAATCCCATGGGAGATTTATTAGCAATATTGGCCGCATTTGTTTGGGCAATTTACTCCGTAATACTTAAAAAAATTAATAATAAATATAATTATAATAACATTTACATAACCAGAAAAATATTTTTTTACGGTGTACTGTGTATGATACCTATCATTATGTATTTTAAAATCGACTTACATGTAAACAAATTAATGATTCCGACGGTGGCGTTTAATATTCTGTTTTTAAGCCTAATAGCTTCTGCTTTATGTTTTGTTATGTGGAATGTAGGAGTCAATTATATTGGAGCGATCAAAGCAAGTAATTATATTTATATCGTTCCACTTATAACGGCTATTACATCCATAATCGTACTAGGTGAGAAAATAACTTTGATCGTTATATTAGGTGGATGCTTTATATTAGCGGGCCTGTATATATCACAAAATGGATTAAAAAATCCATTGAAATTTTTAACCATAATAAAAAGGAGAGATTCATTTGAAAACAACTGAAATAGAAAATAAATGTGTCCTTGTCATTGATTCTGAATTACCGGTTGGACTGATCGCTAATACAGCAGCTATTCTTGGAATGACAATGGGGTACAAGCATAATTGCATAATAGGTGAGGATATCATGGATGCTTCCAATCAATGTCACGTAGGAATTACCAATATTCCAATTCCAATTTTAAAGGGAACGATAGAAAAAATCAAAAAATTATTAGAGGAAATAAGAACAAACTATGCGGATGAGTTAACAATTATAGATTTTTCAGAAACGGCACAGACTTGTACTGATTATAATGATTATATTTCTAAAGTCAAAAATCTTTCTTCAAACGAATTTGAATATTTAGGGATAGGGATCTATGGACCTAAGAAAATTTTAAATAGATTAACGGGAAATATGCCACTTTTGCGTTAGATAATCAATGCTATAGGGGGGAATCATATGGGACACTTAGGAAATATGAAACAGGAATATTACGAACTTTCTAAAAGATTAGATAAAAATGTTGTTGGATTTCCAGAACCAGAGAATGAGACAGCTCGTAAGGGCTGGGTAACAATTCTTGAACTATTATATACACCAGAAGAGGCAATGATCGGTTCGGTGCTGCCTACTTTTCCAGCATCACTTGAAACAATTGCAAAGAAGAAAGATATTTCGAAGGACAAGCTAAAGGAAATTCTTGATCATATGGCGGATAAGGGCATAGTTATGGATCTTATTAATCCAGAGACAAAAGAAGTGTTATATTCTCTATCGCCTCCTATTGTCGGATTTCTTGAGTTGACAATGATGAAAATGGGGGATCAAAAAGTATCTCAAAAGGATTTGGCAGATGCACTTTCCATTTATGGTGGAAATAGTGAGGCTTTTGTAAAAGAAGTTCATGGATCTGGGAAGACAGCTTTGGGGAGAGCGTTGGTTTATGATTCATTGATAAAAGAAGATTTAATACCGTCGGTTTATGAATGGGAAAAAGTTGTAGAGATTGTTAATAAAGCAGAAATTATTTCTGTCTCTAATTGTTTTTGCCGGCATAAAGCGGAACATCTTGGTAAAAGATGCTCTGCACCAATGGAAACATGTTTATCTTTAGATGACTTTGGTAGATTTGTTATTAGAAGAAATTTTGGCAGAGAAATTTCTAAAGGGGAAGCAATAGAAATTTTGAAAGATTGTAGAAAACATCATCTTGTACATTTGGTTGATAATGTGAAAAATAAACCAGCATGGATATGTAACTGTTGTAAGTGTTGCTGTGGTGCTCTAAATGCAATTAATAAATTTGATTTTCCAGCTGTCAATCCAAGTGATTTTAAGCCTAAGCTATTAGGGAGAAATTGCGTAAATTGTTTATTATGCGAAAAAGTTTGTCCGGTGAATGCGATATCAAGTAATTCAAATGGAATTTACATAGATACGAACCGATGTATTGGGTGTGGAGTTTGTGCATCGGCATGTCCGCAGAGTGATATTACGTTAGAAAGACGTGAAAAAACGAATTTTGTACCAGACTCAAAGATAGAATTATTGATGCTAAGAGCATTTGAGAGAAATAAGCTTGCTGAATTTGTATATGATAATGGAGAACAATATGGTACAAGCTTCTTGAATTTAGTTGTGAAAGTAATATCCACATTGCCACAAAAGGATCAAGATAAGGCTTTAAATCAATTAGATTCAAAATTTGTTCACTATATAATGAAACATAAAGATTAAGACCATTTTTAGCCAACTATACAATATAATTAAGAAAAAAGATAAAAATTTTCAACAAGTCCCTGAAACCCTTTATCTATGCGTGTTTCAGGGGGATTATATTCTCGTTTGACTGCATCTTGACTGCATTGTAATAGGATTCCAGTTTGTCCACTTTTACATCTGCGTATCCAAAATGGGTGTAAGTGTCCAGGGTGGTCTTGATGTCGTCATGTCCGAGTAAGTATTGCGCTTGTTTAATATCTATCCCAGATTTATATAAGTCGCTGGCATAGGTATGTCGGAATGTATGGGGAGTAATGTCCTCTGCCAATGGGGTATTACTTACCGCTTGTAGTTTTTTAAGAATGTTGCTCCAGTGATTACACATAGATCCATTCCCAATGTAGTCACCTGTGCGGGAGGGAAACAGGATCCCTTTTCGGTCAGACGCATATTCTTCTAAGATGGGTAGTAACGGAGAGGGGATTGGCACTTGCCGCTTTCCTGCTTTGGTTTTTGTATTATCCTGTAGGCAATTATTTACTTTCTTGCTTGTGATCAGCGTTTTGCACACGTTAATTTTTTTATGGGTGAAGTCCAAATCTGACAGGTTCAGAGCTAATGCTTCACTTTTACGCAAGCCAGTATAAAGCAACAGACTTACAAAACAGCGTTCAAACTTATTAAAGGCGGCTTTGTCTATAAGATCTCTTTCTGCGTTGGTAAGGGATCTTTTTGTTTTTACTTCATGCTTAGCCTTTAACAGACCCTCGGTAACATCTCTTGCCACGATGTCTTTACGAACGGCATACCGCATAATCGCACGAATCGTAATCAAGCACTGGTTATACCTGGCTGTCTTACCCATCTTTATATACGTCCGGCGAAACGCTTCGATGTGGCTCTGTCTTAAGTCTTTTACCTTAATGTTTCCCACAAGGTCGTTTATACTTCGCAGCTGGCTTTTTATTACATGAATGGATTGATCTTTAATACGACCCACTTTTTCATTTGCAAGCCACAGATCTGATAACTCCTGAAAGGTGATGTTCTCTTCCTGGAGGATTATCCCTTTGTCTTTTAGACTCATGAAATCCCGGTAATTTTTATCCAGTTCTTTTAAGGTATCTCCATACAGGGTTTTTCGAATCGATTTCCCATTCTTTATCCCAATAGTTACCTGTTTTGCATATCGTCCGTCCTTTCTTTTCTTTCGTTTTTCAGCCATATTATCATTTCCTTTCTATTTTTGAGTATAAAAATAACGCCCTCTTGTCAGGACGCTTCGAAAATGATATAATTCCATTGATGAAGTGGATATATCTTTCCGGAAGTCCGGTGAGAGAAAATCTATATGAAGCCGTTCGGTGTTGGTAGCGCCGGGCGGTTTTTTGCTATTTAAGTTTAGTTTGAATATTCTGTTTTAATTTGTTGGTCACGTTACCAGATTCCAACGAGCGTAACTGGTAGTAAGCAATATTTCTTAATTTTTGAAGGCGCTCATCTGCAGGCAATCCTTGGCGAATCAAATCAGCGTTCATGCTTTCGAGGTTTACGAGTACAATTAATTGTTCAACGCTTGCATGATCACGCATATTTTCTTTGTTATTTCCTGTTTTTTCTCTCCACTGTTTCGCTGTAATTCCAAACAAAGCCATATTTAAAACGTCAGCTTCAGTTGCGTATTTCCGGCTCTTTTCTTGATTGGTTATTTCTGGAGTAATTAAAAATTCTTTTATCGCATCTGTGTGTATGCGATAATTAATTTTTGAGAGCTCCCGTTTGGTATCCCAACCAATTTCAAGTCGTTTTGCCTCGTCGGATTTTAATCTCTGATAATCTTTAATTATGTATAACTTAAATTCTGGAGATATCCAGGAAGCAAATTCAAAAGCAATATCTTTTTGCGCAAATGTTCCACCGCCACGGCCAGAACGAGAGATAAGACCTATTGCGCAGGTAGTGTTTATCCATTTTTGGGGAGAAAGAGTAAATGAGTTTTCTCCTGCGTGTTTTTTAAACTCCTCGAATTCGAGGGGTTTAAAATCAGGATTGTTCATTTGCTCCCACAATCCAAGAAAATCAAGAGTGTTTCGATTTCTAAGCCAATTCCCAATTACTCCAGCTGGATCATTGGAATTTTTATATCTAGCAATATCAGTTATTGAAATATAGTCTTCGCCGTTGCGATTGTCAACGATAAGTATTTCAGTACCTTTAGCACTAATTTTCATACTCATATTCTCTTTTCTTAAGATTTTTATTAAAAAGCCATAGGCTATTTTAATCTTATTTTACAGTCATTAATGTATGGACTTGAATATATGGTTCAAACTGAATCATATAATTATCTATCATAACACCAGTACCATAAATCTGTCGATAATATTCAAGCGCTTCTTTTAATGCGTTTTCAGAAACATTCAGATGCTCTGCAATATCGTACATACTTTCACAGTGGGCTTTAAAAGCATCGATAAGCCCTTCCAATCCAATTCTTTTATTGTATCCCCATAATCGGGCAGTACGCTCTTGTTTTTGATTTGAGATTTTTTGGTTATCTATTATATTTCCAGATGACGTATAATAGTGTCCCATTTCTTCTGCTAACACATCGGCTTTAAGAATGGTATTAGGTAAAGTTGAATTAACGGCTATCGTCCCATCATAATATAACCCAAGAATATTTTCACTTTTAAAATCAATGTAATCAACTTCTATATTTTCTTCATATGCCTTTTGCTCAAGTTTTTCTAAATCATTCATTAATTGTCCCCGTATAATGTTATTTTTTACGCCGGCTTTTCACAAACTCAACGTAACTCATAATTTCTTCCATTTCTTCTTCAGAAAGTTCTTCGCCATCAAAATGAGCAGCCAGTGTCTCAACTGCAGATAGCTCAGTAGTATAATCTTTGGATTTTTCCCCAGTCATCAAATAATCTACCGTAATGCCAAAATAGTCAGCTATCTTTTTCATTTTATCTGCTTTTGGAGTACTTTTCCCCCTTTTCCATTCACTAAACAGTGATGACGGAAGTCCCGTTCCTCTGCAAACGTCGGCAGCTTTTACGCCCCGAGTTTCTAATAGTTTTGAAAAAATCTCGTACATAGTATCTCCTTTTCAAAAAAAACTAGAAAATTCTAAAAATAAAGTTGACAAACTAGAATAGTCTAGCTATACTATGCGTATAAGTTAGAAAATCCTAGGAAGTAAGTTCTAGCTTTTAATAATTGATCTGTAGTAATTTCGATTATATAGAATTTTCTAGCTAAAGTCAATATAAAAAGTAGAATTTTTGAGAAAGTGGGTGATTTTTTGCTTAGTTCCGTTGATTCTTTTCGAAAGTTGGAGAATCTTGTGGAGAGGAATGGAGTCTCATTCTATGCACTCGGAAAAACGTTAGATTTTCCATCATCTTTTTTTAGTGAATGGAAGAGAGGAAAAATGATGCCGAAAGTAGATAAGCTTATGGTGTTGGCAGAGCATTTTAAAGTTCCAATTAATTATTTTTTAGAGAACATAGAAAAGGAGGGCTCATGAATGATTTAGTGACCCAAGTTCAGCAGTTTCCGGATGCACTGGAAGAGTTAAGCAAGTTTGTTCTTGGAGGTAGAGAAAAGTTGATTTCAATAAGGACGGAAAAAAGAGCTATTGATAAAGTTCATCTTGCATTTCTCCTTTCTTTTGTACTCAGCTCTGGTAGGAGCCTGTATTTACTGTTTAGGAAGATTTGGAAAATTTCACAAAAAAGGAATGGTGATACATATAGAACGCAGATTATTGTTTAAATCCTGTCGATACCGCAATCGCTGTCCTGATCGTTTCAGACGGTATCCATGCAAGGATAATAAAAGGGGGGAGAGCAATGCCAGACAAACAATTTCTAACAATTAAGGACTGCGTGGAGCGTCACGAAATAAGTCACAATACAATAGAAGGATTGTTTAAACGGAAGGGATCACCTGCAATCCGCGTCGGTCGCAAGTGGCAGGTGGACATTGCGAAGTGGGACCAATATCTACTTAAATTGGCAGAAGATAGTAAGGGATAGGAAAGGAGCATACGTCAACTCTTAAACACTTTTTACCCTTATTGCAAGGGATTTGCAGGAAGATTTACGGACGAACTGAAACGAGCGCAGGAAATAGGCGTGAAAGTGGTTACTGGAGAGAAACTGGAAAAGATCTTAAAGACTACGGGCAAAAAGATAATTGAACGATTAGGAGGTGTTCCCTCTGACAGTGGAAGAGATTAAAGATACATACAGCATGAAGGATGTTGTGGAACGCTACGGCTTTCAACCAAACAGGAGGGGGTTTATTTCCTGTCCGTTTCACACTGGTGATAGAAGCCCTTCTTTAAAAGTATATGACAAAGACTTTCACTGTCATGCTTGCGGAGCCAACGGGGATATATTCTCATTCATTCAAATGATGGACAATGTTACATTTAAGGTAGCATTTAGAATTTTGGGCGGAGCTTATGAGAACCCCACGTTTTCCTCTCGTATGAGCGTTTATAAGTCTCAAAAACGGCGGAGTATGCTTCACAAAGAACAGGAACGTCTTGGGAGAAAGAAATGGCTTAACTGTATGCTTATCGGTATCTACCGGGCATATATGGACCGTTCAGAGCCTTTCAGTGCTGTCTGGTGTGATTGCTACAATGCCCTGCAGTATCAGCTTTATATACAGTCAGAATTAAATGAAATGGAAGCGAGGTGGTAGCATGGTGCCCTTAAATGAGCTCACGGCAAAAACATTATTATCCAATCAAATATTAACAGAAGTTTTTGACCAGGAAGATGAGCTGTGCAGAGCGGAATTACTCGCTTCCCTCGGTTTAAAAGCTGCAGAGTTAAAGGTAAAAACAGAATTTAGAGAAATGGTAGCAGCGTATAAAAGAGTAGAAAAAGAAATGAAGCGCCAGGAAAAGGAACGGACGAATCAACCTTGTATTCTTGATAACTGGACAAATTTCAAAGGTCCCTATGACAATATGCAATGCAAAGAATGGCTTGCGACCGAAGGCGGGATCTGCCTTAAAAATCCATCAACCGGATACACGGATATCCTGGCCTGTTATCATCCGATTCTTCCAATCGAACGACTTAAGAACTTGGAGACAGGAGAGGAGCAGATAAAATTGGCTTATAAACGAAATGGCCGGTGGGAAGAAATCATTATTCCAAAGACCATGGTCACATCGGCAAATAAAATAGTTTCTCTGTCAGGCCGTGGAATTGCGGTTACCAGTGAGAATGCAAAGTACTTGGTGCGATACTTGGCTGATGTAGAAAATGCCAATGAAGAGCATATCGCAGTTCAGTATTCTACGTCTAAGCTTGGCTGGATTCGGAATGGTTTCTTGCCATACGATACAGAAATAGTTTTTGATGGGGACGCAAGGTTCAGGCAGATTGCGGAGAGTGTAGCGCAAGTCGGAAGCCGTAATAAGTGGTTTGAGCATGTTTTAGAACTGCGTAATACAGGTAGAATCGAAGTAAAGTTTATGTTGGCAGCTTCTTTTTCAAGTGTATTGGTTCAACCGTTAAACGGACTCCCGTTTTTTGTAGATCTGTGGGGAGAATCAGAGGGTGGAAAGAGTGTTTCTACTATGGTGGCAACGTCTATCTGGGCAGACCCAGCTGAGAATGCGTACATAAAAGATTATAAAGGAACAGAAGTGGGTTTAGAAGCGATTAGTGACTTACTAAATAATCTCCCTCTTATTTTGGACGATACCAGTAAAAAGAACCGTAAGATTGAAGATAACTTTGAAGGACTGGTATATGATCTGTGTTCTGGAAAAGGAAAGACCCGTTCGAATAAAGATTTGGGACTTAATCGAGAGAGCCACTGGAAGAATTGCATTTTAACAAATGGAGAAAGACCGCTTAATTCTTATGTAACACAAGGTGGCGCTATTAACCGTATTCTTGAGCTTGAATGTGGCCTTAGAGTTTTTAAGGATGTGTCAAGGACTCTTGAAATAATTAAGGGAAACTATGGTTTTGCTGGACGTGAGTTTATAGATGCAATTAAGGAAATTGGTTGGGAGAAAATAAAAAAAATACAGAAAGATTTTATGCAACAATTAGCTGATGATGAGAAGATGCAAAAGCAAAGCCTATCTCTTTCAATCATATTGACAGCGGATAAAATTGCTACAGAGTATCTGTTCAAGGACGGTGAACAGATCAGCTTGGAAGAGGCGAAAGAGGTACTTATCGACCGTAATGAGCTTTCCGACAATGAACGCTGCTATCAATTTATCCTGGACAAGATTGCCATGAATCCGGCACGGTTTGACATGCAGAATGAAAACACTGAGAAGTGGGGCGTGATCGAGAATGGATATGCCATTGTTTACGCTACGGCATTTACTGCACTTTGTAAAGAAGGTGGATTTTCACGGGCCTCATTCCTTTCATGGGCTAATCGGAAGGGGCTGATCCAGGCAGAAAGCAGCGGTAAAAAGATGGATAAAGTTAAGAGTTTCAAAGGAAATAAGGTGCGTTGTGTATTTCTAAAATTGAATGATGATGCGGACAAGGATGGATTTGTAAAGGTGGATCAGGCTGAAAACTCGATTCTATAAGGGTTTAATGGAGATTTTAGGGGGCAGTAACCCAGTAACCTAAAAAAACACCCCCCTATATATAGAAAAATAATTTTATGATTTTAGTATTATATTTAACAATATTTTATAAAAAATGTCTCCTACGTAGGGAAAGTTAAAAAAGTGGGTTACTAGGTTACTGTAGTGCTTAAAGCCTTATTTTACAGGGGTTAAAGCGGTAACCTATAAAATTAAAATGTAGGTTACTGTAACCATAATTAAGGTTACTTAGGAGGTTTTGTCATGTCAAACGAAGAAATCAAGAACATATTTAACGAGATACATAATGTTTTCTGGAAGAAATGGAGAGATAACGTTCCTGCAAGAGATTCCAAGGACTGGGAGGTTATCGTTCAAGAAGGAAAAGACTTGATGAAGAAATATAATCATTGCCCATTGGTAGTTTGCAATATGCGTGAGCTTATTGGAGAACTGAGTGATCGAATGAAAAAGTGTGAGAAAGGTGTCTGCTAAAAAGAAAGGCGGAGTAAGCTGCACATACATTTTGAGTGTATGAAAAATCCATAAAAAAGGAAGAAGCCGACAAGATGGGGATTCCTGCCGGCAGTATGAAAAAAAGTTTCATATGAAAAGGTTGTTTGCCTCTTTACAAGTATTAATATACCGGGGAAATGTGACGGGAATTTGATGGATCTGTGAAGAGATTGTGAAAGGAAGTTTGTACATTGATAATTGAATATTGATAGTTGGTAGTGTTGTGGTAGAATATAGATATTAGAGAATATATGGGGGCAATTATTATGAAAAAATATGAATATGTAAATGTGCATATCGGTAAATTTATTGGAGCGAAATCAGAAGAGCATAGAAAAATCATTAATGAATATGCTGATAAGGGATATCGTTTTGTGGGGTATATCCCAACCAATATAACGGATTATGGGAAAATAAAAGATATTGATTTAATATTTGAAATTGATTTTTAACCTATAATATCATAAAAGTACTATTTGACTATCAGCTATTAAATTCGGTTGATAGTTTTTTATTGCCCAAAAGGAGGGATACATTGAGAAAATCATCAAAAGAACAGCGAGAAGAGAAAGTGAAACGGGAAAAAGCTTTGCAGGCTGAAATGGCTGTAGCGATAAAGGCACCGCCGGTTATGAGCTTCAGTGCAAGAATGCCGGCTTATACATATACGAGTTTGTGTTCGGATCCGAAACTTAAGAAATCACCAGAACACAGATCAAATCATCCAGAAGGGATACAGCCTGTAGTAACGGAAAAGCTATGCTTGATCTGTCGTAAACACTGGCCTGTTGATTGCGGACGTGAGAACTGTGATTGCGATAGACAGGGGCATTTGTTTAGTTCGGGAGTTTATTATGAGCCTAAAAGGAAGGAGGTGACAGTTTGGAGACTAAGATAACTAGGAAATTGCTGGAGGACTATAAAAAAACGAAACGAGAGATTCCTGTGTTGGAATACGAGCTTGTAGAAATGCAAACCACGGATTCTGGAATTGGGAATGATATTATTTTCGATTACCGAGATGGATATCCTAAGCCCCAGAGTGTAGTAGGATTCGATTGGCCGTTGTATGAACATAGGCAAAAAGTCCTAGAACGCAAGAAGGAGATAATAGAAGCAATAGAGCAGTGGATCAATGCCATTGAGGACGGGCAAACTCGTTGTGTCTTCCGCATGAGGTACATAGATGATATGAACTGGGTTAAGATAGCGGCAAAGACAGGATTTAAGGGAAACCATGATTATCCAAGACTTTATATTAGGGACAAGTATTTTAAAGAGTCAGGAATTAAATAAAATATATCGTTTACATCGGAAATATCGTTTTAGAATATAATTAGGTCAAAAGGTTTAAGCCGATGCCCTCCCCCTGCGATTGCCGGGTGTAACGGCTTGGCGGCCGATTCGCCCGGTTTATACTCTGCCAAGACATTTGCCTGTTTTAAGGCTCTTAGCGTATAGCTAGGAACAGGTGACATGGCTAAGGCATGGGGGGGGTACTACAAAGCTTGATTTTGCTAAGGTGTTACTTTTTGAGCCTGCGTATAGTGTCAAAGATGCAAAGAAAATATTAAACAATTTTTATGAAAATAAGGAGGGAAATAGATGGCAGGTGAAACTTGGACTAGTCAAAATAAGAAACAGCCGGGAGTGTATATTAATGTGAAATCGAGTATGACACAGGCGGTCAGTGTTGGAGATCGGGGTATAGTTGCGATTTGTGAGCCGTTATCCTGGGGACCAGAGGGTGAGATTATGACCATTCATGTAGGCAATGATTTTACTCCTTACATTGGGTATGACTCCACCAATAATAAAGCACTGTTTTTAAGAGAAATTTTTAAGGGGAGCGATCGGACTACCGGACCAGTAAAAGTATTACTTTATCGCCCCAGTGCCACAGACGCAGTTAAAGCTACCGCAACGATTGAACCACTTACTGTTACCGCAAAATATAACGGTGTAAGGGGAAATGATATTTCTATTTCCATTATTACGGATCCTGATAACGCAGGAAACTTTATAGTGCAGACTGTAGTTGATGGAACGGTAAAGCATTCCCAGTATGGGAAAAAAGTAACAGACCTAAAGAGCAATGACTGGGTTATATTCTCTGGAACTGGAGACTTGGTGGACAGCGCAGGAGCGCCCCTTACGGGTGGCAGTGACGGGACTGTAAGTAGTGCAGCATATTCCGCGTTTTTAACCGTTTTGGAATCTTTTTCCTTTAATGTTTTGATCTATGATGGAGCTGACAGCGCGGTACAATCCGCTTATGTGGCTTTTGTTAATAGAATGCGAGATAATCTAGGTAAGAAGTGTCAGGCTGTTATGGCAGGTATTGAGAGTAATTCCGAAGCGATCATTTGTGTTAAAAACGGAGTAATACTTTCTGACGGAACCATTCTTACTCCGCAGCAGACGTCATGGTGGGTTGGTGGCGCGGAGGCAGGAGCTAATTACAATGAATCTTTGGTGTATGGGCAGTATCCAGACGCTGAAAATGTATCTCCCCGATTGACTTCTTCCGAGATTGACGAAGCCCTGGACAAGGGTCAGATTGTATTCTTTGAAGAGTTTGGCTCTGTAAAGATTATGTCTGATATTAACACACTAACCACTTATACCTCAGATAGGGGGGAAGCATTTCGTTTAAATCAGGTGATCCGGATCGTAGACACGGTAGTAAATGACATCTATAAAAATTTTTCCAAAAATTTTATTGGTAAGACGCAGAATAATGCAACCGGCAGAGATTTATTGAAAGTCTGGATTGTAGGACATTTGAATGAGATCCAAGCAAATGGTGGTATTCAGAACTTTATTGCAGATGATGTGGTTGTGGGAGCAGGTGAGGAGATCAATTCCGTTGTGATAACACTGGCAATCCAGCCCGTAGCAGCCGTAGAAAAGATTTATATCACGGCGACCCTTACAGATTAACAGGAGGTAGATTATGAGCTTTTTATTAGAACGTGATGCCTTAAACGGAAAAGCTGGCCGGGCTTTTGCTGTGATTGATGGTAGGAACGTGGAAATGTTTGGTTTAAAGAAGATTCAGGCGGATGCAGAGTTCCAAGAATCAGATTTTAAGGTAGTTGGTACCAATTTGGTACAGAAAAAGACTTCCGGCGTATCACTTACTGGCTCTGCAACTGTTTATTATGGGACACCAGAGTTTTTAAATATGCTTAGGGCTTATTTGAAAACAGGCAAGCTTCCCTATTTTACAATTCAGATCACAAATGAAGATGAAGGCAGCTCAATTGGAAGCCAAACGGTAGCCCTTTATAATGTAAAGCTTCAGAAGCTTCCTATTGCCATTTTGGATGCTGACACAGAGTTTTTGACAATGGATATCTCATTTAGCTTCACGAATGTTGAGATTCTTAACGCATTTTCATCCCCAAAGCAGTTGGGAGAATAGGAGGAATTTATGAGCGCATTAAAAGCATTTTTACAGCCATCAGTAGCGGGAGAAACAAAAGAGGTCATTGTTTCCCAACGTTTTAAAGATGAAAAAGGAAAGCCTGTCCCTTTCGTTATTAAAGCAATTTCACAGAAAGAAAATGAAAAAATTGCAAAAATGAGTAGGGAGACGGTTAAAATGAACGGAACTCCGGTTGAAAAGTTGAATCATTTCCTGTATACCAAAAGGCTCATTCATGCCTGCGTACAGGAACCGGATTTTGGGGAACAGGAGATCTGTAAGTATTATGGAACAGAGGATCCGCTGGAGGTTCCTTCCCAAATGCTTAGCATTGGAGAGTATAACCGCCTGTCAGAAGCAATCCTAGAGTTAAATGGCATGAAAGATTTAGAAGATAAGCAGGAAGAAGCAAAAAACTCTTAAACGGGGGAGATATGGACGTGCAGCTGGCTTACTATATGTTTGCCAATCATGGACGCTTCCCCGGGGAAGTTGTAGACCTTCCGGAAAATGAGAAAATATTGTTGTTTCAAATGGCAGTAAAAGAAATTAACAGCAGACCCAAGAAGTAGAGGAGGACCTATGGGAGAGATAAGAGAAGAATTAATACTTAGTGATCAGTTCAGTGCATCTTTTTCCAGGTTTCTTAATCTTGGAAATACTGCCATCAACCAAATGGGGCGCATTGATCAATCCGTAACGAGAACAGAAAGAACCATGCGTCGGTCGATTGGCGGAGCTACTGGAGCTGTTATAACAAATATGAGACAGATTGGTGAGTCAGCGAATGAAATCTCTTCTTCTGGTTTCGATAAGATGGAAGCGCAGCTGATCAAAATAGCAAACAATACATCTAAAGCCGCAAGGGAGCAAGATAATCATAATCGTAAGGTAAAAGAAACGAATAATTCGGCAGGAAATCTGCTGTCAAATGTTAAAAAAGTGGTCTCGGTCGCGTCTGGATTTAAAAATCTGTTTAATATATCTGACAAGATGACACAAACTTCAGCACGCATTAACATGATGAATAAAAGCTTTCAGTCCCCTGCGGCGAATACAGGCTCGCAGGGATCTGAGTCACTAAACAAAAGCCTCAGGGAGACTAAAAGAATCCAGGATGCTATCTTCCAGTCTTCGCAGAGGTCAAGAACAAGCTACCTCGCGACAGCGGACGTGGTTGCAAAGTTGGGGATAAGTGCGGGGGGCGCTTTTTCTGGAAGTGATGAAGTAGTGGCTTTTGTTGAGAATTTAAACAAACAGTTTGTCATAGCTGGTGCCAGTCAACAGGAAATTTCTGCCGCATCTCTGCAGCTTACTCAGGCAATGGGAACTGGGGTACTACAGGGAGAGGATTTAAACACAATATTTGCGGCTGCACCAAACGTAATACAGACAATAGCGGATTATCTCGATGTTCCTGTTGAAAAAATTAGTGAGATGGCATCAAACGGTCAGATTACAGCTGGGATTGTTAAAAATGCAATGCTGAGCGCCACAGATAAGATAAACCAGGAATTTGACTCTACGTCTATGACGTTCCAACAGGTAGGGATAGCGATTGCTAATTCTCTACTTCAGGCATTCCAGCCGGTTATTCAGCTAATTGGACAAGGAGCGGCATTTATTTATAAGAACTGGTCCTCTATAGCACCCGTGTTTTACGGGGTTGCAGCAGGGATTTTGGGAGCAGCGGCGTGCTGGGGGATATATACCGTATCTCAATGGATCGCAAACGGAGCAGCGGCAACATTCTTTGCAACCTTAATGTCCAATCCATTGACGTATATTGCTATCGTTATTGCTGCTGTAGTTGCAGAAATATACAGTTGGGTGCAATCGGTGGGAGGCATTCAAATAGCTTGGCTAATTTGCGTGAACGAAGTCTTGACGCATGCGGATCGGTTGAAGCTAGGTTTTATGGTAGCGTGGTCCATGATCAAGGGCGGAACGCTGGACGCCGTTTTTGCGTTTGACTCATTCAGTGTGAAAGTGCTTAATACTCTCGGGAATATGAAAGTCAATGCCCTAATAATTTTGCAGGATCTTGTAAATGGAGCAATCGACCGGTTTAATAAACTGATTGGTATGGCAAACAATATCCCAGGTGTATCGATTGATTTGATAGATCACGTAGAATTTGCCTCTGGTGCAGCCATGGAAGAACAGATGAAACAGCAACAGCGAGCAGCGAAACTTGAAAGAAAAAAGGAAGCAATTTCAGGTGCTAAAGCTGAGTGGAAAACAGAATTTGACAGAGCGCAAAAGGCAGCTGGTGAGGCAAGGGAAAAGCGGCTGGCAGGAATAGAGGATGCAAAAGAGAAAGCAGTAAGAAAAGCAGCAGGTGACGACGGTTCGACCGGAACCGGCAATAACGGAACCGGTGATATTGGAACCGTTGATAAGGTCGGCAGTGTTGGTAAGATTGACCAGGACGTAAACATTGCGGATGAAAATATCAAGCTTCTCCGAGATCTGTCAGAACGACAGTACGTGGCAATGGTGAATCTTACTGTACCACAAACGAATCTTTCTGTTAGACAGAATGTTGCAGGAGGGGGAGGATCCGATATTGACGCTGTGCTCGGTGCTTTAAATAATGCGTTGGGAGTTCAACATGTTTCTAGCAGTAATGTTGCTACAGGATAGGAGGAAATTATGCGGAACAAATATAAATTTTTTGCTGATATGGGAGGAGATACGATTGAATTCCCTGTTAATCCGAAAGAGTATACTATTTCCTATCCTTCAGACAATAAGACCTATAATATTTTGGATAAAGGAGAGATCGTAATTCCTAGGTTGCCGGCTTTAATGGAGGTGTCCTGGGAATCGTATTTTCCAGGAGATCGTGATGATCCGTTGATTTGTGGTAATGACTGGATGAACCCAGAAGATTATTTGGAAGCCATTATTGACGCTAGGGATAATCGGGAGATATGTGACCTCGTCATAAGCCGGTACGATGCTATGGGAAGTAGAATGTTTGATACGAATATCAGTTCAGTAATAGATGGCTTTGAAACTACGGAAAAGGGTGGAGAGGCAGGAGATGTATATTACAAAATTAAATTTAAAGAGTATCGAGATTTTGCTCCGATCAAAGTATCGTTACCGCAGGAAAGTACGGCAGGCTCGGATTCAATTCAGACGGAGAAGGAGTCAAGACCATTATCGGCAACCCCTGAACTACGTGTGGGAGCCACGGTCATTGCAAATGGTACTTATTTCAGCAGTAGTTATGGAGATAAGCCCACAGGCACGGCAAACAACTTATCAACAACTGTTTCAAGGATTATTCCAGACGCTTCTAGACCTTATCCGATCCTGATCGGTGGAAGTCGTGGCTGGATTAAGGCAGATCAGCTGCAGGTGACTGGATGAATTATAAATTATTAATTTACAACACTGACTCGAATACCATGTATGATTATGCACCGATTACGGAAAAAGTCACGTATACCACAAACCGGAATGGCAGTGCGGGTAAGTTGACATTTTCCTTCATGCAGGAAAAAGCCATAAACCTGACAGAAGGGGCCAAGGTTCAGTTTTATGTGGATGGGATAGGTGTTTTCTTAGGGTTTGTATTTGTGACAGAGCAGGACCGTTGGGGTATTGTTTCTGTCACTGCTTATGATCAGCTAAGGTATTTAAAGTCAAATGCTAGTTACAGTTTTGAGAGAAAGAAGCTGGGGGAGATCATACAGCAAGTAGCTACAGATATGCAGCTGCAGATTGGCTTATTGGAGGATACGGGGTACGTTATACCTACCCTTACCAAGGTTAGCACAGAATGTTTGGACATTATTGAGTACGGACTTCAGCTTACCCAGTATAATACTGGAAGGACCTTTGTGTTTTTTGACGATTTTGGGAAATTGTGCTTGATAGAAGCTATGAATTTGAAGTCCAGTATTCTTATTGGAAATGGAAGTATCATAACGGATTATTCCTATAAATCGGACATAGACTCAGATACTTTTAATCAGGTAAAACTTGTCCGCGATAACAAAGATACTGGACAAGGAGATACTTACAACTTTAGCGACAGCACCACAATAAAAAAGTGGGGCCTCTTGCAGAAATATGTAAAAGTGGATGAAAACTTAAATGAAGCGCAGATCAACCAACAAGGAAACATCATGATGGCTTATTATGACAGGGTACTTAAAACAATATCAGTTGACGGTGTTGGCGGAATACCTGGGCTAAAGGCAGGAGCCATGGCAAAGTTCAAGATCAAGGATGTCCCTGAACTTTCTGAAGGACTTTTCCTATTACTGGATAAGGTAAAACATACTTTTTCTAACGAAGAACATACCATGAGCCTTGATGCACAAATCATAAATATTTAAGGAGGGTGGAATGGAATTAATAGAGAGAATAAAGTCTATTGTTATTGATACAGTGAGGGCTATGGACCTATTGGATACTGGTTACGCTACTGTGGTTTCTACGTCCCCGTTGACAATAAAACTACAGGCCATGCAGCTGACGATTAAAGAGCCGGTGGCAGTCCTGACAGACAATGTAAAATATCAGGCTATTACCATTCAAGGAGAAACTGCGGTCATAAATCCAGGATTGAAAGCTGGGGACAAAGTTTTGACTTTGAAAGCTAATGCCGGGCAGAATTATATTATAATATCGAAAGTGTAGGTGATACTATGAAAACATTACCAGAATCTTCTCGAGCTGATGCGCGTAAATCAGAAGCAAAGGAGTATCCAACAGAAACATTTTTAATTGATGAAAGTACTGGCTGTATAAAGAAAGTCGGTGGAGGATTGCTTGCAATGAAGCAGGCGATTAATATCATATTAAATGTTGAACGATATCAGTATCAGATCTACACATCTAATTTTGGGCGGGAACTTAATAAATTAACTGGAAAACCTCCGGAGTACGTAACTAGCATGTTAAAACGTCGTATCAAGGAGGCTTTTTCAATGGATTCAAGGATCCTTTCTGTAGATAACTTTATATTTGAAGTAAGCTTAGGGACAGTGAAATGTACCTTTGATGTAAAAACTATATTTGGTATGGTACCGGCGGAGGTGAAAGTTTGATTGATTTTAGTAAAAAAACTTATGAAAATATTTTAAGATCACAGCTAGATCTGATACCTGATACGATTGACAAGAGAGAGGGATCAATTGTAAAAACAGCTCTTAGCCCCGCCAGTTGGTATATGGAAGGTATCTATTTGGATCTTGCATTTTTTCAGAATAATGTATATGCGGATACGGCTGCGGGAACTTATCTTGATAGGTTGGTTTCACAAGTAAGATTAGAGCGAAAAAATGCCACTACCGCTATGAAAGAGGGCGTGTTTAATATACAAATTCCGATAGGAAGTAGGTTCTCGATATTGTCAAACCCCCAATATGTAACTTACCGAGTTAAAGAGTTTGTTGAGAAAAAAGCTGATGAATTTATATATAAGATGGAATGCGAAACTGCAGGTGAATCTGGTAACAACTATTCCGGACAGCTTATAGCCATTGACTACATACCGGGACTCACATCTGCACGGCTTACCAATCTACTAAATGCGGGATCCGATGAAGAGACAGACGATGATTTGAGGAGAAGATTTCTTACAAAGATCCAAAAGCCATCTACTGGAGGAAACAGGTACGATTATTATAACTGGGCACTGGAATGTGAAGGGGTTGGAGCAGTAAAAGTCTTTCCTCTGGGGAATGGTCCAGGTACTGTTAAGGTTGTTATTGCGGATATAAACAGATCTGCTGCAGGTGCTGATTTGGTACGGCAAGTTCAAGATCATATTGAAGGAGTCCGCCCAATCGGTGCCGATGTGTCAGTTGTGTCCGCTCAGGAAAAAGGAATGAATATATCTGCTGATATTAAATTAAAAAATGGTTTAAATCTAGGAACGGTTCAGAACCTTTTCAGTAATGCTATAACAGAATACCTTCAGGAAAATGCATTTGGCGTTTCCTATATCAGCTTGGCTAAGATCGGAAATCTTCTACTTAATACAATAGGTGTAGATGATTTTACGAATTTGCTAATTAATGGGGAAGCCGGAAACCAGGAATTGCAGGATGAGGAAATTGCTGTTCCTGGAAACATCGTTTTGGAGGTGATTTAAGTTGGACATTGCGAAATTTAGCAAGAAGCTAAACAAAATAGACGGAAATATCTATGTGATGGAGGAAAAGGTGGATCTGGTAGGGGGTGTTTACAATGCTCCTTTGCAACATGGTAACATCAATACCTTCACCCTTGCCGTTTATAGTGGTCCCAAATTAACAGGGAAAAAAATACAAAGCTATACACTTTCCACGCCTAGTCATACTCCCTGGAAGCAAGTTATACGAATCTATGCCAATGTGCCTACTGTTTATATTAGCTATGAGACTGAGGGAGATACCGTGGAAGCCGAAGACGTAAACCGGCTTCAAGAAGAAATGGCTCGTACCCAGGAAGCAGTTAACGCAGAAGCTAGCCGAGCGAAAATTTCTGAGGAGGATAACGCTGATAAACTGACCGCAGAAACAACCAGGGCGAAGATGGTTGAAAATATTTTGGAAGATAATCTGTCTGCGGAAAAGACCAGAGCTATATCAGCAGAAGATGCAATCAGGAGCATGATTCAAAGTAATAAACCAAACTGGGAGGATAAATATACCCGAAATGAGGTTGATAATAAATTTTCTGCTTTGGAAAATGCGATTGACTGGAAGGAATCAGTTGCTACGTTTGCGGATATCGCAGAAGTTTATCCGGATCCACAGGACGGTTGGACAGTCAATGTAAAGGACACGGATTACACCTATCGTTACAGTGGATCCGCGTGGGTGGTTATCTCCGCCAATGCAATCCCGAAAGCCACCCAGAGTGTTGATGGGCTTCTGACAAAGGAAGATAAGACTTCTTATGATGATGCGAACAGTAAAAAGCATACCCATTCCAATCAATCCCTGCTTGATGAAGTTACCAAACCTCTAGTTGATCGGTGGAACGCAGCTCATGCTCATGTTTCCGATACAGTAAGGCATGTAACAGCAGAAGAACGGAAAGCCTGGAATACGGTTTCTGAAAAGGTGGATACTGTGGAAGGAAAGGGGCTTTCCACCAATGATTATACCAATTCCGAAAAAAATAAGCTGGCCAAAGTAGCAGCAGGTGCCGAGGTAAATGTACAGGCGGACTGGAATGAATCTGATTCAACATCAGATGCTTTTATTAAAAGTAAACCATCTTCCCTTCCGGCTAATGGCGGAAGTGCGGAAAGGCTTTCTAATGCGATACAAATAATTGACTATGATGCATTTGTTCCAATAAAAGTTTTACAAGGGTCGATAACCCCAGTTAGAGCGGATAACAATGCCAAATCACCTTGGTTAAATACGACATCCGGTTTCTTGATTCAAAGTAACTACACAGATAGCTGGCATTTGTTAATCTTCCGCAGCGGTGGAGAAGGCTGGGCATACCGATCATTTTACAATAATAAATGGGGGAGTTGGAAAATATGGTCTACATTTGATGGGAAATACAGTAGCCTGTTTGATAAACCAAACAAGGTGTCAGCATTCGAAAATGATACGGGGTACATAACGGCTGCAGATGTAGATATTAGCCAGAATCACGTTCATGCAAATAAAAGTGTATTAGATAAAATCACCCAGGCATTTCTTGACCATTGGGATGCTGCTTACATTCATGTGGGTGATAAAAACAATCCTCACGAAGTAACGGCAGCACAGGTTGGCGCCGCAGCTGCAGGGCATAAACATAAAAAAAATGACATCTCAGATTTTCCCTCTACTATGCCTGCGAATGGAGGAGACGCAGCTACTGTGAACGGTCACGCTGTAAACGCAGACGTACCGTCCAGCGCCAAGTTTACAGATACAGTCTATACACACCCAAATAGCGGCGTGACTGCAAGAACTTATAAATCTGTAACAGTCAATGCGCAGGGGCATGTAACGGGGGGGACAAATCCTACCACGCTGGCCGGATACGGAATCACAGACGCAGCATCCAAAACTCATAACCATGATAGTACATATCTAAAAGAGACTGGACTAACCTGGGACGATCTGAAAGGGGTGTAAGTCATGTATGGAAAAAATCAATACGGACGAGTCCAATATGCACAGGATAAAAACAATGACGAGGAGCAAAAAGAGTATTATGTAGATCTTGTCCGATACGCACCACCCTTCTTGGTAGAGGTCAGGGAACTGAAATCCATATATGAAACGGAAGGATATTTGGTGGGGCTGTTGGAACATGAGCTTTCCGACTTGCTGGACCAGTGCTTCATCTCAACCGCAACCTGGGGTTTGACCCGGTGGGAGGAAGTTTATGGTCTTACAACCAACATGGCTCTTTCCTATGAACAGCGTCGGGAGATCCTTACGGCAAAGCTCCGGGGGCAGGGTACCACAACAGCTCAGATGATAAAGGAGACAGCAGAAACATTTTCAGGTGGGGAGATCGAAGTGATAGAGGACAATCCAAACAATCATTTCACAGTGCGTTTTATCGGTATTAAGGGGATTCCGAGAAATATGAGTGCATTTATTTCCATGTTGGAAGATATTAAGCCTGCTCATCTTTCTTATTCGTTTGAATATCGTTACACAACCTGGGGTGAACTGATAGATAGAAGCTGGGCCAGCGTGAAGGGCTTTACCTGGAATAATATTAGAACTTTGAAGGAGGTATAATTGAAACATGAAAACTACAGCAAATCTAAATTTAAAAATTCCTGAAGGTGGGGATCCGATTGATATATTAGACATTACGGATAATTTTGAGACTCTGGACGAGGAAATATCTAAAAAATCAAATTCTATTGGCGGAGATGTATCGGAAACAGTGGTAAAAACACTGGAAACCATTAATACACCTTTTCCAATTCCAATCGCCGGTGAATCTACAAAAGTGTTTTTAGGTAAAGTGAAAAAATTTATTCAAGACTCACATGAAGCAGTAAGCCAACTGATTCATGTGACAGAGGTAACCTTGACTGCTGCAGGTTGGACCAGTTCGGCTCCCTACACTCAGACAGTGAACGTTTCGGGTATGGTTGAGACTGACAGACCTACAGTAAGCCTGTACCTGTCGGACGGAATCACTGCAGCAGACGTAGACCTGCAAAGCAAAGCTTACGATTGCGTAAACCGTGCGGTTTCCGGTAATGGGAGTATTGCAGTCTATTGCTACAAGAAAAAACCAGCAGTAGACTTTCAGATTCAGATGAAGGGGGTATAAGATATGGCAGAATGTATTATTTTAAAAGGCGGTGGAGGGGCAGATCTGGATGTAATAAATGCAACTGCACCTGATGTATTAGCTGGCAAGGTAATTGTTGATAAACAAGGGGAACCTTTGACGGGTACCATGCCAAATCGTGGAGCGGTAAAACCAAATCTTAACGCTGGAGGAAGTTATACAATCCCAGCAGGGTATCATAATGGCGGTGGAAAGGTAACAGCAAATAGCCTAGCAAGCCAGACCTCGGGGAACGTAGATGCCGGTTCTATGCTAAGTGGTCGGAGTGGTTGGGTAAATGGTGTTAAAGTCAATGGAGGGATTCCGTGGCAAAATGCAGACGTTTCAGGGACTGATAGAGTACGGGCAACAGGTATGTCGAATTGGGGAGGAACCATCAATCTTGGTGTTAGAAATGGCCATTATTTAAATGGTGTTAATTGGATTCAGCAGGATATACCAAACTATCAACCATGGAATATAAAAAAGGGAGTTAATATAGGCGGTGTAGTGGGTGAAATGGTGGACTATAGTTATTTAGCAGTAGGACAAACGTCTTTTTAAACGGAACCTTTTCGGGAGTGCTGACCAATGGGTTCCGAATTCATCCTCACAGCATAGTAAAAAAATATTACACAAATTCAAATGGAATAATACTTGATGCGGATTACATAGATGTTAATAAAAAACAGTTTTCTTCAATAGTAAGTAAATTATCTGTAAATGTAACTCCATTTAGTAAGATAAGAATAACATATAGTGGGACTATGGAGGCGAGAGTAGATGACCGTGAAATAAACTGTCGTTTTTCTTTAATCAAAACAGATAAAAAGACAATAGTAACCCGTACTATGGAACTTTCTGTATATCCAGAAGCTAGGTTTCGCGACATAGACGTTACAGACATAAACGAACATGTGTTTTTATATATAAATCCTTATTTCAATAATCGATTGTATATAACACACGCTCAGTTTATTGTTAGAAAAATTGAGTTTATAAAATAAAGGAGGTTTCTATGAATTGTTTTGCGGTTTACGATGAAACAGGTAGTATATATTCAGTGAGGTATGGTGACAACCAGAATATTCCCAATAAATTACTTGGAATATATCAGGAGATACCGGACGAAGTTCTGATAGATAGAGTGGACGTTTCTGATCCAGAAAACCATAAATTGATTTTTATTACACCGAAAGAGAAGGTATTAGAGAATGAACTTAAGGAAGTAAAAAAAGTCTAATAATAAATTGAAGGCTCAAATAGAGTATTTATCCATGATGTCCGGTTTCAAAATGGAGGCAGCTGATGAGGAAATTTAATAAGGTTAAAGATTATATGATGAGAAGTTATGGAATCTTTATATGGTAAACAATGCGGTTAGCCGCTGGATCACGGAGGACGAGTTCAAAGAGATTACCGGAAAAGAATATGAGAAGAAAGAGAGTAAATAAAAATGAAGAATATATTATGTACAACCGCAGGAGTTGTGGGAAGTGTTATAGCATCGTTATTTGGGGGCTGGGATACCGGAATCGGTACTCTGGTCCTTTTTATGGCCATTGATTTTATATCCGGCTTAGCGGTTGCAGGAGTATTCAAGAAAAGCAAGAAGACTAATTCTGGAGCGTTGGCTTCCGGGGCCGGCTGGAGAGGGCTATGCAAAAAGTGTATGACCCTTTTATTTGTTCTTATTGCATATCGGCTGGATCTGATCATTGGTACGGACTACATAAGAAATGCAGTAATTATCGGTTTTATTGCGAATGAGTTAATCTCCATCGTGGAGAATGCGGGACTTATGGGACTTCCCCTTCCTGCAATTCTATCCAAAGCAATTGATATATTAACAAAGAAAGCAGAGGTAACTGAATAACCTGTTGCGATTGTCGCAACTTTACGGACCTGGGATATTCTGGGTCCTTTTCTATTGAAAGGATAAGTTGAATTTATGATATGTAATTGTGGGCATGATGAAAATAAAAAATACAAAGGTGGTAAGGCAGGAGATCAGAGCGAAACTGAATACGCTGTTATTAATTGGTATGACCGTCCTTGGTCTTGCGTGTTAAGATATCCTGATGCAAACGTTGCGGAAAAGATTGCGGAGGTTTCTAGGGCTGCAGCTAATAATGACGAGGTTGGTTATGACCAAAACCAAAGACTTACCTACTATAATAATTTAAAAGCAGTAAACTGGAATCCTGCAAGTATAAAAACCGCTTGTGAGTCAGATTGCAGCGCTTCTACGTCTGCCAATATTATTGCAGCAGGTAACACTCTTAATATAGATAAGCTAAAAGCAATTAATCCATCGAACACAACAAGTACATTAAGAAAAGCATTAACTGCTGTTGGATTTGAGTTGTTGATGGATAAAAAGTATCTTTCCAGTGATAAATATCTTTTGCCTGGGGATGTTCTTTTATGCGACGGACATCATGTAGCTGTTAATCTTACAAAAGGTTCGGAGATAAAGGTTGCATATAAAATTGGCTGGCACAATGATTTAAATGGCTGGTGGTACGCTGACACTGAGACCACTTATTATAAATCCTGTTGGAAGATCATTAATCATCATAAGTACTATTTTGGTTCCGACGGATATGCGTATTCTGGCTGGAATAAGGTTGATGGAGAGTATTATTATTTTGAAGACAGAGCAGGATACAAATTAGAGTGTGCAGTGTATCCAAATGTAATGCCGGAGTATTATTAAGCCAGGCTTAATGAAACGCACACCAGATCAGGATGGGGCGTTGCAGTATCTGGGATTGGAGGGATAAGCCTTATATTTTATATATTCACAACTAGTCTATGCGTCCATATACTAATATATAATTAAAAAAATATGAGGTGCTTTATATGAGTTGTTCTCAGGGCTGTAGAAATAATTGTGGATGCAATTGGAACAATAATCGTAATAACAATTGTAACAGCGATTGTAATGATAGATGCAATGATCCTTGCGCGGAGGAAAAAAGAAGGTGCTATTGCGAAGGCTATCGCGACGGCTGTAACAATGCTCCTTGCCGTTGGAGTAATGACAATAATTGTGGTTGTTAGTTAAAGAAGTAGGCGGGTATCCGGTTTTTTGGACCCGCCTTTCTTTCTAGTAGAATCATATCATTTTCTGACTGCATTTTGACTGCATGAGGCATGGTTTTGACTGCATTTAGGTGGTAAAAGGTGGTGAGACGAAAAGTCTCTAAACCCTAGGTTTTAAGCGAAAAACCCCCATTTTAGCCAACTATACAATATAATTAAGAAAAAAGATAAAAATTTTTCACATTCTAATGATATACTAAAGGAGAAATCATAGGTAATGCAGATTACAGAAAAGAGGATACTTATGAAAAAAAACTTAATGATCGCATTGACGATCTGTATGACAGTTTTATTGGCAGGATGTGGAAAATCGGCAAATAACGGGGAAGGGAAAAAGGAAACACCGGTGACAGCAGAATCAGCGACTTCACAGACAAAGGAATCAGAAACATCTGCAAGCACAGAGGCACCAGGTGAGACAGAAGAATTCAAGATTTTAAACGGTAAGATTAAACGTGTTTCCGAGAACATGGATAAAATCACCGTGTTGAACGATAATATAGAAACCATATTTAATTTAAATAATGTTGTTGTAGAGACTTCCTATGCTTTGGAGCCAGATGTGGCTGTATCCATCATTTACAAAGGAGAGATTTCTGGTTCTGATACGACCAATGCAAAGGTTGTACTGGTACTAGATGCTCAAAAGAGTATGGAGATTAAAGAGATGACTGGCAGTGTGAAGGATCAAGCCATGAGTACATTTTTAATCGAGGGAAAAGATGGCTCGCAGATGGGATTTATGAAAGATAACTGCGAAGGACTTGATTCCGGAGTTCTTGGTAAGGCAACCGATGATAGCAATGGAAGTGGAGACATGGTAAAAGTGACTTACGTTACCGTGACCTATGATGCAGGCAGCAAATCCAATTTCCCATTAAAAGTTGAAGCTGTAAAATAGATATTTGAGAATCCCGTAGATGCAGGGCTTTTTTGATAAAGGGCTTGCAAAATCGGGATTTTCATGTACAATAAGAGAGACGACAGAGTAAGGGGCCAGATGCCCCTATTTTGGTGGTTTCGATGGATGAAAACCAGAATGCAGAAAGGGATTTTAAGATGATTAGTGCACATAATGTAACGTTAAGACTCGGAAAGAGAGCATTGTTTGAAGATGTAAATATTAAGTTTATCGAAGGCAACTGCTACGGTATGATCGGTGCCAATGGCGCAGGAAAATCCACGTTTTTAAAGATACTTTCCGGAGAACTGGAGCCGACCAGCGGTGATATTGTAATCACTCCAGGACAGAGACTTTCCTTCTTAAGGCAGGATCATTTCAAATATGATGAATTACAGGTGCTGGATACCGTTATTATGGGAAATACCAGACTTTATGAAATTATGAAAGAAAAAGAAGCTATCTATATGAAGGAAGACTTTACCGATGAAGACGGCATTAAAGCAGCAGATTTAGAAGGCGAATTTGCTACCATGAATGGCTGGGAAGCAGAGTCCGACGCAGCAAACCTTCTAAATGGTCTTGGAATTGAGACAGATCTGCATTACAAATTCATTCGGGATCTGACCGGTGCAGAGAAGGTAAAGGTTCTTCTTGCTCAGGCATTGTTTGGCAATCCGGACATTTTGCTTTTGGACGAGCCGACCAACCATTTGGATTTGGATGCCATTGCGTGGCTAGAAGAGTTTTTGATTAACTTTGAAAATACGGTAATTGTTGTATCCCATGACCGTTATTTCTTAAATAAAGTCTGCACGCATATTGCAGATATTGATTATAGCAAGATACAGCTATATGCAGGAAACTATGACTTCTGGTATGAATCCAGTCAGCTTATGGTAAAACAGATGAAAGAGGCAAACCGGAAGAAAGAAGAAAAGATGAAGGAACTTCAGGACTTTATCCAACGTTTCTCCGCGAATGCTTCCAAATCAAAGCAGGCTACCTCTAGAAAAAAAGCATTGGAAAAGATTGAACTAGACGACATCAAACCTTCCAGCCGGAAGTATCCATACATTGATTTCAGGCCAGCCCGTGATATTGGGAATGAGGTATTAAGTGTCATTAACCTATCAAAGACCATAGACGGGGTTAAGGTTCTGGATAATATCTCCTTTACGTTAAACCGGGAAGATAAAGTGGCGCTGGTGGGTCCAAATGAGTATGCGAAAACCATTCTCTTTAAGATTCTTGCAGGTGATATGGAACCGGATGAAGGCGAATATAAGTGGGGGCTGACCACTAGCCACTGCTATTTCCCAAAAGACAATAGCGCTGAATTCGACAACGATGACACCATTGTTGATTGGTTAACCCAGTATTCCCCAGAGAAAGATGCAACCTATGTACGAGGATTCCTTGGACGTATGTTGTTTGCAGGGGAAGACGGTGTAAAAAAGGTAAAAGTATTATCCGGAGGAGAGAAAGTCCGTTGTATGCTTTCCAAACTTATGATTTCTGGAGCCAACTCTCTCATGCTTGATGAGCCGACCGACCATTTAGATATGGAGTCCATTACAGCACTGAACAACGGATTGGTTAAATTCCAGGGCGTTCTTATTTTCTCGTCAAGAGATCATCAGATTGTTGAGACCACTGCTAATCGGATTATGGAGATCGTAAACGGTCAGTTGATTGATAAGATCACCACTTATGATGAGTATCTGGATAGTGATGAGATGGCTCGTAAGAGACAGGTATTTACACTATCGGATGAACAGGTAGATGAGAATAAATAAAATCATATAAAAACAGCTCTCTTAGAGATAAAACTATAGTTATCTCAAGAGGGCTGTTTCTTTGTTGCATAACCGGTACCAATGTTTTATAATCAGCCTTGTAAGGAGGTGAGAGAATGGATTGTATTGACTATTATGCCTATACTTCTAAACTTAGGAAGATAAACCCTCAGTTAAAAGCAGCTGTGGCAGCAGCTTCGCTGCTCTTTTGCATTGGAGTCAACTCCATATTGATATCTGTGGTGATATTTCTCGCGATGGGAGCGGTAACAACACTGGCAGGCGGACTTCCTCTAAGAAGATATGTCGTGTTTTTACGAATTCCATTGGCATTTCTGGTTCTTGGTACCTTTGCCATAGCAATTGACATATCTGCGCACCCCCAAGGGCAGATATTGTTTCCTATTTTAAAAAGTTTTGTGTATCTTCCCCAAGGAGGAGCACAACTGGCGTTGGGACTAATCTTAAAAGCCATGGCGGCAGTCAGTGCCATGTACATGCTTGTGCTTTCTACTCCGGCAGGAGAGGTAATCGGTGTACTAAGAAGACTTCACGTTCCAAAGATTTTTGTAGAACTAATGAATCTGGTGTATCGGTTTATTTTTGTTATTTTAAATACGCAGCGTACCATGAAACAGGCGGCAGCGTCACGTATGGGGTACTGTGATTTTAAGACTTCTTGTCAGTCCTTTGGCAGGATTGCAGGAAATCTATTTCTGGTTTCTTTGAAAAAATCCAACACCTATTATGACGCGCTGGAGGCAAGATGCTATGAGGGGGAACTTTTGTTTTTGGAAGAAGAAAAGCCGGTAAAATCAAAACAAGTAGGAGCGGTTGTCTGCTATTTTACTCTGTTGCTGGTTGTTTTTTTCATATCATCGAAAGCTTGAGGGTGAAAAGCAAAAGAAAAGGAAGGAATGAGCGATGGAAGAAATGCTGTTACAGGCAGAAGGGATAAGCTTTTCCTATAACGACGGGAAGAAAGCATTAAGGGAAATCAATCTATCGGTAAAAAAGGGAGAAAAGATAGCGGTGCTTGGATCCAATGGAGCAGGGAAATCTACCTGTTTTTTAACCCTAAACGGGGTACTGCGACCGCAATCTGGCAGGATTTTTTACCAGGGAAAGGAGATACAAAACAAGAATTTAAACGAATTAAGAAAGCATGTGGGAATTGTATTTCAGGATGCAGATAATCAGATCATTGCCTCCACGGTGTCTGCAGAAATATCCTTTGGTCCCATGAATTTGAAACTTCCGCAGCAAGAAGTGAAAAGGCGTGTGGAGCATGCCCTGGACTGTATGAACTTAAAGGATCTAAAAGACCGTCCGCCCCACTATTTAAGTGGAGGAGAGAAAAAGAGGGTCAGCATTGCAGATATCATAGCTATGGAATCTCAGGTTATTTTATTCGATGAGCCGACCTCTTCCTTAGACCCGGTGAATGTAAAAATGTTGGAACAAGTGCTTGATCAGTTATCAGATATGGGGAAAACTCTTTTGATTTCTACCCATGATGTGGATTTCGCTTACCGATGGGCGGATCGAGGTGTGGTTTTTTCTGATGGGAAAATCATAGGCGATAGAAGGATTCGTGAGATTTTTGAAGATAAGGCCCTGCTAAACAAAGCTAACTTAAAAGAACCTATTTTGCTGCAAGTCTATCATAATCTGGTAAAACATGGGAAATTGAAAATTGCAAAAGAAAGTCCGAAAGATATCATAGAACTGGATAAGCTTTTAGAAATTGATTGACAGATTTGTTAATAACGACTACAATACAATCGTATTTATGTGAAAGGTGCCTGTGTAATTCTCCACAGGATAATAGGGAAAAGGGTGAAAATCCCTTACGGTCCCGCCGCTGTAAGTGAGGAGCAAAGCTTAACAATCACTGGGAAACTGGGAAGAAGAGCGAATGCTATGAGACACAAGTCAGAAGACCTGCCTTTTACTTTACGACGCATCCGGTTACGAGCGATGACCGAATGCCGGGAGTCTTTTTTGTGTACAAAAGTACCCCAGCAAGCGCCTGTCTGATGAGTGGGAATTATCAGATCCGGGGGCTTATTTTATTGCAGCGCCATTCTGGCATACCTTTATGGCTTGAACGTGCGGGCATGAAAGATGAAAGGAGAATAACTATGAGTAGGAAAGAAAAAGGAATCATGAAACTTGCAGTATTATTGGCTATGGTTTTTGCAATTGTGCCAAGTGCTTATGGAATGCACATTATGGAGGGATACCTTCCCGTGGGGTATTGCATTGCCTGGGGAGCGATTTGTATCCCGTTTCTGGTCGCTGGATTTTTCTCAATTAAGAGAACGTTGCGGGAGAACAGGAGGGCAGTTACCATACTAGCCATGTCGGGAGCTTTTATCTTTGTCATTTCATCGCTTAAAATCCCCTCTGTAACCGGAAGCTGTTCGCATATGACAGGAACTGGACTGGGTGCGATTTTATTTGGACCAGCAGCGGTGAGCATTCTGGGAATTATTGTGCTGATCTTTCAAGCGATCTTATTGGCACATGGAGGTCTGACGACGCTTGGAGCCAATACATTTTCCATGGCAATTGCGGGTCCTCTGGTTTCTTATGGAATTTATAAATTATGTAAGGCATGTAAAGTACATAGATATGTCAGTATTTTTCTTGCGGCCATGTTAGGAGATTTGCTTACCTATTGTGTTACCAGTCTTCAACTTGCGCTTGCTTATCCATCTCCGACAGGAGGCATGGGTGCATCCGCAGTTAAATTTTTAAGTGTTTTTGCACCGACACAGCTGCCGCTTGCAATCATTGAGGGAATTTTGACCACTGTCATTATCATGACACTTGAAACCTATGCGATTCCCGAGTTAAAATCCATTGGATTTGCAAAGGAGGGGATTTAAATGATAAGAAAACAAAAACAAATCATTACAGTCTTACTTATTATTGTGTGTTTAATCGCTATTGTTCCCCTTTTCACCAAAAAAGGAGCAGAGTTTGGTGGTTCGGATGACGCTGGAAGCCAGATGATTACCAGCATTCAGGGAACGGAGTATGAACCGTGGTTTACTCCTGTTCTTGAAACTTTGCTTGGGGGAGAGCTTCCCGGAGAAGTAGAGAGCCTTCTTTTTTGTCTCCAGACAGGAATTGGAGTGGGAATATTGGCATTTTTCATGGGCCGGTTTGTAGAACGTAAAAAATGGCAGGAAAAACAAGCATAAGCAAGAAGTGAAAGGGAAGAATGCCAATTCTTCCCTTTTCTAATGCCTGGGATAATGGTATACTAACACTATCTTTAAAAAGAGGTGATGAATGATGAAAAAATTGATTTCTTGGAATGTAAATGGCATTCGTGCCTGTGTCAATAAAGGGTTTTTGGATTATTTTAATGAAGTGGATGCAGATATTTTCTGCATTCAGGAAAGTAAGCTGCAGAAAGGGCAGATAGACTTAGACTTAAAAGGTTATGAACAGTATTGGAATTATGCCGAAAAGAAAGGCTATTCTGGGACAGCGATCTTTACAAAAGAGAAGCCGATCCGTGTGACGTATGGGATGGATATCGAGGAACATGATAAGGAAGGTCGAATCATAACGGCAGAGTATAAAGACTATTATGTGGTGACTTGCTATACTCCAAATTCTCAAAATGAGTTGGCTCGTCTTCCCTACCGAATGACCTGGGAAGAAGCATTTTATGAATATTTAAAGAAATTAGAAGAGGACAAACCGGTTATTTTCTGTGGGGATTTGAATGTGGCACATAAGGAAATTGATTTGAAAAATCCAAAAAAAAATCGTAAAAATGCAGGCTTTTCGGACGAAGAAAGAGAAAAATTCTCGGCCCTAATGGAACATGGATTCATTGATACTTACCGTCACTTTTATCCGGAACAGGAAGAGGCTTATTCCTGGTGGTCCTACCGGTTTAAAGCAAGAGAAAAGAATGCAGGATGGCGGATTGACTATTTTTGTGTATCCCAGTGTTTTAAGGACAGGCTAGTAAGTGCGGCCATTCATTCGGAAGTGTTAGGTTCAGATCATTGCCCGGTGGAGCTGGTGATTCGAGAAAAGGAATAGACAGGAGATAAGAAAAGAATGAATTTATTAACCATAGAGCATATGACAAAATCCTATACCGAGCGGCTTTTATTTGATGATACTAGCTTTAGCATAAACGAAGGGGAGAAAATCGGTTTAATCGGAATCAACGGAACCGGAAAATCTACGCTTTTAAAGATTGTGGCAGGCCTAGAGGAACCAGATGAGGGGAAAGTGGTGAAAGGACGGAATTTAACCGTCCGTTTTCTGCCCCAGAACCCGGAATTTTACAAAGGAGATACCATCCTTACCAGCATTGTCCGTGAGAATGAGGGGCAGGACCATGTATGGGATTTAGAAAGCCAGGCAAAAACCATGCTGACCAAACTTGGATTTACGGATTTTGATATCCTGGTAGAGACTCTTTCCGGCGGGCAGAGAAAACGGGTAGCATTAGTCAGTGTCCTTCTTTCTACTGCCGATTTATTGGTTCTTGACGAACCGACTAACCATTTGGACAGCAGCATGGCAGAATGGTTGGAAGAGTACTTGCGTAGTTTTAATGGTGCGCTTTTGATGGTTACCCATGACCGGTATTTTCTAGACAGCGTAACCAACCGGATTGTAGAACTAGATAAAGGGAAGCTCTTCAGTTATCAAACAAACAAGGTGAATGGCGGCGGAGCCGACAGAGAGAGCACCCAGGGGTGTTATGAAGAGTATTTAAAACTAAAAGCAGAGCGGCTGGATCTTCTAGAAGCCTCAGAGCGGAAACGTCAGTCCATTCTCCGGGTGGAGCTTCAATGGATGCAGCGAGGAGCGAGAGCACGTTCTACAAAACAAAAAGCGCATATTGAACGTTATGAAACCCTGAGAGACCAAAAAGGATTGGAGACAGACCAAGCCGTTGAATTAGATTCCATTGAGAGCCGTCTGGGACGTACTACAGTAGAACTAGAAGGGATTAGTAAGGCATATGGGGATAAAGTACTGATGAAGGACTTTACTTATATATTATTAAAAAATGACCGCATCGGTATCATTGGACCAAACGGGGGTGGGAAATCAACCTTAATGAAAATCATCGCTGGATGGGTGGAACCGGATGAAGGAACGATTACTGTGGGGCAGACGGTAAAGATGGGGTATTTCTCCCAGGAAAATGAGGAATTGGATGGTCGGCTTAAAGTCATTGATTATATACGGGGAGCGGCTGAATATGTAAAGACCAAAGATGGAAGTGTTAGCGCTTCTCAGATGCTGGAACGGTTTCTATTTCCTTCCAGTGTGCAGTATACCACTATTGAAAAGCTGTCAGGAGGAGAAAAAAGGAGACTCTATCTGCTTCGTATTCTGATGGAAGCTCCAAACGTGCTACTTCTTGACGAGCCCACTAATGATTTAGATATTCAGACGCTTACCATTCTGGAAGATTATTTGGAGTCATTTCCGGGAATCGTGATAACCGTTTCCCATGACCGGTATTTTTTAGACCGTGTGGTACGTCGTATCTTCGCTTTTGAGGGGAATGGGATGGTTACCCAGTATGAAGGTGGTTTTACTGATTATCAGGCGGCATATAGTGAGAAACATCCGGAAGGTATTTTGGAGCAGAGCGATAAGAAAGAAAAAAAGACCGCTGCCCAGGAGAAAACGAATCCAGGTAAAAAACAGAGAGAACGGAAGTTAAAATTCTCCTTTCATGAGCAGCGGGAATGGGATACCATAGAAGATGAAATTACTTCTTTGGAAGATTCCATTGAGGAACTGGAAAACGAGATATTAAAGGCTGCCAGTGATTACAGTAAGCTGGCAAAACTAATGGAAGAAAAAGAGGAGAAAGAAACGTGCCTCAATGATAAAATGGAGCGTTGGCTGGAACTCAATGAACTGGCGGAACAGATTAAAAACCAGTAGCCGCAAACTTTGG
Source organism: Clostridium sp. E02 (assembly GCF_003833015.1). GTDB lineage: Bacteria > Bacillota > Clostridia > Lachnospirales > Lachnospiraceae > Lacrimispora. The sequence continues at coordinate 40,747 of NZ_RJLQ01000005.1, forward strand.
GGGTTCTCCGTGTAACACTCGCCAGATATCCTCTGCTGCATAGAGTTCCATATTATGTAGGGAAGGTTCCGTATTGGAAGCGCAATGGGGAGTAACAATGAGATTGGTAAGGGTTAATAATTCACTGTCAGCAGGAACGGGCTCTTGTTCAAAGACATCAAGCCCTGCACCATGGATGATTCCTTTTTTTAAAGCATCAATTAAATCTGTTTCATTTATAATGCCACCACGGGATACATTAATCAAGATTGCAGATTTTTTCATCTGTTCCAACTCTTTTTTTGCTATGAGATGTTTGTTCTTCTCGGTATAAGGAATGTGCAGAGATATGAAATCTGACGACTGATAGAGGTCAGATAGGTTGGATACAGGAGTGATAAACGCAGGAGCATTCTCAGCAGTCAGATGATGGTCGTAGACAAGTACATTCATGTCAAAGCCGAAGGAAGCTTTCTTGGCTACTTGCTTTCCGATATTTCCGCACCCTATTAATCCAAGCGTCAGACCTTTAAGCTCTACGTTTAAAACCCGTTTCCTTACAGAAAAATCTCCTTTTTTAACTGCATCGGACATGATACATAGATTTTTTGCACAAGCAAGCATTAAGGCGAGGGTATGTTCTGCCACAGAATTGGAATTTGCATTACCTGAATTGGTGATTAGAATACCCAGAGATTTGGCAGATAAAAGATCAATATGTTCCACACCAGCGCTGAAATTAGCTATTATTTTGCAATTTTTGCATGAACGCAGTACCTCATCATCATATTGAAATCTGGATGGGCCGGTTAGAATGGCATCGCACTTGGAAAGTATGGGGTCATGCTTGGAGACCGGAACCTTTTGTATAATTTCACATCCCTTTTGCTTTAAATACTCCACACCGGAGCCTGATATGGTTCTTGGGATTAATATTTTAAACATAGATTCTCCTTTCTGCAACGAATATTTATTTAAACTTATCCTAGCATAACAAAAGTATGGTGACAAGACAAACTTCGCCCTACAAAAAATAGAAATGAACAGCTTCTTTACTGGATCAGGCCAGATCAGGAAGCTGTTCATTTTATTTTAAGTCTTTCTCTATGCTGTTATGTAATTCTGCTAGAACTTTATTAAGAAAACTAGGTAATTTTGCTCCCATACGTCCTGCGTTTTCCAAAATAGAAAGCAATTCATTAATAATCAACCAAACGGATACCATTAATCCAAATATAGTATTATGTTCAAATTTTATTCCAATTTGTATTGAAAACTTAAATAAGATAAAATCGGTACTAATACCTACTAATATTAACAATAGATAGCCAACTTTTTTATAAATTCCGATAAGACTTTTTTTACTGTTCCAACCATAGTTTTTGTTGTCTGGATAATCTAAGGCTTCTTTTTTTGCAGCAAGCATTCCTGATATATAGTCTGTTATCATAAGTATTGTTAATAGCATGATTGCTGGAAAGAGAAGTCCCCACTTGTCCATGATCCATGCACTGGTTATACCCACCATGCTTTTTTCCATAATTAATTTTTTCTCCATACGTTAACCTTCTTTACTTAAAATACGCTTCTCTTAATAGATTGTAGGTTTTTTTCCGGATACGATTTACATATTGTCTGGAGATAAATAATTTCTTTGCTATTTCTGTGTCTGATTCATCATTATACAATATGGAATATAAAATCTGATATTGTTTTCCTTCTGTTTTTAAAAGTAGATTTCTTAAGTCTATGTAGATAATACAATCATCATATTCAGATTGCTTAAAATTAATGTTTATTAAGTATTCATCATCTACACTGGTTTCTTTATCAAAATGCAGTTTACTTTTATTGTACAATTCATGAAACTTGTTTTTTATAGCTTTGCTTAAGAAATAAACACACTGACCTTCTTCGTTACAGTATTTCATCTTAGTTATCGATTCCAAGAGACAAAGTACAAATTCTGATTGCATGTCATCTTTTTCATCCTTGTATAAAATACGTGTATACTTATTAATTAGTGGCTTCATTATCTCTACAATGTGAATGAATTTTTCTTTTTCTCCATTTTTAAAATCATGAATAAGTTCATTTAATTGATCCCCCATTTTTCCCCTCCTAAAAGGTATAAAGAAAAAAGGGGGTTAATTGTAAACTTAAGGAATAAAAAAAGTAACTAAGATAATTTAATTATATAAACGAATGCAAAATGCTATAAAAAGTATAACATAAAACCTTTAACTTAATAAGAAATTAGTTCATAATTATAGACTCAATGAGAAGTATATAGTAACTTTAAAATATGAATTAAAATAGGCGTGATTTGAGTACTTTAAAGTGACAAAGAGTAATTTCAAGTTTACAAATGTAATTATTTTATCTTTTTAATTATTGAGTTTGCAAATTCAATAAATATAAAGGAAGGTAAAATTATGTTACTAGTAGAAGGTAGTCGAGGGAATACGGTAAAGTATTTGCAATATGGATTAAGGATAAAATGTTTTAATCCAAAGAGTATGGATGGGATCTTTGGGCCAGCAACAACAACTGCAGTCAAACGTTATCAAACATCAAAAGGGTTGTCTGCTGATGGTAAAGTTGGAAATGGAACTTGGAACGCGCTAAAAGAAGATATTAGTCCAATACAGAAGGCTTTGAAGAAAAAAGGATATTATTCTGGAACTGTTGACGGAATCGCTGGAACAGGTACTTACAATGCTTTAGTAACGTTTCAAAAAGAACATCATTTAACTGAAGACGGTATGGCAGGAAAGTCAACTTTGAATGAGCTATATAGTAATTCTGAAGAAAGTTACCCCACTTTAAAGCAAGGAAGTTCCGGTTCAAAGGTAAAAGAACTTCAGAAGAAATTAATTGCTTTAGGATATAAGTGTGGAAATACAGGTGCTGATGGAAGCTTTGGAGCTGGTACCTCTAATGCTGTAATTGCTTTTCAGAGAGCGAACGGTTTGACTGCAGATGGAATTGTGGGGAAAAAAACATGGCAAGTATTAAATTCAGGAGAAGCAATCGATTATGATAGTTCGAAGTATCCTCTATTAAAGCAGGGAAGTAAAGGAACACCAGTCGTTCGTCTACAGAATCTCTTAATAGATTTAAAGTATAACTGTGGCAGTACAGGAGCAGACGGAGACTTTGGATCAGGAACTGTAAAGGCAGTTAAAGAATTTCAAACAGCAAATGGTTTATCAGCAGACGGAATTGTTGGAAAAAAGACTTGGGAAGTATTATATTCAGAAAATGCAGTTCCAAATCCAAATACGACCCCTACATTAAAAAAGGGAGATAAAGGAGAATACGTTAAAAAACTTCAAACAGTACTTATTAAGTTAGGTTATAACTGTGGAAGTACAGGGGCGGATGGTGCTTTTGGAAGTGGGACATATGATGCAGTAGTTCTATTCCAGAAGAAAAATGGATTGACTCCAGATGGTATTGTAGGCAAGAAAACCTGGGAAGCACTTACTTCTGACTCAGCTGTTAAAAATGATACAACCAGTAATATTTTGAAAATAGGTAGTAAAGGGGAGTTGGTAGAGAAGTTACAATCTCGTTTAATAGAGTTAAAATACAATTGTGGAAGTACAGGAGCAGATGGTATCTTTGGTAACGGGACTTATCGGGCAGTAATCAATTTTCAAAGAATTAATGGATTGTCTGTAGATGGGATTGTAGGTTCTGAAACATGGGAAGTATTGGAATCTGAATCTGCAATGCCCTATGATGGTTCAGGACAAACCTCTGAACCAGGTACTCTCCATGGCAATTCAGAATCCTGTAGAGAGGCGATTATTGAAGAGGCGAAATACTGGATTGGTAAGATACCCTATTGTATTAATACGATCATAACAACAATGGTTCTTGATAAAAAAAATCCTCCTCCGTATATGGATTGTTCTGATTTTACATCTTCGGTATATTTGACAGTTTTAGGAATTAATATTGGTGGTACTACCAAAGTCCAGATAGATAGAGGAACAAAGGTGAGCTACGAAGATATGAAGCCAGGGGATTTGATTTTATTTGATTGGGGTGGAGATAAAAAGCCTGACCATGTCGGTCTCTATGCAGGGAATGGACAGTTTATTGATGAACATGGAAACAATCCTAATCCTAATTCATTAGATCCTGCCAATCAAAATGTACGAATATCTTCAATTGCGGATTATAAAACAAATATTTTAGATATACGAAGAATTATTCAGGATGATAATACAATAATTAACAATTCTGGAGAAGTAATTCCGATTCCAAATGATGATAATAAAGAAGGAGAAATTTTATATGTAAAGTATGATATTAGTTTAAAATCTGCTTTAGAAATTGAGATGACCAAGAGACCACAGTATGATGCAGGTAATAAATGGCTAGATGCATCAAATAACCAAGTCTTAAAATATTTAGATCCCAAGAATTATTGTACGGGTGACTCTCTCTATCAATTTTTAGACTTATCCGCGGTAGCAAATCTAAGTGTTGATGAGTTAAATGATTTCCTAAGCGATAAAGGGATTCTGTCCGGGATGGCGAAGGTATATATAGAAGCTGCAAATACCTATCATATATCTGAAGTATATTTAGCAGCACATTCTTCACTAGAAACAAGAAAAGGAACAAGTCAACTTGCAACGGGTGTTGTTGTTCAAGGAAAAACTGTATATAATATGTACGGAATAGGAGCAGTAGATAGTGATCCAGTAGGACAAGGATCTAAAACTGCATACAATAAGGGATGGTTTACTCCAGAAGCAGCTATATCCGGAGGTGCTAAATGGATTGCATCACAATATATAAACAATTCTTATTTGCAAAACACGTTATATAAAATGAGATGGAATCCTGCTTCTACGGGTACACATCAATATGCAACTGATGTCAGATGGGCGATATCACAAATATCTAGCTATAAACCATTGTATGACAAAGCTGCAAATCCTTTTCTACGCTTTGAGATACCAGTATATAAGTAATTAAAAATTTCATACTAAAATGGGATTGAATGAAACAAATAGTTCTGTTCAATCCCATTTAAATGTTGCAAAATACTAAGTAAAAAATTTTTTACCAATATATATCTCCTGAGTGATACTCAATTAAGTCATTCTCTCTCGCCATTACATCAAGGACATAACAGGAACCATCTGACTGATTTACATAAAACCATGCCAGTGTTCCGCTTTTATTATAATACTGGAATACATAGTAATTGTTCCCCTCTTTTGATTGGCAATTGTCAAAAATGATGTAGTCACCTTCTCTAAAACGTGGTTCTAGTTCATTTTTAACGATATCTAATGCTTCTTCTTGAGTTATAGCAGAGGAATTGCTTTCAGTTTCATTGCTTCCGGATTGTTCTGAAGAACTCGATTCTCCATCATTAGAATCTTCTTTATATTCATCAGCAGTTTGCGAATTCTGTTGTAAACTCAGTGGACTTTCCGTATTGCTAATTACACCAGAGAAAATACGATCGTATTCTTTATTTTCATCTATACCATCTTTAAAAGAGTGTAAATCCATTCCCCATAAAGAGATAAGATATGTTTTGGGATCAATAAAAAATTTAAGGTAACCATTGTTGCTTTTATATTCGTAAATAATATATTTTCCAGTATTATAAAATGAATAGTTATTACCATATATATCAAGTAGATTTTTTAAACTATCTCCACACCTAATATGATTATTAGTTTCTATATTAGAATTATAACAAAGTATACAGGTTAGAATGTTGGAATTATTATTTGAAATAAAAATAAATGTATACTTCATGTTTTCATTGATTATAAATATTTCTAAGGAGGCTTTTTTATAATAGTCCTCTTCTGTTTTCAACTCAGGCCAGATTTCCTTTTTATCAATGATAGTATAATCACTATATGAATCCTTATCTATGTTCTCTCCTACAGAAGCCAGTGACTTCTTTACATCATCATAGCTCATACCTAAAGTAAACGTTAGACTAGAAGTTTTGGAATCTTTGGTAAAGTCAAGCTTTATATCAGTATCCAAATCTATGAAATCATCATTTGATGAATCTTCTGTTTCTGCATGTTCCGAAGAGGTTACTTCTTTTTCCGATTCAGTCGTATTATTTTCCATATCTACAGTATGAGTACATGCAGTTAAAAATAGCATAAAAAAACACAGGAAATAAATTCTCTTTTTCATTTATAACACCTCTCTATTTTTATTATATTAATCGTAAATCATCTGCCTTTTTATTCTAACATAGATAAAATAATATGTCATATTTTTTATATAGGATTAAACTAAGATGACTTACTATAATTTAATAACCGATGTTTTGCACCGCATATTATTGTTTGAAAAGGAAAAAAAACTGGAAATTTATTGTAAATTCGTAATGAAATAATGATTCCAATCGGCATGTTTTAGCCATAATTGCGAGATCTGTTGGGTGTAAATCAATAAAAACAGAAGTTTTATTGCAAGAAATCAGCCGCTTTATGTCAGTCATCTTCTCTCAAATTCCGATACCATGAAAGTATAAACGAACGAGGAGGTTTTTCATGGAGAAGGAAGCTAAAAAACTGGGATTGCTGGCTTTAACTGCGTTAGTTATCAGTTCTTCCATTGGAAGTGGTATATTTGGTATCGCATCGGATATGGCGGTAGGGACAAGCCCCGGAGCAGCGATTGTAGCATGGATCATTACGGGGACGGGGGTGCTAATGCTGTGTTTGGCCCTTACTAATATCATTCATAAACGTCCCGAATTAAGTGGGATTTTCAGTTATGCCACAGAAACATTTGGACCTTTTGGCGGATTCTTAAGCGGTTGGGGATATTGGTTATCCGCATGGCTTGGTAATATAGCTTTTGCAACGATTATGATGAGTGCGCTCAGCTATTTTGTGCCGGCATTAGGCAATGGGAGCAATCTGCTCTCTATTATGATTGCAAGCGTGATCTTATGGATGATGTGCTTTGTTGTAAACAAAGGGATTGAAAGTGCAGCGGTTCTCAATACAGTTATTACAGTCTGCAAACTAGTACCGCTTGCATTTTTTACAATAGCAGCAATTATTTTTTTTAAAGCGGATATGTTTACCGCCGATTTCTGGGGAACTGTCTCCGGAAATTTTTCATTGATCGAGGTGCTGACTCAGGTAAAATCCAGTATGATGGTTCTTATGTGGGTGTTTGTTGGGATTGAAGGTGCTGCCATGATGTCGGACCGCGCAAAAACGAAATCCACAGCCGGGAAAGCGACTGTATTAGGGTTAGTCGGGCTTTTGTGTATCTATCTGCTGCTTTCTTTACTCCCATATGGTCTCATGGACCGAGCGGAAATCTGCCAATTAAAGCAGCCGGCAATGGCATATCTGCTTTCCTATCTTGTAGGGCCATGGGGTGCCGCTTTTATCAATATTGCGATGATAATTTCTGTTACCGGATGCTGGTTATCCTGGACCATGCTCCCTGTTGAAACGACACGTCTGATGGCCATGCAGAATCTGCTGCCACAAAAATTTGGGGAAGTGAATGATAAGAATGTACCCACATTTTCCCTTGTATTCATGACGGTTCTTTCACAGGTCTTTCTATTCACATTGTTGTTTACAGACAAAGCATATAATTTTGCTTACTCATTATGTACAGCTGCAATCTTTGTAACCTGGATTTTGATTTGCGTATATCAGATCAAACTATCCTATCAGCGCCGAACGGAAAAGGGAGAAATAAAGCAGCTGATCATCGGGATTGTCGGAACTGTTTTTTATGCCTGGGCGATCTGGGCATCCGGTATCGGATATTTCCTAATGTGCATGCTTGTTTATATTATAGGTATTCTCTTTTACATAAAAGCAAGGAAAGAAATCGGAATTTTAAAAGTATTCTCAGCCAAAGAAAAGCTTGCAATCGCACTAATCTTTGCAGGTGCCGCGCTATCTGTGTTTATGCTAGCAACAGGAAGGATAGCAATTTGATCATTGTTACGAAAACGACATCCAGATAATTGGATGTTGTTTTCCATCGTTCGCTAGTACTGTATCGAAAAGCCTGATTGACAGATGTTTAATAGGAATGGTATTCTCGATTTACGGATAGGGATGAATCTTAGGACCGGTTGACGACACGAAAGATGAGAGGGTTCAATGAGAACAATTAATTTTATTTATGATATGGGTTTAATCATAGTTTTTGTCTGTGCATGTACGGTGAACGCAGCGTCTTATATTAAGACAAAGCAGATACGTGAGCTTAGGATCAGCATGCTTATGTTTTTTTACTGCGTGAATTCTTTGCTGATTGTAATGTCTGAATTTCTTTCTGAACTACCATTTTTTGAAGGCGCATATAATGTTTTGACCTATTTTGGTATTAAAGTTATCTGCGGCATTGCCATAAGCACATTGTATTTATGCCTAACGACAGAATTGTTGGAGAAGAAGTTCGGGGGAATGCATGTAGCAGCATTGCTGCCTTTGATCTGTGTCACGGTTTATGTCGGTGATTTAAATGCTTCAGTCATGCAGCATTGGTTTTTTTATACGGTCAGGCAGATTTATCTGGCCGGATTTGCATTATATTACTTTGTTTCTTATAAGGTAAGCAGGGAAGCAGAGTATAAAATGAGAATAAAGAAATACCGGCTCGTATTTATCATTGCCGGCATCTTTGCTGTTTTGATTTTTGTAGAAGATACATTTGTTATTTTTCACTTTCAGTATGTCATTAATACACTTGGTATGAAACTATTTATGGAGCATAACTTCAGTGAAGATATATTTTTTGTCATTATAGCTGTTTATGCAGTCCGGTATGGATTACTCAGGTTGATTAATAAAAAAGAATCTCTGAGTAAAAAGCGGGTGGCAGCAATGCCGGAGGACCGGTTTGTCGGAGCATATGGGTTAAGCAGCCGTCAGTGTGATGTGCTTTTTTTGTTACTAAAGGATAAAACCTATCAAGAAATGGGCGATTTGCTGGGACTTTCGGTTGGAACAGTAAAATTTCATGCTCATGGTATTTACGAAAAAACGGAATCTAAAAATCGTTCCGAGCTGATTCAAAAATATCGCGAATTTCATTCTTCTGAAAAGGAATTTTCTTTATAATTTTCATATAGGGCACACAGCTCATGTTTGGATTTTACTGCTGTTTTTTGACATATATTATGTACATGGGTCTTCACGGTAAAGGAAGAGATGAGCAGTTTATCACTGATCTGTTGATGGGTTTTCTGTCTTAGAAGCTCTGTCAGAATGGTCTGTTCTCTTTTCGTTAACGCGTATGTATTACAGAAGGCATAAATTTTGAAAGAATCTGTTGCAGCTTCACACGTCAGTGAAGCTGCTTCTTTATGCAGGTAAGTGCAAATGCGAAATACAGCGGAGATGCCAAATAAAAAATCTAGAGATATAAGGCGGTGGGAAATCGGATTCGTCTTGGAATTGAAATAGAATATCTCTATAAAGCTTTCGATCAGTCCAAGTATGGGAAAAAGAATGAATAAATAGGAAAAAATATTAGATACACGACAATAAGAGCCATGTGGTTGCACAAGGCTTTTTTTGTGTAAATAGAAATAAAATAAGACTCCTCTATAAAGTAGATAGAGAAGGTAAACAGCTGTATAGAAAAAACGGTTTGTAAGACTGTTTTTTAAGGTCGGGATAAGAAGCAACAGCAGACAGAGTACAGAAAGTATAACAGATTCAGTTCCGGCTGCTTTTTTATCCGGTTTCATCAATAAGAAAAGATTCAAAAGACAGAGTGCAGTCAGTAGGAAGACAACCGTACTAAATACCGGCATATTCAGATAGAAAGCATCATAGATCCGGGAGAATCGGGGTATAAATTCAGTCATTGATATTATCAACTGGTTCAATAATAGACAAAAAAATAATACGCTTAAATAAACCGCCTTTTTATTTGGTTTTTTCAAATAATTACTGAATTCCAAAAGGCATGTACCAGAGTATAAAATTACAATTAAATTGTTATAGAGATAGTGTAATATATTCATTTTACCTTTTATCTTAAGCTTTTTTTTCAGTATATCAAAGGAGAATTGAAATGTCAAGGATGATTGTGTATTATGCACAAAGTTTGGGGTTTGGTTTTGTCTAAAATGCAAAAATGTGCATAAATTAGTGCTTAAAGTTTATTCCAAACCTGGATTTTTCATGGTAGCCTGTGGAGGACAGAAGGGAGGATTTACGATACATTATAGGTTTTACCAATGAAAAAACAGAAGGAGGACTTGGATATGCAGGGTATACATGTAAAAAGTGAAATTGGCTGCTTAAAAAGGGTCTTGCTGCACAGACCTGGAAAGGAGTTATTAAATTTGACACCGGATACATTAGAGCGGCTTCTCTTTGATGATATTCCTTTTTTAGAGGTTGCACAGCAGGAACATGATGCATTTGCTGAAACATTAGAAAATAATGGTGTGGAAGTGTTGTATCTGGAAGATATTATGGCAGAGGTATTAAATATCAGTGATGAGATCAGAGATAACTTCATTCATCAGTGGGTGGATGAAGCTGGTATTGGTACCGGACTTTATAAGAAGAAAATTTACGATTATATGATGCAGTATAAGGATGACAGCAAAGCGCTTGTCTTAAAATCTATGGAAGGAATTGTATTAAAGGAGCTTAATTATAATAAAAATGGTTCGCTGGTAGATATTATGAGTGAGCCTTCCAAGCTGGTGGTTGACCCCATGCCTAACCTTTATTTTACACGTGATCCGTTTGCGTGTATCGGAGAGGGCGTAAGTCTTAACCGGATGTATTCTGTCACGAGAAACAGGGAGACCATTTATGGAGAGTATATTTTTAAATACCACCCGGATTTCAAGAATAAGGTAGATAAGTATTATGATCGTTACAATGCTTTTCATATTGAGGGCGGTGATATATTAAATATCAACGATAAGGTATTGGCGGTTGGGATTTCCCAGAGGACGGAGGCGGATGCACTTGAGCTGCTGGCAAAGAACATCTTTGACAATGAAAACAGTACCATTGAGACAATTCTTGGATTTGAAATTCCAAACAGCCGGGCATTCATGCATTTAGACACCGTATTTACACAGATTGACTATGATAAGTTTACGGTTCATCCTGGTATTCTTGGGCCGCTTCGTGTTTATAAGATTTTAAGAGGCATAAACAAGGATGAAGTCAAGGTAGAGGTATTAAAATCAGATCTTGAGACGATTCTTGAACAAAGCCTTGGTATTGACCGGGTAGAATTAATCAAGTGCGGCGGTGATGATATCATAGCAGGCGAAAGAGAACAGTGGAATGATGGATCAAATACATTATGTATTTCGCCAGGAACCATCATCACGTATGAACGTAATACAAACACGAACGAATTATTGAAACAACATGGACTAAATGTCATTGAAATACCAAGTGCAGAATTGTCCCGTGGCAGAGGAGGTCCACGCTGCATGAGTATGCCTCTGGATCGTGAACCGGTAAACTACGAAACGAAAGGAATAAAATAATGGCAGTAAACTTAAGAGGACGCAGTTTTTTAAAATTATTGGATTTCACATCAGATGAAATCCGTTACTTAATTGATCTTTCAAAGAATTTTAAGAACTTAAAAAGAACCAGAACACCTCATAAATATCTGGAGGGTAAAAATATTGTTTTATTGTTTGAGAAAACTTCTACAAGAACTCGGTGTTCTTTTGAAGTGGCAGGTCATGATTTAGGCATGGGAGTTACCTATCTTGACCCAGGAAGCTCGCAGATGGGGAAAAAAGAAAGCATCGAGGATACCGCAAGAGTCCTTGGAAGAATGTATGATGGAATTGAGTATCGTGGATATAGTCAGGAGTTGGTTGCCCAGCTATCAGAGCATTCAAACGTACCGGTTTGGAATGGCCTGACAGATCAGTTTCACCCAACGCAGATGCTGGCAGATCTCCTGACAATCGAAGAAAACTTTGGTTGTTTAAAGGGTCTTAATTTTACTTTTATGGGTGATGCCAGAAACAATATGGGCAATTCTTTAATGGTAGCTTGTGCAAAGATGGGACTTAACTTCGTGGCATGTGCGCCCAGAGAATTATGGCCAGAGGAAGATTTGGTTGCCGAATGCAGAAAAATCGCAAAAGAAACTGAATGTACTGTTACATTAACCGAAGATGTGAAGGAAGGAACGCAAGGGGCAGATGTTATTTATACCGATATCTGGGTGTCCATGGGAGAACCAGAAGAAGTATGGGAAACACGCATCAAATTGTTAAGTACATATCAGGTAAACAAAAAAATAATGGAGAATACGGGCAAACAAACCATCTTTATGCATTGCCTTCCATCCTTTCATGATAGAAGTACAACCACTGGAGAGGATATTTATCAGAAATTTGGGTTGGCCGAGATGGAAGTTACGGATGAGGTTTTCGAGTCTAAATATTCGAGAGTGTTTGACGAAGCGGAAAACCGTATGCATACGATTAAAGCTGTTATGTATGCTTCTCTTTGTTAGAAAGGCTGGTCACGATGAAAAGAATTGTAATTGCACTTGGCGGGAATGCGCTGGGTAATACATCGGAGGAACAGCTGGAGCGTGTAAGAATTACAGCAAATACAGTTGTTGATATTATAAAAGCAGGATACCAAGTGGTCGTATGCCATGGAAATGGTCCTCAGGTCGGGATGATCAGTCTGGCTTTTGAGAGAGGACATGAGAGTGGAATTGTACCGGATATGCACCTTCCGGAATGTACCGCAATGAGTCAGGGATATATTGGTTATCATTTACAGCAGGCAATTGATCAGGCGCTCATTAAGAATGATAGGAAAGAAGTGGCTGTTATTACAATGCTGACACAGGTAATGGTTGATAAGGCGGATCCAGCCTTTGAAAATCCCACAAAACCCATTGGCGGTTATTATCAGGAAGCGGAAGCGAAACGTCTTATGGCTTTAACCGGCCAGAAATACGTGGAAGATTCCGGGCGTGGCTATCGAAGGGTCGTTCCGTCCCCCCAGCCAGTCAGTATATATGAAACGGTCTCTTTAAATACATTATTAAATGCCAACCACGTTGTAATCGCCGGTGGCGGGGGTGGGATCCCGGTAATCAGGGAAGACGATGGATCTTATCATGGCATATCTGCTGTTATTGATAAAGATCTGGCAGCAGAGAAGCTGGCAGAATTAGTAGATGCAGACGCATTTGTCATTCTGACAGCGGTGGACCGGGTATCTATCAATTTTGGCAGGCCGGATCAGATAGATCTTTTACAGGTTACACTAAAAGAAGCAGAACATTACGTGAAGGAAGGTCAGTTTGCTGCCGGAAGTATGCTTCCCAAGGTTAAAGCAGCCATGAAATTCATTGAAAAGAATAGCCAGGGTGTATCAATCATATGTTCTCTGGAAAAAGCTGGGGAAGCACTGGCCGGAAAATCAGGAACAAGAGTTGTCAGTAAATAATTTATAGATTACTATCCCATTTTATTTGACCATTGGTAAAATGGGGTATCTTTCAATACGTGAATGTTACACATAAGTCTGGAAGGATCTGATGAGATGAAGGAATATATAGAACTGCAAACACAGTTTTGCTCAAAAATTGATATAATAAAAATATGTACATTTGATTATGAGACAATTACAGAAAAAACAGTTCCAATATACCATAAAAGCCCACGGTTTCTTTTGGTAAAAGAAGGAAAAGGTAAAATTACGATAGACAGGAATGAGTATGAATTAAAGGCTGGGGTATTGGTTTCCATATTGCCTTGGGAATGCACCCAGCTGGTAGAAGTTAAGGAGCCGATTCGTTATGAAATTATAAAATATAACTATGATGTGGTAACAGATATTTTAAAATCCTCAAAAAGCATGAAGGATTCGCTATCTCCTTTGAAGAAACTAGAAGAGTCTTCCTACGCATATCTTAAGGGAGACATAAAGCAGACTGTGGAAAATTTGTTCCACAGCATTCGGGAGGAGGTGGGTGTGGAATCAGTCATGGATTTTCGGGAACGGAAGTCTTATCATGAGATGAATATCATCATGCAAATTACCTCACTGATCATATCATTCTGCCGTGCACTTGATGCACAAAAAGATGATGTCTGTATAAAGTCAGATCCATATGACAGTAGAATGTTAATCCTGCGCTACATATACATGCATCTAAGTGAAAAAATGACATTGGAGAAGATATCAAAACAGTTTTATTTGAGCAAGAGCTCGGTCAGAATCTACATTTTTCAAAAAACAGGACTTGCTTTTCATGAGCTGGTGAATGAAATGCGGATCATGAAAACCATTCATTATCTGTTATATACAGATTTTACGTTAGATGAAATGGCAGCAATCCTGGGATATGTGGATGCAGCACATATTTCTAAAGTGTTTTCTTTTCGAATGGAAAATAAGATCAGCGACTATAAAAAGACGTACCAGAAAGTCCTTCGTATAGCAAATATAGAAGAAAAAAAGCTGGCTTATCAGCTGGTTGAATATATTACAAAAAACTTTCGGGAGGAAATCCATACATTTGATACTGCAGAGCGGTTTCATATTTCCATTGAAGAGATGAATAAACATCTGATAATTCAAGTGGAAATGAATTTTTTTGATTATTTAAACAAGCTGCGAATCGATTATACCTGTGAAATGCTTCTCAATACCGATCGGTCTATCACGGATATTGCCTTTGAGGCAGGGTATAATACGGTGAAAACATTTCGAAGAAATTTTATTCAATTCAGGCATATGCTGCCAAATGAGTTTCGGATGGCACATGCCCGGATTATCAACTGAATATTAAGTAACGACAGATGGTGGGGATTATGAATCATTCAGAAAAAGACTTAGGGAAAAAAGAACGTCAAAAAGAGATTCTTGACCTGGTGGAACATGATACAATCACAACCCAGCGAATGTTTAGGGAACGTTTAGGTCTAAGGGGAATCGAGGTAACACAGGCAACCATATCTAGAGATATCTGGGAGATGAACTTAATGAAAGGTGTAGACGGGGAAGGATATAAGAAAAGAAACGTTGTTCCCAAACACCAGATATCAAACAAGTTGTTTGTTTTATTTTCCGTAGTAGTGAAAGAGTTTAAGGTCACTGGTAATATCATAGTCATCACCTGCGATCCCGGTATGGCTTCTTCCGTCTGTGCGATTATTGATGAGCTTAAGTGGAGTGAGATTGTTGGAACAATTGCCGGAAATGATGTGATTTTCGTAATCGCAAGAGATGGGCAGGCGGATTATCTAGTAAAGCAGTTTCTTATGTTCTAATTTCATTTCATTTATTTCCATTTAAGTAAAACTAGTTATGCAAATTTTGGCACCTAATGTGTATAATTTTGGCACTTAGGTTGAAATTTGTCTAAATATAGTATATGTTGAAAACGATTACAAAAGTACAAAAGGGAAGGAGGGAAAAATCTTTTTTGTAACATCAAGAACGTGGGAGAAGACGCAAACCATGATTCGAAATTTAGTTAAACGCGTCAACGAAGGGATGGAGATTAGTATGAAAAAATTAGTTGTAGTAACATTAACTTTAGCTATGTTGATTTCAGCAAACAATGCAGTGTTTGCAAGCGAGACAAATTCCGTTAAAGATATTTTAAAATCAGGAACTGTTTCCGTTCAAGTAGATAGCCGGACTTTAAGCCAGAGTAAGGATTCAAGTTCAACTCCGGTTGGTGCGTTACCGGCAAAATCCGACGATGTATCAGAGTTTAAACCGGCTATGAGGGCAAAGGGGTATCGTGCACCTCAAACTGCTACTTGGAAGTATCTTCCTAATTATTTGGTATATAATCAGATTACCAGCTACAATTGTGGTCCGGCTTCTGTACAGGCTGCATTAAATTACTTGAATGGTTATGCACCCGATCAATCTCAGATTGCTTGGGGATGCAAAACAACAACAAACGGTTCTTTTCTTGTTGACTTGAAAAATTATATCAATAGTAAGCAGTCTAAGAATCGTTATGTTACAAAATATAATCAGAGCTCAAGCAATATGAGGAATCAATTATACACGGGTATTAGCAACAATGTGCCTCCGATTATTGGATTGACTTTTTCCACAAGTGATGGCTGGCTTTATTCCTCCGGTGGACATTTTATGTCTGTATTCGGGGCAAATAGCAGTAAATCAGAGTTTGTTTTAGGAGATCCATGGATTGGTTATTCCGATTCTGGCGTGAATGATTCTTCATGGTCCTATACAAAATCTGCTGCCACTATTTATAATGCTTATAATAATGTAAATATTGGTCTTATGTATTAATCACTTTTATGATTTGAAACAGGCGGAGGGGGGGATAGACCCTCTCGCCTTTTTCTATCTATGGAGAAAATAAATGACGAAGTATATCAAAAAAAATATCACGATTTTCCTGATTCTATGTGTAACACTTTTGTCAGGATGTCAGGTCCAATCAAATCGTGAAAGTGTAAATAGCGAACTGCAAAATGAAGTGCAGGCAGATCAAGTCACCTTTGAAAAATCTGGTTTAAGAACGTATATTGATATTTACGAAAAAAAACTTTTCTATATGGAAATTGATGGAACCACATCTGACTTCTATGTATATAATTTTGAAAGTGGAAAGAACAAAAAAATATCTACAATATCAAATTTTGCATTAAAGGGAAAAAGTAATACATTTGTAGGTGATACGCTCTATTTTTATATAAGTACCTATGATGGAACAGAACTAGAAAACATATTATATGCAATGGATTTTTCTACAGAGAAAATGCGTCCAGTATCAAAAAATTCGTATTCAAAAAAATTAATACCTTTGATAACGTTGGACAATAAACTTTACTCTTTGCAAGGGAAAGTCTCCGAAGAGGGAACTTTAACGACATTTGTGGAAGAACTTGGAAGCAAGGGAACGACAGAGCAGATATCTTTGGGAGTTGGGAATGTCCCTCGTCAAATGGTATCGATTGATAGCGATGATGAATGCTTATATGCCATTGAAAAAGATAGGAAGGATTCACACTTAAATTGTTATTTAACCAAATACAATCAGGATTTTTCATTCACTGGTGAAGTTAATATTACGGATCTTTTTGAGGATTATGAAATCATGGATCAAATTGGATCTTTTTTTGTTTTTCATGATTTTGTTTGTCTCACCGATTATTCAAACAACACGATTATTTTTGAGAGAAAAGAAGATGACATTGATGTGCTTTTATGTGAAAATGACATGGAGTACATTGTTAACAATTCCACGGATTCTCCCTATGAATATTTTTATAAGAGAAATACAAACGACATCTATAAATTCAATACACAGTCAGCAGAGATACAGATTCAAAATTATGACTTGAAGAACAACTCTTCAACGATTCGCGTTGTACTTTCCAACCAAAATGATCTTCTAATTGTCAAGACATCGGAAATAGCTGATGATAGCACGGAAAACATATATTTAATTCCGAAGAGATATGATACAGAATAGCCATGACCTATAGTGGATAGAAAGGGGGGCAGTCCCCCCCTTAAATCAGGAACCAGTTTGCTGATATTCATACTGTCCTTTTTCATCCAGTCCGTAAAAATCTGCAAAGGAAAGATGGAAAATGTCTGTATGGATGGAATCCAGACAAATATGATTCTTAATAATGTATTGATAGATTCCGCTATAGTCCAGTGCTCCCTGAATGAAAATACTCTTTAAGTATCCGTCATGCAGGATTGCTTTTTTGTATTGACAGGAATCTTCGCAGATCTTAACCTCATCTCCTTCGGCTACAATTCCATCGCCAAGAGAAAGGGTTGTAAGTCCATAAAAATTCATGGTATTCTTCATTCCGTAGGAATCCTCGTATGTTGTGGGAATTCCACACATATTATAAGCAGCGGTCATTCCCTGTTTCCTGGCATTTGGCCAGATTGCAGCGATGCCGTTTACATCTCCTGCCGCATATACGTTTTCACAGGAGGTTTTTAAAGAATCATCTACTAAAATAAACCGATCGATAGTAATTCCACTATTTTCTGCACAGGCGGTGGCAGGTTTTACGCCGGCTGCGACTACAATCATATCACAGTCCAGGATCGTTCCGTCATCAAGAACCACGGAAGTGATTTCATCGGAATCGTTGATGGTGGTAAGGACGGCTTTTTTCCCCAGTTCAAACACACAGCCGTGCTGTTCAAATAATTTCTGATATGCGCCACTGGCGGTTTCATCTAACTGTTTTGGGAGAATCCGATCCGCCATTTCTACGACAGTCACATGCTTCTTTTCTTCCAGAAACCCATAAGCCGCATCCATTCCAACTAGACCTGAGCCAAGAATTAGAATCCGCTTTGAGCGAGAAGCATAGTCTTTGATCAAAACCGCATCCGTTAGATGCCGGAGACCAAAAACGTTTTTCGCATCTTTAAAGTTGGCGATTGGTGGGATGAAGCTGTTTGAACCAGTGGCAATTAAAAGCCGATCATAAGAAACAGATTTACCGCTTTTTAAGCTCACTTCTTGCTTGTTCTCATTAATATGTACCACTTCTTCCTCTTTCAAAAGCTCAATCCGATTGGTTACAAAGAAATCTTCTGGAACAAAAGAAAGATCCTCAGCCTTTCGTTCTCCGCTGATATAACGGTGAAGCATACAACGGGAATGTACCTGATCATCCATGGAAATGATTGTGATCGGATCTTCTTGATGTAATTCCCGTATGGTTTTTGCAGCCGTAATTCCTGCGGCCCCCATACCTATGATTACATGTTTCATCCCTCCACCTCCTTCACATAAATCGCTTTGGTCGGACAGGCTTTTACACAGCTTGGTTCACTGTCATGGTCAAAGCAAAAATCACATTTGATCACCTTGGTTTTCGTAGTGGTATCCGCTTTTAACACCCCATAAGGGCAGTTCATCACACACATAAAGCAGGAACCACACTTTTTTTCGTCGTAAAACACGTGTCCGGATTCCTTATCTTTTGTCAGGGCACCGCTCATGCAGGACATTACACATTCCGGCTGGTCGCAGTGGCGGCAGAAGATAGGTGCATAGCTTCCGTTTTCCTGAATCACAATATGATTCCGAGATTCATTGTCTGGATTTTCCAAATCCAGATCGTATATGGTTCCCATATCCTCTCTGTGTGCCTGCATACAGGCGACATAACAATTCTTACATCCGTCGCATTTGCTTGCATCAATGAATATACGTTTCATATGCCCTCCTCCTATATAGTAAGACCAGTCCGTTTCTCCAAAATGATTTGTTCCAGAATATCTGCACTTTCTTTGGCATCAGAGTTGATGATGACCTGTCCCCCGGTCAAACTCTTCATGCCTTCAGTCAGTACTTTTACAGCAACCTTGCTGCCAGTAACAAAAGGAGGCAGACCTAGATGAAGAGGAAGACCTAAGGATAAGCCAAAGCATCCATCTGCCAGAGCCTGTTCTTCCAGCCATTGTGCTGCGGAAAGGACGAGAGGGAGTTGTGGAAGATCAACGCCAAGTTCGGCTGCGATTTCCGTAGCAACGATTTCAAGACGGCCAATCGCGAGACAGGGGCCGAAATTAAGAACCGGAGGAATTCCAAGCTTTTTACATACAGCCTTTAATTTGGGTCCTGCTAATTCCGCTGCTTCCGGTGTCATAAGGCCACAGTTTTCAAGCCCACCTGAGGAACATCCAGCAGTAAGTACAATGATATCCTTAGAGATCAATTCTTTGGTTAATTCTACGGTCAGAACGTCATGTCCCCCTGCAGTTAAGTTAGAACAGCCCACAACTCCAGCAATTCCCTTGATGTCACCAGAGACAATTAAGTCGATGAGAGGTTTAAAACTCCCTCCTAAGAATTCCTTTAAGGAACCTTCGCTGACTCCCGTCAGAGTGTTGTTATTTCCATGGTCAGGAAGAAGGTTTAAAGGAACCGTACTACGGCGTTCTTTATAGGATTTAATAACCTTATCAATAATGTCATTGCTTTGATCTTCCCGGTGATCAAAATCAAACTTCATCAGTTCTGCATTTGATTTTTTCGCAACGTCGTCAAGACAGATCTGTTTGATGTTAAGTGCATCACAAATGGGTTCAATTCCGGGTAAGGTACAGTTAAATTCAGAGAGGACTGCATCAATGGCGCCTGTAGCGAGAATGGCTTCACTGGTGTAGTTATTCCCCGCATGACCGTCAAAAACTTCCGTATAGTGGGCCCCACGTAATTGTAGATCCTGTCCCACGCAGGTACAACCGACTAATTTAAATCCCTTTGCTCCAACTGCCTTAGCTTTTTCTATGGCTTCCGGGGAAATGAGTCGTTCCTGCAAATCAACAAAAATAGTATGCTGATGACCGGTGATCATAATGTTTATGTAGTCCGGATTGATAACACGGAGTCCCACGGGTGCCATGCGAAGCTGTGGCTGTCCCAATAATACGTCATTTAAAAGGTTCGTTAAAGTCAGTCCATAAACACCAGTGGAAACCCCAAGTCTTAGACAGTCTACCAGCATATCAAGAGGATCAGAGTTTAAGTTGGTGGAGCATTTTACCACACCCTTAAATACTTCTGATTTGGCTCCGCCCGGCATAATACCAAGTTCTCTCCAGCGTTTGACACGGGGGGCATAAGCAACCTTTTGTGTCAGCTCCATCTCCACGTATTCCGGTTTATAAAGATCCGCCAGTACAGCATCGGCTATTTTCTCAGCCTTTCTATAGTCATCGGATTCCTCAATTCCAAACAAGTCGGCCAGATGATTGAGAGCGCTTAACCCTTTTAATTCTCCTTTCATCTGTGCTGTCTTCTTTAAATTAAGAGCCGTATTTTCAACGATATGAATGTAACAGCCACTTCCAGCCGCAACTGCCCTTAAAAAGTTTCGGGCAACAATGGTATCTCCATCCGCACCACAGATCCCACGGGGAGATTCTGGTGTGATTCGGCAAGGCCCATTGGCACAAAGCCGGCAGCAGACCCCTTGGAGTCCAAATCCGCATTTTGTTTTCTGCTTCTCCACCCGGTGATGAGACGTCTCCATCGGTAAAGAAATAATAAAGTCTTCCAAAGGTTTGTCGGCACTTTGGCAGGTGTTGCATCCATAACATTGATTCATTGTTCTTCCTCCTTTTTAATACTGTACCAAATTAGTATAGATTTAAATAAAAAATTATCCATGCAAAAGCTTTGCCAGAGAACAATCTTTAAGCTCCTGGATCAGATTCATTTGAATCTTTAAAAATTCCTTGTGTGCAAAACAGGGATGCTTTGGCTGGTTGACTGAACATTCGTAGCCGGGCTGCATACATTCAATTAAAAGCAGCTTGGAATCGACTACGGTTAAGATATCATATAGAGTCGTTTGTTCCAGTTCACAATTTAAGGCATAGCCGCCGGCACTTCCCCGATAGCTTTTCAATAGCCCGGCTTGTTCCAGTTTTCTTGCCACTTTGTAAGCAATAGGAGAATTAATATCTTCTTTCTCACAAATTGTCTGAATGTTTACGGTTTCACCGCCGGACAGTGCCCGTATGACTCGTATTGCATAATCGCATTCTCTGGTAATTAGCATGTGATCCCTCCATGTGATAAGATTAACATACTTGACTTTAATGGTCAAGATTTATCAATAAAAAGTAAAAAAGAAGACCTCTGACTAAAAAAGAGGCCTTTTTAAAATAAAAGAAAAAATACGAAAGATTTAGTTTTCTGGATAGATAAGATGCGTTTCATCAATTCCGTAAAGGATGGAATCTAGGAATTTACCAGCCAGAAGCTTTGCCATATTTAGATTCATATCCTGATAGTTTCCACAATCTTTTGCAGCAGCACCAGGAACGTCGCCTTCAAAATCCCGGATAAATTCATACATTTCTGTAATGAGAGGGACTAGGTCGGATGATTTATAATCTCCGGCTAGAAGAAGATAAAATCCGGTGCGGCATCCCATGGGACCAAAGTACAGGACTTTGGAAGCGTAAGCTTCCTGATTTCTTAAAAACGTAGCTCCTAGATGCTCAATGGTATGCAGTTCTGCGGTATTAATCACTGGTTCAAAGTTTGGACGGGTCATACGGATGTCAAAGGTTGTAATCACACAATCCCCTGCGTTGTCTTTTCTTGAGACATAGATACCTGGAAGTAACTTTAAATGGTCGATGGTAAAACTGGTTATTTTTTCCATAAGAAGATCCTTTCTATTTAAATATGATTGATTGTTCATCATTGGTCTGTTTGGTGAAATTATAATAGAAAAATGCAGTTTCTGCAAGAGAAAGCCAAAAGTTACAACAATAAAAGATTCATGAAACAGGAGGAAAGCCTCATACCATAGTAGGAGAAACAGGAAGGAGCGTCAGAATGGAAGAATGGTTTCGTTTATCAGAGGGTGAGGTCCTTAATCAGCTTCATGCAAATAGAAACGGACTGGATTCCCAGGAGATTATAAGGCGCAGGGAGCAATATGGTTCCAATACATTAAAAAAAGCCAAACGAAAAAGTGCCTTTGAAGTTTTTCTGGACCAGTTTAAGGACTTACTGGTTATCATCCTAATTATAGCAGCTGTGATCTCCATGATTTCCGGTGATGTGGAAAGTATGGGGGTGATCTTTGCGGTTCTTCTTCTAAATGCGGTTCTTGGAACCGTACAGCATCAGAAGGCAGAAAAATCATTAGACAGTCTTATGGAGTTGTCCGCACCGGTAGCAAAGGTGCTGCGGGAGAAAAAGATACTGGAAATTCTTTCTGCGGAACTTGTACCTGGAGATATTCTTCTTCTAGAAGCAGGAGATATGGTGGCTGCGGATGGGCGTATTTTAGAAAATTATTCTCTCCTAGTGAATGAAAGTTCTCTAACAGGGGAATCGGTCAATGTGGAGAAGCATACGGAAAGGATTAAGGGAGATAAAATCCCCCTGGCAGAACAGTCCAATCTGGTTTTTTCTGGATCTATGGTTGCATCAGGAAGAGCGGTTGTCGTGGTGACAGGGACTGGAATGAAAACAGAAATTGGACGCATTGCTTCCCTCATGAATGAAACAGGAGAAAAAAGAACCCCTCTCCAGGTGAATTTAGATCAGTTTGGAAGCAGGCTCGCAGGAGCGATTTTACTGATTTGTGCCGTAGTTTTTGGCTTGAGTATTTACCGAAAGATGCCAATCCTGGATTCTTTGATGTTTGCCGTTGCCCTTGCCGTTGCTGCAATACCAGAAGCCCTTAGTTCCATTGTTACCATCGTTCAGGCAATGGGAACCCAAAAAATGGCAGGGGAAAATGCGATTATTAAAGATTTAAAGGCAGTGGAAAGCCTGGGGTGTGTATCGGTGATTTGTTCCGACAAAACAGGAACCCTGACTCAGAACCGAATGACCGTTCAGCAGGTTTATGTAAACAATCGACTGTACCTGCCCGAACTTTTAAAACCTGAAATCCCGATACATAAATACTTTCTTTATAATGCGGTTTTAAATAATGATTCCGGATATGCCGATGGGAAACTTATGGGAGATCCCACGGAAACAGCTCTGATACAAATGGCAGAACGGGCAGGAGTGGAGGATCAGGTGGTAAAATTCTATCACCCTAGAATCGGGGAAATACCGTTTGACTCCAGGCGAAAGCTAATGAGCACATTACACCGGTTGGAAGATAGAAATGTATTGTTTACCAAAGGGGCTTTGGATGTCCTTTTGCCAAGACTTGCCAAAATCTGGACGGGGGAGGGGGTCCGTCCCTTTGGAGAGGGAGATAAACAGGCTTTGCTGGAACAAAATATGATGTTTTCCGCACAGGGACTTCGGGTTTTGACGTTTGCCTTTCGGGAAATGGGGGAACAGGAGAACCTTTCAGAGGATTCGGAAAATGCATATACGTTTCTGGGGTTAACCGCCATGATGGATCCGCCCAGACCAGAATCAAAGAATGCAGTATTGAGTGCAAAGCGGGCCGGCATACGTCCAGTTATGATCACCGGAGATCATAAAATTACAGCCGCTGCTATTGCAGAGAAAATAGGGATTTTGGAAGAGGATGATCTGGCGGTCAGCGGACCGGAACTTGACGATATGTCAGAGGAAGAATTAAGCCGCAGGCTGGAACAGATTAGCGTCTATGCCAGAGTTTCACCCGAGCATAAGATAAGAATTGTGCAAAGCTGGCAGAAAAAGGGAAACATTGTGGCAATGACTGGGGATGGAGTCAATGATGCTCCAGCCTTAAAACAGGCAGATATTGGAGTTGCCATGGGAATAATGGGAACGGAGGTGTCAAAGGATGCCTCTTCTATGATATTAACCGATGATAATTTTGCAACCATTATAAAAGCCGTTGCCAATGGTAGGAATGTATACCGAAATATCCGAAACGCCATCAAATTTTTGTTATCTGGGAATATGGCGGGGATTCTATGCGTTCTTTATACCTCTTTGCTTGCGTTGCCGACTCCATTTGCACCGGTCCATCTATTGTTTATCAACCTGTTAACCGACTCTTTGCCAGCCATTGCCATTGGGATGGAAAAAGCAGAAGCTGATTTGCTGGCTCAGAAGCCACGGAATCCAAAAGAAGGAATTCTAACCCGGTGTTTTGTACTTCAGATCTTACTTCAGGGTGCACTCATTGCAATCTTTACCATGGCCGCTTATCATACTGGGCTGGTTACCGGAAGTGAGGCGGCGGCAAGCACCATGGCATTTTCAACCTTAACCCTTGCAAGACTATTTCATGGTTTTAACTGCCGCAGCAGACATTCCATCTTAAAGATTGGATTCATGAGTAATTTATGGAGTATTATGGCATTTGAAGCCGGAGCCGTACTCTTAGGGGCCGTGCTTTTTATCCCCACACTTCACAACCTTTTTTATGTTGCAGATTTAAGCGGAAGGCAGCTGATTACCATTGTTATCTTTGCCCTTTTGCCAACGCTAGTAATCCAATCCTTTAAGACCATAAGAGAGAGTCTCCACTGAGAAAATCAGAGGGGGTAAACTTGACATAATTTTAGAGAAATGTTATTATAATTGAAATATAGATAGGATAACCTAAGAGATGACAGAGCCAGGTGATGAGTGCGGGAAACCGTTCATTTCCAAGGCTCTTTCTTTGATATGACAAATATTTAACAAGCGATTCAAGTAAAATGCCGGAAGGGGAAAGAATTATGGGGAGATACGTCATTGCACTGGATCAGGGGACAACCAGTTCCAGATGTATTTTGTTTGATCAGCAGGGGGGCATATTAAGCAGTGCACAAAAAGAGTTTACGCAGATTTATCCAAAACCAGGCTGGGTGGAACATGATCCTATGGAGATCTGGTCATCCCAGTTTTCTGTTACAATGGAAGCGATGGGTAAGATCGGGGCTCACTACAGTGACATTGCAGCCATCGGGATTACCAACCAAAGGGAGACGACCATTATCTGGGACAAGGAAACAGGGGAACCAGTTTATAATGCCATTGTCTGGCAGTGCAGAAGAACGTCAGACCGAATCGGACGGGTAAAAGAAGACGGATTTTCAGAAACCATTTTAAACCGAACCGGACTGATTCCAGATGCTTATTTCTCTGGAAGCAAGATCGAATGGATTCTAGATCATGTGGAAGGGGCAAGAGAACGGGCGGAAAGGGGAGAATTACTCTTTGGTACCGTGGATACGTGGCTCATTTGGAATCTAACCAAGGGCTGCATTCATATCACGGATTATACCAATGCATCCCGGACCATGCTGTTTGATATCCATAAAAAGTGCTGGGATGAAGAGATTCTAGATTATTTTCATATCCCTAAAAGTATGCTTCCTGATGTAAAACCGTCTAGTTGCATCTACGGTTATACATCTTCGGATGTCATGGGAGGAAAGATTCCGATCGCAGGTGCCGCAGGGGATCAGCAGGCGGCGCTGTTTGGACAGTGCTGTTTCGAAGCCGGTGAGGTGAAGAATACATATGGAACTGGCTGCTTTTTGTTAATGAACACAGGAGAAAAGGCGGTAAAATCCGAGCATGGTCTTTTAACCACCATAGCAGCAAGCGATCAGGAGAAGATCCAGTATGCACTGGAGGGAAGTGTGTTTGTTGCAGGTGCATCCGTACAATGGCTGCGAGATGAAATGCGGATGGTTAAAACGGCATCTCAGACAGAAGAATATTGCAGGGCGGTAACGGATACCGGAGGGGTCTATGTAGTGCCTGCATTTGCAGGACTTGGTGCGCCTTACTGGGATCAGTATGCTAGAGGAACCATTGTCGGGGTAACCAGAGGAACCAGCAAAGAACAGTTTATCCGTGCAACCGTGGAATCTATGGCTTACCAGGTTTCTGATCTGATAGAGGCCATGGAACAGGATTCACAAATACACTTAAAAGAACTAAAGGTTGATGGTGGAGCCTGTACCAATGATTTCTTAATGCAGTTTCAGGCGGACCTTTTAAATACCCAGATTGTAAGACCAGAATGCATTGAAACAACCGCCATCGGAGCGGCATATCTTGCTGGCCTTGCCGTCGGATACTGGAGCTGCAGGGAAGAGATCAGAAAGAACTGGAAGGCCTCTCATATATTTCAAAGCCAGATGGAGGATGAGTGCAGGAGGAAGCGGATCAAAGGGTGGAAGCGGGCGGTCAAGTGTGCCCTTTCCTGGTCCCAGGATGAGGAGTAGATCGTTCAGAGACTTGACAATTGGGGCATACCTATGTTAGCATGAAATTAATTAAATAATAACCTTTGAGACGACAGAGTAAGGAAGAGACACGGAGTGATCCGTTTGTTTTCCTTACTCTTTTTTTGTGCTTCCACATGCTGGAAGTCATGATAGGAATGGAGGAGAGAACATGAAGGAATTAAATTACGATGTTGCCATCATTGGGGGAGGTGTCATAGGCTGTGCGATTGCAAGAGAGTTATCTCGTTATGAATTAGACATCTGCGTGATCGAACGGGAGGAAGATGTTTGTTCTGGTACATCAAAAGCCAATAGTGCCATTGTCCACGCGGGCTACGATGCAGCCCCTGGCTCCTTAAAGGCAAAATTCAATGTAGAAGGAAACCGCAGGATGGAACAGCTATCCAAAGATTTAGATTTTCCATTTCAACGGAATGGTTCCCTGGTTCTTTGTTATTCAAAGGAAGACCAGCCGGCATTACAGGCACTCTATGAAAAGGGGAGAATTAATGGAGTAACGGAACTTTCCATTCTTACGGGAGAGGAAGTGAGAAAGATGGAACCCAATGTTACAGATGAGGTGGTCGCCGCATTATATGCCCCCACAGGTGGGATCGTGTGCCCCTTTGGACTTACGATTGCGTTGGCAGAAAACGCCTGTGACAACGGAGTGGAATTTCTCTTTGGGACCCAGGTAAGTGCCATTAAAAAAAGAGAATCTGGATATGACTTAATGGCTGGGGATACGATCATACGCACTCGCTGTGTGGTCAACGCTTCCGGTGTTTATGCCGATGAGATCCACAATATGGTCAGTGAAGAGAAGATCCATATTACACCAAGAAAAGGCGACTACTGCCTTCTGGACAAAGAGGCAGGGACACTAATCTCCCATACCATCTTTTCCCTTCCTGGGAAAATGGGAAAAGGAGTATTGGTTACCCCCACGGTTCATGGCAATCTGCTGACCGGACCCACAGCAACGGATCGGGACTGGAAAGAAGACACGGCCACAACCGCAGAGGAGTTGTCTCAGATTACGGATAAAGCGAAAAGGGGAGTAAAAAACATCCCATTTAAAAAGACCATCACTTCTTTTTCTGGTCTCAGAGCTCACGAAGATCACGATGAATTTATTGTGGGTGAAGTTGTGGACGCAAAGGGGTTTTTTGACGCGGCGGGAATGGAATCACCCGGACTTTCCAGTGCCCCTGCTGTGGGAGTCTGGCTGGCTGAAAAGATTGCAGAAAGAACAGGTGCCAGAAGGAAAGAACAGGTAATAGAAACCAGGAAAGGACCAATTGATCCAAGAAACCTATCTTTTAAAGAACGGGAAGAACTCATAAAAAAAGATCCCCGCTATGGAACCATTGTCTGCCGATGTGAGGGCATTAGCGAGGGAGAGATCGTAGATGCGGTGACAAGGACATTAGGAGCCGTATCCCTAGATGGGGTCAAGCGTCGGGTTCGAGCCGGGATGGGACGGTGTCAGGCTGGCTTTTGTGGCCCCAAAACCATGGAGATTTTAGCAAGGGAAACCGGCAAAAAGATGGAAGATATTACAAAAAACAGACCGGGATCTTATCTGCTGACCGGAAAAAGATAAGGAGGAGTGTAAGATGACAGAATATGATATTGTAATCATTGGAGGAGGACCTGCAGGGTTAGCGGCAGCAGATTCTGCAAGAAAAGCTGGCATTGAATCCATTTTGATTCTGGAACGAGATCCATATTTAGGCGGTATTTTAAATCAGTGCATTCACAATGGGTTTGGACTGCATACCTTTCGGGAAGAATTGACCGGACCAGAATACGCTGCTCGGTATATTACTATGGTCGAAGAAGAGAATATAGCCTGTCGGCGTAATACCATGGTTTTAGGAATCAGTACGGATCACATTCTCACCATAATAAACAAAGACGATGGACTGACTCAGATCAAAGCAGGAGCTGTCATCTTAGCCATGGGGTGTCGGGAGCGTCCAAGGGGAGCCTTAAACCTACCAGGATATCGACCGGCAGGTATTTACTCGGCTGGAACGGCTCAGCGTCTTATGAATATAGACGGGTATGAGATAGGAAAAGAAGTGGTAATTCTGGGGTCTGGTGACATTGGTCTGATTATGGCAAGAAGGATGACATTAGAAGGGGCAAACGTGAAAGCTGTGGCAGAGATCATGCCCTATTCTGGGGGATTAAACCGCAACATTGTACAGTGTTTAAATGATTTTCATATTCCACTAAAATTAAGCCATACCGTAGTAGACATTCAAGGAAAAGAGCGGGTGACAGGAGTAACCCTGGCGGCTGTGGATTCGTTTGGGAAACCAGTAGAAGGAACGGAAGAACATTACACCTGCGATACCCTTCTTCTTTCCGTAGGCCTGATCCCTGAGAATGAACTTTCCAAAGAAGCGGGGATTCAGATGGATGAGAGCACGGGAGGTCCAGCGGTAAATGATCGCCTGGAAACCAATGTGAGAGGAATTTATGCCTGTGGGAATGTACTGCACGTCCATGACCTGGTGGACTATGTATCCGAAGAGGCAGCGCATGCTGGGGCCTGTGCCGCAGCCGATGTAAAAAAAAGGAAAGAAGCTTCACGAGGGGTTTTAATCCCGATTAAGGCAAAGGAGGGAGTTCGTTACACCGTGCCCCAGTCTCTTAATATAGAGGAGATGGAAGATTCCGTGATCCTTCGATTCCGTGTATCAAAGCCTTACAAAGATCGATTTATCAGTGTATACGTTGACGAAGAAAGGGTGTCTCA
Source organism: Clostridium sp. E02 (assembly GCF_003833015.1). GTDB lineage: Bacteria > Bacillota > Clostridia > Lachnospirales > Lachnospiraceae > Lacrimispora. The sequence goes on from NZ_RJLQ01000005.1 coordinate 70,153, forward strand.
TGTGAGAAAAAAGGTTCTGCTACCAGGAGAGATGGAACAGGTTATCATAAAAAAAGAGAAGATAAATCAAGTTCCAAAACTCAAACAAATCGTTGTCTGCACGGAGGAGGAATAATATGAAAGAGAGAGAATTTATCTGCATCTGTTGTCCCTTGGGATGTCCTCTTACCGTCCAGATAGAAGAGGAAACAATCACGGTAACCGGAAATTCCTGTAAAAGGGGTGAAGAATATGGAAAAAAGGAAGTAACAAATCCCACGAGGACCGTTACTTCAACGATCCGTGTGAATGGGGGAGAACTCCCCATGGTTCCGGTGAAAACAAAGGAAGACATTCCAAAAGATAAAATTACTGCATGTATGGAAGAAATCCGCAAAGCCCGGGTTGCAGCTCCAGTATCAATAGGTGAAGTGATCTTTGAGGATTGTGCGGGAACTGGAGTTTCGATTCTCGCTACGAGAGCGGTAAAAAAACAAAATTAAAATAGGAAATTAGTCTTTTTATATGAATGTATAGCATAATTCTTCTGAAAATGGTATACTTTATTGAGTTTAGGGTGGGGGAGCTTTAAGAGTTTCTTGATCGTGGAGAATTGGATTGTTTCAGTGGAGTAAGATGTATCGTGTAGCGCGGAGGGAATAAGATGAAGGCAATTGAACTGTTAGAGACATCTCCGGTAATTGCAGCAGTCAAAGATGAGTATGGCTTAAAACGTTGCCTGGAATCTGAATGTCAGGTCGTATTTATCCTGTATGGCAGCATCTTAAATATGGGAGCGATTGTTCAGAAGGTAAAAGATCATGGGAAATATGCCATGGTGCATGCAGATTTAGCACAAGGGCTTAGTTCCAAAGAGGTTGTTGTGGATTTTATCAAAGAGAATACAAAGGCAGATGGGATTATCAGCACCAAAACACATTTAGTCAGGCGTGCGGCGCAGCTGGGACTTTTTGGAATTCAGAGAACGTTTCTCATTGATTCACTTGCCATGAGTACAACGAAAAAACAGATCGAAGCATTTCACCCAGATATGGTCGAAATCATGCCCGGAGTGATGCCAAAAGCCTTAAAAGAGATCCGGGCGTATACGGATATTCCTATTATCGCAGGCGGATTAATATCAGATAAAAAGGATATTATGGCAGCCTTTCGTGCTGGAGCGGATGCAATCTCTACCACAAGGGAAGAGTTATGGTTCATATAAAAGGAGGAATTTATGAAATTAGTTACTTACGAGGTTGATAGAAGAAGAGATATCGGGGTTGTGAGCAAAGACGAGATGTGGGTCTTTCCCCTCAGAGCGTTCGGTATGGAATATAAGGATATGCTTGAAGTGATTAAGGGACTCAGCCAGTCTGAGTGTGATCTCTTAGAGCATGCTTCCGGTTTGGATCCTTATAACAACAATATCGTAGGAGCTGCGATGATGAAGGAAGTCTGCCTTCAGGCCCCCATTAAAATTCCAGATCAGGATATCATCTGTCTTGGACTTAATTATATGGATCATGCCGAAGAATCTGCTCGATTTAAAAAAGAAGTATTTGATGGGGAAAGGGACCAGGCGGTCTATTTTTCAAAAAGAGTGAACGAAACAGTGGCTCCCTATGGAGAGATTTTAAGCCATAGCGATCTGGTGGATAGTCTGGATTATGAGGTGGAATTGGCAGTAATCATAGGAAAAGATGCAAAGAACGTGCCGCCACAAGAAGTAAAGGATTACATTTTTGGTTATACCATTGTGAACGATGTCAGTGCACGAAACGTACAGATGGCTCATAAACAATGGTATTTTGGTAAGAGTCTGGATGGATTTACTCCAATGGGTCCTTGTATTCTGACTGTGGATTCCGTTCCCTATCCACCGAAACTTGATATCCAGTCTAAGGTTAACGGCGAATTAAGACAAAACAGCAATACCCGACTTATGATATTTGACGTTGATTTTATTGTCAGTGAACTTTCAAAAGGAATGACACTAAAGGCAGGGGCTATTATCTCCACCGGAACTCCAAAGGGAGTGGGCATGGGATTTGATCCGCCCAGATTCTTAAAACCGGGAGATGAAGTGGAATGTATTGTAGAAGGGATCGGCTTTATTAAAAATAGAGTGAATTAAATAAAAAGCTGTACGGAAATGGTCTTTTGAACTATTTCTGTGCAGCTTTTGTATGGAATTGTTGTAAGCTTTTAGCATGAATGGAGTGGGAGGATAGATGGGATGATTCGCATTGCAATCGTGGATGACGATACCAGAAGTGTAGAACAGTTAAAAGAATATTTGAACCGTTATCAAAAGGAACAAAACGAAGTGCTTAGCATTCTCTCTTTTTCAGATGGAGATGAGATCGCTCTAAACTATAAAGCAGAGTACGATATTATTTTATTGGATATAGAAATGAGATTTATGGATGGGATGACAGCTGCACAGTTAATCCGGAAGAAGGACCCGGAGGTTGCCATTATTTTTATAACCAATATGGCTCAGTATGCCATCAAAGGTTATACCGTTAATGCAACGGATTATGTATTAAAGCCAGTTTCTTATTTTTCTTTTTCCCAGCGTTTATATAAGGTGATTGGACGCATAAACCAGAATGGAAAGAAGTTTATGGCGATTGGTGTAAAGGGAGGCACGGTTAAACTGTACTTATCGGATATCTGTTATATAGAAAGTCAGGGGCATCGGCTGATTTTTCATACATTAACGGAAGACCATGTGACATTTTCTGCCATGAAGGATATAGAAGAAAAGCTGAAAAACATGAACTTCTTTCGATGCAATAAAGGATATCTTTTGAACTTAGAGCATGTAGATGGGGTACAAGATGGCTGTGTGATCATAAAGGGGGAACATCTTCCCATCAGCCGGACCAGGAAAAAAGAATTTATGGAGGAACTGACCAATTATCTTGGAGGGGCATTGACATGAACCATATTGCGCTTACGGAGATTCCAAGAGTGTACACCGCCATTGCGGAGTGGTCCGCATGTAGTATCTATATATGGAATTTGAAAAAGAAATTAAAAGGACCTCCCCTGGCTGCTTTGATGGGTGGTGCACTGTTATTGCAATGTGTGGTGCAGCAGGCAGCAGGAACCTTTCCAAAAACCTTGTGGATATTTGGAATGCTTCTTGCAATCGGTACCATGCAGGCATACTTATACGCTGCCTGTGAAATGACCATAAGCAGTGCTGGGTATTATTGCGTAAGAGCCTTTATTCTGGCAGAATTTGTGGCATCACTGGAATGGCAGCTTTACTATAACGCTGTATTAAGTACGCAGATTACAGAAGTATGGTTAAATATCCTTCTATTTGTTCTAGTATTTGGATCTGTTTTTGGAGGTATCCATTTTTTGGAAAAAAAGCACATTCGCAGAGAAATCATTGCAAGAAAAGAACTGTTTTTTGTAATTGCAACTGGAATGACTGTTTTTTTTGTCAGCAATTTAAGCTATGTTTATGCAAACTCTCCGTTTAGCAGCCAGATTACAAAGGAGATATTTAACATAAGGACTCTTGTAGATCTAAGCGGTCTGGTCATCCTTTTTGCTTATCACATCTTACGGCAGGAGATGCAGGTAAAGTACGATTTGGAGGCCATGCGTAACATATTGCAAAGCCAGTATACCCAGTATCGAAAATCCGGGGAAAGCATTGATATGATTAATCGAAAATACCACGACTTAAAACATCAGATTGCTGTTTTAAGAGCAGAGGAGGATTCTGGGAAACGGCTGGCATTTTTGGATGAGATGGAACGTGAGATCCAAATATATGAAGCGCAGAATAAAACCGGGAACACGGTAGTCGATACCATACTGACCGGGAAAAGCATGACCTGTCAGAAGCATGAAATTGAGTTGACCTGTGTGGTGGATGGAAAACTTCTGAATTTTATCCATGTCATGGATATTTGTACCATTCTTGGAAATGCACTGGATAACGCCATTGAGTATGAGATACAATTGACAGAAAAGGAAAAAAGGCTGATTCATGTAGAAGTACTGTCTAAAAAAGAGTTTCTTGTCATGCGGTTTGAAAATTATTTTGAAGGCGATATCGAGTATGAGAATAATATACCAGCCACTACAAAAGCGGAGAAAGAGTATCATGGATATGGGATTAAAAGCATCAAATACACAGTCAAAAAGTACAAAGGCTGGGTTACCATAGATGCAAAAGATAACTGGTTTATACTAAATGTTATCATCCCATTGCCAAAAGAATAAAAAAAGAAAAGCAAACGGCAGCGCGCCTGTACACGGGACAGGCGCGCTGCCGTTTGTGCGCTAATTGCTACCGTTTGTGCAAAAAGCAGTTGTAACTGCCAAAATCATGATAAAGTAAAAAAATAAAATAATTTTTTTATAAGATGTTTGGAGGAGGATGAAAAAATGTTACAGATTAACATGGAAGATGTAATGAATATCGTCAAACTATGTGTGCCGTATCTAATTGGGTTGGCCGTAGTGATCGCAATTGCCGCTATCGTATTGGTGATGAGCAGGAAACAAAAAGGGGCCAGAAAATACTTTATTAAACGCAACAGCTTTATGGCAATGCTGCTTGCCTTAGTCGTCGTTGTGAATTTAATCTGCTGGGGACCTATGTCAAATATGATTTCTTTGGCAACGGGAAGCGGAACAATTTCAGAAGAAACTTCTGATGAGGCTACGGTGCTTTGCACGCAAATTGCAAAAGAGGGGATTGTACTCTTAAAGAATGATGCAGACCTTCTTCCTTTAAAGAACGATTCCAATCTAAATGTATTTGGATGGGCTTCTACCAATCCATGCTATGGTGGAACCGGATCGGGTTCCTTGTCTGACGCATATGAGACAGTATCTTTGCTTCAGGGGCTTAAAGATGCAGGCTTTCACTTAAATCAGGGACTGTCCGACTTCTACACGGCATATCGTGCCGACCGCCCAAGCGTAGGAATGTGGGAACAGGACTGGACATTGCCAGAGCCGACGAAAGATTCCTACAGCAGTGATTTGATTGCAGATGCAAAGTCATTTTCTGATACGGCAATGGTAGTTATTACTCGTGTTGGTGGGGAAGGTGCTGATCTTCCAACGGATGTCAGTGGAGTGACTTATACGGATAATTCTAAGGATTATAAAGATTTTGAATCAGGAGATCATTACCTGCAGTTAAGCCAGACAGAGAAAAATATGATGGATCTGGTGTGTTCCAATTTTGACAACGTAATTGTAGTTTACAATGGTGCCAATGCCATGGAACTTTCATTTGTCAATGATTATAGCCAGATTAAAAGTGCAATCTGGTGTCCTGGAACTGGTCAGTCCGGGTTTGAAGGGCTTGGAGAAATTATAAATGGGGAAGTCAATCCATCTGGTAAGACCAGTGACACGTTTGTTACAGATCTATCCAAAACACCAAGTTTTAACAATTTTGGAATTTTTACTTATGACAATATGGATGAATTCGCAGTAAAGGCAACAAAAGGGGATGATGTAATCCCTAGTTTTGTAAACTACATGGAAGGGATTTATGTAGGCTACCGTTTCTACGAGACAGCGGCAGCAGAAGGCCTGATCAATTATGAGAAATCAGTCCTTTATCCATTTGGCTATGGTTTGTCCTATACCACATTTACGCAGGAGATGGGACCGTTAACGGAAACAGATGGCACAATTACGTTTGATGTGAATGTGACCAATACTGGCAGCAATCCTGGTAAGGATGTAGTGGAGGTTTATTACAATCCACCTTATACCAACGGAGGTGTGGAAAAAGCATCTGCAAACTTAATTACGTTTGATAAAACAAATACCTTAAAACCGGGAGAATCCCAAACCATACCGGTATCCATTCAGGTAGAAGATATGGCATCCTTTGATGCAGATAAGAATGGCTGCTATGTGTTAGAGTCCGGGGATTATGGAATCTCCATTCGTACCGATTCTCACAACATAATAAAAGAACAGAATTATAATGTAGCAAATGAGATGGTGTATGATGAATCACACGTACGAACCTCTGACAAAGTGGCAGCAGTAGACCAATTTAAGGACGCAAACGGGGATCAAACCTATCTTTCCCGTGCCGATGGATTTGCAAACTATCAAGAAGCTACTGCACCACCTAAAACCAAGAGTATGCCGGAAAAATATAAGAAAATGTTTACGAACACCGGCAATTATGATCCAGCTGCTCATAATGACGATGGTGATATCATGCCAGTAACGGGTGAGAAAAACGGACTTAAACTTGCGGATATGCGGGGACTTTCCTATGATGATCCTCAGTGGGAAAAACTTCTTAACCAGTTAACGCTAAGTGACATGGATACGATGGTCGCAATCGGAGGATACCAGACCTCGGAAGCAAAGAGTGTTGATAAGGTGAGAACCGTAGATTGTGATGGTCCTGCCTCGATTAACAATAACTTTACCGGAACCGGCTCCATCGGATTCCCATCCGCAGTTCTGATTGCCAGTACCTGGAATCGTGACATTGCTGAGGCCTTTGGAGAGAGCATCGGTAAAATGGCAGATGAGATGGAAGTATCCGGTTGGTATGCACCAGCAATGAATACGCACCGTAACGCATTTGCAGGACGTAACTTCGAGTATTATTCTGAGGATGGAGTTCTGTCTGGACGGATGGCAGCCAGTGCGGTTATTGGTGCAGAAAAGCATGGCGTGTATGCTTATATTAAACATTTTGCATTAAATGATCAGGAGTCCAATCGACTCAGTATGCTTTGTACCTGGTCCAATGAACAGGCAATCCGTGAAATTTATTTAAAGCCATTTGAGATTGCAGTAAAAGAAGGTCACGCAAAAGCGGTAATGTCCTCCTTTAACTATATTGGCACCACATATGCTGGCGGCAACGATACCCTGTTAAATAAAGTGCTTCGTGACGAATGGGGATTTCGTGGATTTGTGCTCACCGATTATTTTGGTGGTTATGGATTCCAGAATGCAGATCAGGAGATTCGAAACGGAAATGATGCTATGTTGGTTGCCTATGATACAGAAACCAATCATGTCAAAGATAAAACCAGCGCCACAAGTCAAAAATTTATGCGTCAAGCGAGTAAAAATATTATGTATACCGTGGTAAACAGTCGTGCCTATGAGGGAGATAATGCAAAAGAAGGATTCTTAATGTGGCAGATACTGGCAATCATAATTGATGTAATTTTGGCAGCAGGAATTGTAGTAATGGAAATTAGAATCATTCGAATTTATAAAAAGAGGCTTGAAGATGAAGTATCCTTTGCTGTTCAGACGGAGGGGAAAGAGTAATTTAAGACGGCCCGGAGGGAATTAGATGAAACAGAAAGAAATGATTCAAAAAATGACAATGGAAGAAAAGGCTGCGATTCTAAGCGGAAAGAACGTCTGGCAGACCTGGAATATCGACCGACTAGGTATCCCTTCGATCTTTTGTTCCGATGGACCCCATGGAATCCGCAAGCAGGCTGGGGAAGGAGATCATCTGGGACTAAACGAATCCGTTCCGTCCACATGCTTCCCCACGGCTGCGGCCGTGGCAAACAGCTGGGATGAAGGGCTTGCGGAGGAGATCGGTAGAGCACTGGGGGAGGAAGCTTCTTCTCTGGATGTGAACGTTTTACTAGGACCAGGCCTTAATATTAAAAGGAGTCCTCTCTGTGGAAGGAATTTTGAATATTTTTCTGAAGACCCCTATCTGTCAGGAAAGATGGCGGCTTCCTATGTGAACGGAATTCAAAGTCAGGGAGTCTTTGCCTGCCCCAAACATTTTGCAGTAAATAGTCAGGAACAGCTTCGAATGTCCGTGAATTCCGTATTGGATGAACGGACCCTTCGGGAAATCTATCTGGAGGGCTTTGAAATTGCAGTCAAAGAAGGCGGCGCAAAATCAATTATGTCCAGTTACAACGCAGTGAATGGGGAATATGCCAATGAAAATGAGCATCTTCTTAAGGAGATTTTGCGTGAAGAATGGGGATTTGACGGGATCGTGATTACGGACTGGGGTGGTTCTAATGATCATGTAAAAGGAGTTTCCGCCGGTTCCAACCTAGAGATGCCATCTCCTGGCCTTGGCTCTGCGAGGGAAGTCATAGCTGCAGTAAAAGAAGGAAGTCTCTCCATGGAAGAACTAGATGCCCGTGTTGACGAATTGTTAGATGGGATTTTAACCCTTTCCAAGAATCAGAAACGGGATAAGAAGGTGTTTGATCAGGACGCTCATCATAAGCTGGCGGGGAAAGCGGCACAGGAGAGCATTGTTCTTCTTAAAAATAAGGAGGAACTGCTTCCGCTGAATTCTGGATGCAAGGTTGCCCTGATTGGTGATTTCGCATTTATCCCCCGTTATCAGGGAGCAGGTTCTTCAGTGGTCAATCCAATTGCCTTAGAAACTATGGAAACAAAAATCCAGGAGACCTCTTTAAATCTGGTGGGGTGTGCCAGAGGGTACTTGCGCAACGGGAAAACCGATGCGTCCTTAAAAGAGGAAGCTCTTCTCTTGGCAGCCAAAGCAGATGTGGTGCTTTACTGTTTTGGACTTGATGAACTAAGTGAATCCGAAGGGCAGGATCGAAGCCATTTAAAGATCCCCTCCAATCAGATCGAATTATTAAAAGCACTGGCTGGAGTGAACTCCAATCTTGTGGGAATATTAAGTGCTGGTTCTGTGATAGAAATGCCTTGGCATTCCGCTTGCAGCTCCATCCTTCATGGCTATTTGGGTGGGCAGGCGGGAGCAGGCGCTATGCTCCGTGTAATAACCGGAGAAGTCAATCCATCTGGGCGTTTGGGGGAGACTTATCCCATCGCACTTAAAGATACTCCAGCCTTTCGCTATTTTCCGGGAAACGATCGGAATGCAGAATACCGGGAAGGAATTTATGTAGGGTATCGCTATTATGATACAGCGAAAGTAGTAGTCCAATACCCATTTGGCTATGGATTGTCCTATACGACGTTTGCCTATTCCGATCTGCAGTTATCAAAGGAGGGGGTTACTTTTACTCTTACCAACAAAGGTGGACGGGACGGCAAGGAAGTGGCTCAGCTTTACGTCACTGGGCCAAAGGGAACGATTTTTCGACCGGAAAAAGAATTAAAAGGATTTGCAAAGATCCATCTAAAAGCCGGAGAGAGTAAGACGGTTAAAATCCCCTTTGATGATAAGGCATTCCGGTATTGGAATATAGAAACCAATGGGTGGGAAGAGGAAGGCGGCAATTACACGATATCCATTGGTGCCAGTGTAGCTGATTTGAGATTGAGTATGAGTCTAAACCGCAAAGGAACCACCGATCAAATGCCCTACCAGTCAAATCAGTTAAATTCTTATGAATCTGGGCAGATTGGGAATGTGTCCACCGAAGAATTTGAACGGTTGCTGGGGCAACCGGTTCCCGATGGTAGCTGGTCTGGAGTGCTAGGATTAAACGATGCCATCTGCCAGATGTATTATGCAAAGAGTCGTCTAGCCAGACTGATTTATAGAATACTGACCAAGTTAAAAAAAGCCAGTGAAGCAAAAGGAAAGCCAGATTTAAATCTCCTGTTTATCTATAATATGCCGTTTCGAGGGATTGCAAAGATGACGGGCGGTGCGGTCAGTATGGAGATGGCAAAAGGTATGGTGCAGGTAGTCAATGGCAGGTTCCGAAAAGGAATGAAAAAAATCATTGGGGGGTATTTTTCCAATGCAAAAGCAAACAAAGCATATGAAAAGAAGCTTTCTGACAAATAGGAAGGAGGGATGAAATGCTGACAGGCATAAAGAACGGATGGAAGACATTTTACGGCAAACATCCCGCAATGGCACAGTTTATCATATTTTTTATCGTATCCAATGGAGTTACGGTATTACAGCTGGTATTAATGCCAGTATTCCGAACGATATTTGAGACGACTTCTCTGGTACATCAAAGTTTCCAGATCGGACAGATCGGTTCAAATCCAGATGGAACGCCATACTACATTTTTAATTATGCCGCCGGTACCATTGGTAAGGGTGGTGGGGGAGGACTTGCGTATTTTTTAGCTGTGGAAATCACCATGGCCATCGCTCAAATCATTAATTTCTTCCTTCAAAGGAGTGTGACTTTTAAGGCGAGCAATAGCGTACGAAAGGCAGCCATGTGGTATGTCATTGCCTATATCATTATTACAATTGGTGCAGCGGCGCTTCAAGGCCTTTATAAAGCACCGATCTATGATTTGTTCATGAATCGGTTCAACCTTTTAGGAAACGGTGAGACCATAGCAGATGTGATTACAATGCTGATTAATTCAGCCATTTCATTCTGGGTGTTCTTCCCAATATTCCGAATTATTTTTAAAGACAAAGAGGCATGATTGCCGAAAAAGAAGCCAGTTCCGAAAACGGAACTGGCTTCTTTTTTAATAATTTTCAACTTTTCTTTCAAAATAGGATTTCGGGTGAGCGCAGGTAGGACAAATCTCCGGAGCTTCCGGTCCCTCATGGATGTATCCACAGTTGCGGCATTTCCAGCCAAGAGGAGCATCTCCTTTAAAGGTATTTCCGCTTTTTAGGCTTTCAAGAAGTTTTAAGTAGCGTTTCTCATGCGCTGCCTCTACTTTTCCTACAAATTCAAACTTAAGAGCAAGTGCTTTAAATCCTTCCGCTCTTGCATCCTCAGCCATCCGTTTATACATATCGGTCCATTCATAGTTCTCGCCTTCCGCGGCATCTGCTAGATTGTTTTCCAGATTTGAGGTATCGTGCAGCTCTCTGAACCACATCTTTGCATGCTCTTTTTCCTGATCTGCTGTTTCTAAATATAAGGCGGCCATCTGCTCATAACCTGCTTTTTTGGCAGCAGAAGCATAATAAGTATATTTGTTTCTTGCCATAGATTCTCCAGCAAATGCATCCTTTAAATTCTGCTCTGTCTTTGTTCCCGCATAGTTTGACATCGTATAAACCCTCCTGTTTTTTCTAGATCGTTGACGGATTATTAACCAAAGTAGCGTTCCAGTAATCCCTTAAATGCTTTTCCGTGACGTGCTTCATCCTTAGCCATCTCATGAACGGTATCATGGATTGCATCTAAGTTTAATGCTTTTGCCCGTTTTGCAAGGTCAAACTTACCTGCCGTTGCGCCATTCTCAGCAGCAACTCTTAATTCTAAGTTCTTCTTTGTGCTAGAGGAAACACATTCTCCCAGTAATTCAGCGAATTTAGAAGCATGCTCAGCTTCTTCAAAAGCAGCTTTTTCGTAGTATAAGCCGATTTCAGGATACCCTTCTCTATGAGCCGCTCTAGACATAGCCAGATACATTCCTACTTCAGAACATTCCCCTTCAAAGTTTGCTCTTAAGTCTTTCATAATGTCTTCTGGAGATCCCTGTGCAACTCCGATCTCATGTTCGCAAGCCCAGGACATATCGCCTTCATCTTGTAACTTAAACTTTTCAGATCCAGCCTTACATACTGGACAAAATTCTGGTGCTGTTTCTCCTTCGTGAACATAACCGCATACAGTACAAACCCATTTTTTCATGATTTCATGTCTCCTTATATTTTAATTTTTTTCTTAGTTAAGTAATTTAAATCAAAAACAATAATGATTACTGATATTAATTTAGCACAATTAAATTCGTTTGTCAAGAGATTTTAACAATTATTCTGCGTACAATTGTTACAGGTTCCGTAAAAAAAGATCTTATGGCTGTCAATGAAACCTTCCGCATGTTTTTGAGCCAGATCATTGATATGATCAATCGGATCGAGGGCTAGGTCAGAGACTTGACCGCACTGTTTGCACACAAAATGATAGTGTGGGGAGGTGTCCGCATCAAAGTGATCTGCACCATCACCACATGTCAGTTTTTGAATCTCCCCTAGTTCAACCAGAAGATTTAAATTCCGGTAAACAGTTCCCAGACTGATATTGGGATACTCTTCACGGATCGAGGTGTATAGAGCGTCGGCAGTGGGGTGATCCTTCCTTGCCATTAAGCAAGCTTTAATGGATTCCCGCTGACGGCTATACTTTAATGTTTTCATGGCCGCTCCTTTTCATAAATAATAATTATAGTGATAATTGTTACTATTTAATAATAAAAGATTCGAATGAATTTGTCAATCTTCTTATACGTTTAAAGAAATATGTTCCTTGGAAATTCGTATAAATTCTTTGGTTGCCTGAGAGAGATATCGGTCTTTATGACATCCGAAGGCTAAAACGCCGTGACTGCGTGTGTAATTTAAAGAATAAAAGTTCAGACCCATTTTTTTCATAATCCGGCCTTCGGTTTCTGAATTACCAGATATAAACATTCGGGGATAGAACGTAATTCCCATTCCTTTGGCGGTAAGAGCAAGAACTGTTTCTATGTTTTCGGTTTCCAAAAGAATCGAAGGGGTCAGTTGTGCATCCTCAAAGATCTCATCTGCAATGGTACGAATTCGATTTCCTTTATTAATTAGAAGATAAGGACAATTTTTTAAAAGCGTAATATCAGCATTCGCTTCCAGTTCTTTTTTGATCTCCGCTTGGTTTCCGGGGAAATACCGGTCAAAAATCTGATCGGGTACCACAAGGAGAATCTCTTCTTCGCAGATAGGAACTGTCTCAACATTCTCCACCTTAAACGGGAGAAGGTCAATCATAAGATCAATATCCCCATGAATCAGTGAATGGGTAAGCTCAGAAGAATTTCCCTCGATTAAATTCAGTTCAATATTGGGAAATTTTTCTTGATAAGCGGGTAAGATAATAGGAAGAAGAAAGCGGCCCCTTGTATGAGAGATACCAATGGAGATCTGTCCAGTGGTAAAATCCTTAATATCAGCTAGTTCCCGGTACGTTTCGTCTTTAAGATCCAATAGTTCTTTTGCCCGGATTTTCAGAGCACGGCCGGCATATGTTAGGGTAAGAGGCATGGTTCGGTGAAAGAGCTGTACGTCAAATTCCTTTTCAAGATTCGATATATGGCTGCTTAAAGACTGTTGTGAAATAAAAAGCTGTTTTGCCGCTCGGGTGATATTTAATTCTTCTGCGACCGCAAGAAAATATTCCAGGTTCAGAAAGTTAATCATAATTAAGCCTCCAGCTTAGGGATATAGGGAATAAGCCGTTCGATGGAACTGTTTATAATCAGTTCTTCTGGAACATTCATTTCTTCTAATAGTTCATAAGCCCTTACATGATTACCAACATCTTCCACGACATGAGCATCGCTGTTTACAACAATGGAGGCACCGTAATGAATGCAACGCTCCAGCATTTTTTTGTAATTTTCTTTCGCATCGAGACGGGAACTTAAGGGGTGCAAAGAGCTTGAATTCACTTCAAGTAATTTGTGATTCTGGGCAGCTGCAGAAACAACGGTATCATAATCGAAAGGAAATCGACTGTCATCGGGGTGACCGATAATCGTGACATATGGATTTTCTATGGCACCTACATAAGCACTGGTGTTTTGGGAAACAGTACTATCTTTATAGCAGGGCTGGTGAATGCTGGCGATGGAGTAGTCCAGTTTTTCCAATATTCCTCTTCTTAAATCCACTCGTCCTGTGTGATCTAATATATTTAGTTCCGAACCCATGAGTATGTTGACTCCATAAAGGGTACGAGGGATAACCTTAAAATTAATAAAATAGAAATCACTGCATGTTCCTGGCATCTTCGGTGCGTGATCCGTGGAACCGAAAACGCTCAGTCCTTTCTCGGAAGCGGCTTTTGCCATCTCGTATAATGTGTTGTATGCATGTCCGCTTGCGATGGTGTGGGTATGCAGGTCTAAAATGTCCTTCATGTTTTGTGTCCTTTCTTTTTGCCAGGTTTCATGTTTCTAGGGAAATGTTAGCATATAACTCAAATATAACATACTTTTCCAGAGAAAACTATAGAATTATCAGGTGGGATGTGTTAAATATATACTTAGATTTTGTGTTAAAAGTTAGAATTTTATGAATGGAGGAAATACGAATGAGCGAAGAACTAAAAACAGAGACAATGGCGGATTTTGAGAAAGAATTGGAAGCATCCTTAAAAAGGATTCGAAAAGGAGACCAGCTGACGGGTACAGTCATCAGCGTGGAAGAGGAAAAGATCCGTCTTGATTTAAAGTATTTTGCGGAAGGACTCATCTACAAAGAAGAATTAAGCAGTGATCCCAATTATGATCTTCTTGCTTCCGTTCAGCCTGGTGATGAAATAACCGCATTGGTGATTCAATCCGATGACGGAGAAGGTCATGTTGTTTTATCCAGAAAAGAAATCAGTGATCTGGAAGCATGGGACAATCTAAAGTCTTTACTGGAAGAGCGAACCATCTGTAATGTGAAGATAGAGAAGGCAGTTAAGGGTGGTGTGGTGACATATTTAAATGGAATTCGTGGATTTATACCGGCTTCTAAGCTTGCAGCGGACTACGTGGAGGATTTACAAGTCTATGAGGGAAAGACCATAGAAGTGACCGTTATCACTGCAGACGAAGAAACCAGAAAGCTGATCTTATCCGGGAAAGAACCCGCACTTATGAAACGTAACGAAGAGACAAAACAAAAGATAGCAAAATGCCAGGTTGGAGCGGTCATGGAAGGAACCGTAGACAGTATAAAAGATTATGGTGCTTTTATTAATTTAAACAATGGTCTTTCCGGTCTGCTTCATATTTCCCAGATCAGCAGTCAAAGAATCAAACACCCAGGAGCTGTTTTAAAGGAAGGACAAACCGTAACGGTTAAAATACTTGCCCTCAATGACAATAAGATCAGTCTTAGTATGAAAGCAGTGGAAGCGGATGAAGAGGCAGTGGATGTGGGGTTTGATTACCAAGAAGAAGGAACTGCAGCAACCGGTCTTTCTGCACTCTTAAAAGAATTAAAATTTTAGAAACTCGGCAAAAAGAATATAAAAGATCAGGTTTTTATGGTATACTATGGGAAGAAACAGGGGCCGCTGATTTTCGTTGACCCCTGTCAAACTGACTTCTTACTGGGTGGGCAAGAGAGGGGGATGTGGAATGAATATTCCCAAATCATTTAATCAGGTGGACAAATGGAAATCTGTCATGTTTTTGTATGACTCAGCATTAAAGGAGATTAATACAAAGATAGAAATTCTTAATAATGAATATGTGCATATTTATAATTACAATCCCATAGAGCACATAAAATCAAGACTGAAAACTCCAGACAGCATCGTGAAAAAGCTAAAGCGGTATGGATATGATGTCACTATTGACAACATGGTGGAGAAATTAAACGACATTGCAGGAATTCGGATCATCTGCTCTTTTACATCGGATATTTATCCCATTGCTGAGATGATAACAAAGCAAAGTGATGTTACCGTTCTTTTTGTAAAGGATTATATTGAGAATCCAAAGCCGAACGGGTATAAAAGTTATCACATGGTAGTCACGATCCCGATCTATCTAACCGATGGACCGGTGGAGACAAAGGTAGAAATTCAAATTCGTACCGTTGCCATGGATTTTTGGGCAAGTCTTGAACATAAGATATACTATAAGTTTGAAGGGAATTCCCCTGCATATCTCCAACAGGAGTTAAAGGCATGTGCGGATGTAGTTAATATGCTGGATAAAAAGATGTTTTCTCTAAATCAGGCAATCCTTGAATTAAGTGAAGAAAAGCATCCGGAATCAGGATATGAAACAGAGAACTATAGAGCAGAAGATGAATGATCATAAAAGTGAAAGCCTTAACGATTCCATTCGATTAAGGCTGTTTTTAATCTGTAAAATAAAGAAGGGCTTGTTATGGGTTCATTAACAAAAGACACCTTTCAGATTCTTAAACTTTATCAGAAGAAAGGGTTTGTCTTTGCATTGTTTTATCGGCTGGTTACAACTCCCCTATATCTTCTTGCCCTAAACAAGGGATTGCAGTTTACCCTTAATAAGGCCGATTACAGCTATCTAACCACAGCCAATATTGGGTTTTATTTGATCAAACCCGTAACTATTTTGTGGATCTTAGGGATGCTTTTATTTGGGATCTTGATTTTACTGCTGGAAACTGGTTGTTTCCTTACTCTTTATCAGGGAACGTTTTATAGTAGAAAACTATCATTTGGGGAAATTTTAACGGGAGGTCTAATTAAACTCTGGGATGAGATTCGTGAGAAAAACTGGCGGCTTGGTCTGCTGGTACTAGCACATTATGTATGGATGAATTTGTATTTTATTTACCGGATGTTTGTACATTTAAAACCGCTTAACTTTGTTATGAATGAGATCTTTAAACAGCCATGGGGAAGCGCTTCTTTGATTGTTCCAATGATTCTTTTGTTTCTTCTGGCATTTCCAGGACTTTATACCGTCCATGTCTGTATGGTAGAACAGAGAAATTACCGGGACGGATACTTTAGAAGCTGGTGGCTATTAAAAGACCGGCTGTTGGAAGTTCTGGCAATCATAGCAGGCTATTATGTTTTGGTGATTGCCGCTTTTTGGGGAATCTATGCAATTGGTGTATTTTTAACAGCAGTGATTGTCACCCTGTTCACAGACAGCAGTCTAACACTTGCACTCATGTCTGCAGCGGTTGACCGCATGGAATTGGTACTTTTGTTTTTGACAAGTATTTTTATGGTATCAGGTATAACAGGAGCCATCAGTGTCCAATATTTCCGCTTTAGCAGCAAAATTTCAAGGAAGACAGCTGTGATCCGTTTGGGAAATACCAAAACCAATAGCCGGAAGATGACACTGGTTCTTATAAGTGTTATAATCGTGCTTAGTCTGCTTTCTTTTTTTGATGTGGTAAGGAATGGATCTCTTATCACTGGGGAGCTGCTAAGTGAAATACAGATAACCGCACACCGGGGGAGTTTAAGGGAAGCACCAGAGAATACCATGGCTGCCATTACAAAGGCAGTTGAGGACCTCGCTGATTATGTTGAGATTGATGTACAAGAAACCAGCGACAAAATTGTGGTACTGGGGCATGATAATACCTTAAAAAGGGTGGCAGGGGTCAATCGCCCCATTCGTTCCTATACGTTCAAGGAATTAGAGACAGTTGATGTTGGAGCATGGTTTTCCGATGAATACAAAGGAGAACGAATCCCGTCGCTTATGGAAGTAATGGAATACTGCAAAGGAAAGATCCGCATCAACATAGAGATAAAAGGGCAAAAGCCAGGGAGTGATCTGCCAGAACAAGTGGTATTCTTGATTCAGGAATACCAGATGGAGGAACAGTGTGTGGTCACTTCCACCAGGCTCTCCTATCTAGCAAGGATTAAAAAGTTAGATCCGAAGATCCGAACCGGATACATTTTATCAGCAGCTTACGGGAATTGTTATTCCAGTGATGACATTGATTTTATCAGCCTGCGATCTAATTTCGTAAGCGAAAGACTGGTAGAATCCGCTCATGAGAAAGGAAAAGCAGTTCACGCATGGACCATTAACACAAAAGGCGAGATGGAACGGATGAAGATGCTTAAAGTGGATAATATCATTACGGATTATCCAGTGCTTACAAGAGAAATTATTTATCGGAAAGAAGCAGAGGAGAATTTGCTTGAGTATGTAAGGCTGTTGTTAAAATAGCCAGTCATGAACTCTTCTGATTCATAAAAAACAAAAACAGGGCAAGGCCCTAATTAATGGAGGTAAGATACGATGGACAAAACCAAAGGACAGTTACTACAAGAAGAATTGACATTTAAATTTCCCCACATAGGAAAAGATGCACCCGCACAGATAGAAGAAGCAAAGATGTTTTGTGAAGGATACAAAACGTTTTTGGATAATGGAAAGACAGAGCGGGAATGTGTCAGAGAAGCAGTTGCTATGCTAGAGATGCAGGGATATCTACCTTATGAAGGTGGGAAGAAATATCAGCCGGGTGATAAAGTTTACTTTGTGAACCGGGGAAAAGCAATTCTCGCAACTACATTTGGAACAGAGAAGTTAAACAAAGGACTGCGCATCAATGGGGCACATATCGATTCCCCAAGACTTGATTTAAAACCCAATCCTGTCTATGAAAAGAATGATCTGGCATTCTTTAAGACACATTATTACGGTGGAATCCGCAAATATCAGTGGGTAACCGTTCCGCTTGCCATGCATGGTGTCATTATTAAGAAAAATGGGGAAGTGGTTGAAGTTAATATTGGGGAAAAAGAAGGAGACCCGGTATTTTGTATTACGGATCTACTTCCTCATCTGGCTTTGGAACAAAACGATAGAAAGCTAAAAGATGGAATCAAGGGAGAAGAGCTTAATGTTATCATTGGGTCCCTTCCATTTGTTGATGATGCAGAACTCAAAGATCCAGTTAAACTTTTGGCTTTGAAACTACTTCATGATCGATATGGAATTACAGAGGCAGATTTTTTGCGGGCAGAGATTGAACTTGTTCCAGCCCAGAAAGCAAAGGATGTGGGGTTAGACCATAGCATAATTGGAGCTTATGGACAAGATGACCGGGTGTGTGCTTACACTGCATTGATGGCGGAACTTGAAACCGTGAATCCAAAGTTTACAACCGTTACCATATTATCGGACAAAGAAGAGATTGGTTCAGACGGAAATACGGGGTTGAATTCCGATTATGTGCTTCATTACATACAAGATCTGGCAGAGATGGCAGGTGTAAACGTAAGAGAAGTGCTTCAGAATTCCATTTGTTTGTCTTCCGATGTTAATGCTGCTTATGATCCTACCTTTGCTTCCGTATTTGAGGAAAGAAACGCCTGCTTTTTAAACAAAGGCTGCGTACTAACCAAATATACCGGAGTGCGAGGAAAAGCAGGTTCAAACGATGCCAGTGCGGAATTAATGGCAAAGGTGATTGCCATGATGGAAGCGGAAGGTGTTTACTGGCAGATTGGAGAACTTGGTGCGGTCGATCAGGGCGGCGGTGGAACCATAGCCAAATATGTAGCTCATATGAATGTAGATACAGTGGATCTTGGCGTTCCCATTCTATCCATGCATGCTCCATTTGAACTTTCCTCCAAGCTGGATGTATACAATACGTATAAAGCATTCCGGGTATTTTATAAATCTTAAGGAATTATTGAAAAATATGTTAATTTATTGAAACTACTTTTTTTACCTGTTGGGATATGGTATAACTGACAGGAAGAACTTCATGACTTATTCAAAAAAAGAGAAAGAAAAAGGAAAATATAATGAGAAAAATAGTTAAAGTATGTCTATGTGGTCTCTTGGCTGTGTCACTGATTACAGGGTGTGGAAAAAAGGATACAAAACCAACCACTGAGGAGACGAAGGCAACAGAATCAGATGCAACCAAAGCAGAAGATAGTGTCAAAGAGACTCAGGCTATGGAAGATTTAACCAATGTGGACAACGGAACCATTACTCTGGGAGAATATAAGGGCATTGAAGTAGAAAGAACGGCAGCAGAAGTAACCGACGAAGAAGTAGATCAAGCGGTTCAGAGTGATTTAAGCGCTCATGAGACAGATACAGAAGTAGAACGTGAAGCAAAGTCTGGTGATGTTGTAAATCTTGATTTCACAGGAAAAAAAGATGGGGTCGCATTTGATGGCGGAACTGCAAAAGGGTATGATTTAACCCTAGGTTCCAATCAGTTTATCCCAGGATTTGAAGAGAAAGTGATAGGTGCCAAAAAGGGAGACAAGCTTTCTTTGGATCTTACGTTTCCTGAGAATTACGGGAACAAAGATCTGGCAGGCCAGCCTGTAGTCTTTGAAGTAACAATCAATTCGGTAAAAGAGAAGAACACACCAGAATTAAACGAAGCATTTGTAACAGATAATACAGCATTTAAAACCGTGGACGAATATAAGGCAGATAAGAAACAGGGCCTTCTTAAGACGAAAAATGATCAGGCAGATGAAAAGATGTTAAATGACATCTTTGGTGCCATTGTCAATAGTTCTACGATTACACCGAAGCAGGAAGCGATTGACGCCAATGCAAAGAACTTAATTATCAGATATGAAAATCAGGCAGCTACGTATGGTATGGATTTTGCAAGTTTTGTTCAGGCTTTTTCTGGAATGAAGGAAGAAGATTTTAGAAAAGAGATGAAGACACAGGCAGAAGGTCTGGTAAAACAGAAACTTGTTATACACGCCATCGCAGACAAAGAGGGAATGAAAGTTTCCGATTCAGACCGGGATGATACTGCAAAAGAACTTGGTTATGAAAGTGCAGACAAATTAATTGAGACTGCAGGACAGTACGAAGTAGATGAGTACGTCTTAAGCCAAAAAGTTGTTGATTTATTGAAAAAGAATGCGAAGATAAAAGAATAAACAATCACCTAGGGGGAACCTTTATGCAACTTTTAAAGGACAGAATACGAAAAGACGGAAAGATTAAAGCTGGTGATGTGTTAAAAGTTGATAGTTTTTTGAATCATCAGATGGATATCAGACTGTTCATGGAAATAGGAAAAGAGTTTAAAGAACGGTTTTCCGGCATTGAGGTCAACAAAATTCTCACGATTGAAGCATCGGGAATTGGAATTGCCTGTATTGTGGCTCAGTATTTTGACGTTCCGGTGGTATTTGCTAAAAAAACCAAAACGAAGAACATAGCTGGAGATGTTTATACGACACAAGTAGAATCATTCACTCATAGTAAGACATATGACGTGATGGTTTCCAGAGAATTTATTGGCAAAGGAGATAAGGTTCTTCTCATCGATGATTTTCTGGCGAACGGAAAAGCATTGGAAGGACTGGCTTCTATTGTGAAAGACTCAGGTGCTTTATTAGTTGGTGCTGGAATCGTAATAGAAAAAGGGTTTCAGCCTGGAGGAGACCGTCTGCGGGCAGAAGGAATCCGGCTGGAATCTCTTGCAATTATAGAACGTATGGATGAATCAACTGGCACCATATGGTTTCGAGGTGACCGATGACTGGAAAGAGAAAAGCCCTGTTTTTTGATATTGACGGCACATTGTTTTCTGAGATTAACCGGAATGTGCCGGAAAGTGCGAAGCAGGCAGTACAAAAGGCAAGGGAGGCAGGGCATCTGGTGTTTATTAATTCCGGACGAACCGAATGCCTTACCGCTCCGATTCAAAGTCTGATCGATGTGGATGGTTGTTGTTGTGGGTGCGGAACCAGAATTATAGCAGAAGGAGAAGTTCTCTATTCTGCGACCATCCCTCACGAGAAGGGCATTGAGATTAAAAAGATGATTCAGGAATATGGACTTGATGGTATCCTTGAGGGAACGGAGAGCTGCTATTTTAAAAAAGGAGTCTCAAAGATTCCTCAGGTACAGAAGATGAAGGAATCAAAAGAAATGGTAGGCCTTCGCTCATCCTATGGCTGGGATGAGGACGCTTACGATTTTGATAAGTTTTGTGTTATGGCAGATGAAACCAGTGATGTGAGAGGATTTTCTAGGGCACTTGGACTTGATTTTGAGATCATAGACCGAGGGGGACATTTTTACGAATGTGTTCCCGCAGGTCATTCCAAGGCAACTGCCATTGAAATAGTCTTAAATCATTATCATGTGGACTTAAAAGACACCTATGTCTTTGGAGATAGCACCAATGATTTGTCTATGTTTGAGTATGCGAAGAATTGCATTCTAATGGGACATCATAGTGTACAGCTAGAACCCTATGCGACCTTTTATACCAAGAATGTAGAAGATGACGGAGTGGCATATGCCATGAAAAAGCTGGGACTTATCTAGTGTTTACAGTTCCATAAAAAGGCGGCTTTTCAGGTTTGTATTGACCTGAAAAACCGCCTTTTGTAATACTCTGTGCGCATTTATTTGATTCGTTCTAGTATGCTGCGAGCAGCGCTGATCCCGTTGGCAGAGGCTTGTTGAAGCCCCCTTGTGACGGAAGCACCGTCCCCAATGGCGCGCAGTCCTTTTACACTGGTTTCAAAATCAGAATTCACGACAACCTTGTTGGAGTAGAATTTGACCTCTACGCCGTATAGCAGCGTCTCATCGCTGGCAATTCCCGGAGTCACCTTATCCAGTGCCAGTAGCATCTCTTTAATGTCCACCATGATCCGGTGAGGGAATACCAAGGATAAGTCACCAGGGACCGCGTCCTTTAGAGTAGGAATTAAATTGTTCCGGCATAATCGTTCTTCTGTGGTACGACGTCCTCTTTGAAAATCACCAAAGGTCTGTACCAGAATCCGATTGTCACAAAGCATATTGCTTAATTGAGCGATGTGCTTTCCATATTCAATGGGAGTTTTGAAAGGCTTTGTGAAGTTTTTGGATACTAGGATAGCAAAGTTTGTATTGTTGGTTTTATAATCCTGAGCTTTATAAGCGTGGCCGTTTACCACGGCAAGCCCATTCTCATAATATTCAGTTGCTACTTCTCCGGAGGGGTTCGTACAGAAGGTACGGACCTTGTCGTCAAAGGTAGGGGTATAATAAACCAGTTTGGCTTCATATAAATTCTTATTTAAAAAATCCATAACTTCGTCACGAACCTCAACTCTGACACCGATATCAACGGTTCCCACCATTGTATCGATCCCGTGACTGTTGCAGATATGGCTGAACCAGTCAGATCCTTCCCGCCCGATGGCGGATACGATTTCAGGAGCGTATATGGTTTCATCGTTCTCAGTAACGATCCCGATTGCTTGATTCTCTTTCAGGATGATATCCTTTACCATAGTATTAAATTTCATCTCAACGCCCTGATGAAGCAGGTGTTCCTGAAGACGAGTGTAAATTTTATAGCCTTCCTCCGTTCCTAAATGACGGATGGGGCATTCGATTAACTTTAAGTTGGCGTTGATGGCTTTGCGGCGAATCTCCTGAATCTCTTTTTGCTTATCTAAGCCATAAACATTGGTATCTGCGCCAAACTTTAAATAGATGTTGTCCGATTCTTTTAACAGTTCCACGGTATGGTCATACCCTAGTATTTCAGGGAGATTTCCGCCTACATCAGGAGATAAGGATAATTTTCCGTCGGAAAATGCACCTGCACCTGCGAAACCGGTGGTAATGGAACATGGTTTGCAGCCTACACATACTTTGGTTGTCCGTTTTGGACATGTTCTTTTTTCAATCGGACGACCTTTTTCAATCATCAAGATCTTTAAATCCGGTTTTTTTTCGATCAATTCATAAGCACAGAATATTCCAGATGGGCCTGCACCAATAATGATCACATCGTAATTGTTTGAAACTTTTATCATGAACATCACTCCTTTTCCTTCTAACCCTTATAGTCAACTATTTTGGTAGCTGGTAGAAACGTTCAACCAATTATGAACTTATATAAGCGCAACGGTACTATTTTATCATATTTAATAGTGGAATGACAAGGGATATGATTGTAAAATGCAGGTCAATTGATTCGACTAGGGTGGCAAGAATGGGATACCGCTTTACATCTAGGAAGGGAACTGTTAAAATAAAGAAACTGCGTTAGACACCCTTTGTGGGAAATCTAGCGCTTTTCGGACGTTCTTAAATTAGAAGAGTCATGAATTGCAACCAAAGTTAATATAGACAATAATAAGGAGAATGGATATGTATATAATCGCAGGACTAGGCAATCCATCGAGAGAGTATGATAAGACTAGACATAACGTAGGGTTTGAGGCCATTGATTTACTGGCAGACAAACTAGGCATCCAGGTAACGGATAAAAAACATCGCGCATTGTGCGGAACCGGAATGGTAGGAACGGAAAAAGTAATTCTGTCAAAACCTCAGACTTACATGAATTTAAGCGGGGAAAGCATTCGATCTATGGCGGATTTTTATAAGATAGACCCAGAACATATTATTATAATCTGCGATGACATCAATTTATGCGAGGGACAGTTGAGAATTCGGTTAAAGGGAAGTGCAGGAGGACATAATGGATTAAAGAATATCATAAACCATTTAGGAACTCTGGAATTCCCAAGAATCCGGGTAGGAGTGGGTGAAAAACCGAAGGAGATGGACCTGGCAGACTATGTGCTGGGACGTTTTCCCAAAGAGCAGGAAGCTGTGATGGCGGATGCATATAAAGATGCGGCTGAGGCAGCGGTGATGATCATTACCGATGGTACAGAAAAAGCAATGAACCAGTTTAACCGAAAAAAGTAAGGAGATTTCATGAACGATCTATTTGAAAAACCATTGCAGGAGCTAAAGGATTTTTTAGATCTTTCCACTGATCTGGAGAAAAAAGCCGGGCCTGTGGCGGCAAGTGGCTGCCTGGATTCCCAAAAAGTCCATCTGATGTACGAATCAGCGAAGCAGGTAAGGACAAAACTGGTTGTGACCTATGATGATACCAGTGCAAGAGAGATTTATGAAGACCTATGTTTTTTTGATTCCAATGTGTGGCTTTATCCGGCTAGAGACCTGCTTTTTTTCAGTGCAGATATTCACGGGAATCTGCTTACCAAGCAGCGTATGTCTGTCTTTCGCCACCTGATGGAGGAACCTTCTGGGTGGATCGTTACTACCTTTGACGGATTGATGGATCATTTGATGCCATTGGCCCATATGAAAAACCAAGTTCTTTCCGTAAAATCAGGTCAGATCATTGAAGTTGAAGAATGGAAGAAATGTCTTACAGATATGGGGTATGAGCGGATGGCACAGGTGGATGGGATGGGGCAGTTTTCTGTTCGGGGAGGGATAATTGATGTATTTCCTCTCACGGAAGAACAGCCGATCCGGATCGAACTTTGGGATGAAGAAGTGGATTCCATCCGTACCTTTGACATGGAAAGCCAGCGTTCCATTGAACAGCTTGAAGAGGTACATCTTTATCCGGCGACAGAAATGGTTCTCACAAAGGAACAGATTGAAGATGGCATAGTAGAACTTCAAAAAGAATTGAAGAAATACGAAAAGGATTTAAGGGCACAGAAAAAAGTGGATGAAGCGTTACGGATTCATTCGATTATTATGGAGCTGCTTGATGGGTTAAAAGAAGGATATAAACAGCATGGATTAGACGGTTACATCCATTATTTTTGTAAATATAGTGTTTCTTTTTTGGATTATTTCTCAAAAGAAGAGACTGTATTGTTCTTAGATGAACCAGAGCGACTGCGAGAAAAAGGGGATATCGTGGAGATGGAATTCCGGGAAAGTATGATCCATCGTCTGGAAAATGGTTATCTTTTACCCGGACAGACCGGGCTTTTATACCCAGCAAAAGAAATGCTTGCAAAAGTCCAGACAAACACTACGGTTTACTTATCTGGTCTAGAGCAGAAATTATCTGGTTTTACAGTGAAAAAGCGTCTTAATTTTCAAGTGAAAAATGTAAATTCCTATCAAAATGGATTTGAACTTTTAATTAAAGATTTAACAAGATGGAAAAAAGAGGGGTATCGGGTGATTCTTTTATCGGCCTCTAGAACTAGAGCCAGCCGTTTGGCAGGAGATTTAAGAGAATATGATCTTAGGGCTTACTGTTTAAACGAAGAAGAAGAGTCAAGGAATGTAAATCCAAGGAATGTATTACCAGGAGAGATCTTAGTTACGTATGGAAATCTCCATCGTGGATTTGAATATCCGATGATTAAATTCCTCGTCATAACCGAAGGGGATATGTTCGGCATTGAAAAAAAGAAACGGAAGCGGAAGAAGAAAGTCTACGAAGGAACAAAGATTCAGAATTTTTCAGAATTATCCATTGGCGATTATGTGGTCCATGAAGACCATGGGCTTGGTATTTACAAAGGAATTGAAAAAATCGAGCAAGATGGGGTCATCAAGGATTACTTAAAAGTGGAATATGCAGATAACGGCAACTTATATTTGCCAGCGACCAGACTGGACGGGATTCAAAAATATGCAGGTGCAGATGCCAAGAAACCAAAACTGAATCGTCTGGGAGGTGACCAGTGGAATAAGACAAAAACCAGAGTCAAGGGTGCAGTCAAAGAGATTGCAAAAGATCTAGTTAAGCTTTATGCCACAAGACAGGAGACTCAGGGATTTCAATACGGACAGGATACAGTCTGGCAGAAGGAATTTGAAGAGATGTTTCCCTATGAAGAAACCGACGACCAGTGGGAGGCCATAGAATCTTCCAAGGAGGATATGCAAAGTACTAAGATTATGGACCGGCTGATCTGTGGAGATGTGGGGTATGGAAAGACTGAGATTGCACTGCGGGCTGCATTTAAGGCAGTTCAGGATGGGAAGCAAGTGGTGTACCTGGTACCAACCACCATCCTTGCGCAGCAGCATTATAACACCTTTACCCAGAGAATGAAGGATTTTCCGGTGCGCGTGGATCTAATGTCCCGGTTCCGAACGCCCTCTCAGGTCAAAAAAACCGTAGAAGACCTAAAAAAAGGCATGGTAGATATTGTAGTGGGAACCCATCGGGTGTTATCTAAAGATGTTCGGTTTAAGGATCTTGGGCTTTTGATCATAGATGAAGAACAGCGGTTTGGAGTGACTCACAAAGAAAAGATTAAGCAATTGAAGGAAAATATAGATGTATTGACACTTACAGCGACTCCCATACCAAGGACGCTTCATATGAGTCTTGTGGGAATCCGGGATATGAGTGTCTTAGAAGAACCTCCAGTGGACCGGGTTCCCATTCAGACCTATGTCATGGAACACAACGATGAGATGGTAAGGGAAGCCATTCACAGGGAACTGTCCCGTGGCGGACAGGTTTATTATGTCTACAATCGGGTCAATAACATCGACGAAGTGGCAAATCACATCGCTAAGCTGGTTCCAGAAGCTTCTGTAACGTTTGCCCATGGACAGATGCATGAACATGAACTGGAACGGATTATGTTTGATTTTGTAAATGGAGAGATCGATGTTTTGGTTTGTACCACGATCATTGAAAC
Organism: Clostridium sp. E02; assembly: GCF_003833015.1. Taxonomy (GTDB): domain Bacteria; phylum Bacillota; class Clostridia; order Lachnospirales; family Lachnospiraceae; genus Lacrimispora. The sequence continues at coordinate 96,936 of NZ_RJLQ01000005.1, forward strand.
TGGACTGGATATCCCCAATGCAAACACAATGGTGATTCAAGATGCAGATCGAATGGGACTTTCTCAGCTTTATCAGCTTCGGGGACGTGTGGGCCGTTCTAGCCGGACTTCCTACGCATTTTTGATGTACAAGCGGGATAAGCTTTTGAAGGAAGAAGCGGAAAAACGTCTGCAGGCCATTCGGGAATTTACAGAACTTGGTTCTGGAATTAAAATAGCCATGCGTGATTTAGAAATCAGAGGAGCAGGTAATGTCCTTGGAGCGGAGCAGCATGGTCATATGGAAGCGGTGGGATATGATCTTTATTGTAAGCTTTTAAATCAGGCGGTACTGGAATTAAAGGGACAAAGGAAAGAAGAAGAGACGTATGAGACCGTGGTAGATTGCGATATTGATGCCTATATCCCCTCTTCTTATATTAAAAACGAGTCCCAAAAACTTGATATCTACAAACGAATCTCAGGCATTGAGAATGAAGAGGAATATATGGATATGCAAGATGAATTGATGGATCGATTTGGAGAGATGCCAAAGCCGGTTGAGAATCTTCTTAAAGTAGCATCCTTAAAGGCATTGGCTCACAATGCGTTTGTAACAGAAGTTAACATAAATCGTCAAGAAGTAAGGCTCACCATGTATCAGAAAGCCAAACTTAAGGTGGAGGGGATCCCTGAACTGATCAAAGAATACCGGGGAGATCTAAAGGTTGTTATGGGAGAGGAACCAAAGTTTACCTATCTAGACAGAAAGAAAAATTCCTCCACTGAGGTCATGATTGAATGGGCAGAGACAATCCTAAAGCAGATTGCAAAATTATCTGATAAATAAAAAAAGGGTTTGTCTGGTTGATTTTGCAATTTAAGTGATATACCTGAGAGAGTGATAAAAGACTTTAAAATAGGAATAATATAAGAATAATATAAGATCAGGGTTCGACTTTTTTTTAAGAGGGTCGAACTCTGATCTTAAATTTTGGGAAAAATGGCAGACTTAAGTATAATCTGGTGTATTCGTAGCAAAATAATACCAGTGATCTTAAATTGCACAGATGGAGGAATAATAACTATGAAAGCAACCGGTATTGTAAGAAGAATTGACGACCTCGGGCGTGTGGTGATACCAAAAGAAATAAGAAGAACACTTCGGTTAAGAGAAGGAACTCCGCTTGAAATATTTACGGACAGAGAAGGAGAGATCATATTAAAAAAATATTCGCCCATGGTAGAACTGACTGCATTTGCATCTCAGTATGCCGAAGCAATGGCCCAGACAACTGGACTTACGGTTTGCATCAGTGATCGGGATCAAGTCATCGCAGTTGCAGGTGGCTCAAAAAAAGAACTGCTTCAGAAAACAATTAGTAAGCAGCTGGAGAATGTGATCAATGAACGAACTGTTGTTGTAGCAGGAAAAGAGGATAAGAATTTTACTCCTCTGACGGGAGAAGTGCTAGAAGCAGTAACTGCCGAAGTGATCGCTCCCATTCTATGTGAAGGTGACGCCATAGGCTCTGTGGTACTGTTAAGCAGAGAACCAAGGGCGCGGTTTGGTGAAATGGAAACAAAACTTGCTACGACAGCGGCAGGATTTTTAGGACGTCAGATGGAAGGGTAAGGAGGTGAAAAAATGAGAGTGATTATGCCCCAGGAAGATGATTCTAACAAGAAAAATATACCAGAAATCGATTCTGAATCATATAAAGATGGCTCCTATGTAGAACCTTTACCAGAATCTGAAAGGCCAAGAAAAGATGGTCCGGGAGGGGAATGACCAATTCCCGATATATAAGAAAAAGGACAGCCCGGACAGGCTGTCCTTTCAAGTATGAGGTTGGATTTAATGGATAATTTGATCTCCATCTTTGATACAGTAATTTATTTTTACACCTATATTTTTCATCCATTCTCTGGTTTCCAGTGTCTTCCAGTCCCCGCTTCCGATTCCGCTTCCCCCGTCATTGTTCCAAAGCCAGAGTGGGCAGGGCCAGAGTGCGATCGTGGGATTAATAGCAGCATAGACTTCCCGACTGACGCCGTACTGACCGTGATGGGACATCTGGACGATGTCACTTTTTAAGTCTTTTACGCTGGTTTGTTCGTAAAGAAGGGCACCAGCTTCTGGTCCCATATCACCAAGGACTAAAATGCTTACTCCGTTTAAGAAGAATTTGTAAGCAATGGAGCTGTTGTTAACAGAGGTTACGTCAAGCAGATAGGGATCATTTAAAACCTTCCCCGTAATGCCTCCAAACTGGAATTCATCTCCTTTGTGTACGGTATGGAGACTTTCTTTTGGAAGCTTTCCCAGTGCATTTCTTAAATCTGTTACCAGAGAGGATCTTGACGATTCCACTTTCTCATACCAGGCTTGGTCTGCCAGACCGTAATAAACATGGTCAATGGTAATCTTTCTGCTGGAATCGTTTAAAATCGTTAACAGTGCTCCGGCATGATCCGAATGGGGATGCGTGATGAACCAAGCAGATACATGACCACCCTTTGATTGTATCACCTCACTTAGATGATCCGCATCAATATCCCAGCCGCCGTCGATGACAACTAAGGTTCCATCTTTATCCTGTAATACCATGGAAAGCATCTGGCGTTTGTCATAATCAGCCAACAAAGATAAACTGCCGCCATCAAATAATTTTGCACCAGGGCCGATCTTTAAGGAAGTACCAATTCCCATGTGTTTTACAGAGAGGTTTCCCTCTTTTTGACCAGCACTAAAAGGTCCTGTTGAGATTGCGCCAATGAAAAGATTCATAAACAGTAAATAAGCAGCAATTCTCTTCCATATATTTAGTTTTTTCATTTTTCCCTCCAGTTAACACGATTCTCTCATATTATATAAGATACCGCTCATTTTTAATAGGGTGTCGGTGTAAATGTCAGAAAATCTTCAGAATTAGAAATGATTTCCTTTTTAAACTTATGTTATAATTTAAAAAAGGAGGTTTCATTCATGTATACTTTCGAAGATTTAGTAAATATTACAATTAAACTGCGGTCAGATGAGGGCTGTCCATGGGATCGGGAACAAACCCATGAAAGTCTGAAAAAACATTTGGTGGAAGAGAGCGAAGAGGTGCTTTTAGCCATTGATAATAAAGATATGGAAAATCTTTGTGAGGAGCTTGGAGATGTCTTGTATCAGGTCATGATTCACAGTCAGATTGCAAGGGAAAATAATGCTTTTTCTATTGATAATGTGGTCAATGGAATATGTGAAAAAATGATCCGCAGGCACCCTCATGTTTTTGGCGATAAAAAGGTAAATTCGTCGGAAGAAGGAGAGGCTTTGTGGAATGCAGTAAAAATGCTGGAGAAAGGTTCCCAAAAGTGGAAAAAACCTTGACAAAAACAGGAGAAACAGATATAAATGATATAGTAATCGTGTCAACGCGAAAATTAGTAGCCTGGTGCTACATTCTAGGAGGAAAATATTAATGAACAAAGCAGAGTTAATCACAGCCGTTTCAGAGAAAGCTGAATTGTCTAAAAAGGATGCAGAGAAGGCAGTAAAAGCTTTAACAGATGTAATATCTGAAGAATTAGTTAAGGGCGAGAAAATCCAGTTGGTTGGTTTTGGAACATTTGAAGTTTCTGAACGAGCAGCAAGAGAAGGCAGAAACCCAAAGACCGGCGAAGTAATGAACATCCCTGCTTCCAAAACTCCAAAATTTAAAGCTGGTAAGGCTTTAAAAGATATGGTAAACGCATAAAAAATGAGACTGGACAAGTTTCTTAAGGTTTCCCGCCTGATCAAAAGAAGAACAATAGCCAACGAAGCTTGCGATGCAGGCAGAGTGCTAGTGAATGAAAAGCCAGCAAAGGCTTCCTTAAACATTAAGCAAGGTGACTTCATAGAGATACATTTCGGAACCAGTTCGGTGAAAGTTGAAGTTCTTGATGTTACGGAAACCGTGAAAAAGGAAGAAGCAAAAGAGCTATATCGTTATATTTAGCTTAAAACTTCATACGAATGATACATTTCAGGAATATTTGAGCTTACCTCTTAATATACTTTAGACAGGTATATTAGGAGGTTTTTCTTATGGAAGAAAAAGTAAATATCCGTCCCCACAGGCTCACAATTGAAAATCGGGCTTCCGGTACCATGACAGGAATTCGGGAAGTTGTGTCCTTTGATGAGAGTCAGATTGTGTTGGATACGGATATGGGTTTATTAACGCTAAAGGGCAAGGAGCTTCATGTCAGCCGCTTAACCTTGGATAAAGGAGAAGTGGATATTAACGGAACCGTTGAAAGTCTAAACTATTCCTCAAATGAGGCGTTGAGAAGATCTGGAGAATCCCTGTTATCTAGGTTGTTTAAGTAAGAAGTGGAAGGAGTCCTATGAGTGTTCATATCGTATATGAAGTAAAGCTTCTGCTCTATAGTTTTCTAACGGGAGTAGGACTTATGATGACATATGACCTGTTAAGGATTTCTCGTATTATGATCCCACACTCCTACGTGGTCGTAGGGATTGAGGACATGATTTACTGGATATATGCGGCGCTGGTAACATTTTCTCTCCTATATGAGCAAAATGACGGAGGATTGAGGGGATATGTCATAACAGGAATCTTTTTGGGAATGTTTTTGTATGATCGTCTGGTCAGCAGATTTTTCTTAAAGTTCTTGAAAAACTTCTGGAAATACCTTAAAATTAGAGTGCATAAGTGTACCTACTTGAAAAAGCACCAGTAAAAGTGACGGTGAGTGGAATGGGAAAATCAAGAAGAAAAAGAAAAGATAAATGGGGCAACCGTATGGCTTTAATCGGCGTTACTTTTGTTGTCTTTAGTCTTGCTGCAATTGTAACGATAAAAGGAGTCACTTTAAAAGAAAAAGAACAGGAATATCACCTTCGCCTGGAGGGTCTTGAGGGACAGGTGGACAAGGAGAAGGACCGTGCGGAAAAACTAGAAGAGTACCGTGTGTATGTTCAGACAAAACAATATGTAGAAGAAGTGGCGAAACAAAAGCTTGGACTTGTAAATCCAGATGAGATTCTTCTTAAACCATCACAAAGGCAATAAGAAGTATCCCAGATGTCCAAAAAACGTGGACAGTAATGTGGAATCACCCTTCGGGTATCCCAAGATGTCCAAAAAACGTGGACAGTAATGTGGAATCACCCTTCGGGTATCCCAAGATGTCCAAAAAACGTGGACAGTAATGTGGAAACCTGTCGTACGATTTTAAAGAGAGTGTCAGTTGTTTTGACAAAATATTTCCTTCCCCCTGTATATAATGTGGTTTGAAGCATGAAACAGGCAGGAGGGATTTTTGTGTTCAAACGTAAGGTGGTACATCACGATATGGCTGATGTGAATGTATATACGGCGAAGAGATTAAACGACATGGCAAATTCGTTAGGGGAACTTGCCAGAGCGTGCACAGATGACTTATCCATAGAACAAGGACTTACGAAGGAAGATGGGATTGCAGCGTTACAGACGGCTGCAGCCATGGTATGTGCAGGCTGTAACAAATGTATGGTATATCCCGGTAAAGAACAAGACAATCAATATTATCTGCAATATCTGATTCGTGCATTTGAACAGAAAGGGAGCGTGGACTACGGGGACATGCCCCGTTTTTTTCTGGAAAGCTGTAAGAAAAAAGATGATTACATGATTCATCTAAACCGTGGACTTGGACGAGCTTCCATGAATTTGGCTTGGAAGAACCGGTTTTTGGAAAGTCGGGATGCGGTAATTGTTCAGTTTAAAGAACTTGCTGTCATTTTGGAAGAGTTTTCTTATCAGGTGGAGCATGCAGTGGATATTACACCGGATTGGGAGATGGAAATCCGGCGTGTATTTCGACGAAATCGTATCATAGTAGAAAAAGTTTTGCTCCTTGAATATGAAAATCAAAAGAGAGAAGCATATTTGACCATGCGTACGATGAATGGCCGATGTATGACAGTAAAAGAAGCATCTGAGATATTAGAGAATATTATGGAAGAGGGAGAATGGATTGCTGCTCCGGATGGAAAAAATTTAATTACAAAGCAGACAGATACCATACGTTTTGTAGAAAAGGGAGACTATCAGGTGATTTACGGGGTAGCAAAAGCCGTGAAATCAGGGGAAGAGGTCTCAGGAGATAATTATACCTTTGGGCAGATTCAGCTGGGACAAGTATTGATTAGTCTTTCCGATGGTATGGGAAGTGGCAAAACGGCTGAGGAAGAGAGTCGACAGGTAATCGAATTGACCCAAAGGCTTTTGGAAGCAGGATTTTCCACGAGAGCGGCTTTGAAAATGGTCAATACGGTGTTACTTTTAACTGGGATATCACAGCACCCCGCAACCCTCGATTTATGCTGTATCGATTTAAAGACAGGAATTTTAGAGGCAATGAAACTAGGAGCCGCTGCAACCTATATCCTTGGGGATAAGGGAGTGGAGCTATTAGAAGCAGGTGATGTACCCATGGGAATTATAAATCCAGTAGAGCCTGTATTGTTGTCCAAAAAATTATGGGATGACAACCGAATTATAATGGTTAGTGATGGAGTGCTAGATGCACTTCCAGAGGATGATAAAGAACAAATGTTGAAACAATTTATTGAAGAAATGCCCCTAAAAAATCCCCAGGATATGGCAGATCGAATTCTTTTGTTTGCCCGATCCTTTACAGATCGTGCGGCGGATGATATGACTGTTTTAACCGCAGGCATATGGAAAAGGAAATTATAATTGCATTCAGAGGATTTTAAAGGTATATTTATGTAAGAGAGGGGAGAAAATCAACTAAGGAAGGTGGCAGAATGTACAAAATGATATTAGAAAATATCAGACGGAACCGACTATTAACCTCCGGGGACCGCGTCATTGTGGCGCTATCAGGAGGAGCCGATTCGGTCTGTCTTCTTGTGGTTTTAGAAGAACTCCAAAAAGAGTTTGATTTGTCTTTAAAAGCCATTCATGTCCACCATGGGCTTAGAGGAGAAGAGGCGGACCGGGATAGCCAGTATGCCAAAGAACTATCCAGTCGTCTTAGGGTGCCTTTTGCCTGTATCTATGTAGATGCAGCCTCCTATGCCAGGGAACATGGTATGTCGGTAGAAGAAGCTGGACGGCACCTCAGATATCAGATCTTTGAAAAAGAAAGGTCTGATTTTGGTGGGACAAAAATAGCAGTGGCTCATCACGCCGATGATCAGGCTGAGACCATTCTATACAATCTGTTTCGGGGAACAGGCTTAAAAGGGCTTGGTGGAATGCGTTCTGTGCGAGAGTTCGTTGTCCGCCCTCTTTTGTGTGTGGGAAGGAAGGAAATTCTTGCATATCTGAATGAAAAAGGGATATCTTATTGTGAGGACTCTACAAATCAAATGACAGATTATACCAGGAACCGGATTCGGCAGGTTATTTTACCGATCATTCAGGAACAGATCAATCCCCGTGCAAAGGAGAATATTCTTCGTGCTGGAGAGATGGCAGAAAAAGCAGATGCGTATTTAGAAAAGCAAGCCAAAGCCATATTAGAGGACTTTCGTATCGTTCAAACAGATGAAAAGGGAGTTTGTGATGCTTGTGGTATAAAAGCAGATGCACTGATTAGTGAAGATAACATAATTATAACGTATGTGATCCGGCAGATGATTCGAGAAGTGTATGGGTCCATGAAAAATATTACCATGATTCACATTGAAAGTGTGTTGGATCTTCTTTGTGGAACGGATGGCCGACAGATCGACCTACCGAATGGACGGATAGCCACCCTTAAAAACAGAGTTTTGTGGATAAAAAAGAAATATCAGACCAAATTTGTGGATGAATTCAAAAAAAATGCGTTGCCGAGGGTAGATTATGAGATTTTTCCTTATAAAAAAGGGCAGGAAATTCCCCAAAACGGGTATACGAAATGGTTTGATTATGATAGAATCAAATGTGCATTCTCTGTGAGGTATCGAGAAACAGGAGATTACTTGACACTGACCGGAGGCGGAAAGAAGACTCTTAAGTCATATATGATTGATGAGAAGATTCCCAGAGAAGAGCGGGGTAACATACCGCTGGTTACAGAAGGTTCTCATGTCCTTTGGGTCATCGGATACCGGATCAGTGAATATTATAAGATAACAGATGATACCCATACAGTAATACAAATGCAGATAGACGGAGGAAAAGAGAATGGACGATAAGATACGTGTATTGTTGTCAGAAGAAGAGGTAGCAAACCGAGTAAAGGAAATCGCGGAAGAAGTCAGCAAAGATTATGAGGGAAAACCCCTACATTTGATCTGCATCTTAAAAGGAGGCGTTTTCTTTACCTGTGAACTTGCAAAGAGGATTAGTCTGCCCCTTACCATGGATTTCATGTCCGTATCCAGTTATGGTTCTGGTACGGTTTCTAGTGGGATTGTTAAGATTACAAAGGATTTGGATGATCCCATTGAAGGGAAGGATGTATTGATTGTAGAGGATATCATTGATTCCGGCAATACACTTTCTTATTTAATAGAAGTATTAAAGCAGAGAAACCCAAATAGCATAGAGTTATGTACCCTTCTTGATAAACCGGAACGCCGGGTGAAGAAGCAGGTAGAGGTAAAGTACACCTGTTTCACCGTGCCGGATGAATTTATCATTGGGTATGGTCTTGACTACGATCAAATATACAGGAATTTGCCATATATTGGAGTGATAGAACAGCAATAAGGAGGCAGCATGTTGAAACAACAGCAACCATTTAAAGGCTTGGGCTTTCTGCTTCTTCTGGTTATTATGCTTATTTTTGCAAGTAAACTACCACAAAAGAGCGGAATTATTACCAACCAGGAGTTGATGCAGGCGATCGATAACGGGACAATAAAGTCAGCGACGATTCGCCAGAACGATCCACCCCCAACCGGTAGGATCGATATGGTCATGGAAGATGATTCTTCCAAACAGGCCAATGTGTCCAATGTCATCGAGATTCAAGATCGTTTGGACCGCAATGGGATTACCTATACAGTGGATGCGGTACAAAAGGAAAATTTATTCTTAATTATAACGCTTCCTTTAATCCTTACAGCAATGGCACTAGTTTTCTTAATGTTGTTAATGAATGCCAGAGCAGGGGCAGGAAGTGCCAATAACAAGATGATGAACTTCGGAAGAAGCCGGGCTCATCTTGCAAAGGACGCCAATAAGATAAATTTTGACAAGGTCGCAGGACTAGAAGAAGAAAAAGAAGAACTGGAAGAAGTAGTGGATTTTTTAAAGAATCCTCAAAAGTATACGGGGGTAGGTGCCCGTATTCCCAAGGGAATTCTCTTAGTAGGCCCTCCAGGAACGGGTAAGACGCTCTTGGCAAAGGCTGTAGCAGGGGAAGCCGGTGTTCCATTTTTCTCTATCTCTGGTTCCGATTTTGTGGAAATGTTTGTTGGAGTAGGAGCATCTAGGGTAAGAGATTTGTTTGAAGAAGGAAAAAAACATGCTCCATGTATTATTTTCATTGATGAGATTGATGCAGTGGCTCGCCGCAGAGGAACTGGTATGGGCGGTGGACACGACGAAAGAGAACAGACATTAAACCAGCTTTTGGTGGAGATGGATGGATTCGGTATCAATGAAGGAATTATCGTAATGGCAGCGACAAACCGTGTGGACATTTTAGATCCTGCAATCTTGCGTCCGGGACGTTTTGACCGGAAGGTAGCGGTTGGAAGACCTGACGTAAAAGGAAGAGAAGAGATACTAATGGTCCATTCCAAAGAAAAACCGCTGGGAGATGACGTAGATTTAAAGAGAGTTGCCCAGACGACCGCAGGATTTACAGGAGCGGATCTTGAAAATCTTATGAACGAGGCGGCGATCAATGCAGCGAGAAGAGGCAAACAGTTCATTAATCAGATGGATATCGATAAGGCGTTTATAAAAGTCGGTATTGGAGCGGAAAAAAAGAGCAAAATAATCACAGAAAAAGAAAAGAAAATTACCGCATATCACGAAGCAGGGCATGCTATTTTGTTCCACTTACTTCCAGATGTGGGGCCTGTGCATACCATCTCTATTATCCCTACGGGTGTCAGTGCGGCAGGGTATACGATGCCGTTGCCGGAGAATGATCAGATGTTCCGTACCAAAGGTAAGATGATTCAGGATATTATGGTTGATTTAGGCGGAAGAATCGCAGAAGAGATTATATTTGGTGACATTACAACAGGCGCTTCTCAGGATATCAAACAGGCGACTTCGATTGCACGTGCAATGGTGACTCAGTTTGGTATGTCGGAAAGTGTAGGAATGATCAATTATGACAGCGATGGCGATGAGGTATTTATCGGCCGTGATCTTGCCCATACAAAAAGTTATGGCGGTCAGGTTGCCAATACGATTGATAATGAAGTGAAACGAATTATTGATGAGTGTTACGACAAGGCAAAAGAAATCATTGTGAAACACGAAGATGTGCTTCATGCCTGCTGTAAACTGCTCATAGAGAAAGAAAAGATCGGTCAAGAGGAGTTTGAGAGTTTGTTTCTCAAAGAAATTTAATCTTTTGTGACCTGTATTCGTATAGAGATGCAGATTATTCGGTAAAATAGTTAAGTTTTACTGGAAAATCTGCATTTTTTTGTGTTTGATTTGATAGAATAAAAAAATGCATAAAAAACAAATATGAAAAAAAAGATGTTTGTGCACACTTATTTTTTTAGTTATGTTATATTATTACATGTAAACCCCCCCAATACATTATATAGTTTTTGCTACACCCCATAAGAAACGAAATACCTTCTCCAAAAAACGGTCAGCTACCCCGCTGACCGTTTTTTATTAAAATTGTGTCAGGGATAGAGGAATGAACTGGAAATAACAAAAAACTATTGATTTTTCTAGGTTCATATGTTAAAATAGTATTCGCTTACTTCATAAAGCATGGGCGGGTTCCCGAGCGGCCAAAGGGGGCAGACTGTAAATCTGTTGTCGACGACTTCGAAGGTTCGAATCCTTCTCCGCCCATTTAATAAAGAATATAAAAGCACGATGACTGTCTTTCGACCAGGTAGTCATCGTGCTTTTTTTGAGTTTTATGCCTGCAGGGCAGCCATGGTAAAATAGTTATAAGGCTGATTAAAATGAGGAAGGAAGAAGATATCAGTCAGTTTTAACCGATCGATGGTGACTTGCTCCTGAATAGCCAAAGAAAACAAATGGATCGCCATGGAGATGTCATATTCCGAGCATAACTGCGCTCCAAGGATAATGCGTGTCTTTTTATCATACACAATCCTGATTTTAACCTTGTAATTATCCTGTTCAATAAAAGCAGGTTTTTGGGTATCTTCATAGTCAGTAGCCGCTGCATCATACCCCAAAGATTTTGCTTTTTCCAAAGAAATACCAGTGGATACCATCTTTAAATTCCAGATGCAGATCCCATTTGATCCTTGAACTCCGTTGGATTCAAGGGGAGTCCCACACGCGTTGTGAGCGGCGACAATGCCAGAACGGACCGCATTGGTTGCCAGTGCAATGTAGCTGGTTTTTTGTATGGAATTGTCGAAGATGGTAGCGCAGTCTCCGATGGCATACACACCAGGAGCGCTGGTCTTCTGGTTTTTATCAACCAGATAGGCACCGTTTTTAAATAACGAAAGATCTTCCTTTCCCAGATAATTATTGGGGCGAAAACCAATTCCCCAAACCACCATATCTGCTGGGTATTCGTGTTTGTCTGTAACGACCTTCTCCACTTTGCCATTCCCCTCAAGTTTTGTAACGGTTTCGTTGTAAGCAAGACGAATGCCGTGATCGGATAAATTTTTAGACATAAGATCAGAAAATTCTGAATCGTAATAATTGGAGAGGCAGGTGTGCATGTTGTCGATCAGAGTCACATTTTTGCCAATTCGTTTGAATGCTTCTGCCAATTCTACACCGATATAACCAGCACCAACGACCACCACATGTTTCATCTCATTTTGATGCAGTTTCTTGATGACCTCTTCTGCATTCTGAAACAGCTTAACGAACTGGACATTCTCTAGTTGGGTCCCTGGGATCTTAGGAGTGATGGGAAGGGAACCGGTTGCTATAATTAATTTGTCATAGGATTCTTCATAAGTTTCGCCGTTTTTACCCGTAGCAGTAATTATTTTTTTTGAATAATCAACATGGTCAACTTTTGTTTCCAGATAAACCTTGGCCCCTTTTTGTTCAAATACGTCTTTGCTGCAGTAAAATAATCCGTCCGAGGAAGCGATCTGTTCACCGATCCACAATGCCATACCACACCCTAAGAAGCTGATGTTATCATTGGAATCAAAGACAATCACTTCTTTCTCCTTATAATTGTCTAAAATTGTGTTAATTGCAGCAGTTCCTGCGTGGTTTGCGCCAATCACGATAATACGTTCCATAAATGACCTCCTTATAGTACTTTTTCTTTATCATAACACATTGACAAAATAAAAACAATTATTATTATCGAAATAATATTTGATACCAATTGTGAAAAACAGTTGACAAGTTCGCCCCTATTTTGTATAATCGTTATGTTGTTCTGTGAACATATAGTAAGGGTTTAAACGAAGTGTTCATGGAATTGGTTTTGCCGGCGTGGCGGAACTGGCAGACGCACAGGACTTAAAATCCTGCGGGCTTAATCGCCCGTACCGGTTCGATTCCGGTCGCCGGCATATCGCATTAGATGAAAAAGACAGGAAGGCTTTCCGTGTTTTATGGAAAGCCTTCCTGTCTTTTTGTTTTCTTCATGTAGAATCCTAGAATATATAGAAATGGTAAAGATTGTAAAATGTTGGTAAAATGTCTACAGTTATCAAAAAAATGTTCGATATTACAGTTGGACCCTTTATTATTGATTGGAAAAGAGGTATCGATTGCACATTGGAGGAAGCATACATGAAGAGGAATCGTAAGGAAATAAAGAAAGAACTGATCCTATTTACTTTGGGCTGTATCATTTGCATTGTAATTGTTCTTTCTATAAGCTCCGTCTACCATTCCTATGACACGAACCGCAAGTCACTGGACAAGTGTCTGAGGGAAACATCGAAACTAGTATCAGAAAAAATCACCCAGCAGCTGGATGAATATTCGGTTATTGCCGAATCCATTGCATTGTATGAGAATGGAAGTTCTGGAAGAGAAGGGAACATGAGCCTGTTTTTAAACATCTCTAGTTCCCAATACGGATTGAATCAAATCGATATTGTATCAAAGGATGGGAAATCCTCGGTTAGTGGAAAATCTTATGAGGAGGATTCAGCCTATGTACAAGCAAAAAAAGGGGCTCCCTGTCTATCGGATCCCATGATTAACGAAAAAAAGGTTTCATTTGAATACGCTTATCCGTATGGAGATATTGTGGTAATTCTTGATTGTCCTTATTCTGTGTTTGAAAAAATTGTAGCAGATACAAAAATCGGAGAGACTGGAAGCACCTATCTCATAAACAAAGAAGGAACCAAAGTGGCACATAAGGATTATTCGCTTGTACTATCTGGGCAAAATTCCATAAACGATGCGAAGAAAAATCCAAATATGAATCAGGAAGCCGCAGATATGGAACGTTCCATGATTCAAGGGGAGTCAAATTTTGGCATTTTTCATGAAAATGGAGAGCGAAGAATTGCATCTTATACGCCAATTACAGGAACCAATGGCTGGTCTGTTAATGTAACGGCTTTGGAATCGGAATTTATGGCAGGGGTAAAAAACTCCATACTCAGTGCGGTGTTCTTGGGCTTGTTATCCATGATCGTGGCAACGTTGGCGATCATTAAAATTACCAACCGGATTACAAAACCCATAGGGCAGGTGGTGGAAGCCATGGATCGTTTCTCAGAAGGGGACTTAAATTTGGAACTGATTCATTTTCGGAATGATGAAATCGGTGGAATCGCTGAAAAGGTGAATGAAATGTCTGCAAAGTATCGAGAAATTATAACTGATATCTCCCGGTTTCTGCATGAAATTTCCTTTGGGAACCTTACCGCAGTCAGCGGTTGTGAGTATCCAGGAGAATTCGATGGAATCCGGCAATCCATGGAGGTGATCGCGTCTCGCCTGAATCAAACCATTCTTACGATTAAATCCTCTGCAAAAGAGGTTTCAACGAGTGCTGGGCAGGGAAAGGAAGGGGCACAGTCTCTGGCTGGAGGAACTTCAAAACAGTCAGCGGCCATTGAAGAGCTTCATGCCTCGATCTCCCAAGTCTTAGGGGAATCCGTAAAAAATGCAGACCGTGTGCGGCAGGCAACTGGTTACGTCAATGATTCTGGTAGAAAAGTAGAGGAAGGGAACCAGTATATGAAACACTTAAATGATGCCATGGGTGAGGTCGGGACTTTCTCTGAGAAAATTTCTGGTATCACTAAAATGATCGAGGAGATCGCGTTTCAGACAAACATTCTGGCACTGAATGCGGCAATAGAGGCAGCGAGAGCTGGCAGTGCAGGAAAAGGGTTTGGTGTGGTCGCCGATGAAGTGCGGAATCTGGCGGCAAAATCTGCTCAGGCGGCAAAGCAAACCAAGAGTTTGATTGAACATTCGGTACATGCGGTTTTAAAAGGGAAAAACTTAGCACTTGAGACGGATCAGATCCTTAAAGAGGTCTTGGAGCATTCGGGTCTTATTGAACAGGTGATTGGAGAGATTGAATCCGCTTCCAAAGAACAGGCACAGACAATGGATCAGATCAATCAAAGCCTATCCCTCGTATCCGAGGTGGTGCAGTCCAATACAGATAATGCAAGAGTAAGTTCCGATTACAGTGAAAGATTAGAGAGCCAGGCACGAGCACTTCAGGAGGAAGTATCTAAATTCACTCTTTCAGAAGAAATTTTACGTGGCATTCATTGATCGTACTTATAAAAAAGTCTTGTATTCTACCGAAAAGCAGAAACAAGACTTTTTAGATTGTAAAATATGAATTTAGACTTCTGCCTGAAAGAAACCGTGTAGGTTGCAGTAGGTATAGGCTGCTTTTGGGGAATCTCCATCTTCTAGCGTAAAGTGCGCCACAGGTTCACAATCTGCGCTTAAGTGGATTCTCATGGTACATCCGGCTATGGTTTCTAACATGACCCATGCGATGCTGTGTTCTTCAGTCATGGGATGAAAGATACTTCCAATCTTTACTGTCACATGGTTTTTATTCGTTTCAATCACGGGAACGTGTTTTTCTTTTGATGCATCAGAGGAATTTGGTTCCAATACTTCAAAGGGTTTCAAACTATCTGGTAGGGCTGCATTTGGTTCGCCCTGAATTGCTTCCAGAATAACATTGTGGTTTTTGTCTGTAAAAAATGTTGGTGTACGTTTCATTAGATCCTCCAATCTTAGAGTACGATATTCGTCCTACTACTGTTTAAAAGAATTCCCGAAAGTTGTAAAAACATACACTTAAGTTTGTTTCTTTATAAGATATCGGTTTTGTCTTAATTTTTTTAATAAATTAAAAAATAAATCTTGACAATTGAGGGAAATTCTTGTAAGATAATTGATGTTGCAGGAGAAAGGCCCAGATAGCTCAGTTGGTAGAGCAGAGGACTGAAAATCCTCGTGTCGCTGGTTCGATTCCGGCTTTGGGCATTGTGTATTTAACAATTCGCTCAGGAATTTAATGAAAACCCTATGCGGGTGTGGTTCAATGGTAGAACATCAGCCTTCCAAGCTGAAAACGTGGGTTCGATTCCCATCACCCGCTCTCTTATGAACCGGACAGTCTTATTTGAAAGACTGTCCGGTTTTTTTGCATCGATAAAACCTGATTGCGATAATTAATATTAGGATTACAAAAATAATAAAAAACAAGTTACATAACGAATATTGTAACCCCGTGTAATCTGTGATATAATTTTTATGATTTGTTTTTGCTTCGGAGATTCAGAGGAATTGCCGACAGGATTGAACAAGGAGAGATCATGAAAAAAAGAATATACGATTTGATAGTCGTTTGTTTTTTGATGAGTTTCATTTTTGGCTGTAGCCAAATAGGTAATGGGGAGACGTCCGTTGCAGCTGAGCCTGAAACCCCACGTGTAACAACTGTAGAAGATGGAAAGTTTACCATTTGTTTTCCAGGAAAAGCGAATGAAAGCATGGAGACGCTAGAGTTATCCGAAGGAAAGACGGAAATTCACAGTTATTTTTTGCAATTAGAGCATACCGCCTATAATTTCGCCTACAATGATTATCCAGAAGGTTCAGTGAAAGATGCGTTTACCGTATTGGAAAATGCTATTACAAGTCTGCCAGAGGGAGTAGAGGAGAGTAAGGATATTACCTTAGGAAAGTATCCGGGGAAAGATTTAAAATACAAGGTAACGTCGGGGGATGAGTCGATTACCGTTTACCAGAGAATTTATATCGTGGGGGATCGGATGTATCAGATTCAATATATGGCAGATTCTGATGAGATAAATCCGAAGAAGGATCTCTTTTTTGATTCTTTTGTTTTGACAAAATAAAGGAGACCTCTTGCATTTTATATGTCGATATGCTATAATTCTTGTGTTATTGGAATTTAATATTTAAAAAGTATGTATGCGCGAGTGGCTCAGTGGTGGAGCACGACCTTGCCAAGGTCGGGGCCGCGGGTTCGAGTCCCGTCTCGCGCTCTCAAGAATAGCGAGTGTTTATGAGGGTTTCCGGTTTTCGGAGGCTCTTTTTGTTTCGCTTTGTTTTAAAATAATGTTGAAATATAAGAATCTATCTTTCACCTAATAATTCTAATGCTTCATAAGCCATTGTCAAAATATTATGCGGAATGTCATATGCGTTTTTCAAATCTTCGTTACTATACCATTTGAGCAAATTAGATTCCCCATTTCCTGGTAATGTGTCAAAAGAATTTGCAGTTGCATAATAAACAAAGTCTATATGATAATGTTCTGGATTTATTTCACCCCAAATTGTGTACATAGGATTTATTAGCAATTTTTCTCCTGCCAATTCGCATGAATTTTTAAGTTGCTGATTAAATGGATTGTATAGATTTATTTTTAAACCCGATTCTTCTTGTTCTTCACGAATACATGCTTCCTCTGGCAATTCATTTAATTCTATATGCCCACCGAAAGGGAGTATTTTTTTTGCCTTTTTATGTAAATGTAATAATGCTTTATTTTTATGTACTATATATATAGAAACTGTAAAATGTCTATCCATAATTATGTTCCCCTCAATAATTAAATTTTAATAATACTTACTATAACATAATTTACAATGCGTTATCTAATAGAATATCCATTAAGTGTGGATGATCATCTGAATGAGAACACCAACATGACTTGGACTTCTTCCAACGATACCATTGCTCAGGTTGATGCAAACGGTGTGGTTACGGGACGTGGGATGTCATGGATTCATCCGTAGCTACCGTATCCAGCAAAGGGGTTGTGACTGCAAAATGCAAGGGATTAACCGTAGCAGTCTCAAAAAATACAGATGGAACGATGGTTGGACAGGTTTATATCAGAGTAAGAGTATAACGAATAAAGGAACATACAAAGAGGGGCGAGATTCGCCTCTTTTTATACCTAAAAAACAACTGCCTATCTTGGCATTCATACGAACCTGAAATAAGAATTCCTTCTATAGTTGAAAACATATGTTATAATAGCAGCAGTATTATTAGAAACGGAAGGGAGTATTAAATGGAGATCAAAAACATAGAAAAATTACTAGAACCGTTTATTTGGAACGATGCCGCTGGTTTAACCACCAAGTCATTGGGGGAAGCTGCTGGAAGTGAAAAGATTTATGTAAACATTGATTCTGTCCCACCAAAAGCCTATAGTACAAGATATCACAGCCATTCTCAACAGGAAGAGTTTTTCCTTATCCTATCCGGTACGGGCACGATCCGGCTAAACGACGAGGAGATAACGGTCCGCAAAGGAGATTTCATAGCAAAACCAGCTGGAAAGAACATCACCCACACTTTTTATAATTCCAGTGATGAGATGTTGACGATTTTAGATATTGGTACCAATGAAACGGAAGATACCTGTTATTACCCGGATGAGGACATGTACATGCAAAAGTCCAATGGAGTAAGGCGAATTTTTAAAGGAACGGATTTGAATGCTTCCTGGGCTCCAGACCCAAATCCAAGTAAATCAGAAAATTAAGGCAAATAGCTATTGACAAATCGAACTGTAACTTTTATAATAACAGTAATAAGATAAATAAAACAACAATACATTAGATATGATATAACTAGGCATAATCCATAGAGTAAGATAAAACAATTGGAAAGAACCTACTATTTAAGAAAGCATTCACATCATGTATTATGAAGGAGGAACATAACATGGGAATCGTAACATTATCAAAACAGAATTTTGACGACGAAGTAGTAAATAACAAAGGGGTTGTACTGGTAGATTTCTGGGCAACCTGGTGTGGTCCTTGTAAGATGTTTGCACCAGTGATGGATGAGATCGCATCTGAGAATCATCCAGATTTAAAAGTAGGGAAAATTGATGTAGACAATGAACCGGATCTGGCAAGTCAGTTTAAGGTTATGAGTATTCCGACCGTTGGAATCTTTAAAGATGGAAAACTGGTATCAACCTCAGTTGGTGTAAAGTCTAAAAAAGAAATTATGCAGATGGTCGATCAGTTAAAGTAATATAGGAATACGAGATCGCAGGTCATTCAGTCGTCTGAAAGACCTGCGGTCTTTTTTTGTGTTTTCTCCCAGATCGTAAAGATGGTATTGACATTCCCCTATAGAGGAAGGATTATACTGGTGTTACATATAGATCAAATGTTAGAAAAAAGAGAAAATCTACCAAAGAACACATTAACAATGTCAATGTTTATGGGGGTTTACATGAAAGAAGAAAAACTATATTCAATTGGGGAAGTGAGTAAGATCTGCAACATCTCAGCAAAAGCTTTGCGTTTCTATGACAAGATCGGGATTATATCCCCTGATCACATCTGTAAGGAGAATAGTTACCGCTACTATAACAAAGAAAAACTTCTAACCGTTCCCATTGTGAAATATTACAAACAAATGGGTTTTAAATTAGAAGAGATGCAGGGGATGGTGGAAGGGAACACTTACTATTATCTCGAACAGAATTTTCGATACAAAATTGACCAGCTGCGTCTTCAGGAGCAGCAGATTCACAACAGCTTCGTGGCGGTTAAGGACTGGTATGAGCTGATTCAGGAAGCAAAGATGGTGCGTCAGATTAACGTCCAGGAAGTTTCCGTCAAATACTTGCAGGAAGCTATTTTCTGCAGTATGCAGCATAAGTTTGACTATAATTATATGGAAACCATCATTAATATTGAATGGACGAACCATCTTGAGAAGAAAGAGAATGAGATCACAGGACCTGTGGTCCTTAAGTTTGACTCTTTCATTGAGAAGATGGAAGGAAAATGCACCAAAACCACCATTATGCAGGAGGCCATACATCCGTGTCTTGGATGTACCAACCGGTTAGCCTATGGTGGGATCATGGCGGCTTCTGTCTATCATATCGGCAAACATGAGACCATTGATGAAGAGTATGAAAAAATCAGAAGATGGGCCGATAAGAAAGGCTATCAGTGCAGCGAGGAAAGTTTTGAACGGTATGTGGTGGATTATTGGACCACCAGAGAACCAGAACAATTTGTAACAGAAATAATCGTGCCGATTCGTCGGATATAGAAAATTTTTACGCTCTGTGGATACAACCTTTTTTTAAAAGATTGTATCTGCAGGGCGTTTTCTAGTTAAACCAAAAAAGAAATATCTAAAATAATAGTTGACATTCCCCCTAAGGGGAGGATTTATACTAAATGTATAGAAAAACGCATCCAGTCAAAAGGAATTTAGTAATATTAACAGACGGCATGCAAATTCTTAACGTTTTCAGCTGAACGTAAATCAAGAAAAGGCAATCGAAACAATTTAATTTTGTGCAGCATTCAAACGGGGAAGGAAAATTAAATGAAAGAAGCACGAGAGAAATTTAGGAAGATTGGGATCACCAATGGCCTTGTATCTGGGATCACTTATGGACTTTATACCACGTTAGTTCTTCTTGCAGGTTACTACAAGCCGCTTGTTGGGGCTACAGGAATCTTAGCAGCAGCCTATGTAATGTCTGGTTTAAATGATTTGTTTGCCGGCATCTGGCTAACCATTTATAACTTAAAGACGGGAAGAATGCGGGAGCTAGTTCGAAGTGTAAAATTATATCCGGGAAAAATCATTCTTTTGGGATCTCTGATTGGAGGACCCATAGCCAGTGGCGCTTATTTAATGGCACTTGCCATGGCGGGAGCCTATGCGATCCCCATATCAGCCATGAATATTCTGTTTGGAGCACTGTTTGCCAGAGTCTTATTAAAACAAAAAATTGTTCCAAGAGTAGGGGTTGGTATGATGATTTGTGTGGCAGGTGCCATTGTAATTAACTGGGTCAAACCAGAAGGAAGCCAAAACTTTACACTTGGTATCATTTGTGCATTCGTTGCAGCCATCGGCTGGGCACTTGAGGCAGTGTTAGCGGCCTATGGAAGTGCCATGCTAGATAGTGACGTCGTAATTAATATCCGCCAGCTTTTGTCCGGAACGGTAGATTTGTTTGTCATTCTTCCACTGGTAGGAGGAATGGGACTACTAAAGGGAACGATGTTTTCCCTGTCACCGATGCTTTGCCTTGCAATTTCCGGTCTATGTGCGGGCATATCCTATCTGTGTTGGTATAAATCAAACAGTACGGCAGGATGTGCCATAGGAATGTCACTGAATATTACCTACGCGTTTTGGGGCGTGTTGTTTTGTATCTTATTTGTGAATCAACCAGTGACCCCTACGATAATAACGGGTTCCATTATCATCATCATTGGTGCAGTTTTAGTATCTGTAAACCCATTTGAATTATTAAATAAAAAG
Organism: Clostridium sp. E02; assembly: GCF_003833015.1. Taxonomy (GTDB): domain Bacteria; phylum Bacillota; class Clostridia; order Lachnospirales; family Lachnospiraceae; genus Lacrimispora. The sequence goes on from NZ_RJLQ01000005.1 coordinate 117,828, forward strand.
GAGGAATTAAGCAATGAAGTATGATGCATTAGGAATGATTGAAACCAAAGGATTAATTGGCTCAGTAGAAGCCGCAGACGCTATGGTGAAGGCTGCAAACGTGACTCTTTTAGGGAAAGAATTTGTGGGAGGCGGTATTGTAACCGTTATGGTAAGAGGAGATGTGGGAGCAGTAAAAGCTGCAACCGATGCAGGAGCAGCTGCAGCACAGAGGGTAGGAGAACTCTTATCCGTGCACGTAATTCCAAGACCTCACGCAGAAGTGGAAGCCATTCTTCCAAAGGACAAAAAGGAGAGTAAAGAATGAACAATCAGGCAATAACATCTGCGACAGCGGATGGTAAAATGGCGACAATTAATAAAAAATTTAGGACCACTGGAATGACAACCGGTGCATTATCAGGACTTACCTACGGAATCTATACGGTTCTCGTACTGGTAGCCGGTTATTATAAACCACTTGCTGGAGCGGCAGGAGTTTTAGCAGGACCCTATGTATGTTCCGGTTTGAATGATCTTTTTGCGGGAATTTGGTTGACTGCATACAATGCAAAAAGCGGTCGGCTTCGTGAAATGGGCAGAAGTCTAAATACATTCCCTGGAAAAATGATCGTAATCGGTTCTATATTAGGGGGACCTATTGCCAATGGTGCCTATCTGGTTGGACTTGCCCTGGCAGGAGCCTATGCAATTCCAATCTCTGCACTGTGCAGCCTTTTTGGAGCCATTTTTGCCTGGATTTTTCTGAAACAAAAGATCACAAAACGGGTTATGGTTGGTATGCTCGTATGCGTAGGTGGTGCCATTATCATCAACTGGGCAAAACCAGAAGGCAGTGATAACTTTACACTGGGAATTATCTTTAGCTTTGTGGCTGCAATCTGCTGGGCACTGGAAGGAGTTTTTTCCACCTATGGCGGAGCCATGATCGACACCGATGTTGCAGTAAACTTACGTCAGCTAATCTCTGGATTCGTAGACTTGTTTATCATTCTTCCAATCGTTGGGGGAGTAGCAGGAATGGGACTCTTAGGCGGGACCCTTTTGGCTGGAATTCCAGCAATCTGGCTTGCCATCGCTGGTCTGAGCGCAGCCGTATCCTTCCTCTGCTGGTATAAAAGCAACTCCACAGTTGGTTGTGCGGTTGGAATGTCCTTAAATGTAACCTATGCTTTTTGGGGTGTATTCTTCTGTATCCTGTTTTTGGGACAAGCAGTAACTCCTCAGATTATCATTGGATCCGTTGTTATCGTCCTTGGTGCGATTGTGGTTACCATGAATCCACTGGATTTATTTAGGAAAGGGGTATAAAAACATGTTATTACCTGCAAGAACAGCAGTACTAAATTATTTATATGGAGTAAAAAATGCAAATATAAATCAGATTATGGAAGCGTTGGAGTCCCAGTATGGCGGAGAACGCCAGTTTACAAAAGATCGTTATTTGGACCATGTCATGTCTTTGGAAGCAAATGGACTGGTGACATTAAATAGCTATGATTTAGATTCTAATGGGGAATTACGCATGTGCTATGAAATCAACGACGATGGCAGAAATGCCGTTGACAAATACGTGGACAAAAGATACCGAAATCAAAAATAGAGCGAAGGAGGGCATGAGCTTGAGATATTGCGGAGAAGATGCATTAGGTCTGGTTGAGACCATCGGACTGGTTCCAGCACTAGAAGCGGCAGATAAGATGTTAAAGGCAGCAGACGTGGAATTGGTCTCTTACGAAAATGTAGGTTCTACCCTGGTTACCATTATGGTAAAAGGGGATGTGGCAGCTGTTCGTTCATCGGTAGAGGCAGGTGCACAAGCCGCCGCAGCAATCGGTAAACTGACAGCAAAGAACGTGATGCCAAGACCAATCAAAGAAGTTGGTGACATTGTATCGGTACACGATATTGATGCATGAAGAAAGGAAAATACGATATGGAACGATATGAAGCCATAGGATCAATTGAGACATTTGGTCTGGTATTTGTTTTGGAAGCAGCCGATGCTATGTGCAAAGCGGCAGATGTAAATTTAATTGGCTATGAAAACGTTGCTTCTGGTTATATATCAGTCCTGGTACAAGGAGATGTGGGAGCTTGTAAAACAGCGGTTGAAGCAGGAATCAAAGCGGTCAATGATATGGGTGCAGAGGTTTATAGTTCCGTGGTAATACCAAGACCCCATCCAGATCTTATTAAAATAATTAATCGATATGCCATAAACTCTGTTTCATAAGGCATGAAAAAGTCCCGAAGAAGGGAGTAATAAAATGAGTTTTGTTGACAAAGATCTTATCTCCATTCAGGAGGCAAGAATTTTAATGGAACGGGCAAGAGATGCATCCTATGTCATGCGTTCCTACCCCCAGGAAACGCTTGATCACATGGTGGAGACACTTGCAGCGGCGGCAATGGAACTTGTAGACGAACTGGCAGTCATGTCTGCAGAAGAGACCGGATATGGAAAAGCAGAGGACAAGCGTGTTAAGAACCGGTTTGTCTGTGATCAATTACCAGCCCATCTAAAAGATATGAAATGCGTGGGAATTTTAAACGAAGATACGGAAAAAAAGACCTTAAAGATTGGAGTGCCCATTGGTGTAATCGTAGCACTTACACCAGCGGCCAGTCCGGTTTCAACTGCTCTCTATAACATATTAATTGCAGTAAAGTCTGGAAATCCTATCGTCATTGTTCCTCATGAGCGGGCAGTCAAGGTGACCGAAATCCTGTTTGAAAGACTGAAAGAGGCAGGAAGTACCTGCGGACTTCTAGAAGGAGCCATTGGATGCCTTAAAACAGTGACCAAAGCAGGGAGCCTAGAACTGATTCGCCATTCGGCAGCAGCCATGGTAGTAAATACCGGGGTTTTAGAATTAAACAAACAGGCAGCAGAAAGCGGAAAACCTTATATTTATGGTGGAACGGGCAATGGACCGGTGTTTATCGAGCGAACCGCCAATGTAAGTCAGGCCGTAAAAGATATTATCGTAAGCCGTACCTTTGACAATGGGATGGTATCCGGTGCAGAACAGTATGTAGTTGCTGACCGTCAAATTGCGTCCGAAGTAAAAACAGAGCTGGGAAAAAATGGTGCTTACTTTATGACGGAAGAGGAAGAGAAAAAACTAATCGATCTTCTCTGTCTAGAACAAGGCAAAGCAGACGAAGAGATTATGGGAAGACCAGCTTTGGAACTTGCAAAAAGAGCGGGATTTTCAGTTCCGAATCTTACCAGTGTATTGGTATCTCAGCAGAAGTATATTTCAGAGAGAAATCCATTTGCCAGAGAACTGCTTTGTCCAGTTCTAGTCTTTTACATAGAAGATGATTGGATGCATGCCTGTGAAAAATGCCTTCAGCTCCTAATGAATGAAAGCCACGGGCATACCCTTATCATTCATTCCAAAGACGAAGCGGTGATTCGCCAGTTTGCTTTAATAAAGCCTGTTGGCAGAATCCTTGTCAATACTCCGGGAGCATTGGGCAGTATGGGGATGACCACTAATTTATTCCCGGCAATGACTTTAGGCAGCATAACGGCTGGTGCAGGAATTACGGCTGATAATGTTTCTCCCATGAATTTCATCTATATCAGAACTGCAGCATACGGAGTGAGAGAAGCAGAAGAATTTTTAAAAGCAGACCAATGGAATCCAAAGGATACCAAAGAACTGTTTCAGCAGATTTTAAAAGAATTATCAAAGCAATTTTAAAAGAACTAAGAGAAAGAGAGGGAAAATAGATTGGATATTCGTGAATTTTCTAATAAATTTGTGGAAGCGACGAAAAACATGTCACCAGAGGAAAGAGCTTCCTTAATGAAAATGTTTGAAACTGTATCAGATGAAATTAATAAAAATGAACCTTCAAAGACCGTTTCCGCTGTAGATTGTGAAGAAGGAACTGGGATTCCAGATAAAATTACAAGCCGGCTTTCTAAATTAAAAGAAACCTACTTAAAACACAAACCATCAATCACTACATACCGTGCCCGTGCCATTACAAAGATTGCAAAAGAGAACCCTGGTATGCCAAAGATTATGCTTCGTGCCAAATGCTTCCGGTATTGCTGTGAGACGGCTCCCCTTGTGATTCAGGACAATGAGTTGATTGTTGGTGCTCCTTGTGGCGCTCCCCGTGCCGGTGCATTCTCCCCAGATATCGCATGGAGATGGGTGGAAGAAGAGATTGATACCATAGGAAGCCGTCCTCAGGATCCGTTCTATATTTCCGAAGAAGATAAAAAGATCATGAAGGAAGAACTGTTTCCATTCTGGAAAGGGAAATCCGTAGATGAATACTGCGAAGACCAATACCGGGAAGCAGGCGTTTGGGAGTTATCCGGCGAATCCTTTGTATCCGACTGTTCCTATCATGCATTAAACGGGGGAGGCGATTCCAATCCCGGTTATGACGTGATTTTAATGAAAAAAGGAATGCTTGATATCCAGCAGGAAGCAAAAGATCATCTAAAAGAGCTGGACTATGAAAATCCAGATGATATTGAGAAGATTTATTTTTATAAATCCATTATTGACACCACAGAAGGCGTTATGATTTACGCAAAAAGGATGTCGGAATATGCAAGAGAACTGGCAGAAAAAGAGAGCGATCCCAAACGGAAAGCAGAACTTCTCTCTATTTCAGAAGTCAATGCCTATGTGCCAGCCCATAAGCCAAGAACCTTCTGGGAAGCCATTCAGTCAGTATGGACCATTGAATCTTTGCTTGTTGTAGAAGAAAACCAGACCGGTATGTCCATTGGACGTGTGGATCAGTACATGTATCAATACTATAAAGAGGATTTAGAATCCGGACGTATGAACGATTTCCAGGCATTTGAACTAGCTGGCTGTATGTTAATTAAAATGTCTGAGATGATGTGGATCACAAGTGAAGGCGGTTCCAAATTCTTTGCAGGTTACCAGCCATTTGTAAACATGTGCGTAGGCGGTGTTACAAGAAGCGGTCACGATGCAACCAATGAACTGACTTACCTGTTAATGGATGCGGTTCGTCACGTAAAGATCTACCAGCCATCCCTTGCTTGCCGGATTCACAATAAATCACCGAAAAAGTATATGAAGAAAATTGTAGAAGTGGTTCGTTCTGGAATGGGATTTCCAGCGTGTCACTTTGATGATGCTCATATTAAAATGATGCTGGCAAAAGGTGTTTCCATTGAAGACGCTCGTGACTACTGTCTCATGGGATGTGTGGAACCTCAAAAATCCGGACGTTTGTATCAGTGGACCTCCACGGCCTATACCCAGTGGCCTATCTGTATTGAACTGGTACTAAACCATGGAGTACCCCTGTGGTATGGAAAACAGGTTTGCCCAGATATGGGAGATTTAAGCAGTTTTAAAACCTATGAAGCGTTTGAAGAAGCCGTTAAGAATGAGATAAAATTCATCACCAAATGGACCGACGTTGCTACGGTTATTTCCCAGCGAATTCAGAGAGAATTGGCTCCAAAGCCATTAATGTCAATTATGTATGAAGGATGTATGGAAAAGGCAAGGGACGTATCTGCCGGTGGGGCAATGTATAACTTTGGACCAGGAGTTGTCTGGTCAGGACTGGCAACCTATGCAGATTCCATGGCAGCCATTAAAAAACTGGTCTTTGATGACAAAAAATATACACTGGAGCAGTTAAGCCAGGCCTTAAAAGCCGACTTTGTCGGATTTGAACCAATGCGCACCGATTGCCTTAATGCACCAAAGTACGGTAACGATGATGATTATGCTGATTTGATCGCAGCCGACTTAGTTGACTTTACCGAACATGAACACAGGAAATACAAGACCTTATATTCGATCTTAAGCCACGGAACCTTATCCATATCCAACAACACACCATTTGGACAGATGACAGGTGCATCTGCAAACGGCCGTCATGCTTGGCTGCCATTGTCAGACGGAATCAGTCCTACGCAGGGAGCCGATTTTAAGGGACCAACTGCGATCATCAAGTCCGTATCCAAGATGGCAAATGATAGCATGAACATTGGTATGGTTCACAACTTTAAGATTATGGCTGGACTTTTGGACACTCCAGAGGGAGAGGAAAGTTTAATTACAATGCTTCGAACCGCCTGTATGTTAGGAAACGGAGAGATGCAGTTTAACTATTTGGACAACAATACTCTGATAGAAGCACAAAAGCATCCGGAACTCTATCGCGACTTAATTGTTCGAGTGGCAGGATACAGTGCATTCTTTGTAGAGCTTTGCAAAGACGTACAGGATGAAATTATCAGCCGTACCATGTTAACTCATTTTTAAGAAGACGGAGAGATGTCACTATGGACCATGGAAATACAGGAGAGATTGAACGCAAGGCGTTTCTCTTTAACGTGCAAAAGTACAATATGTATGACGGACCGGGTATCAGAACTCTGGTGTTTTTTAAAGGTTGTCCTCTCCGGTGTAAATGGTGCTCCAATCCAGAAGGACTGGTGCGGAAATTCCAGGTGATGTTTAAGAAGAATTCCTGTACCAGCTGTGGGGCATGTATGGACGTATGCCCCGTAGGAATCCATGTGAGAGCAGAAAAGACAGGGACTCATGAAATCCTGCGGGATAAAGACTGCATTGGATGCATGAAATGCAAAAATATCTGTCCCAATGCAGCACTTACCATTGCAGGAGAGGGGAAAACCATATCAGAAATTCTTAAGATTGTGGAAGAAGATGCCGCATTTTATGAGTTGTCAGGTGGTGGCGTAACCCTTGGTGGTGGAGAAGTTACTGCACAGTCAGAAGCTGCGTTAAATCTTCTTATGGCATGCAAGATGGAAGGGATTAATACCGCCATTGAGACCTGTGGATATACCAAAACGGAGACCATTTTAAGCATAGCGGAATATGTGGATCTATTCCTGTTTGATATCAAACATATGGATCCAGTTCGTCATAATGAACTGACTGGAGTAAATAATGAGCAGATATTAGCCAATTTAAAAGAACTGCTCCATCGCCGTTATAAGGTAAAGGTTCGTATGCCCATGCTAAAAGGAATCAATGACAGCAAGGAAGAGATTGATGCCATCATACAGTTTCTAATGCCATATCGGGATGATAAAAACTTTCAGGGAATTGATTTACTGCCTTATCACAAGTTAGGTGTAAACAAATACAATCAGCTAGATATAAAGTATCCAATCGAAGGAGATCCAAGCTTAAAGGAAGAAGATTTAGAACGGATTGAAGGCTGGATGAAAGAATATCAATTTCCAGTCAATGTGGTAAAGCACTAGGAAAGGAGTGAGCGTTGTGGCAGAGATACAGCGTGTCATAGAGGAATCCGTTCCAGGAAAACAGGTCACTATCGCCCATGTAATTGCATCTCCCATTGCAGAGGTGTATGAATGCCTTGGCATGGATGAACTGGGAGCCATCGGAATCCTCACCCTATCCCCATTTGAAACTGCAATTATAGCCGCAGATCTTGCGGCAAAAGCAGCCAGTGTCCAAGTTGGATTTTTAGATCGTTTTACTGGTTCGGTTGTGATTGCAGGAGACGTGGACAGTGTGGAAACTGCCCTTTTGGCGGTGTGCACCACCTTGCAGCAGAGACTTCATTACATCGTACCAGAGATTACCAGAACATGAGGAAAAAACGGTTGATGTTAATCGGTCCTTCTGGGAGTGGAAAAACGACACTTGCCGCTGCACTCAATGGGGAGACGGGGCCGGTGAAACGGACACAGAACATGATATATGGGGAGAAAACCCTTGATATCCCAGGTGTTTATTTAGAATGTCCGTGGATGCACAAACACATCATAGCGGCTGCCCAGGATGCGTCCCATGTACTGATGCTAGTGCATCATTCCTGTGGCCGTCTGTGTTATCCCCCAGGGTTTGCAAACGCATTCCGTGTACCAGTGATTGGAGTGATTACAGGAAGCGGGGCGGAGAAAGACAAAGATGATTTTTGCATCCGCCAGCTAGAACAAACGGGTGTACGAAAACCTTATAGTTACATTGATTTATCCGATGATACAGGATTAAAAGAATTACAGAAACGAATAAAAGAAACAGAAAGGAGGGAAAGGGAATGGAACAATTTGTAATGAATACCAAAGTTTATATGGGTGCTTCTTGTCTGGATCATATAAAAGACCTACCAGGAAAAAAGGCATATCTCATCTGCGATCCCTTTATGGTAAAGTCCGGTAAAGCAAAAGAAATTACGGATTTGCTGGAAGAAAAGGGATGCAGAACTGAAATTTTTGGTGAAGTAGTACCAGATCCCACCATTGAAGTGGTGTCAACGGCCATCAGTCATATGAAGCAATTTAAACCCGATACCGTGATCGCTCTGGGCGGTGGTTCTGCCATTGATACAGCAAAAGCAGCCAGCCATATTTATACCCAGATGGGAGAAGAAAAACTGTATTTGGTTGCAGTGCCAACCACCAGCGGAACGGGAAGCGAAGTCACAAACTTTTCTGTTATCTCAGATACTGAGGCTCAGGTAAAATATCCTCTGCGGTCGGATCTTATGGTGCCAGATGCAGCATTTTTGGATCCACACGTTACCATGTCAGTACCTCCGCATATAACGGCAGATACCGGTATGGATGTTTTGACCCATGGGTTGGAGGCTTTTGTTTCCACAAATGCAACTGATTTTACAGATGCTTTTGGGGAAAAGGCAATCAGACTGGTTTGGAAGCATTTGGTGTCTGCGGTGGATGATGGAAGTGATTTAGATGCCAGAACTCACATGCACAATGCTTCTTGCCTGGCAGGGCTGGCTTTTAATGGTGCGTCTTTAGGACTATGTCATAGTATGGCACATGCCTTGGGTGCCCGTTTTCACATTCCCCATGGGAGGAGCAATGCGATCTTGCTTCCCCATGTGATCAGCTATAATGCTGGTCTTGAGGAGACCAGTGCCTATCCGGCATGTGGCAGATATGCAGCGATTGCCAATCTGCTTTTTATTGGAGCAGGAACAGAAAAAGCCACTGTACACGGCCTAATTCGTCAAATTAAAAATCTTCTGAATCGAGTACAGATACCCCAGCAGATTACAGATCTTAACATAGATAAAACTGAGTTTTTACAAGCAGTTCCTGAAATGGCAGAAAAAGCAAGGTTTGATAACTGTACGAAGACCAATCCAAGGGTACCATCCACAGAGGATATCGAAGGAATTTATCGAAAGTTGTGTAAGGGGGGCTATGAATGAAATTCATCACCGAAGATGATTTGAGGATTTTATTCAGAAAAGAACCCTTTGTCTCATACGAACTTCAAAAAGAGACAAGGCTGACCCCGGGAGCACGTCAGTTTCTAATGGATAAAAAAGTATCTCTTTGCGAGGAAATGGAAGTGGGGACACAAAAGAGAAAGAAGCCGGAACAAGGAAAAACAGAGGCAAAAACAGAGGTGAAAACAAAGGGAAATGGAACGGATTACTTCCTATTAAAAAGGACATCGATTCAGGCACATTTTCTAGAGGTTGGAATTACACTACTGGATCAGGACGTATTGTTGGCAGAACAGATCTTTCTTTTGGAACGGGCACTCTCTTTCGTGGGGAAAGAAAATGCTCCTTTGGAGAAAGGCTGGGAGTCATGCGCTGGTTTTACCAAAGAGAACTGTAGGCAATCATGTGAGGATTGTTTTGAAATCACTGGGTTTCATGCACAGTCTGAAAAAGGGCGTATCCTGGTTCCTCTTCACCGTCTGCGCTGCAGCGTAAGAGAACTTGCAGCAGAAAGAGAAGATGGTAACTTAAACCGGATTTTAAACCGTTTGTCTCAACTTATTTGCCAGCAGTATGGAGGGAAAACATGTCAGAAAAAGAACTAACATTTGACGACTGCAATCAACTGGTCCGCCAGTTTGAAACTGTGGTTGAACATCCAGTCAGGGAACCGTCTTCTGTTTATTATACGGGAGTTGATTTGGGAACGGCATGTGTGGTGTTAGCTGTGCTTGATGAAAATCACAAACCCGTAGCAGGTGCCTACCGGTATGCAGACGTAGTGCGCGATGGTATGGTAGTGGATTATATTGGAGCCATTACGATTGTGCGAGAGCTAAAGGAAGAACTGGAAGAAAAGTTAGATACTACACTTTTGTATGCAGCGGCGGCCATACCCCCTGGAACCGATTCCCTAGACGGCGGAGCCATTAAAAACGTGGTGCAGAGTGCTGGTTTTTTAATCACCGCGTTGCTGGATGAGCCAACAGCGGCAAATGCAGTCTTAAAGATCCAAAACGGTGCGGTGGTAGATATTGGCGGTGGAACCACAGGGATTTCCATATTAAAGAATGGAACCGTGGTGTATACAGCCGACGAACCGACGGGAGGCACACACTTTTCATTGGTGGTATCAGGAGCCTGCCATCTGCCGTTTCACGAGGCGGAGGTATATAAAAGAAATCCAGAAAACCACAAAGAACTGTTTCCAGTGTTAAAGCCAGTTGTTGAAAAAGTTGCTTCGATCATAAGCCGTCATATTCGTGGACATGACGTAGATGAGATCTATCTGGTAGGTGGAACGTGCTGCCTGAGTGGAATTGAAACACTGGTTGAGAAGCAGACTGGGGTCAAAACGAGAAAACCAGATAACCCCATGTTTGTTACGCCCCTTGGAATCGCTTTTTCCTGTACACAGGAAGAGATGGAAACGAAAGGAAAGAGATGGAATATCGGATCATAAAATCTCCGTCCCAAGGAACCGTTGATATTTTGACCCGGAGGAAAGGTTCTGGGGCATCGGTGCCAATAGAAGCGGTAGATGCCATAGGACTGGTTCAGGGCAGGCTTATTGAGATGGTCTGTGCCGCAGATGTGGCAGAAAAAGCAGTGGGAGTAACGGTGGAAGATATTAGAGGAAGCTGTCCCCAGAACATGATTATGCTTGCTATTTTCGGAGATACAGCATCGGTCGAGGCGGCACTGGAGGAGATCAGGAAAACAGAGAAAAGAGGCAGGGAAAAATGGTAGCGGCAAAACTCATTGATCATATCTGGGCAACCAGAAAGGCAGATTCCTTAAACGGATATAAATTTATGTTGGCTGAGATTATTGGCGGAACCAGAGAAGGGGAACGTTTGATCGTGGCCGATATTATCAGTGCCGGAATTGGGGATCGTGTGATCGTCTCCACTGGTTCCTCGGCGAGACGAATGCTAAAAGACGATGAGGTTCCCGTGGATGCAGTCGTAATTGGCATAATTGATGATGATTGTCAGTTTATTTAGAAGGGAAGTGATTTTATGAAGCAACTTATCTGTGCAAATGATGTAGAAGCATTGCATACAGAAGGAAAACAAATATGCTACGTGGCAAGCGATAGTATTATCACACCATCTGCAAAAGATGCAGCAGTAAACTATGGAATTTCTTTTTGCGACAAAGCAGACGAACCAACAAAAGATATATGTGGCACAAGCAATCTAAATATAGATAGCGAAACTATCTATAAGGTGCTGAAAACACTAATGGAAAAGGGCCTTTTGTCGGATGTATTAAAACCATACGAGTCAGAGAGTCACAAAAATGGATTAAAGGTCATTCGTGGCAGTTCCGTAAAAATGGATGTTTTTGAAACAGAAGATCCATCTGTAAAAGCTTATTACCAGGAGCTAGTAAGCAAGGAAGAATCTCAGATCAGTGCAGGGTTCTTAGTCATTGACCATTCCAAATTTGAATGGGAACTGACTTATGAAGAAATTGATTATGTCATTGAGGGAACGCTAACCGTAACCATTGATGGAAAAACCTACACAGCAAACGCTGGAGACGTGCTTTTCGTACCGTCAGGGTCCAAGGTTATCTGGGGTTCGCCGGACAAAGCAAGAATCTTCTATGCCACTTATCCAGCAAACTGGGCAGATTCGGTTTAAGGAGGTAATACATGCAGGCACTTGGAATGATTGAGACAAAAGGTGTGCTGGCGGCGATTGAGGCATCCGATGTCATGTTAAAGGCAGCAAATGTGTCATTGATCGAAAAAACCAAAGTCGGTGGAGGACTTATATTTATACTGGTAACCGGTGACGTTGCGGCCGTTTCGGCAGCCGTGGAAGCTGGAGTGGCAGCGGTCAACCGGATCAGTCAAGATGCCCTCTTCTCCTCACATGTAATCCCAAGGCCTCACAAAGAACTTGAGGGTATGATAGGGGAGAGTGTACCACAGACGGAGGAATCGAAAAATAATACAGACAAAGCGTCGGAGCAGGTGCAAGAACTTGCTTTCCAGCCACATAAGTTGGAAGAATTGAATTTAGAATTAGAATCAGAATCAGGTCCTTATGATCGGGAAACCGTTGATACGAAGATGAGACAAAATGGGTTTCATGAAATGCTAAAATGGCTGGAAGATCGGAAGGTAACAGAGCTTCGGACACTTGCCAGAGAATATCCAGAATTTAGTATTTCCGGAAGAGAGATCTCTAAGGCAAATAAAACCCTGCTGCTGGAAGAATTTAAAACTTATTACGGAAAAAATGATTCAGAATGTTAGAAAAGGAGACAGGGAACATGGAAAACTTTGATTATGACTTACGTTCCATCCAAGAAGCTAGGGAACTGGCAAGAAGCGGGGAGACTGCAGCCAAACTAATTGCTGGGTTTACCAAAGAACAGATTGACGCGATTTTATGCAGCATGGCAAAGGCAGGAGAGGAACATGCCTATTGTCTGGCTGAGATGGCTGTGGAGGAAACCGGATTTGGAAAGGTGATGGATAAGGCTTATAAAAATCATGCAGCCTCCACCCTTCTATATGAAGAAATCAAGGATATGAATACAAAAGGAATCCTTTCGGAAAATACAGCCAATCAGACCATTGAAGTGGCAGAACCGGTTGGACTTGTTATGGGAATTATTCCCTCGACCAATCCGACTTCTACTGTGTTTTTCAAAGCCATGATTGCCATTAAATCAGGAAATTCCATTGTATTTTCTCCTCATCCGTCTGCGGCTAAGTGTACGAAAAAAGCAGCAGAGGTAATGCGGGAGGCGGCAATGGCAGCCGGTGCGCCGGAAGGAATTATTGGCTGTGTTACCATGCCTTCTATGGGTTCCACCAATGAATTAATGAAATGCAAAGAGGTTTCTATTATCATTGCGACGGGTGGCCCTGGTATGGTAAAGGCCGCTTACAGTGCAGGAAAACCTGCCATTGGCGTGGGTGCCGGGAATTCACCAGCATACATAGAAAAGACAGCCGATGTAAAACAGGCAGTCAGAACCATTATGGCAAGTAAGACGTTTGATTATGGAACCATCTGCGCTTCCGAACAATCCATTATCTGTGAAGAAAGCAATCAGGCAGAAGTGGAAGCTGAATTAAAAAGCCAGGGCGGTTACTTCATGACAAAAGAAGAAACCGACAAAGTATGTGCGATTTTATTCAAAAACGGACACAGTATGAATGCTAAATTTGTAGGACGTTCTCCTCAGGTGATTGCAGATGCAGCAAAAATCTCTATACCAGAAGGAACCAAAGTTTTAATCGGGAAGCAAGAAGGTGTGGGTGAGGGGTATCCTCTCTCCTATGAAAAGCTGACTACAGTTCTTGGATTTTATACCGTAAAAGACTGGGAAGTAGCATGTGGGTTAAGTTACCGTTTGCTACAAAATGGAATTGGCCACACCATGAGCATTCACACAAAAGACAGAGACATGGTTCTTAAGTTTGCCGCAAAACCAGCTTCCAGAATTTTAGTCAATACAGGAGGAAGTCAAGGGGGAACCGGAATTAGCACAGGTCTACCCATTGCATTTACTCTAGGTTGTGGAACCTGTGGCGGAAGTTCTGTTTCGGAGAATGTAAGTCCAAAGCATCTTTTAAATGTAAAAACCGTAGCATTTGGCTTAAAAGATTGTGCAACCATTATGGAAGAGGATAAAACATTTGTGGCTTCTTTTGAGAAAAAGGAGAACACACCAGATTCAACCAGTCTGGACGGTGGGGAAGGAAAGGAAAAGCTGGCAGAACTTGTAAAAGAAATTATGCTTGCAATGAAGGATCAGTAATCAGAAGAAAAGAAGGAGAACAGCAATGGATAAATATGAAGCGGTGATCAAGCTGTTAATGGATGCAGTGAAAGAGGACTCCGGGAAACATGGATTTACCATACCGGTAGGAATTTCCAACCGTCATGTGCATTTATCCCAGGAAGATTTAGAACTCCTTTTTGGTTCAGGGTACGAGCTGACTAAAATCAAAGAGTTATCTCAGCCCGGACAGTATGCATGTAAGGAGACCGTTACCATATGCGGACCAAAAGGTGCCATCGAGCAAGTCCGAATTCTGGGACCGGTAAGAAAAAAGACTCAGATTGAGATCTTGGCTGCAGACTGCTTTAAGCTTGGCAGAAAAACAACGCCAAGAATGTCGGGGGAATTGGCCGAAACTCCGGGAATTACTCTGGTGGGAGCAAACGGTTCCATAGAAGCCAAAGAGGGACTTATCATTGCCCAAAGACACATTCATATGGCACCACCGGATGCTTTGAAATTCGGGGTACACGACAAAGAGCTGGTAAGCATAAAGACAGAAGGGCTTCGTGGTGGAATTTATCAAAACGTAGCAATTCGTGTAACCGATTCATCGGGGTTGGAATGCCATCTGGACACGGAAGAAGCCAATGCGATGGGGCTTACCAATAAGTCCACAGTCACTATTGTAAAAAAAGGAAACCATTAAAAATTTATAATAATATCAGGAGGATTTTAAGATGAAATACGATGCGCTAGGAATGATTGAGACAAAAGGATTAATTGGTTCAGTTGAGGCAGCAGATGCCATGGTTAAGGCAGCAAACGTAACTTTAATTGGAAAAGAAATGATTGGTGGTGGTCTTGTAACTGTTATGGTTAGAGGAGACGTTGGTGCAGTAAAAGCGGCAACTGATGCAGGGGCTGCAGCAGCACAGCGAGTGGGGGAATTAATCTCTGTACATGTAATTCCTCGTCCGCATGCAGAGGTTGAAACCATTCTTCCAGCAACAAAAGAACTTTAATTTAGATAAGTGAGAGATCTGGTTTTCAACGAGTGTTCTTCTTTGGAAACCAGGTCTTTTTTTGTAGTTTATAGGGGAAATTAATAGAAAAACACCTATTGATAGACTGGTTACAAATTTAAGACGGAATGATGCTTTATTTATATACAATTACAGATTGTTTGTGCATTTTTGATAAAAAAATATCGAAATTTCCGTATATAATAGACAAAGCAAAAGTTTTTATGTATAATACCATTTATATGAGCAGGAAGCAGAAAGCAGGTGGAATCATGCGACATAATAAGAGCGTAATGAGGAGTTTCATGATGGTAACCCAACTGGGGTTAAGTGTCATGGTACCTGTATTTGTCTGTATCCTTGCCGGTTACTACATCGACAGGTTTGCAGGTACGCACCTGACGTTATTGTTTCTGATCCTTGGATTTTTGGCTGGTGGATTAAATGCCTATAAGATGGCAAAAGCCACACTTGCTATGAATGAAAGGGAAGAAAAAGAAGAAGATCGTAAGGAACTTATGGAGAAGCAAAGGGAAAATAGACCTGATGTAAAAAAACCGAAGCAGCAAAGCCGCATAAAGCGGAAGAATCACGGGAAAACTTTGTAAGTAGGAGGATTTTATGGAAAAAGAAACAAAGAATCTTTTTTATGAAGTTTCTACCGGGATTGTAGTGTTTACGGTGGCAGCAATGCTGGTGGCGTTCTTTGTATATCCGAAACGATCTGTGTTTCTGGGACTCATTCTTGGAATGACTCTTGCGATTGTTATGTTTTTGTCAATGTCGCTGGTTCTGGAACGCTCTATGAAAACAGAAGATCCTAATATTGTCAGGAAACGAGGCATTATAAGCTCGCTCATTCGTTATCTGCTGTTGATTGCTATACTGGTATTTGTAATAACCCGTTTTTCAAATCAGGTTGATCCAGTAGCAGTAGTAATAGGGGTCTTCGGACTCAAGGCTGGAGCTTTTTTACAGCCAGTTATACACAGAATTATAACCCACAAGAAAGAGGAGAATTGATGGGGACATGATTTCGTGGAATTTTTAAGAAAGGAGGCTTTCGCGTATGGTCGTTGCAAGTGCCAGTAATGTGGATTTTATGATCAAAGGTGTGCTGAAGTTTCATGCTTTCGGGCAAGAGCTTTGGATTACAACAACAGAGATAGGCTTGAGTATTGTGACGATTGTGATTCTGATTCTAGCGTTTACCACAGATCGGAAGATGAAGCATGCTGCGGAGATTCCAAGTACCTTCCAGAACATAATGGAGTATTTGGTAGAAACTCTCGACAACATGGTTCACAGTACCATGGGGCACAATGCAAATAAGTTTGTCAATTACATTGGAACAATCTTGCTTTTCATATTGTTATGTAACCTTGGCGGATTATTTGGTCTGAGAGCTCCAACCGGAGACTTTGGTGTTACGTTTATGCTTGGTATTTTCACATTCTGTATCGTGCAATATCAAGGGATCAAGAATCACGGATTTGGTCATCTGACAAGTATGGCTAAGCCCTTTGTGGTTTTGTTCCCAATTAATTTAATTGGAGAACTTACAAACCCATTATCTCAGGCGCTTCGTTTATTTGGTAATATGATGTCAGGTGTAATCATCTTAGGGCTATGGTACGGAATGATGCCGGTCTTTGCTAAAATTGGGATCCCGTCATTTCTTCATGTGTACTGTGACCTATTTTCCGGTTGTATACAGACCTATGTTTTCTGTATGCTGACTATGGTATATGTCAATGATAAGATGGATTAGGTGTATGAAAAAAGCGGCTAACAGTCGCTTTAAAGAGACTCAGACTTTATTAAAACAAAATCAAATTCAGGAGGAATTTTATTTATGAACGGAATTTCAGGACAAGATTTTATATTAGGATGCTCAGCAATTGGCGCTGGGATCGCGATGATCGCAGGTGTAGGACCTGGTATTGGACAGGGAATTGCAGCAGGACATGCAGCTTCTGCAGTTGGACGTAACCCAGGCGCAAAAGCCGACATTACTGCCACCATGCTTTTGGGACAGGCAGTTGCCGAGACAACTGGTCTTTATGGTTTCGCAATTGCAGCGATTCTTATGTTCTTAAAGCCATTCAGCTAAAGAAAGAATGTTTGGACTTAGAATAAAGAGTGAGAGGAGGCGAAACCTTGGAACGATTATTGGGATTTGACCCACAGCTGCTTTTTACCGCATTTTTTACCGGTATTAATGTGTTTATTTTGTTTTTTGCATTGTCCTATAAACTGTTTAATCCAGTACGGGATGTACTAGAAAAAAGAAAACAAAAGATTGCCGGAGAATTAAAAAGTGCAGCCGATGATAAAGAAGCAGCACAGGAAATGAAAGCAGAGTACGAGGCAAAGCTTCAGGAAGTGAAAAAAGAAGCAGAAGATATTTTAGAGGATGCCAGAAAAAGAGCGAAGCAACGGGAAGTTGAGCTTCTTTCAGAAGCGAAGGAAGAAGCAAACCGCATCATCAAGAGAGGAAGTATGGAAGTGGAGCTGGAGAGAAAGAAAGCGCTTGATGATATGAAAGAACAGATCATATCTATCGCTTCAGTCATGGCCGGTAAGGTTGTGGCTGCATCCATTGATACGTCCGTACAAGATTCTTTGATTGATGAAACGTTGAAGGAGATGGGTGATAGCACATGGCAAAGCTAGTATCAAAAGTATACGGCGATGCGTTGTTTGAGGAAGCCCTGGAAAAGCAGGTAATGGATGCATTATTTGAGGAAGTGAAAGCTCTTAAATTCATATGGAGTGAAAACCCCGAATTAGCAGAACTGCTTGACAATCCGAAGGTAGGTAAGGAAGAAAAATTCAGTATTATAAAGGGGATTTTTTCCGAATCCGTGTCGGACGATCTCATGGGTTTTCTGGCAGTCATTGTCGATAAAGGCAGACAGAAGGAAATTCCCGCAATTTGTGAATACTTCATAAATACTGTCAAGGAATATAAAAAAATTGGCGTGGCCTATGTGACCAGCGCTGTGGAATTAAAAGAAGAGCAGAAATCACTGCTTGTTCAAAAATTACTGGATACCACAGACTATGTGGAATTTGAGATGGAGTATCAATTGGATCCATCCATCATTGGCGGATTGATGATTCGCATTGGTGATAGGGTTGTGGATTCTAGTGTTAAGACACAGATTTATAAACTGCGCCGAAGCTTGATGAAATTGCAGCTGGTGTAATGTTAGCTAAATAAACTAGAAAGAAGGTGCAAACCTTAATGAATTTAAGACCAGAAGAGATCAGTTCTGTCATCAAAGAACAAATTCAAAGTTATTCCACGAAGCTGGATGTCTCTGATGTCGGTACAGTCATTCAGGTAGCGGATGGCATTGCTCGTATCCACGGTCTTGAGAACGCAATGCAGGGAGAACTTTTGGAATTTCCAGGAGAGATCTACGGCATGGTACTCAACCTGGAGGAAGATAATGTAGGTGCTGTTTTACTTGGTGAAGGAGATATCAGCGAAGGAGATACTGTAAAGACAACCGGACGAGTGGTGGAGGTACCAGTAGGTGACGCACTTACCGGACGTGTTGTGAATTCCCTTGGTCAACCGATTGATGGGAAAGGGCCGATCCAGACAGATAAATTCCGTAAAATTGAGCGTGTTGCTCATGGTGTAATTGACCGTAAATCCGTAGATACCCCTCTCCAAACAGGAATTAAGGCGATTGATGCCATGATCCCCATTGGGAGAGGACAGCGTGAGCTTATCATCGGGGACCGTCAGACAGGAAAAACAGCCATTGCGCTTGATACCATCATTAATCAAAAAGGCCAGAATGTCCACTGTATCTATGTAGCCATTGGCCAGAAGGCATCAACGATATCCAATATCGTAAAGACATTGGAAGAATATGGTGCAATGGATTATACAACCATCGTTGTATCAACCGCATCTGATCTTGCACCACTCCAATACATTGCTCCATACTCTGGCTGTGCCATTGGTGAGGAATGGATGGAACAAGGTGGAGATGTATTAGTCGTTTATGATGATTTGAGTAAACATGCAGCGGCTTACCGTACCCTGTCTTTGTTACTGAAAAGACCACCGGGCCGTGAAGCATATCCAGGAGACGTATTCTATCTTCATTCCAGACTTTTGGAGAGAGCGTCAAGACTTTCTGATGAATTAGGAGGAGGTTCTTTAACCGCACTTCCGATTATTGAAACACAGGCTGGAGACGTTTCGGCATATATCCCAACCAATGTAATTTCCATTACAGATGGTCAGATCTATCTGGAGACAGAGTTATTTAACTCCGGTTTCCGTCCTGCGATTAATGCAGGATTGTCGGTATCCCGTGTTGGTGGTTCTGCCCAGATCAAAGCGATGAAAAAGATCGCGGCTCCCATTCGTGTGGAACTGGCACAGTACCGAGAACTTGCAAGTTTTGCTCAGTTTGGTTCTGAACTTGATAAAGAGACAGCAGAACAGCTGGCACAGGGAGAACGAATCAGGGAAGTATTGAAACAGGGACAGTATCAGCCAATGCCAGTTGAATATCAGATTATAATTATATTTGCTGCAACAAGAAAACTGCTTTTGGATATTCCCACCTCCAAAATCCTTGATTTTGAAACAGCATTGACAAGTTTTATAGATAGCAAATATTCTGAGATTCTGGTAAGTATCCGTGAGACGAAGCAGATCACACCTGAGACAGAGGAATTGCTGATAAAAGCGATTAACGAATGCAAAGCAGGTGTTTTTTAAAGGCAGGTGATAATCATGGCATCCATTAGGGATATCAAACGAAGAAGAAACAGCATTCAAAGTACCGAACAGATTACAAAAGCCATGAAGCTCATATCGACCGCAAAGCTGCAGAAATCCAAAGTGAAGGCGGAGGAATCCAAACCTTACTCTGATATGATGTATGAAACCATTCATTCCATGCTGCAAAAATCCACTGGGATCGAGCATAAATATCTAAAAGCAGGAAAATCGGAACGGAAAGCAGTGATCGTTATAACTTCTAACCGGGGTCTGGCAGGTGGGTACAACAACAACGTGTCCAAGCTGGTGATGGGAGATGACAGATTAACACTGGAGCATACAGATGTTTATGCAGTTGGTCGAAAAGGGAAAGAGGTTCTGGGAAGAAGAGGATTTACGGTCCTTGAAGACTACTCTGAAGTAATCAATGAACCTCTCTACCGGGATGCAGCTGATATAACTGCAGAACTTTTGGACGCATTTGAACAAGATCGGATTGGTGAAATATACTTGGCTTATACCTCTTTTAAAAATACAGTGACCCACATTCCTACGCTTAAAAAACTTCTTCCAATTGAAATGGAAAAAGGCAGGGAAGAGACAGATCTGGCTATGATGAACTATGAACCAGATGAGGATGAGGTACTGGATTCTATTATACCAAAGTATATGAGCAGTTTGATTTACGGCGCATTATTAGAAGCAGTTGCCAGTGAGAATGGTGCCAGAATGACTGCAATGGATGCAGCAACCAACAATGCGGAAGATATGATTGAAGAGCTTGGACTGATCTATAACCGGGCAAGACAGGGTGCAATTACCCAGGAGCTTACCGAAATTATAGCCGGTGCCAATGCAATATCATAGGCATATTTTTCTTAATGAAAGCAAGCGAAAGCGCAGCTTGAATTTAGAAAAATAGCCGTTCGGGGAGCGTAGTAGCGCGCCGAACAACCACAGAAATTGAATGAAAGCAAGCGAAAGCGCAGCTTGAATTTAGAAAAATAGCCGTTCGGGGAGCGAAGTAGCACGCCGAACAACTACAGAAATTGAATGAAAGCAAGCGAAAGCGCAGCTTGAATTTAGAAAAATAGCCGTTCGGGGAGCGAAGTAGCACGCCGAACAACTACAGAAATTGAATGAAAGCAAGCTAGAAATTAATTGTGGAAAATTTAGAGAGACAGAAATATAGAAAAAGGAGATACAAGATGGCAGAACAAAATATTGGTAAGATCACCCAGATCATCGGTGCCGTACTGGATATCAAGTTCAGCCAGGGAAAGCTGCCAAATATCAATGAAGCAATTGGTATTAACGCAAAAGATGGCAGCAGACTGGTTGTAGAAGTATCCCAACATCTTGGTGATGATACCGTAAGGTGTATCGCCATGGGTACGACAGATGGGCTGGTACGTGGTATGGAAGCCATAGCGACAGGAGCTCCTATCAGTGTTCCGGTTGGAGAACAAACTCTGGGACGTATCTTTAACGTTCTTGGTGATCCAATCGATAAAAAACCAGCACCGGAAGTAGACGAATATCTCCCGATCCACAGATCTGCTCCTTCTTTTGAAGAGCAGTCTACGGAAACGGAGATTTTAGAGACTGGTATTAAAGTCGTTGACCTTTTATGTCCTTATCAAAAGGGTGGAAAGATCGGACTTTTCGGTGGTGCTGGTGTTGGTAAGACCGTATTAATCCAGGAATTAATCCGTAATATCGCAACGGAGCATGGTGGATACTCTGTATTTACAGGCGTTGGTGAGCGTACCCGTGAGGGAAATGATTTATATTACGAGATGCAAGATTCCGGAGTTATTAATAAGACAACCATGGTATTCGGACAGATGAACGAACCACCAGGTGCCCGTATGAGAGTTGGGCTTACCGGACTTACTATGGCAGAATATTTCCGTGATCAGGGCGGAAAAGATGTTCTTCTTTTCATTGATAACATCTTCCGTTTTACACAGGCTGGTTCCGAGGTGTCCGCACTTCTTGGACGTATGCCTTCTGCTGTAGGTTATCAGCCAACTCTTCAGACAGAGATGGGTGCCCTTCAGGAACGAATCACATCAACAAAGAACGGTTCCATTACTTCCGTGCAGGCTGTATATGTACCTGCCGATGACTTGACAGATCCGGCTCCGGCGAATACATTTGCCCATCTGGATGCGACCACAGTTTTGGATCGTTCCATTGTAGAACTTGGTATTTATCCGGCGGTTGATCCTCTTGGATCTACATCAAGAATTCTGGATCCTCGTATCGTTGGAGAAGAGCATTATCGTGTTGCCCGTGGAGTACAGGAAGTACTTCAAAAGTATAAAGAACTTCAGGATATCATTGCCATGCTAGGTATGGATGAACTTTCAGAGGAAGATAAACTGACAGTAGCCCGCGCGAGAAAGATTCAAAGATTTTTATCTCAGCCTTTCTTTGTAGCCGGACAGTTCACTGGTCTGGAAGGCCGTTATGTATCACTTGCGGATACCGTTCAGGGCTTTAAGGAGATTCTGGAAGGAAAGCATGATGATGTGCCCGAAAGTTATTTCTTAAATGCAGGCAGCATTGATGACGTTCTTGCCCGAGTAAAAAAATAGGGGGTGGAAGATGGCTGATTTAATGAAACTGCAGATTATTAATCCGGAACGGAAGTTCTATGAAGGAAATGCCTCTATGGTAGAGATGACAACCACGGAGGGAGAAATCGGAGTTTATGGGGGACATATTCCCATGACTGCCATTGTAGCACCTGGAATTCTAAAGATCCATGAAGAGAATGAGATTAAGGAAGCAGCTCTGATCTCAGGCTTTGTTGAGATCTTACCGGATAAGATTGTAGTGATGGCGGAAGTGGTCGAGTGGCCAGATGAAATCGATAAAAACCGTGCGGAAGAGGCGAGAATACGTGCTGAACGCCGCATCAAAGATCAAAACGGAGAAATTGATATCATGAGAGCAGAAACAGCGCTGAAAAAGGCACTTGTCAGACTTTCACTTACAAAATAAGAAAGAGGATCCAAACCGAATTTAGGGTTTGGGTCTTTTTTTGTATCGTATAAACAAAGAAAGAATGGATCCATTGATTTAACATTGTAAATTGAGAACGCGATATTGATTGTTAGAAGGAATTGTTGTACTATCAAATAGAGCAATTATAATTTAGTGGGAGGATTAACATAATGAAAAAGCATTTAGAGTTAGTTGCCAAATCGTATGATAAAGGAATTGATTTAGGTAGAGAAGGAATTGATTCTTATCAGAATCTGCCTCCACATATTACAAATGATCCAAATTATCCTTTGTTTTTGAAAATGCAGGAGGATGAAACACTCTCAGATAGCAGTCAAAAAGAGATCGTGGAATATCTATCTCCCCTAAAAGGCATGAATTTTATTGACCTAGGGTGTTGTTTGAACTTAATGTTTCCAGGATATAATGAATGGCCATCTACATATTATGGAGTTGATATAAGTAAAAAAATCATAGAGTTGTTGCAAAAATTTGTTCTTAAGAATAACGTTATGATTGGTTCTTTATATTGTGGGAGTATGCATGAAACACCGTATGATGAAAGTTTTTTTGATATTGGTGCATGTATTGGTTCGCTGGAATATTTTGAAAAGGACTTTGTGGCTCAAGCACTTAAAGAAGCGCATCGGATAATGAAACCGGCTGGTAAATATGTACTTGATATTCCGGATGTAGGAAGTCCTGAATTTCAAATTACAGCACTTATTGAAGAGCATTTGGGTCGAACTGACCGATATCATATGTCAAATAATGAATTTGAGAAAATGTTAATGCCATATTTTAAAGTAATTAAAAAAGAAAAAATGGGGCCTATGATTCAATACTTTCTTATTTGTACGAAATGAACAAGAGTATATTTTGCACACCATGAAATAGATTGGAAATTTAATATTGATAGTTAATTGCATTATAAAGATAAGGTAAATAGGAACATATTGCGGGAGGAGAAAAATGAAGGTAATAGAGTTTTATAGTATAAAAGACAAAGAACACTGGATAAACCAGATTAAAAAGAGTGACTGGGGAGCAGGACAATCTCTGTATAAATTATTAAGCAAAAATGAGTTAAAGGAGTTCTGTGGAGAAAGTACGAAGGTGTTTTTACTGACAGATCATCAGCAATTAGTGTCATTCTGTACGCTTGCAGATGTAGATGACGTGAGGGACTCTGGGATTGGTCCTTGGATAGGATTTGTATATACTTTCCCACAATATAGGGGGCATCGATATGTGGGAGATCTTTTAAAGTCAGCATATGAAGTTGCCAAAAATGATGGAGCCACACAGATTTATATATCGACCGGAGAAACTGGTTTGTATGAAAAGTATGGATATTCATTCTATCAGATGATGAAGGATAAGAACGGAGAGGATTCAAGAGTATACAAAATAGATGTTAGGTGAGATGGAAAGGATAGGATATGAATTTTAAAATTACAGATTCAATATAGACAAGATAAAGATGCAATATGAGTCGGGTAAAATAGTTGTTTATGTGGGAAAAATAACAAAATAAAAGGGCAAAGATTAAGATGACTTCACCCTTAATTTATTAATGTTTCTTGTTCCAGAGACTTACGTATTGAATGAGTCTATTACTTTTGTTCTATTCGATAATAAACAGTACCCTTTTGAGAGGTTCCAATTGAATATATTGTCATACTAACTCGATATGATCCAGATCCTATAAGTGTAGACAAATCAACTGTTGAAAAAGCACTAGCCATATTCATAAATTGATATGTTTTCTCTGTTCCGTATGAAACTGGAGTTGCTATTATTTTTCCTTGTACCCAGTCGCTTCCACTAATATTTGGACAATAAAATTTAAGTAGAATATTGTCTCTAGCCTTGAGTGTGGAAGTAAATGAAGCTTTGAGTGGATTTCTTCGTCTTGTCGTTCCTAATAATGTGTATGTTTTTCCGTCTGGAGCAGTAATTGTTGATGTACTCATTACAGAAATAGCTGTTTGATTATTTGTGGTTTTTAGATCCAATTGATATTCAGAAGCAAAAACTGGTATACAAGTCATACAAAAAATCAGCGTACTAATAACCAACCCTTTTAAAATTTTTTTCATATAAATACCCCCTTGTTTTTTATAAGATTATTATACAGCTTGTTTTATAAAAAAAGTGTCATATTGTGTAACGTTATATAAAAATATTAAATAAAGGAAAGTGGAATTATTAAAATCGTTCTATTATATAAGATTAAATTTTAGAAATAAAACCAAAATTTAACGTATTAGCGCACATTTAAAACTTAATATTGATAGTTAGTAATTTTAATAATTATAAAGCGACATCTGGATTCATAATAGCTTTTGTGATTTTGTATATAATCGATACCCAAATTGACTTATCACAATATTTATCAGCGAAAGGAATAGATATTATTGGTCATGAGTATTATCGATTTGTCACAGGACCTTTTCTTCACTTTAATCTAATTCATATGCTTGCTAATGTTGCTGCATTATTTTGGGTTGGGTATTTTCTTGAGGTGAGTTTAGGCAGTGTTAATTTTGTTCTTTTTGGAGTATTATCAAGTACTATAGCTGAAATTATTAATTCATTTATATACCGATCTTCACAAAAAAATATTGGCGCATCTGTATATGTGTTTGCTTTCCTTGGATTAATTGTGGTCACACAAATATTAAAATCAGACTTTCCAAAGTTTCATTTACGAACATGGTATGGAAACTGGCTGCTTTTTTATGCGATAATAGGCAATATTCCGGTTTTTTCATTTATGGGTGATGGTACATTAGTTTTACACTTTATATCCTTTGTTACAGGCGTTGTGATAGGTTTATGTGGAATGTATTTTGGTATTATTACATGTTAGCATTAGGAAGAAAAGAATAATATAACAATTTGAGCCTACTTATTGATTTATGTACGAAAAAGGAACTGTTAATAATAAACAGTCCCTTCTACTCTAAGTTTCTCTTAACAGGTGGCACCGCCCACCAGATGCAGCTTTGCATCCAGGATTTCCTGCTTCCGGTCTAAGATATCATCGGAAAGGAGCTGCGCTTCTACGTTCTCAAAGCCAATCCGTACAATGGTATCTGCAAACCGCTCCCCTGTATGGCCCTGCTCGCGGAATAGAAGAATGGTCTTTTCAACTATGGACAGTACTTCTTCTTCGCTTTTAAATACTCTTCCAAGAGCTTTCCCATGATTAATCCTTTTCCCCCATCTGCCACCTAAATACACAATAAACCCAGGTATTCCTTCTTCAATTACATCAAAGGGACATGTTCCAATACAGCGTCCACAGTTGTTACAGATCTCCGGATCGATTTCAATTAAACCATCGGAAAGCTTCGCAGCCTTCATGGGGCATGATGTCTCAACCTGGCATTTCTTGCAGCCGTTACACATGTCTTCCTCTACACAGGGAATCATCTGTCCCACGATACCAAGATCATTTAAATTAGGTTTTACACAGTTATTAGGGCAGCCGCCTGTGGCTATCTTGAATTTGTGAGGCAGCTTTACGGTATGATACCCCTTATAGAACCGTTCGTGGATCTTTTCCGACAAATCAAAGGTATCATATAGTCCATACTGACAGGTGGTTCCTTTACAGGATACGACAGGGCGCACCACAGACCCTGTTCCTCCGGTTTCCAGTCCTGCTTCTGCCAGACGGCTGCGGAATGCTTCGATATCATTAAAATGAATTCCTCTTACCTCCACAGTTAAGCGGGAAGTAAACTCCACATCTCCGTTGCCGTATGTTCTTGCCGCATCAGCAATGGCAGCAGTCTGATCTGCCGTTATCTTACCGTTTACAGTAATTACACGTCCGTTAAATAAATCAGTTCCCTTGTTATTTAAAAACCCCAGTGCTTTTACACTCTTGATTTCAGCTGGTTTTAATGTACATGCCATAATTAATACTCCTGTTTTCTATTTTGTTATGAACCTTCCACGTCTGTAAAGGTAATGCCGCCTTCCAGTACCCTAGTATGCTTGTAGCCGTAGTAATTTAGCCGGTTTTGAAGCAGATAGGCACGCTTTCCCCTGTTGCACACAAGGAGAATGTGATCTTCCTTATCAAGACCATCCACCAATCCGTCAACTTCCGTTAATTCCACGTGCATGGCTCCTGGAATAGAAGGTACCTGTCCGGCATCCACAAGTTTATAACCTTCTGCCATTCCCTTTGCATATTCCACAGGATTCATGGTTTTCAGACTGCCGTTTATTTTATTAAAGAGAATATTTATAGTATGTACGAACGGATGGATCGCAGTGGAGAACGGAGGTGCATAAGCAAGATCCATATCAGCAAGATCATTTAAATCTGCCTTGCACATGATTGCAGTGACTGCCATATCCACAATCTTATCAACGGCACCGCTGCCGGCTGCCTGAACTCCCAGAAGGCGGAGTGTTTTCTTATCTGCAATCATCTTAATTATAAAATAGGAAGCACCTGGCATATAATGAGCCTTATCGTCCACCACTGTGATCACACTGACCGCATCAAACCCTTCCTCTATGGCCTGTTCTTCTGTCAGTCCGGTTCTGCTGGCATTCAGTCCTGGAAGTTTACAAACCGCCGTCCCCAGAACCCCACGGTAGGAACGTTCTCTTCCTGCTATATTCTGTGCAATGAGGCGTCCGTTAATATTGGCCGTTGAACCCATGGGGGACCAGGCCGGTTTGCCTGTGATGGCATTTCTCACCATCGCACAATCTCCGGCACCATAGATGTCCTTATCATTGGTTCTTCCCTGAGTATCGGTGACAATCGTTCCACGAACCATCTCGATACCGGTTCCCTCTAAAAATTCTGTATTGGGTTTAATTCCAGCGCAGAAAACAACCATACCAGCTTTATATGCACGTCGGTCGGTTATCACCTTTTCAACGTTACCTTCCCCCTCCAGAGCGGTTACCTTCACCCCTGTCACAACAGGAATGCCTGCATCAGCAATCTTTCGTTCCAGGTAATCGGAAACCTCCGGATCAAAACCGGGAAGAATCTGAGGCGCCATATCCACAACAAAAGGCTTGATTCCTTCCGCTGCCAGATTCTCTGCAAGCTCCAGACCGATATAGCCTGCTCCAACTACTACTGCTTTTTTAATTCCTCCATTTATGGCAAGTTCCTTAATCTTAATGGCATCTTCAGGTGTCCTCAAGGTAAACACATTCTTAAGATCCTTTCCCTCAACAGGCGGAATCACGGGACTTGCTCCGGTTGCAATTACAAGCTTATCATACGGATAAACCTTCTCCTCGCCAGTCCCCAAATCTACCGCAGTTACTGTTTTTTCTTCACGGTCTACCTTTGTCGCTTCTGTGCGGATTAAAACCTTTGCACCTGTAAGCTTCTCAAACTTTTGAGGAGTATTTACGATCAGCTGCTCCTTATGTGGAATCACATCTCCTACAAAATACGGGAGTCCACAACCTGCATAAGATATGTTTTCCCCTTTGTTTAAAATGATAACTTCATTCTCTCGGTCTTCCCGCATCAGCTTTGCCGCCGTTTTTGTGCCTGCAGCAACACCACCAAGTACAATCACCCTCATCTTTTTCTCCTTATCATTTCTTTTCGTATACTTGATTATTTATTATCAATATCATAACACTTGTTTTCCGGACCGTAAAATAGTATTATTTAAATCATGCTATTGATTTTTTCTATACTAGATGAAAGGGGATCGTAAATGGCAACCTTAAAACAGCTAAGAACTTATATCGCAGTGGCGGAAACATTGAAGATGAGTGAGGCAGCCAAGCGCCTCTATCTGTCGCAGCCTACGGTAAGTCAGAGCATTGCAGAACTGGAGAAAGAATATGAGACCACATTTTTCAAAAGATCTCCCAAACAGCTGGAATTGACTCCTATGGGAACACTTTTCTGGGACAGGGCTTTGAATGTGCTAAACAGCTATGAGACGCTTAATCAGTCCATGAAAAACTCTTCGGTCATCCGTCCACTCCGGGTTGGTGCCACATTATCCATCGGAGATACCTTGATCAGTGACATCATACAGACGCTGCAGGAATGTCATCCGGATATCTCCTGTTCCGTTTTTATAGAAAATACGAGAATACTGGAAAACCGCCTGATCCACAATGAAATTGATCTGGCACTTGTAGAAGGTGTGATCCTGAATGATAAGATACATACAGAACCAATTATGGAAGACGAACTGCAGCTTGTCTGCAGCAAGAGCCATCCCTTTTCAGGCAGGGATACAATCAATGCCGGTGATCTGTGCAACTGCGATTTTATTCTGCGAGAAGTAGGCAGCGGTACACGTTCCATTTTTGAAAATCTCATGCAGACCCATCATATTCCCTATACAGTAAAATGGGAATCATACAGTGGTTCTGCCATTCTTGACAGTGTTGCGCGCAACCTTGGAATCGGGGTAATCTCCACCCGCTACGTAAAGAATAATTCCATGTTAGACGTTCTAAAGACCCTCCCCATTAAGGACATGCCCATGAACCGGTACTTTTATCTTTGCTATAACCAGTGTCACGCTTTTAATTCACAAATGGCTGATTTCAAAGAAGCAGCATTTCATTTCACGTGACATTGTTACAGACATCGTGCCTCACTTCTTTTATACTGTATATGTAAAAACAATACACTTAAAGAAAGTAGGATTAATTATGAATACACAAACCCTTGTTGTTATAAAAGAAAACTGCCCCCAGAATCACCCCTGCCCCTCTGTCCCGATCTGTCCGGTAGGTGCTTTAAAGCAAAATGGGTTTGAGGCTCCCACCGTTGATCTGGATGCCTGCATTCGCTGCGGCAAATGTACCCATTTCTGCCCCATGAGAGCTTTAAAACTTGTCTGATTTTAAAGATCACTGATTCGTTTGTTTGGATGAGCCTTATATGTACGCAGTCCTGAAAAGGTTTCACGGGTGGATGATCTTTTTTATCTGTGGTATAATAAAGTAAAATTAAAAGAGACAGGGGGAAGTAATATGAAACAAACATCATTGGTTATTATGGCTGCCGGGATCGGAAGTAGGTTTGGTGGTGGAATCAAGCAATTAGAGCCCGTAGGACCAAATGGCGAAATTATTATGGACTATTCCATATTTGATGCATTGGAAGCGGGATTTAATAAGATTGTATTTATCATTCGCAAAGATTTGGAAAAGGATTTTAAAGAGATTATTGGAAATCGAATTGAAAAAATCGCACAGGTTGCGTATGCGTATCAGGAACTGGATTATCTTCCAGCTGGATTTGAGAAGCCAGCAGATAGAACGAAGCCATGGGGTACGGGACAGGCGGTTCTTTGTGCAAAAGATTTGTTACAAGATCCTTTTGTTGTGATCAATGCAGATGATTATTATGGGAAAGAAGGATTCCGGAAATTGCATGATTATCTGGTTCATGAGATGAATCCTTCCTCTGAGGTTTATGACATCTGTATGGGTGGATTTATTCTAGGTAATACCCTAAGTGATAACGGCGGTGTTACCCGTGGGGTATGTCAGGTCACAGAAGACGGATATCTAAAAAAAGTCACGGAGACTTATGAATTAAACAGACGGGACGAAGTTGCTGTGGGAAAAGATGAGAGCGGCAGCGAGGTGACCCTACCACTAAGACAAAATGTTTCCATGAATCTATGGGGGCTTACTCCTGCTTTCTTAGGAGAATTGGAACGTGGGTTTGTTGATTTTTTAAATGAGATGAAACCAGGAGATATAAAATCAGAATACTTGCTGCCAAAGATCATTGATCAGGGGATTCGGGACGGTAAGGCTAGAGCCCGGGTACTGGAAACAAAAGACCGTTGGTTTGGTGTGACTTACAAAGAAGATAAGCCAACCGTTGTTGCTGCGATTAAAAACTTAGTTTCTCAGGGCGTTTATCCAAACCATCTATTCTAATCCTTAAAAACCATCACTTTATCCTATCCTTCGCATATTATGGTGTTGTATAAGCAAATGTAGGGAGTGAGAACACCGGTGCCGATTAACCCAAGTAATACTTATGGTAAGAGCAATGAGGATTTAAAGCCGTATATGCTATATGGCGACAGAAGTGTTAAGGAGGAATCACCAGCATTTAAAGATCCCATTGCTGAGGATCTGGAGTTTTTGCAGGGGATGTACCCCACACATATGAAATGTTTGCAGGAATACGTGATTGCTGCATGTGACCATCTGGATTATAAAGACAGTCCCTTGTACGATGAATTTCCGGACCGTATTCTGATCAATCAGATCTGTGACTCAATCTGTGCGAAGGTTTTAGAAGATGGAGTTTTTGCGGAAGAGGGGATCTTTGAATCAGAGGATAGTACCCAAGAGGCCATGGGGAAGATGGAGTCCATGAACTGGGATACAGATGAGATAGAAGAAACACCATTGACAGCCAGTCAAAGATCTTCATGGGGACCATCGCCTGGACCACCATGGGGAAGACCCGGTCCAAGACCGCCAAAATGGGGACCAGGTAAAAGACCACCTCATTGTGGATACGGCCCAGGTCAGCCTCCGTGTGGACCCAGAAGAAGACCGGAACCAAGACCGCCTTACTGGGGGCCGCCACCCGGAAAGAACAACTGGGTCAATGATATTATATCCGTACTTCTTCTTAATGAAGTGCACCGTAGAAGATGCCGTTCTGGAAGATGCCGATAGCGAGAAGAGGAAAACAGCAGTCTTTTGTAGACCGCTGTTTTCTTTTTTCGACTAGAAATGATGTGATCTTGCAAGATTCACGAATGTTTCATAAAATTTTCATTGTGATTTTGGATAGGATTGGATACAATAAAGAAGATAAATGTAAAAATAGAGGACGCCTTATATGAATGGTTTAATTAAAAAAATCGGAATATTGTCTGCGGTATTTCTAATAGCAATCGCAGTTTATTTTATGTGGAATCAGAGGATAATGGAAAAAGATGATACGATGGTCTATACGTCTATGGATGATGCAGCGCTTCCAGTGGTATCAGTGGATATGTTTGGAAAAACCATGAATGTACTTCATGGTTATAAGCAGGATATGAAGCAGACCGTATCAAGAGAGGCAATCACGGTCTTGCCGTCAGACCGTGCCCTTCCCATTCAGATCTCAGAATATCAGGGAACGATAACTGGTATTCGCTATGAGATCCGTAGCTTAGACCTTGACCGGCTTGTGGAACGAACCGATATAAAAGACTGGACAAAAGGGGAAGATGGGATCCATGCAACTCTGCCAATCCAGAATTTATTGGCAAAAGACAGAAAATACTTATTGATCCTTACCTTAGATACACCAGACAACGGGAATCTTTTTTATTATACTCAAATCACTTGGACGGATCAGTCCAATGCTGGGGATATGATTGATTTTGCACTTGATTTTACCAAGAAGACGTTTGATTATGAACAGGCAAAACAATTGACAACGTATTTGGAAACCAGTACTACAGAGGATAACAGTTCCCTAGGACACGTGACCATACGATCCAGTTTTTCACAGCTTACATGGGCTGGTCTTCCGGTAGAACCAGTGGGTGAAATAAAAGCTACTTTAAAAGATCTTGACGGAATCATGTGCAATGTCAATCTGGAATATGAAATAAAGCGGGTGAGTGAAAATGGAACCGCTGAATTTTACGAAGTAGAAGATAATTACACCATGAAATGGAATTCCAGACGAATTTATCTCATGGATTTTGAACGGAATACCAATCAGATCTTTTCCGGGAACAAAAGTCTGTTTTCTGGAAAACGGATTCTGCTTGGAATCACTAATCCAGATGAGATCCAGACCGCAAAGAGTTCAGATAAGAATTGGGTGGCTTATGCTGTAAATCGCGATCTCTGGACCTTTGACCAGAAGAAAAAACATGGCATTAAAATTTTTTCTTTCCGAAGTGGAGAAGATAACGGACTTCGCAGCGGTTACAATCAGCACGATATCAAGATATTATCGGTAAAAGACAACGGAGATGTGGATTTTTTGGTTTATGGATACATGAACCGGGGGATTCATGAAGGATGCATGGGGATTGCTATGTATCAATATAGCATTGAAGACAATGCCATAAAGGAGCGCTTTTTCACACCAGTTACCCTATCATTTGAACAGTTAAAAGAGGAAGTTGGCCAGCTTTCTCACTTAGGCGAAAATGGAATGCTTTATTTAATGGCAAACCGGTCTGTTTACGGCATTGATTTAAACAGCAACGAATATATGGTTTTGGCTGATTCCCTATCAGAAGGAGGCTATGCGGTCAGTAGCACACAACGTCATTTTGCGTGGCAGGAAGGCAGTGACGTATACGGTGCCAGTGGAATTCATTTGATGGATCTTGATGATGGAAGAAAAAAAGAAATCACCGGAGAAGAGGAAAATCGTTACCGGCCCCTTGGCTTTGTAGGGGATGATTTTGTATACGGGATTGCAAAAGAGGGAGATATCTGGGTACAGAATGGAAGAGTCAAAGATGCCCCTATGGTTCAGATTCAGATTATGGATCAAAGCGGTAAAATTGTAAAAAAATACGAGCAGCCAGGCACCTATATTGCGGACGTTTCTGTGGAAGATAGCCGAATTCATCTGACACAGGTGGTAAGACCCTCCCCTCAGATCTATGCAGATTCCAAACAAGATACCATCGTGTGCAATCAGGAACTGCTTGATGAGGATCTACAGGGGATTGGCTGGTATGCATCGGAAGATAGAAGAAAGCTTTATTTTGTCCAGTTGAAACAGGAAATAGATAGCAAAAATGTGAAAATTTCCGTCCCGAAGAAAGTGGCATACGAAACCACAGAAGTTGTGGAATTAAAAGGAAATAAAAGGAGAAAAGACAATCGGTTTTATGCCTATGGTGGGGGACATTATCTGGGAAGCAGCCAGAAATTTACCGATGCGATGGAACTTGCATATGAGAAAATGGGAGTTGTAACCGATCACAATCAGCAAATTGTGTGGGATCGGGTCAACCGACCACCCGTGAAAACAATGAAAGAACCCTTAAAGACGGGAGCCGCTTTTGTACATGGGTTACAGGGCTTTAAAGAAAGCGGGGATACAAGAGAAGGCGTTCTTATGATAGATGCCAGGGACTCCACACTGAACCAGATCCTTTCTTTTATCGGACAGGGCTGTCCTGTGGCTGCTTACACTGGAGAAGGGAGTTATGTCCTGCTTTCTGGATATGACCAGTATAATGTAACTCTTTACGATCCTGAGACCAGGGAAGTCCGCAAAATGGGTCTAAATGACGCAACTGCTTATTTTACCGGACTGGGAAATGACTTTGTCTGTGGGGTAATCAGGGAATAAAAAAGTACGTTCTCTTTACAAATTCGTAAGATATGTTATAATCATTAAAGGTAAATGTAGGAATTTAATGATTTTGTAATAGATAACATAATAATTAGAGGTGCGAAATGGAACAATATATTATGAAGGGCGGAAATCCCCTGGTTGGTGAAGTAACCATTGGAGGAGCCAAAAATGCCGCTTTGGGAATTCTGGCAG
The DNA here is from genome assembly GCF_003833015.1 of Clostridium sp. E02. Taxonomy (GTDB): domain Bacteria; phylum Bacillota; class Clostridia; order Lachnospirales; family Lachnospiraceae; genus Lacrimispora. Next base: position 152,128 of record NZ_RJLQ01000005.1, read on the forward strand.
CATCAATCATGACAGATGAGGATGTACGGATAGATAATCTCCCAGATGTGAGAGATATTAATGTACTGTTAGAAGCCATCGAAGAGATCGGTGCGAAGGTTGACCGTATTGACAGACATACGGTTTGTATCAATGGTGGATCCATCGGGGAAGTTTCCGTTGATGATGAATATATACGTAAGATTAGGGCCTCCTATTATTTTATAGGTGCCATGCTTGGAAAATACAAAAGCGCACAGGTACCGCTCCCTGGCGGATGTAATATCGGCAGCAGACCCATTGACCAGCATTTGAAAGGTTTTCGTGCACTGGGAGCAGATGTACGCATTGAACGTGGTGCTGTCATTGCTCATGCCATTGATTTGGTAGCCAGTCATATTTATCTTGATGTGGTTAGTGTGGGGGCAACCATTAACATTATGATGGCAGCGACCCTTGCAGAGGGACAAACCATTCTAGAGAACGTAGCGAAAGAGCCTCATGTAGTTGATGTGGCAAACTTTTTAAATAGCATGGGTGCGAGCATCAAAGGTGCGGGTACAGATACCATCCGGATCAAAGGGGTTAGTAAGCTCCATGGAACAGAATATTCCATCATCCCGGATCAGATTGAAGCAGGGACCTTTATGTGTGCTGCAGCCATTACCCGAGGTGATGTTATGGTAAAGAATGTCATACCAAAGCATTTGGAAGCCATTACTGCAAAGCTTCTTGAGATTGGCTGTGAAGTGGCAGAATTCGATGATGCAGTTCGGGTAGTCGGTAAGATGAACCAGAAGCACACGGATATAAAGACCCTTCCTTATCCTGGTTTTCCTACGGATATGCAGCCCCAGATGGCAGTTTGTCTGGTACTTGCAGGAGGAACCAGTGTAGTGACCGAGAGTATCTTTGAAAACCGTTTCCGCTATGTAGATGAGCTATCCCGTATGGGAGCTAATATGAAAGTAGAAGGTAACGTGGCTGTAATTGACGGTGTAACCGGTTTGAGCGGAGCCTCCGTGAGTGCCCCAGATCTTCGTGCTGGAGCGGCTTTGGTGATTGCAGGACTGGCATCAGACGGATATACCGTTGTGGATGAGATTGGTTATATTCAGAGAGGTTATGAATGCTTTGACGAGAAGTTAAAAGGTCTTGGAGCAGTCATAGAAAAAGTTGATTCTGAAAAGGAAGCACAGAAGTTTAAATTGAAGGTAGGATAGTGGCGGTTCAAACGCTTGACAACCTTTTGTATTTGAGGTAATATGTACTTGTAATTAACATATAATATTAATTGAATAACAAATGAAAAGTCGTAATATCCCTTATTCAGAGTGATGGAGATACAAAGGATCTGTGAAGTCACGGCAACCCCACCTACGTTTATGGCAACAGCCATTTTGGAGGTTGGAAGGTGCCAACCTGAGCGAGAAATCGAGCAATAAGAGGATTTGATACAGTTTGAATCAAGTCCGCATTGCTGCGGACTTTTCTTTTCGTTATTCCCCCATGTAAAAAAGGAGGAATTGACATGGAAAAATTATTATTTACTTCCGAATCGGTAACTGAAGGACATCCAGATAAAATGTGCGATCAGATCTCAGATGCCATTCTTGATGAACTGTTAAAGCAGGATCCCATGAGCCGTGTTGCCTGTGAGACTTGTTGTACGACAGGTCTTGTGATGGTTATGGGCGAGATTACCACTCAGGCTTATGTGGACATTCAGAAGGTGGTACGAGATACCATTCGTGAAATAGGCTATAACCGTTCTATGGGTTTTGACGCAGATGCTTGCGGTGTGATTGTAACGTTAGATGAGCAGTCTAAGGACATTGCCTTAGGAGTTGATCGTGCGTTGGAAGCAAAAGAAAATAAGATGTCTGATGCTGAAATTGATGCCATTGGAGCCGGAGATCAGGGTATGATGTTTGGGTATGCAAGCAATGAAACCGAAGAATATATGCCATATTCCATTGCTCTTGCTCACAAGCTGGCTCTTCAGCTGACCAAAGTCCGCAAAGATGGCACCTTGACCTATCTTCGCCCAGATGGGAAGACACAGGTAACCGTGGAATACGATGAAGATGGAAAACCTTTGCGTCTGGATGCAGTGGTTTTATCCACTCAGCATGATGAGAATGTAACCCAGGATCAGATTCATAAAGATATAAAACAATATGTGTTTGATGCAATTCTTCCCGCTGAATTAGTTGATATTAATACGAAATTTTTTGTGAACCCAACCGGTCGTTTTGTAATTGGCGGCCCTCAGGGGGATAGTGGATTAACTGGTCGTAAGATCATTGTAGATACGTACGGTGGATATGCTCGTCACGGTGGCGGTGCGTTCTCTGGAAAAGACTGCACCAAGGTTGACCGTTCTGCGGCATATGCGTCTCGTTATGTAGCGAAGAATATCGTAGCAGCAGGTCTTGCAGACAAGTGTGAGATCCAGTTATCTTATGCCATAGGTGTGGCACATCCGACCTCCATTATGGTAGATACCTTTGGGACTGGGAATTTAAACAATGAAAAGTTAGTAGAGATAATTCGAGAGAACTTTGATTTGCGTCCTGCTGGTATTATCAAGATGCTTAATCTGCGTCAGCCAATCTACAAACAGACAGCAGCTTACGGACATTTCGGCAGAAATGATTTAGATCTTCCCTGGGAGAAACTAGATAAAGTAGAAATTCTTAAAAAATATTTATAAGAAACTTCCAAAAGGCGGGGCAAGTACAACAAAATTGTACGGCTCCGCCTTTTAAATTTTAGAATTGTTTTATAAATTCTTTCTCCTATGTGTGTTATAATACCTTTACGCAATCAATTCTTTGGTTATGAAATTTTGCTATATGCAGAGGGAGACTAGAAACGTGAAATTTAAATTAAGAACCCGTCTGGTGATTGCATTTTTGATCATAACGATCGTTCCTCTTACCTTGATTTTCGGGGTAGTATCAGGACTGAGAAACTATCAGATGAAGGCATTTCGGAAAGCCTATAATCTAACAGACCGGATTGATCTCCTCTCTAGCAATTCCCTGCAGATTTTTAATCGTCTGATCCGGGAAGAGCAAAAGGATATCAGGAAGATGCTCCAGACGGAACCAGATCAGTTTAATGATTCCGAATATTTAAAGCAACTAAACCAGAAGCTTTCAACCAAATATGCATATATCATAGTCCGGAAAGGAGATCAGCTGCTGTTTGATGGAAACAGCCACATCACGGAAGGATTATATAAACAGCTCCCCCATTATGAGGAACTAGATAATTCCATGGAAGGGGCCATTTATTTAGATGGGGAGACACAACATCTGGTCAAACAAATGGATTTTTTATATTCCGATAACGCAGAGGGAAGCCTATTTATCATATCCAATGTAGATGGTTTGCTTCCGGAGATCAAGATCATGGTGGTAGAGATGCTTTTTGCCGTCATAATGATCATTATTTTCACCGACGCCATTCTTATGATGTGGGTTTACCGATCCGTGGTAAGTCCTTTGGGGCGATTGCAGGTGGCTGCGAAGAAGATTAGAGACGGGAACTTGGATTTTTCCCTTGAAGTGGAGAATGACGATGAAGTGGGTCAGCTCTGTCGTGATTTTGAAGAGATGAGGATACGTTTGAAAGAATCGGCAGAAGAAAAGGTTCAGTATGATAAAGAGAACAAAGAGCTGATCAGCAACATTTCCCATGATTTAAAGACCCCCATTACAGCCATCAAAGGATATGTAGAGGGAATCATGGATGGAGTGGCATCTTCGCCGGAGAAGCTTGACCGGTATATTCGTACCATCTATCACAAAGCCAACGATATGGACAAACTGATTGATGAGCTGACCTTTTATTCTAAGATAGACACCAATAAGATCCCTTATACGTTCACGAAAATCAGCGTATCCAATTACTTTAGAGACTGTATTGATGAGGTGGGGCTTGAGATGGAGGCCAGAAACATTGAACTGGGATACTTTAACTATGTGGATGAAGATGTGGTGGTCATCGCAGATGCGGAACAGATGAGAAGAGTCATTAATAATATTATCAGCAATTCGGTCAAATATATGGATAAGAAGAATGGAATCATTAACATTCGAATTAAGGATGTTGGAGATTTTATTCAGGTAGAGATTGAAGATAATGGGAGAGGAATTCAGGCGAAGGATATTGCCAATATTTTTGATCGGTTTTACCGAACCGATTCTTCCAGGAATTCTTCCCAGGGAGGAAGTGGAATTGGCCTTTCCATTGTAAAGAAGATTATAGAAGATCATGGTGGAAGGATTTGGGCAACCAGCAAAGAAGGAATTGGAACTGAGATACATTTTGTATTAAGAAAATACCAGGAGGTTATGCAGGAATGAGCAGAATACTGATCGTGGAAGATGAAGAAAGTATTGCAGAATTAGAGAAAGATTATCTGGAATTAAGCGGATTTGAAGTTGAGATAGAGAACGACGGAGAAAAGGGCCTGTTAAAAGGAATTCATGAGGACTTTGATCTGGTAATCTTAGATCTTATGCTTCCTGGAATCGATGGTTTTGAAATATGCAGAAAGATCCGGGAAGTAAAAAATACTCCTATTATCATGGTATCTGCAAAGAAAGAAGACATAGATAAGATCCGGGGATTAGGACTTGGTGCCGATGATTATATGACAAAGCCTTTTTCTCCCAGTGAGATGGTTGCCCGTGTGAAGGCGCATCTGGCACGGTACGAACGATTGATTGGGAGTGGGACACCGGATAATGAGATCATTGAAATCCGAGGTCTTAAGGTTGATAAGACAGCCAGACGGGTGTGGATCAATGGGGAAGAAAAGAACTTCACCACCAAAGAATTTGATCTTTTGACGTTTCTGGCACAGAATCCAAATCATGTTTATACCAAAGAAGAACTTTTTAATAAAATATGGGATATGGAATCCATCGGGGATATCGCCACGGTTACGGTTCATATCAAAAAGATCCGGGAAAAGATCGAATTCAACACGGCAAAACCACAGTACATTGAAACCATATGGGGTGTCGGTTATCGGTTTAAAGTATAAGGACGGGAACCAATGAAAGAGAAATTATATGAAATTCCTCTCAATGATGCCATGGATGCCAAAGAGGAGTGCCCATTCTGTTATCTGGAACGAAAGACAGAAGAAGAACTTATGGATTTTGTACTAGGCTCTTGTGCTTCTTATATGGAACGAGATACCAGAGAGAATACAGACCGGTCCGGATTTTGCCGAACCCACGAGAAAAAGATGTTTGAGTACGGCAATGCGCTGGGCAATGGCTGGATATTAAAGACTTATTATAAAAAACTGATTTTGGAAATGAAAGAAGAATTCAAAAATTATTCACCAGCAAAGAATTCCCTAAAAGATCGCCTTACAGGGAGAAAAAAGGAAGGAAATTCTGTCTGCCAGTGGATTGAGGAGAAGGAAAAGACCTGCTATATCTGTGATCGATTTACGGAAAATTATAACCGGTATGTAGAGGCGTTTTTTAATTTGTACAAAAAAGATACTAACTTTTCCAATAAAATAAAGCAGAGCAAGGGCTTTTGTCTCCATCATTTTAAGGATCTTTTAAAAGGAGCGGACCGATATTTAAGCAGCAAGGACCGGGAAACATTTTATCCCCTTGTCTTTTCGCTTATGGAACAGAATATGGAACGGATTTCGGGTGATATTGACTGGTTTATCGAAAAGTTTGATTATTTAAACCGGGATGCAGACTGGAAACAATCAAAAGATGCAGTTCCACGGGGGATGCAAAAAATACGCGGTGGATACCCTTCGGACCCTTCCTATAAATTAAGATAAAAGGGAATGATTCAAACGTTTAAATTGCCCGGGGGTGTAACCGGTGGTTTGACGGAAGGTCCGTATAAAGTTTGAGTAATCGTTAAAGCCGGACAGATGGCAGGCTTCTGCGACCGTATGACCCTCCGTAAGGAGTTCCTTAGCAAAGGCGACCCTTTTTACGACGATATATTGAAAGATAGTGCTTTGTGTCTCGGATTTGAATAAATGACTGATATAATATTTGTCCAGAGAAAGAGCATCAGCGATGGAACTTAGCGTCATTGATTCTGTTAAGTGAACATCAATGTAATTCATAATAGTCTGGGTACGGTGTGGCTTGGGTGTGAATTTTGAAAATCCAGTTTTCTGCCAGGCCCGGTTGATTAAAATAAGAATCTGAATTAAAGTAGTGACCGCTGTTAAGTCGTTTCCGTATAAACAGTGGTTTTTTTTGGTATCCTGTAGGATGTGTGCCATTGCAATCAATTGGTCACACTCTTGGCTTGAGAGCTGAACCAGATTGTTTTTTGCAGGATCCCGATTAAAACAATCCAAAAGATTGGTGGCAGTTGTTGAGTAAGGTTGAATGAAATAAGGTTCCACGTGAATGACCAGTCGGGTAAAGGCTTGGTTCTTTAGATTAATTGCCTTATGAATCTCTCGATTGGAAAAAAGAATTAAATTGCCAGGTTTCATATCATAACGGGAATTTTCTACATAGTACTGGATCTGCCCGTCTAAGAGCAAGTAGATCTCATGACTGTTATGCATATGAAAATCTACATTTCCAGCTACCTTACTTGTAGTAAAATCACATATATAGGGCTCTGTAATCTCATTGTAGTTGTAACTTCTGCTTTTTTTCATTACGCTCTCCTCAAATAAACAATTTGCGCATGTATTTAGTCAATATACGCAAACAAATTGCGTTAAAATTAGTATATAATAAACAGATCAAAGAAACAAGAGAAAGAACAGCAAATAGGAACAACAAGAAGAAAAGGGGACATACCATGATCCGAGTTGGGGTAATCGGTTGCGGTAGTATAGGAAGGGTTCACGCAGGTATTTTAAAGGATATAAAAGAAGTGATACTTTGTGCGATGGTGGATCCGAAACTGGACCGGGCAGAAGAATTTAGCCAGGTGTATACAGAAAGGAAAGCAAATGTATATGGTTCGTTTGAGGCGATGGCAGAAAAAGAATCTCTTGATGTGGTTCACATCTGTACCCCTCATTCTAGTCATGTACCACTTGCAGTGGCAGCTTTAAAACTAGGAATGCATGTATTTATGGAAAAACCTCCTGCGATTAACAGAGAGCAGTTTCAAAGACTGTTGATCGAATCGAGACGATCCAGTGGCAGAGTGGGTATCTGCTTCCAGAATCGGTACAATGAAACCACTGAAAAGGTAACGGAACTTTTAAAAGCGGGGGTCATTGGAACCATAAAAGGTGGCAGAGTGTTCGTTACCTGGCACCGGGACGCTTCCTATTACACAGAGAGCGGCTGGAGGGGGCAGAAAGAGACAGAAGGTGGAGGTGTTTTGATCAACCAATCCATCCATGCGCTGGATCTGCTTCTTGGCTGGCTTGGTAAACCAATCAGGACAGAAGCGTCTATGAGCAATCATCATCTAAAAGGGATTATTGAAGTAGAGGATACGTTTCACGGATATATGGAATTTACCCAGGGAAAAGATCCGGTTTCTGCTTGTTTCTATGCGACAACTGCTTATGCCGCAGATGCACCGGTTATGATTGAATTGGTAGGAGAGAACGGTTTTATCCGTATCGAAGGGGAACAGCTGTGGTACCAGGGTGCAGAACAGACAGAGCCAGTCCTTTGGAAGTCATTAAAACGAATGGTACCGGGTAAATCCTATTGGGGAAGTGGCCATCAGGCTTGTATTCGTGATTTTTATGAATGTCTGCAGACGGGGAAAGACTATAGAAACGATCTGGCTTCGGTTCAGACGACATTTGACACCATGATGAATTTATATGAATCTGCAAGAAATGAGAGGGAGTAAGATGGATACAGTAAAGCTAGGGATTATTGGAATTGGGAATATGGGAACCAATCACGTAAAGAGCATTTTAGAAGGAAAGGTTCCGGAGCTTACAATCACTGCAGTGGCAGACCAAAATGAGAGCCGGAGAGCCTGGGGGAAAGAACAGTTACCGGAATCTGTCGCGATTTTTACAGAGGGAAAAGATCTGATTGCGTCCGGTGCCTGTGAGGCTGTTTTAATCGCAGTTCCTCATTATCAGCATCCAGATCTTACAATTGATGCATTGGAACATGGACTTCATGTGTTGTGTGAAAAACCAGCAGGGGTTTATACCAAACAAGTGCGTGAGATGAATGATGTGGCAAAAAAATGTGACCGTGTATTTGCTATGATGTTTAACCAGAGAACAAACTGCATATACCGCAAGATGCATGAGATGGTAACTGGGGGGGAATTGGGTGCAATTAAACGGGTCAACTGGATTGTAACGGATTGGTACCGCACCCAGTCTTACTATGATTCTGGAAGCTGGAGAGCCACCTGGGATGGAGAAGGCGGCGGTGTCTTATTAAACCAGTGTCCTCATAACATGGACTTACTACAGTGGATCTGTGGTATGCCAAGTAAGGTAATGGCTTTCTGTCACAATGGGAAGTGGCATGACATTGAGGTGGAGGATGACGTGACCGCATATCTGGAATATCCAAACGGAGCCACCGGAGTCTTTGTGACCACTACAGCCGATGCACCCGGAACCAACCGGTTTGAGATCACTCTGGAAATGGGGAAACTGGTATGTGAAAATGATAAATTAACGCTATATAAGCTTTCAGAGAATGAAAGGACGTTCTGTAAGACGGCGAAAGGTGGATTTGATACTCCTGAATGCACCATAACTGAGGTGGAAACCGATGGAATCAATGAACAGCATGTGGGAGTTATGAAGGCATTTGCAGGTACGATTCTTCACAATACCCCTCTGATTGCAGAAGGGCAAGAGGGCATATATGGTTTGACATTATCAAATGCCATGCATTTATCTAGTTGGTTAAAAAAAGAGATTGAGCTTCCGTTTGAGGAAGACTTGTTTTTAGAAGAACTGAACAAACGAAGAAAAACGTCTAGAAAAAAAGAGGGGTCTGGAGTGGTATTTGACACCAGTGGAAGCTACTAGGAGAAGAAAAGGAGACTTGATTATGTGGGAAAATATAAAAATAACAGGATTTGCAGATGAGATAGATGGAGATTTGGGGATTCAGATACAGGGACTAAAAAAACTGGGAATTCATCACATGGAGATGCGGGGCGTGAATGGAAAAGGGCTTGTGGAGTATCCATTAAGCCAGGTGAAGGAATTTAAAAAAGAACTGGATTATAATGGAATCAGTATTTCTGCCCTAGGGTCACCAATTGGAAAAATTAAAATTACCGATGCGTTTGAACCTCATATGGAATTGTATAAGCATACTGTAGAAATCGCTCATGAGATGGAAACTCCGAACATCCGCATGTTTAGCTTTTTCATGCCAGAAGGAGAAGCGTACACCCCTTATCGGGGGAAAGTGATGGAACAGCTTTCCCAGTTTGTGGATTATGCAAAGGTGAGTGATATCATACTGCTTCATGAGAATGAAAAGGGCATCTATGGAGATGTTGCAGACCGGTGTCTGGATCTAATGAAAGAATTTTATGGAGATCATTTCAAAGCGGTCTTTGATTTTGCAAACTTTGTACAGTGCAAGCAAGATACGAATCAGGCATACGAGATGTTAAAGCCTTACATCGCATATATCCACATCAAAGATGCAATCTGGGCAGATGGAACCGTTGTTCCGGCTGGTAAGGGCGATGGAAATGTGGATAAGATCCTTTCTATTTTAAAAGACAGTGGATATCATGGATTTTTGTCTTTGGAACCACATTTAAGTGATTTTGCAGGATTTGAGGCACTGGAACAACAGGGAGAAAAGAAGAAGAAAATGAGTGGAGAAGAATCGTTTACCATGGCTTATGAAGCACTTAGAACCATATTGGAAAAACTTTAACACTCTCACAATGGGAAAAGCAGGTAAGTCTCGAAAACGGGACTCACCTGCTTTTTTTAATCCCCCCCGTTGATCATTTTTATGTATGCACTTGGGGTCATTTTTGTATTCTTTTTAAATATCTGACTGAAGTACTGTGGATTGTTTCCACATCCTATTTTTTCTGCGATCCATTGAATGGATTCCGTATGTCCCTCCTCCATCAGTTTTTTTGCTTTTTGAATGCGTTGTGTGGTTAAGTAAATGGAGAATTTTTGTTTCGTTTCCTTCACAAATCGTGCACTGACGTAGTCTACATTCATAAATAAGTAATTTTCTGCAATCCATTTTAGAGTCAGGTTTGGATTATTTAAGTTAGATCCTACATATTGCATGACTTTCTCAATAAAGGGGCTGTAGGTTTTTCCATTTTCTCCTGTGTTTTCCGACACTTTTTCAATGGCCTCCATTAGCATCCCCCGAATGGATGGCGCTTCGGTCTGTTCATTTAACTTTAGCAGGTACTCCGTGCCCTCTACGGAGGTACCGTAATGATTCCCAGTGGTGAATTGGATTACCATACGAGAACCTGCCTGTTTTAAAAATTCCGGATTGCTGATCCCATCTAAGGTGTGCTTTAATTCCTCGATAATATGTGTCCGTTCCTCTTTTGCCGGCTCCATGATCTTAGAGGTAAGCTGTTTAATCTTTGTCATTAAATTTTTGTAGTTGCAGATAGGAACGGGATGAAGTCCGTTCATAAAATATATAATTCCGTATCGTTTGATCTTTCCAATGAGAATTTCTATGAGCTTTGCAAGATTTTGACAGGTGTTTCTTCGATATTCATATGCTGTCTTCGTTTCCGTACTTGAAAGCTTGTTTATAAACGCATCTAAATTGTCATAGGAAACTTGATGGCTTTCAAAGAACAGGATCAGAGTGTTCTTTACATACAGGCTATAAAGAGAGATTCCAGGTGCACTGTTTCTTAAATAGTCTTTAATACGTCTAAGAACAGAGGTTAATGCTTCTTCTTCCACATAGTGAAGATAACACAGTTCATAACCGGTGTTGAAAAAATCCATAAAACCAGAATAAGAGTCCCAAGAAGGGTGGGGGGATCCGTCTAAAAATAGTTGTTCGGTTATCATATTCTCCAAAATGCTGTGATGTAGATTCTCAGTCAAAGCCTTTTGCCGATTCTGTAAATCTTGAAAGGCACGACGGTGATAATATTCCTGAATGACATCTTTCATACTGTCGATAATCTGTGCTTCGTTGCTTGGCTTTAAAAGATAGTGATGAACCCGGTACTTCATGGCCTGTTTGGCATATTCAAATTCTCCAAATCCAGAAAGTATAATAAACTGAATGTCCATATCCGTTTGTGAGATTCTCTCCACCAGTTCCAGACCAGAGATTCCAGGCATCCGGATATCCGTTAGTACGATGTCCGGGGATTCGTCTAGAATCATGTTGTAGGCTTCGATTCCGTCCCCACAGGTTCCAATCAGATCAATTCCAAGACTGTTCCAGTCAATAAGCGAAGATATGGATTCCCGGATCATTCGCTCGTCATCTGCTATGATGAGTTTAAGCATAAAAGTCCTCCATTCCTCTTAAAGGGAAGGCAAGCCTTGCCACTGCCTGATCGTTTTCGTTATAGAGTGTGAGCCCAAACGCTTCCCCGTAAGTAAGATTCATTCTTTCAAGTATATTTAACAACCCGATTCCAAAGCCATGTGTGGGAATTTGATTGGTCTTTAGTTTTTCAAGAAGGTCATCCTCAAAGACAGAACCATTGTTCTTTACATAGATAAAAAGTGTCGTATCGTCGCATTCTGCCAGTATCAGAATCTGACAGCCCTCCGTGTTTTCCTCTAGCCCGTACCGGATTGAATTTTCCACCAATGGTTGAAGCGTAAGTTTTAACACCATGCAGGAAAGAAGGCTTTCCTTTGCCTCTATTTTATAGTCCAATCGATCCTCATACCGATATTTTTGAATGGTCATGTAGCACCTAATTAGCTCCAATTCCCGTTTTAAACAAACTTCTTTGTTGGCTTGATCCAGTGTGATTCTTAACAGAGTTCCTAAGTTTTCTGCCATGGATGAGATGTCAGCCGCTCCCACGGATTTTGCCCGCCAGTTGATTGATTCCAGCGTGTTGTATAGAAAATGTGGATTGATCTGATTCTCCAGGGCCTTAAGCTGGGCCTCTTTTTTTAATATTTCATTTAAGTAATTGGTACGGATTAACTGATTTACATTTTCCACCATCTGGTCAAAACGGGTATGTAAAATACCCAGTTCATCCGTTCGCCCCGTATAATCGTAGGGAACTGTGGGGTCGCTGTCTTGTCCTTCGGCAAAATTCTGCATCTTGTCTAGAAGATAGTTAAAATGTTTCAATATGGAATTGATGAGAGCGGTTGAAAGCGCAAGGGCGGTCAAAATAGCGGCAGCTGTTAAGAAAATACACAATTTTAAGGTGTCACGGAGAGAGGAATTGATCTTATCATAAGGGATGAGACAGACATAATCCCAGGGGAAGTCAGATAAGCCTCCTTTTACATAAAAATAAGCCTTGTTTTCATAGTCAAGCACCCCATATCTAGAGTTTAATCGTTCCTTTAATTCAGTCGTGGCGTTTTCGGTGATACCAGAAGAATTGTAGATGAAATTCCCCTGATCCAGAAGAATATAATTGGCTTCTTCATAAAGAAGGTTGGAGTCAATGGAGGTATTCATTAACTTTTTCATATCAATATTTACAATTAAATTCCCCACAGAATCCAACTTAAGAAATTGGCTTCGTCGGATGTTTTTTACTAAGAAAAGTCCGTAATCGTCGCTATAATCGGTGATCCATATGGTTTTTCCCTTAGCCGCTTCTGCTTTTTTAATGAGATCTTTTTGTACCGAATCTGGAAGCTTGTCCCCATTCATAATATGCGTATGAATGGAATTATTCCCTTGAAACAAGCGCATGTTTTTGATGCTGTTCTTCTGGAAATTAAAATAGTACTCATTCAAAGTGGTGTAAATGCTTTTATAAGCGACGGTATGTATCTGGCCACGGGGTGTATCCTTTAAAATTCCAAGGTTTTTCTGCATGGCATTATCCGCAAGGAGCATATCCGCCATGATACGAACATTGCCCAAACGGTTTTCCAATTCTTTGGAAGAGATGGATAAGGAAGCTGCTACTGCTTGGTATAGAACCTTTTGATGGGCAAGTGCGGTTAAGTGTATGCTGATTTGAGAGGCAGCGGCAAGTAAAAATACACAAAGGAACACAATGGCTTCAATCTTCTTTTTTAATGTAAGATTTCGAATGAATGATTTCATAATGGCTCCTTATCTGGTAAGCAGTAGGTTCTACCAAGATTATATAAAAAATACTGCAAGAATACAACTATAAAACAATTAAATTATACATAATAGACAAAAAACACGGTTTTTTCCACATAGAACACGGTTTTAAACATTTACTGGAAGAATGTAGAAACGTATAATGAAATTACCTAAGATGAGCAATGCAAATAAGGAGGAAAGTATTATGAAGAAAAAGATTGCATTACTGTTATCCTGTTGTATGGCTGCCGCTTCATTGGCAGGTTGTGGGGGGAGTTCCACATCTTCAACCACCAAAGCAGAAGTGTCTGCAGATTCAGAAACAACCACTGGAGAGGCGACGAAAGAAGCAAAAACCGATGATGGTGGAGCAAAACTTACTATGAGTTGGTGGGGGAATCAGGTTCGAAACGAGCGGACGCAGCAGGCGCTTGATCTTTACACGGAACAAAATCCAGATATTACCATTGAGGGGCAGTTTTCAGAGTGGTCTGATTACTGGAATAAGCTGGCAACGTCTGCAGCCGGTCAGTCACTTCCCGATCTGTTGCAGATGGATTATATGTACATCGATCAATATGTTAAGAATGGGCTTTTGGTTGACTTAAAACCATATATCGAAGATGGATCTTTAGATGTATCCAATATCTCCGATAACATTATGGCCTCTGGAACCATTGATGGTGGAGTCTATGCCATATGTGGAGGAATTAACTCTCCTGCTATGATGTATAACAAAACCCTTCTTGATGAGAATGGTATCACCATAAAAGACAATATGACCGTAGATGAATTTGAAGAGGTATGCCGGGAAGTTTATAAGAAAACTGGTTATAAAACTTCCATTGTATACGGAACGGCTCAGTCTTATTTAGATTACTTTATGAGAGCCAACGACGTGGTGCTATTTGATGGGGATAAGATAGGTGGAAAACAGGAAGATTATGTTCCATTCTTTGAGATGTATACCAAAGGCTTAAAAGAGGAATGGCTGATTGATCCAGGCGTATTTGCAGAGATCTCCATTGGTTCCGTGGAACAGGATCCTCTGGTTTATGGATCAAGTCCAGAAACCATGTCTTGGTGTGCGTTTGCAAATTCCAACCAGTTGACCGCTGTACAGAATGCAGCCCCAGAAGGCGTTACCGTAGGAATGACCACTTGGCCTTCTCCAGATCCCAAAAAATCCAATTACCTAAAGTCTAGTATGTTTTTCTCCATTGGTGCTCATACCCAGAATACAGATCAGGCAGTAAAAATATTAAACTATTTGATTAATTCTAGCGATGCCAACAATATTTTACTTGGAGAGAGAGGGGTTCCAGCCTCTAGCGTGATTGCAGAAGAGTTGTCTCCCAAGATGGATGACTTAAACCAACAGATCATTCATTATATCAATGATGTGGTGACACCAAATAGTTCACCCATTAATCCGCCTCAGCCGGATGGAGCCAGCGAGGTATTTAATCTCTTAAATCAGATTCAGGAACAGCTCTGTTACGGTGGTTACGATGCAGAGACAGCCGCAGATGAATTCTTTAATAGTGCCAACAAAATTATGAGTGAAAAATAATCCATAATTCAATGGGGCGGAGCTTGCTCTGCCCCATTGTTTTGACAGAATCCGATTATGACGTGAATGGAGAGGGTGTATATGAAAGAAAAAAAGAGAGAACGAATCAGACGATTTATGAATAAAGAAAGTACGGCCGGTATTGTATTCAGCCTTCCGTTTACCATAGGATTTTTACTATTCATGGTGGTACCTATGGGACTTTCTCTTTATTATTCGTTCTGTGATTATAATATACTTGCACCGCCGGTTTTTGTGGGGGTGAAAAACTATGTTAAGATGTTTACCGATGATGCAGTGTTTTTTAAATCCATATGGGTCACGTTCTATTTTGCCTTGGTTTCTGTTCCTCTCCGGCTCATATTTGCTCTTATCGTAGCATTAATCCTGTTTAAAACCACAAGAGCAACTGGATTTTATCGTGCAGCCTACTATCTTCCGTCGATCATTGGTGGATCTGTGGCAGTTGCAATCTTATGGAAGCGAATGTTTGCAACCGATGGAGTCATAAATCAATTGCTGCGTTTGATTGGAATTCCCACCAGTTTTTCTTGGCTTGGGAACGTACATACAGCCATTTGGACCTTGATCATACTTGCAGTTTGGCAGTTTGGTTCCTCTATGTTGATCTTTTTGTCATCCTTAAAACAGATTCCGGTAACGCTTTATGAAGCGGCGAGGGTTGATGGTGCTGGCAAGGTTGCCCGTTTTTTCAGAATTACCCTTCCCCTTTTGACTCCGACGATCTTTTTTAATCTGGTGATGCAGATGATCAATGGGTTTCTTGCGTTTACCCAGTGCTTTATCATAACGCAGGGCAAGCCGTTAAACTCTACGTTGTTCTATACGGTGTACATGTATCAACAGTCATTTGAATTTTACAATACCGGGTATGGAGCTGCGCTGGCATGGGTTATGCTGGGGATCATAGGAATTATTACCCTGATTTTATTTGCAACCAGAAGATTCTGGGTTTATACGGAAGGAGTGTAGATCATATGAATACAAGGAAAAGAATCGGAGGAATCTTATATCATATCATTGTGTGCGGTCTGGGTCTTGTTATGATCTATCCTCTTGTCTGGATGGTTATGAGTTCCTTAAAAGAAACCAATACCATATTTACCACAGCAGGTCAGTTGATTCCTAAGAAGTTTACCACAGCGAATTATGCCACTGGCTGGAAAGGATTCGCCAAAATTGGATTTGTTGTATTTTTTAAAAATTCGTTTATTATCTCAATAACAGCTACATTAGGCACTGTGTTCTCCTCTGCGTGTGTTGCGTATGGCCTTGCTAGATGTAAATTCTTTGGAAGAAGAATGTTATTTATTGCCATGCTGCTTTCTATGATGCTTCCAGCACAGGTATTAATGATTCCACAGTATTTATGGTATCAGAAGCTTGGCTGGGTAGGAAGCTATCGTCCGCTTATTTTACCTTATTTTTTTGCCATACAGGGATTTTTTGTCTACCTGATGATTAATTTTATAGACGGGATTCCAAGGGAACTTGATGAAGCGGCAAAAATTGATGGGTGTTCGTATTACAGTATCTTTTGGAGAATCGTCCTGCCCCTCATTACACCTGCCATGATTACGGCAAGTATTTTTTCATTCATGTGGAGATGGGATGACTTCTTATCCGCTTTGCTCTACATCAGTGAGTCAGCAAAATATCCAGTCAGCTTAGCGTTAAAATTATTTAGTGATCCAGGTTCATCTTCTGATTATGGAGCCATGTTTGCCATGGCATCCCTATCTATATTACCAGCAGTGATTCTCTTTATCTGTCTGCAAAAATATCTGGTAGAAGGAATCAGTACATCGGGTTTAAAAGGTTAAAATACGGCAGAGAGTTACAAAAAACAGCTTTTTTGTGCACCAATGCCACTTTTTTTCTGAATATATCTTCCATTCTCAGGTTAGACTTGATATATTGATCTGGAAATCTTTAAACAGGAGTGAATGGAGGATCTTATGATTTATAATGTGTTGGAATATGGAGCCATAGGAGATGGAAAAAAGAATGATGCTGCCGCTATTCAGGCTGCAGTGGATGCATGCAGTCAAGCAGGAGGCGGAAGGGTTCTTCTACCGGGAGGGCATATCTATAACAGTGGTTCTATCCTGCTTAAATCAAACGTGGACTTTCACTTAGAAATGGGAGCCATATTAAAGGCAAGCGACGACCTTAAGGATTACTATCCACTGGCAAATGGGGGCGAGATCGTGGCCCATGAATCTGGACTTCCTTCTTATTTAAATAGTGAATACAATGGAAGACCATTCCATGCGTTCTTATACGGGTATGACCAGGTAAATGTAGCAATCACTGGGTTTGGAACGATAGATGCGAATGAAAAAATGTTTTATGGAGATAATTCTGGTTACCACATTGAAGGCAGTTATTATCCCAGAGTTCCACTGATGCTCTTAGAAAAGTTTGAGCACTTAACCATTCAAAACGTCACACTTAAAAACTGTGCATTCTGGACGGTTCATCTGGTTGGCTGCAATGATGTTTTAATTGAGGGAATTCGTCTGATTAACAATTTACAGATGGCAAATTCGGACGGGATTGATCCAGATCATTGTACCAATGTACGAATTATCGGATGCCATATTGAATGTGGAGACGATGCGATCGTTCTAAAGAATTCTGGAGATTATAACCAGTATGGTCCTTGCGAAAATATTTTGATTTCAGACTGTACTTTGATTTCCACCAGTGCAGCCATCAAATTTGGAACAGAGGGTGAATGTGATTTTCGAAATATTCTGGTAAAGAATTGCTCGATCAGCAGAAGCAATCGTGGAATCTCCATTCAGATTCGGGACGGTGGGAATGTAGAAAATGTGGTGTTTTCTAATCTTACCATTGAAACCCGGCGCTTCTCTCATGAATGGTGGGGGCGAGCAGAACCGATTTGTATTACCTGTCACGACAGAAAACCCGGAGTAAAAGCAGGAAAAATCAGAAACATTCGATTCGAAAATATTAGCTGTATGGGAGAAAATGGGATCTTTATCCGAGGAAGTGAAGGGAATTTGATTGAAGATGTGAGTTTTGATCACATTCATCTAACTCTTAAGAAATATTCCCGTTGGGAGATCGAGGGTTATGATATTCGTCCATGCCAGGGGGAAGGGCTGATAAAAACAAGGGTCTCTGGAATCTATGTGGAGAATGCAAAAGACCTTCAGTTCGAGCACATGAAGATCTTTGTAGAAGAAAGTATGAAACCTTATTATAAACAGGACGTTACCCTTGTTCATACCGAAGATATCATGATTTGATGATTGTGTCGGAAGCGATCTGGATGGTGCAGTTTTGTTCCTTACAACAGGAACAGAATGCGTCATCTGGCATCTGCTCGGTCAGGATAGAATCAAACTGGTTTAAATCTCCGAATGTCATCAGTGAGGTACGTCCAAACTTTGTTGAATCTGCCAGAAGATAATGTTTCTGGCTTTTTTTTAACGCTGCCTTCTTAATGTTATATTCTTCCGTAGAAGCATTGCATATCCCTGCCTCAGCGGAAATTGCGGTACAGGCCATGAATGCTCGGACAATATTATAATCTTCTAAATATTCCACACAGGAACTGCCTACAAGAGAAGCCGTGTCCCGTTTTAACGTGCCTGGCAATGCGATTAAGTTAATGTTTTGGTAATTCATGGCTTTGTTGATCACCTGGATGCTGTTTGTGATGACTGTTACCATTCGTAGATGACCCAAATAGTCGACGATGTTCATGGTAGTGGTTCCGCTGTCAATGTAAATGATATCCCGTTCTCGCACATAGGAAGCGGCAAGGGCTGCAATTTTTTGCTTGCTTTGAAAATTACGGTTCGCCCGCTCTTGAAAGGAAACAAGATTAGGGATGGAGGAAGCGTTTTCGCAGGCGATGACTCCGCCATATACCTTCTCTACGCTGCCTCTAGAAACCAGAACTTCTAAGTCCCGGCGAAGGGTGTTCTTAGAAATCTCAAAGAGTTCACAAAGGGCATCAATGGTAGCAGTTTTGTGTTCCAGGATATATTGTTCTAATTCATCAATTCGGGAAATTCTCATGTCTTACTCCTTATGGTTCTGCATATCCATAATGCAGTGATAAAATAATTATACCAGATGCACAAAAAAAGATCAATAAACTACCAACATATTACCAAAAAAAGAAAAAATGGAGAAGATTATCTTGACCTTGTATCCAACGAGTGCTAAAATATAACCAACAAACAACTAAAACAAAATCAAAATATAATCATAAAATAGAAGGGGGAGAATGATGGGACGAGAATTTATTATGCCTCGCAATATCATAAGTGGTCAAAATGCACTTGAGACTGCAAAGGGACATTTAAAATCCCTTGGAACAAAAGCTCTTATTGTCACCGATGAAATGATGGTAAAACTTGGGAATACAGAGGTGCTTTTGAATGTTTTAAAAGAACAGAATATAGACGGATCTGTTTTTTCTGGGATCAACGGGGAACCAACGGATGCCATGATTTTAGAAGGACTGGACCAATATGTGGCGGAACGCTGTGACTTTTTGATTGCTCTTGGAGGTGGAAGCCCCATTGATTCCATGAAAGCCATTGCAGCGATGCGGGCAAATGAAGGAAGCATTTCAGATTACATGGGAAAAAAGATAAATGGGAACCTTCCAGCCATGGCTGCGATTCCAACGACGGCTGGGACTGGTTCGGAAGCCACTCAGTTTACCATTATTACAGATACTAAAAAAGACGTTAAAATGCTCCTAAGCGGAACGGTATTAATGCCGGACCTGGCGATTATTGATCCTCAATTTACCGTTACGGCTCCCAAAAAGATTACGGCCGCCACTGGTTTGGATGCATTGACTCATGCCATGGAAGCTTATACGTCAAGAAAAGCACAGCCATTATCGGATGTGTTTGCATTATCAGCAGTGAAACGAATCTTCACCTGGCTGCCCAAAGCTTATCACGATGGGGCGGATTTAAAAGCGAGGGAGGAGATGTCACTTGCAGCACTAGAAGCAGGAATTGCGTTTAATAACGCTTCGGTGACTTTAGTCCATGGAATGAGCCGACCCATTGGAGCGTTGTTTCATGTGCCCCATGGAATCTCCAATGCGATGTTGTTAAAAGAGTGCTTCCGATTTGCTCTTGATGGTGCCTATGACCGATTTGCAGTCATGGCACGGGAAATCAAGGTGGCGGATGAAGACACGGGAAATGAAGAGGCAAGCCATGCATTTCTTTCAGCAGTCATTGATTTGTTAAAGGAACTAGAGATTCCTACGCTTTCTCAATATGGAATAGACCAGGATGAGTTTTTATCCGTGATTGAGAAGATGGCAGCGGATGCCATGGCAAGTGGGAGTCCGCTCAATACCCGCAAAGAGATGGATCAGGAAGACGTGAAGGAAATTTACCGCAGACTCTTTGACTGATCACTAAAGGAGTAAAACGATGGCATTAGTAAAGATGAAAGAGCTGCTTATGGAAGCGGCATTAGAAAACCGGGCAGCAGGCGCATTCAGCGTCGGGAATTTAGAGATGATTAAGGGAGCCATACAGGCGGCAGAAGAGTTGAATACGCCTATTATTTTGCAGATTGCCGAAGTGCGGCTTCCCCACTCTCCCCTTTCTTATATGGCTCCTATGATGGTGGAGGCGGCTAAGAATGCCAGGATACCAGTGAGCGTTCATCTGGATCATGGAAAGACGGTTTTAGTATTAAAACAGGCACTGGAGTATGGATTTACTTCGGTGATGTTCGATGGTTCGAGTCTGCCGTTTGAGGAAAATATAAAACAAACAAAAGAAGCAGCTGATCTGGCTCGAAAATATGGAGCTACCATAGAAGCGGAGCTAGGATTAGTAGGAGGAAGTGAGGATGGAACCACGGATGAGGGAATCCGCTGTACCGATCCGTTTGATGCTGAGACCTTTTCCGAACGTACGGGGATTGATGCCCTTGCAGTTGCCATCGGAAATGCACATGGAAATTATCCAGTGGCTCCAAGACTTGCATTTGATGTGTTGGAAACCATTCAGAATCAGGTGACGATCCCCCTTGTTTTACACGGTGGAACAGGAATTACACCGGAAGATTTTCAAAAAGCAATCGGGTTTGGAATCCGGAAAATTAACATTGCTACGGCTAGTTTTGACGCACTGACCAAAGAGGCAGATTATTATTTAAAAACCAATGGACCCCATGATTATTTTGGATTAAATGAAGCCATGGTTCGTGGTGTCTATGAAAATGTAAAGAAGCATATCCACATCTTTAACTGTGGATCGCTCAATTAGCAGGAGGGATAACATGCAGTATATAACATTTGATGAAAACAGGCCCATGGATCTTGTACTTTTAGGAAGAGTCGCTGTGGATTTTAATCCAGTGGATTATTTCCATCCGCTTTCCGAGTGTACCACATTTAAAAAATACGTAGGTGGGTCTCCGGCTAACATTGCCGCAGGGGTTTCCAGACATGGATTAAAGGCAGGTTTTTTTGCCAGAATCTCCGATGATCAGTTTGGAGATTTTGTCACAGACTTTTTTGAGAAAGAAGGAATCGACGTATCCAGAATCCGACGCTGCGAACATGGAGAGAAGATTGGCCTTACGTTTACCGAGATCCTCTCCCCCACGGAAAGCAGTATCTTAATGTATCGGAACTGCATTGCAGATTTGCAGCTGGATCCTTCTGATATTGACGAGGAATACGTGAAAAACACGAAGGCACTTCTAATCTCTGGAACAGCCCTCGCGGCAAGTCCTTCCAGGGAGGCAGCTTTAAAAGCAGTGATGCTTGCAAAACGCAATCATACACCAGTGATCTTTGATATTGATTACCGTCCTTATAACTGGGTTTCAAAAGATGAGATTTCCATTTACTATTCTATGGTAGCAAAGGAAGCGGACATTATCATGGGTTCCAGAGAAGAATTTAATCTGACGGAACGCTTAATCATGGAGGGGCGTACGGATCAGGAAACGGCTGATGCGTGGCTTCACGAACGTGCCAAAATCGTAATTATCAAACACGGGAAAGAAGGTTCTACGGCATATACAAAGGATGGCAACCGTTATACCATTAAGCCATTTCCTGTAGATGCATTAAAATCCTTTGGTGGAGGCGATGGATATGCTTCCGGTTTTCTATATGGATTGTTTCAGGGCTGGGAGATGATTGACTGCTTAGAATTTGGCAGTGCAGAAGCGGCCATGATGGTAGCAAGCCATTCTTGTTCCGTGGATTTGCCAGATCCTTCGCAGGTAAAGGCGTTTATCAAAGAATGCAAAGAAAAATACGGCGAGATGATCGCCAGAGCATAGAGAAAGGAGAACGATCGCCATGGGATTTACCAAAATGACGACTGCCCAGGCACTGGTTAAGTTTCTGGATCAGCAGTATATCGAACGAGATGGGGAAGTGACAAAATTTGTAGAAGGTATCTTCACCATATTTGGACATGGAATCGTAGTGGGTCTTGGTCAGGCACTCGATGAAAATCCGGGAGATTTGAGGGTTTATCAGGGCAGGAATGAACAGGGGATGGCCCATGCGGCGGCAGGATTTGCCAAACAAAACAACCGAAAAAAAATAATCGCCTGTGCCAGTTCCATTGGACCGGGGGCAGCAAATATGGTTACTGCCGCCGCTTGTGCGACTGTAAATCAGATTCCGCTTCTTCTTTTTCCAGGAGATACGTTCGCAACGAGACAGCCAGATCCAGTGCTTCAGCAGCTAGAACAAAGTTACGCACCTTCCATTACCACCAACGATGCGTTTCGCCCCGTATGCAAATTCTGGGACCGGATTGTAAGACCAGAACAACTCATGTCCACGATGATTCATGCCATGAGAGTTCTAACCGATCCGGCAGAGACTGGGGCAGTTTGCGTGGCCCTTTCCCAGGATGTAGAGGGTGAGTCTTATGAGTATCCAGAGTCTTTCTTTGAGAAACGAATCCATCGGATTTCAAGATCCGTTCCTGCGGAAATTGATTTAGAGGAACTCACCGCTATGATCATGGACAGTAAAAAACCAATGGTAATCTGTGGGGGAGGTGTTCGTTACTCAGAAGCAGGGGAAGCACTGGAAAAATTCTGTGAGACGGCAAAGATTCCATTTGCAGAGACACAGGCAGGAAAAAGTGCATGCAAATCCTCCCATACTTATAATTTAGGGGGACTTGGAGTAACCGGAAACCTTGCAGCCAATACCATAGCGGAGGAAGCGGATTTAATCCTTGCAGTGGGAAGCAGGCTCTCGGATTTTACCACCGGTTCCAAAAGCCAGTTTAAGAATCCTTCGCTGCGAATTGCCTCAATTAATCTATCTCGGTTCCATGCATACAAGATGGATGCATTCCCTGTGGTTGCAGATGCCAGAGAGACATTAGAAATGTTGACAGACCGGTTAAAAGAATCTGGGTATACGTCTGGGTATACGGGTGAGATAGAAACGGCAAAAGAGGCTTGGAACAAGGAAATGGAACGCCTGTCTCGTTATGCGTACGATGACGATTTTGAGCCACTGGTTCAAGCACGCAATCCAGTTACCATCGAAGAATTTGTCAAGCTGACTGGGGGTGTTATCACCCAGACATCGGCAATCTCTTTCATCAGAAAAGAGATTGATCAAGATGCCATTCTCGTAGGCGCATCGGGAAGTCTTCCCGGATGTTTGCAACGAATGTGGACTACGGACCGCCGGGATTCCTACCACATGGAATATGGATATTCCTGTATGGGATATGAGATTGCGGCAAGCTTGGGAGCAAAGATGGCTTCTCCAAAACAAGAAGTTTACTCCATGTGTGGAGATGGCAGTTTTCAGATGCTGCACAGTGAACTGATTACGTCTCTGCAAGAAGGGGCAAAGATTAATGTTTTGTTATTTGATAATTGTGGATTTGGATGTATCAATAATCTCCAGATGTCAAACGGCATTGGAAACCTGGCAACAGAATTTCGATACCGGGATGAAGCGGGGGGATTAAACGGATCTCTTCTTTCCGTGGATTATGCAAAAGTCTGCGAAGGCTATGGGGTAAAAACATACACGGCTAAGACACTGGATGAATTAAAGGAAGCGTTATTGGATGCAAAGAAGCAGACCATATCGACACTGATTGATATTAAGGTTCTGCCAAAGACCATGACGGACGGATACCAATCATGGTGGAATGTAGGACTGGCCAGTGTGACTGGAAATGAGCAGGAAAAGAAGGCTTATGAAACGCTGATAGAGAACCGAGAGAAAGCACGGCGGTATTAACAAAAACGATCGTATATGGGAAGGGTAAAGATATGTTAAACAGGGAAAAAGTTAAATTAGGAATCGCACCAATCGCATGGACCAACGATGATCTTCCAGATCTGGGAAAGGAGAATACCTTTGAGCAGTGCGTCAGTGAGATGGCACTGGCTGGATTTACTGGTTCAGAAGTAGGAAACAAGTATCCAAAAGATCCGGAAGTATTAATAAGAGCCTTGCGACTACGGGGGATTGAGATCTGCAATGCGTGGTTTTCTACCTTCTTAATCAGCAAACCTTACGAAGAAACAGAACGGGAATTTGAAAAGCACGTAGCATTTTTGGCATATATGGGAGCAAAGATTGTAGGAGTTTCCGAACAGAGTTATAGCACCCAGGGAATGGAAGATAAGCCTGTTTTTGCGGGAAAGCATGAGATGAAGGAAAGCGAGTGGAAAGCCCTTTGCGACGGGCTAAACCGCCTTGGAAAACTTTCCAAGGAAAAGTATGGGGTGGCTTTAACATTCCATCATCATATGGGCACAGTGGTTCAAAGTGGAGCAGAGACCAGACGCTTATTGGAGGGAACAAACCCAGAATTTGTCAGCTTGTTGTTTGACAGTGGGCACTTTGCATATTGCGGGGAGGACCCCCTTGCCATGGTAACTGCATTTATGGACCGGATTAAACACGTTCATTTAAAGGACATTCGTCCGGAAGTGGTTCAAAAAGTCAAAGAAGAAAACATGAGCTTTTTAACGGGCGTTCGAAAGGGAGCATTTACCATTCCAGGGGATGGCTGCATTGATTTTGAACCCATATTTGAAGCACTTTCAAAGGCATCGTACGAAGGATATATGGTGGTAGAGGCAGAACAGGATCCAGCGAAGGCAAATCCACTGGAGTATGCCATCCGGGCAAGAAAATTTATTGCTGAAAAAACAGGGCTTTAATTTCAAGATAAAAGGAGAAGAACATTATGGTAACCGTAGGAATTATCGGAGCAGGCAGAATTGGAAAGGTGCATACAGAAAGCATCTGCAATATCGTAAAGAACGCAGCTATTAAGACCATTGCAGATCCCTTTATGAACGAGGAAACGGATCGTTGGGCAAAGAGTATGGGCGTTACAAATACCACAAAGGACTATAAAGATATTTTAAATGACCCGGAGATTGATGCGGTACTCATCTGCTCCTCCACCAATACCCACTCCCCCATCTCGGTGGAGGCAATCCGTGCCGGAAAACACGTGTTTTGCGAAAAACCGATCGACCATGACATTGAAAAAATCAAAGATGTGATAGATGCCTTAAAGGGAAGCAAGGTAAAATATCAGGTTGGATTTAATCGTAGATTTGATCATAACTTTGAAGCCGTTCACAATGCAGTTGCAGCAGGAAAGATCGGTGAGCCCCATATCATTAAGGTTACTTCAAGAGATCCAGAGCCGCCAAGTCCAGAGTATGCAGCTGTTTCCGGTGGAATGTTTCTTGACATGACCATCCATGATTTTGATATGGTTCGTTTCTTAGCTGGATGTGATGCGGAAGAAATCTATGTACAGTCTGCTGTTTTGGTAGATCCTGCCATAGGAGAAGCGGGAGATGTGGATACCGCTGTTATCACTTTACGGATGGAAAATGGTGCCATTGCAGTCATTGATAATTCCAGAAAATCTGCTTATGGGTATGATCAGAGAGCGGAAGTATTTGGTTCCGAAGGAATGGTCGTGACCGCTAACGATACTGGATCCAGTGCAATGCTCAGCACAGCTGGAGGGGTAACCGGGGAAAAACCTCTTTACTTTTTCTTAGAACGTTACATGCAGTCATTTGCTAAGGAGATCAACTGCTTTATTCAGGCAATTGAAGAAGACACCGACACTCCTCTTGGGGTTTTAGACGGATTAAAACCCGTAATTATGGGGATTGCAGCGAAAAAATCGGTAAAAGAGGGACGTCCTGTTAAAATATCTGAAATAACAATCTAAGCGTACATCAGAAACAGCAACTGCAAAGAAAGGAGTCTTTATGAGTGAATTATTCAGTTATCCGGAGTTTGACGAAGAAGGGGTAAAACTTTTATCCAAAGCCGGAGATGCCACCAATGACATGTTAATGGATATTGCCGTATATCAGATGAAAGCGGGGGAAGAGAGATCCTTTGTGTTTGCCAAAGAGGAAATGGCAGTTCTTCTTTTAACGGGAGAGATCCTTTTTTCTTGGGAGAATCAAGAAAAGTCTGGGAAAAGGCATTCTCTGATTGAGGAGGGACCGTACTGTCTTCACGTATCAAAAGAGACTCCGGTTTTTGTAACTGCAAAGGAAGACAGCGAGATCCTGGTTCAGTGTACAAAGAATGAGACGGCTTTTCAAAGTGTATTTTATGAACCAGAGTCCTGTACCAATGATACATTTGGGGAGGGGCTTTGGGAAGGAAAGATGAAACGGACGGTCCGTACCATATTTGATTACAACAATGCCCCTTATTCCAATATGGTAAATGGAGAGGTAATCACCCATCAGGGAGGCTGGTCTAGTTACACCCCACATGAGCATCCCCAGCCAGAGGTTTACTATTACCGCTATGAGCGTCCGGAAGGATTCGGTGCTTGTTTTATTGGAGAGGAAGCGTTTAAAATTAAAGATGGAAGCTGTGCAGCAATCACAGGAGGAAAGACCCATCCCCAGGCAACGGCTCCTGGATTTCCCATGTACTATTGTTGGATGATCCGCCATCTTCCAGAGAATCCTTGGACGACAAGGGTGGATGATAAAAGATATTTATGGATCAAAGAAACAAAATAAGGGTTTGGCTTTAGAAAGAGGCAGTGGTTATGGGGAAAGTTCTTCTCCATGATCCCTGTCTTTTTCCAGTGGAATCTGGGGATTAGATGACATTTTCACTCAATTATGATAAGTTAATATGATAGTATAGATAGAGAAGTTAACAAGAAAAGAGAGGGATAGGGATGTACCAGATTGAACAGATGGTTGTTAGTTTTGTACAGCAGCATGATCTGGTGTTTCAGACCAGTTTGCTTTTTCGGATTGTAATTGCAGGTACGTTTGGGTACCTGATTGGATATGAGAGAAAGAATCGCTATAAGGGAGCAGGAATGCGCACCCATGCCATTGTGGCAATGGGGGCGGCACTTATGATGGTGGTTTCCAAGTATGGATTTTCTGACGTCGCGAAGTTTGACAGTTCTAGAATCGCAGCTCAGATTGTATCCGGAATTGGGTTTCTTGGAGCGGGTGTGATCTTTGTAAAGAACAATTCAGTGAGTGGCCTCACAACGGCAGCAGGAATCTGGGCTACAGCAGGTGTGGGAATGGCAATCGGATCCGGTGCTTACTATCTGGGATGTGGATCAGGGCTTTTGCTTGTGTTTACCCAGATTATTCTCCACGATGTTCCATTTCTTGCCAAGGAACCATACCGGAGTCTTTTAAAACTGACGACAACCCAATACGATGCAGTAATAACCGAACTACTGCAAAAATTAAGCGAAGAGAAAATCAAGGTGAGAAATGTAAGGATAGGAAAGTCAGGAGAGAAAACCAAGGTTGAATTGGAGTTGCTTTATCCGGCAGGGTATGAGAAATATAATTTAATCGTGGGATGGTCCAATGACGAACGGATTGAATCCATCAGTGGATGAGCCACAGGAATGGCAAGATCTGCAAGCAAACACAGAAGAAAAACAAAAAGTGGGTAGAAGGTTTACAGGGGAAATTATATAATAGGGACAACTAAACCGCCTGGTTTTTAGAGAAAGGGAAAAGAAAAGGGGTTACGAATGAAATATTACATTGGGATTGATTTAGGTGGAACAAACATCGCTGCAGGATTGGTGAATGAAGAAGGAAGTTTATTCAATTGCTGTTCTCTCCCGACCGGAAAAGGGAGAAGTGCAAAAGAGATCGCTGCCGATATGGGAAAGCTGGCTAAGAAGGCTGCTTTTGATGGAGGAATTGACTGGGAACAGATTGCCTCCGTAGGAATCGGAGTTCCAGGGACAGCCAATCAAGAGACTGGAATGGTGGAATATGCCAACAACCTGGGATTTTACGATGAACCCATCGTCTCTATGATGGAGAATGAACTTCCTGGGAAGAAACTATATTTTGATAACGATGGGAATGCGGCGGCCTGGGGAGAATATTTAGTTGGAAGTGGAAAAGGCACGAAATCCATGTTGCTTGTCACGTTGGGAACTGGGATCGGTGGCGGCATTGTTTTAAACGGAAAACTATTTGAGGGAGTCAATTATGCTGCGGGGGAATTTGGTCACATGACCATTGATCAAAATGGTATTTTGTGTAACTGCAATCGAAGAGGCTGTTTTGAGGCATACGCATCGGCAACCGCTTTGACCATGCAGACCAAAGCTGCGATGGAAACTCATCTGGATTCCGTTTTGTGGGAACTTTGCCATGGGAAGATAGAAATGATTGAAGCAAAGACACTGTTTGACGGAGTCCGCAGAGGGGATGAGACGGCTCTTTTGGTGTTAGATCAATACGTAACATATCTGGGAGCTGGGGTTGTAAATTTAATTAATTTATTTCAGCCGGAGTTAATCTGCATTGGAGGGGGAATTAGTAAGGCAGGAGATCTATTATTAGAGCCTTTAAAAGTCATTGTGGAAAAAGAGGAGTATGCAAGAAGTTCAAAAAACAGAACGAGACTTGCAGTTGCAGAACTCAATAATGATGCGGGACTGATTGGCGCTGCTTTGTTAGAAGACGAAAAAAAGGGGACAAACATATGAAACGCTATATGGAACATCTGATACACTCTGCAGAAAAACGGGTGGATCATTTCTTAAACATTCAGGTAACCGACGTAAATGATCCTTTTTACGGTGGCATGAAAAGCGGGATTTTAGAGGCGAAACCAACCATCTATGTTATGGCAGATGCAGCTTCGGTCTATTTGAATCAAAATAGCCGGTATTACAAAAACGAGAGTCTTCTAACAGCAATGGAAGCGGCAGTTTCGTTTATTGCAAACGGTCAGAGAGAGGACGGGAGTTTTGACTACCCTTCCTGCAACTTTAAATCAGCTCCGGATACCTCCTTTTGTTTCAAACGGTTGATTGCCACATACCGACTTTTTATAAAATACACAAAAGAAGGAGAACTAAATCGCTTAAAGGCTGGTTATCACCACCTTTTAGTAAAATCACTGAATGCTTTGCTGACCGGAGGATTCCACACACCAAATCACCGCTGGGGCATTACAGCGGCGCTTATGCAGGGGGCATCTCTTGTAGAGGAGGAAAACCCCGAATTGGGAAAAGAACTGCTAAAACGGGCAGAACAGTATCTGGCAGAGGGAATTGATGGCAATGACGAAGGGGAATATGCAGAACGTTCTACGGGTAATTATAACGCTGTGGTAAACAATGCTATGATGGCCATGTATGAAGAAACGGGAGATGAAACTTATCTTTTATATGTGAATCGGAATCTAAAGATGATGCTTTTCTATATCGATCCCGATGATACCATTTTTACCCAGAATTCCACCAGACAGGATCAAGGGAAGGCAGAGTACCCGGATAAGTATTTTTACCAGTATTTATACATGGCGGCAAAGACGGGAGAAGAGGTTTATGATCGGGCAGCCCATAAGATTATAAAGGACAATATGGAGCGGGGAGATATGGCACCGGAATGTTTGCATATTATTATGCTTCATGACTTTATGGAACAGTACCAATTCAAAGGATACGGTTTTTTAGATACCTATCACAAGCATTTTAAAGAAGCTGGAGTGATCCGGGGAAAGACAAAAGAATATGGCTACAGCATTCTAAAGGGCAAAAGTGAATTCTTGTTTTTAAAATTTGAGGAAACGCTCGTCTATTTAAAAATTGGAGAAAGCTATTGTGATATTCGAAATTTCATTCCCCAGACCATGGAGGAGACAACAGATGGTGTGGTACTGACCTCTAAGGCAAAGGGATGGTATTATCTTCCGTTTAAGGAAAAGCAAGACACGACAGACTGGTGGAAGATGGATCATAAGAAACGAGATATCTTAAACAGTAGTGAGATCGACCTGACGGTAACGGTAAAGGAATGCCTTAAAGGGGTAGAAGTTACGGTGAAGGCAGAAGGTCTTGACCGGGTGCCGTTACGGGTGGAACTTTGTGTTCCGGCAGGAAGCATCCTTGAGAATGAACAGTTTCACTTAAAAGCAGCAAAAGGAGAGGAACTGATTTTAAGAGATGGGTTTGTAACGTTACACCATAAAGAACAGAACCTCATCTTAGGACCGGGATTTGGAACCCATGAATTTGGCGGACATTATTCAGGAGAGGTACTCAATGAAGCAGGGTATACCATTTATTTCAATGATTATACCCCTTATGAGAGAACCTTTTCTATTCTCAGAGTCTAGAGAAGCAAATTTAAAAGATGGAAAAAACAGTAAATTCCGGTACAAGGAAGTAACGGAGTTTACTGTTTTTGTGCTTGATATGGGAAAATAAGGATTGGATAATCATACTTTCATATAAGAAAAGTATGATTTTGTCGAATTTTGTTGCAAAAGCGCCCGAAATGTGTATATAATAAATCTAAATTTTCTGTAAGGCTGAAAGCAATCGGGATTTCACTATTAAAAAATCCAGGTCCGGTCAATACTGACAGAGAAGTGAAAGGAGAGACTTATGAAAAAAATGTTTATGAAAGCCACAGCTCTGGCACTGACATCCGTTTTGGTACTTGGAGGTCTGACTGCCTGCGGTGGAAAAGATCCAGTGGGTGAAGAGACGACAGCACAAAACACTGATTCCGGTGCAGATGCGGAACAAGGGAAAGAGAGTACCTTTACCTATGCGATCGCAGGTGATCCAGGAGCAAATGTAAATGTAATAACCACCAGTGACCGTTTCGGTCTGATGACCCTTAAGATGATTTATTCCCCTCTTTATATGTACAATGCAGATGGGATTAATTACTTTTTGGCAAAAGGAATTGAAGCATCCGATGATAAGCTCACGTATACCGTTACCCTTCGAGATGATGTAACCTGGTCAGATGGGGAGAAGTTTACAGCAGATGACGTGGTCTTTACCTTTGAGGCTATGGAGAAAAAGGAAAATGCAGGATGGGCCTATTCCCAGCTGGTATATCCAGAGGGAGCAGTTAAAGTAGAAAAGGTAGATGAGTATACGGTGACGTTTACCATGCCTTTTGTAAATTCTGCTGCAGAAGAAATGTTTTCTCAGATTTTCATTATGCCAAAGCATGTATATGAAAAAGTCACTAACTTTGAAAATAATGATGTGAATACAAAACCGGTTGGTACCGGACCTTATGTGATGGCGGAATATTCTGCTGGTTCTTATGTGAAGTTTACAAAGAATGAGACGTATTTTTTAGGCGCCCCCACCATCGACAATTTTGTATACCGGATCATTGAGAATGAAAACACAGCCATGACTGCCATTCAAAGTGGTGAGGTGGATGCCTGGATTGGCACACCGGCACAAGTGGAGCAGATGAACCTAGAAGCCGGAAACTTAACGGTTTACCCATATCAAGAGGGTCGTGTTGGTTATATGATGATGAATTCCAATCGTTTATCCAATGAGAATTTTAGAAAAGCGATTCTCTATGCACTGGATAAAAAAGCGATAGCCGATGCCACTCTTCTTGATTCCGCCAACTACGATCTTCCATGGAGCTTTATGCCTCCTAACAGCAAGTTCTTTACGGATGATGTGGAAAAATATGAGCAAAACCTGGAGAAATCGAAGGAGCTTTTGGCTGCTTCTGGTGTGACAAATAAAGAGATTACCCTTGCTTACTCAGCTTCTGACAGCTTACAGTCCACTTCAGCGATTATGATTCAGGAACAGCTAAAAAAAGTAGGAATTACCGTTAATTTAACCGGAGTCGATTCTACCGCTTTCTATCAGCAGATCAAAGATCCTGAGAATACCTATGATTTGTTCTTTGGTGGTTACATCATGGGGATTGATCCAGATACGTTCTCTAGTTTGTTTGAATCAAACGGAGAATTTAACTATATGAATTATAAGGTTCCAAAAATTGATGAATTGTTTGCGCAGGGACGTTCCGAAGCAGACGAATCCAAACGAAAAGAGATCTATACCACACTTCAGCAAGAGATTCAGGATACGGCCTGCTTCTACCCGCTTTATTCCAACAAGCGTTTGCTGGTGGTATCCAACAAAGTTACCGGGATTGAAGATGCGAAATTGGTACCTGTTTATACGTTTGAAGATGCTTCAAAATTACGGTTAAAGTAAGATGAGAAAGAGGGGGAACCGCTGCTTTAATTCTGCAGCAGAGATCCCCTCTTTTGTATAAGGAGAATGATATGGCAAAATATATTTTAAAACGGGTCTTAACCGCCATACCTATGGTCTTTCTTATCACGGTCTTGTGTTTTACACTCATGCATTTTGCACCCTACGATGCCATAGATGCCATGACAACTCCTAAAATGTCGCAGGAGACCATTGATATAATTAAGGCGAAATACGGATATGACAAACCGTTTCTAGTTCAGTATTTTAGCTGGCTGAACGGAATCATGAATGGTAATTTCGGATATTCCATCGTAACCAAACAAAGCATTGCCAAAGATCTTTCGGTCCGGCTTCCCAATACGATAAAACTGGTTCTGCCCTCTTATCTAACTGCTTATTTGCTGGCAATTGTTCTTGGACTCATTGCAGGATTTAAGAAAAACCGGCGGGTAGATCGATGGATTGATGGAATCTCATCCATTGGACTGGCAATTCCGTCTTTCTGGTTTTCCATGCTGCTTATCTTTTTCTTAGGATACCGATTGAAACTACTTCCCATTGTGGGAATGCATACGGTGGGGTTTGAATCGTCTCTGGTGGATTTTTTGAGACATTATTTCATGCCTTATTTCACACTTGTTATTACGTTTCTACCTGCCAATTTAAAATTTGTCCGCGCTTCTACGATCACCCAATTTTCGGAAGATTATGTGTTAGTTCAGCGTGCGTTTGGTGCATCCGACAGGGAGATCATGTTCCGCCATGTTCTAAAGAATGTATTGCTTCCCATCATTACAAGACTAGGTTTGGCACTCCAGACTTTGGTGACCGGTGCAATCATTACGGAAACCGTATTTGGCTGGCCGGGAGTAGGTCCCTACTTTATCAAGGCAATTCAGGGTATGGACTATCCCATTGTCATGATTGTGTTGGTGCTTTCCTCTTCGCTTGTTATCATGGGAAGTCTCTTATCGGATGTATTATGCTGTATAACCGATCCGA
Organism: Clostridium sp. E02; assembly: GCF_003833015.1. Classification (GTDB taxonomy): domain Bacteria; phylum Bacillota; class Clostridia; order Lachnospirales; family Lachnospiraceae; genus Lacrimispora. The sequence continues at coordinate 185,463 of NZ_RJLQ01000005.1, forward strand.
GAATCAGAGAAATGGGGTGATTAAATGACAGAAAATCAAACAAAAAGAGAAAAACGCAGATCAGTCCGGATGGAAAGTGTGCGTCTGGTATTAAAACGTGATAAGGTTGCTGTGATTACCCTTGTGTTACTAGGAGCAATTATTTTGCTGGCTCTTATAGCCCCATTCCTTCCGATGGATCCAAATGCTACCGATATTGCGAATCGATTAAAGGAGCCGTCTCTTAGCCACTGGTTTGGGACGGATGAAGTGGGACGGGATTACTTTGCGCGGATTATTTATGGAGGCAGAGTCTCCTTGCTGGTTGGCTTTCTAGCCATGCTTACAAGTATGACCATAGGGGTACTTGTAGGAACCATTGCTGGCTTTTCAGGTGGTATCATTGACATGGTGCTGATGCGGATTTTGGATGTGTTATACTCCATTCCCTGGATGATATTAGTCACGGTAGTCAGTATTTTTTTAAAACCGGGGTTACGTTCCATTATCTTAGTAATTGGATTTTTTACTTGGATGGAGATTGCCAGATTGGTAAGGGCAGAAACCATGTCTTTAAAAGAACGGGAATTTATTTTATATGCTAAATTTTCCGGAGTCAAATATTTTAAAATTATTTTAAGTCATATCATCCCTTCGGTTTTTCCGACCATTATTGTTTCAGCAACCAACAGCATCGCCAACGCCATTATGACGGAATCCTCGCTTAGTTTTCTGGGCGTGGGAATTCAGCAGCCCATGTCATCTTGGGGAAGTCTTTTGCAAAGTGCTCAGGGAACCATGCAGAATTCTTTTCACATGGCACTGATTCCTGGTTTGTTGATCATTGTTACGATATTTGCTTTTAATAAACTGGGAAATCTGCTTCGGGTATATGTGGAACCGAAGATAATGAATGATGAGAAAGAGTAAAGGAAGGGAAATATGGAAGAGACAAAGAATAATGATGATGTGATTTTATCAGCAGAAGATGTCCGTACCACGTTTCATCATCATGGAACTGCCATTCAGGCGGTCCGTGGTGTCAGCTTCTCCGTGAATCGTCAGGAGATCCTGGCAGTGGTTGGAGAATCGGGCAGCGGAAAAAGTGTTTTGATGAAATCGGTTATGGGTCTAATGCCAGAGAATGCGGACGTCTCTGCTTCCCATATCCGTTTCTTGGGTCATGACCGGTTAAAGATGACACCAGAGCAGCTTCGTAAGATGAGAGGCAAAGATATGGCGATGATCTTTCAGGATCCGATGACAGCCTTAAATCCTCTTCGTACCATAGGGTATCATCTGACCGAGGTTTTAAAACGTCATAGAGGTATGGATCAAACTTCCGCCAGACAAGAAGCAGTTTTGGTTCTGGAGCAGGTGGGAATCCCCTCTCCTGAAAAACGGCTCAATCAGTATCCTCATGAGTTTTCAGGTGGAATGAGACAAAGAGTTCTGATTGCCATGGCGCTTTGCTGCCGCCCGAAGCTTCTGATCGCAGATGAACCAACCACAGCTCTTGACGTGACCATTCAGGCGCAGATTCTAGAGTTATTGCAAAAAATACAAGAGGAGACGGGGATGAGCATCGTCCTGATCACCCATGACCTTGGGGTAGTTGCCAGTTTGAGTCATCGGATTGAAGTAATGTATGGAGGGTTGATTATGGAAACGGGGGTCACAGATGAGATTTTTTATAACCCCAGTCACCCCTATACCCGTGCCCTATTACATGCAGTACCAAACCCTGGACGTGATGCAAGAAAACGCTTAGAACCAATTCCTGGTATGGCACCTTCCCTTGCCGATCCACCTCCTGGCTGTCCATTTTCCAAACGCTGTAAATTTGCTTGTGGAGCATGTGACAAGAAAATACCGGATTATAAAGTATATTCGAATACGCAGAAGTCTTTGTGTATTTTTACCTCAAAGGAGCTAGACGAGATGGAAAGGAAGGGAACGTGATATGGAACAAAACCATCGGGATGTCTTACTAAAGGCCAGTGGGCTTTGCAAGTATTTCCAGCAAAAGGATTTTATGGGGCGTAACAAGTCGGAGATTAAAGCCGTAGATGGAATTGACTTAGAAATCCGCAAGGGAGAAACGTTTGGACTTGTGGGAGAATCGGGCTGTGGAAAATCAACACTTGGACGGACGCTTATCCGCATGTATGAGCCGACCAAAGGTTCCATTGTTTTCAAAGGACAAGATATCTCTTTTATAAAAGGGCAAAACCTTAACTCTATTCACAGACAGATGCAGATCATATTCCAGGATCCATATTCGGCACTTGATCCCCATCACAATGTCCGGGAAATTATCGGGGAATCGTTAAGTGCCATAGGTGGACGGTCCAAAAGTGAGATTGACGGACGAATCGAAGCGATGTTAAAAAAGGTTGGAATGAAGCCGGAGGACATGTATAAATATGCACATGAATTTTCTGGTGGACAGAGACAACGGATCGGGATAGCCAGAGCACTTTGTGTGGAACCGGAATTTTTACTTTGCGATGAGCCAATCTCCGCACTGGATGTGTCAATCCAGGCGCAGGTAGTCAATATGCTGGAGGACTTGCAAAAGGAACTGGGCCTTACTTATCTGTTTGTTGCTCATGATCTGTCTATGGTGCGGCATATCTCCACCAGGATTGGTGTGATGTACTTAGGCAGGCTGGTAGAGGTGGCAGACAGTGAAGAACTGTATGAAAACCCACTTCACCCTTATACCAGAGCTTTGCTTTCTGCCATACCAGTGGCAGATCCGAAACTGGCGGCACAGTCAAACCGGGTGATGTTAAAGGGAGAACTTCCAAGCCCCATGGACGTTCCAAGCGGCTGTCATTTTCATACCAGGTGTTTGTATAAACGAGAAGATTGCAGTAAAAATATACCTAAATTAACGGAAATTACTCCCGGCCATTTTGTAGCTTGTCCTTATGCTCAGGAAATTTCTTCTTGACTTTTTAATCAAAACTTTTTATAATAATAACAATTCAAGTATAAAAACGGGCAAAGACGCTTAAGAACTTTAGATTCTTAGGCGTCTTTGTGTTTTTTTACGAAAAAGGAGAATCGGAGAGGGGATGGAAAGATGCCAGATATGGTGAAAGTTGAGAACTTAAAAAAGAATTTTGGAGACTTGGAAGTTTTAAAAGATATTAGTCTTACCGTGAAAGAAGGGGAGAAGCTGGTAATTATTGGACCATCGGGGTCTGGTAAATCTACCTTTATCCGCTGCATCAACTATCTAGAGGAGCCGACAAGTGGAACCATTACGGTTGCAGGGACTAAGGTTACGAGAAAGAACCACTTAGAGATGGCAAAGAAATACTCCTCTATGGTATTTCAGCAGTTTAATTTGTATCCCCATCTCACGGTTTTGGAAAATCTGACCTTGGCACCTATGAAACTCCAGCATATGAAAAAGCTAGAGGCAAATACACTAGCCATGGAATGTCTTAGCCGGGTGGGATTGAAAGAGAAAGCGGGCAATTATCCAATCCAACTTTCTGGAGGACAGCAGCAGAGAGTGGCAATTGCCAGATCCCTATGCACCAAGCAGCCCCTGATTTTATTCGATGAACCTACGTCTGCTCTGGATCCTGAGATGGTGCAGGAGGTATTAAATGTTATGGTAGAACTGGCCCATGAAAATATTACCATGATCTGTGTCACCCACGAGATGGGATTCGCCCGTCAGGTTGCCGACCGTGTCATCTTTATGGATGGGGGATATATTCTGGAAGAGGGGACACCAGAACACTTTTTTGATTGTCCAGAACAGGAACGGACCAAAGCATTTTTAAGCAAAATCCTACATTAGGGATCGCTTTTTAATAAAAAATTTGAGGAGGAAGTTATGATGAAAAAGAAAATGGTATCACTGGCACTTACAATTGTGCTTGCAGCAGCTTTGACTGCATGTGGGTCCAAGGCTCCAGAATCAACGACAAAAGCACCGGAGGCAGCTAAGGCAGAGGAAACGACTAAAGCCGATGGGGCGAAGGAAGCGGAATCTGATGTAGCTAAAATTGTAGACCGAGGTGTATTAAAAGTAGGCTGCAAAGCAGATATTCCGAAATTCAGCTTACAAAACACAGCAACGGGTGAATATGAAGGGTTTGAGGATGATCTGGCTTATGAGATCGCAGGTTCTATCTTTGGATGTACGGCGGATGAGGCAAAAGAAAAGAAATTGGTTGAATTTCAGGGAGTGACTGCAAAGACCAGAGGACCTCTTTTGGAAAATGGGGAAATTGATCTTGTAATTGCAACGTTTACCATCACACCAGAGAGAAAGGAAACGTATAATTTTTCCACTCCGTACTTTACCGATGCAGTAGGATTGTTGGTGAATAAGGATTCTGGGATCAATGCAGTGGAAGATCTTGATGGGAAAATCATCGGTGTGGCTCAGTCTTCTACGACCAAAGATGGGTTTAAAAAATATGTGGAGGAAAAGGGGTTAGACGTAAAACCTCAGTTCCAGGAGTTTGATGGTTACCCAGCACTGGCACAGGCACTGGCTACCAAACAGATTGATTGTTTTTCGGTTGACCGTGCAATCTTAGCTGGATATGTAAACGATGGCAATCAGATCTTAGATGACCGGTTTGCAGAACAGGATTATGGGGTTGCTTCTTCCTTAGATCACCCAGGTCTTGCGAAACTGGTGGAAGAAAGGGTCACTTCTATGCTTTCTGACGGATCTATGAAGGCTCTTCAGGATGAATGGGGATTACAGTAAGCGATTCATAGTAAAGGAAAAATGACATGATAAAAGGTCTATTTGATAGCAAACGCTGGAGTGCCTTGTTCGCGGCATTTCCCGAATATTATATCCCAGGATTTCTTATGACGCTTAAAATATCACTTGCAGGACTGGCGGTTGCGCTGGTCCTTGGGGTGATATTTGGAATGTTTTCTACAGCGAAATGGAAACCGTTTCAGATTGTTTCTCGTATCTATGTGGAACTGATTCAGAATACGCCTCTGGCACTTCAGATTATGTGTTATTATTCTATCTTGCCTATGGCTTTTTCTAGTTCAGGATTCCGAATTCCTAAGTTTTTACTTGGTGTAATCGGAGTGGGGGTCTATCATGGTGCGTATATCTCAGAAGTCATACGGACTGGAATTCTAGCCATTCCCAAAGGACAGTCGGAGGCGGCAGCTTCTCAAGGGTTTGGTTACGTGGAAACCATGTATTATATCATTCTTCCCCAGACAATTCGGATTATTATGCCGCCCCTTGCCAATCAGGCTTTAAACCTGGTTAAAAACACTTCCATTTTAGCGATGGTCGCTGGAATGGATCTGATGTACTTTACCGATTCCTGGGGAGCAGACAGGGGATATTTTGCACAGGCGTATTTTACCAGTGCAGTGATGTATTTTATTATTTGCTTCCCATTAGCCAGACTGGCCCGGTATTTAGAGATTCGTTCCATGCGGCTGCCAATTGCAAAAAAGCTTGATTACCAAGCGGATGAGGAGGCAGCATGATAGAGTTAGCAAAACAGATCTTTACACCTGCCAATGTCCTTTTTATGTTAAAGGGACTAAGAATGACGGTAATCATCGCGATCTTTGCCACTGTGATCAGCTTGTTTTTTGGGACCCTTCTGGCACTGATTCGGACGTATGCTTCTGGAAAATGGAGATGGGCAGGAACGTTAGTGGCAATCTATACAGAATTTTTTCGGTGTACGCCCAATCTTCTGTGGATACTCTGGATCTATTTTACGGTGAAGGGGAATAAGGTAGGAGTATCGGTATTTGCCATTTCTTTGTTCACTTCAGCCGTAATGGCGGAGATTGTAAGGGGTGGGTTAAATTCCATTCCCAAGGGACAGTTTGAGGGTGCCACATCCCAGGGGTTTCGTTTTACAGAGACATTGTGGTACATCATACTTCCACAGACGTTTAAAAAGATAATTCCTGCACTTTTAAGCCAGGTAATTACGATAATCAAGGATACCTCGTTTTTAAAGATGGTTGATGTGGCTGAATTTATGAGAAACTCTGCCGTTGTGCTTGGAAGTATCTACGATGTCAGAGGAATGATATTGCTGTTTGGATTTGAGGCTCTTTGCTATTTTACGATCTGCTTTGCACTTAGCTGTGTGGTTAGGGGATATCAAAGAACCATTGTAACTGGTTAGGGAGGGGATCTGTTATGGAAAAATTTACAGTTACGATTACCAGAGAGTTTGGAAGTCTGGGTCGTTCCATCGCAAAGGAATTGTCTGAGGAATTGGGCGTGGATTTTTATGATCGGGATATCGTGGAAGAGGTAGCAAGGAAACTGAATCTTCCAGTATCTACTATAAGCGATGAGGAGGAAAGATCTCGGCATGGTCTTTTTCCTCGTATGTTTCCTTTGGGGACGGATGAGGAGTATATGCAAGATATTATCTATGAAGCGCAAAAGAGCATCATCTATGATCTTGCCAGAAAGACCAGTTGTATTTTTGTGGGGAGATGTTCCGATTTTCTTCTTGAAAAAGAGAAAAATAACATTAATATTTTTATTTACGCTCCTTATGAGAGGCGAGTGAAAAACTGTGTTGAGTCTCTTTTTATGACCGAGCATGAAGCGAGAAAGATGATTCTATCCGTGGACCGGGCAAGAAATGCTTACCACAAAAAATATGCGGGGTATCTGCCAAATCATCCGGAGCATAAGAATCTAATGATTGATTCTTCTCTCCTTGGCGTGTCAGGAACGTCAAATTTAATTGCAGGCATTGTGCGTCAATTGTTTCCGGAATAAGTAGATTGGGACCTCTTGCCTTGACATTCAGGGAGGCTGGTACTAAACTGAAAAGAAAGCTTGAGAAGGTCGTAAAGGAGACAAAAATGCGCTACAAGATAAGGAAAAAACTAGTGCCCGTAGGACCGGATGAGAGTGTTATGGACGGGGAAGCAATTGTAGAAATCGTGAAAAAGCATGAATACTGGGACAAGTACCATAATCGGTATCAGGACCATATGTTGATAAAAAACCTGGAAAAAGCCCAGTATTGTCGGGCAGATCTTCTAAAAGAGTGTGCAATCGGGTCCTTTGTGATCCCCAGAAAAAAGCACCTGCTGGGAAAGCCTATTGTATTTGGTTACTACATGGACCGTGACCGTCTTATCTTTGTAGATGATAGTGGGGAAGTTGAAAAAATGCTTCATGAGCTTGAACGGGTGCAGATATTTGAAAAGACATATGTGACACATCTGTTTTTTGAATTCCTTGAGTATCTCGTGCGTGAAGAGGTTGATTTTTTGCAAAAATACGAAGAAAAATTAACAGAGATGGAAGATAGAATTATGAGTGGCAGGAGTGAGAGAACCGATGTTTCTATTTCCATATTAAGGGCGAGAAAGGAACTGGCTAAGGTTTCGTCCTACTATGGTCAACTTTTGAATGTAAGTCAGACATTAACAGAGAATTATAATGATTTGTTTCGAGAGGAAGACTGTGCTTTGTTTCACCTTTTTTCAGGGCGTATGAAAAGGCTTGTGGAACATGGAAAGGAACTAAGGGAATATGCGTTGCAAATCCGAGAGATGTATCAATCGCATATGGACATGAAACAGAATCATGTTTTATCCTTTTTGACGATGGTGACTGCGATTTTCATGCCTTTGACCCTAATTGCCGGCTGGTATGGAATGAATTTTAAAAACATGCCGGAGATTAATTGGAACTATGGTTATTTGGTCTGCACTTTTGTCAGCCTTTTGCTGATTATCGGGGAGGTCTGGTATTTTAATAAGAATGGTTGGTTTAAAAAATAACATGTATTGACTATTTGGTATGATTGTGATACAGTGATAAAAATAATATCAATGTACTGCTGTGCGTTTTCGATGAGGAAAATATCGAAAGCGCACTATTTTTTTGTAAAGGAGAAGATAATATGAAAAAGTCATTCATTGTTACGATGTCGGCAATGCTTGTTTTGCTCGGTTTGAACGGGTGCAGCAATCTTTCCAAATCTGCCGCTGCAGCACCGAAAACAGCAGTTACGACCACAGAGTCGGAGACAGAACAAGCACTTGAACTAAACGGTCATACATTATCCATTTACTGCGGAGCAGGTATGACAAAACCATTTCAAAAGATTGCCGATGCGTTTAAGGAGCAAACGGGGTGTGAAATGGAAATTACATTTGCGAATGCAGGTCAGATTCAAACGCAGATTAACACAGCAAAAGAGGGGGATTTGTTTCTTGCAGGTTCAGCTGACGAGCTAAAACCGGTTGCAGATGTAGTCACTGACAGCAAAGAGCTTGTCAAACATATTCCAGTTCTTGTCGTTAAGAGTGGGAATCCTTTTAAGATAACAAAACTGGAAGATTTAGCAAATGAAACGATACGCCTTGTGTTGGGAGATAAAAAGTCTACTCCCATAGGTAAAATCTCAGACAAAGCACTTACCGATGCAGGAATCCGAGAGAAGGTAAACGTAATAGCAAGAACAACCACGGCTCCAGAGATCGTTAACGCCCTTATGGTTGATGAGTGTGACGCAATTATCGTTTGGAAAGAAAATGTCACAGACAAGTCGATTGAGATTGTAAATACAGAAGAAATGGAAAAATACACAAAGACGGTTCCGGCAGCCTCCCTTTCTTACTGTGAGGATAAGGAAGCACTCTCGGCGTTTCTTGAATTCTTAAATTCACACAATGCCAATACAATCTGGACAAAATTTGGTTATGAAGTAATAAAATAAATAAAAGTAGAGAAGGAGACAAGGTGAAACGTAGACATTCATTTAATTTTTTTGATTTGATTTCTGCTATCATAACGTTAGGTATTGCATTCTATATTTTGCTTGCACTTCTATCTATTTTAATTGGAGGAATCCCATATTTGAAGGAGGCCTTCTGGTCTAGGGAGGTTCGTTTCTCAATCTTATTAAGCATCTACACCGCAAGTATCTCCACTAGCATCTGTGCTCTTCTTGCAATTCCATGTGCATATGGGCTCACCAGAACCGCAATGCCGCTTAAAAGGGCGGCACAGATTATCATTGAGATGCCCTTGGCTCTCCCCTATCTTGTATTGGGACTTTGCCTTCTGGTTCTATTTTCTTCAGACGTTGGAAAGGAGTTAAAGAATCTTGGTTTTTTGGTTGTCTTTGACAGGAAGGGAATTATTATGGCCCAGCTGACGGTAAATTTACCTTTTGCAGTGAGGCTTATGAAAAATACAATGTCGCAAATTGACAGTAGACTGGAATTTATTGCGGGTACACTTGGAGCTTCTAGGTGGAAGCGGTTCTGTACGATCTTGCTGCCTCTGTGCGGACCTTCTATCCTAACGATGGTTGTTCTTGTCTGGTCCCGTGCGCTTGGGGAATTCGGTGCAACCTTAATGCTTGTTGGTGTAACCAGAATGAAGACGGAGACGTTACCGGCCAGTATTTATTTAAATATTTCTACGGGTGATAACGGGATGGCCATGGCTTGTGCCATCATACTACTGATCATTGCAGCATTTTCCCTGGTGATTACTTCTTTACTGGGAGGAATCCACAAGCAGCACACGCGTATAAAGGATGTGAGTTCGTAATGTTACCTACAATCGAAGCGAAAAATTTTTATCTAAAAAAAGGTGATTTTCAATTAAAAAATATTTCCTTTCAAATTCATGCAAAAGAGATATTTGCTATCCTCGGGAAAACTGGAGCTGGAAAAACGATGCTGCTTGAATCGATAGCTGGATTTTACCGAGGAATCGAAGGAGGTATTTATCTGGGGGGACACAACGTCCTTGACATTCCTTTGGCAGAACGAAAAATAGGATTTGTTTATCAGGACTATGGGCTATTTCCCCATATGACCGTTAAAAAAAATATCTCATACGGCCTGAAAATGCAAAAGATATCAAAGGAAGAAAGAAAGAAACGGGTTGGGCACATGGCTGAGATTATGTCCATCTCTCACATTCTAGATCAGCATCCGAATACACTCAGCGGGGGCGAGAAACAGCGTACGGCATTAGCAAGGACTCTGGTGTTAAGTCCCAATGTACTGTTACTGGATGAACCTTTTTCCGCACTTGATCCAGTAACCAAACGTTCCATGTACAAGGAAATTTTGAACATCAATGAGCAGTTTGATTGTGCAATTATATTTGTGACCCATGATTTTATGGAGGCTCAGAAACTTGCTCATAGGATAGGGATCGTGGATAAGGGGAGCTTGACGGCTGTCCGTAGGAGCAATGAGTTGTTTCATTCTTATCAGAATGAAGAAATGAATCAATTTTTGGGTATCAGGAAAGGGGAATGTATATGACACAGGAAGAATTAATGGACCGTTTGAAACGCGAGTTTCAGTCTCTGGTGGAAGAACACCATCTTGATATGGAGGAAGTCACGATTCGATCAAAAAGTCTTACGCCAGAGGAAGCAATCGGAAATACGAAAAGAAGGGATTTTCCGATTTTGACTGGAAAGGAAGTAATGCTGCAGGCTGAATACCAAGGTGCACGTGGGCAGGCATTTACCGATGCCCCGTCAAAGTTTGAGGGGACACTACATGAAATACAAATGCTTGATGTCGTCAATAATCTTCATGACCGGGGACTCTTTATTGCAACAATGAATGCAGTTATGACAAAACTGGGGATGATCGATCATACCGTTCACTGCCGCACAGAGGAACCGGAAAACTGTGCTCTGGAACTGTACGATTATGTGAAAAATAACTATGGAACCAAAAAAATTGCGCTTGTGGGCTATCAGCCGTCGATTCTGGAAGCGTTATCCAAAGATTTTACCGTTCGCGTTCTTGATCTAAATCCCCAAAATGTGGGACAGCTTCGTTATGGTGTTAAAGTTTTACATGGAATCAATGATTATAAAGAAGTTGTGCTTGACTGGGCGGATGTGGTATTGTGTACAGGCAGTACTTTGAGTAACGGAACGATTGTTAATTTCCTTGATATAGGAAAAGAGGTACTATTTTTTGGAATCACGATTGCCGGGGCGGCTAAATTATTGGGATTAAAGCGGTTTTGCCCATGTTCCCAGTGACAGAGAATTGATGAGTAAAATGCAAAAATAAATTTGACATATAAAAAAAACCGTGATATAATAAATTGTTGTGCAAAACGAGAGGGTGAAGGTCTGATACTTGCCGGATACTCTTTTTTTGTTTGCGAAAAGTGTGTGTGCGGCCGTCGGCAACATGAGAACCCGGCTGGCAATGAGAAAGGAATTAATTATATATGGAAACAGTTAGATTTGATGAATTACAGCTAGATGAAAGAATTCTACGAGCAGTAGCAGATATGGGATTTGAAGAAGCATCTCCGATTCAGGCTCAGGCCATTCCTGTCCAGGCAGAAGGAAAGGACATTATTGGTCAGGCGCAGACTGGAACTGGTAAGACTGCAGCTTTTGGTATCCCTATGTTACAGAAAGTAGATCCTAAGGTTAAAAAGCTTCAGGCGGTGGCACTCTGCCCCACCAGAGAGCTTGCCATTCAGGTGGCAGATGAAATCCGCCGGCTTGCAAAATATATGCATGGTGTTAAAGTTCTTCCGATTTATGGTGGACAAGACATTGTGAAACAGATTCGTTCTTTAAAAGATGGAACACAGGTTATTATTGGTACACCGGGTCGTGTGATGGATCATATGCGCAGGAAAACCATTAAGGTTGAAAACGTTCAGACCGTAATTATGGACGAGGCAGATGAGATGTTAAACATGGGATTTTTGGAGGATATGGAAACCATATTGAGCCAGCTTCCAGAGGATAGACAGACCGTTATGTTTTCTGCTACCATGTCTCGTGAAATTATGGAAATTGCAAGAAAATTCCAGAAAGAACCGATTAATGTTAAAGTAGTAAAGAAGGAATTGACGGTTCCTAAGGTAACTCAGTATTATTATGAAGTGAAGCAAAAAACGAAGGTGGAAGTTATGTGCCGTCTTCTTGACATGTATGCACCAAAGCTTTCTGTTGCATTTTGTAACACTAAAAAACAGGTAGATGAACTGGTACAGTCATTACAGGGACGTGGATATTTTGCGGAAGGACTTCACGGGGATTTAAAGCAGATCCAGCGTGATCGTGTTATGAACAGCTTCCGTAACGGAAAGACAGAGATCCTTGTTGCAACTGACGTTGCAGCCCGAGGAATCGACGTTGATGATGTAGAAGCCGTATTTAACTATGACTTACCTCAAGATGATGAGTATTATGTGCATAGAATTGGACGTACAGGACGTGCAGGCCGTGAAGGGATCGCTTTTAACTTCGTGGTTGGAAAAGATGTCTATAAATTACGTGACATTCAGCGTTACTGTAAGACAAAGATTGTACCTCAGGCGATTCCATCACTGAATGATGTAACTGCAATCAAGGTAGATAAGATTTTAGAGAGTGTTGCTGACACTATCGGAGATACGGATCTAACTGAGACAGTAAACATCATTGAGAAGAAGCTGATGGAAGAAGACTATACGTCTCTTGATCTGGCGGCTGCTCTGTTAAAGAAGTTAATGGGTGACGAGAATGAAGATATTATCGACACCAGAGAACCTAGATCTCTTGATAATCTTGGCAGCAATTACAGCGGTGGTGGAAGCCGTGGCGGAAGCAGAGGCAGAAGCAACGGGAGTGGCAGCGGTAACGGTAGAGGAAGAAATGATTCAGGCAGAGAAGATATGGCACGCCTTTTCATCAACATCGGAAAGAACCAGAATGTAAAACCTGGTGATGTTCTGGGAGCCATAGCGGGTGAGTCCGGTATGCCTGGAAAGATGGTAGGAAGTATCGATATGTATGACAAATACACCTTTGTGGAAGTTCCAAGAGAGAATGCGGATGCTGTTTTACAGGCAATGAAGGACGTAAAAATCAAAGGGAAAAATATACACATGGAAAAAGCCAACGGAAAAGGGAATTAGATGGCCGGGAGCATTCGCTCCCGGTTTTTTCTTGTTTCCCAGGTAGAAAAAATGGCAAAGTCGCCAATTATGAATCGTATAACATGACAGTAAGGATGCCGGGAGTCGTTTGCTCTCGGTTTTTCTTGCGTATAGGGGGGAGAAAGGTTACAATAAAAAGATAAAAAGAGGATTTTTGAAAGGAACGTAACAGATCATATGAGACGAAAAAAATTATTATTAGTCAGTGTTTTGGCTATATCCATAGCTACTATTTGCGCATGTGGCAAGTATGAAACTTCAAAGCCACAAAGGAAAGAGAATTCCCAAATGCTAAGTTTAAAACTTCTTAACGTAAAAACTATGAAGTTTTTAAAAGATACCAATATGCCGCCAAATATTTATGAAAAGTTTGTAATGACTTTACAGGGGGATGAGAAAGCGAAAGAGTGGCTTCTTAATTATAATAAAGATACGGAATATAAGTTTGATTCAATAATATATGAAGTCTTAGGTGATACATATTCAGAAGAGAATTGTCTCTATAATATAGGTATGCTTTATTATAACGGAAATAAGGAACTATCGTTAGAGAAAGACGATGAAAACGCATTATACTGGTTAAAATTATCCGTATATAAAGGTAGTTTTGAGGGTGCCATTCAGATTGGTGATATGCGAAAAGACAAAGATGCATTGCGTTTTTATCAGAAAGCACTGAATATTAAGACAAGTGGAATCGCTTATGAGCGCTTAGCCGACTGTTATGAAAATGGAATCGGAACGGATAAGGATGAGAAGAAGGCTAACAATTATTATTTTAAGAGCACGCTTGATGGAAATAGTAAAGGGCTATATAAAATGGCTCAGTTAAATAGCTTATCTTCTGCGCAATCTATCTTGTTTTTAAAGGCAGCAGGCAGCATGGATTATAGTGGTCCTTACTTTACTATGGTGTATGAAGGGCTAGATGGCTATTCGGCAAGTGATTCTAAGATAAACGGAATCAATCGCTTGGAAGATTTATGGGATCATGGAGGTGATTCTGCGGCAGATCAACTAAAAAAATCAATTACTGAAAATGAATACTTTCCCAAAAAATTTATAGAGGAACTAATTAAGACATCTTATACCTATTCGTATCATTCGTTTGCTGAAAAAAACAGCGTGAGAACAACCAATTTCGCAGATGGAGATGAGGATATACAAGAATTAAATTATGGGGAATGGGACTTTTATGATCTAGACTTTGATGGAGATGGGGAAAAGGAAGTAGGCTTACCTGATCTAAGTGGAGCAGGCGGCGCATTTATGACGGACGGGATTTGTATTTATAAAAAAAATAATAATGGTATATATGAGGAATATGCTTACGGGCCTAGTTGTACTTTGCGTGATGCAATGCAGGTGATTCAGTATGAGAATAGAATTTATTTTATTACGAACCCATTTTCAGACACCAAGAACGACCCTCATAATATTACAGCACGTGCTATTGATAAAAATGGGAAGGGACATACGGTTTCTGTGATCTGTAATAAATATAAACCGAAAGAAGTCATGACACAAGTATATGGAGACCATGCAGATGAACTTAAAACTTTTTTATCAAGGGTTCAATCACAGGCGTTAGAAGCAATCGGCATGACAAAAAAACACCAGATGTACAATCCGAATAATTACAAGGAAGTACTTGAAGACGAATATGCTCCTAACTCGAAACATATTTATTTTGCGTCTGATATTGATAACGATGGCGTGAAAGAATATGTTCTTAAAGCACATGAGATTGACGACAGAGGAAAGTATTATCAAGATTATAATCTATTTCAGATTTTTGAAGGGGAATCTGAATTTGAAAATGCAGAATCGGTTATGGATAGTATGCGGCAAGACAGCTATTACGGATTGCATTCAAGCGGGAATATCTATGAGATGTTACCAGTTAGTGGTAAGATTGTTCAGTTCTGGACACAGGAAGAAGATGATATAACGTATTGTATCGCGTTAACGAGGAATGAACTCTTATATGGGCTGCATGTATTTATGGTGAAAGATGAAAAAGCCCTGCCGATTTGTGAAAGTCTGCTATTTGATGAGGTTCAGGGGGTTGACGTGGTATTTTCCCAAGACTGATGCCATAAGTTTTTAAGTATACTCTGGAAGATGGGCAAAGCTATTTTTATGGGCTTTGTCCTTTTTCTTGCTTCTTATGAAAAAAAAAGATACAATAGTTTCAGATGAAATCACTGGAGGAAATTATGGCTGATTGGAAGAAAAATGATCGAATAGAAGTAACAATAGAAGATATGAGTGAAACTGGGGACGGGATTGGAAAAACGGACGGATTTACCTGGTTTATTAAGGACACGGTGATCGGAGACCGGGTAGCAGCCAAGGTAATGAAGACGAAGAAGTCTTATGGATTTGCGCGTCTGGAGGAGATTCTTGAGGCATCAAACTATCGGGTGGAACCAAAGTGCCCAGTTGCAAGACAATGCGGTGGCTGCCAGCTTCAGGCGATGGACTATGAGGAGCAGTTAAAGTATAAGGAGCGTAAGATAGTAAACAATTTAACTCGAATCGGTGGTTTCTTAGATGTCCCAATGCTCCCTATTATGGGGATGGAAAAGCCTTGGCGTTATCGGAACAAGGCTCAGTTTCCTTGGGGAGTGGATAAGGACGGTGGGATTATCACTGGTTTTTATGCTGGAAGGACTCATTCTATCATTGGTTGTGAGGACTGTTTGCTTGGAATTGAGGAAAATGAGTTAATCTTACAAAGGGTGCGGGAACATATGGAGAAGTATCAGTTAGCCCCGTATGAGGAAACCGCCCATAAAGGGTTAATTCGTCATACGTTGATTCGGAAGGGGTTTCAGACGGGTGAACTGATGGTTTGTCAGGTGATCAATGGGACGAGTCTGCCTCATAAGGAGGAACTGGTCAATCGTTTGTTGGAAATTCCGGGAATGACGAGTATTTCGCTTAATATCAACCGGGATCGATCCAATGTGATTCTTGGGGATCGGGTTATAAATCTGCATGGGCCTGGCTATATTACGGATTCCATTGGTTCGGTTCAGTACCGAATCTCTCCCCTTTCTTTTTATCAGGTGAATCCGGTGCAAACGGAGAAACTTTATGAGACAGCTCTATCTTATGCAGGGCTGACGGGGGGGGAGACGGTCTGGGATCTTTATTGTGGAATCGGAACCATCTCTTTGTTTCTTTCGCAAAAGGCGAAGAAGGTATATGGGGTTGAGATTGTTCCTCAGGCAATCGAGGATGCCAGGGTGAATGCGAAATTAAATGGCATGGAGAACGTGGAGTTTTTCGTTGGAAAGGCGGAGGAGGTTCTGCCGGAACAGTATGAAAAGAATCACATATCTGCGGACGTGATCGTGGTGGACCCGCCAAGGAAGGGCTGCGATGAGCTATGTCTTAATACCATTGTAAAGATGGCACCGAAACGAGTGGTATATGTCAGCTGTGATTCTGCAACCCTTGCAAGGGATTTAAAATATCTGACAGAACGAGGCTATGAGCTGAGCAAGGTGAGGGGATGCGACATGTTCCCGATGACAGGGCACGTGGAGACCGTTTGTCTACTGTCACGGAAAACCCAGTAAATCAAAGGGTTTTGGGGGAGTGAAGGTGATATGTGCGTGTACTTTTAGAATTAGTTGTAGTTAATATGTTTCCTATCACCTGATTGGGGTAAGGAAAATAAAAGTTTTAGCAAAAGATAAAAAGGATATTGAACAAATTATATAGGAGGATGAAGGGTTTATTAAATGATATATACTTTAAACGCTAGAAATAATGTAAAGTTACAAATTATGAAAAAGGCTATTGGGCTTAGTAGCAAAGATATCATGGAGATGATATGTGAAGATGCTGAAGAAGTTGGTAAAATTCTTTTGAAAAAAAATATCTCGTATAATGCACTAAGAAGTGTACTAACTCCTCCTCATAAGGTGAATCGGAGAGAATTAGCCTTTTGCTTTGACAGCAATCGAATAAAAGAAACGTGGTATGGGAATCAAATAATGAAGGTTATACTTCCTTTAATTAATAAAAAGAGAAATCATAGTATACTATGTGGAGATATGTGTGTTCCTTCATCTCTAAATTATTATGTTTGTACAAGTTTGATTGACAATATTGAGTTTATAAAACCTTTGACTATTAAGAGAGCCGATCAATATTTTATGGTCTATATTAATAATTTAGTTCAAGATGAAATAAAACAGATAATTGAGGGACTGTGCAGATTTGATGCCTTTATTGGATATGGAGACATGTCATATTCGAACACGTTAAAAGACGTATTGGCTTATTACCTTGGTCAATGTTGCATACAGTATGGTAAAATAATTTTGTTATCTCATGAAGATGATATAAGTAACGATCAAAATGTGAATCTACCAGGATATGATTTTAAATCATGTGGATTTCAAGTGGCAAGTATTCAGCAGTATTATTATTTAAATTATCTTGAGTATAAGATAGAGAGTCGATTATTAGATAAAAGTGATTTGATATATTGTTTGAATTCGATAAGTGAATGCCCTCAAGATTATGAAGATTACGATATTATAGTAGAACCAAAGAAATTTGAATATATAAAAAATAAAAATTCCAGCGTAATCTATTCTACTGGTATAGATACTATGAGCTTAGAAGATATAACGGAGTTACTACAAGATAAGCTCAAAAATAGTTATATTTATAACTTGGAAATTAACGATTACTCAACAGCAAAATTTAATTCTATAATTGAGATTAATAAGGAAAATTTAGGGACGTTCCGCTTACTTGCATCTTTTGAGTATAATCCGCAAAATAGATATTTACGTTTACTAAATTTGTTTTAAAAAATTAAGATTTTAACTCAAATCAATCTGTTAATATAAAAAAACAAGCCGATAGAAAAAGAGAAAGATTGGTTAGATGGGGGAGATTTTACCTAATCCATAAATTTACTTTATGGATTTGCCATGTAGTATAAAAACTATTTCTATGGGAACGTTGAAACCGTGTGCTTGCTAAGTCGGAAAGACCGCTAAATCAAAGGTTATCGAGATTTTGAAGTGAACATGTAGGTGTGTTTTAGAGGTGGAATTCCTTACTTCTCAGGATAGGGGGGGGGGGGTAAGGAATTTTCTACGTTATGGCGGAAGGGATACTTTTCGGCAAATAAATTTAAAATTATAGTGTGAACAAATCATCTACCGATGTCAGATTTATATTTTTGGCGGAGCTTTTCAATCTTCAACACCTCCTTCGTCAAATCGTGGTAGCTTTCGGCAACCTTACCTTTTGGGTCGTGAGCAAAAATGCGCTTATCCTCGGCACTAGATACTGTCAATAGTTTTGCGCAAATTAAATTTTAACTTAACCGCCTTGATTATCTAATACCGGTCCGCTCAGGTAAAGTCAAGAGTGCTTGCACTTGTCTTGCTCTTGACCTTACCTGGGCAGACTGGTACCGTACTTCAGGGCGGTAAGACTGTTTTTCGTTTGGTTCCGGTAAGTTAGCCGGCTATG
>NZ_RJLQ01000060.1 GCF_003833015.1 Clostridium sp. E02
GCTGGAGACGGCATGGGAGAGCAGGTGGGTGCCAGATTATTTATGGGCTTATAGCTCAGCTGGTTAGAGCGCACGCCTGATAAGCGTGAGGTCGGTGGTTCGAGTCCACTTAAGCCCATTGGTTTATCATTTGGTGATGAGCTAGATAAAAGAAAAAAGAAAATTAAAATATAGGGATAGCCTTTTTACAGGGTAGACCCACATCCAAGTAATATGGGGGTGTAGCTCAGTTGGGAGAGCACCTGCCTTGCAAGCAGGGGGTCAAGAGTTCGAATCTCTCCATCTCCACTGGTCGAAAGCAATTTAATGAGGACGAGTCGTAAGACGAAGACTGAATTTAATGCGAGACCGTTCACAAGTCTGAACAAACGAAAGTGAGTTTAGTTGAGTGGACAAACAATTATTGCGAGTGTTACGAAGCACTTCGAAAAGCTAATGCTTTTCTCAGTCACGGCGTTTCACGTCTATACAATCACATAAAAAACTGCTTAGGAAAGCAAGCTTTCCACACAGTTCTCCATATGATTGTGCATGCTTCTGAT
Organism: Clostridium sp. E02; assembly: GCF_003833015.1. Classification (GTDB taxonomy): domain Bacteria; phylum Bacillota; class Clostridia; order Lachnospirales; family Lachnospiraceae; genus Lacrimispora. The sequence goes on from NZ_RJLQ01000060.1 coordinate 543, forward strand.
TGCATCGCGCACGTACCTTGAAAACCACATATTGAAATATATCTAGATA
>NZ_RJLQ01000061.1 GCF_003833015.1 Clostridium sp. E02
GTCTTAACCATCGTGTTCGAGATGGGAACGGGTGTGTCCCCTAAGCGCATCGGCACCAGAAACTTCGTGTCTACTAGTAATGTGTGCACAATTAAACGGGAAACTGTGTTGAAAGCTTGCTTTCATATTTATTGTATAGGCGGCACAGCCGCGACCGAGTGAACTTGTTCACGAGGTGACACATTACGGTTTTCTGGTATTTCTTTATTTAGTTATTCCATGATTGCACCTCCAAAACCTTTGGTTTTCTCGGTCGCATCTGTAATGCTTATGGAGCAAGTCACTGTCTTCCGTCCGTAAAATAAACTTTTCCGAACTTCATTCTATGCCTTTCTCCGCAATCATTTCTTACTTTGCGAAAACTTAAGACTCAACAGTATATAAAACCCTCACCACTCTCACTAAATTCAGCCTCACCTTACGGCTTCGCTTCATTAAGTATTCGGGTGGGCTTTCACACTAAATTCGGTATTCCCTCATTAAGTGTTCAACGCCTACTTCTTCTTCCTTAGAAAGGAGGTGATCCAGCCGCACCTTCCGATACGGCTACCTTGTTACGACTTCACCC
>NZ_RJLQ01000062.1 GCF_003833015.1 Clostridium sp. E02
GTTACGGCTACTCTAACGAGTTTTATTTGGTTACATCTTTCGATGTAACACCTCGGATGTCTTGATATTGTCTTTTTGCAAAGACTCTATCTAGATATATTTCAATATGTGGTTTTCAAGGTACGTGCGCGATGCTACCAGAAGCATGCACAATCATGTGGAAAACTGTGTTGAAAGTTTGCTTTCATAAGCAGTTTTTTATGCGATTGTATAGGCGTGAAACGCCGTGACTGAGAAAAGCGTTCGCTTTTCAAAGTGTGCTTCGTAATGGTACCGTTTTGACTGAAGTTCATCAGTCATTCGAAAGCTTGATCAACTCAAACTCACGAATCACTGGTAAAAACCAGTTATATAAAGCACTCTTTCAAGTGGTTTTTTTATTTAATCTGGCACCCACCTGCTCTCCCATGCCGTCTCCAGCATAGTACCATCGGCCGCTTAGGTCTTAACCATCGTGTTCGAGATGGGAACGGGTGTGTCCCCTAAGCGCATCGGCACCAGAAACTTCG
>NZ_RJLQ01000063.1 GCF_003833015.1 Clostridium sp. E02
CTTGTTAATGCAGAACGTTATGCACGTAATGAAGAACGCAAAGGGTACCGTGCTGGTCATTATGACCGCACATTTACTACGACTTCTGGTGATGTTAATCTAAAAATGCCTAAATTAAAAGGTGTTGCTTTTGAAACTGCCATTATTGAACGCTATAAGAGACGTGAGACATCTGTTGAAGAAGCTCTTATTGAGATGTATCTTGCTGGTGTATCCGTCCGCAGAGTAGAGGACATTACCCAAGCGCTATGGGGAACGAAAGTCTCTCCTGGTACAATTAGTAATTTAAACAAAAAAGCGTATGAACACATTGAAAACTGGAGAAATCGTAAGCTTAAGAGAAAAACTTATCCATATGTTTTTGTGGACGGTGTATTCTTAAAACGATGCTGGGGTGGAGAATATGAAAATGTTTCAGTACTTGTAGCCATTGGTGTTACAGAAGATGGATACAGAGAAGTGATTGGTGCCGCAGAAGGTTTAAAAGAAGATCTTGAGAGTTGGAA
>NZ_RJLQ01000064.1 GCF_003833015.1 Clostridium sp. E02
GCGTGTGAATGATGGCATTGAACGTACACCGGAACAGTATTTCCGGCGCTATAACGCCAGGTATCCCGACCGGGGAGGTGCGAAAAAGGATTCCGGAAACCTGACCCCCACTCAGCAAAAAGAGCAGTTGCGGGAATTGCGAAAACGCTGGGAGGTGAAGCACAACGAACATATGAGAAAGCATGGCTTTGAAAGGGGCTTCATTGACTGCCGGACGCTGAAAGAACAGGGCATTGAACGACGTCCCGAAGTGCATCTGGGTTTTGAAGCTGCCGGACGACTTGATGATGCCCAGCGTCATGACATCATGCAAAAACGGTCTGAACCGGACTATTACCGCCATCTTGAACAGGCGCGAATGGTCGGGCATGACATCAGGGAATGGCTGGATACACCGGTTAAGCAACATGAACTGGTCAGAAGGCTGCAACATGATATTGCGCGGGAACATGGCTTTGACATGAGAGACGGAGTGAGCAGACAGAACCGAACTGAACCTGAAC
>NZ_RJLQ01000065.1 GCF_003833015.1 Clostridium sp. E02
CGCCTGCACTGGTGCAAGGTGCACGCCTGGACGGGTGAATTCGAGATGCGCGAAGGCCAGTCCATGGCCTGGCAGCAGTGGCCGCTGGACGTGTCGCCGGTGCTGCCCGGGGCCTACCCGGTGCTGCAGTGGCTGGCGGAAGAACGCGGCCTGCCGTTCGATCCGGCGCTGCTGCCCCAGGCCTAGAGGCCCGCAGAGCGGCCAGCACGGCCCGGCGAAGCGGTTCTGGCGAGGCGCCGCATCGCAGGCAGTACGCGCAGTACGACAAGATGTGGCAACGACGCCAGAAGGGCCGTGTTCGCCGCTCAGTGCTCCGGGGGCCGCTGGAGGTGGTCGCCGAAGGCATCCTCATCGGGCGGCGCCTCGGTGGGCATGCGGAAATCCTCCGAGGCCCATGCACCCAGGTCGATCTGCCGGCAGCGCTCGCTGCAGAAGGGGCGGAAGCGGTTCTCCGGCGCATAGAGGCTCTTGCCC
>NZ_RJLQ01000066.1 GCF_003833015.1 Clostridium sp. E02
TGTAACACCTCGGATGTCTTGATATTGTCTTTTTGCAAAGACTCTATCTAGATATATTTCAATATGTGGTTTTCAAGGTACGTGTGCGATGATACAAGCTGCATAGAAAACGTTGTTTTCGAAGTGCACCTTCGTAACTTCACCGCTTTGACTGAAGTTCATCAGTCATTCGAAAGCTCGATCAACTCAAACTCACGAATCACTGGTAAAAACCAGCTATATAAAACAGCACTTCCCTGCTGATTCAGGTTAACACATTCTTTCACACAGGCTTCGCCTTTATCTCCACCCATTGGAACGTGTCCGTTCTATATAAAACACTCTTTCAAGTGGTTTTTTTTGTTTAATCTGGCACCCACCTGCTCTCCCATGCCGTCTCCAGCATAGTACCATCGGCCGCTTAGGTCTTAACCATCGTGTTCGAGATGGGAACGGGTGTGTCCCCTAAGCGCATCGGCAC
>NZ_RJLQ01000067.1 GCF_003833015.1 Clostridium sp. E02
CTTCCAGCGCGGCGGCGGCGGCGGCAGATTCTTCCACCAGCGCGGCGTTCTGTTGAGTTACCCGGTCCATCTCAGCAACCGCTAAGCCAACCTGATCGATACCACGGCTCTGCTCATCAGAAGCAGAAGCTATTTCGCCCATAATGTCCGTCACGCGGGTCACAGCACTGACAATCTCCGCCATTGTTTCCCCGGCGCTTTCGACCAGCGTAGAGCCAACATCCACTTTCCCCACCGAGTCTTCAATCAGGCTTTTAATTTCACGAGCCGCCTGGGCGCTACGCTGGGCCAGATTACGCACTTCTCCCGCAACCACCGCAAAACCGCGCCCTTGCTCACCCGCACGCGCAGCCTCAACCGCCGCGTTCAAAGCCAGAATATTGGTCTGGAAGGCAATGCCGTCAATTACGCTGATAATATCGGCGATTTTCTGCGAACTGGTGGAGAT
>NZ_RJLQ01000068.1 GCF_003833015.1 Clostridium sp. E02
CCTTCCCGTAACAACTGACGCCAGACTTTACGCACACCGTACACCTGATGATTTTCATCGTATACGCGCTGTATCTCTCTCTTCAGCCAGTCGTCGTGCTGCGCACGGGCACTGCGTTTATCCGGATGATGTCGCTGTTGCTGACAATGGTAATACGTTGACGGGGCAATATGCAGTTCGCTGCATACCGGTCCGACCCCGTACTGCTAACGCAGCTTATCCAGCAGTGGCATCATTTTTTCCAGAGGCGGTCGAACTCCGCCTTCGCAAAATAAGCGGAAGCCTGGCGAAGGATATCGTTACTGCGGCGCAGTTCACGATTTTCACGTTCCAGCTCTTTCAGACGCTGACGTTCAGCGCTGGTGAGCCCACCATCACCGCCCCCGGTATCCCGCTCATGCTGGCGAACCCAGACACGCAGAGTCTCCGGCGTACAGCCAATCTTT
>NZ_RJLQ01000069.1 GCF_003833015.1 Clostridium sp. E02
ATGCTATCTGGATTGCCGTTGCCGCCGTGAGCCTGCTGGGCCTGGCGTTTGGCGCCATTCTGGGTTATGCCTCCCGCCGTTTTGCGGTGGAAGACGATCCGGTCGTTGAGAAAATTGACGAAATCTTACCGCAGAGCCAGTGTGGTCAGTGCGGTTATCCCGGCTGTCGCCCCTACGCGGAAGCCATCAGCTGTAACGGTGAAAAAATCAACCGTTGCGCCCCAGGTGGCGAAGCTGTGATGCTAAAAATTGCCGAGTTGCTTAATGTCGAGCCGCAGCCGCTGGATGGCGAAGCGCAAGAGCTAACGCCTGCGCGGATGGTGGCGGTTATTGATGAAAATAACTGTATTGGCTGCACTAAATGTATTCAGGCGTGTCCGGTAGACGCCATCGTTGGCGCTACCCGTGCCATGCATACGGTAATGAGTGATCTCTGTAC
>NZ_RJLQ01000006.1 GCF_003833015.1 Clostridium sp. E02
TTTACAAGCAGGTAACTGTAGTTTTATTAAAGTTACCCAAAAACTAATAGTACCTGGTTAAATCAAGCACCAGAAAACTGGTGCTTATGTTAAAACTTTTTCGGGACATTTTCAAAAACGGTTGACACACTAAAACGTTCAATCAAACGATAAGGAGAGACCAGTACCTCTTCTATTTTTTGATGCTCCAATAATTTCAAAAGATTAACCGCTGCACTCTGCCCCGCCTTGCGAAAAAACAACTGGACCGTTGTAATCCCAGGATAAACCAAGTCCGTAATTTTATCTCCTCCCACTCCTGCAATGGATAATTTATCCGGTACTTTTATCTTCTGCAAATAACAGGCTTTTAATACACCTGCGGCAATTGTATCCGTAGCTGCCAGGATGGCGGTGGGTTTTTGCTCTTTCAAAACCGTTTGAGCTGCCTTTATGGCATCTTGAAACGAGAAAGAGGTCTCTTCTATCTGTAAATCGACATCTTTATATTTTTTAGAAGCCTCAATGACTCCCTGCTTTCTTATTTGCCCTACCGCCACATCTGTCTCTGGAACCCCCAGATAGGTAACTTTTCGGTGCCCCCTCTCAAACAGATACGATCCAATGCAATAACCAACATGAAAATCATCGTGAATTACACTGGGGACCCCCTTGGCCTGCTGCCCGATCAGAATCATGGGAATATTGATTGTCTGGAACACACGCTTGTGTGCATCGGTAATCTGGGTCGCTGCCAGTACAATCCCCGACACTTTCTGTTTGGCCAGAGATTCAATACTCTCGATTTCTCGTTCAATGCTTTGATTGGTGTTGGATATAATCATCTGAAACCCCTGTTCCTGTAAAACATCATCAATCCCAAGCAAAGTTTCTGACATTGCATTGGAATTCAGCCTTGGGATAATTACACCTATGATTTTTGTTTTTTTTGCTTTTAAACTCTGAGCAAACTGATTGGGGGTGTAGCCCGTATCCTTAATCACCTTTTCTATCTTTTCAGCCGTTTTTTCACTGACTGATCCCTGGTTTAAATAACGGGAAACCGTACTTTTTGCAACACCTGACATTTGCGCTATTTCTTTAATACTTTCCATATAATTTCCATCTTTCCATTTATTTATGGGACTTAATAATTTACTCCTATTTTAACTATTTCTATCTGTTTTTCGTATAAAGCATTCGAAATTCACCAGGAGAGCACCCTACACTATCCCGAAACAAAGCTCCAAAATAACTGCAGTCACTAAAACCGGTCTCATAGGCAATGCTTTTAATGCTTTTTTCTGGGTCACTGATTATTCTTTCCTTTGCAGCGCAAATCCGGTACTGAATCGTATAGGTAAATGGAGTGACCTGGTAGGTTTGTTTAAAAATTCTGCATAAATAAGAGGAAGAAACTCCAGCAATGTCTGCCAGATCCAAAAGCGTTATTTCTTTATTGAAGTTTTCTTTGATGTAATCAATCACCCGATCCAGCTTTTCGTTGATTTTCGTGATTTTACCAGTCATTGGAGTTGTCAAATCGCAGCCAATTTGGATCAGAAGATTATAGAGAATCCCGGATGCTTCCAACATATAGTTACTGCCTTTTCCTGATATAAGCTGATACAGATGATTATAATCCGCAATGATCTCTTCTACATTCTTTACCTTACTCACTCCATACTGATCAAAATTCATCGCTTGATACAATGCATTGGCTCCAAACCCGTCAAACAAAATCCATAAGATCGTCCACGGTTCCTTCACCGGATAATACTCATGGGCCATATCTGGCTTCAAAAAAAATGCCATTCCAGTATGGATCGGAAACACGTTTCCATCAACCAGGAACATGCCCGAACCACTGGTGCAAATAGCAATTTGATTCGAAGGAAGTCCTGCCTTGCGTCGAATATGATTTTGATATTCTTCACAGCCAATCCCCATAACATAAAATGGCAATTGTCTGTCTTTATCCATAATAACTGGAAATGCATTTTCTTTGTTCATCTTTGCCCCTCCCCTGTTCAATATATTCATATAGTATCAAAATATTTAGATTGATTCAAGCCAAATCAATCGTATAGAATAGATCTATCACGCCGAAGGAGGAAACACATGACACAATCCCAAACACTCTGGTACACAAAACCGTCAAAGTTATGGGTGGAAGCACTTCCCATTGGTAACGGACGGATTGGCGCTATGGTATATGGAGGGGTCAACGAAGAGTGCATACAATTAAATGAAGAGACTCTATGGTCAGGATATCCCAAAGAAAAGAACAATCCAGATGCCAAAGATTATCTAGACCCTATACGCAACGCTATGCTGCAAGGCGATCTAAAAAAAGCACATACCCTTACCAACGAGCATATGCTCGGTCAATGGACCGAATCTTACTTGCCTTTTGGTACCCTCCGGTTTCATTTTCATCATACCGGGCCTTTTACGGACTACCGGAGAGAACTCAATCTAAATAAAGCTGTCACTACGGTTCAATACACCTGCCAAAAGGTCCATTATCATCGGGAGATGTTCTGTTCCAATCCAGATCAGCTTTTGGTCATTCGATTACGGGCATCTTTAAAAGTTTTATCTTTGGATATTCAGATGGATAGCTTGTTAACAAGTTCTTCTTCTGTAAATGAAAACCATTTGATCTTACAAGGAAAAGCACCAGCCGTGGATATGCCAATCTACTATGATTCCGATGAGCCAGTCCAATATGACAATACGAAGACTACGGTTTCTTTTGAGGGCAGAGTTAAGATCCTAACTACAGATGGTACCGTAACTTATGGAAGTGATTCCATTGCATTAACCAACGCTTCTGAGGCCGTTATTTTCGTTTCACTGGCAACAAGTTTTGTCTCCTTTGATCAGCTTCCAGATGCAGATGCCAAACTAAGGTGCAAATCCTATTTCAGCATGGCCTCAAAACAGTCTTATGAAGCATTACTTAACAGGCATTTGACCTACTACTGCCCAGTTTTTGATCGAATGGAACTTTATTTTGGCGAAAATCGAAGCCATATTCCCACGGATATACGAATCCTGGATTTTAACCAAGGAGTGAACGATCCAGGGTTATGTGCCTTATTTTTTCAGTATAACAGATATTTATTAATCTCTAGTTCTGCCCCTGGCTCTTTGGCCGCCAATTTACAAGGGATCTGGAATCAGGAGATCCGTCCGCCATGGAGCAGCAACTATACCATTAATATCAATACGGAAATGAATTACTGGTTATCGGAAACCTGCAATCTATCGGAATATACCAATCCGCTGTTTGAGTTGATTTTAAACCTTTCAAAGAACGGGCAAAAAACAGCAAAACTTCACTATGGATGCGAGGGCTGGGTTTCCCACCACAATACAGACATCTGGGCACAGACAGCACCCGTTGGTCCTCCAGGAAAGGAGGCTATGGATTGCACAAGCTATTCTGTATGGCCCTTATCCTCCGGATGGCTTTGCAGGCATTTATGGGATCATTACCTTTATACAGGAGATGAAGCATTTCTAAGAGAGAAAGCTATGCCTGTTCTCCTTGAATCCTGTCGCTTTTATGTGGATTATTTAATTGAGGATAAGAATGGACACCTGGTGACTGGACTGTCCATCTCTCCTGAGAATGAATACGAATATGAAGGAGAACGCTATCACCTTGATGTAATGCCTGCCGTTGATATTGCCATTTTAAAAGAATTATTTTCTTCCACGCTTAAAGGGATTGACATAACTGGAATGGGAACTGACAACAAACAAACATTTCAGCACATTCTTTCCAAACTACCTGACTATCAAATCGGATCAAAAGGACAGTTATTGGAATGGAGCCAGGATTATAAAGAGACAGAACCACTGCACCGACATTCCTCCCATTTGTACTGTCTATATCCTTCTATGGAGATCACTCCCCGAAAGGATCCAGAGCTATCCAAAGCCTGCAAAGAAGCTCTGCTTTGCCGTGGTTCCATGGGTACTGGTTGGGGACAGGCATGGAAGGTCTGCTTATGGGCGAGACTTTATGATGGGGATAAATGCTATGAAATGCTAAAACAAATCATGCGTCCCGCTGATTTAAATAACAAAAGCCACTCAGATGGATCTGGGCTTTATATCAATATGTTTGATGCCCATCCCCCTTTCCAGATTGATGGGAATTTCGGTGCATCGGCTGGTATCGCAGAGATGTTTGTACAAAGTGAACCCGGTTTTCTTCACCTTTTGCCAGCACTCCCTTCTGCCTTTCGGGACGGATCGATCAAAGGGTTGTGCTGCCGGGGAAATCTGGCTGTAGATCTCTATTTCAAAGACAATCAGTTGGATTATGCAAAAATCCATTCCAAAAAGGCACAGCAAATCACCCTCAAACTTAAGGACCGGGAAATTCGTGTATCTCTTTCAAACGATCAGCCTTTAACAATTACCACCGATCATTTTAATTAATCATGATTTTATAAGAACGGATTCTAATTCGATCAAAAAAGCCGCCACATCACATGAGTAAAACAAATCTCTGTGATACGGCAGCTTTTTTTGGTTTCGTAAATTATCTTATGGGTTCAAAGATCCAAAGCTGATTGTTCTGAGAACGATATGTATATTGACATACATTGGTACCATCCTCTTTCCCAAGATTATACACATCCAGTGACTTTGTCCCATTACTTGCATTTGTTAAGATTCCATACTGTCCAGCTGTATTACCTGGAGCCAGTTTAAACTGCTGAGAAGTTCCGCCATAGGCACTATAAATCTGAACATTGACTTTATCTGCATTTTCCCCATTGGCTACATCCAGAGAAAAATTCCCTAGTTTGGAAGTCAAGGTAATGTTCCCATTGTCAAGATTTTTTAAATTCCACTTCTGTCCATTGGAACCATTGCCGGTTCTAATCTCCACATTCGATCCATTTGCACCGGAATTGCCTGCTACGGTTAAATATTTTTGGGAATTAATATTTTTAACATAATACCAGCCATCGGATAAAGTAGTACCTGTCTGAGTGCCAAATACGTCATTAAAGGCATCAATTGTTCTATAATAAGATGCTTTTGGTGTGTTTATGTTTGAGAAAAGCAATGGACTGTTTTCTTTTCTCCATGACACATCATCGGAAAGTCCCCACCAGGTAATTCCGGTAATGTTGCCTCCTGCCTTCTTCACTTCACAAATTCCCTTCATCACATCATACACATAAGAAGCCTGACTTGATTCTGAATTCGCACCTGCATCCAGTTCTGTAATCTGCATCTCCAAACCAGCATTCTTAAAGGCTGTGTATGCATCTTTGTAATAAGAAGCACTTGGGAATGAAGTACTTAGGTGAGACTGTCCACCCACGCCATTGCAGTATTTGGTTCCTGAATTGATAAACTGAACCAACTTGAGGATTTTTGAAACTTCCATGTATTCATTGTAATCATTATAAAACAGACTGACACGATCGGTCAGGTTGAAATAGCTTAATGTTTCATGGGCATAACGGAAGGCATCTTTTAAAAATTGAGGACTGGTTGAAATATTCCCATAGATTTTAAGCCATCCGGATTCATTTGAAGAGTGAAGATATTCGTTCACCACATCCCAAGCATAAACCACTTTCCCATGTTCGTTTGTATAAACGTGGTTCATGACGTTTTTAATATAATATTCCATACGTGCGTTCATGACTGCCTGACTCACAAAACCAGCATTGCCCTGGTAGCCTGACCGAAACAGCCAGTTCGGAGTCTGCCCATGCCAAACCAACGTATGAGCCCTTACCCCCAGTCCGTTGTTATCACAAATCTCCAATACCTTGTCCACAGTCGAAAAATTAATTCGTGGAACCGTGGATTCGTGATATCCATCCGGAATATAATACCCCATAGATTTCGCCTGTGAAACAGAAATCAGATTGGGAGATTGTCCAAGCAATGCATCTGGCTTCATCTCATTTTCAAGGGTTATACTATTATACCTTTGCTTGATGATATTTAAAGTTCCCTGATCTTGTAATTGTCTCAATGTCACGCAGGTTCCCACTCGTTCGAATTTTTCCCCATATGTATTCAATAAGTTCTGGCCACTAGTGGCTGCCATGGATATCCCAAAGGACGATAGTGCAAGTGTCAGTGTCAAACATGTTGCTGCTATTTTTTTCAATAACCTTCTCATTTCATTACCCCCTTATTATTTATCTTATAACAAATCGTATCTGCACTCCAAACGAAAGCTCTGCCTTTTTCTCTTTCCCCTCCTTCTTTGGCTTATTTCTTTCACTGTTTCATGAAGATACCATTTGTCAAAGTACACTTGTATATTATAATATATGTGTATAAAACAGACAATATTACAAAAAGTAATTTTTTTTTTAATGTTTTATTACATATACTACTTTTATTTTTAATAAAGCAAGGAAATCTACATAGATAGGATGGCGATCAAGTCTGTTTTTGAGAGGAACGGGCGAATTTTACGATGATCGTTTCATATCCATTCATTCCACCATTTTCTGTAAATGTGCCATAGACCAAGCTGCCTTTTTTTACCGCCATATAAAACTCCTGACATAGTTTAATTTTATTATTTGAAAAATTCTGCAAAAACACATAGTGAAAGTCTTCTGATTCTCTCGTTGTCACTTCAAGTTCTTCTGGTATTGTTCCGGGAAACTCAGGGGCAATACCAGCGGTAACGGTTACCTCCTGGAACAAATCATCATAAAATTCCTGACTTGCATCCGCACAAACATAGTAAGCAGTCCCCTTTCCCCAATGGTTTTTCGTTAGTGCTGGATATCCCTTATAAAAATCTTCTTCATATACGAAAAGTGCTTTTGCACCATTAAGACTTACCAAATCACAGAGATTTCTACATTCATATCTTCCTTTCTTTTTACTGTCGTTGGAAGGTATCATACCATTACGCTCCTCATCATAGAGTCCATCGATCTCCATACTGCGAAGACCAAGAACCTGGTTTAATCCATGAGGAACTGCTCCCATAAAGCAACGGTCAAACTCATCGACAATCCCAGACCAGTAAGTCGTTATCAACTGTCCTCCTGCTTCCACGAATCGACTTAACTTCTCTTCTATTCCGTTCCGAAACATATACAGCATAGGGGCTGCTACCAGCTCATATCCAGCCAGACTTTGTTCCATAGATATGACATCGACATCAAACCCCAGTTTTCTCATCCCACGATAGATTTTAACGCAGGTTTCATGATAGAAAAGACCTTTGTTTCTAGGTCCCTGTGCATCTTCCATGGCCCAACGGCTTTCCATATCACAGATCAGTGCCATCTTTGAATGAACGCTGGTATTCGCCAGCTCCCCAAGGCTTAAAAGGTCTTCTCCTATCTGGCTAACTTCTTTTAAAATTCTTGTATCCTCTCCCCCATAATGATCGATCACAGCCCCGTGAAATTTTTCGGAACTTCCACAGCTTTGCCGAATCTGAAAAAAAAGCACACTATCCGAACCATGGGCAATCGCCTGAAGAGATGCCAGCTTTAAAAGACCGGGACGTTTTAATTTGCTGACTCCCTGCCAGTTGGTACTGCTTGGACTGGATTCCATAAGTAAAAAAGGAGACTTCTTCAAACTTCTCATATAATCATGCTGCAACCCATTCTCTCTTGCAGTCAGTATTTCCTCCTTTTTATGCCACAATGGATAGGTATCCCAGGATACCACATCCACGGCATCGGTGAGTCTGTCATAATTAAGTCCGGTAAAATCATACATCAAATTGGTGGTAGTCGGTTGAAAGGCCCCTCCCTCTCTCAATGCTTTCACTTCCCATGTCGCAAAATCTGTAGTCTGTTCTGTTACAAAACGTCTCCAGTCCAGATTCAGCCCATGGATCTCCGACTCTCCCATGGAAGAAGGACTCTCTATCTGCTCAAAAGAGGAATAGATATGGCTCCAGAATGCAGTATACCAGCATTCATTAAGTCGTGTTATAGATTGGTACCTTTTTTTTAACCAACGCTGAAACTCGTTCTGACACAATTGGCAATGGCATTCTCCCCCATATTCGTTTGATATATGCCACATCAATATGCCTGGGTGAGATCCAAACGTTTCGGCTAGGCGTTTGTTTATCTGTCTTACCTTCTCTCTATATACTGGAGAGGTATAGCAGTGATTATGACGTCCTCCGAACAAATGCCGCCGCCTGGCTTCATCCACTCTTAAAACCTCCGGATACTGATCTGACATCCATTTGGGACGAGCACCAGAAGGAGTTGCCAGAATGGTATTGATTCCATTTTCATACAGTTCATCCACCCGTTTTATTAGCCAGTCAAAACAATACGTTCCTTCTTCTGGTTCTAGAAAAGACCAAGAAAAAATTCCCATTGTAACCGTATTAATACCAGCCTTCTTCATATAGTTTATATCTGTCTTTAAAATCTCCGGCTTAGAAAGCCACTGTTCCGGATAATAATCCCCTCCATACCACAAACCAGTGTGTTTCATAATATCACCTTCCTGCTTATTTTTACTTAATCGCACCTGTAATTCCTTCTGCAAAGCTTTTTTGTAATAAAAAGAATATGATGACCGTTGGCATCGTACAGATAAACACGGATAGCATTAAAACACCGTAATCTGTCACATATCCTTCCGTTAAATTTGCTACCATCATGGGCATGGTAATACTATTAACATCGGAAAGTATTACCTTCGGCCATAAATAACTATTCCATGCATTCATAAAGGTGATGGTCATGGCCGCTGCATAAGTAGACCGCATGGTAGGAAGAAACATTCGATAAAAGATCTGAAATTCAGTCAAACCATCCAGTCTTGCTGCTTCCATAATATCAGAGGGAAAAGATCTTGCACTCTGACGAAACATCATGATTAAAAACGGAGTTGATATGGTAGGCAAAATAAAGCCCAAGGTGCTGTTGAGCAGTCTTGCCTTTGAAAACATCTGATAAAGAGGTATCATGGTTGCTGCAAACGGAACCATCATTGCAAGCAAAATTACACTCATCACCCGATCTTTTGCCTTATCATGAAATACTTCAAAACCATAACCTGCCAAAGAACAGACAAGCAAGGAAATCAGGGTCATAAGAATGGAATACCGAAAGGAATTAAACAAGGCACGGGCAACATTCTGGGAAGCAAAAAGATTCTTCCAATTCTCAAATAACGCCGTTCCCACCATCAAGGTACCTCTCGATACATCCACACTTTTATTGGTTGCCGCTATCACCATCCAGTAAAGAGGGAATACCGATAGGACAGAAACCAGGATCAAAAAACCATAAGAAAGTATTTTTTTCCCTTTAGTCACGTTTATCACCTACCTTCAACTGTATATAGGCCAGTAATGCTACCAGAATAAGAATCACATACGACATGGCCGCCGCATATCCGAAGTTTGGAACATATTTAAAGGATACATTATAAATATAATGGGACATGGTAATGGTTGCATTTGCAGGACCTCCATATGTTAAGTTCACAGATTCATCAAATAACTGCAAAGTTCCATTGGTCGACATGATGGCGGTTAGCAGTATCATTGGCTTCAACAAAGGTATGGTAATACGAAGCAGACATTGAAGAGGAGATGCTCCGTCAATTTTAGCTGCTTCGTAAACAGAATATTCAATGTTTTGAAGTCCAGCTAGATAAAACACCATGTTATATCCGGTCCACCTCCAGATCAGTGCCAGTATAATCACAACTCTGGCACTGTTTGGATGCCCCAGAAAGTTATATCCCGTTGTGAAGAACCCCAGTTTGATGAGCACAGTATTCACCAGTCCATCTATGGCAAATAAAGAACGGAATATGACTGCGTAGGAAACCAAAGAGGTGGCACATGGGAGGAATATGGCAGTACGAAACAGTCCCTTGAACCGAAGTTCTTTCTTATTTAGTAACGAAGCTAGGATCAGAGCAAGAATCAACATAACTGGTACTTGTATTAACAGATATGTAAAATTATTGGTAAGCGCCTGGACAAAAATCGGATCCTGAAACATACGGATATAGTTTCCTGCCCCAGTCCATTTCATAGCCGCACCGAGCCCGGTACGGAAGGATAAAAACAAAGCCTGAATCATAGGAACAAAACTCATAATTACTAGTAGTAGAACTGCAGGTGCCAAAAAGATCCAGCCTGCCCGGCTCTGCTTCTGTCCTAACGTTCGGTTTTTCTTTAATCTTACCACGATGATACCACCTCTCTTATTCCTGATTCTACCTTATTTTCCCATTGCAAAATTCACCGTATCCTCTGCAGTTTTTATCTCAGAATCAATATCTGAACCTGCAACGACTCTTGTAATGGCAGTGGCAACCGCATCTCTTGCCTCATAATAATAGACACCAGTATTATTTGACGGCGTTTTTGATGCAAACTCTGTGATCATGGCATAGATTGGATCATTGCCGAAAAATTCCTGTGGTTCTTTGTATACTTTACTATCTGCTACCGGAAGATAAGTAGAAAGTGCGCCGGATTTTGGAAGAATGGTTTCAAAAAAAGAAGTGCTTCCTGCAAATGTTTTTGCCAGAAAATCATACGCCAGTTCCGGATTTTTACATGCTGTTGTCACCGCCCAGCTCGAACCTCCATTGTTGGAATAATTGGTTGCCCCATCAACCTCTTCCAGTTTTGGCATATTAGTAAGCCCCCACTTTCCAGACTGATCCTCTGCGGTTTGAATGCTTGCCAGAATCCAGCAGCCGTTGACGGTTCCACCTACGGTACTATTTGTTAATGTACCTATATATTGATCCCAGTCATTGACTTCTATTAACACTCCGCTTTTTACCAAAGCCGCATACGTTTCCATCACTTTTTTTAGTTTTTCATTCCCAATCATGGCTGGATTTCCGTCTTGATCAAATAGACTTCCTCCGGCAGACTGTAACATCATCATGATCAGATCCGACTCTCCTGCCTGACAAGATAACAACGGTTTCCCCGTCTTTTTAAGGATATCTTCCCCCATTTTTTGATACTGGCCCCAGGTAATATCCTTAAATTCATCCACCGTATACCCTGCTTCTTCTAAGATATCGGTACGGTAACAGGCAACCACGGCTCCATTATCAAACGGAACTCCATAATTTTTCCCCTCTACCACTGAGTATGCAGTTTTGGCCTTCGCAAACTTAGTAAAATCGATTCCGCTATCCGTCATATTATTAAATACATCTGGATAACTGATTACGTTTTTTAAAAATGCGTTATCCTGTAAAAGCATAATATCTGGTAGGGAATCTAAGTTCCCAGACGTTGCTGCTGTGGTCAGCTTGGTCTGGACATCTGCCCAAGGGGTCTCTACAACATTTAATTTAAAATCCGGATGATCTTTCTGGTAAATTTTTGCTGCTTCTTCCATCGCATATACGTTAAAGGCCGGATCCCAACACCAAACAGTCAGTTCATTGTCCGTCTTAGCATTCCCACTCTTTTCCCCACCATTTTTTTGTGGTGTCGTTGTGCTACTACAGGCAGCTAAGGATAATACCATAACACCAGCCAGTAAAATTGATCCTATTTTTCTTTTCATAACAAATTTCCTCCTTATTTTTTCGTTATTTTGAGAATCTCTAACTTTTTTCATAAAAATTGCAGATAAAACATGCAGCTCTCTCCATAAAAAAAAGGTATCCTACTGTTATCTATTTCATGAAACGGATAACAACATTATACCAATTTTTCAAATTTGAAAGCATCTATATTTAATTAAAAAAAGCGCAAATTCAACCATTCAGATCATTGCCAGCCTTTGTGTGTACTGATCTGACAATGATCCAGTCGATTCTCATCCTTTTCCTTCGATTTTTTCCACTGATATGGGGAGCAGCTCATCACTTTCTTAAAGTTTCGGTTAAATGCAGAAACTGATGCAAAACCAGAGGATTCTGCTACCTCATCCATGGATTTTTCCGTGTTCTTTAAAAATTCACATGATTGTTGAATTCGGATTAAATTTATATACTCCAATGGCTTCATTTTCATTCCATCTTCAAAGACACGACGAAAATGACTTTCACTCATATTGCATTGAACTGCCAAATCTTTTATTTTAATTTCTTTTAAATATTGTTCTGATATGTAATTAAGCGCATCGGAAATCAATGCTGTGTGGGGTCTTCTACGCATCACATTCACTTCGGCATCGGAGAGCCGTAATAATTCAGTCAGCCATGCCTGTAAAAGTCCCCTGATGTTATCTTTATAATATGGCTTTTTCATGCGTGCTTCTTCTATAATCCCAATTATCACTCGAAATAAAGAAGGATGCTCATCCCCTGACAATAAATAACCAGTTCTTTGGATCTGTTTTAGTATATTTTTTTTACTCAGCGGATCCTTTACAAACCAGTTGCAGAGAACTTGCTCCATATCCACATACAGCCATTCCCAATATCCTTGTGTCCCTTCCTCGCTGTTGGTGGTATGAGGAAGCCTTGGAGGTACGATCATAATAGATTTAGGAGAAAAGGGAATGCGTTCCTGACCCAACACAACTTCCCCAGTGCCAAAATGGCAATAGCCTATCTCCATTAAATTATGAAAATGAAGGTATTTGACGTGCCTTCCATACTCCCTGATCCAACCTTCCCCAAATAAAGCCAGTACTGGTTCCCCGTTTGGAATCTCATAATAGCGAAATTCCACCTTCTCTCTCTGTTTTGACATAACTCTTATCCCCCGATAATTATACAGTTTTTAGTTTTCATATTTTTTGAAAATATGATATTTATATTTTATAATCCACTTTATGACAAATGCAAGGGAAAAAGGGGGAAGAATGGTTTCATTTATGATATAAAGTTTACCTCTACCTCATATCTGCTGCATGCTACATATGCCTGTAACAGCCCACCAATAAATAACCCTACAGAAAATCCACAAGCAATGGAGTAAAGCAGATTGAATTCGAAGTTATTGTAAAGGAAAGGCTGAATGCTGACTGCAACATTCAAACAATATTTCACAGAAAAGTTAACTAGTATGATCATTAGCGGAAGATAGGTTCCCGTACGATAGAAATCATTTTCCTTTTTATAAACCTTACGAAACCGGGAATACAACGAATAACCGACCATAGATCCAATCGCTGCCAGTACTACATAGACACAAACCGATTCTCCAAAATAAGCAAACTTTGTAAAAAGCTTCATCAGACCCCAAATAATAAATATGGTTGGAACCAATAACATTTTTGAAAATGAAATTCTGGCATCCTGAGTGGCCGCTTGCCCTCTCTTGATTAATATTACCAATAACACCCATACAATAATTGGTGTCTGCGTTAAGACTTCAATGATAAACATAATAATTTCCTTCTTTCTTTTTTATGATCCCACATTACAATCATCCAAAAGATTTAACAAGGTCTCAATACGCAAGCGGTCATTCCTTCTTCTTAAGCGGTTTTATTATTTGGGTGACTTCGAATGAATTTTTTTATCTTCTTTCTTTTCTAATCTTTCATTCATCTTCTTTACCTCTGCTTTATCAAATTGATACGTTAGCAAACGGATGGCAATATAAAGAATGATAACTATGGCAAGTATAGAAGCAATCCCTTCTATTGTCAGTCCCCAGTTAAACAGGTAATTACACAGAATACAATACACCCAAACAGCGATCAAATAAACTGCTTGCTTAAAAAAAGAAGAGTCAAATAAGATTCCCTGAAAAAGACTGCGTTTGATCACTGCAGCTCCAAAGGCACTAAGTAAAATCTCATATAGGAACTGATTATTTAATTGCTTTCCGGTTAGCAACTCAATTAATACGACCCCAGTAAAAATCATTGCTGTTAACTGGGTTATTTTATTTATTTTATGAACTATCATTCGTTCTCCCCCATTCCTAATTTTCTTTTTAGACCAGCCACATACCGCCTTGATATGATGACTTTTTCCTGATTCAAAAGTAACGCTTCTAAATTCCCACTTAGTTTTGGATAGAACGAATAAATTTGATTAAAATTTAAAAGCATAGATTTACTGATTCGAATAAATCCATAGGGATAAAGCTGTTCCTCTAGTACATACAGTTTTTCTGCAATTTCAAATGTATCTTTTTCCGTATAGACAAAAACTTTCCGATCCATCGTTTCCAGATAAAAGATATCGTCTTTTTTTATTTTATAAAATGTTTCGTCTTTTTTGCAAAGAAGGCTGCCTGCATCTTTTTCTGCCGAATTTAAGATCTGAATGGCCCGGTTTATGTTTTTTTCCACACTGTGAACCTGAAAATGAACCACTTCCTCTTCTACTTCGGATATAATATCTATCTGAACTTTCATTCCTTAGCTCCTTCTCTAAAAATAGAAAAAGCATTCCCCACCGGATCCTAGAACCCGGCAGGGTCTGCTTTTTATCAAACGATTGAATCATCCATCTACAATCAGATCACCAACGTTGGCGAAGTATAAACTCTAGAGGATAGTTCAGAATCCAGCATATACAATCCTTTGGAATCAGACCCAAATAAGTCATATCTCTTAATGATCTCATCTGTATTCTTCTCTTCTTCCCCCTGTTCCTTTACAAACCAGTCAAGGAACTGCATCGTACGGAAATCTTTCAGCTCATAAGCAGCTCCGTATATGTCATGTATGGCTTTTGTAACTTTCATCTCATGCTCATACGCCTCCACAATGGGCTGGCGGAAGTCTTTAAACTCATAGGAAGGAGCCTTAATATCATCCAATACGATTTTATCTCCATTATGAAGCAAATAATCCATGAATAATGTAGCATGATCCCGTTCTTCCTGGGTTTGTATCTTGAACCAATTTGCAAATCCATTTAAATTACAATCGGCATAATAATTGCAAATATCCAGATAGGCATAAGCCGAATAGAATTCAAAATTAACCTGTTTATTTAACATATTAACAATTTCTTTATTTAGCATCGTAATGTCCTCCTTATTCTTGGGCATATTTTCAAATTACTTGTTCTTATATTCTAACATTTTTATCATAATTATTCAATAGCATACCAAAAAATATCATTTTTTCTTAACGTCAGACAATTTCATTTTTCTTACTTCCCACATGGCCCAGAGAGGACTGGCAACACAAATCGAGGAATAACAACCCGTCAAAACTCCAAAAAACATGGGTAATGAAAACTCCATGATTGATTGAATCTGAAAATGATACGAAGCAGCCAGTAATATAAATACACAAATCCCAGTTGTAAACGAAGTATTAACCGAGCGTTTTAAAGTTTGTGAAATACTAATATTAGTCAGGTCCTCTACTGGCATCTTTAAATTCTGTTTGCGATTCTCCCTTATCCTGTCGTAGATAACTATGGTGTCATTGATGGAGTAACCGATGATTGTCAATACCACTGCAACAAAAGCGTCATTGAGTGGAATCCGAAACAGGACAAATACAAAAAACACCACCAGTACATCATGGAACAAGGCTATCATGGCTGTAATTCCTGCAGGGAGTCCTGAGATAACAGAGAAACGGACCCACACGTACCCAACTATAAAAAGCATAGATAAGGCAATGGCTGTTGCCCCATTTCGAAGAGCCTTGGCCCCTATATAAGGTTCTACCACATAAGATTCAGAGACCTTGCCTTCGCCATTTCCTGTGATCTTGTTGATCACCGCCGTTATTTGTTTCTGCTCATTGGGAGACATTCCTAAACTGCCTGCAAGCGTTACAGAAAGACGTTTCTGACCAGACATGGGATCTTCCTTTATCTGAACCGTAACCGGTCGATTGGTTTCTTTTTCCACAGCCCCCTGGATCTTACTGGTATCTGCACCCTCGGATATCTGATACGTTAATACCGCACCTCCGGTGAATTTGGTATCCAGTTTCACTCCAAAAAAGAAACACCCCAAAATACCAGATAGAAGCACGAATCCGGAAACAAAAGCAAATATATATTTCTTTTGATAAAACGGTAAGATTTTTTTGTCTTTTCGAATCTTGAACCATGCTGTATTTCGAAAGAAATCAAACGATACCAAAGACAGAATCAACTGTTTGGATACCGTTACTCCAACCAACAGGTTTACGATCATACCCATAAGCAGAGTGTAACCGAAACTTAGCATAGTTCCTGAACCTAAAAACATTAAGATCACTGCTATAATTGCGGTGGTCACATTCCCATCTAAAACAGAAGAAAACGCATTTTTATAACCGGTCTGTATGGCAGCTTTTATAAAACTGCCCTTTTTCAGTTCATCGGAGATACGTTCAGAAATAATGATATTGGCATCCACCGCCATTCCCAAGGTCAAAATCATACCCGCAATTCCCGGCAATGTCAGTGTGTACTGTGGAATGGAAACAGAGAGCATTTGTAAACTCATCTGCAGCACCAAAGTCACACAAGCAATCACACCTGGAAGCCGGTAACATAAAATCATAAACAGACATATGATTAAAAATGCAACCATGCCGGCATATACCATGATGGTCAAAGCATTGCTTCCAAGGGAAGGACTGATGGTAGAAAAGTTCGTTGTTTTTAAAGAAAATGGAAGGGCTCCTGCATTGATTTTCTCTGCCAGATCTTTTGCCGCCTGATAGGATTCCATTCCGGTGATAACGGCCTGACCTCCTGAAATTTTTGCTTTTACCGTAGGATTGGAGATTTGATCTTTGTCCATATAGATTCCCAATCGTTTCCCAATCAACGATTTTGTTGCATTTTCAAACAGCTTTGCCCCTTCCGAATCAAACGTCAGAGCCACCTGATATTGTTTCGCTCCATTGGCATTTTTCATCTCTGGTGTTGCATTTTTCACATTTTTCCCTTGAATTAATACCGTTCCATCGGGGTCTTGAAATGTAAGCTCTGCCATTGCACCAAGTTCTGTTATGGCATCTTCTGGATTAAAATCTGTCTCCTGTGATTTCCATGGAAATTGAACAATGATGTATCCGGCTTTTTTATCAACCGTTACTTCACGATCTGTTATGTTTTGATTATCCATTCGGGTTTCAATTACTTCCCTGGCAGAATCAAGCTCCTGCACGGTTGGTTTTCGGTCCATTCCCTGAGGCTCAAATATTGCTTCTACGCCACCTCTGATATCAATTCCTAAACGCATGTCAAAGGCACCTTTGATGCTATCTCCTGCCCCAAAAATTGCAATAGAAACAAACGCTGCAATAACAAGCAAAATTGCAGCAAATAATTTCTTTCCTGGTTTCATAAATTATCCTCTTTTCTGATTGATCTTCTATCTGCATTTTAAATGCCTGCAGATCCTTTTTCACCATCTGAATCGTGGATATATTGGATCAAAAACAGCCTGCCAATCAAATCTTTGGGGAGAGTTGTGGTTTCTACCAGCCCAAACAGTAGGGGGAAGAAGAAAAAGAAAGTAGGAAAACTAATATCGGAATGGATGGAATGAGTCAAAGAAATTTGATCCGTTTCTTCCTCAAATACTTCTGGGATCTCTGCGTCCCAATTGCTTCTTTTATGATAAAAATCTCCGCAAGAAACAGACCCGGAAAAAGTAAACACCCCTTTCCCCTGATCTGAGTCATAATTTCCATTCAGTTGAGCAAAAAACCATGCGACGCATAACAAATATGCAAGTGTTCTATGCATGGGCTTTCTTCTATTACTCTGAATTATCATTGGTCTGTCTCCTGCTGTAATTGACTCTATGCTGTGAGCAGTATACAACAATTTTTTTTCAAATACAATATTTTTTTAACCGACCAAACCCTGTTTTTCTATCCACCTAATGTTACATCTTGTCTAGAATACCATTCCAAAGCATCATTCACATGCTCGATCCTAAAATCTGGCCAGTAATCATCTACAACGTAGAGATCGGAATAAACAGACTGAACCGGTAAAAAGCCAGACAGTCTCCTTCTTCCACCCCATCGAATAATCAAGTCAATTCTAGATACCTTAGAGGTCTTTAGTTCTGGACCAATAACTTTATCTTTAAGCCCTAAGTCCCACTCCCAACTGTAATTAATCAAAAAATTAATTTTCATTCCGCCTTTTCCAAACCGAACTCTGTCAGTATAAGGTTTTAATTCTTCTGGAAACACATGGGATGTCGTCTTACCAAGTACTAAAAGCTCTGCATCTTCTTTCGACAATACATCCACTGCCTTTACACATGCCTTGGAAAACGCTTCTCTTTGTATAGTAGGACGTTTGGTATTATCTGCGGTAAACCCATAGAAGGTCATCTCCTCAATACCCAATTCACGGCACATACGATAAAGAGTCATTCCAGGAAAGATCCCATTGTCATACCCATCCTCTTTCTTCATTCCTTTCTGTACCGCCCAACGTCGGTTTCCATCGGGTATAATTCCGATATGCTTTGGAATTCTCATGGCATTCCCTCCATTCTTTTCCCACTCACGGGAAGTCCTACCATATTATTCCCATATTTTATTGCTCTTAACATATTTTGTACAATTAATCCTATACAATATTTTTTTATACTGTCATGACTATAATTCCTTATCTCCTATGTTGTTGCAATGCAATTCTTTTATAGGTGTAAAAAGTAATGACAAAATAAAATATGTAAATCACCATAAATATAGCAACTGCTAACCCAGTATATTTTAAAATAATATTAATATCTAGCATCTGCTCTCTCAGAATCCTATTTAATATACCAGCGAGAGAAAATATAACAATAAAAGGCATAAGAATGGGAGTCAAAAAAAATAATAACATTTCTTTAAATGCTAGCCAACTAATCTGTTTCCAAGGAACTCCAAATTTATAGAGAATTGTATATTTTTTGTTGTTACTTTCCGCTACAGCCATCTGTTGAAATGCTAGCAAAGCTCCTACTAATATAGTAAAGATAATTCCCAAATATAGACAACAAAAAGAGGTAATCGTGTATCCGGTCAAAGAATTTGCAACCGTCCATGTCTTAACTAATACGCCAATCGTAGTATGCTGCGATAAAGTTCCCTCAATAATATAAGGCTTTAAATGCTCGCTAACTACAGTATACAATTCTTTTTTCATTTCTTTTGGTGCCGCAGGGTTCGTTGATACAATTAATCTTGATTTTTGTGTTGACAATCCTTTAACCACCTTATCCGGTACTACTAATGCATAGCCATTGGAACCTACCATCCAATATTGCTCAATTCCTTCGGTGTATACTGCAGTAACTGCTGGTAAAAGATTATTATTTACAATACGAATCGTTGGCTGTTCATTGATCTTATCTAGCATTTCTTTGGTATATATTTCTTCACAATGGACTATATATTCGTTATCTTTTAGATTCACCGGCTTTAAATTTAATTGTTTTCTTATATGATTATAATCAGATATTGCAAGTATTGGTAATTCAGGTAACTCTGCTGTCTCATAAAGCTTATAGTCCACATAATCTTTAACGTCAACTTGCTTTTTAATATAGGTTAATTCCTTTTCAAAACTTTCTATATCTGCATCTATTTTTATTGCAATATCATAAGGAGCAAAATTCTCAATATTTACAGTATAACTTGCTCCCATAAACAATCCGCCAGCTATCGTACTCATTGCTAACGTTAATAAAACTGCAATAACAGCCATTATTTTTCCTGTCGAATTAAATCTTGAACTAAATTGCCTCACTAGAAATAAGTTGGTTCCTTTGAATTTCCATTTCTCTACTTTATTTAATGATGCTGTAAGCACAACAGGGAAATATCTGTATACCTGAAGAATACTAAACAAGATACATATAGTAGCTATAGCTAAATAAATCCAAGCCATTTGTGAACTACAGACAAGTCCATACCATACAAACCATATACCCAATGGAAACAACACCAAAGCAATAAAAAACATCTTTTTTTGCTTAATTAAGTATTTTTTTGATGCCTCTTCATTTTTCTGAGAACCATACATTAAATCTATTATCTTTTTTCTGGTTAGATTCCGGATGATACGGATGGTAGAAATTATCTGCATTAGTATACTAAAAATAATTGTATAAAAAATTGGGAACCCGGACAAATTTACACTATATTGATGTGTACTATGAAATATACTCATTACATAGGAAGTCATACCTCCTGCAAATAATGCGCCTAAAACTACCCCTATACTCATAGCCAAAATAAACAGCATAATATTTTCCAAGTAAAATAATCTGTTAATATTTTTCTGTTCCATTCCCATAATTTTGTAGACAGAAAATTCTTTTTCGCGCTGTCCAATCATAAAATCAGCTGCATATCCAATTACAAATGCAATAATTATTGAAGCAAAAAATGTTAATAGTATAATACTGTTTTTAAATACAGGCATGGTATCGCTAAGAGACATAATATCTTTTGAAGAGGCCAATGCAGTAAAAGAATACATCAATGTTATTGCAATTATAATTGTAATATAATATGTAATATAATTTACTATGCTTCGTTTTATATTTCTTATGGCCAGTTTTACATACATTAACTCTGCCTCCTCATTTCCTCTTCTATCTCCATTATCTTTCTCCGCTTTTCCTCTAATGAAATTTTCTTTAATACTATATCGTTATAAATTTTACCATCTTTTATAAATATAACTCGTTGCGCATAAGAAGAAACAACACTATCGTGTGTAACAACCATAACAGTAGTTCCCATTTTTTTATTCATAAAATCAATTGTTTCCATCAATGTTCTTGAATTCCCACTATCTAAAGCTCCTGTTGGCTCATCTGCTAACACAAGCTTTGGTGAATGAATAACAGCTCTTCCACACGCACACCTCTGCTTTTCGCCACCCGAAATTTCATATGGATATTTTGTAAGTATATGTTTTATACTTAATTGTTCTGCTATCTCACTTACTTTTTCCTTTATTTTAGCTACTGACAAATGATTTAAAGTAAGTGCCAATGAGATATTTTCTTCCACAGTCAACGTATCTAAAAGATTATACTCTTGAAAAATAAACCCAAGATTTTCCCTTCTAAATTTTGCTTTTTGACTTTCATTAAGCATTGTTAAATCAGTTTCTTCAATTAATACATTCCCCTCTGTTGCATCATCAATTGTAGAGATACAGTTTAATAGGGTGGTTTTCCCTGAACCGGAAGAACCCATTATGCTAATAAATTCTCCCTCTATTACCTTGAAACTAATATCTTGAATTACTAACAAAGTATTATCGTCACAACCATACTTTTTCTTCAAGTGGTTTACACTTAGGATTTCTCTCATCTTTCTTGTGCTCCTCCTCTTCTAGCAATCTGTCTTTTGCAATCTTATTTAGGAACTTTTATTTTTTCAATAATTTGTCTTTATTTATATTATACTGTAGTCTCATCTTTTGATACTGTCAAGACTTTTACACAAAAACACAGATAACTGCCCATAATAAAAGCGGCTCCGAAACACTCAAAACCGCTAATTGTAAGTATTAATTTTTCTTTTCTAAATGACATTATATTTTTAATGTTAACAATTATATACATTTGTACCCCATTGGATATCTTTTAGAACACATGGAAGTCGTACCTGACTTTTATGAATCATACAAGTGGCATCTGACCACATGTCCAGCACCTACATCTTTTGCCTCTGGCACAATATCCTTACATATCTCCATACATTTACTGCATCTTGTATGGAATTTACAGCCCTTTGGGGGATTCGCTGGGGATGGGAGATTCCCCTGTAAAATAATGCGGTCAACATTGGCGGTTGGATCTGGAATTGGGATTGCACTAAACAAAGCCTGGGTATATGGATGAAGGGGATTTGTAAAAATCTCCTCTGTTGTTCCCGTCTCAACCAATCCCCCTAAGTACATGACTCCTACTGTATCACAGATATGTTCCACAACGGAAAGGTCATGAGAGATGAATAAATAAGTCAACCCATATTCCTTTTGTAAATCTTCTAACAGATTAATGATCTGTGCCTGGATTGATACATCTAAGGCTGAAACTGGTTCATCGCACACAATAAATTCAGGATTTAGCGCCAATGCTCTTGCAATACAGATTCTCTGACGCTGTCCACCTGAAAATTCATGGGGATAGCGATCCTTATGATAAGGCTGCAATCCACAGGAGGCCATAATTTTATTTAAATGTCCCTCATACGCTTCTTTTGAGACTAAATGATGTTCTTTGACTGCCTCACCAATGATTTCTCCTACCGGAAGTCTTGGGGAGAGGCTGGAATATGGATCCTGAAAGATTATCTGCATTTTCGTACGCAAATCTCGTAATTCTTTTTTGTTCAAACTATGAACTGGAATCCCATGAAACAATACTTCTCCATCGGTTTTCTCCATAAGTCTTAAAATAGTTCTTCCGGTTGTGGACTTTCCGCATCCAGACTCTCCCACGAGTCCCATGGTAGTCCCTTTTTCAATGGAGAAACTAACATCATCGACTGCTTTTAATGCTCCTTTCCCCTTTCCCAGAGCACCGCTTTTAATGGGAAAGTATTTTTTCAAATGTTTTACTTCTAATATATTGTCTGCCATACTTAACTTTCCCCCTTTCCCGTCGGGTGATCATAACGATAACAGCTTACGAAATGCGTGGGAGAAAGCTGAACCTGATCTGGATATTTTCCTTCACAAGCCTCTATGCACTGTTCACATCGATCTTTGAAATAGCAATAATCCGGCATATTAATTGGATTGGGTACTTTTCCTGGAATACTATATAACCGATCCATCTTTCTGCCTACCGCCGGTTTACTTTTCATAAGTCCAATGGTATAAGGATGACTGGGCTTAGCAAATATTTCCTCTGCAGTTCCCTTCTCAATTACACGACCCGCATACATAACCACAACTAGATCCGCCATCTCTGCAATTACCCCCAAATCATGGGTGATCAGCATGATACTACTATTGATCCGCTTCTTTAAATCCCTTAGAATATCAAGAATTTGTGCTTGTATGGTAACGTCAAGGGCGGTTGTGGGTTCATCTGCAATAATCAGTTCCGGATCACATGCAAGTCCCATGGCAATCATGACACGCTGACGCATACCACCAGAAAGCTCATGAGGGAACATTTTATATACCCCCTCACTATTGGCAATCCCAACAAGCTCAAGCATTTCTATCGTACGTTTCCTAACCTCTTCCTTTTTCATATCGGGAAAATGAAGTTTGATTACTTCATCTACCTGTAAACCGATGCGAAAGACTGGGTTAAGACTCGTCATTGGTTCCTGAAATATCATGGAAATCTTATTTCCCCGAAGCTTTTGCATCTCTCTCGCAGGCATTTTCGTAACATCCACGACTTCTTTTCCTGTATGAAACCGTATGGCACCTTCTACAACTTGCCCTTGAGGTCTTTGCACCAACTGCATAAGGGAAAGGCTTGTGACTGACTTTCCACAGCCCGATTCTCCCACAACTCCTACTGTTTTCCCCTTTGGTACATCAAAGGTTACCCCATTTACGGATTTAACAATCCCTACATCAGAAAAGAAATAAGTATGAAGGTTATCAAATTCAACCACGTTTTCGGAATTTTTCATTTCCGTAACGTATTCTTCTCTCGGTATCACGTTCCGATTCCTTTTCTTTTCAAATTCATCTGTAATTCTTCGATTTTCTTTTGAGATTCTCCTTGATTCCTTTGCAGATATATAATTCGCAGCTTTTGCGCTATTTTTCTGAAATAAAGCCATAATTTCCTCCATTTATACGATTTGCCAACGCACGGATATTCTTACCGCTTCATCTTCGGATCAAATGCATCCCGAAGACCATCACCAATAAAATTAAATCCTAATACGGTAATTAATATTAAGAATCCCGCCGGTATCCATATAAACCAGAAATTGGTCATAACATAGATATCGTTCACTGCGTTAACAATATTCCCCCAGGAAGCAAATGGATATTTCACCCCTAAGCCAAAGAAACTTAAAGTTGCCTCCATTAATATTACATTACCTAGCCCCATGGTTGCCATTACAATGAGCTGGGGAATTACATTGGGAATTAAATGTTTGAAAATCCTTCTTGAAATACGAATTCCAGTGGCCTCTGTTGCAATCATAAATTCTTGTTCCCGGAGGGATAAAATCTGCCCCCGTACCATTCTGGCTACTTGAGGCCAGCTTAGAATTCCCAATATAAGACATAAGAAATAAATACGAATACTGGGATTAATCTTCAAAAAGTCCATAACCGCACCTAAAATAATATATAAAGGCATTCCGGGAATGCAGTTAAATATATCTACAACTCTCATCAAAAGACTATCCAGCCAGCCACCAAAATATCCTGCAATTCCACCGATGGCGATTCCCAGTACTATTTCTAGTATCACAACGACAAATCCAATTAATAGGGAAATACGGCCGCCATACATCAGTCTTGTTATTACATCCATTCCATTCCCATCGGTTCCAAGCCAATGGTTTAAGGAAGGTGCTTCATATGTTTTATTTACCTGAGTGCTCATCTCTTTCTTCACCGTATATTGTTCATTGTTTCGTTCAATCGTATATACTTCTGTTTCCCCGTTCTCATTCTGATATTCAAGTTTCGTTTGATTTTGCTCAACTGCATTTTCTACTTCCTTTTTAAAGTCAATGGGAAGAAACAGATCAGAAGAGATGGCTCTGACATTAAAATGAGAGGCGCTTGCATATTCCTCGCCATCTACCAGAAACAATGCAGACATAGAGCCCTTTTTTCGTTCACAGGTATAGTTTTGATTATCCGCATGAAAGGAAGTTTTCTCTGCAATCATCGCTCTTTGAGCCTCTAGCTTAAATTCCCCGCTTAATTGCGTATCCTTTTTATATGTATTAAATATGAGGGTCGTTACGTTTGAGATTACTTCCGCTTCTGATATTACATTTAGCTTCCCGTTTTGTGTGATGACATACGTGGTTCCATTGATTCGAAAAGAATCTTTATCGTTGGAAAAAGCATCTGCATACGCATCTTTTACTGCATCTGTAATAACCGTTTCTCCTACCTGATTAAAAGAGCTGATTCCCTTAACGGTCATAACCGTTGCAATGTCATTTCGCTTCACTACTTGGTAAAAACCCTCTGCCTCGTTGATTAGACTATAATTTTCCCCTCCAGATTGAAAGGAAGTTTCTCCCTGATTAATAGCTAGAATCATATCTGCTTTTGCCAAAGCAGGAAACCTAGCCCCCTCTCGGTCTGTATACTGGTAATCTTTATTAACGTTTACACCAGCAAAGTCTTTTTGTGCTATTTCATAAGTACGAAACACTTCTCTTTCCCCATAGGGGGAAACCACTCCACCGATGAATGAAAAAACAAACATCGCAACAATAATGATAAGTCCAATTAATGCCAGACGATTTCGAAAAAAACGTTTTGCAACAAGCATTCCAGGAGATAATACCTTGACTCTTTGTTCATCATCTAGTGTTTTGATTTCCCTATTTTCTATCTGATTCTTTTCTTTGATATCAGCCATCGTATTCTCCCTCCTAATTGATTCTTACACGGGGATCAACAACCGCATATAATACATCTGCGGTGATTGTACCCAACAGCGTT
This sequence comes from Clostridium sp. E02, assembly GCF_003833015.1. Classification (GTDB taxonomy): domain Bacteria; phylum Bacillota; class Clostridia; order Lachnospirales; family Lachnospiraceae; genus Lacrimispora. The sequence continues at coordinate 25,486 of NZ_RJLQ01000006.1, forward strand.
AAAAATGCCATAAATATCATGTAAAACATCGTAAAAGGGATGTCGCCTTGTATCATACCCTGATAAGAGGTATACCCGATTCCAGGTATTTGAAATATCGTCTCCGTTACCATAGCACCTGCAAAGAGGCTCGGAATTGAACTTCCAAGTATTGTTACAATTGGGATCAGCGTATTACGAAATGCATGATAATTTACCACCTTGTGCTCTGAGAGTCCCTTCGCCCTTGCGGTTCGAATAAAATCAGAATTAAGAACTTCTAGCATATTGGTTCTGGTATATCTCATTAAACTTCCTACATTAATAATGGTTAAGGTAATCACTGGCAAGACGTAATGTTTTGCAATATCTAAGAATTGTCCAAAGGGACTTAGCTGCTCATGCATTCGGCCAACAACTCCAAACAAATCAAACCAACCGAGTTTAATCGAAAAGATCCATTTTAATAAAGTGGCGAGGAAGAAACTTGGGATGGAGATCCCCACCAATGCAAATACCGTGACTGCGTAATCTGTTTTACTATATTGTTTCTTCGCAGAAAGGATCCCAAGTGGAATGGCAATTACGATTTCCAGGATAAAGGAGGTTAGCCCCAGTGCAAACGAATGCCAGATTACCTTGCTGAATTTCTCCATAACTGGTACATTAAAATACCAGGAATCCCCAAAATCACCAACGATGGCTTTCCTTAACCACTTGCCATAGCCTCGAATGACTCCAGTATCAAGTCCATAGGATGCATTTAGCTGCTCCAACCATTCTGTATAACTCTTCGCGCCAGGTTGTGTGGATAATTGCCTTGCCTGTGTTTCCACGTAGCTCGTTGGCATACATCTCATAATTCCATAGATAATAAATGAAACAAAAAATAAAATCACAATACTTTGTAAAAGTCTTCTTGTTATAAATTTCCTCATGGAAAGCTCTCCTGTATTTTATTTCATTTCTATATTCTGGATCTCTTCCCACCACCGGTAGTAGGTTGATATATCTGGAGTAATGGTATCAACATTTACTCGTTCCGGGCTAAAGATAATACAATTTTGTCTCTGATAGATTGGTATTTCCACAGACCAATCAAGGATGATATCAAAGCACTGTTTATAAATCGCTTTTCTATATGTCTGGTCATCACTTGTTCTGGCTGCTAGAATTAATTGGTCTAATTCCGGGTCATTGAGTGCATAATGGTTGTCATCGGAACCACCTTTACCAAGTACATTATTACTGTGATATACTTGATACATATCTGGGTCTGGAGTTGCCTGCCATGCTGCACACCATAGATTCTGGGTCCCTGCATCTAAGGTGGTCCACAACTGGCTGCTATCTGCAAAGTCATTAATATCTAATGTAATTCCGATTTCTTCTAATGCTGCTTTGCTGTCTGTTAATACGGCAAAGGATGGATGATCTCCTGTTCCATCTGCACCAATAAGAATTTCATATTCTAACGCTCCACCTTCCGGTGCTTTTGTTACCTTCCCATCTGCTACGGTATAACCAGCTGCTTCTAAATACCCAAGAGCTGCTTTTTTAGCTGCTTCATATTTATCATCTGCAGACATGGAGTCTGTGTAAATTTTATTTCCTTCTACATCTGTGGAATATGCAATCTTGTAATCCGAGTCCGTTTTCTGTGGCGCTGCCCATGAGGTATTGGAAATCGGATACTGGATTACACTTGCTGCATCTCCATAGTAGGAGTCAATGGCTACATCCCGATACACGGAAAGAATGGTTGCAAGTGCTTTTCTTAAATTCTTTGAAGCGTCGGAACCTGGATCGCCTGCTACGTTTACCGTATTGGCATTGAGCCCAATATAACCGTAACCTAAATTATCCACTGTACTTACATACACTTTGTCTCCTGATAGTTCCCCATTGCTGTTTTCTCCTTTGATTTGATTAAAGATGGATTTACTTCCTGCTGGATCGGATATATCAATGGTTCCTTGTAATATCCCTGTTACTTTATCTGCATCGGAAGATTCTTTATATTGAAGATATTTAATCTTAGGAGCACCTAAGTAATAATTCTCGTTTGCTTCATAGTAAATAACTTTGTTTTCATATTTTACAAATTTGTATGGTCCTGCTCCCATAGGAGTTGTTGTTTTTTCTTTTACTACGGATAAATCCCCCCGCTTAAATCCAAATTTATTGTTGTCATAATCATACAAAGATGGATCCCCGTAGTAATGCATGGGAGCACATTCAACATCAAAGTTATAGAGCACGGTTGCATCATACCCATTTGTTTGAACCTGTACTTCGGTATCACTGATTTTTTTAATTCCCTCGATGTTTGGAACTTCCTTCCCTTCCCCACCACTTCTCTTTTGTTCTACTACATAGGTTTCAGCCAAGGCATTTACATCTGCATCAAAATTGTTTTCATCCTGAGCAAAGGCTTTTCCCAACGCTTTATAGTCGGTTCCGTACATAGCAATCAGATCCTGAAGCACCTGCTTTTCATCCGTGGCTTTTGTAGAATCATAAGTTTCATCTTTCGAATAAAAGAATGCAAATAGATCTTTTGTTTTGGGGTACTTTTCTGTATAGGTGGCATACGCTTCGTTTCCATAAAGTGACGCTGCCCAATCCAGTTCACTTGTTAACGTAGGAACGATAATTGTCTCTTTTATTTTAGCAGCCAACTCATCCGGCATCGCATCAATTGCTGCCTGAACTTCTTCTTTTGTAATGGAGTCTGCCGCTGTACTGTTTGCACGGTAGTTCTTCATACCGATAACTGGCTTGGAACCAAAATTTTCTCCACCATCGTAAGCGGGATCGGATAAAACATATAGGGTAAAGATAATATCATCTGCTGTTAAAGGTTTGCCATCACTAAATTTCACGTCATCTCGAATCTTAACATCATAGGTTGTGATATCAGTGGCTTTATCATAATTGGTGGTAATATTTGATAGACCATTATATGTATAATCGGTTCCATTATAAGGGATTGTCTCTCCGTCTTTCGCATTTGCGACTAAAGCACCGGAACGGTCAAACGTTCCAATCCTTACTTGTGTTATGATCTCAGCCTGTTTGTCATAATCCGAGTTACGGAAAAATGGACTGAATTTTTCACTAAAATGAGACATACCAACCACCAGTGGTACCTCCTCTGTTGTTCCTGCTAAAACCTCTTTGCTTCCTTTGTCCGCATCCTTTGATGCAGAATCCTTTAAACCGCATGCAGTCAATGAAGTAACCGTCATTGCAGCGACTAGAAAAAGAGCTAAACTTTTTTTCATCTTAAAATCCTCCTTTATTTTTTTATAAAGCAAGCGGCCGGCTTAGAGCCTTCCGCATACGATACGATTATGATAACGTAAGAGAAAGATAGAAATTCCTGCTATTAATATATTGGCAATACAAAAGCTTCCTTCCTTTATCAAATCAATTTCTTGAGCATATTTTATGAGAAAGACAACGTCCCCAATTCCCGCTGCCATACTTGCCATCATGATTCCAACGATAGAAAACTTCACTCGGTTGTAACATTTATCGTAAATGGCATATTCCATTGGCTGTGATTGTTTTGGTATTCTTCTATATCCCCGGATCAAAAAGGTCAGAGGCAAAAAGATGCATAGATAGGGGAACAATACATAAATGCAAAAACTCCCTTTATTGTTTAAGAATCCTGCTGCTGCAAAAATCAATACCAAAGCGATTATGGCAGCAAAAATCACGATTCGCATCTTTTTGTACTCTGCATTGGTTAAATGAAATTTGTAATAATCCCCTATATAACAGATTTCATCGATCCCCTTATAGTCTTTCCTATACTTATTCACCAGCTCCTCCTTATTCTCTTACACCAACTAGTGAATCTTTTGTTCCAGCTTTTTTACAATCCCCTCTATACATCCATCCTCAAAAGGATTGTCTAAACCAACTTCTTTTACCATATTCGTAAAGAAATCACTGGCAGATAAACGACAAAGCTTAAGATAACTGTCCCAGGCTTCTTTATAATTCTCATCCATTTTAACTTTATACTGGAATGCGCAAGTCTGTGCGATGCAATAATCAATGTAGTACAATGGATAATCATAGATGTGCAGCTGTTTCTGCCAAAACCCGCCTTTTTCAAAGTACGGACACCCCGTGTAATCCATATGTGGCCGATAAACCTTTTCAAGTTCTTTCCATGCGCCATGCCTTTCTTCTGGAGTCATTTCTGGATTTTCATATACGATGTGTTGAAATTCATCCACCATACATCCATATGGAATGAACGCAGCTGCTGCTTCGAGATGCATGGAGAGGTAATCATTCGTTCTCTCACCGAAGAATTTATTCATCCAAGGTTCTGTAAAAAATTCCATAGACATAGAATGAATTTCTGCTGTTTCCATTGTAATATCTGCATGTTCTTTGATGGGATCCATTCCGGAAAGATACCCTTGGAACGCATGCCCACATTCGTGTGTAATCACGTCTACATCACCACTTGTTCCATTAAAATTAGCAAAGATAAAAGGAGAGCGGTAAACAGGAAGGTAGGTCATATATCCACCTGCTTTTTTTGTCTTTCTTCCCAGAACATCAAACAACTGATTTTCTGTCATAAAATCAAAAAATTCTTTGGTTTCTTTCGAAAGATCAGCATACATGTTTTGACCTTCCACCATGATCTCTTCCGGTGTTCCAATGGGGGCTGGATTTCCATTTAAAAAATAAACCCCTTCATCGATATAAGATAATTTTTCAAGCCCAAGACGAATCCGTCTTCTTTCATGAAGCTGTTCCGCAAATGGTACGAAGTATTTTTTTATCTGATTCCGAAAGTTTTCTACCATGGCCTTATCGTAACAGTTTCTCTTCATTCGATAATACCCTAACCCCAAGTAATTATCGTATCCCAGTTCTTTTGCCTGTTTGGTACGATTCTTCACTAATTTATCATAGATCGCATCCAGTTCTGCCCCATTGGTTTCAAAGTAAGCACTGTACTTGTCATAAGCTTTTTGTCTTACGTTTCTGTCCTCATGACTCAAATATTTTCGAAGCAGAGAAAGATTAAGAATTTCCCCTTCCCAGTCAATTTCAGCACCGGCGATCCTCTTATCGTAGGCCGTGGTCAATGCGTTTTCTTCTTGCATCAAAGGAATGATTTTTTTATCAAACGCTTTCATGGTGATTTCAATATTTTTAAATGCAACGTTTCCAATCTTTTCTTCTAAAAAAGCACGGTATGGGGATTCATACATCTGCCTGGCATACATCACTTCCATATTAGAAAGTTCTGGCATAATCTGATCATAGTATGCTTGTTCCTGATCATAGAATTCATCTTTGGTATCAATGTCATGTCTGATTTGAGCGATGGTTGTCATTGTCTCTATTTCGTTTATGAATGCGTAATATTTTTTGTGAACCTCAAACTGTGCTTCTCCACTTTTTGCATCCGCAAATTCCTTCATGATCTGATTAAACTGTACCTGTTTTTCCTCAAGATCAATTCTTTGATATGGCATTTCTTTAAATTTCATTTTGCTCCTCCAATAAAAGTACGTCTTTTGCTTCTACTAACAAGTTACGAGTGGCCTCTTTGTTCATTTGATAATATACTTTATTATCTACCTTTTCTATATTAATGAGTCCCATAATCATAAGAGAACTCATATGATGGGATATCGTAGCCGTTGTGAGCTTCAATTCCGTGGCAATTTCTTGTCCATACGCTTTCTTATCCCGAATGAATCGTAAAATCTCAAATTTACTTGGGTCTGATAATAACTTTAACCCATTGTACAATTCTTCATTCGTCAATCGCTTTTTGGTCGCTCTGAACTCGCAGTCAAAGGTAATACCTACATCTAATATGTGGTAATCTCCTGCATTTTCATCATTCCCATTGAAAATAACTCTGTCACAGCACATAATCTGCGTTCGGATAAAAGCAGGTTTTCTTGGAAAACTATCTTCTTTTATATTATAGAAGCTGCTAATTAACTTCAAAAAATCATTTTCTTTAAAATATTCTATCCAATAATCGGATGATTCTTTCTTTAATTCTTCTAATATTTTTTCATGCTTCTTCATTCTTGCAATCATTTGATCCAGAATTTCAAAAAGCTTATCTAAGTGTTTTCCTGAGTGTTCCATTAATTCTAATAGCTGCCACTTCTGTGCTGGTTCACATTCTAGATTCCCGATCCGTTCGGTAAATGATACCGATTGATTTTTTTCATATACGGATGTCTCTATCTCAGTATTTGCTAATGTAAGTTCCATTGTGTTGTCATTCTTCAAATTATCAAAGGATTGCTTTATAAAGCGTTTCATTTCTTTCTTATCACTTGAAAAAACAGAGTGTTTAATACTTTGATATAATATTTTAGCAATACAAAGATCATCAAATACAAAACGTTTAAAATAGAACTTGATATCCTGATCTGCAAAATCCACATGTTTTTTTACATCCTCTTCAATACGACTTAATTGGTCTAATTGGTTGCTGATCTTCACATGTTCTTTTATATCTAAGCGTTTTAGCATGTCATTTTTTAAGTGATTATATGAATGATTATTCACAATTCGAAAAAGCAATTCTATGCTTTCCCTATAATAATCAATCTCTTCTATTACGGTATATTCTAATTTCATATGAAAGTTCCTTCCTCTTCTCTACTCAATACATAAATTAAAATATACATTTATTTACTAATTAATATGCATATCTTTTTATAAAGTTTATCATTAATTCGACGTTTGTCAATACTTCTCTTAGATAAACATCGAATATTATGAGGTTCATTTAATAAATAAAGTGAATTAAATATTTATTCAAAGCTTAATTGTTCACATTAACGTATCACAACCATCTAACTATAAGGTTCTACAATACAAAAAGAGGTTCACCAGTCAACCCAGTGAACCCCTCCACACTCAAAATCTTCCGATTTCAAGCCACTTATTCAATTCTTACGCTAAATAGTATCAATCTCAAAAGTTATCTATTATTCAATGCTGCCTGTGCTGCTGCCAATTTTGCAATCGGTACTCGGAACGGAGAACAAGATACATAATCGAGTCCGATTTTATGACAAAACTCAACGGAGGTTGGATCTCCTCCATGCTCCCCACAGATCCCCACATGCATATCAGGACGTACACTCTTTCCCAGTTTGATGGCTGTCTCCATGAGCTTTCCAACTCCGATTTGATCCAACTTTGTAAACGGATCGTTCTCAAAAATCTTGGTATCGTAATACGAATCCAGGAACTTTCCTGCATCATCACGGGAGAATCCATACGTCATCTGGGTTAGATCATTGGTTCCAAAACAGAAGAATTCTGCATCCTTAGCAATCTCATCTGCAGTCAGAGCCGCTCTTGGAATCTCGATCATGGTTCCCACTTCATACTTTAAACTGCTTCCAACAGAGGCAATCTCTTCATCTGCCGTCTCAACCACAATCTTTTTCACAAATTTCAATTCCTGCTTATCACAAATCAGAGGAATCATAATCTCTGGACATACCTTCCAATCTGGATGATCTTTTTGAACCTTGATCGCCGCACGAATGACAGCCTTCGTCTGCATTCTAGCAATTTCTGGATATGTAACAGCAAGACGGCATCCTCTGTGACCCATCATAGGATTAAACTCATGGAGTGAATTAATGATGTTCTTAATCTGTTCCACTGTTTTCCCCTGTGAATCTGCCAATCTCTTAATATCTGCTTCATCCGTAGGAACAAACTCATGAAGGGGTGGGTCTAGAAAACGAATGGTTACCGGATTCCCCTCCAAAGCTTCATATAGTTTTTCAAAATCTGCCTGTTGTACTGGTAGGATTTTTTCAAGAGCTGCTTCTCTCTCACTTACTGTATCCGAACAAATCATCTCACGGAAAGCATCAATTCTGTCCCCTTCAAAGAACATATGCTCCGTCCGGCAAAGACCGATTCCTTCTGCACCCAGTTCTCTTGCCTTCTTCGCATCCGTTGGTGTGTCAGCATTGGTTCTGACTCTCAGTTTTCTAAACTTATCTGCCCATTCCATAATTCTTCCAAATTCACCATCAATCGTTGCAGCCATGGTTCCGATAATGCCATCATATATTTTACCTGTAGATCCATTAATCGATAACCAGTCACCTTCGTGATATTCTTTTCCATGTAGAACAAATTTCTTATCAGCTTCGTTCATCATAATATCGGAACAGCCAGATACACAGCAAGTTCCCATACCACGCGCAACCACTGCTGCATGGGAAGTCATACCCCCTCTTACCGTTAAAATCCCTTGTGCCGCTTTCATTCCTTCAATATCTTCAGGAGAAGTTTCCAAACGAACCAGAATCACCTTTTCCCCTTTTTCTTTCCATGCCTTCGCTGTTTCAGCTGTAAACACGATCTTTCCGCAAGCCGCACCTGGAGAAGCCGCCAATGCTTTTCCAATCGGTTCTGCTTTCAAAAGTTCTGCTGTGTCAAACTGTGGGTGAAGAAGTGTGTCTAAATTTCTCGGATCAATCATCCGAATTGCCTTCTCCTCTGAGATCATATATTCATCCACCAGATCACATGCAATTTTTAATGCAGCCTTTGCCGTTCTTTTTCCATTCCGGGTCTGAAGCATATATAATTTCTTATCTTCAATGGTAAACTCCATATCCTGCATGTCTTTGTAATGATCTTCTAATATGCTGCAGATTCCAACAAACTTATGATATACCTTCGGCATTACCTCTTCCAGATCCTGAATCTTTTGAGGGGTACGCACTCCAGCAACCACATCTTCTCCCTGGGCATTCATCAAGAACTCACCCATCAGGCATTTTTCACCTGTCCCAGGATCACGTGTAAATGCAACTCCAGTACCGGAAGTATCCCCCATGTTCCCAAATACCATCATTTGAACATTAACCGCTGTTCCCCAGGAATATGGAATGTCGTTATCCCGACGGTATACATTCGCTCTTGGATTATCCCAAGACCGGAAAACTGCTTCGATGGCATCTATTAGCTGTTCTTTGGGATCATCTGGGAAATTGGAACCAATTTTTTTTCGGTACTCTTCTTTAAATTGGTTGGCAAGTTCCTTTAAATCCTCTGCAGTCAAATCCACATCCTGAGTGACCCCATTCCTGTCTTTCATCTGGTCAATCAGTACTTCAAAATGTTTTTTTCCTACTTCCATAACTACATCGGAAAACATCTGAATAAATCTTCGGTAGCAGTCCCATGCCCAGCGTGGATTGCCAGACTTAGAAGACAATATTTCAACAACTTCTTCATTTAATCCAAGATTTAAGATCGTATCCATCATACCAGGCATAGATGCCCTGGCACCAGAACGCACGGAAACCAGAAGAGGATTTTCATTATCACCAAACTTTTTGCCAGTGACTTTCTCCATCTTTGTAATGTGCCCCATGATCTGCCCCATAATCTCGTCATTAATTTTCTGCCTGTCTTCGTAATACTGAGTACATGCTTCCGTTGTGATTGTAAACCCCTGTGGAACCGGAAGTCCCAGATTCGTCATCTCTGCCAGGTTTGCACCTTTGCCACCCAACAAATTTTTCATGTCTGCATTCCCTTCGGTAAACAAATAAACCCATTTTCTTGCCATAAGTAAATATCCTCCTCAAAATGTGTTAATTTTGCTGCTTCTCCGCTGGTTTCCATAGCAGATAAGCCCTGAAAATATTATAGCACAATTAAAGGACTAGTAAAGATCTTTTCTTAGATTATTCTGTGTATTTTTCTCTTTTTTAGATACAATTATGTTGAAAGCCCTTACAATGTCAGTCTATTTCCGATATGCGATTATTGTTCGTATATGCGATTTGCGTTCTACTTTTTTCACTTTTATTCATCAAAATTCGACAAACCACAAACGTAAACGCCTCTGCTACTGGCATCACCGACCAGATGCCAATTACCCCAAAATATAAGGGCATCACAAAAACCAGAATGCTGCTTAAAATAATACCGCGAAGCAGACAGATCGCCATGGCATAGCCTGACTTCATGGTGGATTGGAACCAGGTACTGTATAGTATATTAAATCCCATAACTGCAAAAGATAAAAAATAAATCCTAATTGCTGGGATTGACATGGATAATATCTCTTCCGTAGGGTTTACAAAAGCCTTTGTGACCAGAGACGGGAAGCATAGCCCAATTCCCACAAATAATATCCCCAATAGGCAGACCGTTCTTTCGCCCAGATGACGGATTTGTTTGATTCGTTCTTTCTTATTCGCTCCAAAATTCATAGCAACCAAAGGCTGTACAGTCTGAGCTACTCCACTATTGACAGATGAAACGATAAGAGCACTGTTTGAAATGATTCCATAGACGACCACTCCTATATCGCCCACGTAGGTAAGAAGCTGTCTGTTAAATAAGAAAGTTACGATTCCATTGCAGACCTCCAGTAAAAAACTAGAAAATCCATTTACAAACACCTCCTTTGCTTTGTTCCATGCTGTAATCGGGACAAATTTTAATGAATTGTCCTTTGAAAACAGATGAGTCAGTAATATAAGAAGCGTCAATGATGTTCCAAGAAGCGTCGCAGTTGCCGCACCTGCCATTCCCATGCCAAGAGGAAATATCAAGATATAATCCAGTATAATATTGAAAACACCTCCTGCAATCACTCCAATCATCGCCAGTTTTGGTGCCTTATCATTGCGGAGAAAGGTCTGAAAAAATGCAGAAAAAAGAAACAACGGAGCCCCAAAGATCAGGATCCTTCCATATTCCCTCACCATCGAATCCATGGCTTCATTTCTGCCCAAAAATTTTGTAAAAGGATCAAAAAAAAGCTGACCTGAAGTCACATAAAACACACTGAACAGCGTGGCCAAAAGAAAGGAAATGGTAAAGTACTCCTCTGCTCCTTTTTCATCTTTTCTACCTTTTGAGATAGACATAAGTACCCCTCCACCTGTACCAAAGAGCAATCCTGTCGCAAAATACAGGCTAAATAAAGGAAGAAGTATGTTTAAGGCTCCTATCCCAATGGCACCAACTCCTCGACCAATCATTAAAGTGTCTGCTAGTATATAAATAGAAGTAACCAACGTAGCACTGATCGAAGGAATTAAATATCGCAAAAATAATTTATTGACCGAATCTTCTAATATATTTAGTTTTTTCATACTGTTACCTCACTTTTATTCTCGTACTAGTTTAACATTATTTTATTAAATGGCAAGTAGGAAACACATCTAATTTTCAAGCCATGAATTTTATTAACAAGAAGAGAAACCTTTATTTTATTTTTTTTCCAGAATAACAACAATTAAGATTGTCTCACAAGCAGAAATATGATACATTATTCTTATCACTGTAAATGAATCAACCATAGGAGGAAATAGAATTATGAAAAAGAGAGTTCTCGCATTAGCGATGGCAGTTATGATGACTGCCGCATTAAGTGGGTGTGGAGCATCCAAATCCGGAGATGCTACAAAAGCAGCCGATACTTCTGAGACTACCACTGCAGAAACAACCGGTGCCACATCGGTAAAATCGGATTCATCAGATGGGTATGAGCTTGCACTGGTTACAGACTTAGGAACTATTGATGATAAGTCTTTTAACCAAGGAGCTTGGGAAGGCATGAAAAAGTATGCAGAAGAGAACGGAATCTCTTACAAATACTATCAGCCGCAAGAAGGCACCACCGATTCTTATCTTGAAACCATTGGTTTGGCGATTGAAGGCGGTGCGAAGCTGGTCGTTTGTCCAGGATATCTGTTTGAAGAACCTGTATACCTTGCTCAGGATCAGTTCAAAGATGTTCACTTTATTCTTCTTGACGGGGAACCTCACAATGGTGATTATACTGATTACAAAACTGAATCGAACACAATGCCGATTCTCTTCCAAGAGGACGAGCCTGGATTTTTAGCAGGTTATGCGGCTGTAAAAGATGGCTACACGAAACTCGGCTTCTTAGGTGGTATGGCTGTTCCTGCAGTTATCCGTTACGGATATGGATTTGCAGAAGGTGCTGATTACGCTGCCAAAGAGATGGGCATCGACAATATCGATCTCATGTATAACTATACCGGTGCATTTGCTGCCACTCCAGAAGCACAGTCTATGGCTGCTTCTTGGTATCAAAACGGCACTGAAGTTATCTTCTCCTGCGGTGGAGCAGTTGGAAACTCTGCTATGGCGGCAGCTGAAGAGAAAAACGCAAAGGTAATCGGAGTAGACGTTGACCAGAGTTTTGAATCTGAGACCGTTGTTACATCTGCGATGAAGCAACTTTCGATATCCGTGTACGACGGTGTAACTGCTTTCTATAAAGATGAATTCCCTGGTGGAGAGACAAGTATATTCTCTGCAAAAAATGATGGAATCGGTCTTCCTATGGAAACTTCCAAATTTACTAAGTTTACTTCTGATGATTATGATAAGATTTATAAGGATTTAAAGGAAGGAAAAATCACCCTGATTCAACCCTCACAAGAAAACAACAATCCTACCGTTGATTTAAAACTAGAAAAAACTAAAATTAACTTTGTAGAATAGTCTACAAAAGAAAGGAGATGCCGTATGTTCACCAGTCTAAACCGATCTGGTCCCTTACGGCATCTTTTTTAGTCTCATAGATAATTAAATCGAAACTGTTTAACGAATCAGGTACCAAGTCCATGATAGGTACTAATAGAAGGGGGATTTTATGGACTATATTATTGAGATGCTTCACATCACAAAAGAATTTCCCGGTATCATTGCCAATGATGATATTACAATCCAGTTAAAAAAAGGGGAGATACATGCTCTTCTTGGTGAAAACGGAGCTGGGAAATCCACTCTTATGAGTGTCTTATTCGGTTTATACCAACCGGAAAAAGGCGTCATTCGAGTTCGACAAAAAGAGGTACAAATCACAGGTCCTCTAGATGCCAATACGCTTGGGATCGGTATGGTACATCAACATTTTAAGTTGGTGGAAAATTTTACAGTACTTCAAAATATTGTTCTGGGAATGGAAAGTACGAAGTTCGGCTTTTTGAAAATGGATGCCGCGCGCAAAAAGGTAATGGAATTAAGTGAAAAATATAAATTATTTGTAAATCCAGATGCCTTGGTTTCTGATATTACAGTTGGAATGCAGCAACGTGTCGAGATACTAAAAATGCTTTATCGTGACAACGAGATCATGATATTTGATGAGCCCACTGCAGTTTTGACTCCTCAGGAAATTGATGAATTGATGCAGATCATGAGATATCTGGTAAAAGAAGGAAAATCCATTCTATTCATCACACACAAACTAAACGAAATCAAGTCGGTAGCAGACCGCTGTTCCGTTCTGCGCCGGGGAAAATATATAGGTACTGTGGCCGTCGCCGATACGACTCCAGAAGAGATGTCTGAGATGATGGTAGGTAGAAAAGTCAATTTAACCGTTGATAAAAAACCAGCCACGCCAAAAGAACTTGTTCTTGAAGTAAAGGATTTAACGGTTCAGGCAAAAAAAGAAGGCCATACAAAGAAACTGGTAAACAATGTTTCTTTTCAAGTAAAACGGGGAGAGATCGTATGCATCGCTGGAATCGATGGCAACGGACAAACCGAACTCATCCATGCGATTACTGGAATATCCGATGCAAGCAATGGTCAAGTATTCATTAACGGAACCGATATGACAAAAAAAAGCATCCGGTATAAGAATACCCACGGACTGTCCCATATTCCAGAAGACCGCCACAAGCATGGTCTGGTTCTTGAATATAGTTTGGCATACAATCTGGTCCTTCAGCAGTATTTTGAGAAGGAATTTCAAAGAGCTTCGTTCCTAAAGAACGACCGGATCTATGAATATGCCAATCAGTTGATTGAAGATTATGATATCCGAAGCGGAGAAGGGCCTTTTACGGTTGTGCGCAGTATGTCAGGAGGAAACCAGCAAAAAGCCATCGTCGCCAGAGAGCTCTCTAAATCTCCTGATATTCTTTTGGCTGTACAACCTACAAGAGGACTTGATGTTGGTGCCATCGAATATATTCACAAACAATTGATCTTACAACGAGATTCCGGATCAGCCATACTTTTAGTTTCTTTAGAACTAGATGAAGTAATGAATTTAAGCGATCGAATCCTTGTTCTGTACGAAGGTGAAATTGTAGCTGACTTGGATCCAAACGACATTACAGTCCAGGAATTGGGGCTTTATATGGCCGGTGCCAAGAAAAAAGGAGGCAAATCATGAATCAGAAACGGACAAAGGATTATTCCGGCATCTTCTCTTCCGTATTTGCCATTATACTGGGACTGATCGTCGGACTCATTATTTTATTCTCATGTAATTATGAACAGGCACTTCCAGGATTTTTCACCATATTATCTGGACCGTTTACACATGGACTCAAGGGAATCGGACAGGTTTTTTACTATGCAACTCCTATCATATTAACCGGTTTGTCCGTTGGCTTTGCATTTAAAACCGGACTATTTAATATCGGTACACCAGGTCAGTTCATCATGGGTGCCTTTGGTTCGGTTTATGTAGGGATTCTCTTTACATCACTTGGAAAGACCCAATGGATCGCCGCACTTTTTGCAAGTATTTTAATGGGAGCTATCTGGGGACTTGTTCCTGGGATATTAAAAGCCATTTTTAATGTAAATGAAGTGATCTCTTCCATTATGATGAATTATATCGGAATGTATCTGGTTAACTGGATCGTAAAAAGCAATAAACCTTTGTTTAACAATATGAGGAACGAATCCCGTAATGTAGCGGATACTGCAGTTATCCCTAAGATGGGGCTGGACAAGTTGTTCCCAGGCTCTAGTGTAAACGGCGGAATACTGATTGCTATCCTAGTTGTTATAATAATCTGGTTTGTTTTAAATAAAACAACGTTTGGTTATGAATTACGTGCCGTCGGCTTTAACCGGGATGCCAGTAAATATGCGGGAATCGATGAAAAAAATGGTATTATTTTTTCTATGATGATTGCAGGCGCGATTGCCGGACTTGCCGGAGGTTTATTATACCTTGCTGGTACTGGGAAACATATCGAAATTAAAGATGTGCTGGCACCAGAAGGCTTTACTGGGATTTCAGTCGCTTTACTTGGATTAAGCAATCCAATTGGTGTCCTGTTCTCTGGAATCTTTATCGCATTTTTGACAGCCGGCGGTTTTTACTTACAGCTTTTTGATTTTTCAAAAGAAATCATTGATATCATTGTCGCAGTCATCATCTATTTCAGTGCATTTGCACTGATGGTAAAACTTTTAATTGCTAAAATCATTCGGCATAAAAAAGAACGTTCTGTGAAAAGCGAAAAGGGAGGAAAAACATCATGAATGTAATTTATTTTATCGTTCAACAAACCATGTATTTCATGATCCCTCTTATGATCGTAGCGTTAGGTGCCATGTTTTCTGAACGAAGTGGTATCATAAACATAGCTCTAGAAGGTATCATGACGATGGGAGCATTTACCGGAATCTTGTTTCTAAATTTTACTGGAAACTCTATGAGTGGACAACTTCAGCTTATCCTTGCCGTATTGATTTCCATGGCAACTGGTCTGATTTTCTCTTTGTTCCATGCTTATGCATCTATCAATATGAAAGCAGATCAGGTAATCAGTGGTACGGCACTTAACATGTTCGCCCCCGCATTTGCAGTCTTTGTTGCCCGTGTAATCCAGGGAGTACAGCAGGTTACCTTTAATAACACGTTTCGGATTAATTCCGTTCCGGTTCTTGGAAAGATTCCTTTCCTAGGTCCTCTTCTGTTCCAGAACGCTTACATCACCACTTATATTGGATTTGCCATCTTATTGCTCTCTCTCCTGGTTCTTTATAAAACCAGATTTGGTCTCAGACTACGTTCCTGCGGAGAGCATCCTCACGCAGCAGATTCTGCCGGAATTAACGTATATCGGATGCAATACGCAGGGGTTATGATTTCAGGTGCACTGGGAGGACTTGGAGGTTTGGTTTTTATCGTTCCCACCTCCACTAACTTTAACGCTGATGTGGCCGGCTATGGTTTCCTGGCATTGGCAGTTTTAATATTCGGTCAGTGGAAACCACTCAATATTATGATGGCTTCTCTGTTTTTCGGATTGATGAAAGCTATCGCTGCTTCCTATTCCGGAATCCCATTTTTAAGTGCTTTTGGAATCCCAAGCTATTTCTATAAGATGATTCCTTATATCATAACGTTAATCGTATTGATTTTCACCTCCAGAAACTCACAAGCTCCGAAAGCAGAGGGAATTCCATACGATAAAGGTCAAAGATAAGAAAACGCCTTGCATTCTCATTGGATGCAAGGCGTTTTCCATATTCATTCCCTTCACATAGGGTGAATTTCTCTCATATAATAAACTACAATGTTTGAAAAGAGTGATCCTATGGCACCAATACGCGAACCAATTTGCCAATCTACTCATATAAAAGATGATTCCTTTTACTCCTGGGATCCAGAGGACTATGGCCCCGAAACCTTAATCTTCAATATAAAGCAGGATACCATAAGAAATCCATCCTTTCGAACCACTAGATGGACGGGAAAACATATGCAGCTTACTTATATGAGTATTCCTGTTCATCATGAAATCGGGATTGAAAATCACCCCAACGAAGATCAATTTTTTTGCGTAATCAGTGGAGTAGGTTTGGTTTTAATCGGAGAAAGTCCTTATAACCTTTCTATTTCTAGTACGGTAACCATAGACTGTGCCGTTCTTATTCCCTCAAACACCTGGCATAATCTAATCAATACTGGGAAAGAGCCGTTAAAGGTTTATTGCATCTATTCCCCAGTCCTTCATCAACCTGGCACCGTTCACTGGACAAAGAGAGATTCCGACTATGAAAAATAACAACTTATTTAAATAGGCAGCTTTTAAAAGCAAATTTCGCTTTTTAAAGCTGCCTGATATTAATATTACATTTCTTCTGATTGGATAAGAGAAACCAGATAAAAAGGCGTTTCTTTTTCCTCCACCCCAGTTATAAGTTCTATTACGACCTCATGGTTTCCCAGTCTTCCATGATGAAGCAAAGGAGTTATCGCTAAGCAATCTCCCCAGTCTTCATCAAAATTCCCATCAAGAAGTACCCTCTGATCCAGATTTCCATCCACATAGGCTACCGCTACCGGTGCCGGTTTGTTCACCGTTTTTCTATACTGAATCCCCAAACAGCTGCCTTGTGCATGAAACGTGATGCGATCTCCTTTATGAACCCCTATAAACCCTCCTTTGAATACATCAGTCACTCCGTTCTTTCTGGTATCGTCCGGTAAAAAACCATTACACTGGTAAACGCCTGATTGATTCTGAATTCGCCTGGCTCTTTCATAACTACATTTTGTTATCGGCTTCGGACACACTTCGTCCTTTAAAACCTCCGATTTATTAGAAACAATGTCCTTAACGTCTTCCATACAACTGACAATTAAATTTGCGATTCTCTCATGTCCTTTATCATTGGGATGAAGCCCATCAGGAGTCACTTCGGCTAAACTCACCCGACCTTTAAAGATATCCTGATAGAGTGTCTCTTTCATAGATACATAAGGAATCTGATAGTGTTCTAATATTCTTTTGTGCTTTTCAATTGCCGACCTTCCATCCTCATAATATACATTGCAAAGGGCCATAACTGCCGGTTGGTTCGCACTGAAAATCAACCTCCTCACAAGACTTTCGTAGGTTTCCATAAAAAAATCTGTATTCTCATCATTTACGGTAAAATCTAAGATAATAAAATCCGGATTATACGTAAGAACCTCCTCCACCCTAGATACACCAAACAATGAGGTGGTGCCCCCGATCCCAGCATTGATATAGGTAAAAAAAGCATTGGGAAAGCTTTTTTTCCACCATTGATATACCAGGTGGACATAACAGGATGAGGAATCTGAGGATAGAGAACCCTGAGTTATGGACCCCCCAAGAAAAGCAAGAACCACCGGTTTTCCCTGTTCTGCCTTTTCTATTACTTTTTTCATTCTTTGGTGATTTCCCAAGTGAATGCCTCGTTTCTCCATTGGTTCCTCCTTCCTATCCGATTTAAGATATCGTTTTTAAGTCCCTCAAGCTTTTCTTGCGCATCTTCAAAGGATTGGCCTTTTACTCCGAAGTAAAACTTCATCTTCGGCTCTGTGCCTGAGGGACGGATGCAAAACCAGGAATCCCCTGACATGAGAAAACGTAAAACATTGGACTTTGGAAGCTTCTTTTTTATTCCCTTACCGGTTTCATAGTCCTCCATGCCAATTACCAAAAACCCACCAGCCCTTTGAGGCGGATTGCTTCGAAAGGATTCCATAATATGTTTCATTCTGGCTATTCCATCCTCTCGTTTTAACGTTACCGTTTCCAGACACTCTTCGTAATATCCAAACTCTTCATAGAGTTTCTTTAATTCTTCTAAAATAGAGCTTCCCCTTGATTTATAAAAGGCAGCCGCCTCACACAGAGTCATAATGGCGGATACTGCGTCCTTATCTCTTACGCTTGTTTCCACCAGACAGCCAAAACTTTCCTCGAATCCGAACTGATAATCTGGTTTATCCCCATCCTCTAGTAGTCGCATCAACGCTCCGATGTATTTAAAGCCTGTCAACACTTCCTCTAACTTCATCCCATATTTTTCTGCCAAAGGCTTTGCCATCTGTGTTGTTACAATGGTTTTTATGACAACACCGTTTTGAGGTAAAAGTCCCAGCTCTTTTCTTCTGAAAAGCAAATAGCTGCAAATCAGTATTCCAGACATATTTCCGTTTAACCTTCGGTATTCTCCTGTTTGTTCCTCTTTTACGAAGACTCCCATCCGATCCCCGTCGGGATCAGTGGCAAATACAAGATCTGCCTTAGTCTTTCCTGCCAGCTTTAGTGCCAGCTCAAAAACCTTTGCTTCCTCTGGATTTGGATCCTTCACAGTAGAAAAGTTACCGTCTGGCTCCTCTTGTTCCTTTACTACATAAACATTAGAAAATCCCAACCGGGACAGCAGATGGCGCACCGGAAGATTTCCTGCACCATGAAGAGGAGTATAGACTATGGTTAATTCCTTTGCCGACTTTTTTAAAGCATCGGGAGACAGCACATATTTTTGTATTTCTTCCAGATATGCTTCTTCCATATCCGGTCCAATCCACTGGAGCAGCCCCTTCTTCTCTGCCTCTTTCTCTTCCATATAGCGGACTAAGTCATAATCCCTTACCTGACGGATGCATTGGGTGATTTCCTCATCCTTTTGAGAGGTTATCTGAGCACCGTCTTCCCAGTAAACCTTATAGCCGTTGTATTCGGGTGGATTATGACTGGCTGTAATAACAATACCTGCAATCAGAGATAGATGTCTGACGGCAAACGAAAGCAAAGGGGTAGGGGCCAACTGATGAAAGAGATGGACGAAAATCCCGTTTCCACATAGGCACATAGCAGCCTGACGGGCAAATTCCATAGACTGGTGCCTGGAATCATAGGCAATTGCAACCCCTCTGGCACTGCCTCCTTTCTCTTTGATGTAATCAGAAAGTCCCTGTGTTGCTCTCCTTACGGTATAGATATTCATCCGGTTGGTTCCGGCTCCCATCACTCCTCTTAAGCCTCCGGTCCCAAATTCCAGTTCCTTGTAAAAGCGGTCCTTTATTTCTTCTTCCTGATGTTCCAGCTGCTTAAGCTCTTCCCTCGTTTCCCTGGAAAACAAGGGGCTGGTGCTCCACTGTATGTATTGCTCCATATAATTCATGATGCCCTCACTTCTCTCACTCTCTTGATAAAAGCGGTTAATTCTTCCGCCATTTCTTCTGCTTCTGGAATCCTGATATGCCCCGGTGTTCCAACCCCATTTCTTCGGTAAAGAAAATGGGAAACCTGTTTATCCTCAAGAACCTGACAGACCTCTTCTATGGCTCTATCCCAATTTTCATGGTGGTACAAAATTGTAGTAGTCAGAATGATAATCGCCTCTGGATAGAGCGTTCGAAGCTTTCTTACAAATCCCATATAATGTTCTTTCCATTGCTGTGCCTGTAAACCGGTATAATCCTCTTTCATGAAATCTATCGGATGACTATCATTTTGTCCAAGAGCCACAATCACCACGTTTGGGCGGTATTTTTCAAAATCCCATTGTCTCGTTCTTAAAAGGGCTGGGTGGTACTGGATCTTATCATAGACGGACTGCATACCAATACATCTGGGAGGCTCAAACCAACCTGTTCCATCCATAAGGGCAATCCCCCCTTGGGAAATGTTATGGATTCTGGCATTTAACTTTCTTGCTGTCAGCCATGCATAGGAATACCAGCTGTTGGAATATTCCCCCTGATGAACAGGATCTTCCTTCCCCACATCATTAATTGCCTCTGATACCTCTCCAGCACTGACGGAGTCTCCATAGACTTCGATTCTATAATCCGGAAGCGGCTCCGGCTTTAGAAGCCTTCCACCCTTAGAAAGCAAAAATCCCTCCAGAGATACGGTATGACAGGAATCCTGCCGCTTAAACAGCAGTAGGCTATGGATTCCTTCTCCTAAGTGATCTCCTAATAAAACACGAGTGGCTCCTGTCTTTGGCAGCTTTGCCTTCTTTTGTGTCCCATCTAAGATCCAGCCAATATAATTATCCCAGTATATAGAATGATTCTCCAGTCTAACGGATATACGCTCGCCCATAAAATACAGCTTAACGAAGCTGCAGGGATAAACAAATTCAGGTCTTCCTCTGTCATCCGTTCCGACCCTCCCGCAGTACTGAAGATAGGAATGATCTGTTTCGATCTTAGACTCTTCCATATTCCAGCAGCTCCTTATTCTTATGGATAAGCTGGAGTCTCTGCTTTACACAATCCCAACTTCTTAATGGATCTTCTGGTGTATGGAACACATAATCCGTCAGCTTTAAAATGCTTGTGACACCCATTCTTTTTATGACCTCCATGCACATTCTTCCATTGTGGTACGGACATTTCCACGGTTCCACAATCGGATCCTCTTTATCCGGTATTTCCCCATTGCAAAGTCTTAAAAACCACTCTGAGCCTGGTCTTGAATCCACCATGCGAACCCTTATGTATTCCCATATATCCCTTGCTGCCAAGAGAAAGCACTCCTTTTCTGGCTCTTTCTCCCAAGCATTTAAAAATCCCACCACTGCTTCTGCCTGAATCCACCAAATTCTGTCCTTATCATCCACTCCTTGCTTACATTCATTTAACAAACTATGATTTCGGTATGCTTTTTCATAGACTTCCTCTGCCAGAATTCTGGTAATGGGTGCCATCTTTCTTTCATATTCTTTGTCCTCTAGCACATGCACACAGCGGTCGATCAACCAGGAAGTCTCAATATCATGGCCATAGGAATGGAGATCCAAAAGAGAATTCCAGTCTGTATCAAAGAATACCTCCTGACGTTTTTTTTCCGGATTAAATACATGCTCTGCAAATTCATCCAGAATATGCTTTAACTGGTCTTTCACCTTTTCTCCATGATCTGCCTGGTAAAGCGACGTATATGCTTCCATAACATGAAGCAGCGTATTCATCGTTCTTTTTGCATTGACTCCATGTTCAGAAAGCTTTTCGTTGAATACAGGAGTAAAATGGCGGTCATATGCCTCTCCATAGCCTACTTCATCCCGACAGGTATCTTCGATCCGGTCAAATAAATCATATGCCAGTGTCAGAGCTTCTTTGTCACCGGAGGCCTCATAATAGGCAGATAAGGAATATACTGCAAAGGCTTGATTATAGGTGTGCTTCGTCTGGTCAACCGGTCTTCCATCAAAAGAGACAGACCAGTAAACACCCCCAGCTTTTTGATCAAGGCAGTAATCTTTTAAAAATACATAGCCATGATGGGCATATTCTAAAATCTCATCCTGTCGTAAGGTTAAAAAAGCATTGGAAAAAAACCAGAGAATCCTGCTATTTAGGATCACACCCTTATCCGCCTTTTTATCAACATTTAGATTGTGGTCCACATAACCATAGAAACCACCGTATTCCTCATCCATTAACCCTTCCCAGAAAGGCAGCAGCTTTTCCTCCAGATGATGCCTCATTTCTTCTGCCATTATTTCTTTCATGTCTTCCTCCCTCACCGTATGTAATTCTCTAGCGCATTCCTATTTCTTCATCGGTTTTTGTCAAAACACTGTGTTGCTTCATGTAAGATATAATCTCATCCGCTCTGGTAAATGCCAGAGCCACGTAACTGTCTGCCGCTCCATAATAAATGACGATTCTACCATCCTTTGGATCACAAATAGCAGAGCATGGGAAGCATACATTGGGAACAAAGCCCCGTTCCTCATACCATGTCTCTGGTGTAAGCAGGAAATTTTCACATCGGTATTTTACAATAGAAGGGTTATGTAGATCTAAAATTGCACCTCCAATGCTGTAGACATACCCATTGCAGGTCCCGGTTACTCCATGGTAAAACAAAAGCCATCCTTCCTCTGTTTCAATGGGGGCAGATCCTCCCCCAATTTTTAAGGATTCCCACCACTCCTTTCCTTTTCCCATCACATGGCGGTGTCTTCCCCAGTAAACCAGATCCGGACTTTCACTTAAAAATATGTCTCCAAAAGGCGTATGACCACTGTCACTGGGTCTGGAAAGCATCATGTATTTTCCATCTATTTTTCGGGGGAACAATACGGCATTTCTGTTAAATGGAAGAAATGGATTTTCCAGCCTCACAAAGGCCTTAAAATCCTGTGTTCTTGCTATGCCAATGGCAGCTCCGTAAAAATCCTGACACCAAATAATGTAATACGTATCTTCTACTTGAACAAGACGAGGATCATAGGCATACTTCGGCATAAAATTATTGCCGTCTTCATCTACAAACCGGATCTTATCCTTTTCAAACATCCATTTGATCCCATCGTCGCTTCTCCCTAGATAAATATAGGGAATCCCGTTATTTTGCTCTCCCCGGAATACGCCAATAAAACCATCCTCATAAGCAATTACCGCAGAATTAAAAATTCTCGCTACATGACGAATCGGATTTCTTCCAATGATGGGATTTTCACTATAACGCCAAATGGGTGCTCCCAAATATTCTCCCGACGGTTCCTGCCAGGGCATAGTCTTTAATTCAGATGTATATAATTTCATGCTTTCCTCCTAACCTTTTACAGCTCCCTGAGTCAGTCCGCTGTATATCTGTCTTTGACAGAATATAAATATAAGTAACGCCGGTAACAAGGTAATAATGACACCTGCACAGATATAGTTGTACTGGCTCCCCAAAGGTCCTGTAAATTTATACAAAGAGGTAGCTACCGTCACCAGCCTGTTCTTATCCTGTAAATATAGATTGGACATATAATATTCATTATAGGTCCCCACCCCTTTTAAAATCATGACGGTTATCATAGCAGGTTTTAAAAGGGGAAGCAAAATCCGGAAAAAGATACCGAAATACGTGCACCCGTCCATAAGTGCTGATTCATCCAATGAAGTCGGAATGTTCTCAAAAAACTGTATAAAGATATAAATTGAGATTACATCGGTACCCATCATTAGAATGATATAGCCAATCAGACTGTTGATCAGGTGCATTTGATACATAATCTGGTAGACGGATACCTGCATGGCGATTCCCGGAAGAAGAGCGGCAAACAGAAACAGATTCCTGACCAAACCATTTCCCGGAAAATGAAAACGGTTTAATATGTATGCAAGCATAGAACCTGTCATAATAGAGCCAAACAATACAAATACCAGAATAATAAAAGAATTAAAAAATGCGGTTGCCATATTCGCCTGCTTCCATGCCTGTATGAAATTATCAAAAAACAACCAGTTTTGCGGAAGTGTCATGACGCTGGTAGATGCATACTCTTTTTTTGTCTTAAATGCAGTGATTACACATACCACAACAGGAGTTACAGAGACCAAAGAGCCAAAGACTAAAGTTGCGTATTTTATAAAATTCCATAAATATTTTATTAATTTTGAATCATTCACACCCCTGCCTCCTTTAGCCCCCTGCTTTCTGCCAGTTTCTGTCTCTTTCTTCTCCTTCTTTGATCACGTATGGAATCCTCCTCTCCTTCCCCAAAGAAATATTTAAATATCACTTTTTGCAGGATCGTGGCAAATAAAATGATAACCAGAAGAATGATAGCCATTGCAGAAGCCAGACCTACCTTTTGACTTTCATGGGCCAGTTTGTTCATTACGACAAAATAGGTTGCCGTTCCAAAATTACCATTGGTAATGACATAAGGCGGTTCGAACGCACTTAAAGAACCAGTGATTGATAAAATCATATTTAATACGATTATCGTCTTGATGCTTGGTAGAACGATGTAACGAAATTTCTGCCACTCATTTGCTCCGTCAATGGCTGCTGCTTCGTACATGGTTCCGTCTACAGACATAATTGCCCCAATAAATAAAACCATGTTTTGCCCCATGTACCTCCATATGGAAGTAGCTGCCACAGAAATGTTATTAATCTTTGTGTCTTTTAGCCAGTAGGGCAGGGTTTCCTGTGTGAATCCACACCATGTCAGGATCGTATCCAAAACAAATCCTCTGGTATAGAAGAATTTAAAGATAAAGCCAACCGCTATACCACCAATCAAATAGGGGAAGAATAGAAATCCCTTAAAAAAATCCCCCCCTCTAAGCTTTGTACTAAGAACCGTGGCAAAATATAAAGCAATGGCCAATTGGATAAAGGATGCCCCTATATAGTAAAAACTAAGTCGTAAGGCTTTAAAGCAATCATCTCTTTGAAAAACGTCCAAATAGTTTTCGAATCCTACAAACTCTCTTTTTCCAATATATTTCATATCATAAAAACTAAATCCTATCATCTTCACAAAGGGGATATAGGTAAAAATCAGCAGTAGAAAAACTGGAACAAACATAAATGTAATGATGACCAGCCAGCGATTTACTTTTCCCGTTTTAAGCCATTTTAACAGCTGGACCCGTTTTATAGTTTTCTCGCCCATATGCTTCTCCAATCTAAGTGTTTAACGCAATCGTACTCATGCTTCTCTTTACTGAATCGCTCCATATTTTTTCTGGGAAGCCATCCATCTTTTATTCCAGTCATCCATGATTTCATCAAGGCTTGGGGATCCGGCAACAGCAGCTTCCAGAATCTTAGAAGGGCCATCTGGTGATGTGTTGATTCCAACCTCCGAATCATTGTTGATATCATTATAAAGAGACTCTTCTCCTTCGGGAGCTGGATTGTCAATGACAAGTTCCACATGATCAAACGTCTTATATATATCTGGATATTTGGAATCTACGCAAATGGGGATGCAGCCCTCATCATAAGCAAAATTAGAATCTTCTGTCAGCCATTTGACATAGAGCATAGAAGCGATTTGATTATCCGCAGAGCTGTTGATGTTTATTCCATAATTATAATCTGGACCTGCTGTGGCATACTGTTTGCCATTTACCGTAATCGGAAATGCCATATATCCGATATCATCGGGATGATCTCCGGCCGCTTGCATCTGGGTTACTGCCCAAGATCCCAAAACCATGGTTCCAATTTTCCCATTGTTCATAATCCCTTTGCTGCCTTCCCAATCTGTGGTAGTCGGATCGTCCTCTATCAGCCCTCTTTTAACCGCCTCATAAAGGGTATAGTAAACCGCATAAGGCCCGGTCATATCTTTCTGTTTTGCAAATGGATTTTTCTGGTGTACTAAAATTTCATTGACATAATCCGGATTTCCTGTTGCGGAACCAGTAATATAAGAATCCCACGCTGTCATGGTCCAGCCGGCAGCAAAATTCGTATATAGGGGAATGGCATCTGTATTCTCTTTGATTTTTAGTAACGCATCTAAAAATTCGTCGGGCGTCTTTGGCAATTCCGTAATTCCGGCTTCCTCAAAAACCTTTTTATTGTATACAATTCCCTGGGCATTTCCATCAGATGGCATTCCATAAACTTTATTTTTAAAGGAAAAATTATTAAGCATGATGTATTTTTTTTCTAATTCCGGCTTATCTCCCAAACAGAGAAAATAATTTTCCAGTTCGTCCTTATCCACCTGTACCGGAATCATACAGATGTCTCCCCAATCCCCTGTGGTCAGTCTTGTAATCATGTCATCTGCGTAATTGGTGACTCCTTCGTATGTAATGGTCACATTGGGATACATTTTTTGAAACTGTTTGATATAATCCTTAAACGTAGTGTCAACCGCATCCGTCTTATGGGTAATGAATTTCAAATCTGCTTTAATATCCGTATAATCTTCTCCTACTTTTAAATTATTAAACTTGGGAATATCAGAAACTGTCTGTTGTCCCTTAACCGAACCAGAACTCTTTGCCCCTCCACATGCGGTTAAAGAAACTGCCAGAACTGCTGCTAATCCAAATGCCCCAAATCTTTTCATAACTTTCATAATGCCTTCCTCCTTACATTCTTTTTTTGTTTATATCGCATCAATATTTAACTTAATTTAAGTATATTTTAAACCTAACTTAATGTCATCTATTATTCTTGCTTTTTATCATTCGTTCTTGCTTTTTATTATGCATTTATTATAATTTATGCTTTCATTCATAGTTTTTTTGTACATATTCTTTTAAGATTCACTTTTTAAATGCTTTATTTATTATGTGGAAATTTATTTTATTTATAATATTCGCTTTATTTTTATGCTTTTTTATGTTAAAATAAACAAAAATAGTACGAGTCGAGGTACGAATTGAACTTTCAAAATATTTTTTTAGCCAAATTATTAAGTGGTGATAAACTAACTTCTGCTTTGACCGTTAGTCAATTTCTCCCAACCACTTATCCGCTTCAGCCTGACGAACCAGAATGCCTGCTCTCTCTTACTGCCGCCGGGTACATAAAAAGCTGTTATCCATACCGTTACGAAATCATGGATCTTCCTTTTTTTTGCATCCTTTATACGATAAAAGGCAGCGGAATGTATGAAGTGGGACAAAAAAAATATTGTCTGCTTCCCGGAACTTTTCTTTTCGTAGACTGCGAAAAAAAGCACAAAATTTATGCGGAAAAAAACAGCTGGGATTTTTATCAGCTGTTTTTGTATAAAACGCAATGCCTATTTTTCTATAAACAATTTACTATAAAATACGGAAGCATCACCACAATTCCCCAATGCCCATACATCATTTCTCTTTTTAGCCGTCTGACGGCAGAACCTTTCACTTTAAACAGAGATCTTTTATTTAATAATCATCGGCTTCTTACGGAAATCCTGACCGCTGCGATACTAACCCCCTCCGCATACAGAGATGATTTTGCTCCCCCATATTTAAGAAAAATGAAAAAAATAATGGACACCCAGTATGCCTCTCCCCAGAGTCTCACTCAATTTGAGATGATTCTGGGAATCAGCAGATACCGGCTGTCCAGAGAATTTCATAATTTATATGAGCTACCGCCTTTGCAGTATTTAAATCGACGCAGAATTGAAGAATCGAAAAAGCTGCTGCAAGATCCTGCCATAACCGTATATGAAGCCGGACGATTAGTGGGCATCGACAATACCACTCACTTTATCCGCCTCTTTCGGAAATATGCGGGAACGACTCCAGCTAATTATAGAAGCTCTTTACAATCCTAACGTCCTGCTACGCTTTTCTTCTTCACCAGTCTGCCTGCTACAATCTGGATTCCCCTGTCAAAAGGTTCTTTTCTTATTTTTCGAACCAAATTTTTGACAGCCAGCTCAGCCAACCGGTCTTTTTTGACATCATATGTTGTGATAGGAACCTTAACCACCTTATCCCATTCACAATTGTCAAACCCCACAACCGAAATATCCTCTGGTATCCGGTAGCCAGCCTCCTCCAATCCATTCATCAGCACATCAGCCGTATAATCACTGCTGCATGCAAAAGCTGTGGGCATTTCCTCTGGCAAAGAAATACGTAAAAAGGCCTTGTGCCCCTCCGATAAATTTCTATCATGAATCACCCAGTCCTGTCTAAATGCAATATGATGTTCTAAAAGAGCCTTCATATAGCCAAAATATCGGTCGGTAATGCTGCTGGTGGACAAGGGAGTTCCCACAAACGCAATCCGTTCATGCCCGTTTTTAATGAGATAATCCGTTAACAGATACATGCCATAAAACCCATCGGATATTACAGTATCATATTCCTCATTCGCTTCATAAAAGTCCATATAAATAACAGGTACCACCTGATTGTTCCATAAAAAATCCGAGTAAGCTTTATCCGTCTGGCCTATGAGAATGGCTCCGTCTACTTTACCGTCTAGAATCATTTTAGGCATACTTAATCCCATTTCTTCTTCCTGGCTGACGATCTCAAGAATGCAATAATACCCCCGCTTTGATGCGGAAGTCACTACAAACTGATAGATATTCCAATAAAAGGAATTTACCGTATCTAAAAAACCAGCAGGTATTAAAATCCCCAGATTGCCCGTCCCACCAGCAAGTTTTTTCTTGACCGGGGAAGCCATCTGGTATCCAATCTCGAACGCAACTCCTTTAATTTTCTTTCTCATATCCTCACTGACTCCTGTTTTATCAGACAGCGCTTTGGATACTGTAACAGTACTGACACCAACTTTTTTAGCAATATCAGACAATGTGACCGTTTTCGACATAATATCCCCCTGTAATTTAAGTTAATATAAGTATATTTTAACTTAAATATTTTGTCAATGTAAACTTAATAAAAAATCATCCCATTTTTTATCCAAAAAAGCTGCTTCTCTGCCATTCGTACGTCAGAGAAACAGCCTTCCTATCTCTACAAACAATCTCCATTTGTAGCAATCACATCTTTATACCACCAGAAGGATTGTTTCCAAATTATCCAGAATATATGCAGCTACGGCCTGCTCCTGATGGGTGAAATGACTCATATCTTTTAAACGTTCTAAAATCATGCCTTACCTCCAAATCAATCCCTTACAAAAGCATTCCTTTTTTACCTTAGAAACAAAATTTATCCTCAAAATAACTTCTAAGTTCTGTAATTGGAACCCTCACCTGTTCCATTGTATCGCGATCACGAACTGTTACTGCATGATCTTCCTCTGAATCAAAATCGTAAGTAATACAGAACGGAGTTCCGATCTCATCCTGTCTCCGATAGCGTTTTCCGATGTTTCCTCTGTCATCAAATTCACAGTTATAATATTTACACATTTCTCCAAATACCTTCTCTGCACCTTCGTTTAACTTCTTGGAAAGAGGTAGGATACCAATTTTAACAGGTGCAATTGCTGGATGGAAATGAAGAACTGTACGAATATCACCCTCTGCAATCTCTTCTTCATCATAAGCCGCACAAAGGAACGCAAGTGTCACACGGTCTGCCCCCAGAGAAGGCTCAATTACGTAAGGAATATAACGTTCTTTTTTCTCATCATCAAAATAAGTAAGATCCTGCCCAGATGTATTCTGGTGTTGGGTCAAATCATAATCTGTCCTGTCCGCAATTCCCCATAATTCTCCCCAGCCAAATGGGAATAAGAATTCGATATCAGACGTAGCTTTGCTGTAAAAAGAAAGTTCCTCTTTTTCGTGATCTCTAACCCGCATCTCATCCTCTTTGATTCCAAGACTTTTTAACCAGTTAACGCAGGTTTCTCTCCAGTAAGAGAACCATTCAAGATCTGTATCCGGTTCACAGAAAAATTCAAGTTCCATCTGTTCAAACTCTCTGGTACGGAAAGTAAAGTTACCTGGTGTAATCTCGTTTCGGAATGATTTCCCAATCTGACCAATGCCAAATGGTATTTTCTTCCTAGAGGTTCTCTGTACATTCTTAAAGTTTACAAAAATTCCCTGAGCAGTCTCCGGTCTTAGGTATACTGTATTCTTTGCATCCTCGGTTACTCCCTGGAATGTTTTAAACATTAAGTTAAACTGACGGATATCGGTAAAATCATGCTTGCCACAGCTCGGGCAGCAAATGTTCTTTTCGTCAATAAAAGATTTCATCTCTTCCTGTGACCATGCATCAACAGACCCTTCAATGGTCATATTGTGTTCACTCATGTAATCCTCAATTATCTTATCCGCACGAAACCGTTCCTTACATGATTTACAATCCATAAGAGGATCGGAAAACCCTCCAAGATGACCAGAAGCAATCCAGGTCTGAGAATTCATCAAAATCGCACAATCGACCCCTACATTATAAGGGTTTTCTTGAACAAACTTCTGCCACCAGGCTTTTTTTACATTGTTTTTCAGTTCCACTCCCAAATTACCGTAATCCCAGGTATTTGCCAGTCCTCCGTATATTTCAGATCCCGGGTATACAAATCCTCTTGATTTCGCCAGTCCTACAATCTTTTCCATTGTCTTTTCCATATACTTAACCTCTCTTATTTATATATAATGTAGCTTTTTCCCTGTGTTATCTCTACCGTATGTTGATCTTTCACTACCACATTATCAGAAACAAACAAAAGCCTTTTTTGTGTTTGTATGGTCACCGGTTTATTCCCCGTAACCACAACTGTATTGCAATCGCTCTTGTTCAATAATGCTTTTTTATCTGCTGCTTTTCCATCGGCCTTTATAAAAGTCACTCCCTCGGATTCGCTTTCTCCGATTACCTGAGACAGGGGCACTATAGCAATGGAATCCACATGATTCTCATTATCATTATTTTTTGCTGTAAAATCACAAAGAGCCTCTCCGGATCCATAAGCAAATATCGCACTGGCTATCCCCTTCTCCATGGTACATGATTGAAGTGTTACACCATTTTGCCCATAGGTTTCATTGAATGCACCGACTGCCTTATTTAAATATGATTTCAATTCATCCAGATTATAATATTCCTTTACTTCATAGGGCTTTACCGTAGCGGTCTGAAATCCGCTCTCATCCGTCACGTAAATTCTACTGCTATCTGTTTTCAATGCACTGCTTCCACCTATGCCCAGACAGCCAGTTAAAAATACAGCTCCCAGACAAACCGCCAGAACCGCTTTTCTTTTTCTCATCTTTTTTCCTCCTGCCTTGAATCCGGAGAACATTATACCAAATACTGCCACTCATTTCAATCCTTTACTTCCCATCATTGTACCTAAAATCACAAGAGAATGAAATTCCCGATCCACATACCGTTTCATATTCACTTCCACACAACGGGCAAACTCAAACAGTACTTCATCCGTCAATGTAAAGGTATATAAATGCTCCATAGGAGAAGCAATAACATATTCCCAGGTATAGTTTGCAGAATCACTGACAGGACGAGGGGGATCTTGTGTATATTCTCCGTTTAGTACCATTGCCTTTAATTCAAACACCCTCTGAACCAATTCATTCTTTAATGCCGGTTTTAACAAAGCCCTGATTGACTGATACAATAACTTAAGCAAACCAGTTCCATCCATATTTTCTCTGGCATAGTAATCCGTCAGCTCAAGGAAATACATACCATAACAGGATCCTACCATATCCAAAGACAGTTCTTCAAAATAATTAGTTATCTCCGCTGATTTTAATGTGTAGGAATCCCTGCCTTCGTAAAGTGTAAACACTCCAAAGGCAAAGGGTCTTCCCACAGCCATTAAAAGATTTCCCGGTCTTCTCGCCCCTCTGGCAAACGCTGTGATCTTTCCTCTTTCTTTCGTTAAAATCACAAGGCGTTTATCCATTTCTCCTACTGGAGAAACTTTTATTACCATTCCCGTCAGTTTTTCAACATCCCTCAATTTCCATCACCGTCTTAGATATCCCTCTGGTTATATCCATAATTCTTCATATACAGGTCACTGTCACGCCATTCTTTCCGCACTTTTACCCAAAGCTGCAGATTCACTTTAGTATCTAAAAGATCTTCAATCTCTCTTCGTGCTGAGGTTCCAATCTTCTTTAACATGGCGCCAGCCTTACCGATTACAATTCCCTTATGGGATTCGCGTTCACAGACAATGGTTGCCTCAATGTCTGTAATCCCGTTCTTTCGCTCTTTCATTGTTTCTATGGTCACTGCAATGCCATGGGGGATCTCGTCTTTTAAAAGACGAAGTGCTTTCTCCCGAATCAGCTCTGAAGTGATCTGACGCATTGGCTGATCCGTCACGGTATCTTCATCATAATACTGGGGACCATCTGGAAGATATTTGTAAATCAGTTCTAACATTAGATCCGTATTCTTTTCTTTTAACGCAGAAACGGGTACGATTTCTGTAAAGGAACAAACATCTTTATATGCATTCATGAAGGTCAAGATTTCTTCTTGATTCTTTATCGTATCAATCTTATTGATGACTAGTATCACTGGTGTTTTCACCTGTCTTAACTGCTCCGCAATGTGCTGTTCCCCTGCACCAATGTAGGTGGTAGGTTCAACCAGCCAAAGAATCACATCCACCTCTTTTAACGTACGTTCTGCCACATTGACCATATATTCACCAAGCTTGTTTTTTGCCTTGTGAATTCCCGGCGTATCTAAGAATATGATCTGCCCTCTCTCATCTGTGAAAACGGTCTGGATTCGATTTCTTGTTGTCTGCGGTTTGTCCGATGTGATTGCAATCTTTTGACCGATCAGATGATTCATGAGGGTGGACTTTCCTACGTTTGGACGTCCAATCAGAGTTACAAACCCCGATTTGTATTTGTTTTCCATGTAAATTCTCCTTTGTTCTATGAGTGGAATAGGTGTTTAATCTCATTAAACAGTTCTTGTTCCGCTCTAATTTTCTCTTCATTGCCGATGACACAGAAACTTCCTGTATTAAGCATTGCTTTTACAATTCCAGACAGATTCCGGATATCTTCTTGTGTGGCATTTAATACTTCTTCCCGTTCCTTTTTCATCATCTTTGAGTCTACACCGGAAAGATAAGCGGAAAGTCCCCGATTCCCTTTGGTCGAAGGATTGAATGGAACATCCATATCGCTAATGGTTCCAATGACATATTTTGTCATGTCCCGATCTTCGATGTTGAACTGTTTTAAATAATCAATCACTCCCTCATAGATTCGGTTTGATTCTTTTAAATTCGGGTCCCGATAAGATACAAAGTAGCTTTCTCCAGAACGGCCAAATCCGCTCATACAGCCGTAGGCTCCACCTTTGACACGTAAATTAATCCAAAGATAATCATAGCTTAATATTACTTTCAGGATCTTTAATGCCCCGGTATATTCAAATCCGCTCTCTCCATAACTTCCGCACCTTGCCACATAATTGACTTTAGATGACGTGATAAATCCTTCGTTTAAGTTGTCTTTTTTTCGTGTAAATGGATAACGGGTAGACGTTCCAGCTGGAAGCAAATCAATCAGTTTCTTCATTGCCCCTGGCAAATATTGATATCCATCCTGGTCAGAAGTATAGCTAACCAGCATATTATTGGTGGTAAACAACTGTTTTACAATTGATTTTAATCGTTCAATGATCTCTTTTTTATGGGTAGGATACTCTTTTTCCAGTTCTTCTAAAAATTGATAGTATCCAATACCGCCTGTTAAATCATTATAGTAGGCGGTCTCCGAATAGTAGGACGTAGCACGGGTGACTGCTGCAGAATGGCAGGAATTTTCTAATTTCATTCTTGCCCTGGACCGGGTTTCACTAATCACTTCTCCGACCCGTTTCTCATCGTCAAGAAGTGAGCGGGTAAGAATTTCTCCTATGATAGAAAATCCAAAATCAAGTTTCTCATAGAGAACTCTGGCACTCGCCATGAAATATCCTTTAAATTGACCATTCTCTCTTAAATCCGGGTATGAAGTAACACTAAAGCTGACTCCACCACTGTTTAAATGAATCTCACTGGTTAAGTCTCCGTATGAGAAGTTTTCTGTATTTACGTAACCCATCAACGATTTTAAAAATCCGACATAGGGTAAATCCTCTATGGGAAGCACCGAAGTATCAAACAGTACTTTTAAATATCCAATTCCGGAACTAAACATCTCATGATGAATTACCTTCACACCGTGTGCTTCTTTTTCCTCCCAGATTATTTCTTCCGGTTCCCGGCTGATATCTTCTCTGGAAAGCATAGGGATTTTCTCTAACTCTTTCTGCTCCGATGGAGTTTCCTGATATGATTTTAAATCCTTTGTCTGCTGAACCAACTGAGCCAGTTCCTCTTTTGATAAAGAAGCTTTATAGTCTGCTAGTTTTTCTGCAGTCTTTGCCTCTTCTTTGGCTGCTAAATTCTTACTGGGACGAACGACTAAAACAACCTCGAATGGATTATCCAAAAGATTTTCTCGGATGAGCTGTTCAAAGTAGCCATCTTCTACTACTTTTTTTAGATAATCAAAGGTTTCCTGATATTCCAGATACATCATAGGATCCCCATCATAAAGCCAACTGTCCATACACTGCAGTCCATACATCAGGCCCTTTGGTGCAGAACCATAATCCGCTTCCCGATAACGAAACTCATAATAATTCATACCAGCTCTCAGACTCTTTTTGTTGATCCCTTCATCAACCAGTTTCCTGAGGGTACCTTTTACAACTGCAAGAAATTCTCCTTTTTGCTCCCTGTTTGCATTCTTGGCTACAATAGAAAAATAAGGCTGCAATATGCCGTTGTTATACCCTCCCAGTATATCCTGACCGATTCCTGCATCTATGAGTGCCTGTTTTAATGGAGCACCTGGTGCATCCAACAACGTGTATTCTAAGATTTGGAACGCCACATACAATTTGGGATCTAAGCTTGAGTCAACAACGGTATGAATGGAAAGATAGGTGGCATTGTCTTCACTTTCTCCTTCTGTAATAGAATAATAGGTCTCCTCTTCTACCGGGCTTTCAAATGGTTTCTGTCTTTCGATTCTGGAATCTATTTGAGTCGCCTCGTAATGGCTTAGATACTCTTGATCCAGCCAGGTAAGCTTCTCCACCATATCCATATCTCCATAAAGATAGAGATAGCTGTTTGACGGATGATAATATCTTTTGTGAAATTCAAGAAACTCTTCATATGTTAAATCAGGAATAAAATTGGGATCTCCACCGGATTCCTGTCCATAACTGTTTTCTGGAAAAAGAATCTTTCTGGAATAGCGGTCCATCACTTCATCTGGAGAAGAAAAGGCACCTTTCATTTCATTGTATACCACTCCATTATAGATCATATCTGACTCCATACTCTCAAGCTCATAGTGCCAGCCTTCCTGCATAAAAATCTTTGGTTCTTTGTAAATATTGGGATGGAATACGGCATCCATATAGACATTCATAAGATTCTGGAAATCCTTTTCGTTACAGCTTGCTATGGGATAAACAGTTTTATCTGGATATGTCATCGCATTTAAAAACGTATTCAAAGACCCTTTCACCAGTTCTACAAATGGATCCTTAACTGGGAATTTATCGGAACCACATAGAACACTATGCTCCAGGATATGAGCGACTCCAGTGCTGTCCTCAGGTGGCGTCCGAAAACCGATGGAAAACACCTTGTTCTCATCCTCACAGGATACCAAAAAGATTCTGGCACCACTTTTTTTGTGACGAAGAACATAACCGGTGCCATGGATCTCTTTTATTTCTTTTTCTTCTACCATTTCATAGGATGTGAGATTTTTCAATTGATTCATTCTATCATTTTTCCTCCTGCTATTTACTGTATTAATTACATATTGCCCACTAATTTGTCTTTTAATATAGCAACACACTCTCGAACGCAAAAGTGTACAAAAAGTATGGGATCGGAACCACTCGATATTCCATAACTATCTGGAATCCCCCATTTTTTTGCGATCTGCTGTGCACGAAACACATGGAAGTCACTGGTCAATATTCCAATTTTAATTGGCTTATCTGGTACCTCTACAAAAGCCCCAGGAACCTTAATAGTCGGTTTATTCTGACTGTATTCTTTCTTCTTCGCCTGGTCCTCTTCAATCGCGACCCGGCTATAGGCAATATTTTCTACGGTACTGTATGATCGTTCCTCTCGTATGAACTGTTCCTTCTTTATTCCATTGTAAATCAAATACTCCTGCATTGCCTCTGCTTCACTAACTGGTTCATCTTCTCCCTTGGCACCGGATAATACCAATATGGTACCCGGATTTTCATCCAAATATAAAATGGCCCTGTCCAACCGTTTTTTCAGTGATTTACTAATCCCATTTTCGTTTACTCT
This sequence comes from Clostridium sp. E02, assembly GCF_003833015.1. Classification (GTDB taxonomy): domain Bacteria; phylum Bacillota; class Clostridia; order Lachnospirales; family Lachnospiraceae; genus Lacrimispora. The sequence continues at coordinate 61,584 of NZ_RJLQ01000006.1, forward strand.
GGCGCCTAAGACAATCACGTAATCAAGGTTTGATGTGTCTCTGGCAGCAACTCCAGTAAAAATCAAAATCTCAACGACTGTAAATATAAGAATTCCAGTGCAACATACAGTTACAACGGATACTGGAATCCACAGCGGCACCTTATCTTTGTGTTTTTCATATCCATTAAAACCCAAGGCCAATAAAACACATGCTAAGGCAGTAACCAGCCAGAATAAAGAAAAAGACGTGGTAATTCCGGAATAAATAGCAATTATTGTGTAGTAGATCACACATATAACAGCGGTAAGCCATAAGATCCACATCATTCAAAAGCCTCCGATCTTCACGTTCTAATCCCAGGTAAATTCTGGGCATCATACCTTTATAGCATACCACAAGAACGTAGATTCTACAACTGATACCAAAACCAGATAAAAAGCAAACCGGTTCCACAAATTAGGGAATCCGGTTTGCTTCCTAGTAAGTCTTTAAAGTCTTACTCCATCTCACTTCTACGGAGAATGTCATATGCTTCCATCTCCACATCTAGGTCGATAAAAAGAATCTGTTTGGAATGCGGTGCGCTTTCCTGCATTTCTCCATCCTCATTATAGATCGCTTTTACAACTGCCTTTAGGTTAAGCCCATTCGGCTTCATGACTTCTATGGTTTCACCAATGGAAAATTTGTTTTTCTGTTGTATTTTAGCAAATCCCCTGGGATCCATGGATTCAATGGTACCTAAGTAGGTATAGTTTTTAACATAAGTGTTATTATTATAAATCTGTGTCGTTGAATCAGGCTTCCCAAAATAAAAACCTGTCGTAAACTCTCGATATGTGCACTTACCGATTTCTGAACGATACCAGTCTAAATTCTCCTGATATAGTGCCGGATCTTTCTTAAAATCGTCAATTGCTTTGCGATAAGTTCTTGCCACAGTTGCCACATAAAGAGCGGTCTTCATCCGCCCCTCTATCTTAAGACTGTCAATTCCCGCATCCATCAACTCCGGTATATGCTCAATCATGCATAAATCCTTGGAATTAAAGATATAAGTCCCACGTTCATTTTCATAAACTGGCATATACTCACCTGGACGTGTTTCTTCTACAATGGAATATTTCCAGCGGCAAGGATGAGTACAGGCTCCCTGATTGGCATCTCTGCCCACCATGTAATTACTTAAAAGGCAACGTCCAGAATATGAGATGCACATGGCTCCGTGAATAAAGCTTTCTATGTCCATATCTTCCGGAATCTTCTCTCGGATCTCTTTAATTTCAGCAAGGGACAGCTCTCTGGCTGAAACAACCCGCTTTGCCCCAAGCTGATGCCAGAATAAATAGGTCCCATAGTTGGTATTATTTGCCTGCGTACTGATATGGATTTCCATCTCTGGCAGAATCCGCTTCGCTATGGCAAACACGCCTGGATCGGATATAATGATTGCATCGGGTTTTACTTCATTCAGTTCTTTAAAATATAGTTCCACACCAGGAAGATCATCATTATGAGCCAATATATTGGCAGTGATGTAGACTTTTACTCCATTTTCATGGGCAAATGCAATTCCTTCCTCTATTTCTTCTTTTGTGAAATTCTTCGCCTTTGCACGTAGGCCAAAAGCTTCGCCTCCGATATAGACCGCATCAGCGCCGTAAATAACTGCGGTTTTTAATACTTCAAGGCTGCCTGCCGGAATCAAAAGTTCAGTCTCTCTCATAAAACTCCTCTCTCGTATGCTCTAATTTAAAATACTAACAGTCACCCCATCTCCTATGGGAACGATGGTGGTTGTTAGTTCTTTTCTATGTTTTAGTTCGTGTAAATATTCTCGCATTCGTGCATGTATGGTTCGATTTCGACGTTCCACCGCATAGCGAGACTCGACAATATCCCCATCTTGCAGAACATTGTCGGAAATCAGCATTCCACCTGGTCTTAACAGTTTAATGATTTGTGGCAGCCAGATTAAATACTGACCTTTGGCTGCATCTAAAAAGACAAGATCAAAGGGGCCTTTAAGCCCCTTTAATATCGCCTCTGCATCTCCCTCATATAAGGTAATACGTTCTGACTCCCCAGCTCTTTCAAAATTTCTTTTCGCCTCAGGAATCCTTTTTTCATATTTTTCTATGGTTGAGATGTGACAGTCCACCGGCATGATTCCTGCCATCAAAAGCGTAGAGTACCCCACCGCGGTTCCAATCTCGAGTATAGCATGTGGCTGCATAGCTGCCGTCATGGTTTGTAAAAAAGCAGCCGTTTCTTCTTTTATAACTGGAACGCCTTCCTTTCTTGCTTTCAAACCAATTTCAGTAAGAAGAGAACTACGGTCCGGCTCTAATGATTTTATATAATCTGTGATCCTTTGATTCCCTATCATTTTTCCTCTTCCTTCTCTCCGGTATTCTCGTTCATCATCTGAAGTATCTCTCTAGAGGTCATGGAAGTGTTGATGGTATAGGCTCCTGGGTTCACTTTATAATCAAAAAATTTTGCCTGAATGATAAAAGAGTATTCATTGGTAATCAGTCCACTGTCTTTTAACTGTCTTGCTACCTGTAAGGCAGAATCATTTTCCTCCACTGCAACCTCTTTATCTGTGCCCGGTTTTTCCGCCACAGAAGAGGCATAAAATATTTCATGGCCGAACGCATATCCTTTTGTAACTCCCTGGTACAAAAGCAGAACGACCAGTGCAAGTACAATAAGTCTAATGGAAATAGCAATGACTGCCCCTGTGATTCGGTTTATCTCTCTCGTTGTCCGGCTCATAAATCTTCCATTCCTTTCGCCTTAAAGGTACGGTTATCTTAGTTCTGTTTATACTTCCATGATAATCGGCAGAATCATCGGATTCCGCTTCATACGTTTCCAAAGGAAATCGCTTAAGCTGTCCCGTACAATGTTTTTGATCTTGCCCCAGTCATTGATCTTCCGTTCTAGACAATCCTGTACTGCATCACTTACAATGGCTCTGGCTTCTTCCATTAAATCCTCTGACTCTCTTACATATACAAATCCTCTGGATACAATATCCGGACCTGCCAAAAGCTGATTGGAGTATTTCTCTAACGTTAAGACAACAACGATAATTCCGTTCTGCGCCAGATTCTGTCTGTCTCGTAACACAATGTTACCTACATCTCCGACTCCAAGACCATCTACCAATATTCCACCTGACTGTACATGGTTTACAATTCCCCAGGATTCTTGTCCTAATTCTACTACATCTCCAGATGACATGATGATGATATTCTCATTTGAATAACCCATGGCTTTTACCAGGCTCTTCTGTGCCATCAAATGGCGATACTCTCCATGGACTGGAATCGCATATTTAGGACGAACTAGTGCATACATAAGCTTGATCTCTTCCTGACAAGCATGACCGGATACATGGGTATCCTCGCAGATTACCTCGGCCCCTTTCATAGAAAGTTCATTGATTACCTTGGAAACTGCTTTTTCATTCCCTGGAATCGGACTGGAGCTTAATATTACTACATCATTCGGTTTGATGGATACTTTTTTATGGGTACTTCCAGCCATACGGGAAAGAGCTGCCATAGATTCTCCCTGACTTCCTGTGGTAATAAGTACGGTTTGTTCATCGGGATAATTTTTCAGCTGGTCAATATCGATTAAAGTTCCCTCGGGAATACTGATATACCCCAGTTCACTGGCCGTACCGATTACATTGACCATGCTTCGTCCTTCTACTACTACTTTTCTACCATACTTAGAAGCAGAATTAATGACCTGCTGCACCCGGTCTACATTGGATGCAAACGTAGCAACAAAAATTCGATTATTTTTATGATCTGCAAAAATATTATCAAAGGTCTTTCCTACGGTTTTCTCTGACGGAGTAAATCCCGGTCTAATGGCATTGGTGCTATCACACAGAAGTGCCAGCACACCTTTTTTCCCTAATTCAGCAAAGCGCTCCAAATCCGCAGGCTCTCCAAAAACTGGCGTATAGTCAATTTTAAAATCTCCTGTGTGAAGAATCACACCGGCAGGGGAGAAGATCGCAAGTGCAGACGCATCTGCAATGCTGTGGTTTGTCTTTATAAATTCAATCCGAAAACATCCTAAATTAATGGATTGGCCGTGACGGATCACTTTTCGTTTGGTATTCTTTAACAGATTATGCTCTTTTAATTTGTTATCAATTAGTCCTATGGTAAGTTTCGTTCCATATACAGGCACGTTGATTTCTTTTAAGATATAAGGAAGAGCACCAATATGATCCTCATGGCCATGCGTAATGACAAATCCTTTTACCTTACTTATATTTTGTTTCAAATAGGAAACATCTGGTATTACCAGATCAATTCCAAGCATATCATCGGTAGGGAATGCCAGTCCGCAGTCCACCACAATGATGCTGTCCTCATATTCAATGGCAGTGATATTCATACCAATCTGCTCCATTCCTCCTAAAGGAATGATCTTTACTTTTGCGTTAATGTCTTGTTTCTTCAATCTTTTACCTCCATTTTGTCGTTTCCGTCCTGTCCTCTTTTCGTTGCTTCCCTGCATTCCCTGCAATACCCGTAGAGCTTTACTTCATGATCGGTTACAATAAATCCTTCCCGGTCATAAAGCGCCTGCTCTAGTGTATCCAAAAGATCCCCTCGAAAGGAGTATACTTTCCCGCATCGGCTGCATATCGCGTGGTGGTGATGGTGTCCAGACTCACGTGTTAAGCCCCCTAGTTCATAGCGAGCAAATCCATCATTAAAGCGAACTTTATCAATCACTGATAAATCCACCAGTACCTGCACTGTTCTATATATCGTGGCAAGCCCGATCTCCGGACACTCCTGCTTAGCCAGATCATAAAGTTCTTCTGCCGTCAGATGTTCTCCGGGGTGCTTTGCCATGAGATTCAAGATAAGCATACGCTGGTTGGTCACCTTGAGTCCTTTCGTTCGAAGTATATGTTTAAATTTTTCCTGTTCCATAAACAGTCCCTCAAATCATCTCCATCATTTCTCGATATCCACGTCCGCTCCGTCAAGCAGTTCGGAAAATATTTTATATAAATAATCTATCTCGTTATCATCTTCTACGAACTCATACAAAGCTTCTTCTTCACTTTGCGATGATAAATCCTTTAAGATGTAACATTCACCTTCTTGCTCTTCTTCTGCTGAATCTGTTACCAGCAGATAACTCCTATTATTTATTCTGGTCTCTTCCAGAACATAAAAATCCAGATTTTCACCTGAATCAGTTGTCAGTGTAATGATTTTTTCCTGATTCATCATTCTTATCTCCTATCATCAAACGGTCCAAATATCCCTGAAGGATAAGCCCTGCTGCTACTTTATCAATAACCGCTTTCCGATTTTCTCGTCTTACACCGCTCTCCTTTAAAATTCTTTCAGAGGCAGCAGTCGTCAGTCTCTCATCCCAAAGTATTACCGAAAGACCGGTACGTCGAATGAGCATATCTTTAAACAGTAACGTTTTTTGTGCACGGTCACCCTCTGTATTATTCATATTCTTAGGATAACCCAAAACAATCGTTTCAATCTCATATTCACGGATCAATTCTTCAATCCGAGCACATGTTTTTCTCAATTTATTTTCTTCTTCTCTCGTAATTGTCTCCACACCCTGAGCCGTTATACCCAGTAAGTCAGAAACTGCTACGCCTACCGTTTTTGAACCGTAATCAAGTCCCATGATTCTCATATTCTTATTCTCCATGTTAAAATTATGCAACAAAACAAAGCTGGTCCACAGCCAACTCAAGTAAGAGTCCATTTGTGCTTTTTGTGATGGGACTAACATATAAAAAGATAAAAATTAACTGCCAGACTCCGTCTTCTCCACTTCATCTGACAGCTGTGCTTCTTATACAGGAATCCCTTGTAAACTACTGGTACATCACGTTTCCCTCTTGTCCATAATTATTTGTCACTGTGCCTGGGAAACAATACAATGAGCACCTGTTTTATAACGATTTATCTTATTCCATAAACTTAGTGCCAATATATACGCGCATAAGTTCTTCCAAAATCTCGTCCCGCTCTACTTTCATAATAAGACTTCTGGCATTCTTATGACTGGTAATGTAGGTAGGGTCCCCTGACATGATATAGCCTACGATCTGGTTAATCGGATTATATCCCTTTTCTGTTAGGGCAATATAAACCTGTTCCAGTACCTGGCTTACGTTTAACTTATTTTCCTGCACTGCTTTGAAAAATTGTGTGTTATGAATATCACCCATGTTTCTCACGTCCTTTTACTGTTCTACTATATTCTAAACCATAATTGCAGTTTCGGCAAGATAAAAATTAATTTTGTCACGAATGATGCAAAAATAAGATCTGATCATCCAGCATTTTGGTTAGCTTTCCTGTTATAATGGTCCCCTTTAACTCTTTCTCAAACGGAACCACTGCTTTTACATATTCTCTGGTATAACCAATCATATAACGAATCCCGTCTCGCTCATACTCTTCTTCCATTAAAACCTCAGCCTCACTGCCAATCAGTGACTTCCGGTATTCAAAAGACATCTTCTCCTCTAGCAATAAAAGATCACTGCTCCGTTTTGTTTTCACGGTCTCTTTAATCTGATCTGGCATCTGAGATGCTTTGGTTCCATTTCTTTTGGAATATTTAAATACGTGCATCTCATAAAAATGGATCTTTTTTAAGTATTCCCTGGTAACTGCAAACTCTTCTTCTGTTTCTCCCGGAAATCCTACAATCACATCTGTAGTAATTGCTGGATTTGGAAACGTATTTCTTAAAATCTCACAGCCTTTTAAATACTCATCAACCGTATACCGACGATTCATCCGTTTTAAAGTGGTATCGCACCCACTCTGCAAAGACAGGTGAAAATGAGGACATATTTTTTCCAAACCTGACAGTGTTTTTGCAAACGTTTCTGTCACAATTCGTGGTTCCAAAGAACCTAGACGGATCCGTTTTATCCCGGATACTTCATGTACTTTTAATATCAAGCTCAAAAGTCCCACATCTTCGCTGTCTTTAAGATCCAATCCGTAAGAACTTAAATGGATTCCAGTCAAGACCACTTCCTGATAACCAAGTTCTGCCAATCGCCTGACTTCTTCTAACACTTCTCTAAGTTTTCTGCTTCTGACACGCCCTCTTGTATATGGAATGATGCAATAACTGCAAAACTGGTTGCAGCCATCTTGTACTTTGATAAACGCTCTCGCATGGTCTGCGATGCGTTCTATGGATAGATTCTCATATTCTCTGGTGGCTCCGATGTCGATGATGGTTTCCTCATATAAATCAGCTTTATCTGATAAAAATTCATCTAGGATAGAAACCAGCTCTGTCTTTTTATTATTTCCAATGACAAGATCCACAGCGTCATCTTTTTTTAATTCTTCTCCAGCCGCCTGAACGTAACACCCAACCGCTACGACAACGGCATCTGGATTCATTTTTTTCGCACGATGCAGCATTTGTCTGGATTTGCGGTCCGCAATATTAGTTACAGAACAGGTGTTAATAATATAGACATCGGCTCCTTCCGCAAAGGGAACAATTTCATATCCAGCTTTTTCCAGTAACTGCTGCATCGCCTCTGTTTCATATGAATTCACCTTACATCCAAGGTTATGCAGGGCTGCCTTTCTCATTTTATTTTCTCCTATCTAAATAATCAGTTTATTTTCAGTATTTTCATGTAAAATTACCATTGACTTTTATACAATTTGTCAGTAATATTGAAGGGAAAAAGGGGCGTTTACCCTGATTTAATAAAAGAGCTCACGCAAGGAGGTTTTTCACATGAAAACAGTTCGTATATCTTTAAATTCTATTGACAAAGTAAAATCTTTTGTAAACGATCTAACAAAATTTGATACTGATTTTGATCTTGTTTCCGGTAGATATGTCATTGATGCTAAGTCCATTATGGGTATTTTCAGTCTGGATTTATCCAAACCCATCGATTTAAATATCCATTCCGAAAGCAATGTTGAAGAGATCGTTACCATTCTATCTCCATACATTGTAGATTAATCTAGACCATAATTTTTCAATGTTGAAAATGGGGTCCGGCCTTCTTACAAGAAGCTGGACCCCGTTTTTTTAACACCAAACTTTTTCTACCGTACTGATGGCAGTTTCCATCAAATCGTCGATCTTTTCCTTTAATTTCTCTTCGGATTTTACAATCATCTTGATGCTTGGTTTTGTTACCGGATGCTTTGCAACAAATATCGTGCAGCAGTCTTCAAAGGGAAGTATGGAAGTCTCATACGTTCCAATTTTTTCTGATACCCCAATAATTTCCTGCTTATCAAATCCGATTACCGGACGGAAAACAGGCATCTCACAAGAAGCATCTGTTGCCGCAAGTGACTGCATCGTCTGAGAGGCCACTTGTCCAATACTTTCCCCAGTTACCAACGCCAACGCACCGCTGTCAGCAGATAATCGTTCTGCAATTCGCATCATATACCTTCTCATAATGATGGTAAGTTCCTCATGAGGACATGTTTCATAAATGTATAACTGAATGTCTGTAAAATTCACAATATGCAGATGAATGGGACCGGAATATTTAGAAACCAGCTTTGCTAAATCAACGACTTTATCTTTTGCACGTTCGCTTGTATAAGGCGGTGCATGAAAATAAACAGCGTCAAGATTGACTCCACGTTTGGCTACCATATAACCCGCCACCGGGCTGTCGATGCCACCAGACAAAAGAAGCATGGCTTTTCCGTTGGTTCCTACTGGCATACCGCCTGGTCCTGGAATAATCTGGGAATATATATTAATCTTATTGCGTACTTCTACATGAAGCATTACTTCTGGATGATGAACATCTACCTTGGTATCTTTATACGTGTGTAAAATTATTTCTCCCAAGTCCCGATTGATTTGATCGGAGGTGATAGGATACTGTTTGTTTCCACGTCTGGTGTTTACCTTAAACGTAAAGTTTTTGTCTTCATACACTTCATCCACATAGGTTATCACTTGTTTTTTTAGATCTTCATATCCCTGATCTTCAATCTGTACCATAGGGCAAATGGCTGCGATTCCAAAAATACATTTTAATGCTTTTATTACTTCGTCAAAATCATAATCGGATCCTGCAGTTGCATAAATTCTCCCTGATTCTTTGACTACAACAAAATTACCATCCACTCTTTTTAAGGAATGTCTTATCTGTCTCACCAGCGCATCCTCAAAAATATAACGGTTTTTCCCTTTTACACCAATCTCTGCGTATTTAATTAAAAATGATTTATATTGCATCTGTTATCCTTTCTATTATAAAGCAGACTACTATCCTCTTTGATACCGCCTAAGTACAGGCAATAGTTCTTTTAACATATCAATGCAGTAATCGATCTCTTCTCTGGTATTGTAGATTCCAAAACTGAAACGGAGTGTGGAATCTAGTAGTTCCGGTTTGATGCCAATCCCCCGTAGCGTTCCGCTAACCATAGGGTGTCTAGACGAGCAAGCAGAACCGGAAGATACATATACTCCTTTTTCCTCTAGCGCATGCAACAGAACTTCGCTGCGGGTTCCTGCAAAGCTGGCACTGACGATCTGAGGGGCAGAAAGATTTCCTTTCAGACTATTAATCGTCACGCCTTCCAACTCTGAAAGTCTGGTAATTAAATAATCTTTTAATTCAATCAATGCTTCTATCTTTGAGCTATGATCCTGATACATAATTTTTGCTGCAATCATAAGTCCCGCAATGCCAGGAACGTTCTCCGTACCGGAACGCATTCCTCTCTGCTGACCACCGCCGTAGATCAACGGTCTGATTTTAACCCGTTTGTCCACATATAGGAAACCAACCCCTTTGGGTCCATGAATCTTATGAGCACTTACAGATAAAAGATCAATCCCTTGTCTTTTGGGACGTATGATAAATTTCCCATATGCTTGAATGGCGTCTACGTGGAGAAGTATTTCTTTATTTTTTTCTTTGATAATCTTAGCAATCTCCGCAATCGGTTCCACTGCTCCGATTTCGTTGTTTACATACATAGTGGAAACCAGTATGGTTTCCGAACAGATTGCCTCTTTTAATTCCTCTAAATCGACGTGACCAAGCTTATCAACGGATAGATAGGTAACCCGAAAACCCTGTTCCTCCAAAAATGTAAGGGTATTATATACAGAAGGATGTTCGATTCCAGTACTGATGATATGATTGCCTGCTCTTTTGTTTGCCATAGCCGTCTCAATTAAAGCCATATTATTGGATTCCGAACCACCAGATGTAAAAATAATCTCTTTGGGTTCCACCTTTAAGGTTCCTGCGATTACCTCTGCGGCTTCTTTGATATATCGTTCAGCAATCAGCCCTTTTTTATGTTTGGCAGATGGGTTTCCATAATCTTCCATCATCGTTTTAATTACAATGTCTTTTACAGGCTCCAACACTTTAGTCGTTGCCGAGTTGTCAAAATAAGCTTCCATCTAAATCCTCTCTTTAAACGCTTTCTAACTGGAATGCAAGAACGGATAAGATAGCCATACCAGCTGTTTCTGTTCGTAAAATCCGCTTCCCCAGTGTAATTTCTTTCACGCCATTATCCTGTGCAAATAAAACTTCAGAATCCTCGAATCCACCTTCTGGTCCTATAAAAATCCCAACACGCATACCTGGTTTTATGTGAGAGAGGACCTCTTTTGTCTCAACCATGCCCTTTGCATGTTCAAAGGGTATCAAAACCATGTCTAGTTCTTTGGAGTAGGCAATGGCTTCCCGAAAGGAAAGAACTGCATTCACATTCGGTATCATAATACGACCAGACTGCTTGGCTGCACTTTCCGAAACTGCCTGCCATCGTCTTCGCTTTGATTCTTCCTTTTTTTTGTCTAATTTTACAACCGTGCGTTTTGTCTCTACGGGTATAACTTCATACACCCCCAGCTCAACTGCTTTCTGTATGATAAGCTCCATCTTATCACTTTTAGGTAATCCCTGAAAGAGGATAAGTCTGGCAGGGAGTTCTGTACTCTCTTCCTTCACAGACAGGATCTGAGTTATAACCTCATTGGAAGAGACGCTTATTATCTTACAGTAATAGTCTTTATCCACTCCATTACTGATTAAAACAGTCTCTCCCGCTCCCATACGCAGTACATTTTTTATATGATTCACGTCCGTCCCAGTAATCGTTATCTGCTCTTTTGAAATCTGATCCTGTTGAACAAAAAAATGATACATTCTCTGCCTCTTCCTATTTTTTTCTAACAGTAACGGAAACCCATTCTCCCTGGTGCGTAATCTCTACCAGTTCGAATGCTTCATTCTCAGCAAACGCTTTCCTTACTGCCTCTTCTTTCATATTAATAATACCAGAAGTGATAAAAATACCGCCTTTTTTTAGATGCGCAGGAATTTCTTTTTGAAGCAGTATGATAATGTCTGCCAGTATATTGGCAACCACCACATCATATTGTTCAAAACCTGCCGCTTCCTTCACTGTTTTGTCATCAATAATATTTCCCTGTAATATGGTAAATTGATGGGCGGGAATATCATTGGCCATCATATTCTCTCTGACCGCTGTAAGGGCATTCTCATCTAGATCGGTTCCGAATGCGTTAGACGCGCCTAATTTTAGTGCTGTAATTCCAAGAATCCCGCTTCCAGTTCCTACATCTAACAGTTTCGTGTCAGAAGTTACGTATTTTTTCAACTGGCGAATGCATAACTGGGTGGTCTCATGCTGTCCGGTACCAAATGCCGTTCCTGGATCAATTTCAATTAACAGCTTGTCCTTGTGTTCGTCCGGAACTTCTTCCCAGGTAGGCTTTATCAAGATATCATCGACAGTAAATGGCTTAAAATATTGCTTCCAGTTATTAATCCAGTCTTTGTCTTCTGTTTCTCCTGATACGAGGGTACAATCACCAAGATCTGTAAACATAGACAATTCTTCCAGTCCTTCCTTTACCCGTCTTAGCATTTCATCAATATCAGAATCCGGTTGTAAATAAAAGCTGACTTTTGCTATCCCTTCATCTGGAGGAAGTTCTGGTAAAATATCGATAAACATCCCTTTGGTTTCTGCTTCCGTTAGCGGAATGTTGTCTTCAATCTCGATTCCCTCAATTCCAATTTCATCAAACATGCTGCTGATAAGGTCCACAGCTTCCGTGTTCGTCGTAAGTGTAAATTTTTTCCATTTCATAATACATTCCTACCCTTTTATAATTTTTACAAATAAGCAGACCAGCACCACTAAAATCACTGGACGCACAATTTTCATACCGTTTTTCACGACGAGTCCTGATCCAATATAATGACCGGCAATGCAAAAGACTCCTGCGGCAATCCCCAGTGGAATCATAACCTTTCCATTGATCAAAAATGTAACAAGTGCTGCAATATTCGATGATAAGTTAATAACTTTGGTTGTTCCGGAAGCACTCCTTACATCCATCTTTGCCAATCCTGTTAACAATAGAAGTAGAAAGGTTCCAGTCCCCGGACCATAAAAACCATCGTAACCTCCTATTACAAGTGCTGCCCCCATACTGACTGCAAACATCTTTTTTTCTGATCGTATTTCTGCCTTTACCGGTTCATTCCTATCCTTTTTCTTTAACGTATAAAAAGCAACGATGGGAAGTATAACAAGTAACATTCCTTTTAAAATCTTTTCACTTGCAAGCAAGGACAAATGGGCTCCAATCACGGAACCGATCACCGCGCACAAAGCAGCAAAAAGGGAAAGTTTTATTTTAATGTAACCGTTTTTTGCAAATCGAGCCGTAGAAACAACCGTTCCCATGGCAGATCCCAATTTGTTGGTTCCAATTGCCAGATGAGGCGGAATTCCCGCTGCCAGATAGGCTGGAAGTGATATCAATCCTCCGCCTCCGGCTATAGAGTCTATGAGGCCTGCCAGAAAAACCAGCGGACATACGATTAAATACTGGTACATACGTTGTTTCCTTTCTTATGAACGTCTTCCTAAATCTCAAGATATCATAACATACAATGAATATCGTTGCAAGCGCAGAACAGACCAGAAATCAGGAGATAAAAGAGCCAAAATATTTTATTTAATTTTTTTTTAAAAAGATGCAATAAAAACGAATGATGACGCATTAACTATATGAACGGATGAAAACGACTTTTGTTCCGTGCCAAAAATAAGGGCAAAAAAATATCAAGTAAACGAAATTCCTTGATGCATTACACCCCATCACACCCGCCTGAGTTTTTGGTTCCGGAGCAGAATTTATTTTCACAAAATTAACAGGCAACAAAGAACAGGAAACACATTGGATAAAGGATCTAAACCATCCTCCAATGTGTTTCCTGTTTTTTCTGTACCAATTAAATGTATTTATTTTAATAATAAGGCTCCGTCTGCCCCTACCTGATACCCATCAGGCGTCACGGTATTGACTAAAAGCTTACCCATAGACCCGTCAGACATGGTGTTAAAGTAATACGCTTTTCCATTAATGATCTGCCAGCCGATTCTCATGGCACCAAGTGTCCCATCATCTACTGGATTCAAATAAAATTGAGATCCGTTTTGACCTGTATACCAACCAGTTATCAAATGACCTCCAGAATCAAACCGATACCACCTGCCATCGAAATTCTTCCAGGTGTTATTAGGCCACATCCCATCGCTGTACTGAAACCACCATCCGGCAGGGCTGTAACGCCACCCTCTCTGATAATATGGTTCGTCATCGTCAAAGTCATCATCTTCCCAGCAATCGACACTTCCATCAACAGATTCAACTTGTTTCGTTCCGGAGCCGTTCCAGCCCGGGAAATCCCGGACCGTCTGCCCGTTGTCAGCCAAAACATTGGTAGAGAACATTCCCGCGATCCAAAGGATCGATGTGATCATTAATAGTTTTTTCTTAAATCTTCCCATGCCTTCCCTCTCTTTTAAATCAGTATCTACGGGTTGCTATTTAAAAAGCCCTTTCTTTTTATGTTTTTCCTGCTCCACACCATTCATCACCTCATCAAAGTGATTTAATGCTTCTTTTTGAGCTTCTGTTAGTCGCTCTGGCACTTGAACAACCAGAGTGACAAAATGATCGCCACGGATGGCGCGGCTACGTAAGGATGGAACTCCTTTCCCCTTTAACCGAACTTTTGTATCGGTCTGAGTCCCGGATTTTACTTCATATTCTACTTCACCATCAACCGTCTTGATGCGTATAGTACCTCCAAGTGCCGCTTTGGCAAATGAAATCGGTACAGTAGAAAAGATGCTGGTATCCTGGCGTTTAAAAATTGGATGATTGGATACCACTGCTTCCACCAATAAATCTCCTCTTTCTCCGCCATTGGTTCCTGGTTCCCCAGCTCCAGCAAGACGAACAGACTGTCCGTTGTCAATTCCAGCCGGAATGGTGATTTTAAATTTCTTTCTTCTTGTCTTATATCCGGTTCCATAACAATCCGAACATTTTTCCTTTACAATTTTGCCAGTCCCATCGCAGTCTGGACAGGTTTGTACATTCTGTACCTGACCAAAGAAAGACTGCTGGGTGTACATAATCTTACCTTTTCCATTGCATTTTGGACAAGTAACAGGGGAAGTACCTGCTTTCGCACCGCTTCCATGACAAGATTTACACTCTTCTTTAAAATTAATCTCAAGTTCTCTTTCGCAGCCAAAAATCGCTTCTTCAAAGGTGATTCTAACGCTGGTTCTTAAATTGGCACCTCTTGACGGGCCATTATACTGGGCACTTCTTCTTCCACCTCCAAAGATATCTCCAAAGATATCTCCGAAAATATCACCCATATCTGCTCCGTTAAAGTCGAATCCATCAAATCCACCAGCTCCACCACTTCCATCAAAAGCCGCGGAACCAAACTGGTCATACTGACGTCTCTTATCAGGATCACTTAGAACGCTGTAGGCCTCAGATGCTTGCTTAAATTTCTCGGCAGCCGTAGCATCTCCCTGGTTCGTATCCGGATGGTATTTTTTTGCTAATAACCTGTAAGCCTTTTTTATCGCTGCATCATCTGCATCTTTTGAAATGCCCAGGATTTCATAATAATCTTTTTTTTCTGCCATCTTAGGTCTACCTTTCATAAACTAAAAAAGTGGGGAAGGTTCGGACAACGCAGGCAAGAATCCACATTTCAATTCATGCCTGCGGAAAAAGTGCTGTATCCCTACAACACTTTTTCCAAAGCCCTGATAACCGACCATATGATTTACACTTCTTTATAATCTCCGTCAACTACATCGCTATCCTGATAAGCCGCACCCTCTGTGCCTGCTCCTGCTCCTGCATCAGGACCTGCGCCCTGTGCCCCTGCATCAGACTGTGCCTGCTCATATACTTTCGCAAACAGTGCCTGTGCGCTATTCATCAGTTTCTCTTTGCCAGCCATGATATCCTCAACCTGTGCGTCTGTCATTTCTTCTACTGGTGCACGGCCAATTGCTTCCTTAAGCGTACTTAAATCTGCTTCTACGCCAGCTTTCTCGTTCGCATCAATTTTATCTCCTACTTCTTGTAGCGCTTTTTCAGTCTGGAATACCATAGAGTCTGCATCATTTCTGGCATCAATGCCTTCTTTGCGCTTCTTATCCTGTGCTTCGTATTCTGCAGCTTCTTTTACTGCCTTATCAATATCCCCATCTGACATATTCGATCCAGATGTGATGGTGATATGCTGTTCTTTACCGGTTCCCATATCTTTTGCAGAAACATTCACGATACCATTGGCATCAATGTCAAAGGTAACTTCAATCTGTGGAACTCCTCTTCTTGCTGGTGGAATCCCATCAAGACGGAACTGACCCAGTGTCTTGTTATCTCTTGCAAACTGTCTTTCTCCCTGTACTACATTAATATCAACTGCTGTCTGATTATCAGCTGCAGTGGAGAAAGTCTGGCTTTTCTTTGTTGGAATGGTTGTATTTCTCTCGATCAGTCTAGTCGCTACGCCTCCCATTGTCTCAATAGACAAGGAAAGAGGTGTTACATCAAGAAGAAGAATATCTCCAGCGCCTTCATCACCAGCAAGCTTTCCACCCTGAACACTTGCACCAATGGCAACACATTCATCCGGATTTAAAGTCTTGGAAGGTTCTTTTCCTGTCAGCTGTTTTACTTTTTCCTGTGATGCTAACATACGAGTGGATCCACCAACTAACAGTACTTTACCAAGTTCTGCTGATGTTATGCCTGCATCCTTTAATGCGCTTTGAACTGGAACTGCAGTACGCTCAATTAAATCTATCGTCAGCTCGTCAAATTTAGCTCTGGACAGATTCATATCCATATGTTTTGGTCCTTCTGCAGTTGCAGTAATAAATGGCAGGTTGATATTAGTGGTGGTGGAGGAAGACAATTCTTTCTTCGCTTTCTCAGCCGCCTCTTTCAATCTCTGCATTGCCATCTTATCTGCAGATAAATCAACACCTTCTGCTTTTTTGAACTCGTCTACGAACCACTGAGTAATTCGGTTATCAAAGTCATCACCGCCTAGATGCGTATCGCCGTTCGTAGAAAGTACTTCAATGACACCATCGCCGATTTCAATGACGGAAACATCAAACGTACCGCCTCCCAAATCGTAAACCATGATCTTTTGTTCTTTTTCATTATCAAGTCCATAAGCCAGAGCTGCTGCAGTTGGTTCATTGATGATACGTTTCACATCAAGTCCAGCAATCTTACCTGCATCTTTGGTTGCCTGACGCTGTGCATCATTAAAATAAGCAGGAACGGTAATAACTGCTTCGGTTACTTTTTCTCCTAAGTAAGCTTCTGCATCTGCTTTTAACTTCTGAAGAATCATAGCTGAGATTTCCTGAGGACTGTAATTCTTACCATCAATGGTAACTTTATAATCTGTTCCCATATGTCTCTTAATGGAAGAGATTGTACGGTCTGCATTTGTTACAGCCTGACGTTTTGCAGGTTCACCAACTAATCTTTCTCCATTTTTTGTAAATGCAACGATGGATGGCGTAGTTCTTACTCCTTCGCTGTTTGGGATAACAACTGGTTTTCCACCTTCCATAACAGCAACACAGCTGTTTGTTGTTCCTAAGTCAATTCCAATAATCTTGCCCATAGTATTTTCCTCCTATTAATGAAACAAATATTGTTTGTTTTCTGCTTATTTATATAATTACTAATTAGCTACCTGAACCATGGAATGTCTTACCACAGTGTCACGGTAGGTATAACCTTTTAATAATTCTTGTGCAACCACATTCTCACCCAGTGACTCATCCTCTACATGCATAACTGCATTATGGTAATTGGGATCAAATGGTTTTCCCACTGCTTCAATTGGCTTCACACCAGCTTCTTCTAATGTGGTTAAAAATTGTTTGTAGATTTTTTCCATTCCATCCGCAAAAGGAGAATCTTTTTCTTCTTCTGGAACCGCTGCCAGACCTCGTTCAAAGTTATCTACAACCGGAAGAATCCGTTCTACGATATCCTTGGCTCCGATCTCATACATGCCGGATTTTTCTTTTTCCGTCCTTTTTCTAAAGTTATCGAATTCAGCCATATTTCTCTGTAAACGGTCTGTTAATTCTTCGATCTTCTCATCTTTTGGATCTTTCTTCTTTTTTCCAAAGAACCCTTTTTTTTCAGATTCCTTGTTGGAATCTTTCTGACTCTCTTGATCTTTGTCTTCTACTGGATTCGATTCATCTTTTGCCTCATCCGAAACGGCTTTCTCTATATTAATCTCATCCGAAACGGTTTTCTCTGTATCAACCGTCTCGTCTACCAGTTTCTCGTCTGTTTTCAAGTCTTCCATGCTCAATGTTCTTCCCTTCACCTTTCATCTTTTTTTAAAATGGTATCCAGCTGGGTCATTAAATTCCGCAGTGTGTTTAATACCTTTTCATAATCCATTCGTTTGGGTCCTATGATACCAATGGTTCCCCGCAGTCCTTCGCCAAGTTCATAGTTGGCAGTAACCACGCTGCAATCCCGCATGGACTGGACAGGTGATTCATCTCCGATATATACCTGAATCATGGAACCGTTCTCCGCGTCGTTAACATTATCCACAAGTCCCTGTAAGAGTTCCTTTTGTTCCAATGTATCAATCAATTGGCTTGCTTTTTCACCAACGCTTAATTCCGGATATTTGAATATATTGGTGGCACCGCTGGTGTAAATCTGAAGATCATCATCATCGGCTCTTATGGCTGCTGCCACCTCGGTAAGGACCCGGTCTACCACATCACTGTGAATACCTGCCTGATCTTTGAGCCTGCTAATCACTTCAAGATTGATTTCTTCTATCGACAATCCATTCAAAGCATTGTTAAGAAGAATATTAAGGTTTAAAAGTCCATCGTCTTTTAGTTCTGTGTGGATTGGAATCATGGTATTCTTTATAATGTTCCCTTCTACCACAATCACTACAAGAAGTTTTTCTTCGTCCACCTTTGATAACTGAATAAACTTTAGCTTATTACGGTGATACTGAGGTGCGCTGATCATAGCCGCATAATTGGTGTTTTGAGCAAGAACCTTTGCCATCTGCTTTAACAACAGTTCGACTCGATCCACTCTCTTTAACATCATATCCTTAATCTCAGTAACTTCCTCTTCCTTTTCCTGCATGATCTGATCCACGTAGAAACGATATCCTCTGTCAGATGGAATCCTTCCGGCTGATGTATGAGGTTGTACGATATACCCCAGTTCTTCCAGATCAGACATCTCATTCCGGATAGTGGCGGAGCTTAAATGCAGATCAGTATATTTGGATATGGTGCGGGAACCAACCGGTTCACCCGTTTCCAGATAAGTTTTGATAATAGCCTTAAGTATCGTTACTTTTCGCTCATCTAATTGATCCTTATCATCCAAATTACCACGCCCCTTTCTGACTCTTTGTTAGCACTCAACGTTCAGGAGTGCTAACATCTTCATTTCATAATATATTCTTTTTTTCTACATTTGTCAATAGATTCGTGAAATTTTTTAAATTGAAATGAAATAAGTTACATGTCCATTTTTTGCTTTTTTCTATCAAATATTACAAAGCCATTGACAATTTTTGCTTGACTTTTAACACTTTTGTAATATAATGGTAAATGACACACCAAAACAACACGATTGCGAGGTATATCATGAAACAAATTTCAGGACGAAAGCATATTACTGGATTCCTGACGCTCTTTTGTATTCTGCTTTTATCTACGAATGCAATGGCGGCCGAATCTACAGGAAGCAACCAGAATGCAGACAGCATGCAGACTGAAAGCGTCGGAACGAAGAACAATACAATAAATCATACAGAGAACGTTGCTACAGCAAGTGACGCGATGAAAGTTACAGATGAAATTGGACCAGGTATTGAAAAGAAAGAACCTCCCGCACCGAAGGAGACAGGACCTGTATACAACCAAGGTCAATCACTGGGATTATTTACAGCGACTGCTTATTGCCCCAATGGACGATCTGGAAGACAGTCCCGTACCTATTCTGGTACCATACCAAAACCAATGCATACTCTTTCAGCTGATATCAGTATTCTTCCTCTTGGATCAAAAGTCATGATTGATGGCATCGTTTATACGGTGGAAGACATAGGAAGTAGTGTAAAAGGGAACAAAATCGATATTTTCTTTGGAAGCCGGTCAGAGGCTCTTGCGTTTGGAAGACAGACAAAAGAACTGTTTGCGGTCGTAGAAGAATAATATTTCCATATAAGCTGCAGGAAAACGAATTCGTTTTCCTGCAGCTTTTTTTGTATGGCAGTCTTTTAATAAACCACCTGCTATGCAGGTGTGACCACAGCAGCTTTAGCTTCAGGTAAAAAACCTCCAGTGATATAATAGTGTTGGTTCGCAGCCACACAAGCACATCAAAGGAGGTTATCCAAATGGATATAAGTAGTTTATCACATTCAAAATGGAATTGTAAGTATCACATAGTTTTTGCGCCAAAATATCGCAGAAAGGTAGCGTACGGAGAATTAAAGCAGGATATAGCAAATGTTCTAAGCATGTTATGTAAACGAAAAGGTGTGGAAATAGTAGAAGCAGAAATATGTCCAGATCATGTTCATATGTTAGTGAGAATACCACCAAATATCAGCGTATCAAGTTTTATGGGATATTTAAAAGGGAAGAGTACGCTTATGATATTTGAGAGACATGCAAATTTGAAATACAAATATGGAAACAGACATTTTTGGTGTCGTGGATATTATGTAGATACAGTGGGAAAGAATGCAAAGAAGATACAAGAATATATTCTAAATCAATTAAAAGAAGATTTAGAATATGATCAAATGACGTTAAAAGAATACATAGACCCGTTCACGGGTGAGCCGGTAAAACAAAGCAAATAAAATGAGCCCTGTTGGGCTCAGTAGATAAATGTTTGTGCGGCTGTGGATTTTTTTCAAAGAGCCTTTAGGCTCCAACGTCGGTAATAACCCCTTATAGGGGTAGAGCAAACCACCCGTTCAACGGGTGGTTATGATTGTTTTCTCTTCCTTTCCTTGACAAAATTGGAAAAAAGTGTAAAATATTTACTTATACCTCATATATTACGAAAGTGTTACATATATTTATATTGTATTAAAATATATTACATTTTGTAGAAAAAGAAAGGAAGTATCTGTAACATGAAAAAATCGAATCGTATGCAATGGTTCCTTGGAACCTTCCTATTATTATTATCTTTTTTCTTTCTGTACACGGTAAACGCATGGGCTAATCAGACCGTTGGAATTATTGACTGCGCAGATGAAACCAGTGTAAGGGGTTGGGCTTGGGACAGTACAAATAAAGATCAGCCTGTGGATGTTAAGGTTGTTATCACCAATCAGTCAAATGGAGCCATCGCTGGTGAGTTTCACACTACAGCTTCAAAACACCGAGATGATTTAACCTCACAGGGGACAGGCAATTATGGATTTGAAGTCTCCGTTCCTTTTCATAGTTATGGAGATGGTTCCTATCTGGTTGAAGCATACACCAATGGTCAGAAACTCACTGGCACAAAAGTATATGGTATCGGTACTGTTGAACCTGCTGCCAGGCTTATCCCACTAGGCAATTTTAAAACCACCGCTTATTGTCCCTGTCGGAAATGCTCTGGGAAATGGGGTGGCCGGACCAGCACTGGTACAATTGCGGCCCCAGAACATACCATCTCAGTAGATCCAAGAGTCATTCCTTACGGAAGCCACATCATGATTAACGGTGTGACGTACACAGCTGAAGACTGCGGAGGCGGTGTAAAAGGAAACCATATTGATATTTTCTTTCCCACTCATGCCGAGACCAGAGCTTATGGAACCCAAACTATTGAGGTGTATCTGGTTCCGTAACTGATTTTATTTAAAAAGTACCAGGACTGCCACAGCACCTGGTACCTTTTCCATTAGATGAGGAACTGACTCATAACGTAATTGCTTAAGTCAACCCCTCTAGTGGTAAGACGGTAGTTTCCGTTATGAAATTCCATCAGTCCTTGTTGTTCTAAAGTAGCTAGAACGGTTCCGTAGACATGATTCATATTCTGACCAAATCGGCTGACAAATCCCTGTGCGGATACACCTGTCGTCAACCTTAACCCAAGAAACATATACTCTTCCATCTTTTCTTCTATGCTCAGACGTTCCTGATCCTGCCTTAAAACCTGGTTAAATGTATCTGACTGTATCAACGAAGCATTCAAGTATTCCTTGTAATCTATGGTGTTATGAAATCTACATCCATTCATATAGGAAGATGCTCCCAATCCCAACCCTAAGTACTCTATCCCCGTCCAATACCCTACATTATGCTTACATTCATATCCCTTCTTTGCATAATTGGATATCTCATACCGTTCATATCCCTGGTCCTTCAAAAATTCTTGTGTGAGATAATACATCTCCCGTTCCGAATCTTCATCTGGCAGATCTGGCAACGCCATAAGATCATGACGCTCACCCACTGTCATAGAATTGTTATCCAGTTCTACATGTCCCCCGTACCGATCATAAAAGGGGGTTCCCTCTTCTACGATCAGACTGTAGGCAGATATATGCTCCGGTTTTAACATGGTTACTTTCTTTAATGTGTTTTTCCAGGATTCCAGTGACTGACCAGGTATGGCCGAAATCAAATCCACATTTACATTGTCAAATCCAGCCATACGAACTCTCTGATAGCTTTTTAGAAATTCATCATACGTATGGATTCTCCCTAAGTAACAAAGTTCCTTGTCATCTGCCGACTGCAGCCCCATGCTAATGCGGTTCACCCCTGCCTTTTGGTAGGCTGTAAGTCCCTCTAACGTAACGGTCCCGGGGTTTGCCTCAATGGTAATCTCCGCCTCTGGAAGGATCTCATACTGTTCTTTTAATGCTTCAAGGATTGAAACCATATCTTTTATCTCTAATATAGAAGGAGTACCTCCGCCTATAAATACACTTGCCACTTGATACCCTTTGGCATAGGAACTCTGGCATCGAATCTCTTCTAACAATTTCTTTGTATATTCCTTCTGCATCTCATCACTTCCTGGAAAGGAAAGAAAATCGCAGTAAGCACATTTACACACACAAAACGGGACATGTACGTAAATTTCTAATTGTTTTCTATTCATCGTCTAATTTCAGTACGCTCATAAATGCCTTTTGTGGTATCTCTACATTACCGACCTGACGCATACGTTTTTTACCTTCTTTCTGTTTTTCAAGAAGTTTTTTCTTACGTGAAATATCTCCACCATAACATTTGGCAAGAACGTCTTTTCTCATAGCTTTTACGGTAGCACGTGAGATGATCTTACCTCCGATCGCTGCCTGAATGGGGATTTCAAAAAGCTGCCTTGGAATCTCTTCTTTTAACTTATCACACATTTTTCTTCCTCTTTCATAGGAAGATTCTTCATGCACAATAAAAGACAAGGCATCTACTTCTTCTTTATTCACCAAAATGTCAAGCTTTACTAGTTCTGATTTTTCGTACCCTTTCAATTCATAATCAAAAGAAGCATACCCTCTGGAACGGGATTTAAGGGCATCAAAGAAATCATATATAATTTCGTTTAAAGGCAGTTCATATTTTAATAGAGCTCTCGTCTCTTCCATATATTCCATACCAAGGTATACGCCACGACGTTCCTGGCATAACTTCATAATGGCACCTACAAATTCAGTGGTAACCATAATCTCAGCATGTACAATCGGTTCTTCCATGTATTCAATTATGGACGGATCAGGCAAATTGGAGGGATTGGTCAGTTCCAGCATATCTCCATTCTTTTTATAAACCCGATACACAACACTTGGTGCGGTGGTAACCAGATCTAGATTGTATTCTCTTTCTAATCGTTCTTGAATCACTTCTAGATGTAATAAGCCTAGAAATCCACACCGGAATCCAAACCCAAGTGCAAGGGAGGTCTCTGGTTCAAAAAACAAAGATGCATCGTTTAACTGAAGCTTTTCTAGTGCTTCCCTCAAATCATTATAATGAGCACCGTCGGCTGGGTAAAGTCCACAATAAACCATAGGAGTTACTTTTTTATAACCTACAAGAGGTGCCTTACAAGGCCTGTCCACATGGGTAATGGTATCTCCTACTGCCGTGTCTTTGACATTCTTAATGGCAGCGGTCAAATACCCTACCATACCTGCACTCAGCTCATCACAAGGCAAAAACTTGCCCGCACCAAAATATCCTACTTCCACCACCTCTTCTACTGATTTGGTGGCCATCATAAGAATCTTATCTCCTTTTTTTACTCTTCCTTCTTTCACGCGGAAGAATACAATCACTCCCTTATAGGAATCATAGAGTGAGTCAAATATAAGAGCCTGAAAAGGTGCATCTGGATCTCCTTCGGGAGCCGGTATTTTTTCCACGATGGCTTCTAAAACTGCTTCTATATTTACTCCAGTCTTCGCAGAGATTCTTGGTGCATCCTGTGCTTCAATTCCAATCACATCTTCAATCTCTTCTACAACACGATCGGGTTCTGCACTTGGTAAATCAATTTTATTTAAAACGGGAAACACATCAAGATTATGGTCCAATGCCAAATAAACATTAGCAAGTGTCTGTGCCTCGATTCCCTGAGATGCATCTACCACCAATAAGGCTCCATCACAGGCAGCCAGACTTCGGGATACTTCATAATTAAAATCCACATGACCTGGGGTATCGATCATATTAAAAACATATTCCTCACCGTCTTTTGCCTTATAGACGGTACGGACAGTCTGTGCCTTAATGGTAATTCCCCGTTCCCGTTCCAAATCCATATTGTCAAGCACTTGTGACTGCATTTCCCTGCTGGTTAACAGCCCTGTCTTTTCTATAATTCGATCCGCCAGGGTCGACTTCCCGTGATCAATATGAGCGATAATACAAAAATTACGTATCTTATTCTGCTGGGCAGCTGCCATATAGTTTATTCCTCTTTTCTAATGTTTCTTCAATCTTCTAGAATCCTATGATATCCCTAAAAATATACCATTAAACTTACCGATTGTCCACCGTGAAAGCGTTGAATTTCCTAGTAAATCCGTTTAAAACATTTAATTTCCCTGCAGTACCATATCAAGAACCTCGGAAAGCGGTTCCATGGCATTTAATGCTTCCTCATAGGTGTTGGTCTGTGCTCCCACCTCAATTAAGGTAGAGCGCGGCCTTAAGTGTTGATTATACCGAAGACCTTTTATGTATATTTTGCGGGTAAGCCCAGGGAAATATGCGGCACAATCAAGCTGCATCTGAAAGCTGAAAGCCAAATTTTTTTCTTTGTATGGATTTGGCAGATATTCTATCGGGCCCTCTGGGGTCTGACTGACCCCGTTAAAAAACATAATAGGGGCTGTCATCTTTCCATTGATCTTATTTACCATATGTAATTTCTCACTCACTCCGTCCCGATGAATATCAAGAACCACTTCAATGGAAGGATTTTCCTGTAGATTTCGGGTTACCCCTTCTAATGCATAGGTATATGCTTTGTTTCTATCTAACTTCCCATTCTTTAAATCGTATACAGATGTATCATGGATGACATGATATCCCTTTGCTTGTAATAATTCTGTTAGATGGCTGCCGATCCCCACAACCGTGGCATCTTTGTTGGCAGGGCCAAAATCTGAGAATTCCTCTTGGGAATGGGTGTGGTAAATAAGAATCTGTGGTTTCTCATTTCCGCCTTTCAAGGTGAAATCTTCTGAGAGAAATTTATCCGCATTCATTAAATCCCTCCCGACTGTCGTTGATGTGTGGATGCTATAAAAATGCTTGATCATGTAATCATAATCAGCCAATTGTTCTATCCGATACGTGTTCCCGATAATCGGCCACACATTGCTTGAAGCACAGGTCATGGATTCTGTTTTTTGTTTTGTGGGGGGAACCTCTTCCGGCTGCTTTTGATTCTCTATGGTCACAGGTGCTTGCACTTCTTCTCCTGTTTCTTCTCCCCCATCGTATAAAAGAAAGCTGTGTTCTTCATAGAATTTTCCACTCTCCAAATAACCTTGGTATGCAGGATCTAGTTCCTCATCGGTAATCGGGGATGAAGTTTCATTCTGAAACCTGTCTAGGGCTACATTGGTAAAAAGCAAGCTGCACAAGAGACTTCCAAGGGAATGATCCACCTCTTTCTCTCTTCCTTCTTCTTCCCATACTGCTGCCGGATACTGCCGGCTCCAGATGTAAGCAAGGCCGGTTCCTGCCCCTTGCCTTGCCCACTCTTTCACATGTTTTAGCTCCACCCTCCCAGCTGTTTTTCCAGCCTCTTTTACACTTAAAAAAACGGCCAGGATCAGGCTCATTACAATCATTGTTTTTTTTATTATCTGGTTCAAACCGTTCTGCTGTCTCATAACCGCCTTCCGTTCTTATAGAGGGTATGTTTTGGAACCATTTCCGGTCCCTCCAACATTCTATGCAGAAGACGTGTTTTTTACTACGATTCTTCCTGTCCCAAAAAGGTCAGATGAATCCCTTCTGATATTGTAAAACTTAGTTCCTTTACAGTTTCATCAATATCTGGTGGTGTCACATACAAAGGTCCAAATTCTGGCTCCAAAAGTTCACGAATGAGATCATACTGTTCATCGGAACTTAAATTTCCCATAAACTCTCCCATTCCTTTTGTTTCCATGCTGTTTTTTAGGGTACCGATCATGGCTGAGACCGTATCATGGACGATAGCGGCTGCCCCTACAACGGTTGGAACTCCAATCGCCATCACGGGTACGCCAAGACTTTCTTCCGTGAGACTATGTCTATGATTTCCAACACCAGATCCCGGATGAATTCCTGTATCGGTTAGCTGTATGGTGGTACCAAGTCTTTTTACACTTCTTGCTGCAAGTGCATCAATGGCAATAACCAGATCTGGTTTTGTCTCGTTTATGATCCCTTTTAAAATTTCAGCACTTTCCATTCCGGTCTGTGCCATTACCCCGGGAATAATGCCGCTGATTACAGGCATACTCTTTCCCTTGAAAAATTCGTCCCCATATTGAACTTTCAAGTGTCTTGTCACTTGTAAGTTATTTAACACTCTAGGACCTAAGGAATCTGGCGTTACAGAAGAATTCCCGAGTCCTACTACTAGAACGTGAAAATCTGATTTGCGGAATGCTTTCCCTTTTAACAGTTTAATAATCTGTCCTGACAATTCTTGGGAGACTTCTCTGTGATAGTCTTCGTCTTTTAAAGAGAGCTGATCTGCTTCTAAGGTTATATAGGTTCCAATGGGTTTTCCCATTGCCTTTTCTCCTTTTTTATCCAGTATTTTCACCTCTGTCATCTTTATTCGGCTGCTTGCTCGTTGCCATTCCCGCAAGGACACTCCTGCTATTTCACCACCATCACCTGGAAAACTTTCCTTCTCTTCTACCGCAAGGTCTGTACGCACTTCAAATGTGTTATCCATATCTTCCTCCTTTCCACCATTTCCTATCTATTTTCTGCAAAAAAGCAGGAATTATGTATTGACATATAGGGATAAATTAGTTAGAATATAAAAGTATGTTTACATTGAACTGTCCGTGTCCAGGCTTTGATGCAAAACAAAGAAAAATAATCATATATCAACTTATTGGAGGTGTACAGATTGGCTAACATTAAATCTGCAAAAAAAAGAATCTTAGTAAACGAAACAAAGGCTGCTAGAAACAAAGCGATCAGATCCAAAGTAAAAACAACCGTTAAGAAATTGGACGCTGCTATTGTTGCTGGTGACAAGGCTGCTGCTCAGACAACATTAATCAGCGCTATAACAGATATTGACAAGGCTACTACAAAAGGCGTATATCATAAGAATACCGCTTCCAGAAAAGTATCCCGAATCACAAAAGCTGTTAACGCTATGGCTTAATTTATAGAATAACTTTTATCCCATTCAGTCCAACCCGCTGAATGGGATTTTTATTGTTCTAAATCTTATTCGATTCCCGCCTAATATTCGTATTACATGAAAGCGCCCTGATCGTCCGTCTTTAAGTGCATCTCTCCCCGAAACATACCTCCGTCCTCACCGGCGCGGTATAATTTCCCTTTCCAAATGATCCACTGATCTTGTGCCATAATGCCATTATGATTCAAGAAATACCAAGTTCCATCTTCTCCCCGCTTCCAGGTGTTTTCCACCCTATCCCCCGAACCATCAAACCAATACCAGTGACCATCATCCTGATACCAGTCATTTTTGACATAATCTCCTGTGTTTCCTAAGTAAAATCTCCATCCCTCCTCATCTTTTATCCAACCAGAAAGGTTATTTGTTTTTTCTAAGGAGTTTTTAAAGTTTTCCCAAGTATGGTTTGAGTGATTATAAACATATGGGTTGGGGCAGATCTTGCCGGTTACGTCATAGTGCCGAATGACATGATCTTTTGGTACATGATACTGCTTCATGAGTTTTTTGGTCAATTCAACGGCTGACTTCACCGTCGCATCTTCAAAGTACCAATCTCTACTGGTATCAGACTGGCTTCCTTTATTTCTAACACAAAGTTCGATCCCAAGACTATTACGATTGCGGCATTCTGGGTGCTTGTAGGCTTTGGCTCCACAGTGCCATGCAATGTCATTATCTTCAACTGATTGCCAGATTTCCCCCTCAAATCCTACGAAGTAGTGAGCACTGGCACCTATATACTTAGAGGCATAATACTTGCAATTCGCTTCTGCGCCTCCCAGTGCCCCTACATAATGAATGACAAGGTACTGAATCCGGTCTGATTTCCCATCGCTATAATTATACGGGGTTAATCGCTTGTGTATCTCCATCTATATCCCCTCCCTTTCTCCGTAAAATCCCATTTCATCTGGATCAAATGATAACCGGAACCGCCTGAGTTCCACCTCATCGGATTTATTAAGATTTTCCTGTATTTCCATCAATTCGACATTGGTTAAGTGGTGGGTTGCTTCGCTTTTTACCATACTAGTCCCCTTGTCCTTTTCTATATCATATGAATGGATGACCGGGTGTGTACCGCCTGCCAGTTGATTTTTCTCTTCCTATGAATGATTACAATATTAACTGGTAGATTTGTTGGTTTGTTCTGATTTCTGATTTAATATATCAATTGATTTTAAAAGTACACTTGGCAGGGGAATTCCCATAAGCCCGGCATTCTCCACAATAGAGAGTAATTCATTTGCCATAAATCCAATAGTTACGGTATCTCTTATGTAGCTTGTCCCAATGGACAAATCAAGTCTATGTGCGATTAAGACAAACAGCAACGTCATTGATTTTCGACACAATCCCTTCCAACCAGCATTGGATTCCAACGTTCCGGTATTGGTCTTTTTGCTATTATGGAAGACACCGGCTACGGCTAGCCCTGATATAAAATCAATAATCATGAAAAGAACCAAGGTTCCAATTCCTGTATCCCAACCGCCAAATAAGGTTGTTATAATGCTGCCGGTTATACCCGCTATGGTACATAACATTTGTTTCAATTTATCACCTCCAAACAAAGGTTTATTCTGTATGGTTTAATGTGGTTTCCTATATTAAATTATATGTGGAGTTAGGCTGTTATATCCTTTTCATTTTAAATAATTCTTTTTCAAATGATGATTTCACTATCAGCTTTCATCTCATCAAGGATACTTATTGTTTTGTATTCATGGCTCCTTGTTTATGTCGTTAAATAAGTACAATTTAAACATAATATAGTCCCAGATCCAATTGGGATGCGAGGTTTTAAAACCAATTCTCCATTATATATTTGACAGTAATCTATTAGGCTTGGATAATGGCAACTTACTGCAATAGGCATAATTTCTATTCCTTGCAATGGAAATCCTTTTATTGAGTATGATTCTCCAGTTGTAAGACTTGTTTTAGTAACTATAGTTATTTGTACAGTTACCATTGCAGTACCTGTCATATTTCCATGCCTAATATAACCACCTTGTAATTTAGCCCAAGTACAAGTTAGTCCAGAGGAAATCAGATCAGAAATCTGTGTTCCATTTTGATGAATAAATAGGCCACCATAACTTTGCATTTCGTTTAATTCCCCTATGGGTTGTGTACCAATCTTTTTTATAATACTGCCATATTCTATATACAAACCTATATAATTATTTATAGATTTATTATCCCAAAACATCGATTGTCCATCACTACCATGTGCATTTAGTGCTGCATTTTTGTTTGCAACTAAATTTCCTTTAACTTCGAATCTAGTCTGATCAAAATACATTCCCATTAATTTATTATTAGAACCTACACATCTGCAAAAATAAATAATAACAAACTTACTTATTTTTGCTTCTATTCCATGTCTTGTTATCGTTGTAATATCGAAACCATTTATTACTACAAGTGAAGAACAATAGACAATAAGAAAACTTGAAACAGAACACACCGACGATATCTCATTAATTTTAGTACTTTTTAAACTAATATAGCCATTACAATATCCATTAATTACTACATCTTCATCATATGTCCCATTAAAAACTGTAATATTTGCATCATATCCTCCCAAATCTTTAGGCAATACATCAATCGCATGTTGAATTGTTCTAAATGGGTTTAACTCGCTGCCATTCCCCGTAGTATCACTTCCAGTGGTGGCAACGTAATAAGTTACATTTGAATGCAAGCTCTGTTTTTGTAAATCACTATCTAACTTACCATACAAATCAAACAGTGTTTTCCCAAATCTTGCATCTAACGCATACCCTTCGTCAGTCGTCTTACCGTGATTGACCAATTTACCAACCGTTATAATTCCAGATTTGAAATCATTGAAATCCTCAATAAACTTCTTTACCTTTCCAAAGAACACCTTTGAAGTTTCGCCTTTTACCGGAACTGGAAACGTAGTATCGGTCCCATCAAGTGATTCAATCTTTGTTTCCGATATATCACCACCAGATGCCGAAACCTTGGTGTTCCAGCTCTTCTTTTCTAAATCCGTTACAAAGCGATTTACACCATCCTGTTCGATATCCGATGCACGACCGGAGAAGGCAACCTCCTTCATTTCAGAAAACCATTTTTTTATTTTTCCATGGGTCTTAGCTATTTTTTCTCCTGATTCTAAATTTTCTCTCAGAATCTCCTGTTTAAATTCAGTTACCGCATTCGATGCATCCCCGTTTTGGTCCAGCTTTTTTTCATCCAAATCACTTAATGCACCATCCACAAGATCCATCGCCTTATTAAACTGGTTTATATCATAAAAATCTTCTTCTCCCGGCTTCGGGAGTTTATATTTTGTCGTTTCATTCTCCATATGGAAGCACCTCATTTCTTATTTGCCCATACGTCCAGGCACTTAATTGTTTGTGGGTAAACTGTTTCAGCAAACCATGCTGGTTATACAATAAATCCAAATCAATCCCCATGTTACATGGAACAAACTCTTCCAAAAGTCTTTTTACTTCATTAAAATTCTTTTTGCTTTTTAGAGCAACTCGCACCGTAACCACTTTATCGGGATCAAGATCTAGGGTGTAACCATCCTGACCGCATAAAACAGCCAGTTTCTGATTTAATGTTACTTTCGTATAAGGAATCATTCGATTCCACTTTGACAACACCTTAAATTGTCTATCTTTTAATGTGTCATTGGGAAGAGGATACATATCCAACATTTTTTCATACCGTTTGATATTCTGAATATCCGAACTCTGTATAAATTGATTCTTAAAAAGTACCTCTGTCTCATCTTCCATCTGTTGTATCTCTGGCTGAATCACATTTTGAATCATTTTCATTTCTCTAAACTCTCTTAAAAAATAGGGAATATAGTTTAATAAATCAACATTACGAATCAATTTCAATCCCTCCATAAACTGGTATCTGGTATTTCGTTAGAATTAGATTCTCTCTCTGTCCATTGATTTCTGTTTCCCCTATATCATAGACCCCGTCAATGGACAATATTTTTGATTCCAGTTGTGAAATTCTTATGATACACCCCTGTTCCCCTAGACTTTGCCAAGAGCTGCGAAGCTGTCTAAGATAGTCTTTTACCGTTTTCGTAATTTTTTCTTTGACCGCTTCCGCGGTATAACTATCGTCATATTCTATCTTGCTTAATAGTTCTATCTTACATTCAATCGCCGTATCAACGGTGACCATATGATCAATCGGGGCAAGACCATCTCCCTCCCCACTTTTCAGCGGATCAATGATCGTTTGGACGGTACGAATTAACAAATCCGAGGCTCGATTAAAGTCAGAGTCTAAAATGGTTAGTTTGACTGTAGACCCCCCGTTCCACGCTCTTGTAACTTTAGTCGCACCCACTCCAGAAATACCGTTGACTTTATTTATGTAATCCTGACGATTTCCTCCAAATGATTTTTCATGAAAGGAATTAAAATATTCCCTTCGAAACACTTCTGTCTCAACTTCATCCTCTCCTGGAATCAATAACTCAATGAGTTCCATTGATTGAAGACCTGAAATAGTTGAGATTGGAATCAACCGGCCAAACTGTGCATTCCCAACTGATCCAGATGTCTCACAGCTTACCTGATAGCTCCCATCATCCATTTCTCCTGTTACAACATAATAGTGTGAACCCAATCGAAACCGACTCCCCAGTTCTATTCGAACAGTATCCGGAGAAGCCATCGCCTTAAGAACAGCTCTTGTGGCTTTTGAAGGCTCCAGTCCACGTTCTGCTGCCCTTTGAATTAAATTTTCTCTGGATGCGGTTTCTGCAAACGTTTCCTTTAATATCGTATCAAACTCGATGTACATGATTTGCATCTCTGCTGCTGCGGCTGTCAACGCCGTAAAAATAAGGGAACCTTCCCTTTTATCGAGCTCCACAGGCACCCGGTCCAACATCCGTTTTAATATTACTTCATATGTCATCTCTTCATACATTAAATACTCACCTCCTTTTCTGCCTCTATTTTCCCTATTAAAGTTTGAACTGTAAACTTCACATTCAATGTCCGCCCGTTTTCTTCAAACGTAAAATGAGTAACATCTTTTATTCTGTCGTCTTGTAACAACGCCTCTTTTATTCTCTTTTTTACTTTTGCTTTTATAAGCCCCATGGGTTTTCCAAACAAATTGGTAAGCTCGGTTCCATAATTCCAACTGTAAATCAACCACTCAAACCGTTCCGTATTGAGAATACAGATCACTGCCTGCTTCACCGCATCCAAACCATCTGTCATACCTGTAATGCAATTTCGGTCAAAATCCATTCGATATGTCTTTGATTGTTGTTTTCGTACCTTAAACTCCTGTACCAATAACTCGCCTGTTTTTGGAAGCACCTCATCACTCCTTTCTTACCATCTACCAATGACAACAAACTGCTGTCCACCTCTTTTTTGTATTAATAGGACCTTTTCTCCCATTTTTAAGGCACCTTTAACAATGACCGATACCGCTCCAATTCCCGGGATGTTCATGGTCTCTTCATGATCGGTAAACTGCTCTGTTCGTATAATCTGCCGATCATAAAGGACTAGTTTCTGCCCTACCTGAATTTCCAAAGGCGCCTCTTTTACTACCGTTCCTGAGAGCACATCACAGGGATCCGATGCCTCCACTGCTTGATAGACAATTCGTTTTATATTCTCAATCCAAGCCGTATCAGCCATTGATCATTTCCCCTTTCAGAATTAAGTCCATGGTATGAATTCCCTCATTAATCTTATGGGTAACGGAATCGATGATCAGATAATTTTTTAAGTTTCTATCCCCGGTGCCTAACGAAACTGGAATCAAGCACCCAGAACGAACATAAACATCACCAAATGCATCTTTAATAGTTAACGTTCTGGTTGGCTTGTTATATTGTTCCAATTTCATTTCAGCAATTGCCTGCCCATCCGCCCCCTGGTCTATGGTCTCATCCTTTTGCAAGACGCCCCATCGATTGATGTTTTCCGAATTTTTTGTTATATATAGTTCCCTTTTCTTGGTATTGGTATCGTCATAGTACAGCTTAATCTGATTGTAAGTATTGCTGTCAATACTAACCTTATAGTCATAATCCTGTGCCGTAGTCGGGTCAATCAAAAGATCTAACTTCATATTTCCCATGTTTTTTAAAGTCAGTTTTCCTACTTCATCGTAGAAAATATATTTCTCTTTTTTGTGGATCATGGTAAGATCTAAATTATTTTGAATGATATCAAATAACGTCTTATCCTTCTCATTTCTAGATAGCTTTTCTTTCGTATCCTCTAGTTCTCCTACTTCCAGATGATAATCACTCGCAATCATCTGAATCAATTCCCCTGCAGTTAAGTCTGTATAATTATAAGTATCTTTATTTTTCAAATACCGCAGCTGATCATAAGCCGTAATTTTCACCTGACCATCACTGTTCCAGTTTCTTTCAAAAATAAATCCAAAAAAAACTGATTTTCCTTCCACATCCAGACGGAGAGCATTGCCCTCCTCAATCTTTAGCGTCCGATCTGGGATTAGCGTAAATGTGCACTTTCCAGGCTGACCTCTTTGATTGTTTTCCCACGTAATGTTTCCTTTTACCACTGGTTCATAGACCGTCTGATCATTTTGTATGTATAAATGTACTTCCATTCTTCCCTCCCCTAAGGCATGACTAGTACCTGTCCTGGATAAATAAGATTCGGATTTTTTACCTTGTCTTGATTTAAATCATAGATTTCCCGATAGCGGCTGCCATTTCCTAATTGCTTTTTCGCAATCGACCAAAGGCAATCTCCTTTTCCTACTGTATAATTCTTTTCTGCGGTAGGTGCTCCCTGTCTTTGATTGTCTGTTTGTGTGTCTTCTACCGTTGTTTCCTTGTCAATAATGGTGAAATTCATAATCTTTGTTCCATACTTTTTATATTCCTTCAAAGATAACGTGACACAAAGATCAAATCCCTCACTGACATCATCAGACACTTTATAATCCTCTAGAGTCACATCTAAATTGGTATCAAACAGGCTTTTCCCATTTGGCTTCTGTCGAATCACAATAAACTCAAATGGACCGTTTCGTTTCTTTAATTCACTTAGCCGGTTTAGAAACACTTCTGCATCGTCCACACTTCCATCCCACACAGCACCTGGATAATCCATCTGAGGAATGATCACATCCAGACTGATTTCCGCTAAGCTTCCTGGCTTAATTAAGTTGATTTCTTCGCCACTGATTAAATGAATGGTTTTATTTTGTCCCCCATATTTTACTGGGATTTTCTCCGGTGGAAGAGGAAGCAGCATATCATCAATGTAAATTTCATAAGCCAATTTAAATCACCCCTTCCGCATAAGATGCAAGCACCTCGCCTGTGACATCCCCTAGTCTCCGGTTCATTTCATCAATATCCGTTACATTTTTTAGGGTATTTTGATTGTTAACATCTATCTTTAATTCCGCTAGAGTGAACCGGTTGATAATCTCCTGTTCCGCCGCATCTCTCATATATTTTAATTCTTCATCAAATCCATCCATACTATCTGACATCGCTGCTGTATTCATTGCTGTATCCCCAGTATATTTTGTAATGTCTGAATCTCCATTTAGTAATGGATCATTTTTAGAATTAAAAGGATCATCTTGGGGATTAAAAAGATCATCCGTACCATTAAACATATCCCCAAAACCACTTGTTAGATTCTTTGTATCATCGTATGTACTTTCAAACGTATCCTTATAGCCTGAGCGTTTTGGATCGTATCCAAATTTGGCTGCAATCTCATCCAGATCCAGATCATCTACTTTTACCTCGTAGGTACCATTCCCATGTTCTTTTGCAAAATCATCTGCAACCTTAGACAGTCCATCTCTCATATCCTTGACCTTATCTTCAAATTTGGTACCTGCGATCATGTCAAATCCCTTTGCAATTTTCTGTATAATTTTAAGTACAGAATCTCCTAAGTCCGCAAACAGATGAACCACTGAACCAATGGGATCATTGAACAAATTTCCAAAGAAATTAGCAAATGCAATCCAGGGGCTAACAAGATATTCCACTATTCCAAAAAGCACTTCAACAAGTGCCATCAATGTATTTTTTACAAAAGCCAAAACGGTTGCAAACGCTCCACATATGATACCAGTGGCACTATAAGACGTTCCAGAGAATTTATTGATTGCTGCAACACAGGCATAAAACACACCAATCAATACCATGATTATCATAACGATCCACATAGCAGGACATGCTTTTAAAGACAAATTAAAACTGTTCTGCGCTTGTTTCAGAATCATAGTTGCTGCTGCCCCAGCCACTTCACAGGCTTTTTTTACATTGAGCGCTGCTATGATTCCAAAGAGAATGGGTTCAATGATGGACCAGTTGTCCGAAATAAAACCTCCTACTACACCCGCTCCATAGCCTAGCATACCAAACAATCCATTGATCTCTCCTACATTTCCTTGTAGTCCAGCAGTGAATGCATTCAGTATATTTGTGACATTGTCAACCAGACTGCTCATTGGCCCGGCCAATCCCATATTTATAGTTTTTGCAAGAGAATCAAGAGCACTGGACGCATCGTTATATTTCAACTGATTCAGTTTTTCTAAGTTATCAGACGTTAATTCCACGGAACCATCTAACTCCGAGAGTGCCTTTATGCCATTGCCTCCAATTTCTCCCCATGCATCTCCAAATAATTGCACCCCTGCCATATTTCTAGCAACGGGGTCTTCCATACCACTCAAAGCTGCAATGGTCTGGGAAAACGCCTGTTTGGCGGTATCTCCTCCTGCTTGAAACGACTCTGTCATCTTCCCCGCATCAAGTCCCAGGGAAGTAAATCCCTGATTGGCTTCTTGAGATCCACTAACGGCCCGTTTTGAAAATTCATTCACTGCTTCACCAAGAGAATCGACCGATATGCCACTATTTTGTGCTCCATTTACAAATGCCTGAAACATCTCTTCTCCACCAAGCCCCAGACTTTTGAAATTGGACGAGTATTGATTGATGCTGTCAAGCAGTTCCCCATTCTTATTAAGCCCCGCCTGTGTCCCCTGGACAATTAAGTCAAAGGCTTCTGCTCCAGTGACCCCAAACTGCTGCTGCAACATAGATGCGGATTTGATGCTTTGTGGTAATTCATAGCCAAAGGAGTCCTGTAAAAGCAAACTGGCTCTTGTTACCTGTTCCAGTTTATTCCCTGTCTGCCCCGTTAATTGGTTTACCATAGCTAAACTCTTAGCGGCTTCCTCTGGACTGGAGCTTATGTTACCCACATATAAATTTTTGGAACTATCTTTGGCCGCTTCTAAATCTGCTCCTTGCATTCCCGTCTGTGCTTGAATGACATTCCCTGCCGCTTTGATACTATTTGCATTCTGAAAAATTTCCATTGGACTGGTTGCAATTCCAATCGAACCCATAACCGAGGATACTTTTTCCCATAGGTCTTTTAGTTTTGCCACTTTTTTTGTGTTATTCTCAGTGCTGTCTTCTAATCTTTCCTGTTGCTCATTTGTTACTTCAATTACATCAACTACTTCTTCATAACGAGTTGCCGTCCTGTTAAGGGATGATTGCCACATTTGAATTCCTGGAAATGCAAGCGAATTTCCTGCTAATGCCTGCAGCTGATTGATTCGGCTAGTCGTTTGCTGAATGGAACGATCCAAAATACTGAGTGTGGGAGGCATTTGTTGTACAATCTGCAAGGCGTTTTCTACTGTTGCCATACGTTTTCCTCCTTTCTTTTTTATTTGGGAAGACGCCAATTTGCGTTCTTCCCATTTATTTCTACCT
Source organism: Clostridium sp. E02 (assembly GCF_003833015.1). Classification (GTDB taxonomy): domain Bacteria; phylum Bacillota; class Clostridia; order Lachnospirales; family Lachnospiraceae; genus Lacrimispora. Next base: position 98,759 of record NZ_RJLQ01000006.1, read on the forward strand.
GGCCGTTTTTGCCTTTTGCGCCTGTTTCTTATCATGTTCCAGCTTGATTTGAACGGCTGCCATAATAAATGCACGTTCATATCGATCCAGATTTAAAAACTCATGAGGCCATTTGTGAAGCTTGTGGAGACAATAGTAGGCTATGTTTGCCTCCATATCGCCTCCCTCTATTAGTTTTTTGCTTCTTCAACCTGTTCTTCTAAGGTCGTATCAAATCCATTGACCTGTTGAATCCGCTCTAAATATCCTGCGTATTCCCCTGCAGTCAACATCGCCTTTAACAAGGTATCAGCACCCATGACATGATAGGAATCCTGAAGACCTTTATCATTTAAATTCGGATAAACGGTGCATTCTGCTGCCAGCTTTCCAAGATAAAGATTGTAATCCGTTTCCTGAGTATACTGTCCTTTTTTCCCAGGAGTCTGCACTCTTTTTGTGCTTTCTTTTCTCAAAGCTTCATCTTCTTTTGATGTAATTGCCTTAATTTCCCACTGAACCGGCTTTTTATCCTGCCCGATATACCGCTTGGATACCACATAGGTTTCATTTCCTGATTTAACAGCATTTTGACTTAAAAAACAGCTTAAATCTCCCATTCTAATTCTCCTCTTCTTCTATGACTGCATTCCGGTTGGATTTGTAAATCGTTCCGGCATCTCAAAGCTTTCAAATGTGAATTCAAATTCATCTTCTAAATATTCACCAGATGCATCGAATTTCGTAAGAATCCCACCGTTTAAGTTACAATCTTTTAAAATTACAGTCTGTCTTCCTACTTCGGATGTCGGATCTTCATTTGTTACCTGAATATCAAAATACACATCCTTACCGGTCTGCTGATAGCGGTATAAAATATCCCGAAAGATACTGGTGTTATAATGGAAGGTTGCAGATCCGCTCCCCTTCATCCCGACTGTCTTATTTCCCTTCATGGTTCGTCCAAGGATCGGAATCTCTGATTTCACCTTTTCAATTTTTGCTTCCAGATTTAACGCCTGCATAAATTGATACCGTTCGTTTTCGATGGTGATATAACACTCTGCTTTTGTTGCGCTGATCGCATCCCACGCATTCATTGTAATATTACTCATTATTCATTACTCCTTTCTTATGATACAACTATTGTCATGTATAAAATACTCATGCAATTGATCGGCTGAACAGGGAAATTTACCACTACCGATCGTTTTCCCTCTCCTTGATCCACCGTGATTTCTTTTGCATCCAACGTTTCAATTGCTCTTAAAACCGCTAACTGCTTTCCATAGGTAACAATGTCATTCCAAAGACTGACACGTCCAGCCGCATCATTGGAAATTTTCCCAAGATAGCGAGAGTTAAAAAGAGAGGCGATGTCGTTTCCAATCTGATCCAGGACACGTACGGTCTGGTTATTGGAAATATCTTTTCCTTTTTCTTCAGTAACCGTTACCAGTGTATTAATATCGGTTAGAATCCGGATGTCTTTCCCCACTTTATGTAACAATAATTTACCTGCTTCCATGGCACTTGCAAGCTGTAACTGTGTATAAGGGACTTTTACCGTATATTCCCCATTGTAAATTTTGTTCTCATTGGTTCGATTGATTTCACAGGCAGCTTCTGCGCCAGCAACCCAGTAGACGAGGCCTGGTACGGATTCTTCTGCTTCATTCTCAACAGAAATTACCCCTTCATAATCCGCCTTTGCATACTGATGAACAACCGTCTGAAATTTTACGCCTGATTCGTCGCGCATACGTTTTGTATATGCAGAAAAGAGTGCCTTGACTTTATCGTCTGTAGAAGGGCAACATAAAATCTGAAATGAACAACCTTCCATTTTTTCAAGAAACTTTGTATAATCTTCCCCGGTTGCTTCACGCTCACTGGTTCCATTTTCCAAATTAAGTCCAGCTGTTTCTGCCAGTGTTGCATCCTTTTTAAATATTACGTATTGATTGTCCTTAAGTTCCGCCGCATGAGTCACGGTCTGAACATTTACTTCATTCCCATCAAACAGTGTGGTTACATCAAATTTCGTCTCACTGTCAACATTTTTCGAGATTACCAGCTTTATTTTATTACCGCATTCCCCAGAGTGTCTGGCCGTGCCATATTCACAAGATGCCTGAACACCCGCATTTAAACGGTAAAAAATACCTTTCTTTAAATTACAGAACAATTCTCTGACTGGGAGCATTTCGTCATCATCAAAGGAATATCCAAAAATTTCTCTACTTTTCTTCTGGAATTCCTCAGCTGTGACCTCAAAAGTTTCATTTTCTGGCCCCCATTTTAAAATCATAGGGATTGCTGCTACTCCACGGCTTCCCATGGAAGCTCCTGCTGCTGTACGGTTAACAAAGTTAATATAGGTTCCTGGAAACACCTTGTTCTGAATCGTAAAATTACCTCCGCCTAACATACGTTCACCTTTCCTTTCTTAAATTGATTCATTAATTCTTCTGCTTCTGCCAGTGTATATTTTTTTTCATCTTCTAGCAGGGCACACAACAAGTCACTTTGGCTGCAATACATTTCTGAAAGCAAGAGCTGTTGTTTCGTAAAACGTGCTGCCGCTTTTGTTCCTGTATTTTTTGATCCACTTCTTGCCATATCTACACCTCTTTCACTAAAATTTTATTTCTTCCATAAGATCCTCTTTCTTTTGATCTTTTATGAAATACTTCTGGTAAACAACTAGAAACTTAAAACACTCTTTCTCCAAGGTTCCCATCCTACTGCTCCCCTTAAGTAAGGTTCCATCATCAAGGGATAGGAGTTCTAGATGATTCATAAGATCACTTAATACCTGGTAATAACTGAGAGAGGACTGTCCTGTATTTAAGTGATAGTTTACAAACACATTCATGATCCTTAGGTAACGCGGTCCATTCACAGGCTTCTCGATTGCCTCAGAGATACCTACTTCAAAATATGGAGTTTCTAATTCATATTTACAGGGGGCAATCACAGTCTGGATCTTGGGGAACTGTTCGTTTAACTTTTTTATAACTCCATCCACCACTGTCTGATACATTGCTTTCCTCCTTTCTAACTTTTAATCACTTGTCTTTTCCTCCTTCTCTTTCCTGTTGTAGTCTTTTTGTCTACATCATCATAAAAAAAATATGTTTCATTTTCTCCAATGACGTAATCTTTAGCAGGTAGCATAACATTTTGATTTCTCCAGCTTTGAATTGACTCTTCTAAGCGTACCGTGTCTGTCATACCTGCCTCCTTTTTGTAGTCGTTTTGTCTACATTCACTATCATACACGGTTGTTTCCTTGTTGTCAACAGTATTCCAAAATTTTGTTGAATTATTTTCTACAATATGGTACCATAGGTTCATGGAGGTGATTCTGTGGAAATAGGACAGATCATTAAAAAAAGACGGGAAGAACTTGGCATGTCCCAAGAAGAGCTGGCATTAAAAGCCGGATACAAGTCCCGTTCTTCTATTAATAAGATAGAAGTTGACGGAAGAGGACTTCCTCAGTCAAAGATACTTGCAATTGCTAAAGCATTGCAGACAACACCTGCCCTTTTGCTTGGATGGGAGCAAGACATCTCATCGGCCAGAGAATTCATTAACAATTGCTATGGGCAAAAAGCAGGAGAGATTCTTGATAACATTGAACAACTAAATGAAAAAGGACAGACCGAAGCATTAAAGCGGATCAAAGAAATGGTACACATACCGGTATACATGAAAGCTCAGAAACCAATGAAGCTTCTAAATAACATCATTTCTTCCGGTTTGGAGCCAGTGGCAGCGCATGAACGGACGGATATTGAAGTGACGGATGAGATGATAGCGTTTGATGATGCCTTTTTCGATGAATAAAACAACTCATTGAGGTGATGTATTTGAACTATGATTCATTATTAGAAGAAGCAGACTCTAACGGAATCCAAATTAAGGAAAAACCGTTAATGGCCAATGACGGAAGAATCAAAGGAACTCAGATTCTGATCCGCCAGAACATGCCCCTTAGTCAAAAAGCATGCGTATTAGCGGAAGAACTTGGGCATTATTATACGACCACAGGTGACATTCTAGACCAAACTCTTGTCTCCAACCGAAAGCAGGAACGGACAGCCAGGCTATGGGCTTATCACAAGATGATTACACTGGACAAGCTGATCGCTGCCAAAAAATCCGGATGCCGAAACAGCTTTGAGATTGCTGAATACCTAAGTGTTACGGAAGAATTTCTTTTAGAAGCGCTGCATTGCTATCAAACCAAATATGGAAAAGGATTTCAAAAGGAGAATTATCTGATTCTTTTTGACCCTTTTAATATCTATCAATTAGTGGATTGAGAATTCTTATGGTATAATAGTTAGACTACACATATATTATTCAGAGGTGATGTCACATGCAATCCTGTGAACTTGTGGCTATTGTGTCTTCCATCGCTTGTTGCATTGCTCAAGACCGTTCTGCGGATGAAATCGCTCTCCTAAGCAGTGTTTTTAATCAACTAGGAGATACGCTTGCAACAATAGCCGCTTTTGATGCAATTTGCTGCAATGACGGCGACGAGGAAATCAATCTTTTCCGTAACTAAGAAAAAAACACTACCATTAAAAGAAAAAATGAGAGAATAAAGGACATTTACTCCTTTTTCTCTCATTTTTAGATTCAGACAAGCCACTTTAGGACATTACGAAGAATAATTCAAGGTAAGCAAAAGTTCCACCGCCAAACGATCTCCCAGCCTCCCTGTTTTGACCGATTCTTCCATATCAACGCACAGATTTACATAGGATATAATCTGATCTCTTTGAAATGACCTGGCTTGTGGCATCAACTTACCTGCTGCAAAAGGAGGGATTTTTAGTTTTGATGCAATTCCACTTTTTTCCATCCCTTTCCCCATCAGTTCCTTCACCTGTAGAATCTGATTAAATTGCCTTCCGATTAAAAACAAGATTCTCATGGGAGGCTCCTTCAGCGCAAGAAGATCTTCGTATAAATCCATAGCTTTTTTGGTTTGGCGATTAACAATCGCTGTTACCATATCAAATATTTTATTGGTGATACGAACCGTACAGACTGCATCCACATCTTCATCCGTTATAATTTCTCTCCCCAGAGTATAACTGATCAGTTTTTCAAGTTCCATACGGATATTCTCCATATCATCCCCTACCATACCAAGGAGTCGTTCCATGGTATGACCTGTGATTTTTTTCCCTTCTCTCGTAAGAATGGTCCCAGACCATCTGGCAAGCTGGCTAAAGTCCTGGCGCCCCATTTCGGCTGCATACCCTAGTTCTTTCACTTTCTTAAACATCTTGCTTCTTTTGTCCACTTCTGATTCTACAAATACCAGATAAGTCGTATCTGGCAGACCAGAGAGATAAGTTACCAGCTCATCCACCGCACGTTTGAAAAAACCACTATCCTCTATTAGAATCAGTCGTCTGTCTCCGAAAAAAGGAATCGTATCTGCAAGACTGATCACTTCTTTCACATCAATTCCCTTGCCAGAAAATAGATTGAAATTCATGGTATCCCCTTGTGTGATCGCTGTCTTCAGCTGATTTTTGTAATTATTTTTCAAATAAGATTCCTCACCATATAGGAGATAAATCTGTTTAAAGCTATGATTTTTAATATCCTGATTCAGCGTCTGCATACAGCCCGTCCTCTCTTCTTCCTTCTACTTATTATAACGGGAAGTTTCGTCTCCGTCAACGAAAGTTCTTACCCTCACTCTTTTCCCATCTGTCGAGAACATAATGGCTCCTTGTTTTGCTGTTTTAAATACTGGAATCTTTCTTTTCCGAAAACGATCCAAAACTTCTTTATGAGGATGACCATAGGAATTTTTATCTCCATAGGAAATAACTGCCCATCTAGGCTTTACTGCATCAAGAAAAGTTTCATCCGAAGAAAATTTAGAACCATGATGAGCTGTTTTCAACAGATTAATCTCCTTTAGCTGGTCCATTGACTGTTTTCGTTCCAGCAGCAGTTTTTCTTCTTTATTGCCAATGTCTCCAGTAAACAAGATATGGAGGTCTCCATAATCCGCTTTCAAAACTTCAGATTCCTCATTGGGATTTTCCGCAGAGTCAGTCTGACCTGGATAAAGACAGGTGAATTTAAGTGACCCCAAGGACACCTGATCTCCTTCCGTCAGATAATGAACCTTCATATCTCTTTCTTCTGCCAGTTTCGCTAATGTTATAAGAGCTTCATCCTCTCTTCCCAGATCTGGAAGCACTAATGTCTCTATTGTAATGTCCTTTTCATACTCAAGCAGATAACGAATCCCACTTAAATGATCTTTATCTCCATGGCTGACAAATGCATAGTTCACCTTTTTAATCCCATAATATTTCAGACAAGGGGCTAAGGTAAATTCTCCCAAGGAAGATTTCGAAGAACTCCCTCCATCAACCAATACGACATTCTTTTTTGTTCTTAATAAAATTCCATCCCCCTGTCCCACATCTAAAAATAAAACTTCCAATCCTTTTACCGGTTTTGGCAGTACGAGAAAGAGCCCCATTCCATAGATCAAGGCTAGTATAATCAGCTTTTTGATAGTTCGGATCATTCTTTCCGTTTCCGTTGTAACTTCTCTGTCTAATTTCCTCTTTTCTCCCCTGCCTCCCAACCAGAAACAAAAAAACAAAATTGCTAGATAAAATCCATAGATCGCAAGAGTCCCTGCCTCTGGTCTTCCCAATGTGAGAGACGCATATGGGAGACTGCTGATATTCGTACAAAGGAAATGATAGAACTTCAAAATATAGTGACCGGTTCCAGAGGCAGCCCTACCACCAAACGAAGATATACTTCCTAGTAAAAGTATCCCAAGACCAGAACATAAGACACCTCCCATTAGTGGAACGACAATTGCATTTAACAAGATGCCATAAAGAGGCGTTTGATAGTAATGAGTAAGAATAATTGGCAGAGTCGCCATTTGAATGGAAAAAGATGCGGAAAGAGCTCCTGCAAGGGGTTTCTGTCTTCCCAGCCAGTCATGAATTCGTGGCATACCGGTACCAATTGCAAATATGGCTCCGAAGGATAACTGAACTCCGCCCTGCGTCAACAAGAATGGAGAATGAAATGACAATGCAAATAACGAAAGGGAGGCCGCTGATAACAAATCGTAGGTTCTTCCCAAATAAGCTGCCAAAAAACCGGCGCTCATCATAATTACCGATCGAATTACCGACGGAGATCCACCAGTCAAGATGCCATACAGTAGAATCGCAACGGTTCCACACAAACCACAGAGTCCATAACTTAAACCGCACCTTCGCAGGACTCGGTATAAAAGTAGTCCAGCAAAAGATAGATGAAGTCCACTGATTGCCAAAAGATGAGCGATTCCATTTTTCTGATATAATGATTTGACTTCCTTTGGAACTCCACTTTTTTCTCCTAACAAAGCAGCGGAAAATATTGCTCCATCCTCCTCTCCTGCATCACGAATTAGATGCCGATTCCCCCATTCTTTTCCTCTTCTTAGGGTCTCGGTAATCTTGTTGTATTTGAAGTTCACCACACGAATCTCTTCTCCAAAGATTCGAGCGCATATTCCCCGACTCTTTGAATAAGTTACGGAATCAAATTCCCCCGGATTTTTAGCAGGTGGGATTTCATGAATCTCTCCCAATACAGTAACAGTCTGACCAAGACGTATATTATCTTTTAAATGAGAACCAGAGGAATCCATAATAACTTGCAATTTGGGGAGAGTTACCTGATCCGTTTCCTCCACTCTCTTTCCTTTTCTTCGTTTCCATATCTGGTTCTTTTTTAAGATTAATTGTAAGGCTCCGTTCTTTTCCTCCAAAGATGCGATTGTTCCCAAAACCTCCACGTAGGAACCGGAATATTCCTCTACGATCTGATCTCTATGTTCCCAGCGCTTATTCTCCTCATTCGCTCGAATCCCTCCCAAACAGAAAAAAACAAGAGGCAAAAGAACCCACAAAAGGTTTCTGCCTCTCAAAATTCCATACAAAACCATCCCCACTGCCAATGCAGCCGGAATCATCATCCATGATGTCTGAGTAAGCAGTACGGCAGTCTCTCCAAGTACAAATCCCACTGCAATTAGACATAGCGGACGTTTAATTATTCTTTTCCTCCTTATTTGTTGGATCCTCACTCTCCAGGTTATAATCCAAATTTCGCTCAAACAACTGATTCAAAGAGATGGAATCACGAAACATTACTTCCTGGGATCCATTGATTGTTATCTGCACCTTATTAATGGAAGACATGGCAGCCAGTGAATTAACAATCGAATAGATTGGAATATATTCCTTGACCTCCAATGTGTTGTTTAAAAATGAGGAATCAAAATTTATATAACAGACATTTTCGTTCACCGAGACATTCAATAATTGAGTATCTCTTGGAAGTGTCGGATTTATCCCTGGCTTTCCAGGTCCTGCAATCAACTGTTCGATTACCAGTTTTTCCAGGGATGAATTAACATTATGCACTACTTCTCTCGTCTCTTTCTCCAGTTTGTCACCAGATACATCTGCAAAATAGAGAGTAAGGTCTGTTTTCTCATAGGAATTGACATTGCTAATGTTATCAATAAAATCTGCGCCTGCCATTGGTCCTACCAGACTACCCATACTATCCATCAACGGCTGTTCTGCCGTGTAAATCACTATATGATCCACCCCGTTAATTTGTGTCAGGGTTCTGACCAAAGATGCCCGGCATAAAATTTCTCTTGTGGAATTCATCATCGTATAATTATTATCGAAATACAAATAAAGAAAGGAATCTTCTAATTTATAATAATCAAATCCCACCTTATCCGGAACCGCTGCCTGACGGTCTAAATCTTTCGGCACGGTCTTAAGCTGATGCATCAAGTGATCAATCTCCCAGTCTATCTGGTCTTTTTGCGATTCTTGTGATTGTTCCGGTATGGTATACGCAACAGGTTCCATCGTTGTCATCGCAGAATTCAGATAATAAATCTGAAATTCTTCCCTGCTTCCCTTTGTTTCAGTTTCTGGTTTTCGTTCACAGCCTGCAAGGATAGCAACGCATACCAGAAGGATCAGAATGCCCTTTAATTGTCTCATATCAAAGTCCTCCGGTTCCTAAGAAATATATGTGAGAGGTATGCGAACCGTAAATGTGGTTCCCTCCCCTTCTTTGCTTTGAAGTTTAATCGCTGCCTGATGCATAAGAATGATTTTTTTCGTAATAGAAAGTCCCAAACCAGTTCCTCCGGTTTCTCTTGACCGAGCCTTGTCCACCCGGTAAAATCGTTCAAAGACCTGCTCTTGATATTCTTCTGGTATTCCGATTCCGGAATCAGAAACCTTCACATAAAAGAACTTATGATCTGCATCTAGCGTAACCCGCACCCAGCCGCCTTCCACATTATATTTAATGGCATTCTCTACCAGATTACTTAGTGCCAGAGACAGCTTCATCTCATCCACATCGGCGGTCACTTCCCGGATGCTTTCAAATGTCAGCTCGATATCTCTTCTGCCTGCAATTGGGCGCAGCCTTTTTAAAATCAGTTCCAAAAGACCATTGATTTTTACTTGGGCTATATTTAAATTCGCTCCTGCCATCTTGTCCATCCGGACTAGGGCAAGAAGATCGTCAATAATTTTACTCTCCCGCTCAATTTCATCCGAAATATCGCTTAAAAACTCACGGTATAATTCCATGGGAGCATCCTCCATCCCAATTAAAGAATCGGCTAGAACCCGAATGGAGGTAATGGGAGTTTTCAGTTCATGGGATACGTTTGATACGAACTCCTCCCGTGACTGATCCACTGCCTTAAGTTTCTTTAATGTAGCATTGATCGATTCTGTGATCTGCTCGGTCTCTTTATATGCATGAGAACTAATGGTTTCCTCCAGATTCCCTTCTGCCGCACGGTTTAACATACGCTGCAATTCTTTAAATGGTTTCATTAACAGCTTACTCAATAAAACCACAAAAATCCCCAAAAGAGAAAGAATCATAAAGTGAAGGAATGTCCCCTTATCGGAAACTGTAACGATCCGATTCAATAGATCTTCTGTAGAAGCCGTTACGATCATAACTCCATCGATTTCTTTTTCCTGACTATTGGAATAAATAGGAATGGTCTGAGAGGAATAGCGTTTTTCTGAGTTGTATTTACTGCTGTTCTCTCCATTAAAGCAACGGATCACTTCTTCCGAAACATTGATTTTTCCCATAGACAGATTAAAGGTATCATTAACGATCCGAAAGCTTCGGTTTACCACTACGATTCTGCAATTAAAGATATCTGCCTTTACAGACATTTCATTGTCTAACAAAGACTCTCTGGGTTCCATGGTCAGATACCCGACTCTTGTCATCTTATTGCTTAATATCCAACACTGATTTTGTATCTCCTTGACTCTAGAATCAATGAGATTCTGCCGATAGGCCCCTAGCAGCACCGAACTTTGGATCATAACCGGTATAATCCCCAACAGGAAAAAGCAAATAATCAGTATCGCCTGAAGGCTGACGGTGTGTTTTTTAACATATATTCTTCCCTGAAACATAATTACACCCCTTCAAATTTCTCACGATTCTAAATCCAACTTCTTAGTACAGGTTATGGCAAGAGAACCTGGACCTATATGACAAGATACACTTAAAGAAAGTGGACCCACAAAAATTTCTGCTGTTTTGGGAAATATTTCTTCCAGTTCCTTTTTAAATTCCAAGGCAGCACCCTCGTTATTGGTATGTGCAACTGAAATAGAAGTGTTTGCTCCTTCAGAATCATGAAATCTTGCTTCTATATCCTTTTTCACTGCAGCTATCATCATGGTTTTCGCCTGCTTCATGGTTCTCGCTTTCGCAAAGGCATCCAGTTTTTCACCTTGTATGGTAAGAACCGGTTTAATCCGTAGAAAGCTTCCTAACATGGCTGCAGCAGGTGTAATTCTTCCACCCTTTTTTAAAAACTCCAATGTATCCAGAGTGATATAGATTGAGGCCTCCATCTTTGTCTCCTCAAGTCTATCCCTGATCTCCATGGCACTTAACCCGGCTTTTGCCATCTCTTTGGCATCTAGAACCGATTGTCTCTGCGTAATTGAAATCCTCTGATTATTTACAACAAAAACCTTGTTATCATACTCTTCTGCCAGCACCATAGCCGTCTGGCAAGAACTGCTGAGTCCACTTGACATTGGAATATGTATCACAGCCTCATGCTCTTCTAACAAACGGTTCCAGAGATCCATAATATCACCAGGAGAAGGCTGTGACGTGGATATATCAACTCCATCTGCCAATTTTTGATAAAAATCATCTTGGGAAAGACTGATATCTTCATAAAAAGTCTCTCCTCCCATCATAAATGGCATCGGAACTACATATATTCCAGCTTCTTTCCCCTCTTTTTGGGTGATTCCACTGTTACTGTCTGTTACAATTGCTACTTTCATCTCGGTTCTCCTTATCCTCAATCTGAGTTTTCTGCTCTGCCTCTCCTGCAGAGGTATAAAGCTGATAATACATTCCCTTCTTTAAGAGCAGTTCCTCATGATTCCCTTCTTCCATAATTCTACTATCAGACAACACCAGAATCCGGTCCGCATTCTGGATGGTCGTGAGACGATGGGCAATGGTGACCGTAGTCCGTCCCTTAGAAAGCCGTTCCAGTGACTGGGAAACCAGCTGCTCGCTTTCATTATCCAGGGCTGAGGTCGCCTCATCAAGAAGCAATACTGGTGGATTTTTTAAAAATACCCGGGCAATACTAATCCGCTGCTTCTGTCCTCCAGACAGTTTTACGCCACGCTCTCCCACATATGTATCATATCCATCCTTGAGTCCCATAATAAATTCATGGGCTCCTGCCATCTTAGCTGCCTCTATTACATCCTCTTTAGAAGCACCTGGATGTCCATATTCAATGTTATCCATAACAGTTCCAGAAAATAGATATACATCCTGCTGAACCACTCCAACTGTACTCCTTAAACTCTCCAGAGTAATTTCTTTAATATCGTATCCATCGATCCGGATATTCCCTTTCGTAGGATCATAAAAACGAGGAATCAGGTTGCAGAGCGTGGTCTTTCCACCTCCAGAAGGGCCCACCAACGCCAGCTTTTCTCCTGGTCTGACAGAGAGATTAATCTTACGAAGAACTGAATTATGATCATCTGGGTATTCAAAGGAAACATTCTCAAAATCGATTTGCCCCTTTACATTCTCAATGGGCTTTGCCCCTTCAGTATCAAAAATATCTATATTGGCATCCATAAGTTCTGTGAAACGCTCAATTCCAGTCATTCCTCTTTGAAACTGTTCTGCAAATTCAATGATACGGCGGATGGTGGTCAATAATGTGGAGACATATAAGGTATAGGCAACCAGATCCCCTGGCTTAATCAACCCTTTCACCATAAAAATACCACCTGCAACAATAACTACAACGTACATCAAACCATCAAACATGCGAATGGTATTCTGGAAAGCTGCCATGTATTTGTATGTCTTTCTCTTAATCTCAAGAAACGCTACATTATCCCGGTTGAATTTTTCAATCTCAATCTTCTCATTGGCGAATGCCCGAACCACCCGGTTCCCCAAAAGACTGTCTTCGATCCTGGAATTCAATTCACCAATGTGATTTCTCTGCTGCTTAAATGCTTTTTTGACCTGTATATTAAAATAGGTGCAAGAAGCAGCCATGACCGGTATGAGAAAAAAGATTAGCAGAGTCAAGGGAACATTGATTCCCAGCAAAATAATAAAAGATACCACTGTTTTTAAAAAAGCGATGAAAAACTCCTCTGGACAATGGTGTGCAAACTCCGTCACATCAAATAAATCACTGGTGATACGGGACATAATCTGCCCGACCTTTGTATTGTTAAAATAATTATCAGACAGCTTCTGCAAATGTGCAAATGCATCTTCCCGCATGTCTGTTTCAATCGCAGCTCCCATTACATGCCCAGTATAAGCCATATAAAAACTAGCAACTCCGTCTATGATACGAAATCCAAAATAAAGCATACCAATCGTAACGATCGTCTTTACCGTAAGCTGAGACAAATCTTTTAAACCCTGATTGGTGATATATCTTAAAATTAGGGGAAGTGCCATCTCGCAAACCGTAGTTAATGATGCGCAAAATAAATCCATCATCATAACCTTCGTGTATTTCCTATAATAAGGCACAAACCGCTTTAACAATGTACCTGTTTTCATCTTTTTCTCCTTTATACGTCCTCTACTCTGTGATTTTTATGCTCTTAACCAGACTTAAAGCCCAATTTTTCTCTCCAGGCTTTCTGCATGTAATATTAATATTCATACGCTGGTCTTTATAAAGAACCTGAGCTGACACCCCATAATGCATCTCGCCATTCTTCTCTTCCGGTTCATAAAATGCCAACCTTGCCTTGGCTTTTTCTATATCAAAATCAAAAATCTCTTCTACCTTCCCCTGTTCAAACCAACGCTCCTTAAATTCTGCCTCGCGTCCTTCGAAAACTGCTGCATATATATAATAATCATGACCTCCATAATGAATCCCGTCATAATAATGATCCATGGTACGATCTGTTTCATCATAGAGGAAATTACCAGGTATCCCAAAGCTCATGTTACCAATCTTACGGTAAACCATATGCTTTCTGCAACCAATGTTCTCTTCTCCCTGTAAGGCAACTACCTCTTCCATAACCATAGGCGCATGTTCATGGAGAAAGCATAACTCTAAATAAGCTTTTTGGGGAAAAGGCATCTTAGCGTCCATCGTATAAGCCGTCTCAAGTAGTTCAATGATCCTACGATTGATATATAGATCCTGCATGCTTCGTTTGGAGGGCATAAAATAACAGGACTGGTTTAGAAGAACCAAAGCGCTATTTCGATAAAACCATGCATCGGTTTCCTGCTCGTTCCACACAAAAAAGTCCTTAGCAAATGCTACTGTCAATCCTGAATGAATCATACCGTTTAATTCTTTCCATGAATAAGAACGGATATGAGTGATCAGTTTTCCTTCCTGCTGAGCCGGTATATAAAAGACCGCAGGCCAACAAAACATGTATTCCCCGCTCTCCCCCCAACCAGATACCAGATCAATCAGGTTTACAAACCACTGGTAAAAATACTTTTGCCGCATCACTAAAAAATCCCGTTTTATAAAATAGCCGGTTCTATCCTCAACCTTTAGTTTTAATTTTTCATTTATGGCAAGTTTTTCAAGGAAGTCTATGACTGCTGCATGAAATCCAGGACCTGCAATGTTGGTCTGACTCTCCCCATGTAATTTTCGTTTGTTCCAGTTAAACCAGACATAACCTTCTGGGCATAACTGAACCAGAAAAAAGCCTTCAATCCTAAAACAGTGATATCCCAAATGCTTGGCAAGACTTTTAATCATTTGTTCTGCCGACTGTAAATTCCATGTGATTTTGGAAAACATTTTTTTCTTTGGCTCCAAAGAAAACCTGATTCTTATACTCATCTGAAACCCTTCCTAACATATCTTTCTCTATTCTATCGTATTTCTGTTAGAAATGGAAGCAGAAAACGAATTAGGACGAACAAATTTTCTCCAAATCATAACCACCCGTTGAACGGGTGGTTTGCTCTACCCCTATAAGGGGTTATTACCGACGTTGGAGCCTAAAGGCTCTTTGAAAAAAATCCACAGCCGCACAAACATTTATCTACTGAGCCCAACAGGGCTCATTTTATTTGCTTTGTTTTACCGGCTCACCCGTGAACGGGTCTATGTATTCTTTTAACGTCATTTGATCATATTCTAAATCTTCTTTTAATTGATTTAGAATATATTCTTGTATCTTCTTTGCATTCTTTCCCACTGTATCTACATAATATCCACGACACCAAAAATGTCTGTTTCCATATTTGTATTTCAAATTTGCATGTCTCTCAAATATCATAAGCGTACTCTTCCCTTTTAAATATCCCATAAAACTTGATACGCTGATATTTGGTGGTATTCTCACTAACATATGAACATGATCTGGACATATTTCTGCTTCTACTATTTCCACACCTTTTCGTTTACATAACATGCTTAGAACATTTGCTATATCCTGCTTTAATTCTCCGTACGCTACCTTTCTGCGATATTTTGGCGCAAAAACTATGTGATACTTACAATTCCATTTTGAATGTGATAAACTACTTATATCCATTTGGATAACCTCCTTTGATGTGCTTGTGTGGCTGCGAACCAACACTATTATATCACTGGAGGTTTTTTACCTGAAGCTAAAGCTGCTGTGGTCACACCTGCATAGCAGGTGGTTTATTAAAAGACTGCCATACAATTAAAAAGAGGACTCCTCCATGATATCTATGGAAAGCCCTCTTTTATGCAATCAATTACTTTATAAGCAATGATTTACCTGTCATTTCTTTTGGTTGTTCCATTCCCAACAGCTCGATTAAGGTAGGCGCAATGTCAGCAAGATTGCCACCCTCTCTCAATTTATAGGAAGGATCTGCATTGACTAAAACAAAAGGAACCGGATTCGTAGTATGGGCAGTAAATGGTTCTCCCGTCTTATAATCCAGGAGCTGTTCTGCATTTCCATGATCCGCACAGATAAATAACGTACCATTCACTTCCTTTATCGCATCCACTGTTTCACCTACACAGGAATCTACGGTTTCAATCGCCTTGATAGCCGCCTCTTCAATTCCAGTGTGTCCCACCATATCTGCATTTGCAAAGTTGATAATAATTACATCAAATTTGTCAGACTTAATTGCCGCCACCAACTTCTCACAAACAGCGGGGGCACTCATCTCTGGCTGCAGATCATAAGTTGCAACTTTCGGAGAGGAAACCAGAATCCGCTCTTCTCCCTGATTTGGTTCTTCCACACCACCATTGAAAAAAAATGTGACATGAGCATATTTTTCTGTTTCTGCAATTCTTGCCTGTGTTTTCTTGTTCTTTCCAAGAAATTCACCAAAGGTATTGGTAATTGTCTGTTTTTTAAATGCAACCAGTTTATTTTCAATGGTTTCATCATAATTGGTAAAGCAAACAAAAGTAAGGCTCAGGCGTTTTTCTCTCTCAAACCCAGAAAAATCATCATCACAGAAGGCTCTTGTCATCTCTCTTGCCCGATCTGGTCGGAAGTTAAAGAATATAACAGAATCTTCATCTTTTACAGTTGCTACTGGTTTTCCACCTTCCATAACTGCAAATGGCTCTACAAATTCATCAAATTTTTTCTGATCGTAGGATGCCTGAATTCCAGCGGAAGCTGAATCTGCATGATTGCCTTCTCCCTTAGTCAGAACATGATATGCACGTTCCACACGATCCCAACGGTTATCCCGGTCCATGGCATAGTAACGTCCGGAAACAGAAGCCACCTTTCCGACTCCGATCTCTTTCATCTTCGCTTCCAGTTTCTCTACAAACCCTTTTCCCGATGCGGGAGGAGTATCACGTCCATCTAAGAAGCAGTGAACATAGACATTCTTAAGTCCATTCATCTTAGCCAATTTAAGAAGTCCATAAATGTGTTCATTGTGACTGTGTACCCCACCATTCGATACCAGCCCCCACATATGAAGGTCTGAATTGTTCTTTTTGCAATTTTCCACTGCCTGTAAAAATTCTGGGATTTCAAAAAAGTCACCGTCTGCTATGGATTTTGTTATTCTGGTTAATTCCTGATATACGATACGTCCAGCGCCCATATTTAAATGACCAACTTCAGAGTTCCCCATCTGTCCATCCGGAAGGCCGACTGCCAGACCACTTGCGTTTCCCTTTACATAGGGACACTGACTCATAAGCTGATCCATAACCGGGGTTTTCGCTTCACAGACCGCATTATGTTCACAGTTATCATTTAATCCATAACCATCAAGTATCATTAATACAACAGGTTTTTTACTCATATTGAATTCTCCTTTTCCATGTACGTTCCTAGCTGTTATGATTGTAATTAAAACGGATAAAAAGCTGCCGATCCCGTTACAATCTATCAGGATGCAGCAGCTCCTATTCACTTATTTTTTGTAATTTACAATATCACCGAAATCTGGTTTCAAGGAAGCGCCTCCAACAAGTCCACCATCAATATCTGGCTGAGCAAATAATTCTGGTGCGCTTTTTGCAGATACGGATCCACCATACTGGATACGGATTGCTTCTGCGGTTACTTTGTCATAGATCTCTGCAATACAGTCGCGAATGGCTTTGCAAACTTCTTGTGCCTGTTCGGTCGTAGCAACCTTTCCAGTTCCGATGGCCCAGATGGGTTCATAAGCAATCACAGCTTTTTTTGCATTCTCTGCTGGAATTTGCTGGAATGCAATTTTTATCTGTTGACGAATCCAATCAAGGGTAATCCCCTGTTCTCTCTGCGTTAGAGATTCGCCACAGCAGACGATAGGAGTCATTCCATATTCAAAGGCTTTTCGCACTTTCTTATTCACAATTTCATTTGTTTCTGCAAAGTACTCTCTGCGTTCGGAATGACCGATTACCACATAGGATACCCCTGCGTCCTTTAACATAGCTGGTGAGATCTCACCTGTATAAGCACCTTTGTCTTCATAGTACATATTTTCAGCACCAATATTTATATTAGAGCCCTTAGCCGCTTCTACCGCTGGTATGATATCAATGGCTGGAACACAGAACACCACATCTACGTCATCGTTCACTACGAGTGGCTTTAAAGTATTTACTAGTCCTACCGCTTCGGTAGGTGTCATATTCATCTTCCAGTTTCCTGCAATAATTTTTTTTCTTGACATTAGATTCCCCTCTTATTCCATTATTTGTTATCAGCTGCCGCAACACCTGGAAGTTCTTTTCCTTCTAGGAATTCAAGAGAAGCACCGCCGCCAGTGGAAATATGGGTCATCTTATCTGCAAATCCTAGTCTCTTCACTGCATTAACAGAATCTCCGCCACCGATTACGGTAGTCGCATCACTAAGTTCTGCAACGGAACGGCAAATCTCTAATGTACCTTCTGCAAAGTTGGAAAATTCAAAAACACCCATCGGTCCATTCCATACAACTGTTTTGGCACTCTTTAAAGCATCTTTGAATGCTTCGATGGATTTAGGACCAATATCAAATCCGGACCATCCAGCATCAATAGAGGTAACTACTTTTCTGTCGGTATCATTCGAGAATTCTTTCCCCTCTACGTTATCCAATGGAAGAAGAAGTTTAACTCCTTTTTCATCTGCTTTTTTGATCATTTCTAAAGCATAGTCAAGTTTATCTTCTTCACACAAAGAATTTCCAATTTCTTTTCCCTGCGCTTTGGCAAAGGTATAAGCCATACCACCACCAATAATTAAAGTATCTACTTTGTCAAGTAGGTTGTTGATCACGTTGATTTTGTCAGATACTTTTGCACCACCCAGAATAGCCACAAAAGGACGCACTGGATTCTCAACCGCCTGACCTAAGAATTTAATCTCTTTTTCCATCAAATATCCAACTACATTGGTCGTAGTATATTTGGTAACTCCTACATTCGAACAATGGGCTCTATGAGCAGTACCAAATGCGTCGTTTACAAAAATACCGTCGCATAGAGATGCCAGTTCTTTTGCATAAGCATCTGCATTGTCATCTTTTCCGTATTTTGTCTCTTCCGCTCTGTAACGTGTATTCTGCAGAAGCAGAACTTCTCCATCCTTTAATTCAGCTGCTACCTTCTGTGTCTCTGATCCGGTTACTTTTGGATCATTTACAAACTTAACTTCAACGCCAAGCCGTTCACTTAAAGCCGGAGCAACTGGTTCCATGGACAGTTCAGGAAGTGGCTCTCCCTTTGGTTTCCCAAGATGAGAACATAAAATAACCTTTGCGCCCTGTTCTAATAACTTTTTAATAGTTGGAATCGCTCCGTCAATCCGGTTAAAATTCTGGATCACTCCATCTTTTAATGGTACATTAAAATCACATCTTACTAAGATTTTTTTGCCTTGTAATCCAGTCAAATCATCGATTGTTTTCTTATTAAGCATTGGTTTTATGCCCCTTTCAGAATATATTTAGAATGAAACAACGAAAAAAAGAATCTTTTGGAACGATTCAATTTTCGAAGCTCTGTTTTTAGAATCAAAAAAAATACAGGGTCCGGTCCATAACGACCGGACCCTGGGTGGATCATTAGCCTAATTCAGCAAAGTACTTGATTGTACGAACCATCTGGCTTGTATAAGAATTTTCGTTGTCATACCAGGAAACTACCTGAACCTGATATAAATCATCGCCGACCTTAGATACCAAAGTCTGATTCGCATCAAATAAAGAACCGAATCTCATACCGATAACATCGGAAGAAACGATAGGATCGGTATTGTAGCCAAAGGACTCACTTGAAGCTGCTTTCATTGCTTCGTTAATTCCTTCTACTGTCAGATCTTTTCCCTTAACAACTGCTACTAAGATGGTTGTAGAGCCTGTAGGAACCGGTACACGCTGTGCGGAACCAATTAATTTACCGTTTAACTCTGGAATTACAAGTCCGATTGCTTTTGCAGCACCGGTAGAGTTTGGAACGATATTAGCAGCTCCTGCTCTTGCTCTTCTTAAATCACCTTTTCTGTGAGGTCCATCAAGGATCATCTGATCTCCTGTGTAAGCATGAATTGTGCTCATGATACCAGACTGAATTGGTGCTAAGTCATTCAATGTTTTAGCCATAGGAGCTAAACAGTTGGTTGTACAAGAAGCAGCTGAGATGATCTTATCTTCTGCTTTTAATTCTTTTTCGTTTACGCTGTAAACGATGGTAGGAAGGTCGTTGCCTGCCGGAGCAGAGATAACAACTTTCTTCGCACCTGCATCAATATGAGCCTGAGATTTTTCCTTAGAGCAATAGAAGCCAGTACATTCAAGTACTACATCTACACCAACCTCGCTCCATGGAAGATCTGCAGCATTCTTTTCTGCATAGATCTTGATATTCTTACCATCTACTGTAATTGAATCTGCTCCAGCTTCCACTGTGTGAAGATTCTGACCATAGTGTCCAGCATATCCTCCCTGTGCAGTATCATATTTTAATAAATGTGCTAACATCTTGGGATCAGTTAAATCATTGATTGCTACTACATCATAGCCTTCTGCCCCAAACATCTGTCTGAATGCAAGACGGCCAATACGTCCAAAACCATTAATCGCTACTTTTACTGCCATAATTCAATTCCTCCTAAGAATAAAATTAATTTGATTGTTAAATTTTAATCAACTACTATTTATTCTACCTAAGTTTCCAATAAATAGCAAGTCCTTTTTTGAATTTTGTCATTTGTTGTCTTTCCTTTTACATTTCATCCTTCACATAACCAGCCAGATTATAAGCGTGATCCGAGATCCGTTCTAGATTGCTAATCAGGTCTAAAAACACCACACCAGCAGAAGAATCACATTCTCCGGTAGAGAGACGATCGATGTGTTTCTCCCGCAACTCCTCTTCGAGGGAATCAACCTCATCTTCATACTGGCTCACTTTTCTGGCCTCATCCATATCCCCTTTTCTTCTTGCCTCAACCGAATGGTAAAAGGATTGGAGCGATGCTTTACTAATAATAGATAGATCTAAGATCCCTGTTTCTGAAAAGTTCACGTCATGATTTACCATGTATTCTGCCTGTTCTGCCAGATTTTCTGCATGATCTCCTACACGTTCCATATCATTAATGCTGTAAAATAAATTGTTTACGGTTATCTTTTGTTCTTCTGTTAACGATAAATTGTTAATTTTAACCAGATATTCGGTCAGCATTCTTTCCATATTATTGATTGTCTGCTCCGTTTTATACACTTCTTTCGCTAATTCAATATTTTTATCCAAAACTGCATCGATGGCACGTTTTACATTATCCATTGTAATCTGTCCCATATGTACCACTTCCATGGAAGCAGTCTCTACAGCAAAGGCAGGCGATTCAAAAATTCTTTCATCCAGACGTTTCAAGGTTACTGCTTCCTGATTCTTTAAAAGTTCTTTCTCCTCTGCTTCTCCATCTGGTACAATCACTCCAGACAGTTTTACCAATTGTTTCGCAAATGGAAATAAAAGACAGGTATTTGATATATTAAAAATAGTATGAAACACGGAAATCTGAACGGGTGTAATCGAATGAGGAGCAAGTTTTGGTAGAATCATAAAAACAATGAAAGACAATACTCCAAATAACAATGATCCAATGATATTAAAGGACAGATGAATGACAGCCGCCCGTTTTGCTGTACGGGAACCACCAATACTAGAAATCATAGCGGTTACACAGGAACCGATGTTTTGTCCTAACGTTATATAAATCGCAGCATTTGTGGTAACTACTCCATTCAAAGCAAGGGTCTGTAAAATCCCAACGGAAGCGGAAGAACTTTGCAACAGCGCCGTAACGAGAGCACCGACTAGCATCCCAAGGAGTGGGGTGTTTCCAAGCATACGAAACGCCTCCGAAAAAAATGGTGCTTTCGTATAGGGCGAAACTGCTCCTGACATAAAATCAAGTCCGACAAATAACATTCCAAGCCCAACCAGAATTTCACCTGCAGTCTTATAGGTTTGCTTTTTTGCAAAAAGCAAAAGAATGGCTCCGATCCCGATAACCAAAGGAGCAAAAAATGATGGTTGGAAGATGGAAAATGCATCTCCAAGCTGATTCATTGATACAATCCATGCAGTAATGGTGGTTCCAATGTTTGCTCCCATAATAACGCCTACTGCCTGAGTTAAATTTAAGACTCCTGCACTTACAAAGCCAACCACCATTACCGTAGTTGCTCCGCTGCTTTGAATAATTGCCGTAATTAGCGCTCCCAGTAGAACTGCCATAATACGATTATTCGTAAGCATTCCTAGAAACTGGCTCATACGGCTTCCTGCACCTTTTTGCATGCCGTCTGCCATAAGATTCATTCCATATAGGAACATTCCCAGGCCTCCGATAAATCCAAACAGACTTGATATGTCATTTACAGACATCCGTTACCTCCTTGTAACCACAATATGTATTTTAATTTACGTACAGCTTCTCTTCAATGAAAAACCATACCGTTTAAAATAATAGCATAGTCAGAATTGATTTATCAATGATTTTTATAATTATTGTAAAGTTTTGGTGAATTTTAGGTAAAACACACGAATCACTGGATTGCAATTCTTCTTATGATTGATTATAATGAATGTAATTTTAGAGAGGAGAATTAAATGCTTTCAGACTATCATTTCCATACAAGCTTTTCAGGCGACTCCGATACTCCCATTCGAGATCAATTAGAGCAGGGGATTTTATTGGGCATGAAATCCGTATGTGTTACAGATCATCACGATTACGATATGAGTTCGGATTTGGACTTTACCCTTGATTTAGACCAATACTTTCAAACGATGAATGCGATAAAAGAAGAATATAAGTCTCGGATCGACCTGCGAATCGGGATTGAACTTGGCCTGCAGCCACATCTTAAAACTTATTTTGAAACACTGATAAAAACCTATCCGTTTGACTTCATATTAGGGTCTACTCATTCGATTCATAAAATAGATGTTGTCTCTTCCGATTTTTTCGAAGGCAGATCAGAAGAAGAAGCATATCTTGAGTATTTTAAGGCTACACTGGATAATGTAAAAAAACTTAATACTTATGATGTGGCTGGCCACATTGACTATATTGTGCGTTACGGTCCGACAAAGACAGCCTGCTATCACTATGATGCATTCCGGGAAACCCTTGATGCGATCTTGATGGCTATTATCAGGCATGGCAAAGGAATTGAATGTAACACAGCTGGATACCGGAAAGGAATTCATCAACCAAATCCCTCTAAAGAAATTCTAGTTCGTTACAGGGAATTAGGCGGAGAAATCATAACCATTGGTTCCGATGCCCATACCCCAAGAGATCTGGGTTCTGATTTTTTGAGAGCTAAGGATCTGCTATTAGAATGTGGGTTTTCTTATTACGCAGAATTTCGAAATAGAAAACCGGAATTTAAACCATTGATATAGTATTTAAAAAACAATTTGACATCGGAGAATAAATATGAATGTATTTGACATCATAGGACCTATTATGATCGGTCCTTCTAGTTCCCATACTGCTGGTGCAGCACGTATCGGAAAAACAGCTGCCCTTTTGCTAGGAGCACCTGTAAAAAAAGCGGACATTTTGTTTCACGGTTCCTTTGCTAAAACCTATAAAGGCCATGGAACTGACAAAGCCATTGTTGGCGGAATCTTAACCTTGGATCCATGGGACCCTGGAATCCGCACAAGTCTTGATACAGCGAAAGATATGGGCATTGAGCTTAAGATTCACACCGGTATATTAGAAAATGCTCATCCCAACTCAGCTCTCGTCACACTCACAGCAGAAAATGGAACAACCCTTTCCGTTCAGGGAGCTTCTGTAGGGGGAGGAAATATTGTCATAAATCGAATCAACGATATGGAGGTTGATTTTAATGGGCAAAACACCACTTTGATCGTTATGCATCAAGATCTCCCTGGTGTGATTGCCAAGGTTACAAATCTGGTCGCTGAAAACAAATCCAATATCTGTAATTTTCGATTAAACAGACAGGAAAAGGGGGGACTTGCGATTATGACCATTGAAATGGATTCTGATTTCGATCTATCCCTGGTATCCAAAATTCGGGTTTTGCCTCATGTCTATAACACCATACTTTTAAAATTAAGATGATTGGAGAAACTAATGAGATTAAAATTTCGTTCCATTCAGGAACTAGTAGAGGCCGCTGAAGCTGCCGATCAAAAAATATCTGAAATAGTTCTAAATCAACAGGCTGAAGATATGGAAACTACAACAGAAGACGTTTATCACACAATGGAAAAAAGCTTTGACGTAATGAAAGAGGCTGTTAAAAATGGAATGGATGAAACCCTTCGCTCCCCCAGCGGACTATCCGGAGGTGCCGCTGCTAAGTTGAAATATGCGGTAGACAAAGGTCAAAACCACTATGGACATCTCTTTGGAAATGCCATTAGTATGGCCTTAGCAGTCGCTGAATTTAATTCCTGTATGGGGCAGATCGTTGCCGCACCCACTGCAGGTTCCTGCGGGGTTATTCCCGCAGCACTTATCTCTGTTATGGAAGAATATAAGATTCCGAAGCGAGATATTGTAATGTCACTTTTTACCGCCTCTGCCATCGGTATGGTCATTGCAACGTGTGCCAGCATTTCTGGAGCTGAGGGTGGATGCCAGGCAGAAGTAGGGTCCGCTTCTGCGATGGCCGCAGGATCCCTGACAGAGCTGTTTTTGGGTACTCCCCAGATGGTATCCGACAGTTGTGCCATCGCCTTAAAAAACACCTTAGGACTGGTCTGTGATCCAGTTGCCGGATTGGTGGAAGTGCCCTGCATCAAACGCAATGCAATGGGAGTTACAAACGCCTTCACCGCTTCCGAGCTTGCTTGTGCAGGCATCCAAAGTGCCATACCGGCAGACGAAGTCATTCTCGCCATGAAACAGGTGGGACAGCAGATGTCCTCTTCCCTGAAAGAAACTGCAGAAGGGGGACTTGCTGCAACGAAAACCGGTTGTCGTTTATGCCATCAAATATTCGGATCGGAAACGAACACCTGATTCTAAAATAAGGACCCTTATTATTTTCTTTCTTTCATTTTAGATATAGCGTATTGATAACAATTATTTTTTTGCCCTTTTAGTACACGGTTTGTCAATACAAATCCATGAGTGGAATCAGAAAATATGAGAATCATCGTAGGTCTTTTTACAATTCGTTTTACATGATTCCATAAAATCATATGACTTTCTGATCCACTTTTTATGTGGATTCCGGCCTCATTAAATCCGATCTGAGTGTCTTGCCGAATTCCAGACACTACTTTTTTAGCCCTCCAATAAATAACAAGAGGTTGAATGACTGGAAACAAAAAGACGCCAAGCAGGACCAATATTTTAAATATACCCCCTGACAAGTCCCATCTGACATAAGCCAGCATAATCATTGCCACTGTAAAAATCCCGTTGCACATTCCAGCCATGGAACTGTAAATAGAATACATGGATAACTGCCAGATATCTTTTCCCGTATTGCGGTAAGTGTATTCATATTGCATAAGATTTCCCCCTTCTGCTTTAAATATAGAGAATCAGGCATCAAATTTCAATGCCTGATCCCACATCTGTTTATTTCGTTCTGTAAATCAATCACTTTCTTAAACAATCACAATTCTATTTTGCCATCAATGATGGAAGCCACATACTAGTAGCCGGAACAAATGTGATCAGCAAAAGTGTAACAATCATACATATATAGAAAGGAAATGCTGCTTTTACCACTTTTTCCATAGGGATCTTTGCAACTGCAGAGCCGATGAACAGTACGGCTCCAACTGGAGGCGTCAAAAGTCCAATACCACAGTTAAGTATCATTATAATACCAAACTGTATCGGGTCAATCCCGATTGAGGTCGCAATCGGAAGCAAAATTGGAGTTGCAATCAAAATAATTGGCGACATATCCATAATGCATCCTAGAACTAAAAGAATTAAATTTAAAAGCAGTGCCAAAAGTATCGGGTTGGATGTGATCCCTGTAATTGTACTTGCCGCTAGTTCTGGTACATGCAGGGTCGTCAGACAATAACCAAATACATTGGATGTTGCGATCAGGATTAATACAATTGCGAGTGTATTCACGCAATCTTCCATAACCTTCCAGACCCCTTTCCAGTCTAATCCTCTGTAGATAAAAACGCTGACAAGAAGACTGTAAATGACAGCGATGGCAGCAGATTCGGTAGCCGTAAAGACACCACCCACTACGCCAAATACAACAATCAAAACGGCGGCCAGAGCCCAGAATGAAACAGCAAGCTGTTTGATCAGATTGATCACACTAAATTTTTCTCCCTTGGGATAATTGCGTTTCACTGAGATAATGTAAGACCCAATCATGAGAGAAACTGCCAGGATCGCACCAGGAACATATCCTGCAAGAAACAGGCTCCCAACGGAGATCCCTCCAGCGGTCGTTGCATAAATAACCATATTATGACTTGGAGGGACTAAAAGGCCTTCACAGGAAGACGTTACGGTTATTGCCGTCGAAAAATCATCATCATAGCCCTGATCCACCATCATGGGAATAAGAATGGAACCCAGAGAGGCCGTATCTGCTGCTGCAGAGCCAGAAATTCCTCCAAAAAAATAGGACGCTACGATATTAACCATGGCCATCCCACCCCTCATCCAGCCTACGCATGCATTGGCAAGGGCTATGAGTTTTTGAGAGATTCCACCAGATCCCATTAAGACTCCCATTGTTATAAAGAATGGAACTGCCATAAGACTAAAAGAACTAATCCCTTTTACCATCTGCTGACAAATAATCGTAAGGGGTTTTCCTTGTGCCAGCAAGCAGAATACGGCGGAAAGAGCAACTGCATAGGCAATGGGAAACCGGAGAAGCACCATTAAAAAAAAGCTTGCAAGTAAAACCATAATTGCTAGATTGGCACTCATTATCAAATTTCCTCCTTTGTAAAAAAGCCTTTTATATGGCGATAGATTGCTTCTGTCTCAAAAATAAGCATCGCCAAGCCTGCCAGTGGAACGGGAAGATACATCCAGAATCTAGAAAGAGAAGGCATACTGGTATAAAATCCTTTCGCTCCAATTCCAGTTGCATACCTCCAACCTACAGTTAGCATAATAAAAGCAAGTACAAAAATTGCCAGATCAGCAATTAAGTCTAGTCCTTTTAGTAATTTTTTAGGCAAATAAGCATCAAAAGCCGTCATTCGAATATGAGATCCCTTTCGGATTGCAAGGGCTGCTGACAATACCGCCATATAAGACATAAAAGTCAATATAACCTCCTCGCTCCATGCAGGATCGGGGATAAATGGTATATAACGGCCTGCAACTGACATGGTAGTGATCAAAACATCACCAATCAAAAGTATCTTACACAGTAATAATACAAATTGATACGTTTTGTCATAAGCCGGTTTTAATCGATCAATTTCCGAAAATAGTTTAGGCATAGAAATCCCCTTTCTAAAGAACAAGGCACAGAAGGCTAAGGCTTCTGTGCCCTTCTTATCAAAACTGATTATTTCATATCAAGAATTTTTTGATATAATTCTGCATTTTCTTTTGTGTTTTCAGCAATGACATCTTTACAAGCGTCCTGCCATTTCGTTATATCGGTTACTTCTGTGACCTTAACTCCATTGGCTTTTAAATCTTCTAACACCTTATTTTCTTCTTCTTCGGATGCCTTTTTGTTAAAATCAGAAGCATACTGAGCCGCTTCGGTCATTGCCTTTTGCTGACTACCGGAAAGTTTATCCCATGCTTCATCTGTAACAATTACTTCAATTGCACCTAAGGTATGACCATCTAAGATCAAATTAGGAGCAACTTCTTGGAACGCATTGCCTTTATAGTTAGCAATTGGCTGTTCTGCTGCATCTACAACTCCAGTTTGAAGAGCAGAATAAAGCTCATTCATGCTTACGACAGTCGGATTCGCACCTAGAGCGCTCACCATGCCAGTCATAACTGGATCACTGGATACGCGAATCTTTAATCCTTTTAAATCTTCCATACTATTGATCGGTGTCTTTGAAAAGAAATGACGAAATCCCTCTTCTCCATAAAATAATCCTCTTACACCAAGTCCGATATCATGCGGTTCCATAAGGAATTCAGGAGAAAGGTCACTGTTTACAAATTTCCAGTAATGATCACGACCTGCAAACGTATAGGGAATGGATAACAGTTTCGACTTATTCGCACCATAGCTAGTCAGTGCAAATGCAGAAATACGAGACATATCGATGGTTCCACCTCCGCCAAGCATCGTATCAAGAACATCATTTTCAGCGCCCAAAACTCCACTTGCCTGTATATCAATCTGTATGGATCCTCCAGAGAGTTCTTCCACCTTTTCTTTAAATGCCTGGTCGGTCTTTCCTACAATGGTATCCAATGGATTCACTTCCGCAAACACTAAGGTTACTGCTTCATCAGATGAAGAATCTGCTTTGGCTTCCTCTTCGCTTGTTGATTCAGAAACTGCTGCCGTAGTATTTGTGTCTTTTGTCTCTGCATTCTTGCCAGAACCCCCACAGGCGGTCAGAGATACTGCTGCAATTGCAGCAAGAATCAGTGCATTCAATCCTCTTTTTTTCATGTTATAACCCTCCTCTAAATTTCGTTGACTGTAGAAATATTTTATCTTTATATTCCCCAACAGAGACAATTTTAGCACAAAAAAATAGACATAACTACGGTAATATTTTGCGAATCCTAGTATTATTTTAACATCTTTTTTGAAATCCCCTATACATTCTTTATCAGTTTTGAACAATTTTTTCAAAATAAATGATCATTTCCTGCCATACATGACTATTAATCCACCAAATCTCTCTTATATATTTCTATGACTTTTTTCATCGCTTCCTGCCCTGGTGCGCCAATTGTCATTCTTTTTTCTACACAAGTTTTTAAGCTAATGGCATCATAGATATCTTTTTTGAAGACAGGACTGATGGCTTGATACTGGGCAAGACTCATATCGTCAAGGGCAATTCCTTTTTCAATGCAAAACAAAACCAGCTGTCCCACAATTCCATGGGCATCACGAAAAGGCACTCCATGATTGACCAGATAATCCGCCGCATCGGTTGCGTTGGTGAATCCATTTTTCGCACTTTTCTCCATTATATCGTTTCGGAATGTCATAGAAGAGATCATTCCAGTAAATAAGGCAAGACTCCCCTTTACCGTATCAATGGCATCAAACGTAAGTTCCTTATCTTCCTGCATATCCTTATTATAAGCAAGAGGAATCCCCTTCATTGTGGTAAGCATGGAAATCAAAGCACCATAGACTCTGCCGGTTTTGCCTCGAATTAATTCTGCTATATCCGGATTCTTCTTCTGTGGCATAATACTGCTTCCAGTGCTATAAGAATCATCAATCTCTACGAACCGATATTCATTGGTATTCCAAATAATAATCTCTTCACAGAATCGGCTCAAATGCATGGCAATCGTTGACAATGCACTTAAGAGTTCTATGAGATAATCCCGATCAGATACAGAATCCATACTGTTTCTTGTTGGACCATCAAACCCTAAGAGTTCTGCTGTAAATTCCCGATCCAAAGGATACGTAGTTCCTGCCAAAGCGCCAGATCCCAAGGGACAGGTATTCATTCTTTTTCTTATATCATGAAGCCTAGAATAGTCCCGGTCAAACATCTCATAATAAGCACCGATATGATGTGCCAACGTAATAGGCTGTGCTTTTTGTAAGTGGGTGAATCCTGGCATATACGTATCCAAATTTGCTTCCATAAGCCTTACCAGCTCTTTCCGTAACTCTTTCAATAAAGAGGAGAGTTCGTCAATTTCATCTCTGGTATACAGTTTCATATCAAGAGCAACCTGATCGTTTCTACTTCTTCCTGTATGAAGCCGCTTTCCTGCTTCCCCAATTCTCTTTGTTAATTCCGCTTCAACAAAGGAATGAATGTCTTCATGTTCCGCCGTAATCGCAAGCACTCCGCTTTCTAAATCTTTGCTAATTTCCTTTAAACCTTCTATAATCTGTTTTCCATCTTCTTCCGATATAATTTCTTGCTTTTTCAACATTTTTACATGTGCAATGCTTCCTTCGATATCCTGGTGGTAAAATTTCTGATCAAAGGATATGGATGCATTAAAATTGTGCACTAGCTGGTTGGTCTCTTTTGTGAAGCGTCCGCCCCATAATTTCATAATTCTGATCTCCTCTTTTTCGATTATTTGTTTGTATGACTCCGCATCGGTTTGCGTCTACGTTTCTTGTTCCTTGTCCCTACGGCAATCAGAAGCAATATTAGAACACTAACCGAAGTTATGATTGCTCCGGTATTTAGGCCCTGAGGCATATATTCTAAGGTAATAGCATGCGTTCCTGCTGTTACGTGAACACTTAAAAATGTATCAAATAACTTATAAGGCTCTACTTCCTTTCCATCCACTTTGATGGACCAGCCTTTATCAAATGGAATGCTCAAATACAAAAGGCCTGCCTGGTCCGCATTAACGGTACCTTGTATCCTCGTATCAGACCAACGGGTTAACTTTAACGGATTCTTATTTAAAATCTCATACACAGATTTTAGTCCTTCGGGTGATAACCGATAGGACTGTGCCACAAGATCTTGTT
Source organism: Clostridium sp. E02 (assembly GCF_003833015.1). Classification (GTDB taxonomy): domain Bacteria; phylum Bacillota; class Clostridia; order Lachnospirales; family Lachnospiraceae; genus Lacrimispora. Next base: position 128,972 of record NZ_RJLQ01000006.1, read on the forward strand.
CATTGTCATTGTTATTTAATGTCACCGCTTCCCCTGCCTTTAAAAATCCAAGGTCAAGTAAATATCCCCGGTTCACATTATCAAAGGTCTTTGTCTCTTCTCCTAAAACCGCATATACCTTTTCTACTTTTTTATTGTTTACAGCCACATAATAATCTCCATCCTGATCGGGAGTAAAGGTATATTTGGTTCCCGTTATCTCTCCTGTGACTTTGGAAAGGACCGGATCTGCACCTAGTACAACGGAAAAATCATTCTGAACATCAGCTGGGTTGGACAAATCCAGTTGCCAGTTGTTTTCCAGATCATACGAAACCATAAATCCCAAGGATAGTGCATAGGGGTTCTCCCGAAGCTGCAAGTCCTCTTCCTTGGTGATTAATTTGGAATATCCATCTTCTTCATCCGAATAAATAAAGTATTTCACACCAAACAAGGCATCCACAAGGGGGGTACTTCCTGTTATGCTATAAGCATTGGTGGAACTTTCACATCCTATTTTTTTAAAAAATTTTGATAGATCTGCATTGGCTGTTGATGAAAATAAGGATACCGTGGGAAAGTTAAGCCACGCCCCATCATTCTTTGTCTTATAGGACTTTTTCTTCACCCTGTAAAAAGAATCGTTGGGAACCAGCTTTGATGCCAGATCCCTAGATGTCTGATTATCGGATACATAATTGATCCGACTCGTTGTCGTTACGCTTGTAACCGTGGTATTCACTGCTGCTTCTAAAGAAACCAGTCCAAGAGCAAGTAGTACAAGCATATTCCTGCTTCTTCCTTTTTGATACAGCCAGATCATTCCTGCATAACAGGATAGAAAAATAATGGAAACATAAAATACAGAAAAATGGTAGGCATCATCTGTAATCAATTTCTGCGCCATCAAAACAAAAATCACGGAGGCAAAAAAAGCAGTTACGACATGCTTCCAGGGAATGTGATCCAAATGAATGTATGCATGATAACATGCTGCCAATAATAGGAAAATATAAATAAACGACTGTCTACAAGGCAAGCTGTTGGGAAAGTGAAATCCATGCCAGATAAAGTTTAAAACATTAACGGAAAAACTAGCAAAGAAAAAAAGGATTAGCGAACACACAACAATCTTCTCTTTCTGACGGATCCTGTCACAGCCCAAATAAAGAAGAAAGAACATTAAAACTGCGACTCCACAGTAAATATTAGGCCAATGATCCAATCCAATCTCTGTCTCAACCGCGGGAAGATGTCTGGCAAGCATATCAAAAATGGAAAAATACGCACTAAACGTCTGGGGAAAATTAAAATCCCCTGACGCAGTCATCTGCAATGCATAAATCTCTGGCAGCAGGACAACAGCGGAAAGGCCACCTGCAAGCAGAGAATAGAGTGTAAAGTTACCTATGTGTAATCCCGTTTCTTTCCATGGCTTTTTCCCTTCTAATACAAGAAGTGAAATAAAATATAATACCATAAAAATACATATCATAATTGATATGTAATAATTCGATAAAATTGATAACCCCAAAGTTATGCAGTAAAGAAAACACTTTTTCTTTCTAACCAGTCGCTCCAGTCCAAGCATAATAAGGGGGAACAAAAAAATGCAGTCCAGCCACATAATATTCCAGCTATAAGCTGCCATATACCCAGATAAAGCATAAAAAACCCCAAAGAAAGCCACCCCAAAATCATTGGTTTTATAATGTTTGCGCAGATACCATGCAAAGGTCAGCCCACTCAACCCAATCTTAAATACAATCATATAAGTCATGAACTCTATTATATATTTAGAGGGGCATACAATTAAAAACCAGTTTAAAGGGCTTGCAAGATAATAGGAATAAAGAGCCGCAAAATTAACTCCCATACCAATATCCCAACTATACAATAAACTACCGCCATGGGCGAGTTTATATCGAAACTCAGAAAAAAACGGTGCATATTGATGGTACATATCCGTTCGTAGAAAACTCTCTTCTCCAAAAGGGAAGATTCCTCTCTGCGCAAATATGATGATCATAACAACCATTGGTACAAAAAAAGCCGCTATCAGTCCGTCCGAAGACTTAATCAAGCAGGTTTGCTTATGGTCCGGTTTTTGATGCATTCTTTTTTTTCGAAAGGATGCCTTCTCTTCCTCTTGTTCCAATTCCGGTTCCACGATTTCTAAAACGTGTTTTCTTACATCTGCCTCTTCTACCAAATCAGGCTCAAAGTCAGGCTCTATTCCCACACCAGAATCTTCCTTCTCAAAGTAGGACTCTTCATACAATTCTTCCATCCCTTCCACGGGAATATCAAGATGTATCTTTGGCATCGAATTTAAATCAAGTTCAATTGAATCCTCTTTGTCATATCTCTCTGTTTGGTGCTGCTGCTGTTCTTCTTCCATACTCTTCTCTTTTGGTATGGAGTTCCTTTTCTCTGTTGTCATTCTAAGCATATCCTCAAGTTCTTTTGAAATCTTTTCAATCTCGTCATCGTGTTCCATTCCATCTACCTCTCTTTACAGGGGTTTTTCCTCACTCTTTCGAAATATGAAACATTTACTGAATATATAGTTTACAATCACAACTGCTATGGATACCAGTACTTTACTTATATATTCACCCATATGAAGTAAGGAAACCATTATCACCATAAGAAACATCTCCATGATACCAGAAGCTACACGGCATAAGGTAAAGGAAACCATTTCCTTTATCACATATTCCATGCGTCGTTCATAACTTTGAAATACATAAATTTTATTTACACCAAAAGCAAACAGAACAGATACCAACCAGGCTATAGCCGTTGCAATCCGATAATCGATTCCAGACTTTATCATGGCACCGTAAACCACCCAGTTTACAACCGTTGTCAACACACCAAATATCAAATAAGATATGACTTCCCGGTTCATGACCTTGTCCCATATTTTTTTAATCATCTTCAGTTCTCCTGTTCCATTGTATCCCTCTATTGTATTATAGGGATTCGTAATTGTAAAGGGAATCTATGGCTGGTTTTCCAGAAATCCCTGGGCTCCATTGGTGTATTGAACTTTATCGTCATCGGTTATAAAAACCCCGTAAATATCATCCATAGAATTAATTAGTTCCATGCCTTTTTTTAGTCCCATGGAAAAACAAGTCGTAGATAACGCATCCCCATCTATGGACAACTTCGATATAATGGTAACAGAAACCAGACCATTCTCGTAAGGATATCCACTCTTTGGATTAAGGATATGGTGATAGTTAATTCCAGCCTTTACAAAATGACGTTCATAGACCCCGGAAGATACCACTGACATATCATCTATAATCAAGGTTTCAATGGTCTCATTTCGATCCGCATAAGGTTTTTGAAGCCCTATTTTAAAAGGGGACCCATCCGGTTTTTTTCCAACACAAAGAACATTTCCACCCAGATTTATGACTGCACTTTGAACCCCTTGTTCCTGTAGATAATCCTTCATTCGGTCAGCAATGTATCCTTTTGCAATGGCACCAAAATCAATCGTAGTATCTGGGGATAAAAAAGTAAGAGTATCATCCTCTAATTTTAACTTTCTATAATCCACTTTTTTTACGGCTTCTTCTATGTCTTTTTGTGGTGGGACCACTGGATTTTGAGCTGTAAAGTCCCATAGGGAGGTCAAAGGTTCTACCGTAAAATCAAAGTCTCCGTTTGATACTTTAGAATAATAAAGCCCCCTGGATAAAAGAGCCGCCACATCCGGTGATACTTTTATAGATGTTGCCTCCTTGGATCTGTGATTGATCCGATAAACTTCACTTCCTTCAATGGTCGTACTAAATATATTTTCATAGGAACGACATAAATCCATGGATTTTTTCAAAATCTCGGGATCGTCTTTATCATATAAGGTTACCGTTACAAATGTATTTAACATAAATCCTGATTTCGTAATCGGTTCTATCTTCCGCTTGCAGCCAGTCAGCATTAAGGCAGTTAGGCCGACAAACAAGAGTATGATTTTCCCTTTTTTCATTGTATTTCCTCCATGTTTTTCTTTGCCCTTTGTGCATGCAACAAAAACATTTCCCGAACGCCTTCTAATTCTCCCATACCTTTTAACCGGCAAGTTACTTCATATCCATCTTTTTCTAACTGGCTTTTCCAGGAATCTGCATCTTTGCCTGCCATATCATTATGTGCATGATCCCCAGAAACAACCATAAGAGGCTGTAGAATTACCTGTTTGGATACTTTTTTATCTATTTCCTGCTTCACCATTTCAAATGTAGGTACTGCTTCCACTGTTCCCACATGACAATTTAAATATCCTTTTGTCTTTAAGACATCCGCAAGATGTGAATAGGTACGATTCGCTTCATGTTCTGTCCCATGACCCATGAATAAAATCTCCGTTCCTACTTCCATGTATTCCTTTGTATCCTCAATCAATATAGAGACTAGGGATAAGTAATCTTTCTCATCGGTTAGGAGGGGCATTCCCATCTCGATCTTATCAAATCTATGATTGTATTGTTCGACTACACTCAAAATTCGATCATATTCTTCTCCTCCCATAACAAGAGTTGGTTGTATGATCACTCGTCTATATCCCTTTAAAACCAATTTCTCCAGAGCTTCCGAAACTCCATCAATCGAAAGATTGTCCCGTTCTTTTAATTTCTTAATTATGATACGGCTGGTAAAGGCTCTATAAAAATCATAATCCCTAAATGTTTCTTGCAAAGTTTTTTCTATGGCTTCAATTGTTTTCTTTCTGCTTTCATTGTAACTTGTCCCAAAACTAACTACTAAAATCGCCTGTTTCATCCTTATACTCCCATACTAACTAATCTTTTTCTTGAATACCATATCACAGATGAAATTTACTGTCAAACGCCTTTTCACGCACCATAGGCGCAAAACCAAAAGGTTCTGCGCCTACAATACACATTGCAAATATTTCAGGAGATTATTAAAAATCTACCTCTTTATCATAGTAACAACAGGTTAACAATTTCTCCATCTCCGCCGGTGTAACCGGTCTGGGATTGGAGCCGGTGCATGCATCACCAACAGCTAACTCAGCTACTTTCGTTATTTTGTCATTGAACTCTTTCTCGTCAATGATTCCTCCTTCATATTCCTTAATACAGGTAGGAATACTCAGTTTTTCGTTCATGGAACGGACTTCTGCGATTAATGCATCTACCAATTCCTCATCGCTATTGCCTTTTAAACCAATGAAACGAGCAATCTCACCATAACGTATTAACGCTTCTGGATTTTTCGAATTAAATTTAATAATTTTTGGAAGGTACATTGCATTGGCACAACCATGAACAATATGACCTCCTGTATAAGCAGCTCCTGTTTTATGAGCCATTGAATGAACGATTCCTAACAAAGCATTGGAGAATGCCATTCCTGCGAGACACTGTGCATTATGCATACGGTCACGGGCATCCATATCTCCATGATAAGAATCAATTAAGTCATTATGTACCATCTTGATCGCATGAAGTGCAAGAGGATCGGTATAGTCACAATGAAGCGTGGAAACGTAAGCTTCAATTGCATGAGTCAATGCATCCATACCAGTATGTGCAGTCAATTTCTGAGGCATCTTTTCTGCCAGTTCTGGATCTACAATTGCAACATCCGGAGTTATGTTAAAGTCCGCAAGCGGATACTTAATTCCCTTGTTATAGTCTGTAATTACACTGAATGCCGTCACCTCAGTTGCAGTACCCGAAGTCGATGGGATTGCACAGAATCTAGCTTTCGTTCTTAATGAAGGAAAATTAAATGGAATGCAGAGATCATCAAATGTGGTATCTGGATATTCATAGAATGTCCACATTGCTTTCGCTGCGTCAATGGGAGAGCCTCCACCGATTGCGACAATCCAGTCAGGACCAAACTCCTGCATCATCTGAGCGCCCTTCATAACGGTCTCCACGCTTGGGTCCGGTTCAACCCCTTCAAACAGTTTCACTTCTATACCTGCATCTTTTAAATAAGTTTCAACCTTCTCAAGAAATCCAAACCGTTTCATCGAACCACCGCCGACTACCACGACTGCCTTACTTCCTTTTAAATTTTTCAGTTCTTCTAAGGATCCTTTTCCGTGATATAAATCTCTCGGTAACGTAAATCTAGCCATTTTAACACCCTCCTCATAAGTTTCAAATTCCTACTATAAATATTGTAGTCTATGTGTACAAGAATTTCAAAGGTAAAAAAATATATATCAGTATATAGATACTGATATATATTTAACAGTCTTATTCTGCCCATTCTCCTTTTACCTCATCAAGCTGGTATAAAAATTCTTTATCCCAATCCGATAAGGAATACCCTTTTCGATAGATTAAATAATCACAATAAGACTTCGTATTCTTTTTACATGGATATTCGACCAACTGATACCTGCAAAGAATCTCTGAAGGCATCGGAGACACCCACATGTATGTGTTTGGATTTTTCCACAAAAGGTCAAACTGGCTTCCTCTTTCAAACACATAAATCCGTTTTTTAAATTCTGTCTCTCCTTTTTTTCCTGTTTCTTCTCTTCGGCTTCTGATTCCATCCCCATGAACAATTTCAACGAACGGGATCAGATCCCCTGGTGTTATCTCTTCTTTGCCTGACAGTGGGTGTTCTTTGGACATAAGAAGCCTCGGAGCGTATTCAAAAACCGGTTCCATAGAAAGCCCCTTTGACCCTATCTCTTTCTCAAAGAATTTCTCTGTTCCAGACTGATATCGAATAATTCCTAAATTATATTCCCCTGTTTCTACCGATCCTATGGTATCTGCTGAATTGGTCTCCCGAAGCCAGACATTCATACTGTTTTCTCCTCCGATTTTATAAATAAACCTTGAGAATGCAGCACTTAAATAACTTGCTCTTGGCATGGAAAGGGAAAACTCTACGCCGTTTTCCTGATCTGTTTTGTAAAGGTGCTCCATCTCATCTATCTGAACCAGTACGCTTCTTGCATGCTCCAGAAAAATTCTTCCTCTTGCCGTTGGCACCACCCCTTTTGAGGTACGTTTAAATATGGGCGCACCAAGACTCTCTTCTAAGGTTTTAATTGCCTTACTAAGATTTGGTTGTTCCATATATAGGTTGGCCGCCGCCTGGGTAATGGATCCCGTTTTCTCTACTTCTACGGCGTATTGCAACAATACAGTATTCAATCTTATTCCTCCTTCGTATACTGCAAGCCTTTCTTGTCTGTCTCATAAAGATATTTGGATAATGCCGCAAGAGAGACTGCCATATTCTCATTCTGCACCAATACATGAGGCGGAACGGATAGATGAATCGGTGCAAAATTCCAGATCGCTTTCACGCCTCCTGCTACCAAAAGATCACATGTTTCCTGGGCAAACTGGGCAGGTACGGTGATAATTCCTATGTGTATATTCATCCTCTGACATAGATTTACCATTTTATTCGTGGGCAGAACCATCTTTCCACCAATTTTGGCATCTACTTTTCTGCCATCCGAATCAAATGCCATAACAATTTCTACTCCATACTGTTCAAACCCTTGATAAGAAATGAGCGCTTTTCCCAAAGATCCCACCCCCACTAATGCTGCCTGATTGGTATTGTGAAATCCTAAAAATTCTTCTATATCCAGGATTAAATCACAGACCTGGTACCCCATCTTCGGTTTACCAGCTGTCTTTGTCACCATAGCCAAATCTTTTCGTACCTGCACCTCATTAAGCTGTAAATCCAATGCGATGACTGGAGCAGATATGTTCTTACACCCTTCCCGGCTTTTCCGTTCCAGGTAATGATGATAGATAGGAAGCCGTTCCAGAGTTTTTCTGGAAATCCCTCCAACCATATGTTTTTTATCTCCCATGAATGTACACCCCGCCCTTCTTAATACATCAAACTACGGCACCTTAAAAAGGCGGAAAATATTTCCTGTCTTCTGGGAAGTGCCAAGTCAGTCGGAAGATACCCGCCTTCTGCTAAAGAAGCCAATCCATCGTTTTTGATTTTCAGTTCCAGTTCGTCAACGATCTTTCCCAGTGTCTTTTTCCCGTCAATCAAGTTTTTACCACCGTATTTTAAAAGATATCCAAGTGCTGCAATTTGTTCCGCATCCACAATCTGCTCTACGCACCGGAGGTCAATGATTTCTTTGTCGATCTGAAGACTGTCCCGTCCCAGTATCTTTATTTTCCCCCGATCATCTTTTCCGCCCGTGCGCAAAAGAGTCGGAATATGAAGGGACGTTAATTTTTTCATTTCCCTTAATCCGGTCTTATCCTCATAGGCTTGCGCTGTCTCTTTTGCAAATGCAGTGATTTCCAAAGGAACATAAGCATCCATCTGGATCACTAAATCTGCTACATGAAAAAATGCTCCGGAACTGCCCGCTACCAAAACAGTGGAAATTCCTTCTTGTTCATACAAACCTCTGACTCTATCGATAAATGGAGTAATGGGTTCTTTGTCTCTTTTAACTACCTGCTGCATCAAACGATCGCGAACCATAAAATTAGTAGCACTGGTATCTTCATCCATTAAAAATACACCAGCCCCACTTTCTACTGCTTCTACCACACCAGCTGCCTGGGATGTACTACCACTCGCATCTTCGGTACAAAAATGTATGGTATCCCGTTTGTTTGGCAAATTACCAATAAACAGGGAAATGTCTGTCTGTTTTACGCTTCTTCCATCTTCTGCTCTTAATTTCACCGCAGAGGAATCCGTTACCACCAGTTCTCTCCCGTCTCCCAGGATGTGATTGTATACTCCGCTTTCCAGCGCTTCCAAAAGGGTCGACTTTCCATGATATCCACCGCCTACAATCAAAGTCACACCTTTTGGAATCCCCATTCCTTTTACGTTTCCTCGTATGGGCAAATTCATTGACACTTCCATACTAGGGGGAGACTCAAATGCAACGGCTTGTTTCATGGGTTTCTTTGAAACACCAGAACATCTTGGAAGAATAGAACCATTTGCAATAAAAGCAATCAAACCTTTTTCAGACAGTTGTTCCCGTAACGCAAACTGATCTTCTGAAAGCTGTATCCCCTGTTCTACTTTTTCTTTTCCTTCTATAGAATAGTTTCCAAAAACACATGACTTCTTCACACATATTGGTAGAAAATCGAATAAAATATGGATCAATTCCTGGGAATCAATGGTCCTTCCTCTGGCTGGGAACCCTGCCTCCAACCGCACTAAGATGCTGCCATTGTTTTCATCTACCGAACAGGCGGTCCTTTTTAGTATTTCCTGACCGGGGTGACTCACAGAAAGGAGTCCACTTTTTCCTGACCCCTTCGCCCGAAAGTTAAAAGGCTCTATCTCCTCTCCAAATGTTCGCAACAAGCAATCTTCCAAAGCTAGTTTCTTATAAAATTGGTCAAAATAAGAGGTCGGGAATCCTGCCTTTTTCCCATCAATCAGAATGCTGATTCTAGAGGGAGAGGCAAACGGATCTCCCTGAACATGATCAATGGAAAGAATATAATCCGGAAAGCGGTACGTTCCTTTCGCTCCTTTATAGGCTGGATATCCTTTATGGTCAATGGAACGAAGAAACTGTCTCAGCTCTTCTGATTGTTTCATTCCCCTTCCTCCCGTCTGCTTTCTTTTTCTCTAATATCCGTTAGTAACATCGCATCACCAAAACTAAAAAAACGATACCGTTCTTTTATCGCCTCTTCATAAGCATGTAGAACATGCTCCCGTCCTGCTAAGGTTGAAACCAGCATAACAAGGGTTGATTCTGGCAAATGGAAGTTCGTAATCAGACAATCCAGGATTTTAAACTGATAGCCGGGGTAGATAAAGATTTCTGTCCAACCAGTTCCCGCTTTAATCAAACCTGTTTCTGTTGCCGCAGACTCTACCGTCCGGCAGCTTGTTGTACCCACACAGATAATACGGCCGCCCTGCTTTTTGGTGGCATTTATCTTCTCTGCTTCTGACTCTTCTACGACATAGAATTCGGAATGCATGTGGTGGTTTTCAATCTCGTCCACTTTAACCGGCCGGAACGTTCCAAGCCCAACATGAAGCGTTACGTGAGCGATGGTTACGCCTTTTTGCTCGATCTCTTCTAAGAGTTCTTTTGTAAAATGCAATCCAGCGGTAGGCGCTGCTGCAGATCCTTCGTGTTTGGCGTAGACTGTCTGGTACCGGTTCTTATCCTGAAGCTGGTGTGTGATATAAGGAGGCAGGGGCATCTGTCCAAGCTGATCCAAAATTTCTTCAAAAATACCTTGGTAAGAAAACTGAATCATCCGGTTTCCTTCTTCCACCACGTCTACAACCGTTCCCTTTAATAAACCATCCCCAAAGGAAATTACAGTTCCGACTTTTGCTTTCTTTCCCGGTTTTACAAGCGTCTCCCAAATATCGTTTTCTTTCCTTTTTAATAGAAGAATCTCAATTTTAGCTTCTGTTCCTTCTTTCACGCCAAAAAGCCTTGCTGGTATCACCTTTGTGTCGTTAATAACAAGACAGTCTCCCTGTTTTAAATAGGAAAGAACCTCTCTAAAATGTCTATGTTCAATCTCACCTGTTTCTTTATCCAAAACCAGAAGTCTGGAAGCTGAACGGTCTTCTAGTGGATCTTGTGCAATCAGTTCCTGAGGTAAATCAAAATAAAAATCTTTCACGTTCATGTCTATTCATTTTCTCCTTTACCAAAAATGCTCCTCTGCACGGTGCTACGCAGAGAAGCATCTTTCTTTAACTATTGTTGGATTCATCGACTGATTCAGCAGCCGTCTCCTCTTCCCCATTCATCAGTGTATGGTAAACTGCCAGAAGATTCTCATCAGACTTTAAAGCCTTTTGCAGACTTTTGTTTACCTCTTTTGCAATTTTCTGCACTTCATCCGATTGATTTGCTTCTTCCATACTCTGTGTTTCTTCTGTATTGGTATTAACAACCAGATAACAGCTTCCATCTGGGGCAGTCTTTCCGTAGCATACAATCATCGTAGGGGCTAACGTATCCGCCTGTCTGAATTTAATATCAAATCTGGCGTAAATCACATAATCTCCATCTGCGACTCCGGGAGTCGTCAAACATTCCAGATTTTCAAAATCCTGATAAAACTTTACTTCTTCTTCAAATTTGGCCTTTTGTTGTTCTAATTCATCTTTTGATACTTTTTCGCCGTATACTTGAGAGAGTGTCTCATAGTCACAGGTTTTTCTTGCTTTTAAATAAGCTTCCATTAAGTCATGGATTTCAGGAACTGCCTCTTTTTGCAGTTTTACTGCTGTTTTAGACGGTATGGATTCTGATTCTTTTTGTGAATCAACTGTCTCTGAAACAACCGTATCCTTATCATTACTAACTTCTTTCGGCTTATCTAATACAACTACAACAATCATCAGTACAATTACAGCCAATGGAATCGCAAGAAATTTGAGAAATCGTTCCATTTCCGCTTTCGGAAGCTTCTTCCATTTTTCCAATAAGTCCTTCATATAGGCTTGACCTCCTAGAGAATCGATCTCCTCTCCATTCTAACAAAAAAACAGCCAAAAATCAACAAATAACTATTGCGCTTTAAAACAATTTATAGTAGAATGTAAAAGATGCATCTGTAGCTCAGTGGATAGAGCAGTGGCCTCCGGAGCTGCGTGCGTAGGTTCGATTCCTATCAGGTGCACTATTTTTTTATTTGGAATCATTCACTAAAAGCCCTTATTTTATAAGGGTTTTCTTACATTTATCGTCTTTACTTAATCTAAGCTAGTTCCCAGATTTCACTATTTATTACTGGTTTTTGCTGATTATTGCTGAAATATAAGTAGTAAATAAGTGGTCAAAAATATGCCTTTAAATCTTCGAAATACCAGACATTACATCTGTTATTTGATCGTTTGAAACGTGAATATATGTGCTGTATGTTGTGTTAATATCTGCGTGTCCTAGTAGTTTACTAACAATGCTTATTTCTGTTCCTGCTTTTAGTAACCTGGAAGCAAATGTATGTCTGAGTGCGTGTATCGTATAATCTTCTGCTCCTACAAGACCTAAAACACTTTTAAATGTTCTCAATATGTTTCGTTCAGACACGTAACCTCCATCGGCAGTACTTGCAACATAGTCCGTTTTGATCTTCTTTCTACTATTATAATCTTGTATCTGTTTTAAAAGAGATACCGCCATATCATTTAACGGTTGGAAAGCAGAACCCTCTCTTACCCCATACAATCTCTCTAACTTCTTTATTCTTAATCCTACTTTCTTGGCGGAACCACCAACATCGCCACGCTGACGAATGTTGGTTTCCAATAGTCAAACAATCTTAAAGGGAATAGTTGAGTTTAAGTACTCTTCTATTTCCTAATTTTTACTTTTTAATTTGACCGTCTGTTTTTTATCCCAGGAACGAATTCATCATTACACCATTTTACAAAATCGTGAGCATGAACTAAATATGTTTTTGCTGTACTATCCTTAAGAACACCTTGCTCATTCATTTCTCTAACTTCTTACTCGTATGTAGAATATAAACGCCATATCTCTTCCATTGTTTCATTTGTGGTCTTGATAATAATCAGCTCCAATCTGGTTTTATAATTTATAGTAGCTTTTACTCTCCAACCATACCATCATGATCCCTATCAGTCATATATTTATACAACCACTCAGATTCATATATTGGCATTGAGTAACCAGCAGCTTTTGCTTCAGCAATAGTCACTTTCCCGTTGTGGTTGGTGTCTATCCTTTTTAATTTTTCTGATTCATTTACGGTAGAGGTGATTGTTATAATTGCCAGCGCAGCAATCATAATTCCTGCTATTTTTTCTTAGATACTTTACTTTTAAACATACACGATTACTCCTATAATCTTAAATTTTATTGCAATATCTGGAAATATGCCATAATATAAAAGTTTTGATTATCCAATAATAAATTAATTTTTTCATATGTTAATTTATCACAAGTATTTAGCCTAATCGCTTCGTCTATAATAGGTTTTATTATTCTCCTGTCAATTCCCGCTTTAGTGAGTCGTTCTAAAGTACCTTTATTTAGACTTCTACATATGCGTTCGCCATCTATGAGATCTATGTCTGCCATTTTTAACACCAATAAATAATTAATAACATTACCTTCTATATCAAGATCTCCTTTATATTTTAAGCTTCAAATTCATTTGCCAACTTTCTCAAAAATATCGCATTACCCTCTTTTTTATATTCAACAAAACCTTCGTTCACCATAATTGGGGCTATTGCTGAAGCATAACGAGAAGTAAATTTTTTATTATTCTCTGATATATATTCTCCTAATCCGCCCAACGTGGGGTTATCCATACTTTCGCCAAGCGGATACCATACTTCTGAATTAACAAAATAATTGTTAAGAATATCTTTAATAAATGTATAAGGGAATCTAAACGTCGTCTTTCCCCAAATAACACTGACGTTGTATAATTAAGTTGTAACACCCCGGTATGGTTTGGTAAAATAACCTACATCAAAGGAGAAGTTACAACATGTCAAACAATCGTTATGAGCCTGAGCTTAAAGAAAAAGTACTTCGCCTCTATCGGAAGAGGGAATAACTAAAAAAAGCCTTACTGAAGAATACAATCTTGGTAGCGGCACAATCACATACTGGTTACATCAATACCGCAAAGAATGCAAGAACAATCCAATAAAACAAGAAGAACCCAACGCATATGCTGAAACAAAGCGTTTAAACAAAGAATTAGAAGAACTCACAACTTAAATAAGTATCAGTTACTGTATAGAATCTATAAGCTTTCGGATCTATCAAACAAAGTTACCATTCCATTCAGTTCGTCATTACTTTCACCTAGCCAAGATACGTCCGTCTCACATCTTTTCACGGTTCCTTTATCATCTCCCCAGCATGTGTATCTAAAGGTTGTATTATCACGTGTTTCAGAAGTTTCCGCTGTATCCGGCTCATTTAATTCAGTCGTTTCTTCATTATATACGATTGTTTCCTTAGCGGTTTTAGTCGGTGCGGTTTTATCCGCGCAACCTGTTAACTCGAAGCACATTAATGCCAATAAATATCCATACCAAAATTTGATCATGAATCATAGGTATATATATCCTTTCTCCTAAAGCAAACCGCTCATCAAAGAAAGCGGTAAAGAAAGCATTAAAGGCTATCCAATCAAGGACTAAGTCCAAAAAGAAAGCAGCTATTATTCAAAGTTCCATCATGGATCTTGAGGATTCCCATCCAAGGCACCCCAGATGTACGTATTTCGGTGAAATGCTTCAAATGGATGCGTCCCTACACCTTTGGTTTGGAGAAACCAAAACACAGCTTCACATCGCTGTTGATGATGCCTCAGGACAGATTGTTGGTGCATATTTTGATGAGCAGGAAACTTTAAATGGCTATTATCATGTTCTTTATCAGGTTCTAAGTAATTATGGCATTCCATATCAGTTTTTCACAGATAAACGAACTGTATTTGAATACAAAAAGAAACATGAAACCTCTGTAGAGAAGGATACTTTTACTCAGTTTGGTTATGCCTGTAAACAATTAGGAATCGACATTCGTACATCCAGCGTTGCACAAGCAAAAGGGCGGGTTGAAAGAATGTTTGGCACTCTTCAATCCCGCCTTCCTGTTGAACTCCGACTTGCGAATGTAACAAGCATTCAGCAAGCCAATCAATTTCTCCTCACCTATATAAAGAAATTTAATAAGCAGTTCGCATTACCTATTGATAGTATCAAATCTGTGTTCGAAATGCAACCAGATAGTGATAAAATCAATCTGACGTTGGCGGTGTTATCTTCTAGAAAGATAGATAATGGAAGCTGCCTGAAATATCAAAATGAATACTATCTTCCTGTAAACAATCAAGGGATCGCTGTACACCATCGTAAGGGCACCACAGCAATGGTAATCAGATCATTCAACGGTGAACTCTTCAGTTGTATTGGTGAGCAGGTTTATGCACTTGAGTTACTTCCGGAACACAAGCCATCTTCAAAGGCATTTGATTTAGCGACCATTCCGGCAGTCCCAAAAAAGAAATACATACCTCCTATGAACCATCCATGGAGGCAGGCATCATTTGAAAAATATGCAAAAGGACAACGACACAGAAAAGAAATAGCCTAATTTACAAGCAGGTAACTGTAGTTTTATTAAAGTTACCCAAAAACTAATAGTACCTAGTTAAATCAAGCACCAGAAAACTGGTGCTTATGTTAAAACTTTTTCGGGACATTTTCAAAAACGGTTGACAGGATGTATCAAAATTTTGACTTTATGAATCGAAATGAAAATCTGATTCTTTATGGCTGAAATGGAGCCGATAAAAGCCATATGGCAACTGCTGTAGGCGTAGAAGCCTGCATGCAGGGGAAAAAAGTACGGTTTCCAAAACCGCCACACTGGTAAATGAATTGATAGATGCAAAAGCAGACGGTTCACTTACCAAACTTCTAAAACGTCT
The DNA here is from genome assembly GCF_003833015.1 of Clostridium sp. E02. Taxonomy (GTDB): domain Bacteria; phylum Bacillota; class Clostridia; order Lachnospirales; family Lachnospiraceae; genus Lacrimispora. The sequence continues at coordinate 144,406 of NZ_RJLQ01000006.1, forward strand.
CAGTAAGCTTGATCAGCTAATCTGTGACGAGTGGGGATATCTTCCGTTTGACGCGGAAGGTTCCCAGTTATTATTTCAGGTAATTGCAGACTGTTACGAAAAACGCAGCCTGGTTATTACAACAAATATAGAATTCAGTAAATGGAATGGTATCTTCTATGATGATCAGCTGACAGCCGCACTTATCGACCGTCTGGTTCATCACAGCCACCTCATCGTATTTGACAGAGATAGCTAGAGATTTGAACATTCACTGATGAAAGATTCAGCAACTAAATAAACTCTCTAGGGTGTTACACTTTTTCTTTGCACTTTGGGGTTGCAAAAAACAATGTAGCGTTCCTATCATGAAATTTAATTTTATAGCAATATAAAAAAGCCAAAATTTCTCTTAAATACAGGATTAATGGTATATCTGTCATGATTATATGTAATTTTCCTCGAACCCTTACTGTTTTTACTCCGATTGGTTGATATCAATTAGACATAAATAATGGACTTATCCATAATTAGATAAACCCACTATTAATAGTTGAATACAAAAGGTGCTATGATGCACACCTTCAAAAAAAGTTTTAATTCTTTTTATAGTCCTTATAGATAAGATATACTCCTATAAAAATTGGAATAATCATAAAAATCCAAACATAATAAGGCAAGTACTTAAACATGTTAGACCAAAATCCACCTTGCAGTTTATCAATAAGCATTGATATTTGTGCAAGCATTATATTTATAGATATAGTCAGCATAGATAAAACAATGATAAATATTCCTAGTAATTTTTTCAAAATAGTAAATCCTTTCTAGTTATATGTTGTTTCAGCTAAAACATATTTACCATTAACATAATTATAGCATTCAGTCTTATATGGTTTGTTATTCTCATCATTTGCGTTAAGACTGTTTATCGAACTACTACCATAGTGATGATAATAATTTAATTTGACTTGAGGCTGTAAAGCCCTATATACATATCTTGTATTTATTGGAGTACTACTGTTAATAGGGTTAGCATTCATTAGGCCTATTCCAGTATTACTTGCGAAAGCAGTCATACTCATAAAACTCATCAGTAAACATACAGATGATGCTATTGCTAATAGCTTTTTTAATGTTTTCATACAAATTCTCCTTTAAATTAAATTATTTAATAATGTTTACTAGGATATTACACCTTACTAAATTGAATTTACCTAGATTAGCTAATCTAAATGTATATTATACTCCTTTAAACCCATAAATTATTTTCATGTAATAAATACCCCACCTTTCATGTAAAACTTTTTTGTATTGCATAATAAAATTACAGAAATAGTGTTTTAAAGCTAATAATCTTAGTATTATATTTAATATTCTTAATTGTATTAAGAGTCAATATTTTGTTTTTAAATCCCTTATATAGTAGGTCACACACAACACTTTTAAAATCATTACCGAACTGTAATTATTATTATTACAATATATCTCCCTTACCTCCATGAAACCCTTGTATTATTAGATTTTTCGTACGCAAATCGTACCCCTAAGTTAAACTTAGTCCTGTGTGGATTAGATTTAATCTAGTTTGTCATATACTCCTGCCTCTAAACGAAAGCACCCTATTCCTTATCCATCAATGGTTTAGGGGTAACCGTAATATTACTTGTTCTAGACATTTGCTTTCCCCCGCATCCTTACGGAATGATACAAAAAAATAGGGCAATACACCCTATAGATTTGTTTCCTGCAAATATCTTTACACGGATTTTATCTGGGAATAATAACAAAAATACAAGCTACATTAATTTGGTGCAACTTTCATTATAATGTTCATTTTATTTAATATGTTTTATTTTCCTATACAGTTTTATAAGTAATGCCGTTACAAAAGATATTATGACCAAATCTACTATTAAACTTAAAACATTTAGTTGCATTGATAGACATGGATTAACATGAATTATTGGTTTTTCGTAAATTGTTATGATTGGAAACGGAAACCCAATTTTATATTTATATTCATCAACAATTTTAAATGGTAAAAAATACGACATTAGAATTTCAAAATAAAATGAAAAATTTAATATTTTCCAATTAGTTGCTTTCATGATCTGCTCTCCTCATTTATTATAATATCGACCTATGTCAATACTTTGAACTCAAAAAATTAAACTTTTTTTCTCCTCATAGAATAATAATAGCACCACTAACATATTCGTTTGCCTCATTTGTAAATGTGTCTGTACCATACAAATCCCCTCCTTTTGCAGAAGAAGGATTCTTATAAGTGCGTTTTTTACTATCGGCATATAATGTCATGGAACTTATAATTTTCTTCATTTTAAAAACTTTTCTCTTCTTTTAATGTAACAGGTAATTAACTAAAATCATGGCGAAACAAAAGAGAATAAACAGACTATTAATAATAATAAATATTAATACAAGTAGGCTATTTTTAAGCGTCATTTTTTTGTGTTTATAACATAAGCTTGTCACAAAAGACGAAAGATTTGTAATTAGAATCATCACGAATATCCCATATGCAACAAATGGTATTATGTCTTCCATTTTATTACCTGATAATGCTACCATACCTAATATTAGTACAATTGAAATCATGCTAATACCAATATAAACGAAACATATTTTATTATTTTTCATAAATATTCTGCTTTTCCTTTTCTCTAAACCTAATTTCAATTAGCAAATCTAAATATTATACTAGTTTTGTCCATTCCCTAAAATTTGATTTTCCAATCAATTATGATTCCTCCCCCTAAAGAAGATATCATACTATTGTAATTACTATAGGCAGGTGGTTTTTCATACAATAAAAGTAGGATTACATTTTTACAGATAAGCCCACCTAATAGTCTGCATAAGGTGCTTTGAAGTATGCCACCTTATATAAAAATTTTAAGTATTAAAATATATATCATTATACCAATTGAGTATGATACTATCATCCTAATTCCAGATTTATTTAACAAACTTTTTTTATTGTTAGTAAGCTTTTCCAATAATAAATCTGTAATTAAAATAATACCAAAAGCAACAATAGCATTTATTATCACTAAAACTATCCTAATTATATCATCCATATTTTTATACCGGTAAATTCTTTCATTATTTTTTTACTCGCCTGATTAAGACACCTTATTTTTTGTAATTACAACAAGTATTTGATTAATATATCTAATTTATCGCTTTAATATTAATGTGTCAATCGTTTTTTATTTAGTAATACTAATTTATTATCTAAATTCTCATCATTATATCAATCGTATCAACCTATAGCAGAGAGCTTTCATAGCATCTCCCCTCCTCACATAGGATAGTAATAACACATGGTATGGGAATTCAGCATCAATTACTTGATACAAATCCATTCGTGGAATATAATTAGAAAAAAGGGATGGGACTTACTATGACTTTGGAGAAGATTTACATTAATTTTTTTACGAAGCAGAACGTCAGACGGCAATTGATTACGATCTTTATTTTTGCCATCTTGATCCCAGTCTCCATAATCGGTGGAATGGTCTATTATTTTTCACGCAGGCAAATGTTGCAAAACTACAAGTATTTATCAGAATCCGATGGGATACGCGTGCGTTCTATCATCCTAACAACAACCCTCCCTCTCTATGAGATCTATGAATCTCTATCCTCTGATACGGATTTAAACAAGCTGATGACTGCCCATTACCCTTCCGATCAAGAGGCGATGAAAGCCTGCAGCCGATACCCCCGTTTCAAGCAGATTCTCGCTTCCAATGCTTCCATATCAAGCATTCGGCTCTATACTCAATCGAACTTGCTTCATAGCTACTCAGACAATCGTTTCTTCTTTCCTATCGATAAAACGGTGCGCACACAGGACTGGTATCAAAAAGCCAGTGTAACTTCAGGAAATTTCTTTCAAAGTACCCTAAGAAAAAATCAGGTGGGAAGTTCCTACTGGGAACTCGCCTATTACTGCCATATCCCCATGCCCCGGACGGGTTCCTATGCGATACTGGTCCTTACGCTATCAAACGACCATCTAAGAAATTTAATAAAAGATAACAGCTCCCATATTTATATTTCGGTAAATCAAGATCCCGTTTTTTATAGTACCATCCGCCACCAGGAGGGGGAGGATTTTCCGGTGGATATCGACCATCAGAAACCGAATTACAACCATACTGATTTGTTTGAACTTGAGGGTTCCACTCATCTTTCCTCTCTTTTGAGTCTTAAACCCTACCGCACAGATGATAAGATTTATATTCTCTCCGTTAATCCCAATGCAATGTCCAACATCCGGCATATGGAATTTTCTTTTCTTTTGATTATGCTGTTTGCTCTTTTTCTACCGGGACTTCTCTTTGTGTTTTTTACGGGCTATTTCAGTGCCAGAATCAGAACTCTACGTCTGGCAATGCATAAAGTTAGTAACAACGATTATGAAATCATTGACTCTGTTTTAGGGGATGACGAATTATCTGCCACCTTCTCTGATTTAAAAAACATGGTGCGTAAAATCAAGAAAGCGCAAGGAGATATCTACGCCGCACAGATGAAAGAACAAACCTTCTACAATCAACAGCAGCAAATGGAATACAAACTACTGATCAATCAGATCAATCCACATTTTCTTTACAATACCCTGGAAACCATCCGAATGAAAGCATTTACCGATGGAAATCAAGAGGTGGCCACAGCCATCAAGCTCCTAGGAAAATCCTTGCGTTATGTCTTAAATAACACAAAAACAACATTAGTGACTCTAAATCAGGAAATTGATTACATAAAAAATTATCTGGCCATCCAAAAATTTCGTTTTGGAGAAAGACTCAATTACACCATAGATATGGATGCATCCATAGATCCGAAGTGTTACCGGATTTTGCCTCTTCTTATGCAGCCTATCATCGAAAATTCAATCTCTCACGGCATAGAACCCACTGGCAAAAAAGGGTACCTTCTTATTAAAATCAGAAAATATCAATCAAATGGGCTGAAGGTCTCTATCTACGACAACGGCGCAGGAATGTCTAAGACAACCATTTTTGAAGTAATGACTAAACTAAAGACTCCACCAAAAAACAGAGAACAAGGAATTGGACTCTATAACATCAACAACCGCATCAAACTATTCTACGGACAAGAATACGGGTTGGTAATTCAAAGCAAACAAAATTTCGGAACATTGGTCACGATTAAAATACCAGTTGATTTTAGTATGGAGGATTCATTATGAATGTATTAATTGCAGATGATGAAAGCATCGTTTTAAACGGTTTAAAACATATCATCAATTGGAACCAGTTGGGTTTTTCCATCTGCGATACTTCCATGGACGGTATGGATACATTGAAAAAAATCTTAGAACTCAGTCCAGATCTAGTTTTACTGGATATAAAAATGCCACTTATGACAGGAATCGAAGTAATCCAAAAAGCAGTTTCAAAGGGTTATCCAGGAAAGTTTATCCTATTAAGTGGAATTTCTGATTTTAAATTGGCTCAAACAGCCATGCGATATGGTGTAACCTTCTATCTAACGAAACCAATTGAAGAAGAAGAACTTTTAAAAGCCGTTGGCTCCATCGCCAAGTTGATTGGAGAAGAAACAAAGAAACAATCCTCTTACGAACATTACCGGTTAAAAGCAAAACAGGAAATTCTAAAGGAGATTCTTTTAAACACCTGTGATTATTCCTCCCTTAATCTGGATGAACTACACTTAAACACAAATGTCTATCAGGTGGTCTCTTATGAAAATTACAATCAAAATCTGTTTCAACCCACCTGGGATTTTTCCGATTTGATCCGAGTAACCAATCAAGACAATCACACCTTTAATATCATTGAGAATAACCAACAGAAATTTATATTGCTAAAAGGAGATTATGCCCTAACAAAATTTAAGAATCTGCGCAGGCATTATCTTAATGGTCCCCAGAAAGGATCTCCCCTTGATTCTGTCTTTCTGGCATATGGACAAAAGGCCGCCCGGATCCAGGATATTCACCGCTCTTATGAAGATGTCTGCCAATTAAACAAGCGACGGTTTTTTTGCTGTGAAAACCAACATATCATGGGATACGAGGATATATTAGAGGACAATTTCACCAACACAATTCCTGAATCCATGGCACAAAACTATGCCGCACAATTCTCTAATTACATACAGTCAAATAATCTAACATTCCTTACCACATATTTGAAACAGCTAACCACCTTTTTGACCCATACAACAGCAGAAATATCAGACATCAAGCATGTGCTTATCGATATTTATATTCTGGTAAAGCAGAATATTATGCAGAGGTATCCCTACGAGGATATCCCATTTATCGCCAATGCATCTGTAATTGATTTGTTGGAAAGAAAGAATTATCTGTACGAAATCATCTCATTTTTAGCCCAACAGTTTAAATTATGGATTTCGTGTATTGGGATTCCATCTGGTGAAACGATTATAGATGAAGTTTTATCTTACATCCAGCATAATTATCAAGAACCCATCAAACTAGATACCATTGCCCCATTATATGGATATACCAGTTCTTACCTTGGAAAACTTTTATATAAAAGAACTGGTATGAATTTTAATACTTATTTAGACCAGTTTCGAATTGAGGAATCAAAAAAACTATTAACACAGGATGAGTTAAAAGTTTACACGATCGCAGAGATGGTTGGTTATAAAAACGTAGACTATTTCCATAAAAAATTTAAAAAATATACGGGGACCAGTCCTGCAGAATACCGAAAAACTATAATTGGTAATTAAAGAAACTGGTCCCACGGATCATACTGTTTATTTTTTTGAAGGATATGCCTTTGCAGATGCCTCTCTCTGGGCATTTTGATCTAAGGCATTCTTTTTGTCTACGTTTAATACTTCCTCATATCCAAGCCCCTTTGCAGTTTCCTGCATATTGTTTAATAATGAATTGTATTCCTCTTCATTATTTGCAAAGATCATTTTCCATGAATTTTCTACAATGATTGCTTTACACTGTCCTCTTATGGTTGCAAGATTGGAATCCTCTTCTGGGGTGGTATAACTAGAACCGGGAGACACAATTATGAGATCCTTTTTCTTTAAATATTCCATAGTTGTATCTGCTTGGTTATGGCTGCTCCAATCTTTACTAAGAGGATTCACATTATCTTCAATTGTATGTTTCCATAACTGCCAGTCATAAGCCTCTCCTGTGTTAGGATCTATATCCCCCAGATTTATGGGTTTGAAATTTAAAGCAGATATTCCATCTTTCCAGTTTCCACCCCCGTATTCTTCTGGCACATCCACCTCATTGGTGGGCAGAGCAGATTTCCCAAACGGGGTTAACTTCGGTTTTTTGTCATCTCCCAATTCCCAGGTTAGCCCCTTAATACCTGCTGCCCCATTAGCCTGTGCATTTATTTCAATTCCCTCTGGGGAATAAAGCCAATCGATAAAATCGGCCAAACGTTTGGGATCTTTCGCATGACTCCCAATGGCAATGACCTGTTTCGAATTTCCTTCCGGACAATTTCCATAGGAGAAAATCTTCATATCATGAATGGTTGCCAGCATATACCCCTTCCCTGCATCTTTATTCTCCTGAGTATTAAACACATTCTGTGACAACCAGGGCCATGGACAGTACAGAATTTCTCCTTTTTTATACTTATTCTGAAGCATATCGTAATTTTGTGTCGTCGAGTCTGCATCAATCAAACCTCTTTGATTCGCTTCATAAAGAAAGTGCAAGACCTTTGTGTAGATAGAATCCGACTCAATGATACTAGAATAATCCGATCCATCTGCCTTAACCAGTAAAAATCCTAATTCGTCGTAGCCATAAAAACAGCAAAGCTGTTTGGCATTGTTCATCATACTATCATCCCAGTCCTTAAACAGAGAGATGGCATATATATTATCATTCCCCTCTTTCTTTCGTGCCAAATTCTGCATATCTTCTAGCACAGTTAAAAGATCTTCGAGAGAATCCATGGAAGGATAACCAAGCTCTTTATAGTAATCCCAACGGATATAAGGTCCAAAGGTTGGTTCTAGCCCTTCACTTGGCTCTGTCGCCGGCTGGGATGAGATGGAACTAGGAAATGCCCAAACGCCTTCCTTTGATATGGTTTTGTTTAGCTTATCGATTGTCCCTTTATAATTTTTCATGATATCTTTGTTCTTCATAAGCTCCGTACAATCCATGATGAGTCCCGATGTCACTAGATCCTCTAGTTTTCCGTTGGAATTACTTAATAGGATCAATTCTCCCAAATCTCCTGCCGCCGAACGTGTCTGGTAAAGGGTTTCCCCTCCACCTGCCACGTTTCTTGCAATGATATTTAATTCCATATTGAACTTATCTTTTACTGTTTTTGCAAACCACCCACTTTGAATGCCCTGGTAATTTGCCTGTTCAGCAAATACATCCACCGTAATCATCCCCTTATCACTGGTATCTGTTCCACCTGAGCGATTCGTAATCCGTTCCCCTGCTTTTACACATCCAACTAGTGAGACTATAACCAAAGAAACACAGAAACACACACGGAATAACTTTTTCATAAAATCTTCCTCCATTGATAAACTAGCCTTTTACAGCTCCAATCATGATCCCTTTCACAAAAAATCTTTGAAACATAGGGTAAATACATAGGATAGGCAATACTACCATAACAGAAACGGTCATGCGGATCGAAGTTCCAGTCTCCCTTGTTGCCATAACAGTAGAACTAAGCGCAGTACCAGAACTATTTTTCACCATAGCTGCCAGGGAATTTGCCTGATTGATATAGGTATAAAGCAAATATTGTAAGGAATAAAGTTTTTGATCGGTGATATATATTAAGGTGTCCTGATAGCTATTCCACTGATTAACGGCTGCAAAGATTGCAACGGTAGCAAGAATGGGCGTACAGGCGGGCAAAATAATTTTCAAAAAAATCATTATAATTCCAGCCCCATCAATCTGGGCAGCCTCCTGCAATTCTTTTGGAATGGACTCCACATAGGTTTTTACCAGTATGATAGAAAAAGGCTGCACGATTGTAGGAATCACATAGACCCAAAAAGTATTGGTCAGATGCAGATTTTTCATGGTCAAAAACATGGGAATGAGCCCTGCATTAAAGTACATAGTTATAATAACAAACCGGTACCAGAACTTTCGCTTCCACATCTTATCCTGCGTAAACATATATCCAAGGAATGCTGAACCGGCTACCGTCAATCCTGTTCCAATTATCATTTTTGAAAAAGAAATTATCGTAGCTCGTAAAAGTCCTCTTATTACAATCAAACTTTTATAGTTTTCAAAATGGATGCCTTGTGGTATTAAATTGATCTCTCCTGCCGCACTTAAGTCATTGGCGCTTATGGTATTGATCACCAGATAATAAAAAGGATAAATACAGATTACGGTAAACAATCCAAATAACATATAGTTGACTGTGGTAAATATCCGGTCCTTTCCTATTTGTCTGCTTCTACTTTCCGACTTCATACTTACCTCCTTTCTATATGATGGACTCTCCCCGCACCTGTTTGGACCCCAGATTGACAATGGTTAACAGCACCACGCTTATGATGCTTTTTAACATACTAATAGCGGTAGCAAGTGAATAACTGCTTCCTGTCATTCCTATGTTGTATACATATAAATCCAACACCTGGATGTGTTCTTTATTAAAAGAATTTTGAAATACATAGTATTGGTCCAACCCATTATTTAGAAAGTTTGCAACACTTAACATCAACATAATAAAAAAAGTAGGAAGCAGAGCTGGAACAGTAATGAATTTCATAAGTTGAAACCGGTTGGCCCCATCGATTCTGCCAGCTTCATAAAGCTCTTGATCAATTCCTGCTATGGCAGCCAGATAGATAATGGCTCCCCAGCCTAAATTCTTCCAGACATTCCAGGACATCATCCATAAATAGGTGTGTGAATCGCTGTCTAGAAATTTCAGTGGCTCTTTTACCAGTCCCCAGTTCTGCATCATGGTATTCATCATGCCACTGGAAGAAAAAAGGCTAAACGCCACGGAATAAACAAGTACCCAACTGATAAAATTTGGAAGTGTGGTAAAAGTCTGTACAAAAGCCTTAAACCGTTTGCATTTTATTTCATTTAAAAACACAGCAAATGCCACCGGTAAAAATGAGGTTAGAATGTTCAAAAAACTCATTGCAAATGTATTCTTCATAACTTGCAGAAGCTGTTTCATTTGGATTTTGTTGCGAAAAAGCATCCGAAACCACTGACTTCCTACAAAATCGCACTGAAACAGACTTCTTGGAGGCTTATAATCAAAGAACGCATAGACCCACCCATGTAACGGAAAATAGGAAAATAGAAAAACCAATAGAATAAAAGGTAAAATCATAAGAAAGTAAAGAAATCCATTCCAGTCCTTCCTTTTCCACCCCCTTGACTCTCTGCTCAATGTCCCTATTTGTTTCATATGCTGCAGCCCCTTTCCAAATACTTCTTTTGCATATAACTAGATAGTAGCATAGATGAAAGAAAAAATAATACCAGGAATTCATGACTGTTTTACAGATAAAATCAGATATTACTGTGATTTTCTTTAAGATCCCTAATTGACGAGGTATCATTGTGCGTTTTTTTACAGTAAAAAACCCCCTATCCTGCATTTCTACAAGTATAGGGGGATCCTTCTATTGATATCGTTAAGAAAAAATACCGGTAATTCCATTCCAAATTGTTTTAAACACATTCACAATTCTCTGCCAAACTCCTATGTCCACAGAAGCTGGTTCAATGTCCACTGCATTATCATTGATATCATCTTCTGTGATTTCCTGTGTCCGCAATATAATCTGAATACTGGAAGGCGTTGGGTTCTTATCCGAAGTAAATGAAACAAGCGCCTCCTCTGCATTCATTTCAAGTACATTGGTGTCATCTCCGATTTTATCCAGCTGATCCTTTAAACTATTTCTTAAACTTTCATTGGCATCCTTTAATTTGCCAGTAGTATTGGAAGTCTCAGCTGTTTTCGCCAATATGTCAATCAGTCCATTTAGTGTATCTTTGGTTCCATTCTCCACTGCACCCCGATTGGTTTTAATCGTATTTTGTACAGTTCGAAACAAAGATACAACCTGATTGGTTGAGGAACTAATTTGTTCCACAGATGCCGCTGTATCATTAAGCATCAGATCAAACGCCGCTTTGTTGTCATTTTTAGTCTTATTTAAATTAACAAGATCACCAATCGTCGTATCAATGTTGTTGGAGATAGATGCCAGATCATTGGAAATGGATCTTCCGTTTTTCAGTCCGCCTTCTACATCAATTCCGGAAATCGTTTGTCGTACACCTGAAAGAATACTCCGCATGGATTTTAAAATTTTACTTAGTTCCTGAGCTGTTTTAATTAAGGCAGCGGAATTGCTTCCATCCATACCGTCTGAGGCAATTTCACCCAACTGAGTTCTTAATTTGCTGACCGCATCTTTCCCAAGTGCAAACTCCAAATCATCAAGCACTTCATTGATATCTCCCATCAGCTGCCCCATCTTTTGTGCCTGTTCTTCTAAATCTTCCTGACTCAATGACTCTCCACCTTTAGTGACAGAGGACAGTTTATCAATTGTCCCTTCAATGCCTTGTAACTGGCCTTCAATGTCTGCGATATCATCTTTTATGTCAGCTGCTTCGGAGTTGTCAATCTCTGATTGCAAATCACGAATCGAATCTTTTAGATCCCTTAAGGAATCCGATAAATGGTAAAAATCTTCTCCAGAATCCTGTAGTGTTTCCACCAAACCATTCACCTTACCATTGATTTCATCAAGCCCCTGTTTGTTGGCATTGATATCCGGTGCAAGAAGGCTGATCTTCTGGTTTGCCGCCTCTAGGCCATCAATGCTTGCATCTGCATTGGCTATGATATCATCCTTAGAAGCATCAAAGTTTTCTCTGGCCCCCTGTAGCTGCTTCAGCCCTTTTTTAGCAACATTCATTCCATCATTTAAGTTATGTAGCGTATCCAACATCTCGTTCATACCGTCTAGAATTTGGTCCGTAGAATCCCGGAATGTATCTCTAGCTTCCTTGATATCTGCAATTTCATTGATCTGGTCCAAAGTTCCAGGAACCATCATCATCACAATACCAGTGGACTCAAAATCATGGGAGCTGATCTCAATATGAAACGTTTTTTCCTCACCAGGAACTGCTGCAAACAGAACTACTTTGTACGTTCCTACCGACTGGGTCTGAGATCCCGGTGCTTCTACAGAATTGACATTTTCCATATCCACCATGGAAATTACTTGTAGCATCATATTATTCCGATAATAAGAATTTGCTTTTTCATTCGGAATACAATGAACATCCATCTCCACCAGTCCGTCTGCATGCAGAAGATCCTTTGCTTTACTAGGCACTCCATTTAACTTATAAGATACGTCAAAATCCCATGGAAGCACCACTTCTTTGTTATTTAACTGACATTCATAATAGAAACGATCTTTGGCATCTTCTGGCAATTGCCACGTAACACCATTTTCTTTGACCTCAGGCTTTGCATAATTTGACATATTGGTAACATCGGTATAAGTTCCGTAATCCGTAAACTTTTGAATTCCATTTAACGTAACCCCTTTTACAATGCTTGAATTGACTTCTTTTCCATAATAATCTAAATTAACATACAAAGCTTCATCCGTAGAAACGGAAGGTGGACCTGCAAATACAATTCCCACCGTGTTAACACTAAGCATTGAGGTAATAACGATTGCTGAAATAAAACGATATGTTGTGTTTTTATTTATCTTCATTGTCCATCCCTTCTTTCTTCACTTGTTTCTCTTTGTCTTTCTTCTGAAGCTCCATCTTTACTGATTTTTTTAGCTGTTTCTGAATCGAGTTTCTGATTCCTTTTTCTTTCGTTTCCTGAAGGAAGGCAAGAAACTTAATCTTTTGCCGAGATTCCCACATAAGAATGGGATCAGCCAAGGTAAGAAGCACTGGAAGGAGAAACAGTACCATTAATACACTAATCAGTGCACCACGACCAATCAAATGCCCCAGTCCCGCTATGGCAGACACGGATGATACAAAGTAAAGTCCATATCCAACAATCGTAAGTATTGTTCCTGATGTGAGAATCGAAAGTGCACTTTTTGAAACCGTGTGCATAACGGCTCTGGATTTTTCTGGATATTCTTTCTTTATTTCCATATAATTGTTGGTCATTAATATGGAATAATCCACCGTAGCACCAAGCTGTAAGCAACTAACAATGATATAACCAAGATATAAAATACTCTCCCCTGTGAAATAAGGAATCGCCATATTAAAGAATACTGCCACTTCTATGGGGATCAACACCACAATAGGAATTATTAAAGATTGGAAAGAAAGCATGACCACAAGTCCAACCCCTAAAATTGAGAGAACATTAACAAAATTATAATCCTCAGTAATAATTGATTTTATATTCTGAGTGGAAGGAATTACACCCGTAACGTATGCCTCCTCAGGATAATAACCATTCACGATCCCTCTGATTTCATCCGAGCACTGAAATGCGAAATCACTTTCATCCGATGATTTAACGTAAATCATAATACGGCTGTAATCCTCCGTATGCATTAAACTAGTGAGACTTTTGGGCAGGATCTTTTCCGGAATTCCCTCCGGCAATTTACCAGCCAATGAAGTTGCTGAACGTACATAATTTAAATCGGTCAAATCATCCGTCAGTTTTTTTTCTGATACCATATTGGTATTTGGAACAACCGCAAGTATCAGATTACTTTTTCCAAACCTGCTATTTATCTGCTGCTCATCCCTATATACCTTGGTACCAGGGCTGGAACCTAACGCTCCGTTTCCAAATGTAAACGCATTCATATTCTGAGCAACATAAGCTGGTATCATAAGTAAAAGAACAAATGCCAAAACCACGTAACGAACTTTATGTACCATTCTGCCCAGTCTGTAAAAGGATGGCATAAAGGATTTATGTTCTGTCTTCTTAATCCGATCTCCCCAGCGAAGAAGCAACGATGGCATAAGAAGTAGAACTGTTAACAAACTGATGACAATTCCTTTTGCTAAGACAAAGCCCAAATCCTTTCCAATGGAGAAACGCATCAGCATAAGAGCTAAAAATCCGATGACCGTAGTTGCGCCGCTTGCAAGTATAGATGGCAATGACTTACGAAGGGCACGAACCATTGCTGCCTTTGGATCATCTCCCTTCTCTCGTTCCTTGGTAAATGTATCAAGAAGGAATACCGAATAATCCATCGCCACCGCAAGCTGTAGAATGGCCGCCACACTAAATGTTATAAAAGATATGGTGCCAATAAACAAATTCGTTCCCATATTAATGATAATCGCTATTCCCATGATCATCAAAAACAGAACCGGTTCAAACCAAGAAGTCGTTGTTAGGCACAATATCAGCGCAATCATAACCACACCCATCGCCATAGCAATACTGATTTCTCTGGTCAGTGTCTCATTTAAAGACTTATTCTGAACGGCAGATCCTGTAAAAAATCCTTTTCCCCCAGTCAGTTTCTGCATGTCATGGATTGCAGATTTTGTAAGGCTGCTCGAATCTCCTTCTTTAAATATAATATCCATTACTGCATAACCATCTTTGTAATAATCTTCGATATCCTTATAATTAATAAATATATCCGCTTTATAAACATCTGTTGTGGTATCTGCCCACATAACCATGTCCACGCCATCAATATCAGCAAACCTGTCTTTGAATGCCTTTGCCTCGTAAAGAGTAACTGGCCCAACCATGACCCGTGCCGTTCCAGGATATCCAAACTCCTCTTCCATCACGTTTAACCCCTGCTTCGCTGGAGCCCAGTCTGGTAGGTATTCGCTTAGATCATAATTTACCTGGACGAAGCATGTGCATATCGCAGAAATAATGACAACAACCGCAAATATTTTTTCAATCCATCTGCCTTTTTCGACAATCAGATCAATCACATCGTGATGCGGTCTTTTTTTTATCTTTTCTTTTGTATTCACTGTCCTCACCCTTTTTTAGTCTTTTCTATCATTTCAGTCCTACCTTAATACGATTTTACTATTTTGTAATTATACAAATCTTCTCAGTTGAATGATTTTTCGACAAAAGTCGAAATATGTCTAATAAATATTGCCTTTTTTTAAAACCTTGACTATAATGAAACTAGTATCATACCAATCATTTCTATTTACAATCTATCCCATATCTATATGATGTGACTCGTTTACTACGATTTACATATAACAAATCTAAGGAGGTATACCATGGTATACGAACAATTTCTAAAATCAGTTCAAAATTCGTTAAAGGAACGGCTTGAGCCTGATTACAATGTCACCATTCAGACTGTAACAAAAAATAATGGGTTGACCTATGATGGAATTTCCATCAAAAAAAAAGAAGAACCTCTGGTTCCTTTTGTCTATTTAAACTCCTACTATCATTCTTTTTTAAGCGGAACTCCTTTGGAAACAATCACTCATAACTTATTGACCTTGCTGCAAAATAACGACCTTCCAAAAATCCCTTCAGCAGAAGTTTTTCTAGAACCCGAACGAATTACAGACACCATCATCTATCGTCTAATTAATGAAACAGCAAATCGAAAGCGCCTAGAAGACCTTCCTCATATTTCGATCCCAAATCTGGATTTATCACTTATTTTTTATTTATCTATAACAGAAACTTCTGATCATCTATTTACCGCTTTAATCCACAAACGCCATCAAAAGATGTGGAACTTATCCACAGATGATCTATATCAGATGGCCAAGTCTAACACACCACGTCTCTTCCCTGCAAGAATCACTTCACTTCCCGAGATGATTCGTGACATCACAAAAAGATCCCCAGATCTAAAAATAGTTGAGAAAGATATTGATGATATATTCGACAGCACGTCATTGTATCCACCCATGTATGTCTTAACCAATGACGTTGGTACCAATGGATCTGTCTGTATGTTTTATGAAGGTATACTAAAAGACTTCGCATCTCACCTTGGCAAGGACTTAATTATATTGCCCTCTAGCATCCACGAAGTCCTTATAATCCCAGCCGATAAAAAAATATCCTACCATGAACTGGCTGAAACAGTACATTCCATTAATCAAGAAGAAGTTCCAAACGAAGACCGCCTGTCCAATCACATCTATCTCTATTCCCTATCTAAGGATCAGTTAACCCTTGCATTTACTTCTTCTGTATCAATCGAAACAACGAATCCATAATAAATATTGCCATGGCAATGGCTCCTGAAATCTGTAATGTTTCCACAAGGTAATGGCTGGAGAGATCCGTATTGTTCTGGATCATATAGGAAACACACCGATAGATGGATGCACCTGGAACGGAAGGGAGGATTCCTGCTACCAAAAAAACAGTTACCGGAACCTTAAAGATCCGAGCAGATAAATGGCTGGATAGTGCGACAAAAAGACTAGAAATAAAAGCCGCAGTGGTGACAGAACCGACTGCGGCTACCACCAATAGATAGGATAACCAGCCAACTGCTCCGATCCCCCCTGCTAAAAGAAGATGCTTTTTAGGAAGTTCCAAAATCAAAGAAAAGCTTATCACTGCAAGAAATGCACCAATCGTCTGTAGAATCATATCAGCCTTCCTCCTATTCCCCACTGGAACAATCCCATCGCTGCACCTACCCCCACAGCAATTGATAGTGCGATTACAACAGCTTCCAAAACTCGAGCCGCCCCAGATGCATAATCCCCATTAAGTATATCCCGAATCGCAGTTGTAAAAATTACACCTGGCACCAAAGGCATAATTGCACCGATGATTATCATATCAGAATTAATCCCTGGAATTACCCACTTACCCACTAGCAAAGTGATAAAAGCAAGTAAAAACGCACAAAAACCATTGGCACAAAAATCATTCAACCGGATTTTCGCAGACACCTCCATGGCTCCTGCTAAAACGGCACCTGTCACAGCAGCGGCCAGACAATCTTTTGCACTTCCCCCCAACAAAAGAGTAAAAAATACAGCGACTCCCATAACGCCGATATCTTTTACTCTTCTATGATATTGCACAATGTTTTTTATTTCTTTCAGCTTTCCATATGCCTCTTCAACTGTAATCAGTTCCTCACAAAATTTTCTGGATATATCATTAACCAGATAAATCCGATTTAAATTAGTTGACCGAATGGTAACTCTTCTTGCTACCGTTATTGCTTCGATCGTAGAATCATTGAGAGAGGCAAAAATACCTGTGGAAAAAACAATCGCCTCTGCTGTTTCACGACCTGCTTTGCGTAATATATGGTCAATGGTATTTTCCACACGAAAAATTTCGGCACCACTTATCAACATAATCTCTCCTGCAAGTACTGCAGTTTCCACAAGCAATTTATCATTCATATTCTTACCCTCTATGTTTTATCCAAATAAACTACCGATCTGATAGACCAGCACAGCAGCTGACCATGCCATAAAAAGCTGAAACAACACCATAAAGAATGTCAATTTGGCAGAATCTGTTTCTCTTTTAATCGTAACAACTGCTGCGATGCAAGGAGAATAGAGCAAACAAAATATCATTAAAGCATACGCATTCACTCCTCCAAAGCCAACATTGCCAAGGGATTGGAAAAGATCTCCCATACCTGCTGCGGAGTTGATATTGCCGATGCCAAACAAAACAGCAAAGCTGGAAATTACCACTTCCTTGGCAGAAAGCCCTGAAATCAACGCCACTGCGATTCTCCAGTCTCCAAGACCTGCGGGTCTTAATAAAGGCACCAGAAAACGACCTATGGTAGCTGCAAAACTCTGAGACACCTCTGTCACGAATCCGGACGGACCACTATTTAACAAAAACCAAAGAACAAAGGAAGCAAGAAATATCGTAGTTCCTGCCTTGCCTAAGTAATCCTTTACCTTATCCCATACATAAATTGTCACGGTTCTTGCATTGGGCGTTTTATACTCTGGGAGTTCAATCAAAAGAGTATCCTCTTCCCCCTCTTTTCCCATATGGTGAGTCACATGGGCTACCGCAATTGCAACCAGCAAACCAATCAAATACAAAGAATACGCCACCAAAAGAGCATGTTTTCTAAAAAACATTTGAGAAAACAAAACATAGATCGGCAGTCGTGCCGAACAAGACATAAACGGCGTAACTAAAATAGTCCTCAACCGGTCTTTTTTGCTCGGCAGAGCCCTTGTTGCCATCACTGCAGGAACCGTACACCCAAATCCCAACAGCATAGGTAGAAACGCTTTCCCGGATAATCCTACCCGTCCCATAATTTCATTCATCACATAAGCAACTCTTGCCATGTATCCGCTATCTTCTAAGAATGCCAAAGCTAGGAAAAGGATAAAAATATTAGGAAGAAATGTCAATATCCCTCCGACCCCTGCTATAATCCCATCGACTACCAGAGAAATAATCCAATGGGCTGCACCGATCTGTCCCATGAAATCTCGAACAAAAGAAGAAAGCAGATCCAGAGATCCTTCAAAATACCCTTTCAAAAAATCCCCTACTGTAAATGTGAAAAAGAAAACCAGTGCCATAATTCCCAGAAATATAGGAACCCCAAAGATGGGGTGTGTAAAAAAACGATCAAAAAAATCGGTGGTCGCAGACTTTTGATCCTTATTAACCAGACATTCTTCTATAATTTCCTCGATATATTCGTATTTCTGATTGTTAATTTCTTTTTCATAGTTATGATCAATGATTGAACTTAAATCCACTGGGTGGTCATCGAACACAGCTTCATCATATTCCATAAATTTAATTGCATGCCAACGCAGATTATCAAGTTTTCCGTACTGTGCTTTCAAGACAGTTTCAATCTTAGAAAGCTTATTCTCTATATTCGGCGTATATTGGATTACCACTCCCTGAGGGCCTTCCTCATAATGATGAACCACTGCATGTAATAGAACATCAAGACCCGTTCTCTTTCTCGCGGACACTGGGACCACGGGAATGGAACCAAGCATTTCAGGAAGACGGTGAAGATCGATCTCCATCCCTCTGTCTTCCACTATATCCATCATGTTAAGAGCCAGGATCACCGGCTTTTTCAACTCAAGCAGCTGAAGCGTCAAATAAAGGTTCCGCTCAAGAGAGGAAGCGTCCACCACATTGACTATTACATCCACTTCCCCATCTTCCAGACATCTTCTAGTAACAATTTCTTCTATTGTATAAGAGGTCAGACTATAGATTCCGGGTGTATCGATCACCTTAATCGGCCTTCCTTTATACGTTGCCATACCCTCTATTCGTTCCACCGTAACTCCAGGCCAATTGGCTACCTTAAGTTTTGCACCGGTAAACGCATTAAACAGCGTGGTTTTACCACAATTTGGGTTACCCACAAACCCTACCCGTATCAACTTATTCTCATCTCCCATGACTGACAGCCTCCTTAATCTCAATTCCTTCTGAGATTTTTCTCCCTAAAGCCAGTCTTGTTCCTCTCACTTTAATGATTACGGTTCCACTTCCCTTTTTATTCATCAGGGTTATGGGGGTCATCTCATTCACACCCAACGCTTCCAGCCTTCTCCCTATGACGTCTTTTACCATAATGCTGGAAACAAGATAGGTTTTATCAATCTGTCCTTCATAAAGCTTCATAATTATCTCCTCTGGATGCACCTGTTTTATAATTCAGTTTGTCAGATTCTATCTCGAACCAGACCGCATCCATAGAAATTTTACACTTGATGAGAATCATTGTCAACATGAACCGGCAATCCTCACCAAACAGTTTTAATCTTTTAGCTCCTGCAGCATCTTCTTTATGAGAACCATACGATCACGAAGCAAAGCCGCCTCTTCAAAATTAAGCTCTGCTGCTGCCTGATGCATCCTCTTTGTAAGCTCTTTGGAAAGTTTTTCCAGTTCCTTGGCATCCATAGATTCCGGATCCTTTTTAAAGTCCTTCTCTTTTTTTATGACTGACTTAGATATGGCAATCAGATCTCGAACAGCTTTTTTAATGGTGGTGGGAGTAATCCCATGATCTTCGTTATATTTCATCTGGATTTCTCTTCTTCGGTTGGTTTCCCCTATAGCCACTTTCATGGAGTCCGTTATTTTATCTGCATACATAATAACATGTCCATCCGAGTTTCTTGCCGCCCTGCCTACCGTCTGAATCAATGACGTCTCGGAACGCAAAAAACCTTCTTTGTCTGCATCTAATATGGCAACCAACGTGATTTCAGGTATATCAAGTCCTTCCCGCAATAGATTGATTCCCACTAATACATCAAAGACATCCAACCGCATATCCCGGATTATTTCAGATCGTTCCAGTGTGTCAATATCCGAGTGAAGATACTTAATCCGGATTCCCACATCCCTCATATAATCCGTAAGATCCTCTGCCATACGCTTCGTCAAAGTTGTGATTAAAACTTTGTTCTTCTTTTCAATTTCCTTATTCACTTCAGATACGAGGTCATCAATCTGTCCTTTTACCGGTCGCACATCAATCACAGGGTCTAAAAGGCCCGTGGGACGAATGATCTGTTCCACCCGAAGCAGTTCATGCTCTGCCTCATAAACAGATGGAGTTGCCGAAACAAACATCATCTGATTGATCTTTGTCTCAAACTCTCCAAAATTAAGAGGACGGTTATCTAAAGCCGACGGTAGTCGAAAGCCAAAATTCACCAAAGTAGTCTTCCTCGACCGGTCTCCGGCAAACATTCCCCTTATCTGTGGCAGGGTAATATGGGATTCATCTACTATAATCAAAAAATCTTCCGGAAAATAATCAATTAAAGTATAGGAAGGTTCTCCCGGTTTGCTGCCGGTTAAATGCCTAGAGTAATTTTCAATTCCAGAACAAAATCCTGTTTCCTTCATCATCTCCACATCAAAATTAGTCCGTTCTGCTATTCTCTGGGCTTCTAATAACTTATCCTCACTTTTAAAATGTTCCACCTGATCCTTTAATTCTGTTAAAATCGTTTCAGTCGCCAATTCCATCTTGTCCTTAGATACTACATAGTGGGAAGCAGGGAAAATCGCCACATGACCAAGTTCTGATCTGATTTCTCCCGTCAGAGTATCGATTTCAGTGATCCGGTCCACCTCATCTCCGAAAAATTCAATCCGATAAGCCTCACTTCCAGAGTATGACGGGAATATCTCAACTACATCTCCCCTGACACGAAAGGTTCCCCGCTTAAAATCCATGTCATTCCGGCTATACTGGATATCAATCAACTTATGAATCACATCATCACGATCTTTTTCCATCCCAGGTCTTAAGGAAATCACCATTTCCTGATAATCAATCGGACTTCCAAGACCATATATACAGGAAACAGAGGCAACAATGATTACATCTTCCCGTTCTGAAAGTGCAGCCGTAGCCGAATGGCGCAGCTTGTCTATCTCATCATTGATTGCCGAATCTTTTTCAATGTAAGTGTCTGTAGAAGGAACATAGGCTTCCGGCTGATAATAATCGTAATAAGATACAAAATATTCCACCGCATTTTCGGGAAAAAACTCTTTAAATTCACTATAAAGCTGAGCCGCCAGAGTTTTATTGTGTGCGATAATAAGGGTTGGTTTTTGAACTTTCTGTATGACGTTTGCCATGGTAAACGTCTTTCCGGAACCGGTCACTCCAAGTAATGTCTGGAACTGATTCCCTTCTTCAAACCCTTGAACAAGCTGCTCTATGGCTTTTGGCTGGTCACCAGTGGGTTTGTATTCTGATTGCAGTTTAAACTCCATGATTTTCACCTCCAAGATCTGTTTTGACTGATTATAACACAGGGCTAGAAAATTGTATAGCCCAAACAGAACATCTGTTCATCTAAAAAAAGAGAAATAAATTGTAATTTGTCCTTTTTTGTTATATCATACTTCTTATACAAACTTACAGTAGGAGGATATGATATGTATAGCTTTCAAAATGACTACAGCGAAGGGGCACATCCGAAAATACTGGATGCTATGATAAAATCAAACTTAGTTCAAAATACAGGCTATGGTATGGATGACCACTGCAGTCATGCCAGGGAACTAATTCAAGAAGAGATTCACCGCTATGATGTGGATATTCATTTTATTGTAGGCGGTACGCAAACGAACTTAATTACCATCGGTACCGCACTTCGTCCATGGCAAGCTGTTATCTGCACGGACAAAGGGCATATTAATGTCCATGAAACAGGCGCCATAGAAGCAACGGGTCATAAGGTACTGGCTATGCCTTGCAAAGATGGGAAACTTTCTCCAGCAGAGATTCAAAAAGCTATGGATTTACACACAGATGAACATATGGTACAGCCAAAAATGGTTTATATTTCAAATTCTACTGAAATAGGAACTCAATATACCAAATCAGAACTGGAGGCCATTCATCATTTTTGCCGTCAGAATGATTTATATCTGTTCCTTGACGGTGCTCGTATTGCTTCTGCACTTACAAGCCCTGAGAATGATCTGACCCTGCAAGATATTGCCAGACTAACAGATGTTTTTTACATCGGAGGAACAAAGGCTGGTGCATTGTTTGGAGAGGCTCTTATTATCTGTCACCCAGAACTAAAACCAAACTTTCGATTTATGGTAAAACAGCGCGGTGCTCTGCTTGCCAAAGGCTGGCTCCTTGGTATCCAGTTTGAAGAACTGTTTACCGATCAGTTGTTCTACGATCTGGCTGCCCACGCCAATGAGATGGCGATAATCCTAAAAAAAGGAATTGAAGAATGTGGTTATTCCTTTGCCTACCACTCGAATACCAATCAGCTATTTCCAGTATTTTCAGACGATATAATCGCTAAATTGGAAAAAGAATTTCTTTTTTCCATACAGGAACGTATGGATGACAGCCATTGTGCAATCCGTCTGGTAACATCCTGGGCTACCAAAGAAGCGTCCTGCCGCGAGTTTATAAAAGTACTTCACTCCTGCTAAAACAGAATGAAAGATTACATTTAAGATAAAAAGCCCTCCCGCCGTCAAGACCATGACTGCGGAGGGCTTATATTTTTACATTTTAATGCTGTAATGTTTTTATCGCTTCTTTCAACTGATTATCTTCATCATGTTCAATTTTGATTTTACTTTCCAGTGATTCGTCTAATTCAACCTTAACATCTGGTTCCAATCCTTTTCCATGAAGATCAAATCCACTTGGCGTATAATAATGAGCAATTGTAAGCTTAATGGCAGTTCCTTTATCTAATGGAAATGATGTTTGGACAATACCTTTTCCAAACGTCTTCGTTCCAACTAACTTTGCTTTTCCATACGCTTTTAATGCCCCGGAAAAAACTTCGGATGCGCTGGCTGATTGCCCGTTTACCAGGATTGCCATCGGTAGATCCACTTCATGCCTATCCGAAGTATAATACTGTTCCCCATTTCCATTTTTATCTGCCATATAGACCAAAAGTGTTTTGTTCTTTTTGGTACGAACAAGATTAGGATCTCCTTTTATAGAAAGATTGTCAGGGAGAATGTAATCTAGCATAGACACGACAGAATCTACCAGACCACCAGGATTATTTCTAAGATCAACGATCATTTTTTTCATTCCCTGCTTTTCTAAATCATCAATTGCACCTTTAAACTGGTCTGGAGTCACCGTATCAAACTGGCTTACCGCAATGTAACCCACATGATCTGCCAGCATCTCATATTCTACCGTAGGAACCGTGATCTGTCTTCGTTCCATTGTCATATCAATATATTTCCGAGTATCCTTCCTTAAAACGGTTAAGGTAACAGGTGTTCCCTCTTCTCCTTTGATATGGTCCTTTATTACTAGTTCTACGTCCATACCGGATACTTCCTTATCGCCCACTTTATAGAGCACATCGCCAGGTAACATTCCTGCCTCCGCTCCTGGAGTTCCTCCAAAAACTTTCGTAACTGTGATGAGTCCAGTCTTTACATTCTGGCTCACCATTACTCCGATTCCGCAATATTCTCCAGAAGTATCTTCCATAAGTTTCTGATATTCCTCAGCCGTATAATACACAGTATAGGGATCCCCTAGTCCATAAAGCATTCCTTTATAAATCCCGTCTTCTACCTTTGTCTTATCTTCGTCAAAAAGGTAATACTTATCAATTACACTTTGTATGGTCTGAATCTTAGCATTGATACGATCCATGTTAAGATTGCGTTCCTGATTATCCGCATGAATGGATTCAGCGGTCTGCCCCTTTCCATCCATTGCGGCTCTTCCAATCAAAAAGATCCCCAAAGACATTCCCACAATTACAAGGCCAGCCAAAGCTGTCAGCAATGCCCCGACTAGAGCACCTTTCCAAAATTTATTCTTACTATCCACTGTTATTCTCCTATCTAGCTCTTTATGGGCTTACATAATTCATCGGATTTACATAAATGCCATTGACTCTGATCCCAAAATGGAGATGTGATCCAGTCGAATATCCGGTTGATCCCACTTTTGCAATTACCTGCCCCTGAGACACTTCATCACCTGCTGAAACCAAACGTTCAGAACTGTGCATATAAACGGTATAAATGCCTCCACCATGATGTATCATGATATAGTTACCAGCAGAATAACTGTATGTAGATATGGTGACAGTTCCTGATGCAGATGCTATGATATTAACTCCCACCGCTGCTCCGATGTCAATTCCCTGATGATTGGAGGATGCTCCCTCCGTAGGTGATTCTCTATCTCCAAAACCAGAAGTGATTCTACTAGAAGATGGACAGGGCCATTCAAGATTAATATTCCCGATCCCTACTGTATTATACCTTTTTCCAGCTTGTTGGGCCGCCTTCTGCGCTTCTTCCTCTTTCTTTTTTATCAAAGCCTCTATTTCTTTCATTTTCTGTTCCTGAGCAGCAATGTCTTTTTCCAGTGTACTCAAGTGATCCTTGCCTTTGTCAATGCGGATTTCATAGCCTGAAAGTTCATTGTTTTTTGCTACCAACAAACGCTCCATATCGCCTTTCTTTTCCTCTGCGGACAATCGGAGCTCCATTAGTTTTTTATGCTCTTTCTCTAAAACTGCTTCTCTCTTCTTAACCTCTTCTTTGGAACGTTTAAATTCCTCTAACATTTTTCTATCATATGCCGCGATAGACCGTATATATTCCACCCGGTTAAAAAGTTGGGTGAGATCTTGAGACCGAAACAATAAGTCTAAATAATTCGTCTCACCCTTTTCATACATATACTGAATTCGAAGCTTCATGTCCCGGTACTGCTTTTTCTCCAGATTTTTTGCAACCTCTAAATCTGACTGGGCAATCGCTCGTTCTTCTTCTTTTGTGGATATCTGAGAATTTAGTGCAGACAACTGCTTGTTCAGAGAATTAAGCTCAACATCTAGTTTCTCTACATATTTGGCAACGTTTGATTTTAACTGGTCAAGTTGTTTCAGTGTAGTCTCCAGTTCCTTTTTTTCTTCTTCCATGGAACCAGCCTTTTTCTTTGCATCGTTCATCTCAGTCTTTGTCGCATAGGAAGGAAATATACATGATATGGCAATCAGGCATCCAATGAATCCTCCCAACAGCCAACTTCCTAATTTCATGAAGAGTTCCTCTTAAACTTTCAAATGTTTGCGTATGGTAAAAAAGCTGACAAAAAATCCGATTCCCAGTCCAAGGGATATGGCAGTTGCAGCCATATACGGAAAAATGGCTTCCACCGGAAGGAATTGAAAAAGCCCTGATAAAATTTGAAATCTGGTTATTACATATTCAACAGCTGACCGATATAAAAAGTAGATCGCGATCAAAGGGATGGAGGCCCCCACCAGACCAATTATGACTCCTTCCACTACAAAGGGTGCCCGAATCATGTAATTGGTTGCACCAATCAATTTCATAATTTCATTCTCGGTCTTTCTAAATGCCGCTGCAACCGAAATGGTGTTACTTATAAGAAAGATAGCAACTGCCAGCAAGACGCCGATGATCAGCATAGATAAAATCCCAATCACATGATTTAGACTATTAAGTCCTTCTGCTGCAGTTTTGGAGTAATTTACTTTCCTTACTCCATCTAGCCCCTTTAACCACTGGACAATTTGACCTTGATCGACCAAATCATTTAAAAATATGGAATAGGAAGATGAATTCGCCAATGGATTCTCAGCTTCAAATCCCTCTGCTAAATCCTGCATATCCCCGAAATATTCCTTCTTTGCCTCTTCCCAGGCTTCGTCTGCTGAGGTAAACGTTACCTCTTTTACTTCTTCTCTTGCCTTGATTTCATTTCCAATTTCTTTGATCTTATTTATATCAAGCCCTTGTTGAAAAAAGACAGTAATCCCAACAGTACTTTCTGTATTTTTGACCATATACTGTAAATTGATTACAATTGAGAAGAAAAGGCAAAATAAAAAGATACAGGCAGAAACCGTAGCAATGGATGCCATTGAAAATAGAATATTTTTACAGATATTAACAATCCCCTGTTTCATGCAATAAAAAAATGTACTAATCCTCATATGTATAACCGCCTTTTTTCTCATCGCTTACAATGGTTCCACGGTCCATCACAATAACCCGTTTTTTCATCCGATCTACGATTTCCTGGCTATGAGTAACAACAATTACTGTAGTTCCCCGTTTATTAATCTCACTTAAAAGCTTCATGATCTCTCCGGAGTTATGTCCGTCTAGATTTCCAGTTGGTTCATCTGCCAGCAAAATTTCAGGGCGGTTTATCAATGCCCTGGCGATTGCCACTCGCTGCTGCTCTCCCCCAGATAATTGCTGGGGATTAAATTTGTATTTAGAGGAAAGACCCACCATCTTTAACATAGCGGGAACCGACTCTTTTATACTTCTTGTAGATGCACCGATGACTCTTTGTGCAAAAGCAACATTCTCATAGACATTCCGATCCTTTAATAGACGGAAATCCTGGAAAATCATTCCCAGTTTACGTCTGTATTTTGGTATGAAACGCCTTGGCATCTTGCCCAAATTCATATCATTAACAATTATTTTGCCGGAGGTGGGTTCTACTTCTTTTAGTAACATTTTCAAAAGAGTCGATTTCCCAGAACCGCTGCGGCCAACGATAAACACAAATTCTCCGTCAGCCACTGTCATACTGATATTTTTAAGTGCTTTATTCCCGGCTTCATATGTTTTACTTACATTCCATAATTCAATCATTTTAGTCCTCTGAATATTAGTACTCACATACTTTTTCTTATGAGAGATAGTTAGCTATGCTCCGCTTCATTCCTTGCTTTTCCTATTGCGCAACCTCGATTCCACTACGCTTCATCTCGGCACTGCTTCTTTTCCGCATTGCGCAACCTCGATTCCGCTACGCTTCATCTCGACGTTGCTTCTTTTCCGCCTTGCGCAACCTCGATTCCACTACGCTTCATCTCGGCACTGCTTCTTTTCCGCATTGCGCAACCTCGATTCCACTACGCTTCATCTCGGCACTGCTTCTTTTCCGCATTGCGCAACCTCGATTCCGCTACGCTTCATCTCGACGTTGCTTCTTTTCCGCCTTGCGCAACCTCGATTCCGCTACGCTTCATCTCGGTTTTCGGGCTTCGCCCTATGAAAATTGTCACTAATACAGATGCTTGTGTGCAAGCACAACGCATCTGTATTAGTGCCACTTTTCGCAATGCTCATTGCCAACTTTAATAGTCTTGGTTTTCCATGTATTTCATATATTTTACTACCATAAGTGCAATCTTAAATGTGATTGCATCTTCGAATACACGTAAATCAAGTCCAGTACTTTTTTGAAGTTTGTCCAGACGGTAAACAAGGGTATTTCTATGAATATAAAGCTGTCTGGATGTCTCGGACACATTCAGACTATTTTCAAAGAATTTATTAATCGTCGTTAATGTCTCATCATCAAAATCATCTGGTGATTTCCCATCAAAAATTTCTTTGATAAACATACGGCATAAAGGCAGAGGAAGCTGATAAATCAAACGACCAATTCCCAATTTGCTATAGGCAACTACATTTTTATTGCTATAGAAGATTTTACCTACATCCATTGCCATCTTGGCTTCCTTATAGGATCTGGAAACTTCTTTGATCTCGTTAACGATCGTACCAAATGCTACGTGTACCTGAGTCATCGCCTCTGTATTAAGCATGTCAAGAATGGTATTGGCTGTCTTTTCAAGATCGTCGTAAGTCTCGCCTTCTTTTACTTCTTTTACTAAGATAATATTCTTCTCGTCAACAGCAGTAACAAAGTCTTTCGTCTTTGCTGCAAATAAGTTTCGAACTGTTTCCAATGCATTCACATCTTTTTCATGCTGTGTTTCTATTATGAAAACAACCCTTCTGATATTGGTTTCAATATGAAGTTTTTTTGCTCTGTTATATATATCCACTAACAGTAGATTGTCCAATAAAAGATTCTTTATAAAATTGTCTTTGTCAAATCTTTCTTTATATGCAACTAAAAGACTCTGAATTTGGAAGGAAGCTAATTTCCCTACCATATAAACGTCTTCACTTCCACCTCTTGCAAGGAGAATGTATTCCAATTGGTGCTCATCGAACACTTTAAAAAACTGATATCCCTGGATCACCTGACTGTCAGCCGGAGATTCCACGAATGCCAGGATTGAACTCTCATAATCTTCCGCATCAGGAAATGTAGTTGCTAAAACCTTTCCTTCTGTATCACAAATACACAGATCAATTCTTGTTATTCCTTTTAATCCTTCAATGGTTGTTTGAAGTATTTGATTCGAAATCATGGCATATGCTCCTTTTTTCGTAAATTTACCTTATTCTATATTAAAGCAAAAAATAAAAAAAAGCAAGCGACTATAGCTCTCGCTTGCTTAAAATTTCATAAATTTAGTTTAAAATAATCTGCTCAGTGTCTTTATCGAATACATGAACCTTCGATAAGTCAAGTGAAAGCTTAACTGTATCGCCAGGTCTTGCAGTTGTACGAGGATTTACTCTAGCTGTAAAATTAACATCCTCTACATCAAAGTATAAATAAACTTCTGCACCAAGTAATTCATATACTCTGATTGTGGATTCAATTATACTTGCAGGAGAAGCTTCTAAGTATGCTTCTTCATCGTGAAGATCTTCTGGACGAATTCCCAAAACGACAGTTTTTCCCATGTATCCTGCTGCTTCTAACTTCTTCGCTTTTTCTGCAGGAAGTGCAATTGTATTACCACCGAAGGTTAAAGTAACGTCACTACCGCTCTTTGCAACAGTCGCATCAATTAAGTTCATCTGAGGTGCGCCGATAAATCCAGCAACAAACTTGTTTTCTGGCTTATCGTATAGATTCTGTGGAGAATCCACCTGCATGATTACACCATCTTTCATAACAACGATCCTAGTACCAAGTGTCATAGCCTCAGTCTGATCATGTGTTACATAAACCATAGTAGCTTGCAGTCTCTGGTGAAGTTTGGAAATCTCAATACGCATTTGTCCTCTCAGTTTTGCATCAAGGTTGGACAACGGCTCATCCATCAGGAACACTTTCGGGTTACGTACAATAGCACGTCCCATAGCAACACGCTGTCTCTGTCCACCAGATAATGCTTTCGGCTTACGATCTAACAGATGCTCAAGATCTAGGATTCTAGCCGCTTCATGAACCAGCTTATCAATCTCATCCTTAGGGGTTTTCCTTAATTTAAGACCAAATGCCATATTATCGTATACAGTCATATGCGGATAAAGAGCATAATTCTGGAATACCATAGCAATATCTCTGTCTTTCGGTTCAACATCATTCATTAACTTTCCATCGATGTAAAGCTCACCAGCAGTGATATCTTCCAAACCTGCTATCATACGAAGTGTTGTGGATTTCCCACAACCAGATAGTCCTACAAAAATAATAAATTCTTTATCTGCAATTTCCAGATTAAAATCCTTAACTGCTTCAAACCCATTCGGATATCTCTTGACGATGTTTTTCAGTGATAAACTAGCCATTTACAAATCCTCCTAAAATATAATATATATTCTCTGCTTAGATCCATCAGCCCCCACAGCCTAGGTTCCTTGTTTCTAAAATAATCATACATGAATTGTTTTTTATTTACCATATTCTTATTTACCAAAATCCATTTGGGCCTTTTGGCTAATTTGTATAAGCAAATTGAAAACTGACTGAAACGTCAAAAGATCAAGACACAGGCTCGTATATTTCTGTCTATATTCGATAGTGAATGGCTATATTGCAATAATTTTGGTAATATAGCACAAGACGATGTCGTATTGTGCGACATCGTCTTATCATTTTTGTATTCTTTTAGTGTTTTTTTACAATAACATTTAACCATTTTACGTCAGAATGTCCAGACCGGATATCATCGGTTTCCCATAACTTAAAAATATCAAAGCGCCCATTCTCTCTTAACAGATCCGTAATGGAATCCGTTGTAAAATCACAAAAATACCGTTCTCCCCGGAATCCTTCAAAATCTCCTACCTTAAAAGACATATAGAGTATTCCTTTTTTATTTAAGGCCCTTGCTATTTTTGTAAGAATGTCAGGCAATTCTTTTTTGGGAGTGTGAAGAAGGGATGCACAAGCCCAGATCCCATCGAACACTTTGTTAAAATCCATTTGTTCAAATGTCATCTGTAAAACTTTAAGCCCAGTATGAATTTCAGCCAGTTTCCCCATCTCTTTTGAAGCGTCAAGCGGTGTCACATCATATCCCATTTCATATAAATAGAAACTATCCCTGCCTGATCCACACCCCAAATCCAAGATGGTGTCACCTTCCTCAAGTAAATCCAGAAATTCCTTCATAATCTCCGACATATCCTGATTTACAGTTTCTTCAAATTCCTTTGCCGCATACTTATTATAATAGTCTATCGAGTCCAAAATTATCCTCCTATTACTATTTGATTACTTCAATCTTATTATCTGTAATCTTTACCTTTTCTTCTTTAAGAAGACGCCCCACTGCTCTTTTAAATGCATTCTTACTCATGGAAAATTCCCGTTTGATCAATTCTGGGTCAGCCTTATCTGTAAAAGGAAGACTACCGGAAAACTGCTGTTCCATGATGGTTAAAACCTTAACGGAATCCGCATCCATCTGGATATGAGCTTTCTGCCTGGGACTTAAATCCAGCTTCCCATCTTCCCTTACCTTTGTTACTCTCGCTGTTACCTCATCACCTTCGCGATATTGTTCAAATAATTCTTTTTTCGGGATCAAACCATAGTATTTATTATCAACTGCTACGAACGCACCCAGAGTGTCATTTATCTCGTACAAGATCCCAGTTACCTGATCGTCCTTGTTATATGGTGACTGGTCATTCATATAAGAATACACTCTCATCGTTGCAGCCAGCCTCTGACTTTTATCAATATATAAAGCCACCAACACAGCTTCTCCTTCACGGACTTTATGGGATTGCTCCTTAAAAGGTAACAAAAGATCTTTCTCCAGTCCCATATCAAGAAATGCACCAATTTTTCCAACTTCCTTGACTTTAAGCACCGCTGTTTCTCCCAATTGTAATTTGGGAATAACCGTTGTTGAGATTAACCGGTCCTCGGAGTCCTTATAAATAAAAACCGTAATTTCATCTCCTGGAGCAGATCCTTCCGGAACCTGCTTTTTGGGTAAAAGAACCGATTCTTCACTGGTTGCATCCTCCCCAATATAGACACCAAATTCCTTTATTCTCTGAATAACCAGAGTCTGTCTCTTTCCTAATTCTATCATATTACTTCCTCTCTGTTGTTCCACGCAGACATATGACTGCATAGACCGTTCCCCCCTGATCACACAAGGAAATGATATAGCCCTCCTTCGTACGACTCACATGGGGATAAATGAAATCTCCTAATATTGCAGCTTTTTTGTATTCTACTCTCAATTCAGACACTTTCAGTTCTACTGGAAGAACTTCTCTGGCTATCTCCACATATTTTGCATTGTTAACATGATGATTGGTATCTAGATGGTGCTTACCTACCATAACTGGTTCTGCTGTCTCATAGTGATCGGGTATCTCAATTTTACGAGGTGCATACTCCATATCCAGTGACTTCTCAGATCCCTGTCCATACCCCCTGATATCATCGGGTTCAATCTTAACTGGTCTTCCTTTTTCTATATCAAACAAAAACCATACAGAATTTGCTTTAACCAGATTGACCCCCTTTTGATCCGTTATTATAAAGTTACGATAACCGTAAAATCCCTTGAAATCATAGGGCCATGTACAAACTGAAACTTCTTCGCCCATAACTGGATAGCGATCTATCACAATCTGCCAGGAAGACAGCCACCATGCTTTATTCCGATTCGTCAGGTAGGAAACTCCAAGTCCGTTATCCTCAGACTGGAACGTAGAACAATCCTGCATATAATTCATAATACCCGTCAAAGTCAAATTTCCCTCTTCATCTACCTCACTGTAACGGACTCTGCTGCCAAAAGTATACATTCAAATTCACTCCTCAAAATTATATAACATTATAATTCATTTTTAGCTTCTTGTCCAGACAAACACAAAAAAGGAACCTTCTAAGGTTCCGCTTCGAAACTGGGCTACAAGGATTCGAACCTTGAGATGACGGAGTCAGAGTCCGTTGCCTTACCGTTTGGCGATAGCCCATCATTACAACGAAATTAATTATATCTAATGTTTCCTAAACTGTCAAGTACTTTTTCTACACTTTATGACACATTGTGACATTAAATAAGTTACTTCATTGACTCTTTAATATACCAGGTAAAGTTTGTTTTTCCCTACTATATAAAAAAAGTTTCAGTCTTTCAATAATCCGAAAAACTAAAACAACAACTGGGCTACAAGGATTCGAACCTTGAGATGACGGAGTCAGAGTCCGTTGCCTTACCGTTTGGCGATAGCCCATTGACACAACGATCATATTATACTATATCAAATATAATTGGTCAAGCAAATTTTTTCATTTTTCTCAATTATTTACAATATTCATTCATCAGGAAGATAATTCCCTGACCGCGCTCTCTTCCTGACTTGTGCTTTTTTCTTCATTCTGCTCTTCTAGACTGGCCTGATCCGGCTGTTTTCCCGTCTCATCTTTTGATTCTAATGCTTTCGTTTCCTGGTTTTCTTTTGTTTGATTCGATTCCTTATTCTCTTCGGATTCTGGTGTTTCATCCATACCGTCTATACCAATCAATGGTGTTTCAAAAACTCCTTTTACCGTAGTCTGTTTTCCTATCTTAGGAGAGATCCCACCTAAAACAAATGTATATTGTACCCCACCTGCAAGGCCACTTACATTTATCTCACAGACATAAGATCCCGTACTCTCAAACTTAGCAGAATAGGTGCCCCCATCTTCATCTCTCACTGAGATCGTTGGATTTTTCCATTTTACTTTTGTCTTAAAATTAACCGTAATTACGTCATCGTCAAAATCCACATAGTCAATTTTTATGTTTCCATCAGATACCACAGACTCCGTAGTTTCCTCTAAAGGCGGTACGGTAGCAACAGGCACTGACTGAGTTGGAGTCGGCTGTGCAGATGACTGAGTCGGCGCTGCACTTGTTGTAGTCTCCTCTGTCGTTTCCTCTGCAAGAGTGGTTGCATTCGTCGTTTTTATCTCTGCTGTTGTAGAAGGTTTCTCACTCTCTTTTTCTGTGGTTTCTTCTGACACTTTGGTCTTCCCCCCTACCGCATAGGAGCGTTCCGTTATTACTTTGGCAATCTCTTCCATCGTGAGGGGAGCCAATTCTTCCATGTCTTCCATAGAAAGGGAGGAATTTTGTGCGATCAACTCATTTAAAAAATATGCTTTTCCATAGGATATTTGATAATCATCGGACAATCTTTTTACTTCATCCTCTTCAATTACCTGCTGGTCATACACCACTGCCTTTAGCTTCTTTTCCTCTAAAGTCTGGTGGATGTCATTTACAACTGCTGTCCTAAGATTTGTTGCCTTTTTAATGCTGTCGTTGGACACCGTAACCAGTATTGCATTATCCAGTTCATTCAAATAACCTTGTGTAACCATGGAGCCCACCACTGCATTTACAGCAACATTTAAATCCACACCTTTTAGGTTCATATCCCCAAGAATATTTTTCGCATCTTCATTCAGGGCTCTTGCTTCTAAAATCTTATTTTTCCGGTTAATCGAAAGTTCCACACTTGGATTTACATCAATGCCAATTACAGAATCTACTCTTCCATTCTGATAAGAATACGTTCCTCCTGCTAGTGCAATCATACAAAAACAAGCGGCGACCAAGGCTGTCACTACTCTCCTTCTTATTCTACCAGCCAACCGTGGCTTTTCCAAACGATTTTCTTCATCGGTTTGAGGAGTGTTTAAATCGATCTTATTCAGAACATTCGGCATTAAATCCTGGGTTGCTGACTTTAAGTAGGCTTCGATCTGTGGTCTATTTAATTGTCTGCTTTTTTTTTCAGCCATATCAAAGCCTACTCCTCTCTCAAATAATGTTCCAATTTTTTCAAAGCTCGGTTATATCTAGAAAGAGCTGTTGCCAACGGTATATTTAAACTAGCTGCAATCTCTCTATGCTTCATTCCTGCAGATGTGTGAAGCAATACGATCTCTCTTTCTTCTTCCTTTAAAATATCAAGAGCCGCTAGAAGTACCATCTTATCTGCCACCATCTCGATTTCTGAGCAGACTTCTCCCGTCTCTGTTCCCGTCAAATCATCCAAAGTAATATCAGAATCATGCTTTTGCTCCCGGAACTTCATATAGCAAAAATTTCTGGCAATTGTAAACATCCAAGCCAGAGGTTTCCCCTGGGATTTGTAACTTTTGGCAGAAGTCCAAAGTTTTAAATAAACTTCCTGCATAATCTCCTCTGCGTCATGAGGATGCTTTACAATGGATAGAATAAAACTATACATGATACGATCCGTATTCTGATATAACTGTCGAAAGGCCTCCTGGTCTCCCTCTGCTACTTTTTTTAGAAGTGCTTCATCGCTTAAAAGGCCATAATCTTCTGGCCTGCCAAGGCTCATCAATCCCATAAACAACATGGATCCGATTTCCTTTCTATTAAGTTAATGCTGATTACTGTGATCTTATTGCATAATATGGAAATATTTTATTACCTTATTTTTCCACTAAAAAACCGCTTTCCGCCGTTATGACCAGACAGCACCGTTTGTCAATTTCAGTTACGTTTTTTATGATTTTTTCTTTTAATAGCTCTATTTGCATCTTGCTATATTCTCTTGGAACTACAAGGTCGAAAATCAGATTGATCTGTTCTTTTCCTTCAATCAGACGGAAATCATGAAAGGTAACCCTTTCATCTGTCTCCTTAATCGCCTGTTTTAAAATAGAAGAAAACTCCTTAACCCTAGAATCATTGGTTGCTACAGGGTCCATATGAATAACTAGAAATATTCCAAATTTTTTCAATGCATCCCTCTCAATTTGATCAATTATTTCATGAGACACCTCAATATTGACGTCATTGGGAACCTCAGCATGAATGGACGCCATACTTTTAGAGGGGCCATAGTTGTGAACAATCAAATCATGACTTCCCACAATCCCATCGTAATTTTCCACGAATTGTGTAATTTCCTCATATAGTTTAGGATCAATGGGTTCTCCAATCAGCGGCGCCAAAGTATCTTTTGCTATACTAATACCTGCCCACATGACGATCCCAGATACAATAACCCCTACAATTCCGTCTATATTGACGCCCCATATACCATATACCATTATGGATAATATGGTCGTTGATGTAGTTACAACATCGCCTAACGAATCTGCTGCGGTAGCCTTCATTACCGATGACTGGATTCTTTTTCCCAATGTCCGGTTAAAGAATGCAAGCCATAGTTTTACACCAACTGATAGCAGTAGAACAACAATTGAGACAAATTTAAATGTCATCTCCTCCGGATGAAGGATTTTTCCTACTGATGTTTTAAATAAAGTTAGTCCCACCTGAATGACCAAAAAAGCCACAAAAAATGCAGCAATATACTCAATTCTTCCGTGACCAAACGGGTGATCTTCATCTGCCGGTTTTCCTGCCATCTTTACACCAATAAAACCGATAATAGAAGAAGCGGTATCCGACAGATTGTTAAATGCATCTGCCATAACAGAAATACTGTTAACAAGTAAACCAATAAACAATTTTGCACCAAATAAAAGGAGATTGCAGAAGATACCCACAACACTGGTCATTAGACCATATCTAGTTCTGACTTGTGTGTTTTCCGTATTGTCATAATCCTTAACAAATATACGTACTAAAAAATCAGTCATAGTTCTTCCTTTCTTTATTCTTTGTAACTAACCTTCTCTAAAAACAATCCTTGTGCTGGAGCTGTAAATCCTGCTTCGTCTCTATTTTTTGCTTTCAAAATAGTTGGAATATCTTCCGCTTTTCGTTCCCCCAGGCCTACCTGGATTAACGTTCCTGCTAGAATTCGGACCATATGATAGAGAAAACCATTTCCGGTAAAACGAATAAGAAGAGTGGTTCCCTGTGTTTCAAAATCAATCTTTTTAATCGATCGAACTGTGCTCTTTTTCAATCTGCGATTGGAGCAAAAGCTTTTAAAATCATGTTCACCTATGAGAAAATCTGCTGCTTTTTTCATAGCGGGCACATCCAGTGGTTTCTCTATTCCATAAATATATTTTCGTTTAAAAACATTTTTTTTCTTTCCCATTTCAATCTGGTAAAGGTAGGTCTTCTCCTCTGCATGAAGCCGGCTATGAAAGCGATCGGTCACTTGATCAATGCTAAATACCCTAATATCTTCAGGCAAGTAGTTATTTAAGTACTCTTTTATTTCAGCATCAGTCATTGTAACGTCTGCATGGAAATTAGCAACTTGACAAAGAGCATGAACGCCTGCGTCTGTTCTTCCCGACCCATGAACCTCGATTACTCGACCAGTCATCTTTTCCAGAACACTTTCTATCTTTCCCTGAATTGTCTGCTTTGTATTGCCCTGTTTTTGCCATCCATCATAACGACTTCCGTCATATTCTAAATTAATTCTATAATTCTTTATCATAAAATTTCTCCGTTCTTTTCTGTAATTTATATAAAAATAATGTGGTCAATATCCCAAATAAAATCCCGGATAAATCCAACCACACATCTGATACCTGGCCGGATCGGCCTTTGATAAATAGTTGAATGGTTTCATCTAAAAATGGAACTACAAATCCAAATATTGCTAGAAGAGACCACTTTCTTTCTTGATGAAACCCATGAGCATGAATGCTTTGATGAAGAAGAATCCCTAATATGGCGTATTCTATAAAATGCCCCAACTTACGAATGGCATGTTCCGTTATCCAAATACTAGACATCCCTACCGAGTTAAATATCGCTTGCACAGTCTCTCGCACAATGCCGCTATCTGCAGATGATAAATCCCCTATCTTCATTGAATTAGAAAAAATAAAGAAGACATAAAAGAAAGTAAATCCAGTCCATATTGTTTTCCTTTTCATGTTCATCTCCTCAAAGTCCCCTTCTTCTCTATCCTTGTAGCTACACGAATTCGTGCATCTTGAGTCTGTACGAAAATTCTCCTTACCTATCCATAATTTAACAGAATCTTTGTTATTATAGTACAAAGATAGTTATAATACAAGGACAGGGCTAAAAGAAATCCCCAATATCGTCCCTAATCCGGATATTGGGGGAATATCTAAGGCCCTATGGTCACAGGAACCCCTAAATTACAATTATTCCATAAAACATCCATAGCTTCATTATCCAATGCAACACAACCATGAGTGAATCCATCTGGAGTGCGGCATCCATGTATTTCTATCGCACCACCTAATGGAGTATCCCATGGTGGCTGCTTACCTAATTGATTCGCCTGAATGATCTCATCTCTCTGCTCTTTTGTTATGATTCCATCAGTATACCCTCTCTCTGCATCTTTTACCCCTGGATAAGATAGTCCCAATGCTAAGTAAGCAATACTTTTATCATTTCTAGTACATACATAGAATTCTCCACTGGGAGTTCTCATATCTCCTTCTATTTTTTTATTTCCATCATCAGAAGCTCCTCCTATGGAAACAGGATACTCTGCAATTAGATTTCCATTCTGCTTCAATAGTAGGACTCTTGTCCGTTTGCTCACATAAATAGAAATCCCATTTAAGGTTTCGTTGTTCTTGTTTTTTAATTCAGACCCCGGTCCTGTTATTTCTTCTGCGTAACCAGTCAATCCTGCTAACATAGATAACACCATGATAAGTAATATGCCAGTCATGTATTTTTTCTTCTTTTTAGTAAAACGTCTCATTCCTAACTCTCTCCTTCTTATATGCCATATTCACTTATCCGCATTTTACCATAAGTTCAGCTAACTGTACACCACAATCTATTTTCAAATAAGAAAATTCAAATAAGTAAACTTAAGATTCCTGTAAAATCAAAAAAAAGATCTCCGAAACTCGGAAACCCTTGTAAACACTAGCTATTCTTAAGAGCGCGAGACGGGACTCGAACCCGCGGCCCCGACCTTGGCAAGGTCGTGCTCCACCACTGAGCCACTCGCGCTTATTACTTCTTTGTTTTCTTTTCTCAGGTACATACCCTCAAAACCACACATTGTTATATATCATTCATCCCTTTTCTCTACCTAAACCAACTTGGTTAAGCCCTCGACCTATTAGTGACAGTCAGCTACACATGTTGCCATGCTTCCACCTCTGCCCTATCTACCTCGTCGTCTTCAAGGGGTCTTACTCTTGCGATGGG
>NZ_RJLQ01000070.1 GCF_003833015.1 Clostridium sp. E02
TTGAACACTTAATGAGGGAATACCGAATTTAGTGTGAAAGCCCACCCGAACACTTAATGAAGCGAAGCCGTAAGGTGAGGCTGAATTTAGTGAGAGTGGTGAGGGTTTTATATACTGTTGAGTCTTAAGTTTTCGCAAAGTAAGAAATGATTGCGGAGAAAGGCATAGAATGAAGCTCGGAAAAGTTTATTTTACGGACGGAAGACAGTGACTTGCTCCATAAGCATTACAGATGCGACCAAGAAAACCGAAGGTTTTGGAGGTGCAATCATGGAATAACTAAATAAAGAAATACCAGAAAAGACATAATGATTCTGGTGCCGATGCGCTTAGGGGACACACCCGTTCCCATCTCGAACACGATGGTTAAGACCTAAGCGGCCGATGGTACTATGCTGGAGACGGCATGGGAGAGCAGGTGGGTGCCAGATTATTTTTT
>NZ_RJLQ01000071.1 GCF_003833015.1 Clostridium sp. E02
CCACCAGCCTGCACGGCTGGTTGTGGATTGCCTTCGCCCTGCTGGGCACAACCCTCGGGGTCAAACTCAGGCCGCTGTTTCGGCTTGCCAATTGATTTGCACTGCCCCAGGGACCACCCCTACTCATTCTGTCGCTATGACTCAGACTTCCCAGGCTACCGACATTCAAGGCGATCGCAAAGGTGATGCGCCGTTGGACCCCAACTTAGCCCCGCCCCACAGGCCGGCCTCTCGCACCCGCGATCACCTGGCTAACGAGCGCACCTACCTGGCCTGGATGCGCACCGCGATCGCCTTAATTGGCTTTGGCGTGCTAATCGCTCGCCTGCGCTACCTGGTCTCCCCCGATGTACCTGGCACTGGCCAGGGCTGGCTGGTTGGGTTAGGCCTATCCTCCATTGGCTTGATTACCGTGCTGCTCTCGACCTGGCACTACTT
>NZ_RJLQ01000072.1 GCF_003833015.1 Clostridium sp. E02
AAAAAGACAATATCAAGACATCCGAGGTGTTACATCGAAAGATGTAACCAAACAAAACTCGTTAGAGTAGCCGTAACGTACGGTGAAATAACAATCTAAGACCAAAGATACAACGCTATGTATCTTTAGAATTGAAAGCACCCGTGTGGAGTACAGGTGGTTACTTCGAAAAGCCTTTGGCTTTCCTCAGTAACATTTGCTTTGCAAATGTCTGTAAATTATCATAAAAGCCCTTATGGAAGCAAGCTTCCAACAGGCTGTCCTGAGAATTTACGACCGCTTTCAAAACTATTATGGTTAAGCTGTAAAGAGCACAAGGTGGATGCCTTGGCACTAAGAGCCGATGAAAGACGTGATAAGCTGCGAAAAGCTTCGGGGAGGAGCAAATATCCTTTGATCCGGAGATATCTGAATGGGGAAACCCAGCTGAGT
>NZ_RJLQ01000073.1 GCF_003833015.1 Clostridium sp. E02
AGGTTGCGCATACCGGCGTCGTCGAGCAGCGGCAGGTCCGCCAACGGCGTCACGGATTGCACGTGTGTGTTCGAGAAATAGAGCTTGGTCAGCTTGTTGAGCATCCCGATGCCGATCAGGTTCGACACGGGATTGCCGTCGATGCTCAGTTGTTCGAGACGGCGCAGTTGCAGGACGCCCTGGATCGACGGGATCTGGTTGTTGCGGATCCAAAGCTTCGTCAGCCCCGGTATCGCCGACAGCGCCGACACGTCGGACAACTGGTTGTCGGACAGGTCGATGGAGGTGAGATTGGCCATCACCGGGAAGAGCGAGACGCTGGTCAACCCGCGGTTCTTCGCGTCGGCGAACTGGCGTGAATTGAGATCGTCGTAGGCTTTGCCGCAGGCAGCCTTACCCGAGATCGAAAGCAGCGCATTCACTTCCGTGG
>NZ_RJLQ01000074.1 GCF_003833015.1 Clostridium sp. E02
ACATGACCCTCGACCAGATGGTGTTCTTTCGCCCCCTGCCCGAGCTAGCCAACTACCAAACCCCAATTGAAGGGTTGTTTTTGACTGGAGCGGGTACCCATCCGGGCGGGTCGATCTCGGGTATACCGGGGCGCAACTGTGCTCGCGTGTTCTTGAGCGTGCAGGAACCCCTGAAGTACAACCTGAAGGAAGCCGGTAACTGGCTCAAGGATCGCTTTAAGTCGGTGGCTAACCTCGGCCGCTAAAGCAGTGCGGCATCAGCTAAGGATTACGCTGGCTGATGCCGCCTATTGAACGAGAGCGTTGATCGATATTTACATTTTTGGCACATTTTTAGAGGACATTGCTATGGCCGGCCAAGATTACCAGAATCAGTCTAACCAGGTGCCGTATCCCAATTTGCCGCCGCTGATCGACAGTCGGGCTACGG
>NZ_RJLQ01000075.1 GCF_003833015.1 Clostridium sp. E02
CGATCAGCCCGGCCGCGAGCGCCACCAGGGTGCCGCCGATCAGCGCGTTGCGCATGAACGCCGATCCGAGGATGTGCAACCAGTTGTGCTGGTAGCCGATCGCCAGATACGTCTGCGCCAGATCGCCCGGCGGCATCACTCGCTCCTCATGTACATCTGCCCCTGCAGGGTGTTGGCGACCTGCACCTTGGTGCCGTACAGATGCGTGAGCAGGTCGGCGTTGACGACGTCCATGGGCGCGTGGTGGGCGTGCCCGTCGAGCAGGTAGATGGCGCTGTCGAGCACGCTCAGCAGCGGGTTGAGGTCGTGCGCGACGACGATGATGGTCACCTGGTACTCGGAGTTGACCCGCGCGAGAAGCTGCACGATCTCGTGCTGGCTGCGCAGGTCGAGCGCCGCGAGCGGCTCGTCGAGGATCAGCAT
>NZ_RJLQ01000076.1 GCF_003833015.1 Clostridium sp. E02
CCGCAATAGCTTTCTGAGAATATCCATTCTCCAGCATACATAACGCCATGAAACGCTTGTCCTCGTAGGCTTCGCCTTTAGCGATCCCCCCCTTGCGACCGCGTGCGGCCTGTACAGCGGAAAACCCTTCTGGCGAGAATTTTCTATGCGTGTATTTCGCAATGCTCCTGCCAATAGCCCGGCATTCAGCTGGTGAAAGCGGAACAGGAAGCGATGCGTTGTACATTTCGACACGCTGAATCACGGCATCAAGCCACTGTGAGAATTCAGGCCAGCCCTGACGAATCGCCCTGTAAGCCCATTTGCGCGTCATTTCGAACAGGTGGCAGTTTCGCCCCATCCCGTAATGTTTATCGATGCTACGGCGCGCTGAGGCGCTCAAATCGAGATAATCAGCCAGTCCATCGAGGGTATAGGC
>NZ_RJLQ01000077.1 GCF_003833015.1 Clostridium sp. E02
GGCTTGTATCTCGTTCTCGCAAATTTCAATACACATTTAACGCAGAACGAGATGGCAAAAGAAGAAGTGCTTTAGTAAAAGAATGGCTTGGTTCTACTGGTGAAAGTATTTCTATGAAACCAAATTTTGTTTGCGATTATGGTATCAATATACATTTAGGTGAGAATTTCTACTCTAATTGGAACATAACTATGCTTGATGTCTGCCCGATTACAATTGGAAAAAATGCAATGTTTGGACCAAATTGTCAGCTTTTGACACCTCTCCATCCTTTGAATGCACAAGACCGCCTATCTGGGGTAGAGTACGGTGCACCGATTACTATTGGTGATAATTGCTGGGCTGGTGGGGGTGTAACGATTTTGCCAGGGGTGACACTAGGTGATAATGTTGTTATCGGGGCGGGATCAGTTGTAAC
>NZ_RJLQ01000078.1 GCF_003833015.1 Clostridium sp. E02
GGAAAACGCGTCGCCGTGATCGGCACGGGTTCGTCAGCGATCCAGTCGATCCCGCTGATCGCCGAGCAGGCCGCACATCTCACCGTGTTCCAGCGCACGCCGAACTTCGCGTTGCCCGCGCATAACGGTCCGGCGCCGTCGGACCGCATGAGCCTGCTGCAGGGCGATCGCGCCGCCTATCGCGAGCAGGCACGCCAATCGATGGCTGGTGTGCCCTATCCTCAGCAGACGGTCGGGAGCTGGCAGCTCACCGATGCCGAGCGCCGCGCGCGGTTCGAGGAAGCATGGGGCAAGGGCGATCTCGTCTATATCCTCACGCAGCTCTGGGCCGACCAGGCCGTCGATCTCGATGGCAACAAGATCGTTCAGGACCTGATCCGCGAGAAGATC
The DNA here is from genome assembly GCF_003833015.1 of Clostridium sp. E02. Classification (GTDB taxonomy): domain Bacteria; phylum Bacillota; class Clostridia; order Lachnospirales; family Lachnospiraceae; genus Lacrimispora. The sequence goes on from NZ_RJLQ01000078.1 coordinate 391, forward strand.
CGCGCCGCCGTCAAGGACCCCGAG
>NZ_RJLQ01000079.1 GCF_003833015.1 Clostridium sp. E02
CCTGGAAGAAGAAGGCCGGCGAGGCCGTCGCCATCGATGAGATCCTGATCGAGATCGAGACCGACAAGGTGGTTCTCGAAGTGCCCGCGCCGGCCGCCGGCGTGATGGCCGAGATCGTGCAAGGCGACGGCGCCACCGTGGTGGCCGACCAGGTCATCGCCAAGATCGATACCGAAGGCAAGGCCGGCGCGGCCGCTGCGCCCGCGCAGTCCGCTCCGACCGCCGCCGCCCAGGCACCCGCCGTGGCGGCCGCCGCGGCCGAAGCGGCTCCCGCCGCGGGCGGCTCCAAGGGCGACGTGGCCATGCCGGCCGCCGCCAAGCTGCTGGCCGACAACAACCTGTCCGTGTCGGCCGTGGCCGGCACCGGCAAGGACGGCCGCGTGACCAAGGGCGACGTGCTGGCC
>NZ_RJLQ01000007.1 GCF_003833015.1 Clostridium sp. E02
CAGGGAACCGTCAGACATGGTAATTAAGAAATAGTAACTTCTGATTAAGGGTGAAGCCTTATTCAGTTACAGAATAAAAAGATGTTAGTAAGATATAAGCCTCATTGGCTATATCATTATTATACAAGGAGGTATATTTATGTTATTAACGAAAAGAAACAGTTTATTTGATGATTTTTTAAACGATCCTTTTTTAAACGATGGATTTCTAAACAGACGGGCAGTTATGAAGACAGATATCGAGGATGACGGTACAAATTATAGGATAGAAACAGAGCTTCCAGGCTATAGCAAGGAACAGATTCGCGCCGATCTAAAAGATGGTTATTTAACTATTTTAGCTAATTCTGCTACCGAATCGGAGGACAGTAACTCTAAAAAATACATTCATAAAGAACGATATAATGGTTCTATAAAACGAAGTTTCTATGTGGGCACCGGACTCCGACAAGAAGATATTAAGGCCTCCTTTGAACAGGGGATTTTAAAACTCACGGTACCGAAGGAAGCACCCAAACAAAACGAAGAAATCCATTCCATTCCCATTGAATAAAACGAACACCCATTAAAAAGCAACGGCTAAAGATTATGTATGCCTGTTGCTTTTTAATGGGTGCTTTCTTTTGTTTCAGCTGCGGTACTCTTTTACATTCGCTGTAGATACATAGGAACCACTTTTGTATGATTTTCTATCCATAGCTTCTTCTACTTCCAGCTTTACATTCATCCACATCTCCTCTGCTGCAATCGAAAGATGGGAAAGCATGATTCCAAGACTGATTTCTCTTAGAGAAATCAGATGAGGGGAGGGTAATATCTCCTTACAGGAAAATATATATATTTTGTCATTATAAACAATAAACCGCCATGGCTGTGTATTCATAATGGAAGGGGATAAGCGGATCGCTTTTAATATGTTCTTCATCGGTTCCCCTGCTTCCTCTTTAAAAATACATAGCTCTTTCAATGGAAGCCTTCTCGCAGTTGCCGGATCCCGGTACAACAGTGTTTTTGGATATCCAAAGGCTATGGCAATGACTGGTTTTAAACCAGGCGGTTCCAACCGAGAGATTTTTGTATTCCCAAGATAACAGGTTCCCAGTCCTTTCGCCGTCATATACAAAAGAATTGGTTCCATCGTGTACCCAGCATTGAGCAGATAGCCTTCCTTTTCTTCTGAATAAAGCACAAGATAATAGGGAGCGTCCACCTTCCAAAGTCCTGATACCGGAAGCTTTCCATCCAGATTATCACAAATTTCCATCTGGATAGAAATTTCAGGATATAGCCTGGTGACACAATTTCCAAAATACAAAATGTCTTTTAACAGCTGGTCAGGGACCGGTTCTTTTTTTAACTTCCGAATGGTTCTTCTTTTAAATATCATTTGATAAAGATTCATACCTGCTCCCCTCTGCGCAATCCGTCCTTCTTATATAAGTTCTCTCATCTCTCCTAAAAGTCCAGCAAATACTGATAACGCATCCTTTACCGGTTCTGCAGTTGACATATCAACACCGCATAGTTTGAGTAGATCGATAGGAGTCATGGAACAACCGCCACTCAAAAATTCATAATATCCCTTTAACACATTTTCTTCCCCAGCTAATATCCTGCTGCTAATGGCTATTGCAGCGGAAAATCCAGTTGCATACTGGTACACATAAAAAGGAGTATAGAAATGAGGAATTCTAGACCATTCATAATCGATTTCTTCATCGATTACCACATCGGGTCCAAAATATTTTTGATTTAATTCATGGTATAGACCGCACAGAACTTCCCCAGTAAGAACCGTTCCCTCTCCTGACATGCGATGTACATCAGCTTCAAACTCAGCAAACATACACTGACGATATAAGGTACCCCGAAAACTATCTATAAAATGATTGAGTAAATATGCTCGTTCTCTCTTATCTTTTGTCTCTTCTAGCAGATGACGGATCAAAAGTGCCTCGTTGCAGGTAGACGCAACCTCAGCCACGAATATCTTATATCCTGCGTCTACATAAGTCTGCTTCTCATCTGAAAACCAGCTATGGAGAGCATGCCCCATCTCATGCGCCAGTGTAAATACACTGTCCAGTGTTCCGTTAAAGTTTAGAAGTACATAAGGATGAATTCCATATACACCCCAGGAATATGCTCCACTTCGCTTCCCTTCATTTTCATACACATCAATCCAACGATTCCTAAATCCCTCTTTTAATAATTCCAGATACTTATCCCCTAGCGGTTTTAGCCCCTCTAGTACCATCTGTTTCGCTTCCTCAAAGGTGTATTTTTTCTCTTTTTGGGAAACCATCGGCACATGAAGATCATACATATGAAGTTCTTCTACTCCAAGCGCTTTTTTACGGATAGACACATACTCATGAAGATAGGGGAGTCCCTCCTGCACCGCTGCCAATAAGTTGTCATAAACAGATTCCGAAATTTCATTCTCAGCCAAATAATAAGCTCTAGCCGAAGAATACTTTCTTGCCTGAGCATAAAAAGCCGCCCGCTTAACATTGGATGAAAATGTTGCCGATAACGTATTAACAAACTGTTTGTAAACACTGTACACTGCGTAAAATGCTGACCTTCTTACTTCTCGGTCTTGTTTCTCTAAAAACTCGATGTAATTTCCATGTGTGACCCGGACCATATTCTTATTCTCATCAAGTATTTCGGGAAATTTAATATCTGCATTGTTAAACATATTAAATATGTCAGAGGAACCGGACGTTGCTTCCATGGATTTCGCTAGCAATGCTTCCATATGCGAAGACAATGTATGGGCCTTTTTCTTTAATATTACTTCCAGAGTCCTGTCATAACGTTTTAACTCTGGCACTTGGGTTCGATACGTAGACAAAACCTCATCTGGAATGGACAAAATTTCAGGAAGCAGAAAGGATGACAGATCTGCAGCCTGATAGGAAATGGCCCTAGCTCTTGATGCAAGTCCCTGATACTTTGCATTCCCCGTATTTTCATCTGATTTTTGTTTCCCATATACAAATAATATTTCTATCTTTAACGAGATTTCCTCATCGAATTTTAGACAGGAAAAAAGCATCTCACCAGATTCTGCCAGATGTCCTTCAAAATTCTTATAACCAGATAGAGAACGTTCCGTATCCCGGAATAATTTCTCCCATTCTTGTTCTGACGCAAGGATATCCGCCAAATTCCAGGTGTCACTAACCGGTATTTCTTCTCTTTTTTTCAATTGGATCCCTCCCATTACTATACTGTGTTTATTCTATCACCCATATTTCAAAGAAACAACTAGCAATATGGAAAATATTTTATTGATTTTTCACAATTTATTGTATTATACTATATGAAACTAAACTAGGAGCCCATCTATGAAAATCATACGCACCAATACTTTGGACAGTAAACTGAAAAATGATCTGCTTTTTTTAGAAAAGCAATGCAAAACACAAGACAACAAAGAATTTCTTCCCATAGACGACGATGCAACCTATTATTTATTATACGAAGAAGATTGCCTCTTATCCGCTCTATCCACTTTTTTTCTTCCGGATGAAGGATATGAGTGTTATGCAATCACGCTACCGAGACACAGGCGGCAGGGCTTATTCTCTACGCTTTTTCAAACACTGCGAAAAGATTCTGAGGATTCTGATATCATATTCCCCGTTACTCATCCCTGCCAAGACACTTTAAACACACTCGATGCCTTGAATGCCGAATTGTGGTACCAGGAGCATCTCATGGAATTAATTGTCTCATCTCAAGCGATGCCAATTGACAAATTCACCAACTATCTGTCTCTGATGGAAACCATCTCACCTGATGGAACATTAAATTATAAATTGAAACAGGACCAGACCACCTTGGGCAGCTGCTGTCTTTCCATACAAAAACACTCCTCTTTTCTTTCTAGTTTTGAAATCAAGGAAGAATTTCGAAATCAAGGAATGGGACAAGTCTTTCTTTCCCTGTTTTTATCAGCATACATTAAAAACAAGGATCATAAACCGCATAAAATCTGCTTACAGGTTTCTAGTGAGAACAAGCCAGCCCTATCTCTCTATCAAAAAGCAGGATTTCAATTTACAGAAACTATCACTTATTATCTATACGAATCATTTCTTTAAATCACTTCATCAAAAAAGTGAGGATTCCCGAAGGTCTCCTCACTTTTTATCTATTCGTTCCAGTTGTGGTATGTCGCCTGTACATCATCGTCAACATCAAGAAGGTCTAGAATACGATTCATCTTTTTGATTGATTCTTCATCGGTTAGTTCCACCCATGTCTGGGGAATCATGGTAACATCCGCTCCGGCCATGGCGATCCCTGCTTTTTCCAATGCCTCACGTACTGCACTGAATTCTTCCTGTCCTGTAATTACCTCAAAGCTGTCCTCTTCTTCCGAAAAATCTTCCGCACCAGCCTCCAGAGCAATCATCATCAGTTCATCGGGGTCCATATCACATTCTTCTTTGTCAATTACAATCTGGCCTTTTCGATCAAAGAGGAAGGAAACACATCCAGGAGTCCCTACATTGCCCCCTCCTTTTGTGAATGCACTTCTTACATTCGCTGCCGTGCGATTCTTATTATCGGTCAGCGTATCTACGATAATTGCAACTCCGTTCGGACCGTAACCTTCGTATGTAATGGTTTCATAATTCACGGAGTTGGCATCGCCTGCTGCTTTTTTAATTCCACGGTCAATGGTATCGTTCGGCATGTTATTCGCTTTCGCTTTCGCAATTGCATCTCGGAGCCTACTGTTGTTTGCAGGGTCTGATCCGCCTTCTTTCACCGCGACTGCCAGCTCTCTTCCAATTACTGTGAAAATTTTGCCTTTAGCAGAATCGTTTTTCTCTTTCCTGTGCTTAATATTTGCGAACTTTGAATGTCCTGACATCGTTTCCAACACTCCTTTTCTTTCTCTATCTCTATCTCATTCAAACTCTTTTCATAAACAATATCTTATCTATTCTAACATTATTTTTTTTATCTTGCAAGAAAAAACAGCATACAGCTGCCATTCCCCTGGATTCTGTCAGGTTTGTGGCAGCTGTACTTATTTTTATATTTCTTCAGACCCGTCGAGATTAGAATCCATCTTCCGAAGCACATCTTCATTCTCAGGAACCTCTTTCCAGACCTTCACGGTTTGGATCATCTTGTTCTCTACCTGAAGAATCTTAAATCGGTATCCCATGACTGAAATTTCTGACACTTCCCCTTCTTGAGGAATCCGGTCCAATTTGGAAATCAACAAACCATTGACCGTATCATAGGCGTCATAATCTTCTTCAAGAAACTCGATTAATAGAGCACTTTCTACTTCTTCTAAAGTCGTCATACCCTTCATAATAAAAGTACCGTCGTCTGATAAAATAATGTTTTCTTCATCCACATCATACTCGTCCAAAATATTGCCTACAATCTCTTCCAGAATATCTTCCATTGTTACGATTCCTGATGTCTGACCATATTCATCCACAACGACTACCATGTGGATCTTTCTGGACTGCATCTCTTTAAACAGGATATCGATATTCCTTGTCTCTGGAATAAAATGAGCCTCTCTTAACAGCCCTTCAATTTCCCAGATCTGACGTGTTTCATTCTCTTTAATCTCAGCAGCAATAAGCGCATCTTTCATATGAAGGATACCGATAATATCATCCACATCTTTTTTATAAACAGGATATCGGGAATTAAAACCCTCAGTCAAGATAAAATTCACTGCATCTTTTAGTGTTCTTTCTCCGTCTAATGCAACCACATTCTTACGATGGGTCATAATATCCCCGGCTTCTTTATCGTTAAGCTCGAAAATATTTGTAATCATCTCTGCCTCTCTTGCCTCTAACACTCCCTGCTCATGTCCCTCATTTACCATAGACATGATATCTTCTTCTGTGACATTCTCATTGTCTGATGTCATGTCAATTCCCAGTATCTTTAACACAAAATAGGATACCAGATTGACCAACCAGACAAAAGGCATAAGCAGTATCATAACAAAAGACACTACCGGCAGCATTCGGTACCCCCATTTCTCAGGGTTTATTGCCGCACAGCGTTTGGGAATAATAATACCAAAACTAATAAGCAGTACGATCAGGATAATTCCGGTCAAAATCAGGCTAAAATAAGATAACCATCGTTCCGAAAGGAACCCTTCTATCATCACCTTTGACTGCAGCTCCAGCCCTAACCGGATCAAAACAGCACCTCCTGTCACCATACCGATAAGATTGGTGGTTATCTGTATGGTATTTACAAAGCCAGTGGGTCTGTTGACGATACGTAAAAGCTTCCTCGCCTTTTCGTTCCCATCTTCCATCTGATGTTCTAATTCTCCCGTATTCACATTTTGAATTGCTGATCCAAATCCATGAAAAATTGCATCTAATACGATAAAAGCAATAAAAATAATCACGCGTATAAGCGGATTGCCATCGTCCATTTGAAAAATCTACTCCTTTTATTCATTTTCTTCCGTATTTTTTCTCATAACTATTTAAGAATATACCATTTTATCTGCATTCCGTCAATGGTGAACTATGTATTCAGTTCTAAGCTGACCCTTAACGCACAATCCACTTCCTGCTGTAATTCTTCATCGATATGACAAATTTTCTCTTTCAATCTCTGTTTATCAATCGTACGCAGCTGCTCCAAAAGGATTACAGAATCCTTGATCATATCACACTTTTTTGTGTCCAGTTCCACATGGGTTGGCAGCTTTGCTTTGTTCATTCTAGAGGTAATTGCGGCACAGATCACAGTTGGACTGTGCTTATTCCCTACATCATTTTGTATAATAAGAACCGGGCGGATCCCGCCTTGTTCCGAACCTACTACTGGTCTTAAATCTGCATAATAGATGTCTCCACGTCTGATTATCACATTCTCACACTCCGTCAATTTATTTAAGTCTATTATTGACCTTATTTGACTCGTGTATTCATTTAAGTTTTTCTGCCGCATACCTTATCATATGTCTGGGACGTGAAGTTTGTTATCAGACCTTTTAAAACCCGTTAAAACAATCATCAAAATAATCCTTTGCCGCAATGACTTTACCCTTTTCTAAATATACCCTGGGGACCCGCTTTCCGATTCCACAAACGAACTCATAAGAAAAGCCTCCGCTAAGCTGTGTTAGCTCTTCTACCGTTATCTGTTCCCTCCCCTGTTTGCCAACCAAAACAACCTCATCTTCTTCTGCCACTCCCTCAATGGAAGATACATCCACCATAAACTGGTCCATGCACACTCTTCCAAGAATTTTTGATCTTTTTCCCCGAATCAGTACCTCCCCATTTCCCGATAGATTTCTTGGATAGCCATCCCCATACCCCACTGGAATGGTTGCAATCGTCATCTCCCGGTCTGCTATAAACGTACCGCCATAACTAACAGAGGTCCCTTTTGGGATTCTCTTTATGTAAGAAATAAAACTCTTTAGTTCCATGGCTGGCTCTAATTTAACCGTTTCTCTGTCTACTTCCTGAGATGGATAAATACCATATATGGAAATCCCTGCTCTTACCGCATGAAAATTTGCCGTTTTCATATCCAGAATTCCAGCACTGTTGGAACAGTGGAGAAATGGAATGTGCATTCCCCTTTCTGACAGCATCTCTATAAATGACTCATATTTGTTAACCTGAAGCTGCGTTGCCGTTTTATCTTTTTCATCTGCTTTTGCAAAATGAGTAAAAAGACCTTCTACCACCAAACCTGGCAAGGCAGAAATTTTAACGGCCTCCTCTGCTGCATCTTCGGTTACTGGAAACCCGATCCTACTCATACCAGTATCTAGTGCAAGGTGGATCACCGCCTTTTTCCCGGCTTTTTGAGCAACACCGGAAAGATCCGTTGCCCTTTTTAATTGAAATACAGGGGAGCGTAGTTCGTAATCCACCAATAAGTTATAATCCTGATTTGGTACAACCCCAAGAACCAGAATGGGTTTTGTGATACCGTGTTTTCTTAAGATTACGCCTTCTTGTGCCGTTGCGACCCCATATCCCATCACATAAGGGTCAATGGCATGGGCGACTGGTACCGCTCCATGCCCGTATCCATCGCACTTCACCACTCCGATCATTTCAGTCCCTGTTCTTAAATTTGCCTTCATGGCACTCATATTATGGTCTATGGCATCCAAATCCACGGTCTCATAGACCCTTCCATATACTTTCATTCCTTATTCCCTCTTCTACTTTTGTAGCATTGTGTAAATCTCTTCTGTCAGTTCTCTGGCGAGAAGGCTATAGGTGCCTGATTTTTCTTTTCTCATATCCCCAGCGCATCCGTGAATCCAGACGCCAAGGGCCGCTGCTTCTGATTCCTCCATCCCCATAGCTAATAGTCCCGCTATGATTCCGGTCAGCACATCCCCAGCCCCTGCCTTTGCCATCCCACTGTTTCCACTGTGATTTATATAAGTTCTTTGATCTTTGAGCGCACCAATGGTTGCCGCATCTTTTAAGATACAGGTAATACCATAGCGGTCCGCATAGTCTCTCGCCGTCTGTATCAAATTGGTCTGAATGGTTTCAATCGAATTTCCAGTGAGTCTTGCCATTTCACCCAAATGGGGCGTTATAATGATATTTTCTGTATAATAGCCCGTCAGCTTTTGATAGGAGGCAATCACATTTAGCCCGTCTGCATCTACAATTAAGGGAGCATAAGCATTCATCAAAACCACTTCCACCAGATGTCTCACATAAGGCTCCTGACCAAGCCCAGGCCCCAAAACAATTGCACTTGCCCAAGCACATTGATGCATTAAACGATTGGTAAAGTCCTCTGTTTCTTCTTCTGCTTCATTGGGATTGTAGGTAATTATAATCGCTTCTGGCAACCCCGTTTGAAGAATCTGTCTATTTTCTTCAACCGTAAAGATTTTAACCATACCAGCACCCGTTCGATAAGCGGCAAGTGCACTTAACAAAGCAGCACCGCTCATGTTTTTCGATCCGGCCACGATAAGAACCTTTCCATAGTCACCCTTATTGGAATATGCTGGACGCTTAGGGATACGATTATAGTCTGAATCATCGAATGTAAAATAATGGCTCTTCACACGCTCTATACTTTCAGAGGGAAATCCAATGTCAGCAATCAACACTTGATTCGCATATTCTCTGCCTGGATAAAGCATGGTTCCTAACTTCTCCACTCCAAATGTCACCGTGAGATCACACCGAAAAGCCATTCCCATAATTTGTCCCGTACCGGAATGAATCCCCGAAGGAAGATCTACCGCCACGGTATACCCCAGTGCTTTTTGATTGATGCAATCCATAATGTCCCGGCAATCGCCTTTAATCTCCCGATCAAGTCCCACGCCAAAGAGGGCATCGATAAACAAATCACACGTCTCTGGTATCAAGGAAGCACCAGTAACCATATTCAATCCTATCTTCTCTGCAATCGCTATCTGGGTTAAATATTCCCTGCTTCCTTTGTCCCTCTTTCCTGCAAGTATTACCAAGGTATCATACCCAGCAAGCGCAAACATTCTGGCCGTTGCGACTCCATCTGCTCCATTGTTCCCACTTCCGCATAACACCCAGATCTTTCCGGTCCTTTTTACATGTTTCTTTGCTTCCTCAAAAACTGCAAGGGCCGCCCGTTCCATAAGTACCAAAGAGGGGATTCCAATTTGCTCTATAGAATAACGATCTACCTCTTTCATCTGTTCTCCAGTTACCAGATATCTCATATTACTCCCGCCTTTCTTTGTCTCAGGGAATGGACTCCGATCTATCATAGTAAAACAACCGACAGCAAAGAGTCCTTCCTCTTGTGCTGCCGGCAGGCAGTTACTTAAACATCCAGCTGAATCGGATTCTTTCCTTCTTCCTTATCCTGCATGCTGCAGACCCGGTAAGATAACCGCATCAGACTCTCTGATAAATGAACATTTTCTACAACCACATCATCTGGAACCGTCAAATCTGTATGAGCAAAATTCCAGATCGCCTTGATTCCTGCCTTCACAAGACGGTCTGCAATCTGTGGTGCCTTGGTCTTAGGTATGGTCAGGGCTGCTATCTGAACTTCGTTATCCTTAACAAATGTTTCTAAATCGTCTACACTTCTTATTTCAACTCCTCGCACGACCAGACCAATCAGCCGGGGGTTAATGTCAAACATTCCTTTGATTAAAAAACCACGTTTTTCAAAATTTGCATAATTAGCAATCGCCTGTCCTAAATTCCCGGCTCCTATAATCACAAGATTATGCTGTCTGTTAATTCCTAATATATTTGCTATCTCTGTATATAAATGTTTTACATTATATCCGTACCCCTGCTGTCCAAATCCGCCAAAATTATTCAGATCCTGACGAATCTGAGAGGCGGTTACTTTCATTCGCAGACTTAGTTCATTGGATGAAATCCGTTCTACTCCCTCTTCCAACACTTCTCCCAGATAACGATAATATCTGGGAAGTCTGGCTATCACTGCTTTTGAGATTTCTTTCTCTGCCACATCTTCACCTTCTTCTACTTAGAATTAAACTAACATCATTATAACTGGGTGATAAAACATTGTCAAACGGGTTTTAGGATTGTATCCTTGAAAAAAAAACAGACCTATATTATACTATTCCTATTGCGATAAGAGGAACAAGGAGGAAAATGAAACATGATTCTGTCATGCAGTAATATCAACAAAGCATTTGGGAGTAACGAAGTAATCAAACATGCCTCTTTTCATATAGAAGATCATGAGAAAGCCGCCATAGTAGGTATCAATGGTGCAGGGAAATCTACTCTACTAAAAATAATCATCGGGGAACTGCCATCCGATGAAGGAGAAGTTGTCATATCTAAGGGAAAATCACTTGGTTACCTGGCACAGCATCAGGAATTATCCGGAGACAATACGATATGGGAAGAAGTTCTTAAAGTAAAACAGCCCATCATCGAAATGGAAGCTAAGATCCGGCAATTAGAGCTTGATATGAAACACGCATCTGGAAAAGAGCTGGAATCCATGTTGGCAGCTTATAGTCGGTTCAATCATGAATTCGAACTACAAAATGGATATGCTTATCAAAGCGAGGTAACGGGTGTATTAAAAGGACTTGGCTTCACGGAAGAAGAATTTAACAAGCCAGTATCCGCTCTTTCCGGAGGTCAAAAGACCAGAGTTTCCTTAGGTCGTCTTCTTTTAACCAGACCAGATATCATCCTTTTAGATGAGCCAACCAACCATCTGGATATGAATTCTATTTCCTGGCTGGAAAGTTATTTAAATAATTACGACGGAAGCGTCATTATAGTCGCCCATGACCGATATTTTTTAGATCGGGTGGTTACTAAAATTATGGAACTAGATTGTGGAGAGATGACCGTTTATCAGGGGAATTATTCAGATTACAGTCAGAAACGCGCTATGATCCGGGATGCGCAGATGAAAGCATATTTAAACCAACAGCAAGAGATTAAGCACCAGGAAGAGGTCATTACAAAACTAAAATCCTTTAACCGTGAAAAATCCATCCGCCGAGCCGAAAGCCGGGAAAAGATGCTTGATAAGATTGAAGTTTTAAAAAAGCCCTCAGAAATAAATGATGAGATGAAAATTCGTCTCGAACCAAACATCATCAGCGGAAACGATGTATTAACGATAAAGGATCTTACAAAATCATTTGGGAATCAACTGTTATTTGATCACACGAATTTTGGAATCAAGCGAGGAGAGCGAGTTGCTATTATTGGAGAGAACGGCACCGGAAAAACCACAATCTTAAAGATTCTCAACGGAATCATACCCGCTGATCATGGGGAAATTCTATTGGGCTCCAAGGTACATATCGGTTACTATGACCAGGAGCATCAGGTGCTTCATATGGAAAAAACGTTATTTGATGAACTTCAGGATACCTATCCTTCCATGAACAACACACGGATTCGAAGCATACTTGCCGCATTTTTATTCACTGGTGATGATGTGTTTAAACGAGTTAAAGATTTAAGTGGTGGGGAACGAGGGCGGGTCTCTCTTGCAAAGCTAATGCTTTCAGAAGCCAACTTTCTAATCCTTGATGAGCCGACTAACCATTTGGATATCACCTCAAAAGAGATCTTAGAAGATGCGCTCAACCATTATACCGGAACCATCCTCTATGTATCTCATGACCGCTATTTCATCAACAAAACGGCAACCAGAATTCTGGATCTTACCAATCAGACCCTGGTTAATTACATTGGAAATTATGATTATTACCTGGAGAAAAAGGACTTGCTGACCCCAATCTATGCAGCATCCGAAGAGACTTTACAAACTTCCAACGAAGAAATCTCTGAGGTTAAACTGGATTGGAAAACACAAAAAGAAGAACAGGCGAAGCTACGCAAGCGCCAGAATGATTTAAAAAAAACAGAGGAAGAAATCAATCGACTGGAGACCAGAGATAGTGAAATCGACGAATTACTTGGAAAAGAAGAGGTATTTACAGATGTTCCCAGACTCCTTGAACTAAATATGGAAAAAGAATCTATGTTAAAACGTTTGGAGGAGCTTTATGTTTTATGGGAAGAACTTGCTGATTAAAAAAAAGGAAAGCCTAAAATGGCTTTTCTTTTTTAAGTTAATCCGATTCTCCATAAAGTATGGTTTTAAGAATTTCAGTTACCTCCGGTGCAGCTTTTTCCATTTCCAAACGATTCTCATCGCTTAAGAGATAGGATCCTGCCACTTTCCCAAAGTAAAACCTGGCATCATTTTCATAGTAATCCGGAATATCGATAAATGAATCGATCAAAGCTCTATTCATAAACAAATCCGTCATTGCCTTAGAATTCGGTTTATAACATCCTGATTTATAACCAATGTATTCACAAAAAGCCTCTGTCAGTTCTTGGGGACTGCAGATTTTAATCTTTTTATAATTGGTATCCAGTTGATGACACATATAATAAACACCACTGCCGGTCATGGGAGCAGAAAAATAATACTTGTCTGTATAATAAAGGATCTCCCAACCATCTTGATTAAATTTCTTTACCCAACTTCTAGGCAGATTTTTCGATGCTTCGGATAATGTCTCCTTGGTATCTTCAGAAATAGAGGATACCTTCTTTTTTCCCTTTCGCAAAATATCATATTCCCGGTTTCTGATTCCGTTTTCGTCCATATAGGAAAGGCCTACATACTGGTTGGCTGCCAACTGACCGTTGTCAAAAAAGTAATACCGTTTCCCTAATATGTTCTTATAACCGGAAGATACCATCAGCCCTTTATTCGAAAACCAGTACCAATTCCCTTCTTGATCCTGATACCAGCCTTTCTGCAAGGTTCCATCTTCTTTATAATACTGCCACTTCTCTTCTTCGTCGTTATAACACCAACCAAGCAACTGCTCTCCGGTCCCATTAAAACAGTAATCATATCCTTTGATGCGGGTCCAGTCTGTGGCTGGGATTCCATCCCTTTGAAAATAATACCAGTTCCCGTTTATCTTTTCCCAAGTATTTTTTTTATAGGTACCATCGGGAAGAATATACTTCCAACCATATTTATCTTCCTTCCATTGCCAGTCAGAAGAAACTACTTGGGGATCCTTCATCATCTGCTTGGCCGCTGCATCCATTGCCATGGCATTCATGGCAAAACCCAGACCAAAGACAACGAATACCGCACCAAACCACCTTTTATACAAAGAATCTCCCTCCTTTTAAGCGAATAAGTTCTATGTATGGAATTTTACTATAGAATTGAGGAAAAGTACAGAGAACAAAATCGAAAGATTTTCGAAACAAATCTTTTCATTTTTCTTTTCTTCGGCTATAATAAGAGTATATATATTCAGAAAGCGAGGGTTCTCTTATGCTATGGAAACGTATCCTGGCTTATGTTGGTGTTCTGATTCTTCTAGGCATGTACCTCATTGCCCTGATATCTGCGTTTATGAAAAGCCCTGAATCCAATAACTGGTTAATGGCTGCCATTTTCTGCACTGTGATCATACCTGTAATTCTATATGCTTCACAACTTGTAATCCGCGTGTTAAAACGGGATCAGAAAGACAATGCGTCTGAGGAAAAATAATCAGGACGTAAAAGGAGAATGAAAAACAGTTCGTTGTTTTTCGTTCTCCTTTTTGGATTCTATACTCTGTATATAATTTCGTCTCTTCCTGGTCCGTTGGATACCATGGTGATTGGAGTCTCCAACTCTTTTTCTATAAATTCAATGTATTTTTTGCAATTTTCTGGTAGATCTTCGTACTTTTTAATTCCTCTGATCTCACAATTCCAACCTGGAAGGGTTATATAAACAGGTTTTGCTTTTTTTAATTCTGCAGTTGTTGGGAAATCTTTCGTTACTTTACCATCAATTTCATATCCTACACAGATAGAAAGTTCTTCAAGATATCCAAGCACATCTAAAACAGTAAGTGCCACTTCGGTTGCACCCTGAATCCGGCAGCCATATCTAGAAGCGACAGCATCAAACCACCCCATACGCCTTGGACGACCAGTTGTTGCCCCGTACTCTCCACCATCACCGCCACGGCGTCTTAATTCATCTGCCTCGTCCCCAAAGATCTCACTGACGAATGCACCTGCACCAACCGCACTGGAATAGGCCTTGACTACAGTTGTAATATTTTTAATCTCATAAGGTGGAATGCCTGCACCAATGGCACCATAAGCTGCAAGGGTGGAAGAAGAGGTAACCATTGGATAAATTCCATGGTCTGGATCTTTTAAGGAACCAAGCTGACCTTCCAACAGAATCTGTTTGCCTTCTTTTATAGCATCATGAAGATATTTAGACACATCACAGATATAGGGTTTTACCATCTCTCTATATTCAAGCAGTGTTTGAAATAACGCTTCCGGATCTATAGCTGGCTTATGATATAAATGTTCCATTAAAACATTCTTCATCTCGCAGATACTTAAAACCTTTTCCTTCAATGCTTTCTCATCAAATAGTTCGCTTACCTGAAACCCTATCTTGGCATATTTATCTGAATAAAATGGTGCAATTCCTGATTTTGTAGATCCAAAGGATTTTTTACCGAGACGTTCCTCTTCATACTGATCAAACAGAATATGATACGGCATAAGGATTTGTGCACGGTCGGAAACCAAAATATTGGGTTTTGGAACGCCTTTGCTAACAATATCTTCCACTTCTTTTGCCAGAAATGGGATATTTAGTGCCACACCATTGCCGATAATACTTGTTGTATGATTATAGAAAACACCAGATGGCAGAAGATGAAGCGCAAATTTCCCATAGTTGTTGATAATGGTATGTCCAGCGTTGCTTCCTCCCTGATAGCGAATAATAATATCCGATTCCTTCGCCAGCATGTCTGTGATCTTACCTTTTCCTTCATCGCCCCAATTGGCTCCTACGATTGCTCTTACCATTTGTTTAATCCTCCTTCGAGTGATAACGTACCTTTTACTCTCCTATGATAACGCAAAGTCAAGCATAAGTAAAGTCAATAATATTTATGCTTGACATAAGTTTAACTTATATCACCCAGCATTAATTTTAATAGTTTTTTTCCTGGAGGTGAAATGGGTGTTTTGCTATCTGTAATGATAGAAAAATGGCGATCCGGCATTTCGTCTTTAAATTTTAATTCAAACAATTTTCCTTTTCCCAGTTCTGCATCGGCAAATCCTGACATGACACAACCAATCCCAAGGTTACGAATGGCGAATTGAACAATCATATCACTGGTTGATAATTCAAATTCAGGTTCCACTTCCACTCCCTTATCCATTAAGAATTCATCCATAAATGTCCGGGTGCTTGTATCTTTCTCCAGAAATATACAAGGGAGATTTTTCAAAACTTCATAGTCCAGTTTTTTTCCTTCTAAATAACGGAATTTTTCTCCTGCCACAAATACGTTATGGATTTCCTTTACCATGGTGCTGCGCACCTCTGCCTTGGCTTTTAAGGGTGTGCTGACTACTCCAAAATCAATTTTCCCATCGTATAAAAAATCCAGAGTTTCTGGTGTTGGACCATTGGAAACGGAAACCTTAATCCCTGGATACAATTCATGAAACTGCTCCAAATATGGAAGCAAATAAAACTGGAGCGTCATATCACTGGCTCCAATCCTGACTTCTCCTGTATCTAAATCCTTCATACGCCTTAGCATATTTTCCCCATTCCAAATTCGATCCAGTCCAGATTTTACATACCCATATAAAAATTCACCTTCTCTGGTCAATCGAACGCCTTTTGACATTCGCATAAAAAGCTGGGTGTCTAACGATTGTTCTAACTGTTTCACCGCCTGACTCACCGCCGGTTGGGAGATACACAACTTTTCCGCCGCTAATGTTATACTGCCCAGTTTTGCCACATAATAAAAAACTTTATAATATTCTAAGCTGCTTCCCATATATTCCTCCTCACAGATACACAAAAACGCAGGCAGACTTGTTGTTTTCATAAGTCTGCCTGCACTCTCTCTATACGGTAATTTCGGCTGTCAAACCAAGCAATTCTTCGTTCTCTTTTAAAAGAGGTTTTATGATCTCTTCTAAATAGATCGTCACCTGTTCCGGTGCACAACCTACGTATTTTTTTCCATCCATGCTTTCTTTTAGATCTTCCAAAGAAAGATTAAAAGAAGAATCCCCGGCAATTAACTCTAATAAGTTATTATCAAGTCCATTTACCTTTACATTCTTTCCTGCTTCCATAGAAAGTTCTCTGATTCTCTCATGGAGTTCCTGTCTGTCCCCTCCTGCTTTTACTGCATCCATCATGATGTTCTCTGTTGCCATAAATGGAAGTTCGGCCATTAAATGTTTTTCAATTACTTTGGGATATACCACAAGGCCATCTACAACATTTAAACAAAGATCCAAGATTCCGTCAATGGCAAGAAAACCTTCCGGTACACTCAAACGCTTGTTGGCAGAATCATCAAGTGTCCGTTCAAACCACTGGGTGGAAGAAACAAGCATAGGGTTCATAACATCCGCCATTACATAATTGGACAAAGAGGCAATCCGTTCACTTCGCATGGGATTTCTCTTATAAGCCATCGCCGAGGAACCAATCTGATTCTTTTCAAATGGCTCTTCCACTTCTTTTAAATGCTGCAAAAGCCTGATATCATTGGAAAATTTATGAGCACTCTGAGCAATTCCAGCCAGAACATTAACCACACGGCTGTCTACTTTTCTGGAATAGGTCTGGCCAGAAACTGGGTAGCATCCGGAAAATCCCATCTTTTCAGCGATCATGGCATCCACTTTTCTTACCTTGTCCATGTCTTTATCGAACAGTTCCAGAAAACTGGCCTGGGTACCTGTAGTTCCCTTAGAACCCAGAAGCTTGATCGATCCCAGTAAATAATCCAAGTCGTCTAAGTCCATGGTCAGATCATGAAGCCAGAGCATTGCTCTTTTCCCTACCGTAGTAGGTTGCGCTGGCTGAAAATGAGTGAACGCCAGAGTGGGAAGATCTTTATACTTATCTGCAAACTTTGCCAATTCCCCAATTACATTCATTAATTTTTTACGAACCAGGAATAAGGCTTCTGTCATGACTATAATATCCGTGTTGTCACCTACATAGCAGGAGGTTGCACCCAGATGGATGATGCCCTTTGCTTTGGGACACTGCACTCCATATGCATACACATGAGACATGACATCATGACGAACTTCCTTTTCTCTTTGTTTTGCCACATCATAGTTGATGTCATCCTGAAAGGACTTTAATTCCTTTATCTGTTCATCCGATATGGGAAGTCCCAATTCTTTTTCTACTTCCGCAAGCGCAACCCACAATTTTCTCCATGTCTTAAATTTCTTATCTGGGGAAAAGAGGTACTGCATCTCCTTGCTGGCATAACGCTCAGACAGCGGACTTTGGTAACGATCTGTCATATTTTTTCATTCCTCCTAGGATTTGGTTTCATTCATATCTTAGCATATTTTATTTACAAAGGGAAGAGAAAGCAGGGACCGCCTTCCCGCTTCAATATCTGCCGGTATGACGCTCCCTTTTCATAAATTCTACACATTACCTTGTGTATTCTCCTCGAATATCTTCTTCTGGCGGTTCAATGGGATAGTCTCCGCTAAAACACGCAGTGCAGATAGAAAGACCTTCTGCCATCTCTTTTAATCGGTCAATCTTAAGATAAGACAGAGAATCTGCACCCAGTAGTTCCCGAATTTCTTCAACACTTCTATTATGAGCGATTAGCTGATCTTCATCTGGAATATCAGTTCCAAAATAACAAGGATGCAAAAAGGGTGGAGCACTTATGCGTACATGGACCTCTTTCGCTCCAGATTCCCGAAGCATATTCACGATCAGAGCACTGGTGGTTCCACGAACAATGGAATCATCAATCATAATAACCCGTTTCCCTACCACGGCCTCTTTTAAAACATTCAGCTTAATTCTGACGGAAGATTCCCGGTTGCTTTGTTTGGGTTTGATAAAGGTTCTTCCCACATAAGAATTTTTTATAAATGCGGTTCCATAAGGAATGCCGGACTGCAGAGAATACCCCAATGCTGCGGCATTGCCTGATTCTGGAACCCCTACCACCAAATCCGCATCGACTGGGGAATCCACAGCAAGCGCGCGTCCCGCACAAAGTCTGGAGTGATACACACTCACTCCATCAAAGACACTGTCTGGTCTTGCAAAGTAAATATATTCAAAAATACATCTTGCTTCTTTTGATTTATCTGGAAAGCAGAGGCGGGTATCCGACACAATCCCATCCTTTGTGATGGTAACAATCTCACCCGGCAATATATCACGCACAAATTCAGCACCAATGGTATCAAGTGCACAACTTTCAGAAACGATGATATAGGCATTGTCACGTTTCCCTATACACAATGGCTTAAATCCATAAGGATCTCTTGCCCCTATGAGCTTTCTTGGACTCATAACTACAAGAGAGTAAGCCCC
This sequence comes from Clostridium sp. E02, assembly GCF_003833015.1. GTDB lineage: Bacteria > Bacillota > Clostridia > Lachnospirales > Lachnospiraceae > Lacrimispora. The sequence continues at coordinate 18,946 of NZ_RJLQ01000007.1, forward strand.
TTTGATCTTTTTCACTGCATTGGCTACTGCAAGCTCTACCGATGTGGTCTTAACTCGTTCCCTTGCGATATGATAAGCAATCACCTCTGAGTCAATCGTTGTCTGGAAAATCGCTCCACTATACTCTAATTCCTTGCGCAATTCCAATGCGTTAACCAAGTTTCCGTTATGTGCCATGGCAAGCGTTCCCTTAACATAATTAAGGACAAGTGGCTGAGCATTCTCCCGAGTACTGCTTCCGGCAGTTGAATAACGAACATGACCTACACCAATGTTACCGTGAAGCCCCTCTAGGATATCCGGGGTGAAGACCTCGTTACAAAGCCCCATCCCTTTATGAGCAGCAACTTTTCCTTTGGGACCTTCTGTATCACTAACAGCAATTCCACAGCTTTCCTGTCCTCTATGCTGCAATGCAAACAATCCGTAATAAATGGTTGATGCTACATTGTTTCCATCAAAATCATACATTCCGAATACGCCGCACTCTTCATGCAGTTCTTCTTCTAGATTGAAATTCAGTTCGTTCGTCATTAATCGCCTTCCCTCTCTCTACTTTTAGTGAATCCCCAGACGTCTAAATATTTCTTCATACGCATCTTCAACACCGCCCAAATCTCTACGGAACCGATCTTTGTCCAGCTTTTCATGCGTATCTTTATCCCAAAGCCTGCAGGTATCCGGAGATATCTCATCTGCCAGAATCACTTCACCGTGATATCGGCCAAATTCTATTTTAAAGTCAATTAAGTCAATATTTAAACTGCCAAAGTACTCATTTAGGACTTCATTCACCGTAAATGCATACTTTGTAATGACATCAATCTCTTCCTGTGTCGCCAGGTTAAGAGCCAAAGCATAGTAACTATTAATGAATGGATCTCCCAGATCATCATTTTTATAACTAAATTCAAGTGTCGGACAAGAAAATTTGATACCTTCTTCCATACCCATCTTTTTTGCAAAACTTCCAGCAGAGTAATTTCTGATAATTACCTCAAGTGGCACAATCTCAACCTTTTTCACTGCGGTTTCGCGATCACTTAACTCTTTTACCAAATGAGTCGGAACCCCTTTTTCTTCCAATTTTTGAAAGATAAAATTCGTCATTCTGTTGTTTATTGCACCTTTTCCAACAATGGTACCCTTTTTTAAACCGTTGAAGGCTGTTGCATCGTCTTTATAAGAAACAATTAATACATTAGGTTCTTCTGTTTTAAAAACCTTTTTTGCTTTTCCTTCATACAGCATCTCTTTTTTTTCCATGGTATCCACCTGTCCTTTACTGAATTAATTATAAGTTTTTCAAATAAAACTATGGTGTTTCAGTAGAAATTATAATACATTGAAATTAGGATTGCAACTGATTTTATTATTATAAATACTAATGACCAGTATGCAACTTTGGTTCTCAATCAGGTTCTTTTAAAAAAACCTGTTCCACTTTTTTCCATAGTTCCATCTTCCCTTCTTTCCAGTCTATGGTGATTCCCTGCTCTTTTGTTTCCCCTGTTCTTCGGTTCTTAAACTCCATGAAATCTGGTTCTTTTTTTGTTACAATCTCCTGTCTGACCAAAAACATTTTTTTAATATCAGCAACCATGTTGCTTCCAAAATCGGGAAAAAGACAAAAACCTTCTAATAGAATAAAAATATAGAGACCAGAACGTAAGTTACTTTTTCGCGTCCGTTTGTACTCCACAATCCACGTAAGGCTTCGCCATGGTTTGCTTTTTTTATTATACCCCCAATATCGGAAAGACACAAACCTTTCCATTCTTTTACTCCGCCTTTCTTTTCTGATGTTACTCTCTTAGATTCAATGGATGAATGCCGGGATACCGGCTTAAGATATTACTGACGTTTGACCGAACCGCTTCTATGTTCCATATTATTATATACCATGATAAAAAAAGCTTCAAGCATGTTTTATGCCTGAAGCTTTCTTAATTCTTAATGATTTTTACTGTGCCGTCTCAGTGGTTGGGGTTCCATTGCTTTCCCCTGTAATATTATCGACTCCCTTTTCAACGTCATCGACCACATCATTAATGACTCCTGTACTGCTTTCATTCCCTACTTCATCTGCTCTTGTTGTCTCTGCCATGGTTTTATCTTCGGTTGTAGCGGCTATTGTCGTCGCCTTAGTTGCTGCGGAAGTTCCAGCCCCATTATTTTTTGTGGTTCCGCATGCTGACATACAAATTACTGCCATAACGACCATAAGGGCAAATACTAATGGTTTCATTCTTTTCATAATAATTCTCCTTTCATTTACTACGATTAGTATGTGTAAATGAAGGAGAATTATATTGGAATATATTGGAAAATTAAGATTCAATTACATCTTTCATGGAATATAACCCCGGTTTCTTTCCAGCCAAAAATTTTGCAGCAGAGACTGCTCCTTTTGCAAAAATTGCTTTGGAATATGCAGTATGCTGAAACGTGACCACCTCATCGGTACCAGCAAATATTACATCATGCTCTCCTACGATGGATCCGCCGCGTACTGCCATGATTCCGATTTCTTTCTTATCTCTTGCTTTTCGAACTTGACTTCTGTCATATACATAATGAAATTCCTGATCCATGGCTTCATTGATGGAATCTGCCAATGACAGTGCCGTACCGCTGGGTGCATCTAGCTTTTTATTGTGATGCTTTTCCAGTATTTCGATATCAAATCCTGCTTTAGAAAGTACCTGTGCTGCTTCTTTGACCAGTTTCATTAACAGATTTACACCAAGAGACATATTCGCAGACCTCAGAATTGCAACCTTGCTCGCCGCATCTTCTATCTGTTTGTTCTGCTCCTCAGAAAGTCCGGTGGTACAAACGACGACTGGTATCTTTTTTTCTACGCTGTAGCAAAGAAGCGCATCCACTGCTTTTGAAGATGCAAAATCTACAATCACATCTGCATCCACAGTGCATTCAGCCAAAGTCCCAAATACAGGATACGAATTTTCTTTTTTCGTATAAGGATCAATCCCTGCGACAATCGAAAAGTTTGTTTCTTCCGCTGCAATTTGAGTGATGACCTGTCCCATCGACCCGTTACAGCCGTGCATTATCATACGAATCATAATTTCCTCCATAGTTTATTCTTTCACCGATTATAAGATTCCATACTCCACCATGGCAATTTTTAACCGTGCCTGATTTTCAAGCTCCATCTCGGTAAGTGGTAGACGCATCGGTCCAGCATTCTTACCCATAAGATTGAGTGCCGCTTTCACCGGAATCGGATTCACTTCACAAAATAATGCATTCATCAGAGGAATTGCCTCTAGTTGAAGCTTTGCACTTCTTTTCACATCTCCATCAAAATAAGAATGACATATATCATGGATTTTTTCAGGAGCAAGGTTTGAAAGAACAGAAATCACACCTTTTCCTCCCAGTGACAAAAGCGGAACGATTTGATTGTCATTACCGGAATACACATCTACATTTCCATCGGAATAATTCATCAAATCTGCGATGGCAGAAAAATCTCCACTGGCTTCTTTGACCCCTACAATATTGGGAACATCTTTGCATAGATCCGCAATGGTCTTGGGGTTTATATTCACTCCACTTCTTCCTGGAATGTTGTAAAGAAGAATTGGAATTTTAACTTCATCGGCTACTGCTTTGAAATGTGCTTTCAACCCATTTTGTGTTGCTTTATTATAATATGGAGATACAAGAAGCAGACCATCTGCGCCATGCTTTTTTGCTTCTTTGGAGAGATAAACAGCTGTATCGGTGCAATTTGAACCGGTTCCTGCGATAACAGGTATCCTTCTGTTGGTAATCTCACATATGTATTTGATCACATCTAAATGTTCCTCGTGAGTCATAGTTGATGCTTCACCTGTCGTACCACATGCGATAATCGCATCCGTACCACCCACGATCTGTTCCTCTACAAGCTCCTCCAGTTTTTCATAGTTCACTTTTCCACTCTCTTTAAATGGTGTGATAAGCGCTACACCTGCACCTTCAAAAATTGCCATTATTATATCCTCCTAATTCTTTTGTCGTACCTATTAACTGTAAATAAAGCTCCCCAATCCTCACGATTTAGTTTGGTGCATGTCTTACTCAAACACAAAAACAGAGCTGACAAAGGGTCAGCTCTTAAAGTTTAGAATTTGGTAAACTCATCTTTCTTTAAGTAGCTCCCCATCCCATCGGATGACAGTCACATGGTTCTTAACCATATGCCCAGAACTGGTACGTTCAGGCCATACCATCCTTCGGCGTTTCTTCCTTTTCTCTGTCCTCATCTGTACCTGATACATCGGACGGAGTACTCATAAGCAACGCAGCCTCTACTCTATTATGTATGTCACCATACTATCATTATTATTTTGTATTGTCAACTTTAACCTGTTTGATTTCAAGGATACTATCTACATAAGGTTCCATCTCTTTTGAAAAAAACTTACCTGTCAAGATAACCTCCATGTCGTCTACCTTAGTCCCCAAAAGCTTGATAAGTTCTTCTTTCTCAAGGATATTCTGGTCCAGCAGACCAAGAATTTCATCCAAAATAAGCAAATCGCACTCCCCGGTAGATACTACTTTCCTGGCAAAATTAAGACCATTACGGATGTTCATCCGTTCTTCTTCCTGCTGTTCACTGCTTAGATCTTCAAATAAGCCGTCACACTTTTCAAATCGGAAGATCTTCATCTCCGGTTCCAGCCGCTTGATCAGTTCCACAGTACCCTGGTCCTGACAACCTTTTAGAAACTGTATCATAATGACCGTACGGTCCTTGATCAAAGCTTCGATGCCCATCCCCAGTGCAGCTGTTGTCTTTCCTTTCCCTTTCCCGTATATAACCTGTATCGTACCATTCTTCATCTTTTTGCACCTCATAACAGCTAAAAAGCAACTATTTACATCTATTGTTAGAACCGTTACATCGTATCATAAAATTAATATATTTGCAAGTTTTCTTCCCACCATAAACTCTATTTATTCCATACATTCCAGTTTACTAACAGAGACTTCATATGCCACTCTCTTTTCACATTCTGTTTCGCTTAGCTTTTTTGTGTATTCTCTACTTTGCACTCTTCCCCAGACTTTCACTCTGGTTCCAACTGTAAAACCTGAAGCATATCTGGCATTCCGTCCCCATGCAATGCATGGTATGTAATCCGATTTTCCATATGGACGATTCACTGCAAGCAGCAAATCTGCAATCTCCCTACCCAGTGGAGTCTTCCTGTAAATGGGATCTTTGCATATGTATCCATCCAAAAAAATTTGATTGGTTTTCGTGTAATCTGTAAACTCATCTATAAAGTGGACCTCTCTGACAAATATAGAAAGCACAAGACGGTTTTTTGTTCCTTCATGACGATTATAGGAACGGAACTGACCGACCGCTTCAACCGTACAACCATTATACTCTCCTTCTACATCAATCAGACGTTCTGAAATCATGAGCGGAATTACATCTGTCTGTTCACTCAAACGATTTACCCCTATATCCACCATATAGAATCCTTCTCCAAATACCTCATGGCTGAAGGTGAAGCCGGAGATTATTTCTCCTATTACGCTTACTTTGTTGTTTTCAATCATTTTTTCTGACATTGTATTTCTCCTCTTCTTTCACTTATTAGCTAATATGCTCCACAGCTAATATTAAATTTATGTGAAAGAATCCAAAATAATGATAAAAAACAATCCAAAAATATCGACATAACCAGGCATAATGCACAAAAAATAATGGAGAATGCTGCCTGATTGCCGATAATTCGGCGACCTGTGGCAACATCCTCCCTGTTATTACAATTTGTGCTATTTGCTTTTGTTATTGGATGATCTTTTTCTTACGGTTGGATCTAAGATCTTTTTCCTGATTCGAAGACTATTCGGTGTGATCTCAAGCAATTCATCTACATCAATAAAATCAAGAGACTGTTCCAGACTCATTATCTTAGGTGGTGACAGCTTCAAGGATTCATCCGCACCAGAGGAACGGGTATTGGTCAGCTTTTTTGCCTTACAGATATTAATCTCAATATCCTCAGCTTTTGGATTCTGACCAATGACCATACCTGAATACACCTTCACGCCTGCCCCAATAAATAAAATTCCTCTTTCCTGAGCATTGAAAAGTCCGTAGGTAATGGATTCCCCTGATTCATAGGCAATCAAAGAACCTGTTTTCCGATAGGATAATTCCCCTTTAAATGGTGCGTGGCCATCAAAAGCAGTATTCATTATTCCATTTCCCTTTGTATCTGTCATAAATTCTCCACGATAACCGATCAATCCTCGGGAAGGGATCGAAAATTCCAGTCTGGTGTATCCACCATTAGAAGGACTCATACCCTGAAGTTCTCCCTTCCGGCCTGTTAATTTTTGAATAACCGCACCGGTAAATTCTTCTGGAACATCAATGTATGCAATTTCCATAGGTTCTAGTTTTCTGTTTCTATCATCGTATTGATAAAGGACTTCCGCTTTGCTGACAGCAAATTCGAACCCTTCTCTTCTCATATTCTCGATGAGTACGGATAAATGAAGCTCTCCACGTCCCGAAACTTTGAAACAGTCTGGAGAATCGGTTTCTTCCACACGAAGACTGACATCTGTATTCAGTTCCCGGAATAAACGTTCTCTAATATGGCGGGATGTAATGAATTTTCCTTCCTGACCAGCAAGAGGACTGTCATTTACCATAAAGTTCATAGCGATGGTCGGCTCTGAAATCTTCTGGAATGGAATGGCTACTGGATTCTCTGTAGAACAAAGGGTATCTCCAATATGGATGTCTGCTATTCCAGATATCGCTACGATGGAACCAACGGATGCTTCCTGTACTTCCACCTTATTCAGTCCCACATATTCGTAGAGCTTCCCAACTTTTACTTTCCGTGATTTTTCCGGATCATGATGATTGACAATCACGCACTCCTGATTTACACGGATATTACCGTTATCTACTTTTCCAACACCGATTCGACCCACATATTCATTGTAATCTATGGTACTGATTAAAAGCTGAGTGGAGGCATCTGGGTCTCCTTCTGGAGCAGGAATATGATCAATCACTGTCTTAAATAATGGTGACATATCTACTTCTGGATCAGAAAGTTCTTTCTTTGCGAAGCCTGCTTTCGCTGATGCATAAAGAAATGGACAGTCTAACTGCTCTTCGCTGGCATCAAGATCCATAAGAAGTTCTAACACCTCATCTTCAACCTCTTCCGGTCTTGCTTCCGGACGGTCAATCTTATTGATGCAGGCAACCACAGAAAGACCTAATTCCAATGCTTTTCGAAGTACGAATTTCGTCTGTGGCATAACCCCTTCATACGCATCTATAACTAAAATTACACCATTAACCATTTTTAATACACGTTCTACTTCTCCACCAAAATCTGCATGTCCAGGAGTATCAATAATGTTTATTTTAGTTCCATCATATAAAACTGCTGTGTTTTTTGATAGAATTGTGATGCCTCGTTCTCTTTCAATGTCATTGGAATCCATGACACGTTCTATTACTTCCTGATTCTCACGATATATACCGCTTTGTTTTAAGAGGCAATCAACCAGTGTTGTTTTACCATGATCAACGTGGGCGATTATCGCCACATTTCTTATGTCTTCTCTTTTCATCTTCATAATCGTACTCTTCTTTCTATTCTTTCAACAAAGAATGTACCCTGACCGCAGAAATGTATTTATGCCAGGGAATCATAGGGCAAACCATCTTATCAGATAAAAAACTAAGGACCGGATCCGCCCTTAGTTTCATTTCTATTATCACGATTTATTAGTATAACACCCGAATTTTAATATTGCAAGATTTTTTTCTTCTTTATTTGTACTTTTCCCTGTTATTTCGAAAATAAACACACCTCTTTTTCATATTTACTATAATAGAGATCCTCCAAAATTTGTAAATCTGCCTTTGCTCCGGTTACTTCTGTTATATCTGACAAAATTTTATCTATAATTTCATCTGGCACTAAAATTGTCAATGCAACCACATCGGTATATTCACTGTTTAGAGTAATTAAATCCTGCTGTCCCAATATATGCTGTATCTTTCCCACATCGGTATATTCCGTTCTTATTATAAGCTTTTTTCCAGGTAAAAGAGTGAGAGCCGTACAGGTTTTAAGTCCTTCCTTCACGGCTCCTTTATAAGCCCGGGCTAAACCACCCGTTCCAAGAAGCGTTCCTCCAAAGTACCGGCTCACAACGACACAAACATTGACAATTTCTTCCCCCTCCAGTACATCAAGCATGGGTTTTCCCGCCGTTTGACTGGGCTCTCCATCATCGCTGCATCGTTTTCTATCCCCCTTCTTTCCCAAGATCCAGGCATAGCAGTGATGTCTGGCATCCCAATATTTTTTACGGATTTCCTCTATAAACTCCTGAGCCTCTTCTTCCGTTTTAACGGGACGAAAGCTAGCTATAAATCTGGATTTTTTCTCTATAATCTCACCGGAGCTTCCCATATATAGTATCCTGTAAGTATCTCTCATTGCCATTTTTATTTTCTCCTTTTTGCAACTGCCTTCCATTATATCTAAAAAAGGTTCATCCATCAAGGAAACATGTATAAAGGATGAAATTTCTTCCCAAAATGGTAAGTGTTGAATTGTATGACAATTTTTGTTATAATGGATCGGAACAGGAGGTTTCCTATGAATTACGGCAAGCAAGCAACAGAAAAAAAGATTAGAAATGCCAATTCAAAGGCAAAGAAATACACGACAAAGGTATTCCTTGCTTTTTTTAAAAGCTTATTCATACTCTGCCTTTTTTTAACCATAGTAATGACAAGTGTCCTATTCGGTATGGTAAAAGGAATCATAGACAATGCACCCGATGTGGACATCTCTACGATCGTGCCCAATGAATATGCCACCACCGTATACGATAGCACGGGTACCATAACAGAAACCTTGGTTACCGCAGGCTCCAACCGGGAGGAGGCCCGGTATGAAGAACTTCCTAAGAATTTAATCAACGCTTTTGTTTCCTATGAAGATTCCAGATTTTGGGAACATAACGGGATCGATTTGCGTTCGATTCTAAGAGCAGTGAAAGGTGTTTTAACTGGTGACTCCAGTGCCGGCGGAGGAAGTACCCTCACCCAACAGCTGATTAAAAACAGTGTTTTTGGAGGTGGTATGGAAAAAAGCTTTGGGGAGCGCCTGGAGCGTAAATTTCAAGAATGGTTTCTGGCTGTGAAGTTAGATGATGCCATGTCAAAAGAACAGATTATTACCAATTATCTAAATACAATCAATTTAGGCAATAATACCTTGGGCGTAAAAGTGGCTTCAAAAAGATATTTCAACAAGGATGTTTCGGAATTAACATTGTCGGAATGTGCAGTTTTAGCCGGAATTACCCAGAACCCATCAAAATACAATCCCATTACCGGACAGAAATTAAACTCAGAAAAGCAGAAGGTTATCTTGCAATACATGCACGATCAGGGCTATATTACCAAGGAAGAGGAGGATGCCGCCCTGTCAGATCATGTATATTCCAGAATACAGAATGTGGATACTGTTACCAAAGAAACCAAATCACCTTACAGTTATTTTACAGATGAGCTTGTGGAACAGGTAATCAATGCCATGAAAGACCAATTAGGATATACTGAAACTCAGGCGCACAACATGCTCTATAGTGGAGGTCTTTCTATCTATACCACACAAGATCCAGGCATACAGACGATCGTGGATGAGGAAATCAGTAACCCAGAGAATTATAAAGCGGCGCGATACTCTATGGAATACCGTTTGTCTATCCGTCACAAGGATGGCACGACGACACACAATTCTGAGAAGAATATCCTTCGATATCATAAGGAACAAAAAAACGCCCGGTTCGATGGTCTTTACGACTCAGAAGAAGAGCTTATGGCAGATGTGAACGATTACAAAGCCTATATCCAAAGGGATGGAGATACGATCTTAGGGGAAAACCTTCATAAAACACTACAGCCACAGGCTTCCTTTGTCCTTATGGATCAAAAAACAGGGGACGTGAAAGCCATCAGTGGGGGACGTGGGAAGAAAATTGCCAGTCTGACTCTAAATCGTGCAACTGGCACCTACCGCCAGCCTGGTTCTACGTTTAAAATCTTAACTGCGTTTGCTCCTGCTTTGGATACCTGTGGAGCTACACTTGGTTCCATCTATTACGACGCTCCCTTCACCGTTGGCAAAAAAACATTTTCCAACTGGTATCGTTCTGGCTATCAAGGCTATTCCAGTATTCGGGATGGTATTATTTATTCCATGAACATTGTAGCAGTCCGTTGTCTTATGGAGACAGTAACTCCACAGCTTGGTGTAGAATATGCCCAAAATTTCGGTATCACTACACTAACAGATACTGATTACAACCCAGCCCTTGCACTGGGCGGTATTACCAAAGGGGTTTCTAATTTAGAGCTTACTGGAGCCTTCGCAACCGTTGCCAATGGAGGGGTTTATACAAAGCCCGTTTTCTTTACTAAGATACTAGACCATGACGGCAAGGTACTGATTGACAATACCGCAGAAACCCACCGGGTGTTGAAAGATTCTACCGCTTTTCTTTTAACAGATGCGATGGCAGGTTCCATGGTAAGCAATCGTAAATTTTCTTCATCCGGTCCAAGTTCCACCAGTACCGCTGCAAAAATACCTGGAATGTCTGTCGCCGGAAAAAGCGGTACGACTTCGCTTAACAATGATATTTGGTTTGTAGGGTACACCCCTTATTACACCGCTGGGATTTGGGCCGGTTGCGATGACAACCAAAAGCTGACTTCTAAAAATGGAGGTGCATCATTCCATAAGGCTATCTGGCGGAAAATCATGACTAGAGTTCACGAAGGGAAATCGGATCCTGGATTTGCTGCCCCAGATAGTATCGAAACGGCTGAGATTTGCCGAAAATCAGGAAAGCTTGCGGTATCCGAACTTTGTAATAACGACCCAAGGGGAAATGCAGTTTATACGGAATATTTTGCAAAGGGAACCGTACCTACGGAAGTTTGCAACGTGCATGTACGAGCTACGGTATGCCCTGAATCACATATGCTTCCAACTCCTTATTGTCCGGAACCAAGAACGACCGCTGTCTTTATGGTCTTGCCAACTGGTGAAACAGGTACCACAGACGATTCCAAATATGCGATGCCTGGTTATTGTAACATTCATACATCGAACTCGATCATAATTCCTCCTGTAGAAGGTGGCAATGCTCCCGGTGATAATCAATCAGAGCAATACGGACCTCCCCCTGGATCATGGACTCCTGAGACCGAAAGAACCAGAGCCCCGGAGGATACCGATGAAACGCGGTCTCCTGGTTCCCAGAGAACCAGACCCGTCTTTCCGTGGGAAAACTATTGATAGATTGTAATATTGCCAGCCAATCCATGCTAGAGTCAATGGTTATAAAATATATGTAAATAGATCTTTGGTTAAAAATAAGAGGAACGTCTGAATCAGACGTTCCTCTTATTTTTATCCTCTTAACTTCGCTTCAGCACTATCAGCCCATCCCCTTTAAAGTTATGCATCAACACTTTCGTTTCTCCCGTCTCTAAAATCAGCCTGACTCTGCCTGTCCTTCCTGTGATGAAATCCACAACTTTACCTACATACCCCTTTAGTTCCTTTCCGATCACAAGGTTTGTCGTATAAGGAACATAGATTAAATATCTGTCATCCCTTGTCACTGCCATCCGTATCTTCTCTGACTTGTCCAGTAGCAGTTGATTTGCAGGAACCAACTCTCCAATCTGATTAGACCCCAAAAAGTTAGCAATAAAGCCGTAATCCCAAGCTCCTGGAAAATGGATCGCCTCCGAGACAGGAAAGGCTTCATCAAAACCTTCTCCCAACACCGGGTTGGCTTTCATACCTCTTTTTTTCCAATTCCAGATTCCATGAGCACCATAGGTAACACCTGCGCAAGCCCCCGACAGAATACCACTCCACGCTGCTTTTCTTAAGTCATACGGCTGAAAACGTCCATACATCTTACGGCTGTAGCCCATCTGCTCATAGCAGGGCTCGGCATTTACAATCGGTTTTTTCGGATAATCCCTGTAGAATTTTTCCGCAAGCAAGTAGGCCATGTCCTGCCCCTCTGCAAAATGTCCGGATTGGTACATATAAAAGTCTAGACGGTCCAAAAACTGTTGTGGAATATAATCATATCCCCTCTTAATGTGCATTGTTTTTAAGGAATAAGGTGATTTTTCACATACGGTTTTCAGTGCGGTTTCATAATAAGAAATTGCCTCATCCGTATCAAAATCTGTATCACCACTGACCACATAGATGGGGTCAAACTCATCGAATACCTCCACTACTTTTTCTGTATAGGTACTGACAAAATCCTCCGGCATCACGTTTGAGTCATTCACTCTGCTCCCCCAGGTTCCCGGAACATAATTAAGCCACAATACCACTAGTGCTAGGTGAAATCCCTTATCAACTGCCATTTGGCACATCTGTCTGGCTCTTGTATAATATGCTTCATCCCACTCTGTAAAATCAAATTTATGCCCATCCTTAGTCTTAAACGGATAAACTCCCACATCCGACATACATCTGTCCCATTGCGGAAGCGTATTGATCTGGAGCACATTAAAGCCCTGAACCCAGCGTCGCTCCAGATAATCCTCCCATTCTTCCAACGTAATTGAAGTAAATGCACTCCATACCGTATCAGCCAGATAAAAGAATTCCTGCCCATCCAGTGTGAAATTTCTCTTATTTTCATGTATCTTAAGTCTGCTCATGGAAAACCTCCAAATCTTTTTTGTTACTAGGGAATACATTGAATAATCGTGTCTCCTGCTATTACCAATTTCTTTTCCGTAGTTAAAACATCTTCATATTCATTGCTGTTTGTTACCAACACCATAGTAGTAACATCGTAGCCTTCCCGCTTTATGCTCTCCAAGTCTGCACTTAACAGAAGGTCACCCTTTTTTACCCTGTCTCCTGCTTTTACCTTAAGTTCAAAATATTTCCCCTCAAGCTTTACCGTATCTAAACCTACATGAATAAAAACCTCGGCTCCCTGATCTGTCTTAATTCCCACGGCGTGGGGATATGACGTTTCAATCGTTCCGTCGCATGGTGCAAAGAACATGCCGCTCTCCGGTGAGATTGCAGTTCCTTTTCCTAATCCACCGCCTGAAAACACCTCATCCTTTACTTCTGATAATGGGATCCTGGTTCCATTTACAGGAGCTGCTAATTCTTCTTCCATTTTAACAGGACTGGCCGAAGCTTCCGCCTCCACTTCTTCAAGTATCATCTTATCATTAAATCCAAACAGATATGTGCAGATAGCAGAACCAAAGTATGCAATCGCACAAGCAGCACAAAATCCGGCAAATCCGACTCCTATATAAGCAGACAATGTAAGAAGACTGGTACCTACAACTGCAGGCGTTCCTGCACCCACTGCTGCAGTAATTGCCCCTGCAATTCCGGAGAAAAACGCTCCGATGAAGAACGGTTTTTTGTATTTTAATGTTACGCCATAAATAGCCGGTTCTGTAATACCTGCAAGCACTGCAGAAATTGCTGCTGGTCCTGCAATATCTTTTACTTTTTTATTTTTTGTCTTTAAAAATACTCCTAATGTAGCTCCTGCCTGAGCAAAATTATTAGGTCCTGTGATTGTAAATAAAGTATCTCTTCCAAATTGTGAAATGTTATTAATAACAATGGGAATAAATCCCCAGTGTAATCCGAACATAACTGCTGCGGGCCAGATAAGCCCAAGGAGAAATCCGGCAATGATAGGATTGAACACAACCAGTGTAGTATATCCTCCTGCCAGCAGTTTTCCTGCAATATCGGAGACAGGTCCAATTACCAGGAAAGTTGACGGCACCATAATTACAAGAGACAAAAGCGGTGTAAATATATTTTTAATAATTTCCGGAAGAATTCTATGCAAGCCTTTTTGCAGTTTAGAAAGAACATAAACAGAAAAAATGATTGGAATCACCGATGAGGTATAACTTACAAGAACCACCGGGATTTTTATAAATGTCAATGCCTCCTTTGCGGCAAATGCCCCTGTTAAATCCGGATATACCAGCGCTGACGCAATTGCTACCGCTATAAAAGGATCTGCTTTAAACTTCTTGGCTGATGTATAAGCAAGGAAAACCGGAAGAAAGGTAAATACACCATCTGCCGCTGCATATAAGATCCGGTAGGTACCCGTATCAGTTGCCAGCCAGCCCATTGTTGTAAAAAGAATTAGAAATCCCTTTAGCAGACCGGCTCCAGTCATTGCTCCCAGAATTGGAGCAAAAATACCGGAAATTGTACTCATAAATAAGTTAATGATATTTTTATCATTATTTGTTTTAGTATCTAAATCTGTATCCCCTGCTTTAATCGATGAATTTGCCAATATGGAGTCGTATACATCACCAACAGCATTTCCAATTACAACCTGAAACTGGCCTCCTGCTTCCACCACTGTTATCACTTTTTCCGTCTGATTCAGCCTTTTTTTATCAACTTTAGCAGGATCCTTAATCTGGAACCGCAATCTGGTTGCACAGTGAATCAACGAATTAACATTATCCGCTCCCCCTACGCCGGCCACAATCTTTTTTGCCAGCTCATCGTAATTTTTTTTAGCCATGATTATCCCTCCTGAGATTAATTCTTCTCCTCTAAACCCACTTTATAGACTAGATTGTAATTTCATACTAACACCAGTTTTTTTTCCAATCAATCCCCCTTGTGATTTTCTCCATATCACTGAAAATACCATAGTATAGGGCTATATATTTATATTTTATTTGTATAATTGTTATATATTTTTAAATTTTATTTAAAAACACTATTTATAAATGTATTTGGTTTTGTCGATTACACTTTCCCCCTCTAACAACCTGGTCTTGTAATAAACCCGGACCATCTCTCCCTCCTCATTTTGTATATGGCGGATCAAATGACTCATGGCTGCTTTATGCCTCATCGTATGGGTACCTTTTATTAATGTAAGGTTTATACCAGGTATACTAAGCTTTGGCAGTGCATCAAAACCAATCAATGATATTTCTTTGGGTACCCGTATATTCCTCTCTAAAAGAGCCTTGCTTACCCCCAGGGATATCACGGAACTTTCAAGGACAAAAGCTGTTGTTTTCCTAAGTCCTTCATTTAAATACTGGTTCATGGATTCATACACTTCATCAATCTGATTCCCTAAGCGGATAATACGGCTGCTTCCAGTACTACAGTGCCTCTTTTCCATTTCTTCGACAAATGCCTCTCTCCGCTCTGTAAAGTTAAAGATGTCAACCTTCTCTGCTAAATAGGTAATATGGCTGTGCCCCTTATCAACCAGATAATCAACCGCTCTGCAGATTCCCTCTCTATTGTCAATAAGAAAGCTGTCCATCCCCTGCTCATAAAATAGATTATCACCAACCACCATAGGAATTTTAAGCTGCCCAAAGGGATAAATATCACTATAATTCATTTCCGCTGCCATCATATAGATTCCCTTTACATCACTTTTCTTGTATTTATCTAATAATTTCTCTAGATTTCCTGATTTTTCATAAAAAACCTGATAGTCAAACCGGTATCCCGCTTTATTACATATGTGTTCAAAATCATCAAAAAGCAGAGGGTCCCGCCTGCTTTCCCTCTGCTTTAAAATAATCCCATGCTTAATATAGTTAAGCATGAGAACCGTCCCTTTACTTTCTTTATACTCAACCATTAACTTGCAATTATTTTTCTCTTCTTCCATCAAAATGTAATTCTGGACTCTTTTTCTTGTTGTAGATTTTACCCCTGGTTTGTTATTTAACACCAGAGAAACGGTCGCCGGAGATATTCCAAGCGCCGCAGCAATATCCTTTGCTTTTAGCCGCATTGCTTTGTCCTCTCTTTCATGATTATTCAAAGCCACCTACATTTTTGCAGACCAGATCTACCCCTTCCTTCCAGCGATTTCTTTTCTGGTTTCGGCTGTCTATCTCCATATGACTATTATAATTATTATAATTGATATTAGCAAATATTTTGTCCCGGTCATAAATTCCTGCTGCTATTCCTGCCATATAGGCAGCCCCGATTGCAGAAAGTTCTTCCTGTTTGGATACCCGCATACGGATATTTGATATATCAGACTGGAACTGCATTAGATAGCGGTTATTTACAGGTCCACCATCTGCGCAAAGTTCTTTTAGAATTTTCTTGCTGTCTTTTTCCATGGCAGTCAGTACGTCTGCTACCTGAAAGGCAATGCTCTCAACTGCTGCCTTTACAAACTCAGCCCTGCCCGTTGTTCGGCTCATACCCAAAATCATAGCTCTGGCATCTTCCCTCCAGTACGGTGCAGAAAGACCCGTAAATGCTGGAATTAAAACTGCAGTATCATCTTGATTTGCTTTTTTCACCAGTTCTTCCGTCTCCTCATCAAAACGAATGAGACCCATCTCATTTTTCAGCCAGGAAATTACGGCTCCTGCATAATTAATATTTCCCTCCAAAACGTATTCTACTCGTCCGTTAATTCCCCAGGCTAGAGATGTGGCTAAACCTGCGCTGCTTTTTATAAACGAAGTCCCTGCGTTCATCATAATCGAAGAGCCCGTACCATAGGTTACCTTTGCCTGCCCCGGCATATGGCACCCCTGACCGAACAAGGCAGCGTGGGAATCTCCCATTACACCATAAATAGGAACAGGAAAATCAAAATATCCCTCAAAATCCGTATATCCAAAACAGGAATTGCTGTCACAGACTGTAGGAAGTGCCGCAACTGGTATTCCAAACATATGGCATAATTCCTGATCCCATTCTAGGGTATGAAGGTTAAACAACTGAGTCCTTGAAGCATTGGAGTAATCCGTCAAAAAGCTTCGTCCATTTGTAAGCCTATAAATCAGATAACTATCCATTGTTCCCAGACAATATGGTTCCTTTATAGAAACATTTTCTATCAACCAGGCCATTTTTGCCGATGGAAAATAAGGAGAAAGGGGAAGACCTGTCTTCTCATAAATAACCGAACTGCTGTTTACAAATCGGTCAGCGATTTTGGCTGCCCGACTGCATTGCCAGACAACCGAAGGGGCAAGCGGATCTCCATTCTGGTTCCAAACAGCAGTCGATTCTCTTTGGTTACTGATTCCTACCGCTGCCACGTTCTCTCTTTTTAGGTCGAAACGATTCATTATTTCCTTTACCGTTAGAATTGTGTTTTCATAAATTTCCGTCAGGTCATGAGATACCCATCCCTTTCCGTTGACAATCTGCCTGTGTTTTCGATCTGCTCTGCCTTTCAGACTCCCTGTTTCATCAAATAGTACTGCTTTGGTTCCCTGTGTACTCTGGTCTATTGCAATTACATATTTCATCTTTCCAGCCTCTGACTTAACCCGTTTCGTACTGCCTTTTTCATTCCCTGTTCATCTAGACCATAATGTCTGAATATCTCATGATTGGTGCCTGCTATGATATGCCCGTCAGGAAGAGCCAGGTTCACCACCTTTTTTGGACTGTTGGCCGATACAATCTGTGCTACCATGCTCCCAAGACCTCCGTAAGGGGAGTGTTCCTCTGCTGTTACAATTAAATCAACCTTCCCAGCTGCTTCAATCACAGTTCTCTCATCCATTGGCTTCAAACAGTACATATCTATTACTCCAACACGATACCCCTCATTTTCCAGCTCATTAGCTGCTTTTACTGCATAAGGAACCAGCTCTCCGCATGAAATAATAACTGCATCCGTTCCTTTTTTAATCACATTGGCCTGGTCCAATTTAAAATCCATATTTTCTTTATAGACATCCTCTGTTGCTGAACGGCTAACCCTAACGTAAGCAGGTTTTTCATCCTCAATAAGTGATTCAATGAGTTTTCTGGTCTGAAAGCGGTCAGAGGGAAGATAAACCCGCATATCCGGCAGACTGGCCATAGCGGCGATATCCTGGCAGGAATGATGGGTCATGCCAAGAGCTCCGTAACTGACACCGCCACTGATTCCGATTAGCGTAACATTGGTTTTTGAGTAGGCCACATCAACTTTTACCTGTTCGTAACTTCTGGTGGACAAAAAGCTTGCAGGGGAAGCAGCAAAAACTTTTTTCCCACAGGAAGCAAGACCAGCAGACACGGAAACTAGATTCTGCTCTGCGATTCCCATCTCAACAAACTGTTTTGGGTATTGCTCTGCAAACGGTGCGAGGGACGCTGAGCCTCTGGAGTCTGAACATACTACCACGATGTCCCGATCCTCTTTTGCCGCTTTCATAAGTGTATCACAAATCACCTGTCGGTTTGTTGTCTGATTCATGCTAGCACCCCCTCTAATTCTTCCACTGCTTTCCTATATTGTTCCTCTGTCATAACACCATGATGCCATTTCTTCTGATTTTCCATAAATGACACCCCTTTTCCTTTTGTTGTATGTGCCAGAATCGCAGAAGGACAACCCTTTTTTGATTCAGCATTCCTGTAGGCATCTTGAAGCTGCTTGCAGTCATTTCCATTTTCCACCTCTATAATATTCCAGCCAAATGCCTTAAACTTATCCCCCAAATCATCACTTTTCATGGTTTCCATTGTCGTTCCGCTGATCTGAAGACCATTTAAGTCAACCGTTGCGCACAAATTGTCCAGACCATAATGTCCAGCAGCCATCATTGCCTCATAATTAGATCCCTCTGCCATTTCACCATCTCCCAATACCACATAGGTCCTATACGACTGGTCATCCATTCTGGCTGCAAGTGCCATTCCTACACCTAACGAAAGTCCGTGCCCCAGTGATCCAGAATTAATCTCAATTCCAGGCACATCCATAGTGGGGTGACCAATAAATTTAGATCCGAATTTGCTAAATGTATCTATGGCTTTCTGCTTGTCAAAAAAACCCACATCTCCCAGAATCATGTAAAGTGCGTCTGTACAATGCCCCTTACTTAACAAAAATCGGTCACGGTCCTTTTGCATCCAGTTTTGGGGGCTGACATTCATCACTTCAAAATAAAGCACGGTTAAGATATCAATCACACTTAAATCTCCGCCGATATGACCGGCTTTCGACCGATATATTTCCTCAATTACGTCTCTTCGAAGTTCATAAGCTTTCCTTGTGAGTCTGTCCATGTTTTATACCCGTCCTTTCCTTATTCTCCTCGTATCCACGCTTTTACTTCTTCATAATTATTATCATATAGATCCGGCATAATTCCCAAATACTTACATGCCTCAAACAGCACTGGTACAACATCTTTATGAATGCCTACGCAATGATGGATATAAGGTCCTTCTACAATTTTGGCCTCAAGCCTCTTTAAATTCTCAACTTCCACCCATACATAGGTACCCTTGGTATAGGGTCCCTCTATCCCCTTTGCATTTCCAAGTAGCAGACTGTAGTCTCCATTATCCCCATCAAAGCGACAAAGTGTCATTTCCCCCAGCTTTGCCTGAGCTTCCACAGCTCCTGGATGGCTAAACGCAAGGGGATACCCGATGGTCGGCTTACACGCCGCACAAGAAAGGGGCCAGGGTCCGCAGTGCTGTAACAGTTCTCCATTCTCATTGTCAGGATGTCGTATTGTCCAATCTGCGAAAAATGTTCTTGTTTCATCAAGTCCTGCCGCTTCACACATAATTGCTGTAATTGCTCCGTGAATATCCGTCTCACATACAACAGGAAGTCCCTCTTCGTTTAATAGGCTATTGGCTGCACAGGGCATGATCCCAATCTCATCCTGGAGTGAATTCCAGCACTGTATGGCTATTGCGTTACAGCCATAACGGTCTGCCAGAGCTTTCATAGCTGCCTTCAGCGCTGCCACTGTTTTTAAATCTTCCTCTTTTATGCCTACTTGAAAATTTTCTTTACAGTAATTTACAATCTCCTGAATTTTTTCTCCATCCTCTTTTACCCGATTCATCTCCCTAGTCAGCTCCGGCATAGGGATGGGAGCAAGCTGGATATTGAATTTCTCAAGCAGCTCGCCTTCATTGCACATCGTGGACCAGAAATCGAAGGGCCTTGGTCCGATCTGAAGAATACGGGTCTTTTTAAATGCCTTTACCACATTGCATACAGCTATAAAATTTGTGATACCTCTTAAAAAAGCCTCATCCTCTAAGCGGCAATTGCATAAATAGGTAAAAGGAATTTGAAACCTCCGAAGAACCTTTCCAGTTGCAAACAGCCCACACTGACTGTCACGAAGACGAATCCCATTCTCATCTGGTCTTTCATCTCTCGGTCCCCATAGAAGTACCGGCACGTTGCATTCTCTACAAAGTCTGGCCACCTCATACTCTGTCCCAAAATTGCCATGTGGGATGAATAGACCATCGATCTTTTTAGACTTAAATTTCTCTAAAATCTTTATTCTATCCTCTTCCTTATGTAGCAAACCATCTTCTGAGATATCCATGATATCTACAAAAGTGACTCCCATTTCCTCTAACTTTTTTCTGGTTAAATCCGCATACTTTACTGCATCCGGTGCAGAGAATATACTTCTTCTGGTTGGTGCAAATCCCAATACTACGTTCGTCATACACATCTCTCCTTTTTTAACTGGTTACTACTATTATTTACTGATATTAAATTAATTACAATTTATAATTAAGTAAAATGCAGTATTTTTGTTGACTTAATTTACTTAATCTGTTAAGTTGATAGAAAAGAAGTCTGTAAACAAGAAAGGAGCCTATACTAATGTCTATAACAGCAAAAGATCTTGCTAAACTACTTAACCTATCGGAAGCGGCAATCTCCATGGCTCTTAACCATAAACCAGGGGTCAGCACTCAAACAAGAAAAAAAGTCATTGAGTCTGCCAAAAAATATAATTATGATTTTTCAAGGATAAAAGAAAACTCCGTAAGCACCACCCCTCATGGTATGATACAATTTATCATATATAAGAAAAACGGTGCCGTAGTTTCCGATACCCCATTCTTCTCCCAATTATCAGAGGGAATTGATGCTGGTTGCAAAGAGGCCTGTTATTATTTGAATATATCTTATCTTTATGAAGAAGATGATATCCCTTCCAAGGTCGCTGATATGGTGCGCTTGGGATGCCGGGGGATTCTGCTTCTGGGAACAGAGATGGCAGAAGAAGATATAAAACCATTTTTGAACCTCCCTATACCTGTTGTAGTCGTAGACACCTATTTTGAAAGTCAGAGCACAGACTGTGTCGTAATTGATAATGTACAGGGCGCATTTTTTGCAGCAAACTATTTGATCCGAAAAAGAAAAAATCAGCCGGGATATTTAAAATCCTCTTACCCGATAAAAAATTTCGAGCAGAGATCGGATGGATTCTATCAAGCAGTCAAAAAAAACGGCATGTCTATTTCCAATACAAAGGTCCATAAATTATCACCATCTATGGATGGTGCCTATGCCGATATGGCTGCTATTTTAAAACAGGGAGAACTCCCGGCTGACTGTTACTTTGCAGACAACGATCTCATTGCAGCCGGGGCCATCAAAGCACTGAAGGAAAATGGATACCTGATTCCCAAAGATGTTGCCGTAGTTGGTTTTGATAATATGCCCTTATGTACCTTTTTAGATCCTCCCCTTACCACCATTCATGTTCCCAAGCAATATATGGGAATGATGGCTGCAAGGCGTATGGCAGAACTGATCCAAGAAACAGCCTCATACCCCATAAAAATTGAAATCAGTACCACCTTGGTCCATCGAAAATCTACTTAATTTTTATTTATTGCTCAACCTTTACAATGGATTTTTAATACCAAAAAAGGTGTGGTTTCCCACTCCTTTCAGACTGTAGACAAAATGGTATGATACTCTGCCTATACGATGTAACTGGATTGGTTGGAAAAAAAGCTTTCTCAAAAAAAGTCTTTTCAAATTCTT
The DNA here is from genome assembly GCF_003833015.1 of Clostridium sp. E02. Lineage (GTDB taxonomy): Bacteria > Bacillota > Clostridia > Lachnospirales > Lachnospiraceae > Lacrimispora. The sequence goes on from NZ_RJLQ01000007.1 coordinate 40,870, forward strand.
CATTTATTGTGAATAAATCTGTTAAGGCTATTAATTTCAAAGATTGTAGATCTATATTAAGAGAGTACAAGTTAGTGGTTGGATTACTCCTAACATACATAACATAGTAACAACAACATATCTAACAAATTTTCTTTTCGTAATAATCTCCATTCCGCGCGCCTTTGGGCGCGGCTCCCGGCATCAATATCCGATCCCATTATTTTACTGAATTGATATCCGTTTTTTTCTACAATTTTCTTAACACTTTTTAGGTATTAAATAAAAACGAGATCAAATGCAGATTTTTTGCATGAATGACTTAGTACCGTAGACAATGGAATAAAGCCATATACACAAAAAAATCGGTGCTACGACTTGCGTCTTAACACCGATTTGTCTACAGTCTGAAAGGAGTGGTATACCACTTCTTTTTTTCTCAACTTTTCATTTTTGGCTTAAATAAAATGGATCCCAGATAACCAAATATCAAAGCACCTGAAATACCGACTGCACTTGAGGTAAATCCACCTTTAAAAATCCCCAAGAAGCCATCCTCCCCCAGACTCTTCCAGACCCCTTTCCACAAGGTGTTTCCAAATCCCAAAAGGGGAACTGTAGCTCCGGCACCTGCCCATTCGGCAAATGGTTCATAGATACCAATGGCACCCAGTATCGTTCCAGAAACTACCAAAAGAACCATAATCCTGCCGGGCATTAATTTGGTATTATCCATTAATATCTGTATTACAGCACAAATTGCTCCCCCTACTACGAACGCTCTTACGTAATCCATAAATGCCTCCTTTATCGAATCACTTTCATTTTACCCAATATGCTCAATTACGACAGCATGGGCGATTCCTGGTATTGATTCTCCCTCATTAAAACTTATGGTCGAAAGAAGGGATCCTGTGGGAATAAACAGGACTCGTTTCCAGGTTCCATCTTTCACTTTAGGAAGAATATAAGAACAAAGAGTCGATGCGGAACAACCGCAGCCACTCCCTCCTGCATGCGTATCCTGAGATTGTGGATCATAAATTTCCAATCCGCAGTCTGTATGAACGGAGTCCAAATTATGCCCTTTATTTCTCATGAAATCCAGTAAAATGGATCTTCCTACCTCACCCAAATCTCCCGTTATGATTTTATCATAATACGATTCATCCACATGAAAATCTTCAAAATTCTGCTGAATGGTATGAAATGCAGCCGGAGCCATGGCTGCCCCCATATTCATGGAATCTTTAATCCCCATATCCACCATTTTGCCTGTTGTAATCCCAGTAATTGCAGCAATCCCGTCTTTTCGATGTTTGCTAAGTACAACGCAGCCACATCCAGTAACTGTCCACGAAGAGGATAAAGGTCTCTGGCTGCCATATCCAAGTGGAAAACGAAACTGTTTTTCGGCCGTTGCAAAATGGCTCGATGCCATAGCCAGAACTTTATCCGCATATCCAGCCGCTACCGTCATCGCTCCTAAATTCAGTGCTTCCCCCATTGTGGAACAGGCCCCGAATAATCCAAACAACGGAATCTCTAAGTCTACAGTACCAAAAGAAGTAGCAATCAGCTGTCCAAGTAAATCTCCAGCAAATAGATATCGAATATCTTTTTTTCTAATGTCTCCTTTTTCAATTGCAAGATCTGCCGTCTGCTTTTGAAGCGCACTTTCTGCTTTCTCCCATGTTTCTGCACCAAACATGTCATCTTGTTCCACAACATCAAACAATTTCCCCAGAGGACCTTCTCCTTCTTTTTTTCCAACCACGGAAGCCATACTTTCAATAATCGGAGGTTCTTCAAATTTAATACTTGCCTTTCCTACCTGCATGATTTTCTCTCCATTTCTCTTCCAGTTTCTTTACTACAGTATACCAAAAGCCTTGAGCACATAAGCAATGACCCCCAGAATCCATGAGCTTAGTATCCCATATAATATTACGGGACCGGCAATGGTGAATATTTTACACCCAATCCCAAACACCTGTCCTTCTGCTTTAAATTCCACTGCCGGAGCAACCACTGAATTTGCAAATCCTGTAATTGGAACCAATCCTCCTGCTCCACCAAATTTTACAATTTTAGAATAAAGATTCAGACCGGTTAAAATCACACTGGCTGCGATCAAGATTAAGAGAGTCCAGGCAGAAGCTGCTTCTTTTTCCACTCCCATATTCATAATCAGATTTGTGGTAACCTGTCCAATCGTACAAATAATTCCACCCACGAAAAACGCTTTGATCAGATTCGGCCATTTTTTATGCACCGGAGTCATTTCCTTTACATATGCTTCATATGCTTTTTTATTTACTTCCATTATTCCCCTCCAATCTTAAATCTGTTATTTCTGCCCAAACCGTTCTGCAAAAAACAACAGAGATCCGGTTAGTTTACCAAGCGCAATCGATAGAATGATATACTGAAGCCCTACCCCCAGATTCAATCTCCGACTGATTACTGGAAGCGCCTTTAACGTCTCAGCCAGGGACATAACCAGACAGCCTACAAATATGCCTACCGCTAATCCAAAAACACCTAAAAACGTAAAACCTCCCAGTCCAATTGGTATTTTGTAAAGATCACTTACGTTTCCAAGAACACCGCCTAGAATGATACAAGATTCGTAAAGCATAATGTGTTCATTGGTATGTGTTTTTCCAATCAATCTGGGAAATACTCCAATTATAGCCAAAAATGCAAAAACGCCGGCTGCTATAATGCCGCCAGCGCTTAGTCCCACTAATAAAAGAATTGCTTCTTTAATTAACATCAATATCCGACTCCTTTCTTCCATCATTTTGTATGAGAGTCTTACTGATATTGTCCTCATAAAGTCGCATTTCCACCTCCAACGGCGTTGGATCGGTATTTATCTTAAATTTCGAAAAATGGTTGAAAAACAGTATAATACCCAGTGCCAGTCCAACGGAATATCCAATCTCCAAGATTGTAAAACCACTGGATTCCTGTCTCATGATTATTTTGTAAATCTCGTTAAAAACAGTTGGAACACTTACATCATTATTAAATGTTATGATGGCAAATGCCGCCCCACAGAAACAGATAATACAGACAAAAATGGTTTTAAACCACTGCAAAACCCAGTTGGTTTTTTTTTTCTTATGATAATCAATGATGAATTTCACTTCACCAATGTTATTAATTTGAAGGGTTTTATCCATCTCCAGCAGCTTTTTTATTACATCGAGTGTGCTTTCGATGTAACGCTTATTCTGGTCCATATGAATGGTTTTAATCCGTAGGGCTTTGCACTTGTTCATCACCGCCGAATCATCGCAGAATACATCGGCTACGTCCTTTAACTGAATCTCCTTATGGTGAACTTCTGTTATCTCACTGATATTGATATACACTGTTTTGCTCATGAAATCAGCCTCACAATTCCTGGTACGGCCTCAACAAGAGTCCCCTCCTTTTGTACACGATCCGGCATGACAGCGATCATATACCAGATTGCTGCTGCGACAACAATCAAACTGATCACAAGGATCGCCATCACAACCTTATGCTTTATGGATTCCATACGTGCTCACATCCTTTTTTTGTACTTCAAAATTAGTATGAGCCGTATCATTTTTTTTATTCTATAATTTTTCACGCATTTGCTTTAAAATCTTTTTTTCCAGCCTGGATACCTGAACCTGCGAAATTCCAAGCTTTGACGCAATCTGACTCTGTGTCTCATTATAATAATAACGTCTGATAATAATTTCCCTGTCTTTATCTGATAATTCAGTAACCAGATCCCGAAGCAGCATTCGATTAAGGAGCTCTTCCTGGGCGGAATTTTCTTCTTCAATTTTATCGATAAGTTGAATGCTGTTTTCATCATTTTTATTAACAGAGCGATATAAAGATTCCACCTCCGCCCCTGCTTCTATGGATGCCGCCACTTCTTCTTTGCTGGTCCCAATTTTACCAGCGATTTCTTCAACCGTAGGTTCCCTCCCAAAACGATAGATCAGTTCTTCTCTGACAGTCTTTACTTTTAACCCCATTTCTTTAATCGACCGGCTTACCTTTATCATTCCATCATCTCTTAGAAACCGTTTAATCTCTCCTGTGATCATTGGAACCGCATAAGTGGAAAATCTCACTTCATAAGATAAATCAAATTTATCTATGGCTTTCATTAAACCGATGCTTCCAATCTGAAACAAATCCTCCGGCTCATAACCACGCCCTGTAAACCTGCGTACAATACTCCAAACCAGCCCGAAATTGTCGGTTACAAGCTGGTCCCTTGCCGCTTTATCTCCATCGTGAGCCATCTGTATCAATCTCATGGTCTCATCCATATGGCTCACCCGTTTATCTTCTTTTTCATCGTCACAGCGGTTCCTTCATCTGGTGTGGATATTACTTCCACTTCATCCATAAATGCTTCCATAAAAGAAAATCCCATTCCAGATCGAGCCCCATCCGGATCTGTGGTATACATCGGCTCCATCGCCAGTTTAATATCTGGGATTCCGATTCCTGTATCTTTTATGGTTATGATGATGTCCTGATGATCGACCCCTACTTCTAAATAGATGATTCCTCCATTTCCCTGATACCCATGGATGACTGCATTGGTTACAGCCTCCGACACGGCTGTCTTAACGTCATCCACCTCTTCTATCGTTGGATTTAATCTCGCCATAAAAACAGCCACTGCCACTCTGGCAAATTCTTCATTCTTTGACAGGGCCTCCACTTCCATTTTCAGAATTTCTGGTTTATTCTGTTCTGACATACGTTCCTCCTCAACCTGTGACTGCTGCTTCCTTAGAGTCATATAATTTCATTAATTTTAAAATTCCTCCCATTTTTAAAATCCGGAGTGTGCGGGGTGTTACCCCATAAATTGTGACAATGCCTCCACTTAAGGCCATTTGTTTATAACGATTGAGTAATATCCCAATTCCCGAAGAATCCATAAACCTGGTGTTTGAAAAATCAAATACAATCCGTTTAATATAGTTTTCCGAAAGAATAAGGTCCGTCTCATATTTAAGTCCGGAACATTTATGGTGATCTAGTTCTTCCGGCAAATGAACAATAAGAGCCTGTCCATCTGCTTCATATGTAAAGAATGGTTGATTCATATGCAATACTCCTCCATTTCTTATTGTCTGACCGCAATCCCTAAGAAGAGTGTTTCATTGCAGCAATTAATCCGGTTGAAGAAAAAAAGACACCACAAAAAGATTCCTCTTCTGTCGCGTCTTTTTTCGATATCTGCTACCTAAAAACCTCGTTCTGATTTTGCCTTCGCAGATAACTCTTCATCTTTGCTGTTATTTATGATATCAGAAAACAGTCCATTGGCCTGATCTTTCTGATCCAATCCTTTGTATATGACAGCGGACTTAAATTTCGCCTCCCAGCTGTCAGGTTTTAACTCAATGCATTTGGCATAATATGTAAGTGCTGTTTGTTGGTCTCCCGAAGACACTGCTTTGTCTCCCAATCCCTCCAAAATGGGGCACCCCTTTTCCGTCATATCTTTCTTAATCTCTACTATAATTGCCTGTACATCTGTGGAAGCAATTAGATCTGGGTTTAAAACGGCATATATCTTAACTGCAGATGTAAATTCATCTTTTTTATATGCCTGCAAAATTCCAATCACAGCCTGATATTGGGCAAGTATACTGTCAGAATCATTCGTCATGGATGCAAGAGATTCTTCGGCTTTGCTCTTATCTGCCATCAATGTCTCTATCTGATCTGATAAGCTATCCACCTTTTGATTGGACTGACTTAATTCTTCGCTGTATTTTAACATCTCTTTGTTATGCTTTACATTGATGGATTTGGTGATTGCTGGCATAACCCAGAAAAACACAACTGCAGCACCAAGTAAAAGCCCGGCCAAAATATTAAGAACTGCCTGATCTCTGGTGTTTTCCTTATAACTCGGCGGTATAATCACATCATCATCTTCCATCTGCCTATGGGAGATCACACTCTTAAGTTTTCTTTTTTCCGGTTCCCGCTCTGTTTTCACATTTACACCGAATTTTTTCACCAAAGTCTTATAATACAGTGCTATTTTATGGTTCCGGTCAATCTGCAGCACCCTACTTATGGATTTCCCGGCTTTTTGATACTCTTCCCTACCCATACACAAAAGTGCAAACAATAACTGGGCTTTTAGATAGTTGGGCTTACTTTCTATTACTTTATTCAGCTGTAAAATGGCGAGATCTTCACTGCCACTCTGGCAATAAATCAATGCCTGATTAAACCGGCGAATTGTTTTACGTTCTAAATCCATGGTCCCTTTTTTCCGTTGTATCTCACCTAAGTAATCGTCTGCCCGGTTATCCTGGGCTTGCAAATTCATGCTAATTACCCACTGAACTAGTGCATCTCCCACTTCTCCGATTTCGTAGTAAATAAGTCCCAATAAATTTCTGGCATCTGTCATATATTTGTTAAAATGCAGACTTTTTTTCAGACTTTCTGCTGCTCCTGAAAGATCTCTGAGCCTTGCCTGTTCCAGGCCTTTGTTATAATAGCTATTTGCTATTACGCGGGTTTTTCTTTGATAATCCATATAGCAACCGCCTATTCTTTGCTGACTTCTTTGATTAAATCCATCATCAGATCATTCATATCGGTTAAATCACTTCTGACAATGGCATCTTCTACGGCATCCACCTCAAGGCTCGGCCTATATTTATCAATCTCAGCTTCAAAATCAATCATAACCATTCCTCCTTAATACTGCTTTTATCTCCCCGATTAAATAAAGGGATCCGACACAAAATAGCAAATGTCCTTCATCCAGATTACGAAGCATAGATAAAAATGCTTCTTCTACCTCCTCAAATCTTTCAACCTCACACTCGTGGGGGGCTTCAAACTCTTCGAACAAAATTCCTGTCTTAAGTCCTCTCTCAGAACTTATATGAGCAACTGCAGCTAAATCAAGAGGTAGCAATCTGGTGATTTTGTGGATCATCTTATGGTGGTCTTTCCCAATAACGGCTGAAAATAATACAAATGCACGTTTCTTTCTCCTCATGCACAAATCCGCAGCTGTCTTTATAAACGCTTCAATCCCTCCTGGATTATGTGCCCCATCTAAGAATACTCCTGGCAACACTTCTTCCATTCTACCTGGCCAGTGCATGCTGGCATAACCACTTATCAGCCATTGGTTAAAAACTTCTGGATTTTCATTCTCAAAAAGCCCAGATACCTCCAATGCCCGAAGTGCCAAAAGTCCATTCCTTACCTGATAATCTGCAGGAGATGGAATAAACAGGGAAACAAAGTCCCCCTCTTTCTTTTGCAAAGAGGCATGAATCCCCGTTTCATTTATATTGTTAATGGTGTATGCATGCCTGTCCATGGAATAGCAAGGCGAATGGAGTTTACTTGCTCTGTCTTTTATAACAGAAACAGCTTTCTGATCATTTCCATCATATACAACCGGAACCCCTTCTTTTATGATTCCTGCTTTTTCCATTGCTATCTTTTCTATGGTATCACCAAGAATTTCCGTATGGTCTAGACTAATGGAAGTAATTACAGCCACCATGGGATTTCGAATTACATTCGTAGTATCCAATCTTCCTCCCATACCGGTTTCTAAAATCACAACCTCCATCTTCTCTTTCTGAAACATTGAAAGAGCCATATAAAACAAAAACTCAAAATAAGATGGGTGGTTATACCCTTTGTCCATCATTTTCTCTACAAGTACCCGAACTGTACTAAAACTATCTAAAAACACGTTCCAAGACGTTTTCTCTCCCTGAATCATAAAACGTTCTCTAATCTCCAGCAAATGTGGGGATGTAAAAGTTCCCACTCTATACCCCGCCTTTAGAAGTACGGATTGAAGAAACGCACAGACGGATCCTTTGCCATTGGTTCCGGCAACATGAATAATCTTCATCCCCTCATCCGGTTCCCCCATCTCTTTTAGAAAGATGCGAATATCCTCCAGAGAATTTTTCTTTCTGGTCCACATAGGTATCTGACTCAGATAATCTACAGCCGCTTCCTTCACTGTCATCTAAAAGTACCAACTTCCATCCTAACATTTATTCGAAGTCTTACAAACTTCCTCAATTTATTATAATATAAGTCTGCTAATATGCAACCCATTTCTTTCGCAAAAAATCCTTAAATTCTACAAACCTCTGATTTTTTGTCCTTTTTATACAAAAAAAGAGTACAATCCCAGAATTTATTCTTAATTATCCCTTCGTCGTGTACTCTCTGTATGTCTGTATCTTTTATCGTTATGGATCTCCTTTTCATTTTTAACTGTTAATTCTAGATTAACATACATTCTAAAAATGTCAAGAAACTGTTTTATAAGGTTTTTCCTCTTGTCATCTGGTATTGAATACTATATAATATGATGAAGGGATTTATTAATCCTAGTGTTTGCCATGCTGCACAGAACGGAGGAACTATGAAGACCAATGAAGAAAGAATGCAGGATGTCTTAAAGCATCTAGACCAATTAAACCATATCAAACCAGATACCATACCAAATATTGATCTATATATGGACCAAGTCACTACGTTCATGGATGAACATTTAAAAAAGACGAAACGCTATCCGGAAGATAAAGTTCTTACAAAAACCATGATTAATAATTATGCGAAGAACAATCTGCTCCCTGCTCCCGTGAAAAAGAAGTATGCCAAAGAACATATGGTACTACTTATCTTTATATATTATTTTAAAAATCTAATATCCTTTCATGATATCGAGCAACTGTTCCGCCCACTGACCGAGAAACATTTTAGTTCTTCCAATGGTTTGCCCTTTGAAGAGATATACAGCGCAATTTTATCTCAGGAGGAAGAAGAATTAGAACATATAAAGGATGATATCATTCAAAAGTATCATCACTCTTCTAAAACATTTGAAGGAAAAGGGTTAGAGGATGGGGACCTTGAATATATGCGCCTGTTTTCCTGGATCTGTGAACTTTCTTTTGATGTTTATTTAAAAAAACAGGTGATTGAACGGTTAATTGATGATCTTGGTGATACGGAGCCGACTAAAAAGAAAAAGTAATGTCTTATTTTCTATAAGATAAAAAGCAGGAGACAGTACCTTCTACGGTATGTCCCCTGCTTTCTTATTCTTCTTTGCTATCATCTAATCGCTTAAATACCATATCATAGCCGTCGTTTCCATAATTTAAGGAACGATTAACCCGACTGATCGTTGCGGTAGACGCTCCTGTTTTTTCTGCTATCTCTAAATAGGTACGACCTTCTCTTAGCATTTTAGCCACCTCATACCTTTGAGATAAACTTAACAGTTCATTCACGGTACACACATCCTCGAAAAATGTATAACAATCTTCTGGTGTCTTTAGAGTTAAAATGGCCTCAAACAGATGATCAACGGCATCTGTCTTAATTTTCTTATTCATATTATCGTTCAATCCCCTTTATATTCCTTTGCTCTTATTGTAAGTTTAACATACTAAAGTTGTAAAGTCCACCCCTAGCATCATTCGGAAAAAATAAACGTATCAATTACATGAGCAATGCCGTCTTCGTCATTGGAATGCGTCACAAAATCTGCCGCTTTCCGAACAGGCAAAACTGCATTTTCCATGGCAACGCCAAGACCTGCATACTTTATCATAGATAAGTCATTATACCCATCTCCACAAGCAATCATCTCCTCCTTTGACATACCAAGCCTTAATAATAGCCGTTCAAGGCTTGACGCTTTGTCAATTCCTTTGGGAAGAATCTCAAGAAAAAACGGTTCTGACCGATAAACACTGTAATCTCGGCCTAATGAAGCCTTGACTTTGGGTTCTACCATAGCAAGATAGTCTCCCTCTTCTAACATTAAATACTTGACCACAGGAAACTGTACATAGTGTTCCATATCTGAAATCTCTTTAACTTTTAACTTATTAATGGAAGCTTCTTTCTGTACATATTCATCCGACGCATTCGGAGTGATGATCAAATCGTCTTCATAGGTCAGAATGTTAACCCCATACTCTTTCGCCATGTGAATAATTCTTTGATTCGAAGAAATCGGTAGTTCTTTCGCAAATATGGTCTCTCCGGTTCTGCAATCAATCATACGTCCCCCGTTAAAGGACAAAATATAGCCGCCTGATTCCTGAAGCTTCAGCTCCTTTGCCAGAGGCATGACTCCATAAGTAGGCCGTCCGGAAGCCAGAACGATCACACCGCCCTGCTGTTTAAACTTTAAAAGTGCCTCTTTGGTCCTGGGGGTGATCACCTTATCCCGATTGGTCAAAGTACCATCCAAGTCCAACACAATCATCCGATAGTTCATTGCATATCTCCTGCTTTTGTAATTTTACTATAGCAGTATAACATAGTTTAATTTCTTATTCCATCTTTTCAGAAAGATTTCTTTAAATAGGGTACCCCTATCGGCCTGCCTTCATATGATAACAGTAGTATGAAAAATGGAGGGAGAATTCTATGAAAAAGACACTTGCCTTAATCCTTGCCGCATTTATGCTGTCCTTCTCCCTAACCGCCTGCAGGTCAAAAGCCAGAAAGCAAATCCAACCACTTTTTTACCATGTTATTGAACAGTCAATGATTTGTGATTTTTCTTAAGACAAGGTACCTTCCCGTAATCTTTTAATACTATGTAGTATTAAGATTTCCAAAGGAGGATTTTATGAGAAAAGCCTATCACTTTTTTCTGACCGCTATAATGACCGGTGTTTTCATCTTAAGTTTAACCGCCTGCTCATCCAAGGCAAAAAACTCTGATATGACTTCGGTCACTTTAAATGAAGTCGCTCATTCCATCTTCTACGCACCCCAATACGCAGCCATTGAATTGGGTTATTTTAAGGATGAAGGGATTGATTTAACTCTGGTTAACGGAGCGGGCGCTGACAAGGTTATGACCGCACTCATATCTGGAGATGCCGACATTGGATTTATGGGGTCAGAAGCTAGTATCTACACGTATGCAAACGGATCGGAAGATTACGCTGTTAATTTTGCACAATTAACACAACGAGCAGGGAACTTCTTGGTTGGAAGACAAAAAGAAAATGATTTTAAATGGGATAATTTAAAAGAGAAAAAGATACTGGGAGGCAGAGCTGGAGGAATGCCAGAAATGGTTTTTGAATACATCTTAAAGAAACATGGTATTGATCCCGCTGTGGATGTTAACATCGATCAAAGTATTAATTTCGGACTTACAGCGGCTGCTTTTACTAGTAACGATGCCGATTATACGGTTGAATTTGAACCGTTTGCATCGGGGCTGGAAAACGAAGGCAACGGATATGTAGTTGCATCCTTAGGCGTTGATTCTGGCTATGTTCCTTACACTGCCTACAGTGTAAAGAAAAGCTATTTGGAAAAAAATCCAGAAACCGTTCAGAAATTTACCAATGCCATTCAAAAAGGACTGAAATATGTGAATTCTCATTCTCCAGAGGAAATTGCAAAAGTTATTAAGCCCCAGTTCAAAGAATCAGATGTGGAGAATATAACAGCAATTGTAAACCGTTACAAAGAACAGGACACTTGGAAAGAGGATACGATTTTTAAAAAAGACAGTTTTGAACTCTTGCAAAATATTCTAGTGGAATCCGGAGAACTAAGTAAACGGGTTCCTTATGAAACTTTAGTGACGACTTCTTTTTCCGAAAAAGCAGCCAAGTAAGTACATGTTATCATTGGCAGGGTCGTAGACACTTGTGGCCCTGCTCAAAGATTTTATTATTCTATCTTACGTGGAAAGGAAATACATATGGACTTTTATAAAATTTTCTTTGGCATCCTATTTGTATTTATTGTTGGTACCCTTTTGCATTTTACTTATGAATGGTCTGGAAATAATAGTATTGTTGGATATTTTTCACCTGTTAATGAATCTGTCTGGGAGCATATGAAAATGCTTTTCTTTCCCATGCTGGTATATGGCTTATTTACATTAGGAACAACTAATGATTCCTGTAAGTCATCTGCGTTTAGTGCAAGTATATTGATTGGAACCTTTTTGATACCCATTATTTTTTATACCTATACAAATTTACTTGGTCGCAATTTCCTGATTCTTGACATCCTTACTTTTCTTATATCAATTATTATTGCCTTTATCTGCTATTACTTTTTTACGATTCATTGTACGTTTGGTAAATATGATAGGCCTTTATCTTTTGGCGTATTTTTGTTACTAATAGCATTTATTATATTTACGCATTTACCTCCAAAACGGTTTCCTATTTTCCAAGAACCATAAATTTCTCCATATAAAAACGGAAGTAGACTATATTAAAAAGCCACTTCCGTTTGAATTTTGTAATAACGCTCTACTCTTTCCTTCGCTGTTCCAGTTCTGAAATAATAATCGGATAGATCCGGTCAATATTGGTAAAGAAAAGTACAATAATCCCGAGCAAAACAAACACAAAAGGAATATAGATATACAATGCCTTCATTGCTACTATTGTCTTTGCTGTTTGAATGGAAGCATTGGGATCATAGTTTCCAAATGCAAGGATCCACCCCACCAATGCTGTACCAAGTCCGGTACCGACTTTCATCCCAAAACTTGTTGCACTGTATGTAAGTCCATCTAGACGTTCTTTTGTTCTCCACTCCCCATAATCCACCACATCTGCCACCAATGCAAACAAACCAGCGGTGTGAGGAATACTACCAAAACCTTTTAACGATAGACCAATTAAAATCATTGGTAAATAGACAGGAAAAGCAATCATTAGAAGTAAACCCACAAGCTGCATTCCATATCCAAACATCATACATTTCCACTTTCCGAAGGTTTTCGCAAGAATCGGAAATAATGGCAATCCAATCAGCATGGGAAGAAAACCCGCTAATACTAAAGTGCCAAATGCTCCTGCATTCCCCAATACATCCCTGGCATAATAGATTCCAGCGCCCCCCTGCAACCCCATTACTACATAGTTTACTACAAAAAGTAATGTAACAAAGATAAAGTATTTATTTTTAAATAGAATATGAAAGGATTGTAAAAGTCCCAAAGGATTCTCTTGTTGTCTTTTCAGCGGCACATACCGTTCTTTCGTTCCAAAAAATGTAACCAGTAATAAAGCAAAGGCAATGAGTCCATAAATTACTGACATTCCTCCCCAACCGAACCAGCCAACAAAATGCATTGTACTATAGGAAATAAATAAAATGGCAATTAACGTGCAAATAAACCGTATGGTACTCATAGAAGTTCTGTCATTTTGTTCCGTTGTAATCAGGGACAGTAGCGTGTTATAGGACAAATTACATGCCGTATAAGCAAACGCTGCAAGAAAGACATAAGTAATCATTGCATAAATGATCTTCCCCTGCATATGAAATTGATCTGGCACGTGAAACAACAAAATTAAACCAACGGCCATGGGAATCGAACTCCACAACACCCACGGACGAGCCTTTCCCCACCGGGTATGAGTTTTGTCAATCAAGGCTCCCATACCCAAATCACTGAGTCCATCTAAAAGTCTGGTCAACAGCATTATCGTTCCAACAACTGCAGCACTGATTCCTACACTATCTGTATAATATAAGGTTAGAAATGAACCAATGGTAGTCCAGACAAAATTACAGCCTCCATCCCCAACTCCATAAGCCAGCTTCTCCCCAAAAGAAACTTTCTCCTTCATGATATGCCTCCCTTATAGTGTAAATGTACCACTTAATAAGTCCTGTGGTGCAGAGCTCGTTCCCACATAAATTTCATATGTCATATGCTCCAGTTCCATTGTTTTTTTGTCTTCATTATACCAGCACAACTGTTTCACAGGACAAGATATGGTAACAATTCCACTTTCCTTTTCTTTTAATGTAATCCGTTTAAATCCTCTTAAAATCTTAACGGGACGATCTATGGAGGAGTTCTTAAAACCAACGTACATCTGAACCACTTCTGTCCCAGCCCTGTCACCGGTGTTTGTAATCTGACAGCTTGCAGTCACGCTTTCACCATTCACTAAAAACTGGGGATTTTTTAAGTCAAATGTTGTATAAGACAATCCAAATCCATACGGAAACGATGGTTGAACTCCTTCCTTCTCCAATTTTGTATATCCATGATAGTAATCATACCACTGTTCTTTGGTATCCCAGTTCACTTGAGGTAGATCTGTCTCCTTGTAAGGAATTACGTAAGGAAGTTTTCCACTGGGATTTACATCGCCAAATAAAATCTCTGCAATTGCAGTACCACCTTCCATTCCAGCATAATAAGCCATTAAAATAGAACTTACTTTATCTTTCCATTCCTCCATCATTATCATATTTCCACCAATTAGCACGACCACTGAATTCTTATTTACAGGTCCTACCTCCTGAATCAACTGGCTTTCGTCTTCATGAAGCCCTAGAGAGTTTACCCGATCTCCGCCAATAGCACCTGTATAAGAATCGTTTAAGTCTTCTGAAATATACTCTCCTTCATCGTCATGATCATATCCCACTACAAAGATGACCGCATCTGCTTCCTTCGCCAGCTTTTTCGCATGCGCAATATTTTCCCCACTATAATAGATGACATCTGTCTTGGGACTTATGTTTGCAATTCCCTGAAGCGGAGTTACGATATATGCAGGATGGACCTGACTGGAGCCGTGATCCCCTATAACCTCTTTTTCTCCTAATTTGCCAAGAACGACTACTTTTTTTGTCTCTTTTTTATTCAAGGGTAGAACGTGATTCTCATTTTTAATCAGCGTAATTCCTTCTCTTGCAGACTGCAGTGCCAATGCAACGTGATCTTTGCATCCTAATATCGTTTCCTCTGTGGGCGAAACAGAAGCCTCATGAAAAGCGAGCAATGTACGAATGATCCGCAAAGCTGCATCCTCAATTTTAGATTCCGGTACTTGCCCTTTGCGAACGGCTTCTACTAGTCTCTCTCCAAAAAACTGAGTGCAGCACATCTCCATGTTTTGCCCCCCATTGGCAGCTTCCACGGTATCTTTTACTCCCCAAATGAAATCACTCATAACAAATCCATCAAAGTCCCACTCGTCTTTTAACACTTGATTTAAGAGATAATCATGATGACCGCAATGAATGCCCTGATATAAATTATAAGAACTCATAACACAGGCTGCCCCTTCCTCAATGCATTGTTTAAAATGAGGAAGAAATACCTCCCGTTCCGTTCGTTTCTCACAATCTATGCTTACTTTAAACCGAGAAATTTCCATCTGATTAAATGCAAAGTGTTTGATGCAGGCGATCACATTTTCCTCCTGTACCCCTCGAACCAATGCACTTCCCATCTCTCCTAAATGAAACGATTCTTCTCCATATGTCTCCTGACTCCTACCCCAGCCCGGATTGTATGGAAGATTGATGCAGACTCCTGCGAATAAATTCCCCTTATATGCCTTTACTTCTTTTCCAATGGCATGACCGATTTTTTCTTCTAATTCCGTGTCAAACGAGGCTCCCCGCAACATGGAGACAGGAAAACAAGTACTCTTTCCACTTCCGCATACCACTCCTCTGGGACCATCGCAAAAAAGCATAGGTGGAACACCCGCTTTTTTAATTCCTCCTGCGGAATATGGAATATAATTATAATGTTTGTCTGGATCCACTGACATATCAGAAATCATCTCCTGATGAGATACATTTCCTCCCATAAGGGCGACTTTTTCTTCCAACGTCAAAGAATCAACAATTGCTCTCGCTCTGTCTGTATAACTTATGCGATGATTTTTCTTACACTTCATGGGTATTTCTCCTTTCAATGTGTTTGTTTAACAGATTCACTGCTTCTTTCTGACTAAAACTTAAGTAACCTTTTACCTCTGGATTTTTATCCAACATGGTCCCATTTTGCCGATATTCATTGGGTGTTACACCCACCTCCTTTTTAAAAACTCGATAAAATGTGTTTTCTGATCCAAACCCACATTCGCCTGCAATACAACAAATGGGTTTTTCGGAAAATTTAAGCAATGGCTTGGAAGCTTCGATTCTACAATTATCGATTAGCTCTTTCGTAGTTAAACCCACATTACACTTTAAAAACCGATAAACTGTTTTTTCACCGATTCCAAGGGCTTTGTATAATTGGTTTAGCTTTGTCTCCTGGTTGAAGTTTTCCTGTATGAATTCAATGATCTGCATCAGCAAAACTTGATTCTCCTTCTCTTTTGTTGCAGCCGCTTTCTGGTGAATCTCATAGGGCACAAACTCAAACAAATCAGCGATGAATGCAAACAAAAGTGATTTTGTCCGGTAATAGCCGGCGATATCATTTTTCTGAAATTCTAATCCGATTTTGGCTGCCAGGCTTACAAACTCACAATAATTCTGCTTTGGAAAAAGATCCACAGACTGACTGTTTAAATGAAAATAGTAGGTCTTATTCCCATCACTAAAATCACGAATTAGACTTTGGCCTATTTGTATAAAAAGACATAGGTTCTCAGCTTGTGTTCGTTGCAGTTCATGAATCGCTTTTGAATTTAACAAAATAATATCACCAGCTTCCAGCGTCGTTGGCTTAGGACTGGCATTTACCAAAATACTCCCCTTTAAAACCAGAATGATCTCATATTCATAGTGCCAGTGAAAACTAGAATGCTCGATGCTTGTTACAAATGCTTTTGCCGGATATTTCTTCCCATGCTCGATTGCTTCAAATATGTAAGGTTTCATAATGCCTCCTTACCATTCCCATGTTTGATTTGCATCTACCACATCATTATAGCTCTTTCATCGGCATTTTGTTGTCATATTTGAACTTTATCCCATTCATTTTAGGACTTTTTACTATTATTTTTGTTTTGGTGTAAGTAAACGCGCCATAGTGAGTGCAGCCAAAAAAACAACCGCTCTCACGAGCGGTATATTTATACAATGATTTTCTGCAATTAACCGGAAGCTTATCTGACCAGGGTAGCAGAACTTCGCAGAAGTTGTTATCTTTTTCCTCCAAGTGTTTTGGGATCTCTGTCAGAAGATATAATAGCACTGGATTCAGCATCTGCTATGAGCGTTTACAACTATCCATATTATTTTGATACGGACGTTTTTCGCATAGTATTTAAATGCTATCAAAAAAAACGCCAGACAATACTGTGTTTTGATATAAAATTTTATTTTTTGATATATTGTTAAATATAAAATTAATTCGACCTTTTACTGAGAATGTTAAATAGACTCCTTTCTCATAATTACTTACTGTATGAGTAAGAATTAACTGCTTACTATCTTCATCAAAAATTTCAATTTTTACTTTTCTACCATGATTATCAAAATCCACTAAGTAAAGAGTTACTAATTTTTCTTTAGGACCTGATATACACACTTGCATTTCAAATCTATCAGGATTGCACATGATAGCAAGAATTCTATCTTTAAAGTCATTAGGGCTCTGTAAAGCTCGATTATCATTTGAGGTATCCGGAAAACGATAGAATTCCGCATTTTTATATCTTATATCCACATATAAAGGATACTTTGAAGGAACCCCAATAACTTCGTATCCTTCTTTACCAAATGAATTAAACCACGTACCCTCAGATGTCATATCAATCGAATGTAACTTAGCAGTATTTGGTATTACTTCTGAGTGTTTGTTCGAAGAAAATTCAAACCCACTTAAAGTAATAAAGCAATCTTTAGATTTATAATTTTTCTTTCCACTACATACCACCTTGACTAAATGATTCCCTAAAGACAATGTTGAATTTGAATAAATAATTTCATTACATTTTAGTTCTTCAGAATATAGATCTATTGTTGCTTCTTTTATATCATCAATAAAGAGATCTATATAGCCACAGCGACTATCTTTTCTAGCTATAAAATCAATGGAAGATCCATAAAATATGAAACTTGCATTTGCATTTATAGCATTTGTACAGTATGAACTGTCAAGCTCATAAACTGATTCTATCCAGTTGTCACTATAATCAATATATAAACTATAACAACTTAATTTTGAGTTTGAAGGAGTGTACAGAGTAGCAACTTCATTAATATTTACCATGAACTTTTGTAACAATTGTTGTTCTTTTGCAGAAATTTCTCTAAGCTTAATCATTGCTTTTTCAATTAATCCCTTGTTTTGACTAAATTTATATTTAAGTAATAGATTACGCAAAATCAAAGTTTTCTTTTCCACTAAAATAAATCCCAAATAGAAATAGTCAGCATTTTGCAGATAGCCTTTCTTAAATAAATATTTTATTAATAACAAGATCATTCTTTTATGATCCCAAAGTACATGATATGGTCTAATATCAAATTCAACATTACGACTTAATATTTCTTTAAGATGATTTTCAAGAACATCATAAACCTGTAATCCAAAAGCATACTCTTTATTGTTTAACCATGTGTTAATAAGAATAGTTCTGGCGTTAGAATTGTATGATGTCAAATAATCATTTATATAATTTTTAAGAATATTAGTATTAAAATTAGGTTGGTATGACTTATCTTTTTTCAGTAGAATAACACCATGTAGCCAATCAAACTCGTCACTTGCGTAATATCCTTCTGCTACTTTAGAAAACTCAGATTCTTCATAGGAGTATTTGCTATTTTTAAAAAAATCAGCAACATTAAATTTTTGATTTTGTATATTATATCCGAAAACCATAATGTCATGATATGTATGATATTTCATATATTGATCTTCATAAACTGGAACAAAAAATTTATCAACTACTAAATAAATATAATAACCAGAGTTAATACCATCAATTAAAAAGTCCGTTATATTATCCCACTTTTTTCTTATAAATTCCCTGCTTAAACCATGAAAAGTCACAATAGGACAATTCTTGATAAAAGGAATTATACTATAACCAATGTTAAAATCAAGCCGATTGTTAGGCTTTTTCTTTATTGCAAGTTGAAAATAGTAATTGTAAAACCAAATTAAGTTTTCTTCATTACAGGATAAGATAGATAATATATTTGCGTGATGAGGATAGGATGTTATAGGTGGATATTTTATTGGTAATAGTTTATAAATATTTGAATGCATTTTCTCAATCCTTTCGTATAACCTTTGTACTAATGTTCCCTAATTCACTTGTTAATACACTTTTTCCAACACTTTAACTGCGAAATTTTGAGCTGCCGAAATACTGATATCCTGAATACGATTACTATTAAAATACAGCCCATAATCAATTCCCCACATGACTAACAGAGCCTCTAAAATATTCTGCTTCCTGTTTACCACAATATTATATTTGTGCAGCGTGACTTTTACATAATCTAATGTCAGCTTCACCAATTTACGAGTTGAAAACATGTCTGAATAAATCATTCGGTTCATCATATACTTAAATTCATTAGATCGATATTTTTCTATCTCAATTAATTCATTCAGATTCATTCTTCTGGTGCATAATGAAGAGTCAATATAACTGGGGGCGATAATTTTATTCTGTATATAGTAAAGATTCCATTGTCCTTTAATATCAACTTCCCCTATTTCAATTTGTAGAACGGTGAAACAACTTATACCTATATGAATTGAATAGTTTTTCGGAATTTGATTGATAAAATGCTGAAATTTATGATCCTGTTGTTTAAGTATAACAAATACATCAATATCGCTCCAATTTTTAATGGCTGATTCAAATGCACAACTGCCTACCACTGAAAATAGTGCCAAATTTTCTCCAGCACTCTCTCTGACCTTTTCCTCAATATCTATTATAATATTCCTAAAACACGAATCAATACATAAATCGTATAAAGCTTTTCTTTCTAGTTTTGCATACTCATATGGTTCCTGGCTCTTTTGCTCCATTATGTCACATACTTGATACAACCCTATATTTTTACCGCAAGATTTTTCTACCTGAAAATTCATAAGAGACTTATTAATGCAATTGAACTGTCCCCCCAATATCGCGCCTGCCTCTGTACAAAAGTTACCTTCTGGATTTTTAAGAATTACATGACAATTATTGTTTTGTTTCAAATAATCAGCCAATTCATGAAACAGCAACTCTTGAAATAAGGTATTCTCCTGAAATATACCGAACTTTTTCTGCACCTGTTCTTTCATATAAGCATAATCTATACACCAAACTGCTTTCTTTTTCCGCAGATACTGTATCAAAAAATCAGTTTCATTATCCTGAAAACCTGTCAAGGCAGTAATCATATACTTCCGCCCTGAAATTTCTTCCAACCACTTATTCTTTAAATATTCTAAGATAGCTTGTTCCATTTTATCAATTACAGCGCTGCCGGGATAGTCCTTATCATTTTTCATCTCGTGTGTTACATCGAATACAAATTTTTTCAAATACTCTCTCTGAACCCGGTTATATTTTGCAAAAAATTTTTGATCAAATGTTACAAATTGATTATCGAGGAGCACGAACAAATTTTCTTTCACTATCTCACAATATTTGATTGTAAAATGCTCTATATATTCCTCAATTCTCTGCTGGCTTACTCCTCTGATTTTAAAGGTAGAATACAGTCTTGACTGCAGGGTTCGGAGCCCCTTATCCAGAAAGATTACCGGTTGTTTGATTTGTCTACACTTAACAGCACGTTCCTGAACCATCACTAGCAGCTCTTCCATAAGCTCTACTGGCATACTTTTATAAAACCACCAGTTCTCATCAGCAATTTTTTGGTTTTCCCCTAATCCAATACCATAATATAAGGAGTTATGCCTAACAATGGTATTAAGCAAATAAGTTTTTCCCGTAGAATTTGCTCCGTCTAATGACACAAATATCTTATCCATGTACAATCCCCTTTATCTTAGCAAACAAAGATATTATCACCTGTTTCTGTCTATGATACAAGCCAATGTATTAAAACAATCATTTTCCTGTAGATACAGCTGTTGAAACATGCCACAAACTGATTTACGCACTGTATCACTAACTGTTCCCCGCATACTAATTTTAGTAAACAAGCTCTGAATAACTCCTAGTATATCCACAGCTTTTTGGGTTTTCAATGTATATTCCCCCGTCATACCATCATAAAACCTTTCCACCCGGTATGCTTCCAATTCTCTGGATGTCTTGATTCTATCTATATTAAGCGTAATATCAGACAAAGCAGCCCTCTGCCAGAGTTCACTCTCCATAACGGCATATGTCTGTCTCACTAAAGGCAGCTCTTCAATCCCCTGATGCATCACCCCCCTGAATTCATCGAATCTGTGATGAAACATTTTTTTGTAATCCTCTGCCCGCGCTCCCCGTTCCATAGCCCTGATCGCAACGATCCCATGCTTTTTATTCAGCTTTTTATACTCTCTCATACCCGAATTCATCATGGAGCAGGAAACTTTAGATAATACATTCTGCCCAGGTGTTGAATCAATGACAAGGAATTCATCTTTATCCCTATCATAACCTGTAATCATATAATTATGAGCCATAGCAACAGAGTCAAATATGGAATTGTTTCGCGGTGATCCCCAATATCGTCTATCAATACGTATATGTACCGGTATACCATGATCAAGCATATCCCAAATCTGTTCATACTCTATGTTTTCAAAGCTTATTCCCATTAATTTTAAAAGCTGTGCTTCTTCCTTAATTACTTTACTTTTATATTGAAGATGTATGCCTGGATTCTCCTCATCGAATTCATTGCAATAATAAAAGAAATCGTTGCATAGTAATGGCTCTATAGAGCCGCCAAGATATAAAACAGCTGACAAAATAGAATTATAGTAGCAGCTTTTGTGATAAAATTCATTAAAAGGTTTCATCTTGAGCATTTTTTTCCTTGTCATTTGTCCCCTCCGCCTCCAGATGTAAATATGTTTTCAGGTTTTCTGCCATATCATTCAGTCTGAATTTTCCTGCGATCCCACTGTTACCGTATGGGGTTATCTTAATTTTATCCGATTCTATATTGATTACAATATTACACTGAAAACTGTTTGATTCCGTATGCTGTACTTCAAGCAATCCGTATTTACTCAAATGATTCATTCTTTCTGCACTTTGCTGTACATAGTTAACAATAAAAAGAATATTTTTTTCACTGTTATATTTTTTACACTTATTTAATGATGTATCGAATTGATTCTGATAGTTGAAAACATCCAGACAATCCTTTTTCCTGGTTTTTACCGGAAGCACACGGATATTATTTCCGCAATAGCGGTAATCCATCGACCAATCCTTTAGTACAACGCTATAAACCAGCTCCTCTTTACCTGTGCTCTTAAAAAAACTGCAAATAATAAACCACTGTAAAAACGCTCCCAGCCTTATCCTGCGCTTCTTGCAGAACTGAGAGAGTTCTTCCCTCAGCATTTCATTTAATACAATGGTTGAATCATTGTCTCCGAAATAATTTTCATCTTCATGTAAGGATAGGCGATTTATTTCCTCCCCTTCTATGGCCTTTTTAAGCATTTCACATAGTAATCCATAAAATGTATCCATATCCAAACGAATATGGTGATAGCGTATATTTAGATATATGTGGTCACAGCCTGCATGTATGGAAGATATCATGGCTATTTTATTTACATCTCCGTATTCTGCTAATACGCCACATGCCAGTTTTGCCTCATCATCATTTTCATAGTGTTTTACAGTATTCTTACACAGCTTAAGATGAGGTATATAAATACCTATGCTATTCCCACGTTTATCAAAGTAATATATACTTTTAAGCACTTCTGCCATTGATGACGCTTGATCAATGGCATCGTTTAACCGTTCTGCACGCCCCGACCTGTTCTTCATTACAATGGTATAGGATTCAATAAAGTTAGAATTTTCGGCATAAAACTGTAGCTCAAAAAGCATCGCTTTTTGAAGTTCAGATAAATGATAAGGTACCCCATTTATCTCTCCTTGCCCATACCGTCTCGCAAACGCAATAGCGCCCTGGCTCAATTCCACCACAGAACCTACTGTATTAGATCTTTCAAGATACTTATAAATCTGATTTATGGTCCCAAGCCTGATCAAATCATCAAAACTGATTAAAAACCCTGCCGTATTCATCCTGCTGCACAGTGTGATCATTGATAAAGAATCAGGGGCATATTCTGTATAAGATACATCTGTCTCAATATCTTCCCGTTTTAATACTTGTTTCCATAACTCTGTAAGCAAGGAGATATCATAAGAATTTGCTTGCTTATTTAAATAATATCCAATCAGTTTTTTTCTGTCTATCTTCTGATTAAATGTACGTGGGAAGGTATCTGTTAAAACAATGTGGTGAGGTATCATGTAAGCAGGGAGGGCTTCTTTAAGGGATTCTGCAATCTGATCTCCCGATATCTCAGTATCTGCTTTTACAAATAAATAGAGTGTCTTTGTTTCAGTATCAGGCACAGCCACCGCTTCTGACACTTCCGTTAACCGGAGCACAGCCTGTTCTATCTCCTCTGGTTCTATACGGTATCCGTTTATTTTTAACTGATAGTCAGCACGTCCAAGAAAGTAATAATTCCCATTTTTACGTTCCACCATATCCCCTGTCCTGTATACCCGTTCTCCAGGTTTTCCCGACAAATATGTAAACCTTTCTTCCGTTAAATCAGGACGACCGTAATACCCTTTTGCGACCCCTGCCCCGCCGATATATAACTCTCCCTCATCTGCTTCCTTTCTGTTTTCGTCCAGAATATAAAACTGTGTATTCAACACAGGATTTCCAAGATGAATGTCATAGGGATTCTTAATCCGCATAACAGAGGACCAGATTGTTGTTTCCGTAGGTCCATAAAGGTTATAAACAAAAGAGGAGCAAGAGCGTAATTCACCTGCAAGTTCTGTGCTCATGGCTTCCCCGCCGCATAAAATTATCATGTCTTTCGGATTTTTCCACCCAGATCCCAAAAGCATCTTCCAGGTAACCGGCGTTGCCTGCATTACAGTAATACCTTTATTTGTAAGAGTTTTTTTCAGTTGATTCATATCAATCTGCATTCTCTTTGTGGCAAGGACAAGTGTTGCACCAGTGCAAAGCGGAAGAAACAACTCCATTATAGAGATATCAAAGCTTACCGTCGTGATGGATAAGAACCGATCTCCCTCCGCTACTGGTAATACCCTTCTCATGGCTGTAATAAAGTTGGTCAGGTTGCCCGCGCTTATGTCAACGCCTTTAGGATTACCGGTGGAACCGGAAGTAAAAATCACATAAGCCGTATCCACATGTAAAGGTGTTATATAACGGCTTTTGAGATTATTTTCCGGATTCCGGTGCAAAGTATCCATGGAAATCTGATTCCGGCCCTTCAGCCAGCTATGTGAGTTTTCAACAATCACATTATCAATCTGACCCACATCTAGCATGTACTTGATACGTTCCGCCGGAAGTTCCACGTCTATCGGTATGAAAGCACAGGAAATTTTCCATACTGCCAATATACATACAACATAATCCACCGTCTTAGCACTGCAGATGGCAAAAATTTCATTCTTTTTAGTCTGACAGACACTCAAATGGGCAGCAAACCGACAGGCCAATTCATCTATCTCCCCATATGAATATTGTTTATCTGCTGATTCAACAGCAATACAGTCACGGTATGCCAAAACTGAAGCATCCCACCACGCGGACATGCTTTCATATTCTTTAATCATTTCAACATTCATCCCCATTTCTGGCATTACATTTCAGTCGCCTGCCAAAATCTCCACCGACAGTAAGAGATAACTCCTCCAACATTGTTATCATTTCCGGTTCTAAATCCTGACAGATTACCTCCTCTTCCTTCCGGTTAAACTTTAGCCCGTCGTCTTCCTTTATTAATCTATATTCCCCTGTTTCGCCATTTAAATAGTATAATTTGTTCCATTTGATATCGCTTAGATGTACCGCTCCTACTGCCGGTATCCCCAATTCTCTGGCAATAATGGCACTGTGTGAAAGAAGGGATTTTGATTCTAATATGCAGCCTGCCGCCTTTGTCGCCGCAAGGATAGCACTTCCTTCCAGCCGCTTTACCCCTAGGATGCCTCCCTTGGGGAATCTTTTAGCAGATTCCTCATCCGTAACAGTATAAATATATCCGGCTGCTTCACCTTTTACCAGCCCTAGCCCCGCTCCCTCCAAAGCAACTGCTTTTTTTCCTGTGACCTGTCTAGTGAGAGGTCTGCACTGCAATATAACAAGTTCTTCTCCCTGGCAAGCCCATTCAATATCATAATCAGGGATTCCCAAAACCGATGATACCTGTTCACACAGGCAAATGAGTCTTTGAATCCCATTGTCATCCATACAAAACGACTGCTTTAAATTCTTCGGAAGCGTTACTCTGATCACTTGGTCGCAATTATTGTATTCATCAACAACAAGTCCTTCCAACCTGCCAAAACAAACCACATCTCCATATAGCGGATTAATTCTGCTGTTCACTGGAAAGACAGCATGACTTTTATTCGTTTCTCTGCTCACTGATTCCCTGTCGTGTTCATGGAATATCCAGGAGTCACATCCGGTATTACCGTCAACAACAGACTTGGCAAGTCCGTAGTTCGCATTGATATAAATTTTGTCCCCACTACGAAAGACTACTCCAGCCGCGTCAGAGGGTATAAATTCCTGTAAAATCAAAGAACATGGACTAGAAATATAACCAGCTTCTTTTCCCATATAAGTGTTTAGGCTATTATCTAGGCTTTTCCTCCAGCATTTTAAAATAGCCATCACAATTTCTACTGCTCCTGACAGATTCAGCTCCGTGTGAAAGAGACCTGAAAAGCTATATTCCGCCCCATCCTCCTGCTCGTGAGAACTTCTCACCACGAACCGCCTTATAGCTCTGTTTTGCTTTTTTATATCTTTTATTTCTTCCAGTAAGCCAAAGAACAATTCTAGATCAAAATTACGATCAAAAAACAATTTAAGATTATTTAGATTAAAGATTTCGCCAGTTTCATTTATCAGTCCTTTTTTCTTTAGGGCATCTGTCACCTCATGACTGCTTATCACCCAGGTTTCCGGAACTCTAATACCTCTGGCTTTCATCTTGATAATCTGATCTGCCTTTCCGCCAAATGTACCTTCTTTTATATTTTTAATTGGAATGATCAGTCTCATAAAAGTATCAACCCCGCTTCAGCAAAATAGACGCAATGCCCCCCACCATAGAATCAAACTCTGCTTTCGTAATCAAAGAATCGTTGTTAATAATAATATTTGCAACGTCTTTAACACGATCCGCTCCATGCCTGAGCTTGAAAGCATCTTTCTGTTTAGTTTGGTCAATCACTTCTTTTAACGTTGCTTTAGACTTGTTTTCACTCGCTGCCTTTTTATTTATCTTTTGAAGTTCACGTTCCGCTCTCACCTCCACAGGAGCATCAATGAAAATATTAATCATGCGGGATCCCAATTCTTTCTTTAGAAAAGCTCCAAGCTCCGCCCGATATAAGCTTTCAATAGATGCAAATTTTATCCCTTCCGCCTGTAGTTTGGTGATTAGCCTGTACAAAAACTCCCGGAACACATCTTCTATATTTACCGCATACAATTCATCAAAATGATGCTCTTTCATTCCCTCAGAAAGATCATATCCACGCTCTTCCATCATTTCTCTTTCAATCTGAATAATTTTCATTCTTTTAACACCGATTCTCTGCAGATATAAACCTGCTGATGTTTTACCGCATTCACTCAGTCCCCCCAGAGAAAACATTCCCTGAATAAATTCCTTTTTAGATTCATAAAGATCCTTTGTAATTTTCATATATATCCCCTTCTGCCCTGTATTGGGCGATAAATTTGATGTTCACACTTAGGTAAAATATAAACGGTTCATTCATTAACAAGTGAACAATGTTTCTCTTTTTTTTGACCATAGACGCTCACGCATGCTTCCCTTCCAGATACGGGTATTTCCAGTTTTATCTCCCGAAGAATGAAGGTATTCTTCAGTTATCTCACATTCCACCATAAGTTCTTTAGACATATGACTGTCGAATATGCCGTCAGTATGGATGAGAGTCCACATTATCGGCTCAGCAATGTTATGCTGTTTGAGAATAGCAGGCAGAGTCTTTTTTAGTTCCTCCCCGTTTGCGCGCCAGAAATGATATACATCCGCAAACTTAACCAGATTCACATCATTCCTCCATTTGTGCAAATGATCCAGCCAGGCATGCTTATACAAATGAAGTATAATATAGATAAAATGATACGCATTATCAAGCACAGGAACGGTGAGCTCTGAATTTTCGCAGAGTGGACGCTCCACTCTTTTCAAAAATGCCTCCTCCACTGGAATCTGATATGGACATTTCTCCCAAGTAAAAGAAAACGCCACCCCCGCCGACACATAACGAATGAGCGGGTCATCAATTTCAATCACGTATTCCGGTAGTTTATCTTTTGTATTTAAATACATCAGATATTGACTCCTGTCCATTTCTTTGATGGAATTGCTGCGCCAATTCACCGTTCCTACCTTAAAACCAAGAGATTGTATTATGCTGTCGATTTCTTTCTTATTTTCAGGAATTGCCATGAAATCAACATCCGACAAAAAACGATATCCCTTGCCTTCGTAAAGCTGTACATCCAGGACGATACCCTTTGTGCAGACGATATCTATTCCCTTCTTTCGCGTTGCATCCACAATGCGAAGCGTCTGTTCTTTAATCCTTTGGGTTTTATGAACATTAATCTGGTAATTGAGAGTAAAATACTGGTTTATAAATGGAGGAAGTTTCTCAAATAACATATCCTCCATAAAACAACTGCAGACCATGGGGAACATTTTATGGCTCATGGCTTGCTCCATCAGCTCACCCCAATGAATCTCATAATTATCTATAATATCCGTCGCCTCTGCTATAAAATTACTATCTTTTTTTGCTACTATTTCCAATAGTGCCCATTCCGGTCCGTATTTCTCAATTATTTGCTGCATTCCTCTTCTCCTTTATTTAGATAGTGAATGATCATATGTAATTCCTCCAGACTGTACCTAGTGGAATCAATTTTAAGTTGGGAAAAAACATATCCTAGGACTGCAAATATCCTGCATTCAATCATATGTCTCTTCTCTTCTTCCGTAGTAATATGCGTCAGGTATAAAAATTTATCTATATACTCTTCCCTTTCGGCGCTGCTTTTTCCCACAGCATGAAGAAGACTGTAAAGACTGTAAACCTGCCAGTCCCTGCTTCTGTCCAGTGTCCTGTATTCTTCTTCCAGTTCCTTTTTCGTAAAGCAGCCCGCAAGCTTTTTCAATTCTTTTTTAATAAAACGGGTATCAAGAAGCTTTTCAACACCGAAAATCCAATCGGCAAACTGCTCATAAACTGCAATTTCTTTCAGATAATCGAAGATACTTTCCTCTCCCAGTTCATTTTTCTGATACTGGAGTGCCAATTTAAGCTTCTTTTTCCGCACAAGAATCCTATGGGGTTCAAACATGCATACCATAAGATTATCCACATTACATAATTGGGGCTCCAAACGGCATACCTGGAACTGTTTTATATAATACTCACAGGGCATGAACATATTAAAAACTGCATAGGAGTCCAAATTAATTATTATCTGAATCAAATCGAAGATTTCCTGCTTACCTGGCAATATACCCTTTCCGTAAACTTTACTATAAATTTTATTTGTATATATTTCTGCATCTGCAAGCTGCTGATACATATTCGTGAGTATATCTTTTCTTTCCTTCTTACCATCACGAAAGGATGATACTATATGACCCGTAAATGCTATCCATTGTTCTACTGGAACTGAAATATCCCTATCGCTTAGCCGGATGTCTGTAAAGGTTTCTTTACCCAATAGAATCAGGGGCATGCGGGCTATTGATTTAAAATAAGCTTCCTGTAGCCAGCGAATTCCAATATCGCATTCAATATGTACATAATCCGGCGTATAGTGTATTTTACGCATTGCCAGCAGATTATCCGTTTTGCCTGCCATAACCTTTCCTTTCCAATCCTGCTCTAATGTATTGATAAATACTGTCATTTAAGCCGGACATACTCTGCACTCCTGAAAAAATCTCAGCCCCTTGTCTCTTCGCGTAATTCAGTAAAAATTCCCGAACTCTGCCCTGATAGAGCAAAAACATGTTTTGATATTCTTTTTCATCATATCCAATGCGCATGGATTCAAGTCGGAACAAATTCCCTCCACATTCCCAATAAGTGAGCTGTTTGTTTTTCTCAAGCTTACGCCTCATGCATACTTTTGCCGGAGTATCAATAATAATTCTCATGTCCGCAGGCCTGATATTGGCAGTGACTGTTTTGATCCAGTCCAATTCCACACCGCTCATACATGCTTTCAACCAGATGGTCAGCAGATAACGATCCACTATCACTATTTGGTTTTTTCTAAGCCTAGGCAGTATTTCAGATGTGTAAACGAACTGAAGTGCCGCTGAATACATAAGGGCAAATGTGTAGGGATCGCTGTTTTCCCATTTTGTCTTTAACAGGGGAACCTTAATATAGTCACTGTGAATGAAATTTGTGTAATACACTTCATATTCATTTTTCAACCGTTCCAATATTCTTTTACCCTGTGTACTCTTTCCGCTGCCGTCCAATCCTTCAAACTCAATAAGAATACCCCTTTCTTCTCGAAGCGCTTCTACTCCGATACCATTGTTCTTTGGATATGGATAGCTGAATTCGCCAAGTCCCGGAGTGTCATCCTGATAAATCATCTGTATCCTTCTTTCTTTGTATAATATTGTCTATCGCCTGAATAGAACGCCAATTTTCTTTCGCTATCTCATGATCCAAAAATTCGATTCCAAATTCATCTTCAATTCCGATAATCAGCCGGATAACGTTCATTGAATCCAATCCAAGAAGAAACAAATCTTCCTCTCTTTTGATAGAATCAGCTTGTTCTAATAATTCTTCTCCAAGACTTGACTCCATTATCTTCATAATTTGCTTATCGTACATAGGCTTCCCCTTTCTCAATCAGATCTATTTTGGCCCTTTCATCTGCATACAGCTTTAATATGCTGCGAAAGAACTCCACCCCATTATTTTCAAAAAAACTGCTGTAAAATAAGTGTAACAAAGCAAGACAATACATTCTGTCAGGAACCTCCATTTCATTTAAATTAAATACACTCATGATTCTGACTGCAACAAAAAATCTTGCAGTATCATCTAGTTTTAATTCAAAACTTTCTATTTTATCCAACAGCTTGTTTAAAAGCTCATGCCTAACAGGACTTAAAATCAGTCTCACATCTAGTTTTATTGTTTTTAACAAAGGATTCGTATGTGACAGGCATACAGTATCTAGATCATTCTTTTGCTGTAATATAAAATCATGTTCCATAAATGTCCGCTTGTGATATTTCGGTGCCAAAAAACGGTCAAAAAGAAGAACGGATAAAAAAAATATAGTCAAATCAGCGATTGCCGGATTATACCCCGAAACATAAAAATCGAAAAATACGGGCTTCAAACCAAGGTTGAGCATATTGGGATCTCCATGGGAGATAACACAGGATAATTCCGGCCCAGTTTCAAAATAATTTATGCTTTCCTGCAATATATGTCTTGTTGTTATGCTATTCTCCCCATTCACATAAACCGTATAATCCATCCACTCGCAGTTTTCATACCACAAAACAATTCGGCTTTTCAGTCTGTCCCTAAAAAAAAGATCCAAAGGATATGATTTTCTGGGAATCTGGTCACTGTAATTTCTGGTATAGGCGCTTATTACTGTATCAAGCTGGACTAATACATGCTCCGGCAAATGGGAATATTCATCGTACTGTGCCAGCAAATCCTGGAGCAATCCACGATTTGCTCCTGTTGATTTGTCAAACTCATAAAAAGATATTACATAATTAATAAAATAATCTACTCCTACCAATACAGAACAAGGAAATTTAAAACGGACAGTCGCATAACCGGAAAGTTCTTGTTCATGATGCTTCAAGTCCAGAATTTTATAAAAAAATTTTCTATTACCTTTGTCTGCATATCCGTTGATTGAATTCTTCCAATAACGCACAAGATGAAATTGAAAACCCATCATTTGTAGTAAAAACCGGATACCATATTCTGACAAATCTATGGAATACGAGTGAAAATTCACAACGCAGCCAATTAATTCACTTAAATTTATCTTCCTTGAAATCAATTCACTGATTTTAATTTTCTCCATAGTATCAACAACCGATATTGCATCAGCAAAAATAAAATCCTGTTTCACCTCACGCACTATGTAGTTATGCTGATCAATCTCATATCCGCTACCTTTTACCTGCTGTGACACAATAGTCTGGCCATGGTTCGTCAAGATAAACTCCTGATACCGTATCATGTATCTCATAGTAAAATTCCACCTTTGCTGTTCTTTTCAATTTTAATCTGCCTGCTGAATATGGAACGGTAAGTTGGGTTCGTATCAAATAATTCTTTGTGGGTTCCAACCGCAGATATACAGCTCCCATCCATTACAATGATTCTTCCACAATTCTGAATAGAGGATAACCTGTGGGCGATGGTTATCAGAGTTTTACCGGAAGAAATCTTCCTAACCGCCTCCATAACCAGAGTTTCATTTTGTCCGTCCAGTGAACTTGTCGCCTCATCAAAGATTAAAATATCTGTATTCTTCAGGAATACTCTTGCAATTGCCAACCTTTGTTTCTGGCCTCCTGAGAGCTTCACTCCCCTCTCGCCTACGATGGTCTCCAACCCCATAGGAAGCGACAAAATAAAATTATAAATACAAGCTTCTTTGCACGCATGAAACAACTCCTCATCCGTAGCATTCCATTTTGCAAATCTAAGGTTTTCCCTAATAGAAAGATTAAACATTTGCGTATCCTGAGTTACGATGCTCACCTTCTTACCTATGCTTTCTCTGGAAATACAAGCGACATCATATCCCCCAAGAAAAACTTTTCCTGACTGCAGCTGATACAAGCCCATAATGACTTTTGCCAATGTGGTTTTACCGCAGCCGCTTCGCCCTATGACTGCCACATGCTCACCGGAATGTATACATAGATTAATATCCTTTAAGACATTGCCTTTGCTCCCGCTATAACAGAAATTCACATATTCCAGACGGATTTCGCTCTCCAAATTGCGAACACGGGTCTTTTGCTCGGTGTTTATTGAATATAGCTCTAGTACATGCTGTATCAGCGGCACATCGCTCTTCAGATTCAGCACTGAATCACAGCACTGATTGATTAATTTAAAAAACTGCTCATAATAATTCATGAATGCCAACATGATACCTATATTGATGTAACCCAGAAAACTAAGTATCCCGCCACAAAAATACAGGTTGAGCTTTGTAATAAAAAATTCTTTTATAGATATAAATCCCCGGTTAATATACCAATAAATCTGTGCTCTACGAAACTGCTCCGTCTGTAACCTTCTATGCTTTTGTAGCGTCCTAATGCAATCGGCCTGCAGGTTGTTAGTCTTTACTTCTTTCCAGTTCTGTAATATCCCATGAAGAAAGCTTTCATAATTTCCCTTTTCCTCCCTCTGCTCCGACGCAACCTTTTGAATTCTCTTCCCCATCACTTTTGTAAACAGATAAGAAATAGGAACCATTAAAAAACCCACAAGAGCAAGTTGTAGACTCATGTTGAGTAAAATTACGGCAATCACAATACTTGAAATCAACGAATGATAAAAATTCAAAATATGTTCCTGCAGAAACCTTCGGATGGACCCAGTATCACTTTCCAACTTTGTCTTCAAACTTCCTATTCCGTACTTCTCAAAATCTTCCTGAGGTATCCGTGTCAGATTCTGTATCATTTTCTTTTTTAATCGCACTTCCAACCGAAAGTAAAGTATGTTTCCCACTACCTTCTGAAAGACAGTATCAACTGTCTGAAGCAAATAAACTGCAATATACCCCAAAACGATCCATAAGAGATACTGCTTTCTGTGTTCGACCATCACGTAATTAACTAATATTAAATAAAGCCATGGTGGCAGCAATGACAGAATAAGTGTCCATGCCTTCATACAAAACAATGCCGCCAGATAACGTTTGTTTCCCTTCAGGTAAGGATATATCTCCTTAAATATCTCAAGCCTTAAGGAATAATCTGTTAATTTAGCCATAATCAGTCACCCCCTCATATTGCTCTCTGAAAATTTGCTTATAAGGCTCACACTTTGCAAGTAACCGGTCATGTTTGTCAAATCCCACCACTTTGCCATCAGACAATACAAGTATGGCATCAGACGATTGTATCGTTGTCAACCTATGTGCGATGATTAAAATGGTACAGTTTTTACTCAATACATCCCAGCAGTCGGTAACAATACTCTCCGTTTCACCATCAAGGGAGCTTGTCGCTTCATCAAATATAAGAATTGCGGGATTCTTCACCAGTGCTCTGGCGATGGAAAGCCTCTGGCGCTGCCCACCCGACATTCCAATTCCTCCGTTGCCAAGACATGTATCAAGTCCATCTTTCATGGAACTTACAAATTCATGAAGATTAACCATTCTCAGGGCATTCCATATAAGCTCATCCTGGTTACAATCAGCTTGATAGCTGATATTGTAACGGATAGAACCATCAAACACCGGACTATCTTGATGTACAATACCAATCTGATCTCTTAACCTATAAAGATTATATTCAGACAGCGGCTTTCCATCAATCAATATTTCACCGCGTTCCGGTTCATATAAACGATAGATAAGGTTTACGAGGGTGGATTTCCCCGTACCGCTTGCTCCCACAATGGATATCTTTCTATTTGCTTCCACCTTAAAGCTAACCTCTTTCAGCACCGTTTTGGCTTTTTCATATGAAAAACTGACATCGCGGAACTCCACGGAAGCATTACAAATTTCACTCGCGGTTAGATCTCCAGTACTATCCTCTTCCTCCTCATTAAATAGCTCTGCAACCCTGTCGATGGATGCCATATTGGCTGATATATTCATTGTTTTATCATTTAAGCTGTTAAAAACACCGATACATTTAGCAAAATAAGCAATGCAGGCAGTAAATTCTCCTATGCTCATTTGTCCATTGATAATAAAAACCGCGGCAAATCCATACAAACAAATCTGTGCCAAAGTTTGGATTCCAGAATTAACCCGCTCGGAAAAAACTTCCACACGATCCACCTTAATTCTAATACGGATAATTTTAACTGTTCTGCCTATGTAATCACATACCACATTTCCTGCCGCATTTAAAAGTTTAACTTCCTGCATCCCTTTTAAGATTTCAAACACCCAAGAAGACAAAAGTCCATTTTCCTTCAGATTTTCAGCATGATACCTTTTAGAGAGCCTTGAAAAATACCGAGACGAATAAACGACCACCGGTGTAATCAATATAGAATATAACGCAATTCCCCAATTGATATAAAAGAGAAAGAAAATGGAAATACCCAAATTGACAATTCCTCCCGCCGCATAAAAAATATTCCAGTGAATCAATTCCATTATTTGTTCCGTATCATCAGACATACGTTTAATAATATCCCCTGAATGCATATCAGCCAGATACTGTCCTTTCAGAGACAATACCTTTTTAAATATGTCCTCTTTAATATCGAACAAAAAATCAGTCATCAAATATGCCCAATTCATATTCAGGATAAAATGGAAAACCTGATTGACAAGAAAAAGAAAAACATAAATCTCTATGACGAAAAAAAATAGATGTAAATCCTTTTCATAAAATATTACGTCAATCAATCTACCAAAAATATAAGGAAATACAGCTCCTATTAAAACTGTTATCACGATACATAAAAAGAGTACTATAAATTTTAGAGTATATGGTTTAGCGTATCTATTTATAAATTGAAATTTTTTCATTTTATTCCTCTATTTCACTTTGCCGGTTACAACATTTGAAGGATATCCAATATCTTATTTACAGTATTTGCCTCAGATAATAAAAGCTTAGAATCTGGAAACATGCATTCAAATTCATCCTCAATCTGTACAATCATTTTAACAAATGATATTGAATTCAATCCAAATTTCTCTAGTTCCACCTCCCGCTGCTTAAGGGTGATGGTGGTTCCTTCCAAATTTCTGTTTACAATTTCCATAATTTTTTCCACATTAATTTCTTCCATCATAAAATCTCCCTCCCTAAAAATGTACTTTATAAAATTCCTCTTTACCAATTAATTTGCCTTAATTGCTAAGCAAAATACTGGGTAGGTTCTCAGCAAGTAATGGAATTCCATGTTCTTTTTCATTGAATGTAAATTTATAAACTGTTGAATTATTTTACATATGCAAATACTAATTTATATATAAGTGTAACATTATTATGTTAAAATGTAAATTTAAATTTTACATTTATTTTTACATTTGAACATTTTTTCTATTTTTTTGATTACCTGATTTTTTTCAAGGTAACCCTTGTATTTATTTATTCCTTGATAGCGGGTGATGACATATGCAGGATGGACCTGACTGGAGCCGTGATCTCCTATGACCTCTTTTTCTCCTAATTTGCCGAGAACAACAAGCCCTTTGCGAACGGCTTCTACTAGTCTCTCGCCAAAAAACTGAGTACAGCACATCTCCATGTTTTGCCCTCCATTGGAAGCTTCCACGGTATTTACAAAAAACTAGAAGAATCAATATGCAATTGCGTGCTTTTTTATTGATCCAACTCGTGTTATAATCATGTTGCAGGATTTGCCATTCAATTTCCTGCAATCTATATTACGATTGGAGTGATACATATGAATATAGTACTTTTAGAATCTCTTGGAATCCCTGAAAACCTTTTAATGGAATGTGCAAAACCATTAACCGATGCCGGTCACAGCTTTACTGCATATGAAAAAAACACGGACCCACTCATTCAAATGGAACATGCCAAGAAAGCAGACATTCTTATGATTGCAAACATGCCTCTTTCGAGAGATGTGATTACTGCTTGTGAACAGTTAAAATTTATTGATGTTGCTTTTACTGGAGTTGACCATGTAGATCTTTCTGCTGCAAAAGCAAAAGGAATTAAAGTCAGCAATGCTGCCGGTTATTCTACAGAAGCCGTTGCCGAATTGACTCTATGTATGGCCCTCTCTCTTTTGCGCAATGTCCCTCAAGTGGAGGCCCGATGCAGGGAGGGAAAGACAAAAGATGGACTTGTTGGATCTGAGCTTATGGGGAAAACCGTGGGGATCATAGGCACTGGCGCCATCGGTTTAAGAACGGCACGTCTATTCCATGCGTTTGGCTGCACCGTTCTAGGCTATAAACGCCATGAAAATAAAACGAACCCGGATTTTATTGAGCAGGTTTCCCTTGAGGAACTGCTTTCTCGTTCCGATATTGTGAGTTTGCATTGCCCATTAAATGATGATTCTCATCATCTTATCAACAAAGAAACGATCTCTAAAATGAAAAAGGGTGCTTACTTAATCAATGCCGCCAGGGGTCCCGTTGTGGATTCTTTAGCACTTGCGGAAGCATTAAATAATGGATATTTATCTGGGGCAGGGATTGACGTATTCGAAGGAGAACCACCACTTACTAAAACCCATCCACTTTTAAATTGCAAAAACACCATAGTAACTCCTCACGTGGCATTCGCAACAAAAGAATCTATGGAATCAAGAGCTAAGATTGTTTTTCAGAACATTAAAAGTTGGTTAGATGGCACGCAGGAAAACATTGTTTTATAATTAATTAACTTTTTCATCCCCCTATTTTCTTATTTGTACGAATTCTTCTTGTAATTACAACGCATCGTGCTATAATCAAGATAAGGGGATATAGCTCAGCTGGGAGAGCGATGCGTTCGCAACGCATAGGTCACGAGTTCGAGTCTCGCTATCTCCACGAAATGGAAGTATAGCTCAGCTGGGATGAGCGTTCGCCTCACACGCGAAAGGTCATGGGTTCGAGCCCCATTACTTCCATTTTACCATAAACAGCCAAGACACCGGGATCACTTGTAAATACAGGGGATTCCGGTGTTCTTGTTTTATCCTAAACTAATGAAACTTATAGTTGCTCTATAAAATCCCGCAATCTTTTGCTGTTTTATCATCTCTTATGCCTTTGAATACAGGCTGTCTGAAACTTTCTTTGTCGGTTGGCATTGACTCTACAATACAAACCAATTCAGGTACTAGCCATACAGCATCATGATTCCCTTCCGGAACGTATCCAAATGGAGAATAGTCGATTACTTTATAGTTATGTTGGTTTAATATCCTCAAACTTACCCCTAATGTGACATGCCCTCTATAAACAATCGTATCATGATCATATTGCCCAAGTACAAGGCTTGTCATATTATTTGGTTTTTTAATATATCCACAGATCACACAATCATCGGTAGACAATACTTTGCATTTAATCCAGTCTTTCGTTTTCTTTCCCTGCCAATACAGGCTATCTATCTTTTTTGCGACAATTCCCTCTAGCCCCTGTTTCTTCACCAGATCAAATAACATGATACCGCTATTCTCCACGTAACGTGATACTGATATCAAGTTATTTTCCAAAACCACATCATTTAAATACTTCTTTCGTTCCAAAAGTGGAAGCATTGTGATATCTTTCTCTTTATAATACAAGATATCATAAGCGACAATACTGGCAGGAAATCGATCAGATTCCAATTTTATCTTGAAAGGATTCGTCATCATTGCTCGTTTTTGCACCTGGTAAAAGTCAGGGATGCCATTTTTAAGTACCACTAATTCATTGTCTAGAATGCATTTTGTTTTTACCTGCTTATGCAACGGTTCCAATTCTGGAAAAAGTGGTGTCATAAGTTTATTTCTTTTATTTCTCATATCTGTTTTATCATTTAAAAAGGACACACATCGGATGCCATCCCATTTTATTTCAAAAATATAATCTGGTGCATTAAACGGATCTTGTATTTCATAAATGAGCATAGGGCTTATATTTTTACTTTCAAATATGTCCATTATCCCAGTCCTTTATTTCCTTTTGCCATTTCAACCGTCTTCTTCATCGCTTCCATAAGATCAATTATGTTGTTTTCTCCCTCGGTGTCAGAATTTATAATCTCTCTCCCTGCTATCTTTGTTTCTATCGCCTGTCGTAGTCTTTCCTGGTATTCATCCTGATAGGCACTGGGCTCAAATGTAGAAGTCATGGAATCAATCATAGTTTTCGCCATATTTACTTCTGGTTCTGAAACCTCGACCTTAGCCACACCAACAGGGACGGCCTGGATCTCTGCTTGATAAAAAAGAGTTTTCGCAATAATTCCATCTTTCGTTGGATACAATACCATTAAATTTTCAGTGGAACCTATTACTGTTTTTGCGATCCCCACTTCTTTTTGAGATAGCATTGATAACCTTAATAATTCACAAGCTTTTTCTGCTCCTGGCTCTGGCACCACATAGTAATTTTTTTCATAGTAAATCTGATCTACATCAGACATTTTCGCAAAATGTTCTATGTGTATCGTTTTATCTTTTTTCGTTTTTATTTTCTCCAACTCATCTTCTGTAAATGTTACATATTTCCCTTTTTCATATTCATACCCTTTTATAATTTCATCACTCGCTACCTCTTTATTACAGGAAGGACATATTTTTTTGTATTTGACACGCTCGTGGGTATCTTTACAAAGCTGATTAAAACTTACGGATATCTCTCTCGTTGTTTTATATAACCCAACTGGTATATAAAGCATACCAACACTAATTGCACTTTTATGAGCTACTGCCATAGAATCACCACCTTTACTGTTTAGTGTGGCAAAAAAAATGGTACTTATACAAAACTAATCTTCCAGCCATTACAGAAACTACCAGTATACGAATGGAATCCTATCCTGTAAAATAGAAAAAAAGCGAAAGGTGTTAACGATGCAAAATCCATGGAACAAAAACAATTCTTTCCATAATTATCTCACGCTTGGAATGAGTCTTGGTTTCTTATGTGCGGCAATCCTTAATAACTTAGGATTGGGATTGCTTATGGGGATATCATTAAGTTTCTTACTTAAAAAAGGCTACTTTAAAAGTAATTAGTATTACATAACAAAACTGAATATTTGTATGATCCTTTTATGATATCTTTATAGCCGGCAGTAGAAACGAAAAACTGCCGGCCTCCCTATTTCTTTTCTTAATATCAGTTCTGATTCAGTATACGATCAAAAACTGACCTCACGGTCGATCATATTCCCCTTAATTCTGCATATTATAAAACAAATACTCCTTTATAATTCAATCTGGAGGTTATCATTTGGAAAAAATTCTGGAATCGGAACGATTCAGAGAAACCCTTTTTAAAATTCATCTTACAAAGGGGTCCTAATCGGCATAAATGATACAGGAATTGACTACACGCTCCATTCATATTTTTACCCCCACTCAAGAATCAACACAGAAATGATATGATAAAACCTGATATTGCCGCACCGTTTTATTACTCCTTCTCATAATAGAATTCCTTTTGCATAAATATATCATATATGCCATAGATTTCTAGCGGGAGAATTCTTGTGAATAAAAATCTCGACAATAATTATATGACTTAATTATCAACGCAGGGAGTAAGTCAAAAGATTTAATCTTCTCTGGGGTTGTACCAGAGTCTGACCTCGTTAGCCTTTCGGAAAATGCTTATTGTTTCCAGGAATCTGATGTCGATTTAGGCGCAGCCGCTATGCTAATGGAATAGGGAAACGTTCGTGGAAATCCTCCAACTCTGACTAGATTTGACATCAAGCGAATGCTGATACGGGCAACCCAGCATAAAGCAGGAAAACGTATCCAAATAATATTTGGGGGTATGGACAGTTAATGATAAGTAACGTATTCAAACGTCTTTCAAACGTCTGAC
Source organism: Clostridium sp. E02 (assembly GCF_003833015.1). GTDB lineage: Bacteria > Bacillota > Clostridia > Lachnospirales > Lachnospiraceae > Lacrimispora. The sequence goes on from NZ_RJLQ01000007.1 coordinate 80,638, forward strand.
TTCCTACCAGGTAATGCAAAAAAACTGGAGGCATTCTTTTGGAAAAAATTCTGGATAATGACTACTATGATCTTATTATTAATAATATAACCATACCGCCAGATGAGGATAAAAGTAATATTACTACAATCAATTTTAGACATTCTATAAAACATATTCCTGTTGGTGATGCAAATCCATGTTTACTTGGACAAAATCCTTATAACACGTTTCCAACACTCTACATCACCAATTCTACAATTAGTATTGAAAAATCAGGAATTGGTACGGTTCAGAGAAACCCATTCCTGAATCTAAAAGGCAGAGGCATTCTTGTTGGTATTATAGATACCGGCATTGATTACCGACATCCTGCTTTTTTATACAATGACGGGTCGACACGAATCCTTTCCATCTGGGATCAATCCATTCAAGATGGGACTATACCAGAAGGCTTTACGTTTGGTACGGAATATAGCAGAGAATCGATTAACATCGCCTTAAAATCGGAAGATCCACTTGCCTTTGTCCCTACTACCGACACCAATGGACACGGTACCGCAATCGCCAGCATCATTGCAGGTTCCCCAAATCCAGAAAATGATTTCACCGGTGTAGTTCCTGAAGCAGAACTTTTGGTTGTTAAATTAAAAGAAGCCAAACAAAATTTAAAAGACATGTTATTTGTACGTCCTGATGCTTTGTGTTTTCAAGAGACCGATATTATGCTCGGATTGCGTTATCTGGAAGACTATGCACAAAATGTAAGCCGTCCAATTGTAATCTGTATTGCTCTCGGCAGCAGCCAGGGCGGTCATGATGGGAGTAGTGCTCTTAGTAACTATATCAATTATCTTACAAGACTTCAGGGAATAGATGTATCCATTTCTGCTGGTAACGAAGGAAACAGCAGCAGACACTATTTTAATGCGACCACAAATCCACCTTACTACAACGATTTTGAATTCAGGGTAGGGGAACCAGACAAGAAGTTTTTTATAGAAATCTGGTCCTATGCAGTCGGCAGACTATCAATTGATATATCCACCCCCAACAGAGAATCCACTCAATTGATTTATCCTTCCATCGGATCATGTCAGCAGTTTAACTTTATTTTCACACAAAGTAAACTATGGGTAAATAATTTTATTTTTGAAGAAGAAACTGGGGATCAGCTCATCTTAATTCGTTTGCTGGATCCACTTCCTGGAGTCTGGAGAATCAGAGTGCAGAGCATCGGAAATGGACCCATCTCCTTTCATTCCTGGATGCCTGCCGGAACTCTTATTTCCAATGAAACATTTTTCCTGACTCCAAATCCAGATACCACTATAACTTCGCCAGGAAATGGCATCAATCAACTAACCGTGACTGCATACAACCAGTTTAATGATGGAATCCTCATCGAATCCAGCCGTGGTTATACCAGAAATGGCTTGGTAAAGCCAGATGTTGCAGCTCCAGGATTTCAGCTTCCCTGCGCTCTTCCTAAAAATAGATATGGAACACTAACAGGAACTGGAGCTTCCGCTGCACATACAACTGGGGCGATTGCCATGATCATGGAATGGGGAATTCCCAGGGGAAATTATACAACGATAACAGGCAATGACATCAACCGACTAATCATACGAGGCGCCAGACGGGAAACTTCCATCGTATACCCAAATAATATCTGGGGATATGGAAAGTTAGATGTAACTAACCTTTTCCGAAGACTAACCAATATTTAATGAAATCATATAAAATCGAAGAGATAGGAGGTCTGTATATGAACAAAATTCTAGACAATCAATATTACGACCTGATCATCAATAACATTTCTGTCTCTGATGTTGATACCGGTGATAACATTACCTATCTAAATGAACGCTCTTCCCTTCTTCATGTGAAAAAAGACGAGAAGCAGCCTTGCGATTTAGGCATCTCCCCCTATAATGCGTTCCCATCTCTTTATACTCTGGAATCTACCATAAGCATTGAAAAGTCAGGAATCGGAACGGTTCATAGAAACTCTTCTCTCAGGCTTTTTGGTGAAGGGATTCTTATCGGACTCATCGATACTGGTATCGATTATCAGCATACCGTTTTTAAGAACACGGACGACACTACAAGAATAATATCCATTTGGGATCAAACCATACAAAGTGGTACTCCACCAGAAGATTTTACCTTTGGAAGTGAATACAGCAAAGCTCAGATTAATCTTGCCTTGGCATCACAGGACCCCCTTTCCATCGTCCCTTCCGTGGATTTAAACGGTCATGGAACTGCTTTGGCAAGTATCATTGCCGGACGTGAGAATTTGGAACATACCTTTACTGGTATTGTCCCTGAATCGGAACTTATCGTAGTAAAATTAAAACAGGCAAAAGAAAATTTAAAAGATATTTTCTTAGTCCCAAAGGATGCTGTCTGCTATCAGGAATCTGATATCGTATTGGGAGTACGATATCTGCTCTTATCCGCACAAAAACTTCGTAAGCCAATTGTAATCTGCATTGCTATGGGAAGCAGTCAGGGCGGGCATGATGGAAGCAGTGTATTAAGCAGTTATTTAACTTATCTTGTCCAACTGCCCGGAATCGGTGTATCCGTATCTGCCGGCAACGAAGGAAACAAGCGCAGGCATTATTTTAACAGCACCTCCGTTCCCCCATACTATAATAACTTTGAATTAAGAATTGGGGAACAAGAGAAAGAATTATGGATGGAAATTTGGCCCTATGCACCAGAAAGGATCTCCATAGACATTTCTTCACCCATTCGGGAATCCACCCAACGGGTTTACCCCACAATTGGTGATTGCAGGGAATTTAATTTTATCTTCAATAAAAGTAATATCTATGTCAATAACATCGTCTTTGAAGAAGAGACCGGTGACCAGCTAATTTTAATCCGTTTTTTTAATCCCAATTCCGGAGTCTGGTATTTAAGGGCTGAAAGTCTGGAAAATGAGCCATTTTCCTTTCACTGTTGGTTACCAAACGGCGATTTAATATCCAATGATACATTTTTTCTAAACCCAAATCCAGACACTACAATTACCTCACCTGGAAACGGTGCACAACAGTTGACTGTTACTGCTTATAATCAGTTTAATGACAGCATTCTACCTGAGTCTAGCAGAGGGTATACCCGTATCGGATTGGTAAAACCTGACATTGCAGCACCAGGCTTCCAGGTTCCCTGTGCACTTCCAGGAAACTTGTACGGAACCATTACTGGTACAGGCGCTGCCAGTGCACATGCAGCAGGTATTATCGCTATGGTTCTGGAATGGGCGATACCAAGAGGTAACTATCCTTCCATGACCGGTTATAATGTCAACCGGCTGATCATAAGAAGCGCAGACCGGAATGAGAAAGAAGTATATCCCAACAATGTGTGGGGATACGGTCGCATTAATGTGAACAACATATTCATACAACTTGCTAAATTCTAACGCAGAGACTGCCAGTGCACCCTGTGAAACTTCTTCCGCTTGATCCCATCTATTTGTAACAATGCACAGTTTTTATCAGAAAATTTGTTACTTATTTTTAAATCAACTTGTGTTTTTAACACATACTACAAATGATAGGAGGTATCACATGTTTCCTGATAAAATTTATTATGAACCTGCAGCTCTGGATTATGAACTCGGGCGGCTTTTAAAAGAAAAATACAATGCGATTCCCTGGATTCCCATTGAAAGTCACAATAAAATAGACGAACTCCGTACCAGTCCCAATAAAGATTTCACATTATTGAAAAAACATCTCATCATAGGCGTTCGAAAAACACACAAATACGTCCCCAATCATAAGGTGTCAGATTTTCTGGTCCCCTATACTTCATCTGGATGTACTGCAATGTGCCATTACTGCTATCTTGTCTGTAATTATAACAAGTGTGCCTATCTACGGCTATTTGTAAATCGGGAACAAATGTTGAAAAAAATTATAGATCATCAGGCAAAATCTATTCGAGAAAACACATATGAAATCGGCAGCAACAGTGACTTGATTTTGGAAAATACCATAACTGATAATTTAAGTTGGACCATTGAGGCCTTTGCTAAAAACAACAAGGGATTTCTTACGTTTCCTACAAAATTTAATCAAGTTGATCCCCTGTTAGGACTTCATCACGGGGGACGTATTATTGTAAGAATGAGTGTGAATCCACAGTCAATTATAAGTGATTTTGAACCAGGTACTTCAAGTCTAAACGCCAGAATCACTGCATTAAATAAAATGAGCGAAGATGGATATCGGGTTGGGATACTCATCGCACCCGTCATCTTAACAGAAAATTGGAAACACTTGTATTCTGAGTTCATTACCATTCTTTCCCAGCAGCTGACTGAAAAGGTAAAGCGGACTGCTCTGATTGAAATTATTTTTATGACTTATAGTTATGTTCATAATGCGATTAATTCAGAAGCATTCCCAGACGCAGTTCCCCTATATAACAAAGAACAAATGACCGGTCGTGGTCGGGGGAAATATTGTTATCGAAATGATTTACGAACGGATGGAGAAATATTTTTAAGAAATCAATTGGAAGAAAAATTAAAAGAAATGACAATTTTATATATCGTTTAAGTTTACGAAATCCAAAATCTTAATCCTCCTTTGCAGAAAGCATAAGATATGATATAATAAAACGGTTTCAAACTAAAGCTTAGAAAAGGAATCGTATTCTTATGCATAATGACTTGTTTACAATAGGGAGGCTTACGTTTCACGGCTATGGTCTTATGATTGGATTGGGGATCCTTGCTGCTTATTGGACCTCTGAATACCGTGCTAGAAAACATTTGCTAGATCCTGATCATCTGTTTTATTTATTGATCTATGGCGCAGGATTTGGATTTGTCAGTGCTAAACTTTTATACTATATGACAATTTTAGATGACATTATAAAAGACCCTGGTTTGTTGTTAAATCTCTCAGGAGGGTTCGTTGTCTATGGAGGAATTATCGGAGGGATTTTAGCCGGATATGTCTACTGCCGGATAAAGAGAATCGACTTTTTAAAATATTTAGATCTGGTGGTTCCTTCCATCGCTCTAGCCCAAGGTTTTGGAAGAATCGGCTGCCTTCTTGCTGGATGCTGTTATGGAGTAGAATCCAATCTGCCTATTTCAATTACCTTCCAAAGTTCCCAGTTTGCTCCCAATGGAGTTGCTTTGTTTCCTACGCAGATCGCATCCAGTGCCTTCAATTTTTTAAACTGTTTTCTCCTATTGGCTTTGAGTAGAAAAGAACGACCTTCCGGACAAATCAGTGCATTCTATCTGATCTTTTATAGTCTGGGGCGGTTTGCCATTGAGTTCTTCCGTGGAGATATGATCCGTGGTTCCGTCGGTTTCTTTTCTACCTCCCAATTTATCTCACTGTTTGCAGCCATGGCAGGCTTCTTTCTATTATGGAAAACGACCAGAAAAAGCAAAACAACATGATACGGATACCTATCGTCTTCCTTGCCACAAGGAAGGCTTTTTCTATCAATTCAAAAGAGCCCATTGTACCTTGGCATAGGATAATCCAGTTCATAACTCCGACACAGATCGATAAATGATTCAAGTGTTTTGGTTAAAAGTTTATCTTTATGATGAGTGATATAAAAGCAACGCTTAAACTCAATCCCCTCAACCTCCAATGCATAAACTAATTTTTTCTCTAAGGGTCCAGAAACCATTCTTCTTGGAACAACGGCGATTCCCAGGCCATGAATCACTGCATTGACCAAAGCAGTGGTACTCATTCCCTCCCAGACTGGATTGATGGTAATTCCATTCCGTTCCATCGCTTCCTCAAAAACTTCCCTGGTTCCACTTCCATGTTCCCTTAAGAGAAATTTCTGTTGGCGAAATGCTTCTTTTGTTAATACCTCCCCTAGAGTAAAAGGGAAACGGGCGGGTGCTATGACAGCCAGCGAATCTTCCATGTAGGGCTCAGCGATTAGGGAAGCTTCATGAATTGGACGTTCTACAAAGGCAACATCTAGCTCATTGTTAAGAAGCTTCTGCTCTAATTGAAGGGAAGCTCCAATAAACACCTGGACATTCGCTTTTGGGTGCATAACGGAAAATGCCTCTACATAACTGGGCATAAACTGGGAACCGATGGTAATACTAGCACCTACCCGAATTGGCCCAATAAAATCCCAGTTGCGGATTCCTTTTTCCATATCGTCAAAAAGTGCAGAGATACGCTGGGAATATTCCAAGAACTGTTTTCCTGCCTCGGTTAAGTACAAACGTTTGGAAATACGGTCAAAGAGACTAATCCCATAATATTTCTCCAATTCTTTTATGGCAACCGATACAGAAGGCTGTGTCATATAGAGTTGTTTTGCGGCCCCAGTTATACTGTTATTACACTCACATACCTTTAAAAATATTCTCAAATGTCGAATCGACATGTTTTCTCCCCTTATACATAGGTAAATCCATATGTTTTTAATAAGATTATACTATTTTCATTATAACGTTTCAAGTGTTATACTTAAATCAACGACGAATGATAACGGATTCATTTGTTTACTCTATCTACAGGAAGGAATTCTTTATGAAATATTTAATTAAATCAGGAAATCTCTATCAGATTGATAACGGACGTCCTGGTTCCAAACTCGCTTGTTTAAAAACCCCATTTTATCCTGTAAAAAAAACCATTCTTTCTCCAGATGGTGAGGTCAGACTGATTGCAGATGTACAACGTGCAGAGAATACAGGGAAAATCCGTGAACGCATCTACACCCTTATGGATCCTTTGAATCAGGTGGTTCTAACTGGACATCCTACTTATAATGAACAACATGTAGCTTTAAATGCCCCTCGGATTAACCACATTAAACTTTATATGAACCACAAAGTTTATGAATTGTCTATGAAAGATAACTTGGAATGTAACTTGGTAGATCAAAGAAACTGGAACGTTGCCAAACTGGTTCATAACGAAAAAAGCGGAGGCTGGTTATTAGAGGCTGATCCCGTCTTTTCTCCTTATATCCTGATGGGACTCTTTCTCTTCTGCCGCTATCTGGATAAAGAAAATGAATTTATTATGGCATAAGAAAGGAACACAAATGGACGGAAAAGTCCTAAGGAAACTATTTTTCTCTACTTTATATTTAAGTACATTTACATTCGGAGGTGGGTATGTAATCGTTACCCTTCTAAAAAAGAAATTTGTAGATGAACTAAATTGGATCAATGAAGAAGAAATGATGGATCTGGTTGCGATTGCTCAATCCGCCCCAGGTGCCATTGCAGTCAACGGTGCGGTTGTTGTGGGCTATAAATTAGCTGGACTCCCTGGTGTCTTATGTGCTATTTTAGGAGCGGTCATCCCCCCATTTTTTATTCTCACCACACTCTCATTCTTTTACGATGTGTTTAAAGAAAACAGGATGATACAAGCTTTACTAAACGGAATGAAAGCAGGCGTTGGAGCCGTTATCCTATCCGTGGTTTATGATATGGGAAAAGGCGTTGTCGAAGAAAAAAAGCCATTGCTATTACTAATGATGGCTGGCGCATTTATTGCAAGTTATTACTTTCGAGTCAATGTTATTTACGTTATACTTTGTGCCGCCTTAATCGGTATTATAGGGGTCTTTTTTAATAAACACAGAAAAGAGGCTTACAAATGATTTATTTTGAATTATTTATTGCATTTCTGCAAATTGGAGCTTTCAGTTTTGGCGGCGGCTATGCCGCTATGCCGCTCATTCAGGCGCAGGTCGTAGACCATTATAACTGGCTTACCATAAAGGACTTTACCGATCTGATTACCATCTCTCAGATGACACCAGGCCCCATCGCTATTAATGCAGCTACGTTTGTCGGCAATCAGGTTGCAGGGATTGGCGGTGCCTTCTTCGCAACGTTAGGGAGCATCCTTCCTTCCTGTCTCATTGTCACATTTCTCGCCTGGATTTATAATAAATATAAGAATTTAAGTCTGCTGCAGGGGATATTAGAGTCCCTCCGACCTGCTGTCGTTGCTATGATTGCTACAGCTGGGATTGATATCATCCTTCCTGCAATTTTCCTGTCAGGAACCATCTCCTTTCAGTCTGGTAACTATAAGCTTCGTCCTGTACTTTATTTTACAGGCGCTATATTTTTGCTGCGAAAAAAGAAGGCAGATCCCATCTTGGTTATGGTTCTGTGCGGCTTGGCTGAATTAATCGTACAATTGGTTTCTCCTGGTGTGTAGCCCCAATCTGGCAGTTTTGTTACTATTACAATTTGTACATTTTGGAAATAAATTCATAATTATAGTAACTTTTTTTCAATATTCTATTAATTTTATGTCATATTATGTCGATTATACAAATGTTATCATGAATAAAAAACAATATCAGGAAAGGAGGTTTGACTCTTTTAGTTAAGTCCATTGACATGATAAAAGGGTACATAACACGACATGAAGAACAAAAAGAATATGATGTTTAAAAATCTTAAGCTTGCGACGAAAACGGCAATCACCACAGGAGGTATTTTGTTTGTAAGTTTAACATTGCTGATTACACTCTCAGCTTTCCTTGCCAGCCAGTCCATATCCAAGGCCATTAATGGGGAATTTACGGGAATTGCTGCGCAGAATGGTCTTATGGTACAAGCAATCATCGATGATGCTACTGGAACCGCTAAGGATTTGCAAAACTATTTAAACGGAGTATACAATGGAAGCCAGGCCACCAGTGACTGGAAAAATATTGAGAGAAAAAGTCGTGTTTACGATGCGAAATTAAAAGAAGTGAATTATGAAGTTGAAAACTATATTATTAATTCTGCCTGGTCGGCCGTAAGCAACAGTTCAGACCTTTATGGAGTCGGTGCCTTCTTTGAACCGGGAAAGTTTGATTCTGCCGTTAGGGACTACTCCGTATATGTAGACACTGACAATGCAAATACAAAAACAGCCCAATCACTTGGTAAATACACGGATTATTCCAATCAGGATTATTACCGGGTTGCAAAAGAAACAAAAGCTCCTTATCTAACGGATCCATTTGACTATAAAGGAACCATGATGAGTACCATCGCATTTCCTATTCTTAATGGGGATAATGTAATTGGCGTTATTCTTTCCGATATTAATGTAACAAACTTCTCAAAAATCAAAACAACAGATTCTAAATATCCCACCATGTATGTCGATGTCTTTACAGAGGGTAATATCATCGCCTATGACAGCCAGTCTAATGATAACATTGGGAAAAAATTAGAAGATATGATCCCAGCTTCTGAATATGCTAAAATTACGGAATTGCAGAACGCAAAAACTGCATTTCATGTGAATACAAAAAATGCAGACGGAACCATGGAATCTCGACACTATTCCCCCATAACCTGTGGTTCACAAACCTGGTGGACCTCTAGCAGCCTGAAAGTAAGTGATTTGAATAAAGATGTGGCCATTAGTGTAATGGCTATGATTATCATGGCCGTTCTAGCACTTATAATCATTTTAATTATTATTTCCCTTTATTTAAAAAAGACCCTTGCCCCCATTACTTTAGTTGTAAATGCCGCCAAAAGTATTGCTGCTGGAAATCTTGATTTTCAGCTCACGACAGACAGCAATGATGAAATTGGGATTCTTTCTAAAACTTTTATCGAAATGTCAGATAATCTAAAAATGATCATTGAAGATATTAATTATCTCCTAGGAGAAATGAGTCAGGGTAATTTTACAGCTGTAACTGAACATGAAAATAAGTACATAGGATCTTATCGCTATATCCTTTTAGCCATGCAAAATATTAAGTATAATTTAAGCAATACCTTAACGGAGATTGATCAGGCATCCGAACAGGTATCTACTGGTGCTTCCCAAGTCTCTAGTGCTTCTCAGGCACTCAGTCAAGGAGCCACCGAACAGGCCTCTTCCATTGAAGAATTATCAGCTACGATCTCAGAGATCTCGGATCGGGTGAATCAGAATGCCAAAAATGCGGAAGAAGCAAATGCAATTTCACAAATTGCAGGGGAAGGCATCATGACTAGCAATCAGAAAATGAAAGATATGATGGCTGCCATGAATGAAATCTCAAATACTTCCAATGAAATCGGAAAAATCATCAGAACCATTGATGACATCGCATTTCAGACGAATATTCTGGCTCTAAATGCAGCCGTAGAGGCAGCAAGGGCTGGATCTGCCGGAAAAGGGTTTGCAGTTGTTGCCGATGAAGTCAGAAATCTGGCCGGTAAATCTGCACAAGCAGCAAAAAACACAACAACTTTAATTGAAAATGCTATAACAGCTATTGAAAAAGGAACCCAGATAGCCGACGAAACTGGGAATGCATTGAGTCAGGTCGTGGATAAATCAAAGACTTCTACTCATATGATTTCCGAAATTACAGAAGCCTCCCGTTTACAATCTGACGCTATATTACAGATCACAACTGGGATTGATCAGATATCTGCTGTTATACAGACAACCTCCGCCACCTCGGAAGAAAGTGCTGCTACCTCTGAAGAACTTTCTGCTCAGGCTGACACATTAAAATCTCTGGTTGGTAACTTCAAACTCCCTAGTGAACTTTCTTCCTACAACCAACCCAAAGAAACGGAATCAGACGAACCTACTTGGAGCACAGAGGATGACAATTCTGTAACCAAATACTAAATTATTACAATTCGTTTTATAATATTTACATTTACTCCCTGTTATGGTAAAGTAACTTTTATCCTATATTTTATAGTAAAACAAAGATCAAACAGGGAGTATTTTATGCTGAGTGATGATTATGCAACACGAATGACCAATGGAATGGTTAGCACTTTATTAAAGCTGATCTTTCAAATAGAAATCGGGAAAAATGAAGAGAACGCATTCCTAGATCAGGAAATTAAATCCAAATTTCAGGAACGAAAAGAGCAGATCGAGCAGGGCTTCATTAATGAAGCGGAGAATAAGTTACTAGAGGAACTTGATCCAGATAACATGGAATATTTTAAACTGACACTCATGTTTTATTACACTCTGATTGAACAAGATCCTGATTTTCTATCCGAACATGACTTTTCAAAAGGTGAAATCCTAGATGGACTCCGTTACGTTTCCAAAGTTTATGGGTATGAGAGTATGGCGAATGCACTTTTTGGTGAGAACGAAGAATAAAAACAGGCTGCCTTTGAGCAGCCTGTTTTTGTTTTCTTTTATTCTGCTAGATGCTGATTTAATTTATCTACCAATTCATTTACAGGTACACCGTGTACCATACATGCTTCTTCTAGACTTTCCATGGTAGATGAGGGGCAACCCAAGCAGTGCATTCCCATCTCTGTAAAATAAGGGGCTGTCGTCATATCTGCATCTAAAATTTCTCCAATTAATGTATTCTTTGTTATCGCTAAATTCATTATATTACCTCTCTTCTAATATTATTTTTTATTGACTCTATGGATTCAAAGAACCGGCCATTTGCTTCTTTTGGAAGAAAGACTTGTTCTATTCCAGGTAACGAGATTCCTATGGTTTCTTTTAAAACGTCTTCCACGGTTTCTACCGGAATGATGGATAGCTTTTGTTTGATTTCTTTGGGGACATCGGCCAAATCCACTACATTTTCTTTTGGAATTAGTACTTTTTGTATCCCCGCCCGTTCTGCCCCTAAAAGCTTTTCTTTTAGTCCACCAATGGGTAAAACTGCCCCCCGTAAGGTGATCTCACCAGTCATTGCCAGTTTAGAATCCACTTTCTTACCAGTAACCAAAGATGCTAGTGCAGTAAATAAAGCAATTCCGGCAGAAGGTCCGTCTTTTGGCACTGCCCCAGATGGAACATGAATATGAAGATCTTTTTCCTTAAAGTTAAAAGAATTTAAGGGCAACCTGGATTTTAACAGACTTAGAGAAATTCTTGCGGATTCTTTCATTACATCCCCTAGCTTCCCTGTCAAGATAACATTTCCACTCCCTTGCATATCCGTTGTTTCGATAAATAGGATTTCCCCTCCTACAGGAGTCCATGCCAAGCCGGTCACAACACCTGGGGGATTATCCGCCTGTGCCTTTTCGTGCCGGGACACCTTTTTCCCAAGTAATGCCTCTAACTCATCTGACTTAATCGTAATGGGTGGATTCTCCTTTTTGGATACAATCTTCTCCGCTGCGATTCTTGCAAAATGAGCTAACTGCTTTTTCAGCCCTCTCACACCAGCCTCCATCGTATACTCTTCGATTACATTGCGAAGCACTTCGTCTCCCACAATCAGCTGTTCGTTTGTCAAACCATGTTCCTGTAATACTTCCTGAATTAAATGATTTTTGCCAATGTGAAACTTCTCTCCCATGGTATAACTGCTTAGCTGAATTACTTCCATCCGATCCAGAAGTGGTCTTGGTATGTTCTCTAGAGAATTGGCAGTTGCAAGGAAGAACACATCTGACAAATCATATGGGAGATCTAAATAATGATCCGTAAAACTGTTGTTTTGCTCTGGATCTAAAACTTCCAAAAGAGCACTATTGGGATCTCCGCTGAATCCGCCGGAAAGTAGTTTGTCCACTTCATCTAAAACCATAACTGGATTGGTCTTACCTGCCTTTTGAATGCTCTGTATAATTCTACCAGGCATGGCACCCACATAAGTTCTACGATGCCCCCTGATTTCTGCCTCGTCTCTGACTCCACCAAGACTTAAACGTACATAAGGTCTTAAAAGTGCTTTTGCAATGCTCTTTCCTAAGCTTGTTTTTCCAGTTCCAGGTGGTCCCACCAAAAGCAAAATAGATCCCATTTTCTTTTGATTCATCTGCATCACTGCCAGATGTTGTATGATCCGTTCTTTTACCTTTTCCAGTCCATAATGCTGCTCATCAAGGATTTCTCTGGCTTTATTAAGATCAACCGCTTTTGTTTCTTCTTTTTTCCATGGCAGCTTAATTAAATAATCCAGATAATTACGTACCACTTTATAATCGGGCTGATTCGGACTTTGATCTTGCAATTTTTCTAGTTCTTCCAAAGCCACTTCCTTTACTTCCAAGGGCATACCGGCTTCTTCAATCTTACTTTTGTAATCCTGTTCCTTTTTGCCTTCTGTTTTTCCTTCATCAAGCTCTTCCTGAATTGCTTTTAAGTGCTCTCTTAATACCGTTTGTCTATAATTATGGTTTGCTTTCTCTGAAAATTTTTCCGATATCTGCATCTGCAGCTGGATCATCTCTTTCTGCTTTAACAAATGATCCATAAAGCGAAGACTTCGTTCTTTTAAAGACTGTATTTTCAGTAATTCATACCGTTCTTCTCCGGATATCTGTATGAACTGGGATAAGTACATGATCATTGCATTCAATTCCGAAAATCCGTTTATGACTCTCTGATAATGTTCTGATCCAGTAAAGTTTTTACTGATGTCACTTGTTACCTCTTTTAAATATCCAAGCATCTCTTCCATGCTTTTGTCGTCAAGATCAATGGTATCGGGTTCTATTTTATACCCTGCGTACAGGATCCCTTGTTCTTTCTGAAGATCGGAAACCAGCACCCTTTCTGTTAACTTTACAGAAACTTTCACTCCCTGTTCCGATTTTTCCACGTCAGTTGCGGTAAACATTACACCGATTCGATATAAATCTTCTTCCTTCTTCTCTCCATTTAAATTCTGTTTCTCTATCAATGCGATCTTTACGGTTTCTTTGTCGGAAAGAGCCTCTAATTGAATCTCATTGAGCTCATTTAATTGGATTACTGCAGCCACATCTGGCAGCAGAACTCGGTTCGATATTGGGAAAACCATACCCCTATGTTTATATTCAGGTTTCATAAATATCTCCTTTCTCCACATAAGTGAATGTTCATTTACTAAATTTTTATTTTTTAACGGGATTCGTTTGTATCAGTGGAATCCCGTTTGTATCAATTAATTCAAAATTGCTTTCTGTATCACCATAATCATCTCTGTTAGCAATTCTTCCTTCTGTATTTCGTTTCTTCGGTGATCAACTGCAATTGCCTTGACCGGCTGAAACAGGATCGCCACCAAATTATCCTCTTGATAATTCTTCAGTATTTGTTTTTGCTTCATCTCTCTGATCAGGTGATAGATCTTACAGATCCCTCTTTTCCCGGAACAGCTATTCGCCAAAGATGGACAATTGGAAAATTGTTCTACAAAACTAAATTCCTCTTTGTTCTCTAAAATATAGTTATAGTAGCTCCGTATCAAAATCTCAATTGTACGGGCTCCATCGGTTTCCTTTTCTATGCTTTGCAGTAAATAATCAAATATTTCTTCTGAATACTCCAGGTAAATGTCATGAAGCATATCTTCCTTGTTCTCAAAATAGATATATACAGTTGCCGGCGAAACCCCTGCCATCTTAGCGATTTTAGAGACAGACGTACCATGAAAGCCCTCCTGCAGGATCAGCTTAATTACCGCTTCTTTAATGCTTCTCACTTTTTCGTCGTCTTTTTTTCTCATTCCATCACCTCATACTTCTATAATAAACGATCATTCACTTATTGTCAATCATTTTATGCTTTTTCTATATTTATCACCCACTCATTCCTTGTTTCGTTTTGGATTTTCTGGAAACCACCCCTTTTCTACTCTTTTTTTCTGTTCAAACAATTCCTGAATACTCCATAAAAGAGAAAATCCAAGAACCGCAGACAGTACCGAAATTATTTGCCCCGGCAGTGCAGGAGATAGACCGATAAAAATAAAGCCAGAAATCAAAAAAAGGGGCCAGATACTTGTGGTAAAATAATACTCGGCTTTAATGACAACTGGATGCAATACTCCGATCATAAGAAAGGTTAATAATCCAATGATAATTCCATTATAATTCATATAAAATTCCTTTTTATTCATCGTATTCTTATCCCATTGCTTTTATTCGATCTCTCCTGATACAACCTTATTCCAATTGTTATATAAATTCTTTGATCAAATGATCCATTACATTCTTTTTGGTTTTTTGCTTGAGCAGTGGGATTCCATCTCTTAGCAGAGCATGTTTTTTGTGAAAATCCAGCCTCTCTTCCCGGTATAATATCCCGGTTGGAATTTTATCCCCCACTTCCATGGATATCTTGAATGCATTTTGTTTATCGGTGGGATCATAATCCTCTCCCAAAGGAGAGACTATATTTTTATAATAGGAGAATGTATTAATCTTATTAAAGGTTATACAGGGTTGGAAAATATCAACAAAAGCATATCCTGGATATAAAATTGCTTCTTTCATAATATGTACTAGCTGACTTTGATCTCCACTAAATCCTCTTGCAACAAATCCGGCACCAGACGCAAGGGCTAACAAAATTGGATTTAGAGGAGTATTTTTACTTCCATCGGTCTGTACCCCAGTCACATGGCCCTCACTTGTCGTGGGAGAGGCCTGTCCTTTGGTCAATCCATAAATCTGATTGTCATGGACAAAATGAGTGATGTTTACATTTCTCCGAATGTTGTGAATAAAATGATTTCCTCCCTCGCCATAGGAATCTCCATCCCCTGAATTTACAATAACCGTAAGTTCTTCATTGGCAATCTTGGCAGCAACTGCTGCTGGAAGTGCTCTCCCATGTAAACCACAGAAACTGTTCGCACTTAAATATTGAGGTGTCTTTGCAGCCTGTCCAATTCCAGCCACCATCAGTACTTCTTCTGGGTTCTTTCCCAGCTCCTCTAACGCTTTCTTTAAACTATTTAATATAGCAAAATTCCCACAGCCTGGACACCATGCGGTCTCGTAAGTTTTAAATTGCTCCATTAGCTCAAACCTCCTTTCAATATCTCTTCAACAATTTCTTCCCCTGAAATTTGCCTGCCATCGTATTTTAATATACTTCCGTGACAGGCGATTCCTGTCTGTTCTCTGATCAAGGACGCCAACTGTCCTGTGGCATTTTGCTCTACATCAATTAGATTTCTTTTCTCTGCGTATTTTAAAAGTTTCTTTTTTGGAAGGGGATAAATATCTCCAAAAACAAGTGCTCCAAATCCTCCCTTTTTCTTATTCAGAATTCCAATCGCTTCTTTGATGGGACCATACGTAGATCCCCAGCCCAACAAAAGAGTATGGCAGTCCTCTTCTCCAATCAATTCTGGTTCCAAAAGTTCTTCCACCAAACCATCTAACTTTCTCATTCTTTTATCCATCATCTGATTTCTGACTTCTGCGGACTCTGTAATCCACCCTCTTTCATCGTGTTCGTCGCTGTCTGCAGAAACAAGGTGCTTGGTAAGGCCTGGGATCAAACGTTTTGATATGCCATCTTTGGTAATCCGATATCGGAGATATTCCCCATCCTCTTCTGTCGCCGGACCGTTTAACGTGATCCCTGATACATCAAAAGGCTTTACTGAGGCAATGGAATCTCCAAGATATTGATCACTTAGTAAGATCACAGGTATCTGATATTTTTCTGCCAGTTGCAGCCCACGGACGGTCTGATAGAATGCATCTTCCTGATTCCTCAATGCAATGACCATTCTAGGAAACTCTCCCTGAGATGCTGCTATAACAAACTTTAAATCACTCTGTTCTGTCCTGGTTGGAAGCCCGGTCGCAGGTCCTGGTCTTTGAACATCCACCACTACAAGTGGAATCTCTGCAATCCCCGAAAAGCCAAGAGCCTCTACTTTTAGACAAAAACCGCCGCCGCTGGTTCCTGTCATGGCTCTTGCCCCTGCATAGGAGGCACCGAGAGCCATGTTGACTGCGGCAATCTCATCCTCTGCCTGTTCCACCACGACTCCAGCCTCATTTCCTACCGAAGCCAAATATTCCATCACCCCTGTAGATGGCGACATAGGATAAGCGGAATAAAACTTAAGTCCACCTGCTATGGCACCCAAACCCAAGGCTTTATTTCCTGAGATTAGCATATACTCTTTAAATTTACCTTCCAAATGGGGATACTTTGATTCAACACTTTCAAATCCTGCGGCGATTGCTCTTACATTCACATCCAAAATTTCTTTTTTCATTACAGAAGACAACACAGCTTCAACCCCATCAAGGGATTCATGAAAAAGTTTCAAGACAGCTCCCACTGCAATGCTTCCAGCTGCTTTTGCATTCCCAAGCTCCTTTGCTTTTACCCCCATAGGAATGGATATGATCCGTTTGTCCTCTTCCTCTTTTAAAATGCTGCTGTCACACAAAATAAACCCCTGAGATGTTAGTTTGTCTTTATGTAGATCGATTGTTTCGTGGTTTAAAGCGATAATACCATCTAATTTACGACTGTGAGAGGTAATTTCTTCCATGCCAAAACGCAGCATCGCAAAGTTGTGTCCACCTCGGACACGAGACATGAAATCTTTGGTCGTATAAATATAATATCCAGAATATTTTAACAATTTTTCAAGAATTGCAACGGTGGTATCAATCCCTTGTCCTGCGGCACCACCAATTAAAATATTGTACATAGATGTTCCTCCTTTGTATTTTGTCTAATTATATATCATCTATTTTAAATTTACAAGTTATATTCATATAAACATATAAAATTAATAGTTATTTTACGGTTTTTTAAAGTATTAATAATTTTTACACGGATTCGTTTCCTCGTATTTTAATGTAAAGAAATAAGTCTTCCGATTATTTTCAGATAAATCTTTGATATTGATCTGAAATAAATCGCTGATTCTCCTTAATAACTGGGGATCTGCTGTGGGTTTGTAGGCAGCCACGCTTCCCTTTTCTAACAGCAAAATATAATCTGTATAATTAAGAGCCAGATTTATATCATGAAGAACCATAACCACTGTTTTTCCAAATTTACGATTTAGCTCATAGATCTGTTTTATCATCTCATGAGAAACATTAAGATCCAAATAGGTAGTCGGTTCATCCAGAAATAGGTAGGGAGTGTTCTGAGCCAGGATCATGGCAAGATAAGCTCTCTGACGTTCTCCACCTGATACTCTATACATGTTTTGATATCTAAGGGAAAGACAGCCAGAAGCCGTTAAGGCATCCTCCATACGATCACGGTCCTCCGTGGAAGGTCCTCCAAAAGGGGACCAGTATGGAAATCTTGCAGATAATACCGCTTGTTCCACCGTCATATCAGGGATTTCACTGTTTTGCAGCAGCACAGAAACATTTCTGGCAAAGACTTTGGGGTTCATTGTCTCAACCGGAATTCCATCTAGATAAACCTGCCCCTCATCTGGAGTAAGCAGACGGGTACACAGTTTTAAAACCGTACTTTTTCCACAGCCATTTCGTCCAATCAAGGCGGTTATTTTTCCAGATTTTACCGTTAGATTCATATGGTTAATAAATGTTTTTTTGTCATAGGAATAAGAAACATCGTTTAGACGTAACATCAATTCCTCCTATTTTATGGAATCTTTCTGTTTGCTTTTCAGGATCAAATACAAAAAAAAGGGACTACCAATCAAAGACATGAGTATCCCTACAGGCAGCTCATAGGGAAGGAATAAGGTTCTGGCGAATAAGTCACAGAGTATGACAAATATACCGCCTAAAAAAGCACTGGCCGGTATCACAAATCTGTGATCCTTTCCAATCAATAATTTTACAGAATGAGGAATTAAAAGTCCTATAAATCCAATTAATCCGGCAAAACTGACGGCAGCACCAGCTAAAACTGCAGCAATGAATAAATACATACATTTGCATACCAACACATTCATGCCAAGAGACTTTGCCCGGTCTGATCCCAAGCCAAGAAGATTAAGCCCTCTGGAAGAAAACACGGCAGCTAAGATTCCAGTTAAAATAAATGCACCTGGAATTAGTAGAGTATCTGCTGTTACCGCCGAAAGCCCTCCTACCAAAAAATTCCCGGCCCCCACATAGGAATCCGGACTTAAAATCAATACAGCATTCATCCCTGCACCAAAGAGGCTGTTGATCACAAATCCGGTAAGTACAAGCATAAGCCGGGACATTCTGCTTTTCATTCCTATAAACAAAACAAAAAAGGCCGCAAGCATAGCCCCTATAAATGCAGAGAAAGAACGTAAAAAAGGATCTGTATTTAGCCATACAGAAACCAAAAGAACAAAGAAACCAGCCCCTGAATTGATTCCGATAATATTGGGACTTGCCATTGGGTTATTAAGAACAGACTGAATCAACGTCCCCGATACCGCAAGACCGCTTCCAGCAAGAAGCGCTGCCATTACTCTTGGAATCCGTACGATGGTAATGATTTGATAAAGCGGGTCATCGCTTGTTCCATAAAGCAGTACGGAAAAGAAGGTGAAAACAGATATAGGATTGGCTCCCATGCAAAACCCCCAAAAAACCGTTAGAATCAACCCCAAAGCTGATATTCCCGCAAGAAGCCAGCAGCCTTTATTGCTTCCTGTCAAGAATTTCTTTAAGATATTCATAGCTATCCCCCCATCTGGCATTTGGCTTATAGAGAAACATTTCTTTGGGAAGTAATATGTACCGGTTCTTTTTTACCGCTGTAAGTCCATTCCATGCTGGATTTTTTTCAATGCTTTCTACTAAATTTTTTCTGGTCCGTTCCTCGTCATTGCCCATAGGAATCACAAAGATAAAATCAGGATTTTCTTCCAGGATTGATTCCATATTAAATTCCTTTAACAGACTTACATTCTGATCCGCTATATTCCTGCACCCTAGATCCTTTAACATCTTTCCTGTCATGGTTTTTGAATCCTCAACTTTGGCTCCCCCGGAATATGTAATTAGAAATAAAACAGACGGAGACTCTTCAATCTTTTTTCTTTCCGTAATGATTTGTTGAATCTGCGATTCCACCTCTTTTCCATTTTTATCATACAAATCAGATCGGTTCGTTATATCTGTACATATTTTTAGCATGTTTAAATAGTCATTAAAATCAGTGACCCGAAAAAAAACAGTCTGAATTCCCGCCTGTTCTAAAGGTTTTTTCAGCGCCACATGTTCCTTGGTTTCGGACGACAAGAGAACAAGATCTGGACCCAATGCAAGGATTGTTTCTAGATTGGGACGGTTATAGGTCCCTACGGTAATGGTGTCCTTTTCTGGCTGCACTCCTCTTTTATCAAAGGCATCATCTGTGACTCCCACCAACGTTCCACCCGATTCCAACCAGATCTCGGCAAAACTCCCCATCAATGCAACCACCCGTTTGGGAGTCTTCATTTGTATTGTTTGCCCCAGGGAATCGGTAAATGTATTGCCTTTGTCCCCCTCTGTTTGATTTACGGATTCCTGATTAATGCAGCCAAAAGATAGAGAACACGCCAGCAACAATGAAATTCCACAAATAAGACCTTTGATTCTCATGTATTAAGCTCCTTACCGATTTCACTTTTTCTATAAGCACAATAACTGTCTTCTGCCATATAGTCTCCATTATGATAATAGGCCGCTCTGGCGCGGCATCCGCCGCAAGTATCGCCATAGTTACAGTCATGACATTTTCCCCCATAATACTTCGTCCGCAGTTGTAAAAACAAGTTGCTGTTTCTCCAAATCTCATCAAAAGGGGTTTTCCTGACCTCTCCTGCTGATTCGGTCATATAAGCACAAGGACGTACGTCTCCCACCGGACTAATGACACAATAAGACAATCCTGCCAGACACCCTTTTGAGAACCTGGTTTTAACTCCCAGCTCGTTTGCTACCCTGATAAATTGAGGTGCACAGGTTGGTTTGATGTCAATGGGTACTTCTCTTTGTTTTTTCATTATGGTTTCCAGCAAACGTTCATATTCCATAACCTCCAGAGCGGTTTCTTCTAAAAACTTTCCTCTTCCTACTGGAATGAGGAAAAATAGATAATTGGCAATTGCCCGAGAAGCAACACTAAAATCAATAATATTGCTGACTTCCCTTACATTCCAATCCATCACTGTGGTATGTATCTGAAAAGGGAGTCCCGCTTTTTTACAATTTTTAATTCCATCCATAGTCAAACGAAATGCTTCTGGATCGCCTCTAAAATCGTTATGCTTTTCTTCGTTCAGGCTGTCGATGCTGATTCCCATAACTGCAGCTTGGCTTTTCTTTAGTGCTTCTACAGCATGGGTGGTTAATAGCGTTCCATTGGTTCCAAATACGGGTTTTAACCCTACACGGGCCGCATAGGATACCAAATGAAAAATGTCCGGGCGCATCAGAGGTTCTCCTCCACTAAAAATCATGATTTGAAACCCGGCTTTTTTTATCTCACCGATCATCTTCTCCGCTTCTTTTGTGGTTAACTCTTTTGCTTCTTTGTTTCCGGCATCCTGATAGCAATGCCGGCATTTTAAATTACACTGATTGGTGGTAAGCCACGATACGATCATAAGATTGCTCCTCCTATGCTATTAAAAGTACTAGCTTTTTTTCTTTTTATGACTAATTTGTAGAAAATGCAGTAGATATTCTAATGTTTGCACAAAAAAAAGCTGTGCCTTGGCACAACCTTTCTTATCGTTCTATACTTTGATTAATCTGGATCGGATACATTTATGACTGTAACTTTTGGTCTTGACATGGATTCAATGGAATACCGAATTCCCTGCGTTCCAATTCCAGATGCTTTCACTCCTAAAAACGGGAAGTGATCCGGTCCTCGCTCTGTTTTATTGTTTATTTGGACGGTACCCACCTCAAGCCGATCTGCAACGTAAAAAGCTTGATTGATGTTTTGAGTAAAGACTGCAGATTGCAAACCATACTCCGATGCATTTGCAATCTCTATGGCCTGATCTTTATCTTTTACCCGAATGATAGGAAGCACAGGACCAAAGGGTTCCTCCCAGGCAAGGCGCATATCAGTTGTTACCCGGTCAAATAAAGTTGGCTCAATTAAATTCCCCTCTCGTTTCCCTCCAGTTAACAATACGGCACCTTTTTCCTTGGCATCTTCCATCAATTCACACACAAAATCAGCTGCTTTGGAACTAATCAGGGGAACAATTTCTACCTCTTCATCCACTGGATTCCCCGCCCTTAATTTTTCGATTTTAGGTATTATTTTTCCGATCAACTGATCTGCTACGGAATCTATCACTAAAATTCGTTTTACTGCTGTACATCTCTGCCCAGAATAAGAATAACCGCCTGCCACAATGTTCTTGGCTGTCAGTTCCAAATCGGCATCTTCTAGCACAATAGCGGCATCTTTTCCTCCCAGTTCCATAAGCAGGGGAACCATACTGGTAATTCCAGATATATGGGTACCAACTTCCGTACTTCCGGTAAAGTTAATAAAATCGATTCCTTTGTGAGTTGTGATATAATCTCCGATTTCACTTCCCTTTCCGGTAATGGTATTTAAGACACCAGCTGGGAGACCTGCTTCTTTAAAAATTCCAGCCAGATACAATCCACTTAAGCTCCCTTGCGTTGCTGGCTTTAATATAACGGAATTTCCTGCCATCAGACCTGGGGCAATTTTTGACGCGGCTAAGTTAATCGGATAATTAAACGGGGAAATGGCAAGAACCACTCCTAGAGGTTCTCTTCTGACGATGGAAATTTTATTGTGTTTTCCACCCGGAAAACTGTCTCCAGGAATACTTTCTCCTGAAATGTTTTTTCCTGTGTCCGCAGTAAAACGGATAAAATCTGCAGTTCTTTCGATCTCAGACCGGCAGCTTTTTCTATCTTTTGCAATCTCCCTTACCAGCAGTTCCGTAAATTCTTCGATGTGTTGAAGCAATACATCAGAAACCCGGTAAAGCATTTCTGCTTTTTCATCGATTGTGATTTCTCTCCACTTTTTTTGAGCTTCTCTGGCTATTTGGACAACAGAATCAACTTCCTCCTTTGACATTGCAGGAATACTCCCTAACACACTTCCACCAATCGGGGATTTGATATCCATATAAGTTCCGGTTTGACTTTCTACCCACTGACCATTGATTAAATTCCGATACTGATTCTTATCATTTTTAATGGTTGTTAACATGTGATTCTCCTTTCTATTTCCATTGCCTCTCCTTACAATCGGATATTCCGTTGTATGTAGCATTCTATTTTCTTATTTGTTAGAATACTACACTTTGTAATACCAATCAATACGGATTATTCTTTTTTAATATTCTTCATCTTTTGTTTATATCTCAAATTTTCAAACTATACGCTTTTGTTTGTACTATTATTGTTTAATTTGTCATATTATAAAATCATAAAATAAAGGGTTTCATTTCCTATGCACAACCGTTAAGAATGAACTTTAATTATAGCAATCAAAGGGTATTATATCCAGAAACGGTGGAATATTTACACCACACCTTTTCTTAATATGATATTTGCATACAATGCAGTTTCACTGGTCATGATCACAACCGATGAATGTTGCTTTGTTTTCTCATAAAATTCCCATTTGTCCATCTCTAAAAAAGCATCTGCCCCCCGATTGTCCTGCTTTTTCACAATGTCCTTATACTGATCCCATATGGGCGTCTTTACGTCGTCTCCTTGTACTACCTGCATCAAGGTTATCGGATGCTTCACATAGGTATCAAGAGGAAACACTTGCAAGATGGCCTCTAATACTTCCGGTACCCCATGTCCATCCAGACGTATCACCTTTTTCCCGTAGGTATGACCGGGAAAATTTCCATCTCCAATCGTGAGTTCATCTGTGTGTCCCATCTCGCATAATATTTTCAGTAATTCTGGACTAATGATTGGTGGAATTCCTTTTAACATACTATTTTTCTCCTTTTTTCATCAAAAGTACCCACTCTCATTTGAGTGAGTACTTTTTAAATTAATCATATAAATTCTGTGCAATTTCTTCCTGATCCATATTTTCAACTGTATACCACTGACTTCCCGTATCTACATCCGTTATCGACTCCTTTTTCGCCGCTTTTACCGCAAGTTTAACCGTCTGATACCCGATTTCCACTGGTGCCTGGGTAACTGCACCCTTTAATCTACCATCCTTTATTGCTTCTTTGATCATGGTTCCGGAATCAAATGCAATCCCTATAACATCGTCTGCCAGTCTGCCTAAATTTTCGTCCCCAGTAATTAACCCCTCCCCCGTCTTTTGGTTGGAGGCAAAGATACAGATGGTATCAGCCTTATTAAGAATTGTCTGAGCATCCCCGGTCATCAGCGAGGCTTCTACTTTCGAAGGAACTGCAACATCGATTATAACTTCACCAGAATCTCCTTTTTCAGTTTTTGAATCATCCACAAACTTATCATTGCCCACAATGGACACATGCTTTCCATCTGCCTCAATTAACTTTGTTATGGTATCAATAAACCCAAGCCCCCGATTAATAATGGATTCGGATGTGGCATCCTGATTCAGCACCCCAATTCTTACCTTTGAAGGGGAACTTGTAATCCGTTCCTTTATGAGAGGAAAGGTGTTTTCAGCCGCCACTGCCCCTGCTTTATAATTATCCGTTGAAGCATTGCAGACAACTGCCCCCTCCGGTGCATCGGGCACACCAGAATCAAATCCAATAATTGGAATCCCAACATCCATTGACTCTACAATGCTGTCATTTAAGGCCGATACATCAAGGGCTGCCAAGCCAATCGCCGCTGGCTTCATTTGAACTGCATTATTCATCAACTGAACTTGTTGTGCAATGTCAGATTCGGAGTCTGGTCCTTGATATTCTAGATGAACTCCCAGTTCTTCTGCTGCCTTTTTTGCCCCCTTATAAACAGCCTGCCAGTACTGGGATTGGAATCCCTTTGCAACCATATAAACCGTTATGGGATCTGCGTTGCTATTTGCCTCACGTTTGCAGCCTCCAGCCATTGCCGCTATCATCGCCGCCAACAAGATCACACGCACACTTAAAGTCTTTCGCTTCATAAAAACCCTCCATTTTTTTACCTCTTTTTCCGATTCCGATATACATCTGCAAACACAGCAACAATTAATACCAGACCAGTTGCTACCTGCTGATAATGAGTCTGCAGTCCCACGAAGGGAAGTCCTGTTTTTAATACAGAGATGATAAATACACCAATCATGGTTCCTGCAATGGTTCCAATTCCGCCTGACATCGATGTGCCTCCGATTACAACTCCAGCTATGGCATCCATCTCAAATCCAGCTCCTCCTCCTGGCAATAATGTAGAATAAATGGTAGAATATGCAAGACCTGCCAGTCCTGCAAATGTCCCGCTGATGATATAGGCAATCATTAAATAATGATCTACATTAACTCCAGAGAGCCTGGTTGCCTCTTTGTTGCTTCCAAGGGCAAGAATATAGCGCCCCGTTCTGGTTTTGTTTAAAACCACTGCCATGAAAATAGCAGCCGCTATCAACAAAACAAATCCAGTGGGAATCAGCATTCCATCTGCTGTCTTAATCTTAAATATCGCTCGGTACCATCCCTCTGGATCAGAACCAGACTTCCAGGTAACGGATTGTGCTCCTGTGATGATGGATCCGATTCCTTTGGACAGCATCATGGTCCCCAGGGTAGCTATAAAGGGAGGCAGCCCCATTTTCGCTACCAGCACTCCATTTATCACTCCAAAGATTGTACCGATTAAGATACAGACAACAATTACCATCCAAATGGGCAATCCAAGATTAACACTTAAATAGCCAGCCACAAGACCAGACATGGTAAGAACGGTTCCAATGGATAGATCAATCCCTCCCGTGGCGATCACAAAACAAATTCCAATTGCCATAAAACCGATATAATAAGATGCATCAAATATATTAACCAGTGTACTGTAAGTAGCAAACCGCGGATTTAAGAAACCAAAGATCACATAGATTGCAATCAGAGCAGCCAATGCCACCAATCTTTGGGCACCCATTGCCTTAACAACTTTATTGTTTTTCAGTCGTTCCATCTTGTTCTCCTCCTTCCAGTCGTAACGTAGCTGCCGCCATAATCTTCTCCTGCGTTGCCTTTTCTATGGGCATATCCCCCGTAACACGGCCCTCACACATAACAAGGACTCTGTCACTCATTCGTAAGATTTCCGTCATTTCAGAAGAAATCATTATTATGGATTTTCCTTTTTTAACCAAGTCATTCATCAACTGATAGATCTCACTTTTTGCCCCAACATCAATTCCTCTGGTTGGCTCATCAAAAATAAGAATGTCACAATCTCGTATCAACCATTTGGCAAGAACTACTTTTTGCTGATTTCCTCCCGATAAATTCACCACAAGCTGATTCACACTCGGGGTCTTGGTATCTAAAATGGCGGCATATTCTTGTGCCGTTTTTTGCTCCTTCCTCTTATCAATAAACCACCCTTTTTGAAATCTGGATAAAGAAGCCATTGTTGAGTTTTCTGCTACTGTTTTCTGGATGACAAGGCCGTAACGCTTCCGATCCTCCGACAGATATCCAAGTCCAAGGTGCACCGCATCTTTCGTGGACCGGATCTTTACCTGCTTTCCGCTTATTAAAATCTCCCCCTGATCCTTTCGATCCGCGCCGAATATAGCTCTCGCCATCTCTGTCCTTCCTGCTCCCATTAAACCAGAAACTCCAAGAATTTCTCCTTTATGAAGTTGAAAGCTAACATCTTTTACCATATTTCCGCTGCTTAAATGTTTCACTTCCAATCTCACACTTGCCTGATTTAACACCCTGCTTTTTTCCTTTGGTGTTTCATAGATGACACGACCTACCATCATACGAATAATTTCATCTTTGGTACAATCTTTTGTCACAATCGTTCCTACATACCCCCCATCCCGCATGACCGTAACCTGATCCGTAATTGCTTTTACTTCATCCATGCGATGGGATATATATACGATTCCCAGACCTTTTTTCCGTAGATCCCCAATGATTTTAAAGAGCTCGCAAATTTCAGATTCTGTTAACGCTGCCGTTGGTTCATCAAATACAATTAGTTTGACTTCTTTGGAAACTGCTTTGGCAATTTCACACATCTGCTGACGGCCAATGGTTAAATTCCCCATCGTCTCCGACGGATCTATGTCAATATGTAAACGTTGAAACAATGCTTCTACCTCTTTGATCATGAAAGAATCATCAATGATGGTTCCCTTTAATCGTTCCCGCCCAATAAACAAATTTTGGGCAACCGTTAAGTGATCAATCATATTAAGTTCCTGGTGAACCATTGCAATTCCAGCTTCCATTGCTTCCCCTGGAGAGCGGAAACTGATCTGTCTTCCTTCAAACTCAATGGTTCCAGAATCCTTTGTATAGATTCCCGTTAGAATTTTCATAAGCGTTGACTTTCCTGCACCATTTTCTCCCATCAAAGCGTGAACTTCCCCTTTGTTCACGGTAAAATCCACATGATCCAAGGCGTGTACACCGGGAAACGTTTTATCGATTCCTTTCATTTTTAGTAATACATCGTCCACACCCTCACCTTCCTTCTTAATCATTTTCATTCATGATTTAAGTATATCGGTTGGTGGGATTTTTTTAATAGAATATCTTACTTGAAAGGAAGAATATTTTCCTTTTTGTGCCAATCTCTTATCAAAAAGGAAATAATAGTTTTTGATTCTCATCCGTATAGATGTTATCTCGTGTTATAATTTCTGTTTCACAGTAAACTTCAGTCTCCCCAACCTCCTTTTTTACTGCTTCCAGAGATTTTAGAACAGCCAGATACCCCATATTAAACGGTTTCTGGACTATCAGTGCATCAATGATTCCTTCCTCTAAGTATAAAATTCCTTCCACGTCATTATCAAATCCAATTACGTGGACACGGTGAGCGACCCCCATTTCCTTAATGGCGCGTGCCACTCCCACGGTAGAATATAAATTTAATCCAGCAATCAAATCTACATCCGGCTGCTCTTTTATTAATTTTTTGGTTAACCTGCAGGCCTCTAAATAATCTGAGTTGCTGTATAAAACCGTTTCGATTCTATCCTTAAAATCCCCCAACCCTTTTGAAACTCCAGTCTCTCGCTCAATGGCCGTGGAGGCTCCTGGAATATAGGACATAATTGCAATTTTACTTCCTTTTTTAACATATTTTTTCATCAAAATCCCCATCTGGAGCCCAGCCTTTTCATTATCCGTCCCCACATAAGCGGCTTCCACATTCTCACTTAATTTGGAATCCACCAAAACCAGGGGAATCCCTGCTTCTTTAATCTTCCTTACCGTATCTGTCATCTCCGAATACTGAATGGGAGATAATATAATGGCCGCCGGCTTTCTTAGAATGCTTTCTTCGATAAACTGTTTCTGACTTTGACAATCATTTTCCACATCAGGAGCCAATATTTCCAAGGTGACCTGATTTTCTCTTGCCGCACTTTGAGCACCGGAGATCATGGACATCCAAAAATCATTGGTGGGATCTTTTACCTTTGGAATCATAATAATAGTCATGGAATCTTTCTTATGTAAACTAGCCAACGGATTAGAAAATGCCATAACGATACTTGCTGCTATGGCAATCATGCCCATCAAAATATAACTTCTACTAATTTTCATCTGCCACCCCCATACATTGATAAGGAATCACTACCGTCACAATTGTGCCAACTTTTTCCATGCTTTCTACGGTTATCCCATATTTACAGCCATAATATAACTGCAGACGATTCTGCACATTTTTAATCCCCACTCCATTGTGTTTTTTGCCAGATGACCTCTGGGAATCAAAAAACAAGTGTTTCAGCGTTTCCTGGCTCATTCCGATTCCATTGTCCATAACCTGGATTCTTACTTCTTCTCCTTGTCGATAACCGGTAATTAAAATTGTCCCCTGCCCTTTCTTATATTTTAATCCATGGTATAATGCATTTTCAGCCAAAGGCTGTAATACCAGTTTAATTATGGAGCCACTTAAAATCTCTTCATCCACTTGGATTTGAAACGATACTTTGTCCTTATACCGCATTTGCTGGATGCGTAAATAATTTCTGGTATACTCCAGTTCCTTAATCAATGGTACAAACACAGAGGATGTCCCAATCGCCTGTCGAAAGAACCGGGCAAGGAATGCTGTCATTTGAATGGCATTCTCTGCATCGTTGGTTTCAATCAGCCAGATAATCGAATCCAATGTATTATAGAGAAAATGAGGATTGATCTGAGCTTGTAGAGCCTTTAATTCACTTTTTTGCTTTTCCTCCTGTTCTGCAAGATTTTTTTTCATTAATTCATTGACCTTTTCGGTCATTAAATTAAAGGACTGAATTAGTACCACAATTTCTTCTTCGCCTTGGGCATCCACTTTAATCTGTCCAAATCTGCCCTCCTGTACTTCTTTCATAGCTATCTGAAGCTGTTTGATGGGCTTTATTATAGCTCCAGCCAGAAAAATGGAGATAAGTATTACTAGTGCAACAAGTACCAGTGCTGCCCCCAAATACATGACTTTTATGGTGCTTTCATCCCGAACCAGTTCCGATGTATCTCCCACCAATACAATCGTCCAACCAGTTTTTAAAGAATGATAGGGTGTGTAGATCTTACTTCCCCTCTGTTTGCTTTGATTTGAAAAACTCCCCTTGCGTTTTACTACCTCGTTTAAAAGTTCATGTTTTAGTCCGCTGAGTATCAGCTGCTGCTGATCGTGATAGATGATTTCTCCCTTTTGATCCACAATATAGACGTAACCTTTTCCACCCAGACGAAGAGACTCACATAGATCTTTGATCACATCATAATTCAAATCAATAATTAATAGTCCTTCCACCATCCCTGTCCTTTGATTGATGATACCCCGGGTGAGGGAAACTACCCATTTATATTCATTTTGCACCAAATTCTGTACATGAGAGGAAGAAATCGCAATGTTTACACCTGCTTTTTTTGCCTCTTGGTACCACTCTTTCTGATACAGTCGTGCATAGGGATTTAATTGTTTCTTTCCATCATTGATAAAATACCTTCCGTTATTACCTAGAATGATTATATTGCAGATATCTTTTCTCATATGTAGAAAGGTCTGGAATTCTTCCCCAATACGCTCCCTTCCTTCTATCTCCTTGTCTTCAAATAGATACTCCTTTATGTTCCGGTTATTGAGTATGACCTGAGAGATATTTTCCATGGTATCAATATAGTTTTCTATATTTAGATTGACCTGCTCAATGAGCTGCCCATTGTTCTTAATTGAGAGTTCTTTTACACTCTCTTTGGTATAATGAATGGAAAAAAACATAAAGATTACAACAGCAAAAAGGACCAGATAAGAAAAACAAATCACCATATGGGTTCGGATACTTTTAAATTTTATCCTGATATTCATACCCCCCTTTTTTTCCAATGATAGATTTTGCATAGTCTCTGGGCGTTTTTCCAGTTGTTTTCTTAAAAATGGAACTGAAATAATTGGAGTCACTATAACCGCAACGTTCTGCAGCCTCATAGGTTTTCATGGAAGGATTTTTCAACAATTCAAGTGCATGTTCCATCCTTTGCTTTGTCAGTGCTTCTACAAACGTCATCCCCGTATGATTTTTAAAGACAGAGCTAAAATAACTGACACTAATGGAAAGTGTTTTACATAGTTTTTGCAAGGTAAGATCACCGTCGGAATAATGCTCATTGATATACTGTAGAGCAAGCATGGCCTGGTGCTCCCCATAGTTCGTCCGGTTTTTGTTGATCCGATCAATTGCCTGTTCAAAAAACTCCAATACCTTTGTTTCCATCTCTGTCAGATAGGAACATCGGTACAATCCATAAAGTAACTCCTGTTCTTTCATAAAAAAAGACTCTTCCACCAGGTTTAGCCGTTCCAAATGATTCATAACAGCCAAAATAAAGTTCTGATACAGAACCACAACTTTACTTTTTACTACCCATTTTTCCTGACATTTTTCCCGTACTACATATAATTCATTTCTTACTTCTTCCATTAAATTGCTTTGCACTGCCAGAAGGATTCGTTTCTCATGTACCTTATCATAGATGCTGCTATTAACATTCATTCGTGCTTTCTGATAGTTCTCCCACTCATACATTCCGGCTTTACAATCGAGATAAAGATACTCTTTTAGTTCCATTGCGGTCTGGTAAGAGATATTGATCTGTTCTAGAGTCGTAACGCAGGTCCCAATCAGACAAAATAAGGTTTTTCCCCATCGATTCCAAATCTGAGTTTTTACAGTCTGACAGATGATACGTACTTCTTGTTTCAGAAGAGAACTGTTTTTTTTCTTTCCAAAGAAAACCATGTTTTTATCATTTCCCTCAAATGGTATGATCTCCTTCTCCTGCCCAAATACGGTCTTAAATTCTGATACAAGTGAAAGAATTTTCTGTTTCCCCAACCCCTCTTTTGAATATAAAATCACTGCACAATAACAATTCCCGCTAAAATCCATCTGAAATTCTGACATCTTTTTGTATATGGTAGTACTGTTTAATCGCTCTTCAGCCAGTTGCAGTAGAAACTGATTTTTTAAAATTGGGTAACTATCCTTATAATAGGAAAGCACTTGCTGACTTGCCCTCTCGTCATCAAGTACACATTTAACCTCTCTTAATTTCTCCATTAGTTCCATGGAAGTTACTGGTTTTAACACATAGGAGAATACGTGGTATTCTACCGCTTTTTTTGCATATTCAAACTCATCATAACCGGTTATGATTACTACCTTGCTCTTCCTTTGATTCTCATATACAAATTTCGCCAGATCAAGCCCGTCAACATAAGGCATACAAATATCAGTTAAAATAACATCTATCTCTTGCTGATTTATAATTGGTATCGCTTCCTGCCCATTGGCACAGGTACCAGTTAATTCATACCCCAATCGATTCCATGGTATTTTTTTGGAAATCCGTTCTCTGATCAGTATTTCATCATCGATTAATAATACCTTATACATCACACATCCCTCTTCCCATAAGAAACAGTAAAAATTCCGGAGTAAAAGCATAACTCCGGAATAATTCTATTCTTCTGCTACGTTACGATCTGCCCTTCTTCGTCCCACAAGTCATGCCAGTCTTTTGCCCCTTCCCAGAGAAATACCTGGCCTTTTACCAACCGGTTATTCCGTTCCAGAGTGGAGATTTCTTTCATCTCTTTGGGTGTAAGAGGATCCTCTGTCATGGCTTTTAGGTTACTCCTATATTCTTGTTCGTGTATGGAAAAAGGAATGGGAATCTGTCCCCTCTGCTGTGCCCATTTTAGAGCAATTAACGCTGGGTGTACCCCATGAGCGGCAGCAATTTCCTTCATCTTCGGGGTTTGAAGATCCGCAATGTCTTCTGGGCACATATCTCGTTCTGGTCTTTGTGGAGACCCAAGGGGCATAAATCCTACCGGCTGGATCTTATTTGCAACCAGATAATCAAACAATTCTTTTTGCTGAAAACAAGGGTGAAGTTCCATCTCACAAGCGACCGGTTTGATCTTCATCCGCGGAAGAACTGCCTTTAACTTTGGTATGGTCATATTGGAGATTCCAATGTTTTTTATAAGCCCTTTTTCCACCAGTTGTTCGCACTGTTGATATGTATTTAAGAATTCCTCTGCGCGAAATGGTCTAGAATCAGGATTGCGGGAATCTCCATCGCAATGGGGCGCATGATAATTGGGGAATGGCCAGTGAATAAAAAAGATATCTACATAGTCACAACATAAATCTGCAATGCTCTTCTTTGCAGATTCCTCCACTTTATCGTGCATGTCGTTCCATACTTTTGTTATAATAATTAGTTCTTCCCGTTTGACTACGCCTTTGTCAAATGCGTTTTGAAATACTTCTCCGATTAAGCTCTCATTCCCATAGCAAGCAGCACAATCAAATAAACGATATCCACAGCGAATGGCTCCGGCGACTGCATTTGATACTTCTTCTGAGGTAAAACGATCTGATCCAAACGTTCCCATTCCCACACATGGAATTTTCTCCCCTGTATGTAAGGTAACATTTGGGATCAAGGTTTTATTTATTATCTCTTTCATCTTTCCTCCTGCTCTTCATTCATCAGTAAGATTTTCCCCTTTACAAGTTCTGGGGTTTTAAACATCTGGAATGCTTCGTTTGCCTGACTCATGGGCATCTTTTTATAGATAAGTCCAGAATCAAATTTTAACTGACCCGTCGCAAAATAATGAGCTGTCAGCTTCCATTCTTTTCCAGGAAAAGGCGAACTATAAGACATCCAGGAACCTGTTAATTTAAATTCTTTTCGATTCATGTTTTCCCACATAGCTGGAGTGAAAGATAGATCCTCATGAGGCGTTCCTATAAAGCATACATGAGATTTGTTCGACGCTAGTTCAAACGCCATCTGCATGGTTGCAACCTGTCCTGCAGTTTCAAATACAAAATCAAAGCCTTTCTTTCCGGTTATTGCCATGGCAGTTTCCATATAGCCATCTTTGGTTGTATTTATGGTTTCATCTGCTCCCAGCTTTTTAGCAAGTGCCAGCCGTTCTTCACTGACATCAAATACCACTACTTTTTTGGCTCCAAATATGTTTGCCCATTGCATGGTAAACAGGCCAATGGTCCCCCCTCCTAAAACAGCGACTGTCTCTCCACCTTTATAATCATTTAAAAAGACTCCATGAAGTGCCACGGTAGATGGTTCAAACATGGCTCCCTGTTCGTAGGAAATACTTTTGTCAAAAACCACTGCATTTTTTTCTGGTATCACCACATAGTCTGCATTGCTTCCCTGCTGTCTGGAACCAATAAAGCTGTAGTGTTTACACAAGGAGAAATTCCCATTCTGACAATCGTCACACTTCATACAAGGAATTAATGGTGCACCAGAAACCCGGTCCCCTACCTTAACATCTGTTACCCCTTCTCCAATTTCAACCACATCCCCGGAAAATTCATGTCCTAGGACTATGGGATAAAAATGAACTCCATGGTGTAACACTCTTGGAAGATCGGAACCGCATATCCCCGATGCCTTTATTTTTACTTTCACGGTACCCGCCTCTGTCTTTGGTTCCTCGTAATCTAAGTATCTGACATCTTCGTTGGCACATACAACTGCTGCTTTCATTCTTTAACAATCCCCTTTCCCATTCATTAGTTCTTTCAAGTTTTCATACAGTTTAAGATAGATTCCATAGTTCTCATCATAGACCTGTTTGTTTTTTGCATTTGGTACATGGTAGCGCTTGTTTTTCACGGTCAGCTGAATCGCTTCCTCGTAGTTTAGATACATGCCCACTCCTACTCCGGCAAGAATGGCAGCCCCCATAGTTGTGGAAGTATCCGATGATAAAACCGCAACTGGCTTTCCTGTGATATCTGCTTTAATCTGCGTCCACAAAAGGGAGTTGGCAGAACCTCCCATGGCCTTTAGTACCTGAACGTTTGCACCTGCTTCCTCTGCTGCATCTAAGTTGTGTAAAAGTGAAAAAGCAACCCCTTCCATAACCGAACGAATAAAATGTCCTTTGGTCTTTCTAAAATCCAAACCATAAAATACGCCCTTTGCTTGTGGATTCCAGATGGGGGAACGTTCTCCCATCATATAAGGGAGGAATATAAGTCCATCACATCCTGGGGCAATCCTTTCCGCCTGTTGATTGAATAAATCCAAGGAGCATTTCCCTCGTTTTCCCCCTTCTTCTCTTTCATGCGCTCCAAATTCTTTCTCCAGCCATCGCATGGCACCGCCTCCGCCGGTTGTTCCCCCCTGTAACAGCCATCGGTTCGGAATCACATGATAGCTGAGTATCAGTCTGGGGTCTGCCTGACAACGGTCACAGCAAATACTCATGCCCCCAGCCTGACCTCCCTGTTCCTGGGTCTCCCCTCCATGGATCACCCCTGCACCTAACGTTCCACAGGCGGCATCCAGACCGCCTGCAACCACAGGGATTCCTGCGATCAGCCCTGTTTCTTTTGCTGCAGCTGGGGTTACATGACCTATGATTTCATCACTGGGATACAAGTCTGGAAGTAGATCCGGGTCAATTGAAAGCGCTCTGCACATATCCAGATCCCAAGTTCCATGGTGCATATCAAAACAGTGCAGCCCATACCCTTGAGACAGGTCCTGTGTCATATTTCCCGTCAATTTAAAGGCAATATAACTGTTGGACTGGAGAATCTTTGCTGTTTTTCTGTATACCTGTGGCATATGTTTCTGATACCAGATGATTTTTCCAGTGCTGTAAGAAGGTTGGAGTGTGTTCCCAGATAAACGAAAGATAGAATCTTCCCCTATTTTCTGATTCTGCTCTTTGCAGATTTCCTTTGATCTGGTGTCCATCCAGATGGGAGTATTGGTTAAAACTTCCCCTTCTTTATCCACAGAAACGGCAGACCAGCTTTGCCCGGCAACTCCGATTCCTACAATCTCTTCTGCCCGGACTCCAGTCTGAGTAAAGATCTCCTTTACTGCGCTGCATACGGCCATCCACCACTCCATGGGGTCTTGTTCTGCCCATCCAGGTTTTTTATAATAGACTCCATATTCCCCATTGGCGGCTGCCATTACTTTCCCATCTTTATCAAACACGGCTGCTTTGCAGGCACTTGTTCCGATATCAATTCCTAATAAATAAGGTCCCATTGTGTCCTCCGTTAACCTGTTAATCTATCTTATGATCACAGCCACATACAATCATACGTTTTTTAACCAGATCTTTGACTGCCTCCATCCCAGCCTTTCCAAGGCTTTTGGGATCTATGGTCTCCGGGTGTTCTAAAAACAAATTTTTCACCGCATTTGAATAGGCCCCTCTTAATTCTGTTGCAAAATTGACCTTACACATCCCTCTCTGCACGCACTCCTTTACATCTTCATCTGTAAGTCCAGAAGCTCCATGAAGAACCAATGGAATGGAAACAACCTTCTTAATCTCACTAATTCTTTCTTTGTTAAGGATAGGAGTCTTTGCATAAAAGCCATGAGCCGTTCCAATTGCAACCGCCAGAGAATCCACTCCGGTTCTCTCCACAAATTCTTTGGCTTCCATAGGCTTGGTGGTGGTTTCTTCTTCTGAGAATAAATCATCTTCCTTTCCTCCTACTTTTCCAAGTTCTGCTTCCACTGGAATGTTACATACATTTGCAATCTCTACCACTTTTTTTGTAAGTGCTATGTTGGTTTCAAAGTCTTCTATAGACCCATCAATCATCACCGAAGTATATCCAACATGGATGGCACGCACTACAAGTTCCAGACTATTTCCATGATCTAGATGGAGGCATATGGGAACGGTTGCTTTTTTTGCTTCTGCAGATATCATCGCCTGATAGGTCTCTAGTTTTCCATATCGTACGGTTGATGGTGTGGTCTGGAGCATAACTGGTGCTCTCAGTTCTTCTGCCGCTGCAATGACTGCTTTTACCATCTCCATGTTCTCTACATTAAAAGCTCCCACTGCATATCCACCCTTTTGAGCGTCAGACAGCATTTGTATTGATGTGACGAATGACATATGGCTTCCTCCTTAAATATGTACAATTTTTTGTTTCATTCTCTTTTCATTATATTGGATTTGCACAAAATTATAAGTAGCGAACGAGACAAACAAGGGGCATTTCTGTCGTGTTCTCGAACATTTCTTGACTTCCGGAATCCACACTGGTAAACTGGAAGCAAATATTTCTGGATGCATATGGAATCAATCAGCGAGGTGCTGCAATGAGAAAGGTTTTTACGGATTTAAATATTAAGACAGTCATCAACGATACGACGTTTCTGGTATTAAACATTGTATTTGAACGGTTTCTTCGTTCCATGCCCAGACACAGCCACGGAAACAACAGTTATGAGATTCACTACATTCCCTATGGCCATGGAAAGGTAAGCATTGACAATCAGATTTATGACATAGCCCCCAATACTCTTTATATGACTGGCCCTCATGTGGAACACGAACAGATCCCGGTTAAGAATGATCCTATGACCGAATATTGTATCTATTTTAAACTAAAAAAGAATTCCACTGGACAAAAAACATCCAAAGATTCCGTAGCCTATAAATTTGAACAAACTCATTTTTGGTTTGGACAGGATTCTCAGGAACTTTACCCTTTGATGCAGCAGATATTCTTTGAGCTGGAGCATGGATATACTGGATACATGATTCAGGTAGAAGCTCTTCTTCAGCAATGTATTGTTAAGATTGTAAGAAATTACGAAAACAGAACCCATTCCAAACAGCATTTTTCTCCCTCAAATCTGGTAGACAGCAAATATCTCATTGTGGAAGAAAGTTTTCTTTATGAATTTGAAACGCTGACTTTGGAATTGTTGGCAGACCGCCTTGGTCTGAGTGTCCGTCAAACGGAACGGTTTTTAAAAGACTATTATGGAAAAACATTTCTTCAGAAAAAAACGGATGCCAAAATGTCCATGGCTAAGATTTATCTAGACAACCCAGATTTAAATATTTCTGAGATTTCAGATCTGCTTAATTACTCTTCTGTTCAACATTTTTCCTATGCGTTTCGTAAATATTATCAGTTAACAGCAAGTCAATACCGAAAAAACCAGAAATAAAAAACAGCTGTTTTTGTCAATTTAAACGGCTGTTTTTTAATGATTGGATGGCAAGCACTCACCCTTCAGTTTTCCTATTATGAATTTAATTTCGAGTCAAATAAGCTGCCTGCATTGGGGTTGTAACGATCCATTATGAGTAAAAGAAGGGTCTCCTCCAGTGCAGCTAGAAAGGGGATAACTATAACCACAAACGGTATATGACCCGTTGCTATCCCAAAGGGGAATACAAAAAAGAGGATGAATCCAGATAATTTATTCCCTACGGTATGGATCATTCCATATTGATTGAATTTTTTCTTCGTAATGACGAAATTCAACACTCTGATCACAGCGATAATAAGTCCGCCTATGATGACCGCACCATGGATTTTTAATCCATAAAAACAAATCATTCCAGTTAACGAAGCAATCAAAAAGATAAAATCAGCAAGACTGTCGATGGCGGCACCAGCAGCCGATGTGAGTTGATATCTTCTGGCAAGGAAGCCATCTAGTATATCGGTAATTCCGCACACAAAATATAGGATCAAAAAAAGTTCCCAGCAATCATCTATCCGTATTAATACCACAGACAGGACAATACGAAGAATCGAGAGAACGTTTGGTAGGTTTTTCATACTCCGATCAACTGAATCTTAAATTCCCGATCCCCCCCCATTCCTCTATAGTTCCCTTCTGGTTTGTGGATTTGAAGGTTTCGGTTCTCCTCCAACCAGTTCATCCTTGTAATCGCATATTGCCCTTCTTCATACCGGTAACTGTTTCCTTCATCCTCATAAAGTTCAAATAAAGCATCCCTGCCTGGGTAAACAAGCACTTCTATGGAGGCATCTAATCTCTCATCCACGTAATGCATAAACGGTGCCATTGGAAGGATACTCCCCGCTTTCACATAAAGAGGGATTCGGTCAAGGGGAGCATCTGCTTTTATCGTCTGTCCTCCCTCATAGGAAACATTCGTCCAGAAATCATACCAGCCATTTCCTTCTGGAAGATAAACCTCTCTTGATTTTTCAACTCCCTCAAGGGGTCTGGAATTTTTCTCAAAATACATTGGGTTTGTTACCGGACAAACCATTAAACTGGTTCCAAATAAAAACTGATCAGCCGTCTCTCTGGCTAACGCATCCCCTGGGTAGTCGAATGCCAGCATCCGGTACATGGTACTATCATCTTTCCATACCTTTGCAGCCATAGAATAGAGATACGGCATCAACCGGTACCGCAATTGGTTGATTTTAACCAGTGCATCGTAAAAGGGACTGCCTGGTGATCTAAAATTCCAAAGTTCTCTTCTAAAATCCGTACCATGACTCCGAAAAATCGGAAGAAAACTTCCATACTGATACCACCTTGTAAACAATTCCCGGTACCCCTCATCTTCATATCCCAATTCATAATCCCCATTCCAATACCATGGTACCCCTTTTTTTACAAAGAACCCTCCGATGTCTAGTGTCCAGTAAGGAAGACCACTTGCGCAGAGATTGAGACCAGCGGCAATCTGTATTTTTAAGGTATCCCATGTGGCACTTATATCACCAGACCATAAAACCGTTCCATATCTTTGCTGTCCGGTGTACCCATTCCGAGTAAGATTCATCACCCGCTTTTCATTGCTCTGACTGCGTTGTCCCTCGTACATGGTTCTTGCGTGGAATAAGCCATAAGAATTGGTCAGCTGAGCCGGTATGCACTGGCTGGCTGTCTCATAAAACTGGTGATACATAGTACTTGGTTCCGGTTGCCCCATTTGATTCCACTCTGGGGTAAATGGTTCACTAGAATCGCACCACCATGCGTCGATTCCATGACAAAACAATCCTCTTTGCGCTTGCTCCCAGTAAAGTTTTCTCCCTTCCTCTTGATAAGGATCATAAATACTGCTAAGTGGAAGCAGTAAATTTTCTTTTTCAAATTCCTTATAATTTTCTCCGTCTTTGCTCATATTCGGCCAGACTGAAATCATAAGATTGGCGTGAATTTCGTGAAGCTTCTCCATCATTGCCTTTGGATCTTTAAACCGCTTTGGATCAAAACTTTTCTGTCCCCACAAGTCTCCTTCCCAAGAACACCAGTCTAAAACAATCCCATCCAGCCCTATCTCACACTCCCTGTATTTTTCCACCACGTGAATCAATTCATCTGCTGTCTCATACCGTTCCTGTGACTGAATAAAACCGAATGCCCATTTAGGAAGCATCACTGCTTTGCCTGTAAGATTTCGGTATCCCTTGATGACTCCATCCATGGTTTCACCATGGATAAAATAATAATCCATCTCAAGATCCGCTTCCGTATAGAGATAGGAACCATAACTGGTATCACTAAAGATCATGGGGCTGTATGTATCCATAAGAATCCCATACCCAAAACTGGACACCAATAGGGGAACTGCTATCTTTTTATTGGCCTGATGCAAATAGACTGTCTGACCTCGGAGATTTAAATTTCCTTCTTCCTGCTGGCCCAATCCATACAAGGCCTCCCCGTCCTGCCAGTTTAAGTGCAGTCTGGTTTTATATAGTTTTTGGTCAAAAACTTTCGTAACATCTGTCACCACTTCTTTGATTCCATCAGGTGTTTCAATTTGGTTTAACTTGGAATTTCCATCTTTTGTTCCCTTATAACTATCAAATTCCACCAAATCCTTGCTCTCAAACTCCCGTTCCTGCAAAAGAAGCCTGCCACCTGCTTTATAGTATCCAATGGAAGCAGACGCCCTATTAATCCGGAGAAACAGACGTGACGTAACCAATCGGATTTCCTGCTCCAACTCCTCCACATTCCACTGATTGAACGATTTCATGGGTACTATCCCAGGATTTTTTTTTGTAACAAA
The DNA here is from genome assembly GCF_003833015.1 of Clostridium sp. E02. Taxonomy (GTDB): domain Bacteria; phylum Bacillota; class Clostridia; order Lachnospirales; family Lachnospiraceae; genus Lacrimispora. Next base: position 120,782 of record NZ_RJLQ01000007.1, read on the forward strand.
TGTATCCTTTTTGGTGTACACGATGCGAATGATATCCGGTGACATTGGTTCTAACTTCATCGTTCCATCCTCTGAATATAGAATCAATCCATCCAGAACGCGTTTTACTTCTGTTATTTTTCTATCTGGTCTCTTTGTTGCATCTAGCATAATTACCTCCCCTACGAAAGAACTAAAAAAAGATTTATGACGTCAACTGTACTTCATAAGGCTTAATGCAATCACATACGATATACGATCCTTCCTGCTCCCTATGAACCTTCGGGTCAGTTTCTATGTTACCGATGCTGTCTGGTTTTCGGAAAGCGACTCTCCCTCCCCGTTCCACCACCAATCTGCCCTGTTTTAACTGACCAGACTTCCAGGATAAAGAAACCGTTATCGCTCCCTTGGCTTTTAATCCGGTGACACTTCCTTCGGACCAGTCTTTAGGCAAAGCAGGAAGAAAATAAAGGGTATGGTCCATACACTGTAACAGCATTTCAGCAATTCCTGAAGTCCCCCCCAAATTACCATCAATCTGGAACGGTGGATGGCGATCAAAAAGATTGGGATAGGTGGACTGAGTCAGCAGCGCCTCTACATTTTCTCCCGCTTTCTCTCCGTCTCTTAATCTCGCCCACATATGTATGATCCAGGCTCTGGACCAGCCCGTGTGACCACCACCATTGGCCAGACGTTTCTCAAGTGTCACTCTGGCCGCTTTCATCAATTCTGGCGTTTTTTCAAAGGTTATCTGTTCCGATGGATAAAGTGCATACAAATGAGAAATATGACGGTGTCCTGGCTCGGCCTCTTCATAATCTTCTGCCCACTCCATCAACTGCCCATGTTTCCCCACGGAAAGAGATGGCAGGCAGGGAAGTAATGTTTCAATCCGTTGTGTGAACTCATCTTCACATTCGGTTATTTTAGCCGCCTTTAGACAAGCCGTAAAAAGATCTTTGATAATCTCTGTATCCATGGAGGGTCCGATACAAAGTTGACCGGATTGCCCATTTGAATGGATATAGGTATTTTCTGGTGATATGGATGGTCCCGTTACCAATTCTCCATGCTGATTTTCAAACAGGTATTCGGTTAAAAATCGACTTGCCTGTTTTAACAGGACCATATGTTCCCTTAGAAAAAAAACATCCTGGGTGTATTCATAATGATTCCAGATGTGGAGGCAAAGCCAAGCTGCTCCCAATGGCCATATCGTAGAGGACATAACTGAATCCTGAGGAGCACAGTCTCCAAACAAATCTGTATTATGATGAGCAACAAACCCGGATAATCCGTACATATCTCTGGCAACCTTTTCTCCATTGGGAAGCATTCTGCGAATCAAATCAAACAATGGCATATGACATTCTGATAGATTGCAGGTTTCTGCTGGCCAATAATTCATCTCTGTATTGATGTTAATGGTATATTTACTTCCCCATGCTGGATGTTCCAGCCGGTTCCAGATTCCCTGAAGATTAGCTGGCTGTGATCCAGGACGGCTGCTGGAAATCAGTAGATACCGTCCAAATTGGAAATATGCTGCAATTAGTCCGAGATCTTTCTCTCCTCTTTTTATTCTTTCTAGTCGCATTGGTACTGGAAGATGTTCTTTATCCTCTGTTGTTTTCAGTGTAAACTCTACTCGGCCAAAATAGCTTTTGTATTCTAACATATGTGCCTGTTTTACTTGTTCATATGGGAGCTGTAAAACGGTATTTAACGTATTCATACACCAGGAGACTGGATTATCCTGATAGAAATCACTTCTTATGGTCAGATAAACAGTAAAGGAATCGGTATCTTTGATCCGAATCTGATCTCTGTAAATTTCCACGGTACCACCTTCCTTTTTAATAGCCGCCATAATACAGTACTTACAGCCACCTCCACCTTCCACTCCTGTGAGGGAAAGCAGACCACCTGGGTGAACCGTAATTGCTTCCACATTCTTTCTAAAATTTGATAAAGCAATACACCCATTTAACGTCTCCCCTTCTCCTGCTTCTTGATGAATGGCAATAATTCGATGGACTGCACTTGCAAAATATTCTCTTTGATAGGACCTGTCTTTCAACGAATATTCTAGTGTCACCACTGCCTCATTCAGATCTAGACATCGTTTATAATGGTGAAACGCTTCTTCCTCATGGAAAGTAAGCCAAACTTCCCCCGCTGTACTGTAATTTCTTTGCTGGTCAGGAACTGGCATCAGCGTATCTTTTGCAAGACTCTGGGCCTTTTCAATCTCCCCTTTTTCCAGCAATTTACGAACTTCTAAATAATGATCTCTTGCTTTTTTATTGACCCGATTTCGTCCCCCTCTGCCATACCAGATGGTATCCTCATTGAGTTGTAATTTTTCCTTGCAAACGCCCCCAAAGACCATAGCCCCTATGCTACCACTTCCAATGGGAAGTGCCTCGTTCCAAATTTCTTCTGTATCCGGTCCTGCCTCTTCATATGCCACCGGCTTGTCATAGATTAACTTTAATTTCTCCATAAGAAGTTCCTCCAAACGAATTCTTTCACTTGCTCCTTCTTATCTTACCTAGATTCAACCTCTAAAATCAATCTTAATATTTTGTCTGTGCTATGAATATATTGAACAACCCCAAAAACCGCCAAAGAGCATTCGCCCATTGACGGTTTTAAAGTTCAAAAAATTCTATTGATTGACAGCAACCAATCTTACATTCCTTAAGGATACCGCTGCAGTGGAACCCCTGTGTCCCAAATTAAACTCCACTCTTCCATTGGGATCGTCTTTGCCTGATACGTCAAATTCATAGCTGTATGTCTGCCAATTCGTTGTAAGTGACTGTTTGGTGTCTTTCAGATACCGGATCCACCCATTGGTCGGTGCAGATACACATACAATGATGTCTCTATTATGTGAGGCACAGGCATCAAAACTCAACCGATATCTTGTCCCTTTCCTCATGGGAAGATTAGGCTGAACCAATTGTATGGAATAATCCACATCCCCCTCTGCCTGGGAATAAATCTTCAAGGTGTTATCCTGAATTGATGCATCTCCCCTTCCATTCTGGGTCGTTAGAAAAGTCCAGTTTTTCTCATCCGATAAATTTTCATACTCTTTAAACGAACCATTAACAATGTAGTTTCCGGTGCTATCTGGTTCTCTGAATTCCTTTTCTGGTTTTTTTACATTGGGATCATAATATGGTTTCTGATAAACTCTTACATACTTAACTTCAAAATCAGCATGATTAAAATCTGTGCTATCATCTGGATTGCCTGGCCAGGTACCGCCTACCGCAAGATTTAACTGTAAGAAAAATGGTTGATTAAACGGAGCTGGATAGGGCTCCTCTTCTTCTCCTTCTTTAGCCGTAAACCAGTCATTTATGGTCTTGTAAAGAGTTCCATCTACATAAAAGCGCATCTCCCCTGGCTCCCACTCTACAGAAAATTCGTGGAAATCATCGGCGAAGGTTCCATTGGTCAGTACATAAGTCCCTTGCTGCTGTGCATGTGGTTCTCCGTAATGAATGGTTCCATAAGAAGTATTTAGTTGATTTCCAAGTACCTCCATGATGTCAATTTCTCCACATTTTGGCCATTGACCATAAAGTCCCTCATCGGTAGGCATCATCCAGATGGCAGGCCAAAGTCCCTTCCCCCTTGGAACTTTAGCTGATACCACGACTTTCCCATATGTAAAATCTTTCTTATTCTTTGTGGTTATTTTTCCTGACGTATAATAATTATTGCCACTGTTATCTTTCGTTTTTATGGCTTTGATGATCAGTTTCCCGTCTTTTACCATTACATTATTGTTAGACGTAGTGTACTCCTGAAGTTCTTCATTGGTCCATCCCGGTTCATGAGGCTCATAATTCCATAGATTTGTATTCAATGAATTTCCATCAAACTCATCGTTCCACAACAACGTATAACCATCATAAGACGGAACCTCCCTGTGACTGTTAAAACCACACACAATGCCCCCAATTAATAGAGCCCCAAAACATAGACCGATTTTCCTTTTCACGTTCTTTCCCATATAAAAACTCCCTTCCCAAACATAACATTGATTATAATAATCGAATCAGTTCATTGAATATGGCAGCGTAATGGGCATCTGTAATTCCAAAATCCTTCCCTTTATAGGTCCAAGCGGCTCTCGATATCCCAAAAGTTTCAAATGCTTGGTTTATATCTTGATACCAGTTTAATGTAGAGGAAATATCTGCCTGATCGATGACTCCATATTCCCCACAATATAAAGCAACATTCCGCTCCTTCGCAACCTGTACCGCCTCTTTCAATAAAGCTGTAAAAAAAGACAGATCCATTTTCTCCAAACTTAGATTCTCAAAAATAGCCCCCTGATCACTGGAAAGATACTGCTTTGTATTCCAACGTATTTCTTCATACTCTGCCGGATAAGCAATGGAGAAATCCGATGGCATCCCCTTAACCCAGTAAGCCGCCTGATGTGTAAAAATAAGTGGCTCATAAAAATGAAAGTTATATACGATATGTTTATCATAAGGCAAGTCAAGTAGTTTTAGTGATTCAATGCTGTTATTTCTTACGCCCCCCAGAAGTATGTGTATTGTTGGTGCATAAGCTCTAATCTTTGATACTACACGTCTCGCGATTCCATTCCAGATATCTGAAACTTCCTGATCCACAATCTCATTCAGCAATTCAAAAGACAGTCGGTTTTCATATGTTCCATATCGCTTTGCAAATGTTTCCCATAATGAAATAAATCGATTTTGAAGATCTTCTCTTTGGAAAAAACCTTCTGAAGTCTCGAACTCGTCAAAGGAATAACCCGCGGTTTTATGGAGATCAAGAATCATATTCAGTCCATATCGTCCACACCATGTAAGACAACGGTCTATGTAATCAAATCCCTCTTCTCGATCAGACTCGTCTTCCTTCTGCACCAACTCATAATCTACCGGAAGCCTCACATGATCCAATCCCCATAATGAAATGCGTTTTATATCTTCTTCTGTTATAAATGTTTCGTAATGTTCTTTCTTATGTTCACACTGAGATAACCACCCCCCAAGATTGATCCCTCTTTTGTATCCGGCAAATGCTTTCATGTAGTGCCTCCAATCCAATTTAACTTATGTGACTTTATCATAACAGCATAAAAAAGGCTCGTATATCAATTTCATTGTATTTTTATCGTAAATATGATATAACGTAAAAAAAGGGGATTTTTATGAGCCTAAAAAAAGAAATGAGTTATCGGGAATTTATCAATCGGGAACACAGCTTGTCCCATGCGCCCTACAGTCCTGAGTTTGCCTTTTATTTTGCTATTAAATCAGGGAATCTCTATGAGGTAAAAAAGTTGTGTGAAGAAGAGTCTTTTACAGAAAAAAGTGGACTTGGCCAATTATCGGAAGACTTACTTCGAAACATGAAATATCATCTTGTTATCACTGCCGCCATGGTAGCCCGATTCTGTATTGAGGGAGGGATGAGCCATGAAATGGCCTATAGCCTTAGTGATTACTATATTTTGAAAGCAGACAAATGCAAAAGCGCAGACCAACTCTCTAGAATTCATAAGGATATGTCCTTACATTACACGCAAAAGATGAAAGCCATCAGAAAAAGCCAGGTGTGCTCAAAACCCATATCAAAATGTATCGACTATATTTATAACAATTTGCACAAAAAAATTACAGTTACAGAGTTGGCGCATGAAACGAACTTAAACTCCAGTTATCTATCTAGGCTATTTAAAAAAGAGACCGGCAGTACCATTCGCAGCTATATCAAAAAGCAAAAAATAGAAACTGCAAAAAATATGTTAAAATATTCCGAATACTCCTCTTCTCAGATTGCATCTTTTTTAGCGTTTCCAACCCAAAGTTATTTCTGTGAAGTCTTTAAAAAAGAAGTTGGACTAACTCCCAAACAGTATCAGGATCATTGCTACGGGGAAACAGGGATCAAAAAATCAAACCCGTTCTCTTAACTCATTAAACTTTTCTAAGATTTTCTCCCCCACTTCATCTTTCTTTAACAGATCTAATAGCAAAGATAGACTACTTACCGTCTCTGCCCCCAGTGAATGTTCGATTAGCTCCGTCTCTTCTAAGGCATCTGGGCTTCTCAACATTTCTAAAAAACATTCTATGGTTTCATGTCTTTTTAACAGATACCGCCCAAGATCTGTTCCAGTATCCGTTAATTTTATGCTCTCATAGCGGTCCGATTTGATGTAACCTAACTGGGATAGTTTTACAATCATCTTCGAGACAGAAGAAGCTTTCACATTAAGCAGTTTTGCCAGCTGTCCCACTCTGGCATAATCATTTTCACTACAGAGTCGATAAGTCATCTCTAGATAGTCTTCCATTGCTGGTGTCAATTGTCCTTCTTTTTGATTCACTAACTGATATCCCCGAACGGTTCTGAACTCTGATTTTTTTACGTTATTGATAAGATCAACTCCTTTTTCTTTCTTTTACTCCAGTATATTCGTAACACAAACCATTTCATAACCATATATTAGCTTAGGGAAAGTTTCTCGCCGTAAACAAATGGAATAAGGAGGCTTGTTCTCTATGAACGATCCAATTTTATTAAACCAGCTATCCCCTGGTCAAAAGGGAATTGTATCCCAAATCACAACCGATGGTTCCATCCGAAGACGGATCCTTGATCTTGGCATTATTGACGGAACGGAAATCGAATTGCTCTATAAAAACCCAGCCGGAAATCCGATTGCTTATTTAATTCGAGGTGCCGTAATTGCACTGAGATCTGATGTAACGGAACACATTCAGGTGTTGACATTATAATAGAAAAACTTTGAAACTAATTTTTCAGGAGGTTTTATATGGGATTAACAAGTGCATCTACCGGCACAGGAATCTTAAAATACTGCGGACTGCACATTATAAAAGAGTCCGAACAAGATAAAATCATTGCACTGGGTGGCAATCCAAACGTAGGGAAAAGTACGGTATTTAACCATCTGACAAAATTAAAACAGCATACTGGCAACTGGCCGGGAAAAACAGTCGTCAATGCACAAGGAAAATGTCGTTATCATGAAAAAAACTACATTATGGTAGACATCCCCGGAACTTATTCTTTGATGGCCAATTCCACTGAAGAAGAAATCGCCAGAGATTTTATTTGTTTTGGAACGTCAGATGCTGTAGTCATTGTTGCAGATGCAACCTGCCTGGAACGAAATTTGAATCTGGTTTTACAAACTTTGGAGATCACAAATCAAGTGATTCTTTGTGTGAATCTAATTGATGAGGCTTCTAAAAAAAAGATCCGTATTGACTTAAACCATCTATCAACGATACTAAAAATCCCAGTTATCGGCACCAATGCAAAATCTGGTTACGGTATGAAACGGCTTATGGATGAAGTGGAAGTTTTAACAGAATATCCACGAAAAACTCGTCCTTTCACCGTTACATATAGTGATGAAATCGAAGCGGCTGTTACACTGGTAGAGCCAGAAGTTTCTAAGCTGCTCGATGAACGGATTGACAGCCGCTGGGTTACACTGAAGCTGTTAGAAGGGGATCTTAGTCTTCTTCAATCGTTAAAGACTTATCTTGGCTTTGACTTAATGCAAGAGGAAGCATTGTCTGAAAAAATAATGGAAGCCCGTATTCTACTTTCAAAGGCAGGTATACTGGACCATTTTAGAGATCATATTGTAACTAAAATTGTAACTGAATGTGAAAAGATCGCTCATGATACAGTTACCTTTGAAAGTCGGGAATATGCATCCAAAGACCGTAAAATAGATAAAATACTAACTTCAAAACTAACTGGTATTCCCATTATGATTGCACTGCTGTTTTGTATTTTTTGGCTCACTATAACAGGTGCCAATGTCCCTTCAAAACTGCTTTCCACTGCTTTGTTTTCACTGGAGAAACCTCTGATTACCTTCTTTCAATGGATCTCAGCTCCAATATGGCTGCAAGGGATTTTTATTGATGGTATTTTTCGTACTCTTGCTTGGGTGATTTCTGTTATGCTTCCTCCTATGGCTATCTTTTTCCCGCTTTTTACGCTGTTAGAGGATCTTGGATATCTACCCAGAATTGCTTTTAATCTGGATCATCTTTTCCGGAAGGCTGCTGCCCATGGAAAGCAGGCGCTTACAATGTGCATGGGGTTTGGATGCAATGCCTGCGGAGTCATCGGCTGCCGCATTATAGATTCTCCCAGAGAGCGTTTAATCGCAATTATTACCAACAACTTTGTTCCATGCAACGGTCGATTTCCAACCCTGATTGCAATTATAACCATGTTTTTTGCAGGAGCAGCAGGTGGCCTATTCTCTTCCGTTCTTGCAACCTTACTGCTTACGGGAGTTATTGTCTTAGGGGTATTCATGACCATATTGATTTCCAAATTGCTCTCCAAAACAATATTGAAGGGAATCCCATCATCCTTTCAGTTGGAACTTCCTCCTTACCGATGTCCCAACGTGGGAAAGGTAATTATACGTTCTATCTTAGATCGCACTCTTTTTGTCCTTGGCCGGGCTGTCATGGTGGCTGCCCCTGCCGGCTTTATCATCTGGATTCTTGCCAATATATCTGTTGGAGATATGAGTCTCCTTACTCATTGTGCCAGCTTTCTTGATCCTTTTGCCAGACTTCTTGGACTAGACGGATTTATCTTGATGGCATTTATCCTGGGCTTTCCGGCAAATGAAATCGTTGTTCCCATCTTAATCATGAGTTATTTGGCGACTGGGACTTTAACGGATATGGAAAGCCTAACCAAACTGCATACATTATTCATTGACCACGGCTGGACCTGGCTGACTGCTGTCTGTACCATGCTTTTTGCTCTGATGCACTGGCCTTGCGGCACCACATGTCTGACCATAAAAAAAGAAACCCAAAGTCTTAAATGGACTCTGATTTCCTTTGCTATTCCAACGGCAACTGGCATGATTCTTTGCTTTGCAGTTGCAACTACCGCACGTTTTTTGGGATTGGTTTAAACATTGCAGTAACCAACGAAACATACAAAACAGACCGATTTTTCATGCTTTAACTATACTTAAAGTTCCTGAAAAATCGGTCTGTTTGTCTTATATCATCTATAGTCCCATGTTCTTCCTTTTCTTCATTATGTGAGTCTCTATATCATTCGCTACTTGGATGGGATCGTCTCCCAACGCTATTTTTCCACCTGTCAGCCCTTCCACTTCTTCAGTAAGAAGTTTCACTAACTTAGGTGCTCCTGTAATAAACGGGGTTGGAGATAAATGCGTATAGGCTCCATATGCGACTGCAAATACCCCATCTATAGTAGCCTTTTGTTCCATCCACTCCGGTGCAGTTACCGCTATGGGTAAATCTGAAATATCCACATCCAGATGATCTGCCAAGGCTGTGACAAGCATAGAGATTCTCCCAGTATCTGTACAAGTACCAAAACTTAGGACCGGAGGAATCCCAAGCGCTCTACACACTCCCTGTAACCCATCTCCTGCTTGGTCAATCGCATCCAGATTACACAAACCCGCAACCTCTAATCCGTGGTTTCCACAACCACCAGCTACCACCAAAATATCTTTTTTAATCAGTTCCTTGGTTAGATTCACCGTATTCCAGTCCTGTGGGCCGTTTCTTAAGGTGGAGCAATTGGCTAACGCTACGATTCCTTTTATCTGTCCCTTTGCAATAACATCCACCAAAGCATCTAAATCATTGCCGATTGCATGAAGAACCGCCTCTGTTGAGAAACCAGCAATCGCTTTCTGTTTATAGGCAGGTACCATTGGTTTGATCTTATTATGCCGCTTTTTAAAGTTCTCAATGGCAATGTGAATGCATTTTTCGGCCATCTCTCCCGCTTTTTGCGGATAGTATGGCATCTCATGTTCCGTTCCAGGGACTCCAATAATGGTACTAACACTAACCAAAGCAACCTGATATTTTTCAGCGTATTGATCAATGGCTGGAGGCGAACAGTTTTCTTCCATAACAAAGGCATCCACGGTTCCTGTTGCCAAAAAAGGCTCAATGGTCAGCCAATTTCCCATAAGTCCCACAAATACATCATCCATATCAAATCTCTGAAGGAGTTCCTGTCCTGTTTCAATGGAGCCTACAATATGAATTCCTTTGGCACCGCATTGTTTTGCCAATTCCTTATATTCTTCTTTTTTAGCCAACTGCAACGTTGCCACACCAATCCATGGCTGATGCCCATTAAATGCAATGTTTACATAGTCTGGATCCATAATTCCAAGATCTACATCCACCTCATGAGGCATTGGAGTACCAAAAAGGATATCTTGAGTCATTTCAAGACCAATCTGAGCTGTATAGATGGTAGACAACCCCAAACGAAGGGCTTTTTTTGCAAGCGAAACGTAATCCCCATCCACATTGGTCAAGCAGCTTGCAATGCAGTTTTGGACTTCATGTTCAATACCAGACGGATAAAGATTTAAATCTCTCCAGATCTTTTTCCGCTTTCTTGGTGCAAACGCCTCGGTCATAATACTTTTCTGATCTGGATCCCCCTTCATATCCCGATCCAAAAGTTCTGCCAGACAAGTTGCCATCTGACCAATACTTTGATTGGTATTAATTCCAGTTTTTTCACACATCCATCTTAATTTCACTTCATCGGTTATCTGAAAAGCAGTATTTCCTTTCCCTGTTTCTTTCAATGTCCGGAATGCCTCGTACGCATGATGAGCATAAGTCGCTGCACCCATTATATTTTGCATAAGAAGATTTCGCATCGCCATGGCATCAGCACCAATGCCACAAACCCCTTTTTCCGGTCCCTTCTGTTCGTTTATCCGGCAGGGACCATTGGTACATAATTGACAGCTTAACCCCTGAAGACAAAATTTACACCGGATCTTTTCCTGTTCATCCCATCTGGAAAACACACTGGATAAACCGTCATCCCGAATTCTTATGAGCATCTCTTCTACCGAATCATGGTAACTTACACGTCCCTGTGTTTTTTCTAATATCATTTCTGACATAACTACCTCCATACATATATTTTAAGGGTTAGTATGCCAGTTTTTTTTAATACAATTCTTTTTTTAATCAACTCCTAAGTTAATCTCCTGTCCTTCTCACCTGTTTGTAGTTGCAAGATTCTATCAAGTAAATCATACCACCAATAAAAACAAGCAGAAATAGGGGATACCATGTAATCCCAAGTTTTTGTGTCAAAAAACCTATCGTAATAGGAGAAAAAGTAGAGCCGACATAAGCGCATGCCATCTGCACCCCCATCATCGACTGGGACGCATTTTTTCCGAACCGTTCCGGTGTCTGATGGAGTAAGCTTGGAAAAATGGGCGCACAGCCAAGTCCTATTAGCAAATACCCTACAGATATAAGGATTGTGTTTTGTGAGATAAATAATAATACGACTCCAAAGCCTGCGATCCCCTGACCCAATCGGATTAAATTTTTTGTGTTGATATTTATTGTCAGCAATCCACTTAAAAAACGCCCACCTGTGATTCCAAGATAAAACAAAGAGATCAATGAGGCGGCAGTCTCCGGTGTAATCCCCTTTTTTAATACCATATAACTGCTTCCCCACAATCCGGTCACCTGTTCTAGGGAACAGTAAAAAAAGAAAGCGATCAAAGTCTGCCAGGCACATGGGAGCCTTAGAATCTCTTTTATACGAAACGTTGGCATCTCACTTTGTTCTTCCTTTGTCTGGTCCACCTGCTTTTTCCACAATGGCAGTGATAGAACAAGGATGGCTGTTAATAAAATCTGAATCAAAGAAATAAATCGGTAGCCATGCTGCCAGCCTAGATTCCCCGTTAAACTTGCTCCCATAATATAAGGACCCAGTGTCGCTCCTAGGCCCCAAAAACAATGGAGCCAGTTCATATGTCTGGCTTTATAATGCAAGGCCACAAAGTTATTTAATGCAGCGTCAATCGCTCCTGCTCCCAACCCATAGGGGATCGCCCAAATACAAAGGAATAAAAAACTGGGAGAAATAGAGAAGCCAAACAATGCAACCGCAGTCATTCCCACACTGATAACGGTTACGACCCCAGTACCTGCCTTACGAACCATACGTCCACTTAACAAGCTAGAGAATATAGTACACCCGGCAATGATCATAGACAGAATACCTGCATAGGATATTGGCACATTCATTTCAGAATACATCACCGGCCATGCAGATCCTAATAAAGCATCGGGAAGCCCCAAACTAATAAAAGAAATGTAGATTATAACGATCAATAATTGAACCATCTTTCCCTCCTTTTTACCCTACCTAGTACATGCTATTTGTCTTCGTAAATTTTATGCCAAAATTCTACACAGGCACCGAAATCTTCCTTATTTGATAGATGTATGGTTCCTCCAAGTTTTTCGACCAATTGTCTGGAGATGTAAAGCCCCAGTCCCGAATGTCCGTCATTCTGATTTCTCGCTGTATCCCCCCTGTAAAACTTTAAAAAAGCTTTCTCCAAATCTTTTCTTCCAAACCCACAGCCAGAATCCGTTATTTTATAAAAAACTCGGTTTGCCTCTACTTGAACACTGATATGGATTTCCCCCTTCTTAGGGGTATATTCTAAATGATTGCTTAACAAATTATCAAGGATTCTCTCTAATTTTTCCCGATCTGTGAGCACAGGATTTTGAGCGTTTCCCGTGACAGTAAGAAACAATCGGATGTCTTTTTGATTTGCCTGTAGCTCATAATCCCTGATTTTTTGCTCCATAAAAGACGAAATCACAACTGGTACAAGATGAAGGGGAACTGTATCTTTTTCCAAATCCGTACTATATTGCATCTGGCGCACCAGTGTCGCACTTTTATTTGCATTCTTTTTTATAATAGATAAATATCGGCTGATTTTTCCTTCTTTGTCAAGCGGCTGGTCTAACAAAGCCTCAGAATAACTTTCTATAATTGATAATGGAGTTTTTAAGTCATGAGCTAGGGATTCCACCATATCGACCCGGTCCCGCTCCATCTCCCATTGAGCAGAGAGGGAATGTTTTAATTCCTCTTTCATTTCTGAAAAGGCAACGCAAAGATCACCAAGTTCGTTCTTTGCGTGATAATCTATATCAAAATCAAGATCTTTCTCCATTATCTTTTTGGACGCACGATTTAATAAAGTCAAAGGATAATTGATCCGATTTGAAAATTTTCTGGAAAATAAAAGGGTAAAAAGGATCATATAAAGAAACGGGGATATGAGTGCAAGTGTAAAAAGAACCGGCAGACAAATACTTCCTATATGATTGGTATATGTCATCTTCAACTGATAGCATAACAAAACAACCCCAGATATATGACTGTCTTCCCCACGAATCAGTGGAATCGTCCTGATGTAATAGCCATTTTTGCTTGTCAACGTGTTCAATTGATCATATAGCTGCTCTTTATTATTTATGAAAGTGCCTTCCATATTCCCAGAAAGAATGCTTAATTGATTGTCAAGCACCTGATAGCCTATGCCTGTTTCTGGTATCATCTTTTCCAGTTCTCTACGTGCCTTTTTATTTAACAAGCCTACGTTTTCCTTCTTTATGTAAGATTCAATATAAGGAATCTGCTGCTCGTAGTAATTTGCTGGATAGATCGCTTTATACTGTAAATAAAAAATCAATATAGCAAACAAAAGATAGGTAATAATCGTTGCCGCAATACTGGATAGTAGAATCCTTGCAAACGTAGCCTGTATCTGAACTTTTAGAGATTTACTTTCCATGACCTCCCCTACCTTTTCACTACATTTTATTCCATCTGTAACCGATTCCCCATACGGTTGTAATATATTCCGTCTCAGGATCAAGAAAAGCAAATTTCGCTCTTATTTTTTTTATATGTTCCACTACCGTCGCTGCATCCCCTTCCGCATCATATCCCCAGATTCGTTCGTAGATCCGTTCCCGGTCAAAAATCTGACCACCATGCAATGCCAGAAGTTCCACAATATCAAATTCCCGTCTGGTTAATAAAACCATAGTCTCATTGATATGGATGGTCCGTTCTTTCACATCCAGACTTAACTTTCCAAAATACAGATTGACTCTTTTGTGTTCTTTGTTTATGTACTGCGCCCGCTTTTCCCTTCTTAAATTGGCCTCTATTCGGGCGAGCAGCTCGTGTAGTCCAAAGGGTTTCACGATATAATCATCCCCACCAAGATTCAAACCTTTGATTCGGTCCGATTCCGATTGCCTTCCGCTTAGAAACAAGATGGGGCAGAAAACATCATCTCGTATGGTACGGCAAACATCAAACCCATCCATTATTGGCATCATAATATCCAGTAGAATAAGGTCAGGCTGGTTCTTTGCTAATTCTACTCCCGTTTCCCCATCAAATGCCGTTAATATTTCATGTCCTCTTGTCTTTAATTCGTCTTCTAAAAGCATGACAAGCTCTTTTTCATCATCAATAATAAGAATTTTACTCATACGCTCTCCTAAGCTCTTTTATTCATGACTCTTTCGTCCTTCCCACTTGCGAAACCAAACCAAACTGATGATTGTAAAAAACAAAAAACAACATATAGCGGGAATCAGGCCTTTTCTTAATTGTTCTATAAAAAAATCCATATTCGTCATTGAGTCGGGTAAATCCACTCCTGACATCCGGACAATCGGAGCCCAGGAAATCCGTACCGACCATGCAAACGGAATGTAAGGCCAGATTAAATCCCCAACAACCGTTGTTCCAAAAATTGCAGCAATCAAAAGTCCGGCACTTCCTGCACTGATGGATGCCCCCAGGCCAAACCGTATACCTAAAAACAGGTAGAAGGAGCATAACGGCAGCATACCAGCAACGGCAAGGACACTACTTTGAAAAAATAATCCTGCCTCTATCTGCTCCATGTGTAACAAGATTTTCATCCCAATCAACAAGATTCCCATCGATTCAAAAATCACCCCTGCTAACATAACAATCAAAAGCAGCAATTTACTTAAATAGATTAATCCCCTTGAAACAGGTTGTGTCATCATCCCAATAAAATCACCAGCATGTTCCTCCTGGGTACTAAGAATTCCTGAAAATAATCCCGCCGCCATAGGCAAAAATACGGTTCCTAGCTGGAAAAAGGTTATATGTATATTATATGCCAATTCTTGTGGTTTCGTAAAGGAGCAAAAATACCAAAGGATTAGAAGAGGATAAAAAATGGGAGAGACCAAAAGTAGAATTCTAATCGATGTACGTTTGGTCTTCATCCAGTCTGATGATAGGATTCTTAACAGTTTCAAGTTACTTTACCTCCCTTTTTTTGTCCCATTGGGCCGTCAACATCGTCAAAATAAGGAAAGCGGCCAAAGACACGAAGATTCCTATGGGAATGACTGAAGGATCCAGTAAAGGATCAGAAGGAGCAAGTGTAACTCCATTGGGATGAACGCCTACCACTGGGCACATAAGACGAAGCGGCCAGCTCCAGGGAAGTAAAAACCAATGAGATCCGGGAGCAACGATGACTCCAGCGAACATTCCAACGATGGAAAGCCCCATAGAAACAACGGTTCCCTTCCATGCCGACACAAATAGATGAATGGGAATCAGACTTAGAGAAACAAACCAGATGATCACAGCCGCTTTCAGTATTGTAAAAATCGGAACGCTTCCTGCTGCAGAAATAGTCCCTGTTAATAAGATAACTGCAATTAAAACGATAGATGAAAGCAACATGTAATAGGCCAACACCAATATTTTAGCAATCCATAGGTAGATAGGATTTATATTATGCACGCGAAGGCTGCGGTTACCTCCTGATTTTTCCTCTCTGTTTTCAGTCAGCGAACCAAGAAGAGCAATTCCCAATGGAATAAAAATAAACGGCCACCAATTAAATACCAACTGGAGGAATGTTCCCCACAAAGGTTTCACACCTAAAGGAAGAAAAATCTGGACAATCACGGTATATAAGCAAAAAAACAAAGGAGCAATCACAATCAATTTTTTACTAAAGGTTCGTTTGTGCTTAAGATGTTCCGATTGAATAATTGAGAACATGACTATACCACTCTCCTATTTTCTTTGACTACTTTCATGAACAAGGCTTCTAAATTCTCCTCATGTCCAATTGGTTTTTGGTAACTCAGTCTTCCGTCACTGATAATCCCAATCTCATCCGCAATCTGCTCCACTTCAGAAAGAATATGGCTGGATAGTATTACGGTAATTCCATGACCTGGAAAAGACCGGATTAACTCACGTAACTCCTGAATGCCCAGAGGGTCAAGTCCATTAGTTGGTTCATCGAGAATCAACAGCTTCGGTTGATTTAGAAGTGCAATTCCAATGCCTAATCTTTGTTTCATTCCCAATGAAAACTGAGCTGCTTTCTTATTCCCTGTGCCAGTAAGATCTACGATCTTAAGTACTTCTTCAATTCGTTCTTTGGAAATTCCCAGTACCATGGTATGTATCTTTAAATTTTCCCTAGCGGTAAGATTTCCGTATAATGCTGGAGATTCAATTAAGATTCCCATTTCATTCAGACATGCTCTCTCCCACTTTTTCCCCTGGAAATAAATTTCCCCTTCTGTTGGGCGCAAAAGTCCTACAATCATTTTAAGTGTGGTGCTTTTCCCTGCTCCATTGGGGCCTAGCAATCCATAAACAGAACCAGAGCGGATTGATAAGGAAACGTGATCCACTGCAATTTGTTTTCTAAAACTCTTTGTTAGATTCTTTGTCTGTAGAATATAATCTTGCATTTTATCGATTCTCCCTTCTCTTCTTTTACCTTGCATTTTAACAGCAAAAAATAAAGATTTCATAAAGACGCTATTTTATCTCCTTCTCTTTTTCTTTTCTTAATTCCTCTTTTAATGCCTTTCTGGCTCTATACAAGCGCATTTTGGCATTTTCCCGACTAATCCCCAATATTTTCCCCATTTCTTCATAGGAACAGTCCATTTCTATTTTAAGATACAAAATATCAGAATAATTTTTTCTCAACTTTGCGATTCCTTTTCCTATCATTACACAGGCTTCTCTCACCGAAAACTGATCAAACGCAGATTCTTCATAGCCCAGAGCATAATTGCATTCATTTAGTGAAACTGTCTGGTTCTTCTTTTGTTTCCGAAACATATCAATGGCTGTATTTCTTACTATGATCATTATAAATGCTCGAGTACGGTAACTATCAATTTGATCTATTTTCTCCAGATTATCAATAATTTTAATAAAAGCTTCTGATACGGCATCTTCTGCTAAGTGAATTTCTTTTAAAATATAATTTGCTACGTATAACATAGTTTTACTGTAATCTTTATAGATTTCAGCCACTTTGTCCCGATCCTTCTCATCTTTAAGCACCTTTGTACACTCAAACAATTTCATGCCCTCCCTCACCTATCATTATTCATTTATTATATCAAATAATAATGTTTGTTTATAAAATCCTCTGAAACTGTCGATCATGGGCGGTAATTATGATTTTAACACTTTATTATAACGCAAAAAAAAAGCAGGAAGTTAAAACCTCCTGCTTGAAACAACATAACCGACTACTTATCACCTGTTTTATAATCATTTCTTGCCCAATTGGGTGCATGGATTGGGCCTGCTTTCTCATTGCCATTTTTGGCAGCTCCCTGGATTTCTTGTACTTGTGCCTGTTCATTCTTAGGACGATGCATTTTTTCATGATTTTCTGTTCCATGATTCTTAGAATCGTAAGGACTTGGTCTCCTCATGCCTGATTTTGCCATAATAATACCTCCTATGATTCTAGTTTTCGTATTTCCATAAAAACTATACAAAGAATCAGAAATCAATCATGATCTTAACGATCAAGAAGCAGGACCGGATATCTTTCTAGCCCACTCAACCGCTTTTTGGGTACTCTCTTCTGGTTTTTTCTTTGGTTCATAAAAATCCACCTCACCAATAAACGCATTTCCATCAAGTGCTTTTTTGAATTTTTCAAAGCATTTCTTGCTTCCCCCGCCTCCATGACAGGCAAACAAGCCGATTTTCCTTCCCTTGATTTTATATTGATCTATAAAACTTTTTATGGGGGGTGCAAAGGAACTTGCCCACACGGGCGTACCGATTAAAATTGTGTCATATTGGTCCAAATCAATCAATTCATTTAGAAGCTCTGGCTTTTCACCAAACATCACACTTTTTCCTCCCCAAAAAAACTTAGACAGTCCTTGCGTCGGATATTTTTTACTAGTTTTTAACTCCACAGAATCGCTACTTATGGTCTTTGTCACTGCCTCTGCAATCAACTTTGTGTTCCCCTCAAACGAAAAATATACTACGATCGCTTTCATTCTCTTTTTCCTTCTTCCTTATTCTACTAAACCATTCCTATCGTTGCTGGATCTCCACTCCACCCATTATTTAAGTATTACATTATAGCAACTCAATAAGATTGTCAAGTAAGCTCCATTCTTTTCCTTTTGCCTTCATTTTTCTGACCGTACTCACAAGCTGCCGCTATTAGCGTAGATGCAAACGGTATGTTTTATTTGCCTGATACTAAAGTGAAACCCCTATATCCATGCTTCCGGATCGGAATCCTTCCATATCCATCGTAATATAGGAAAACCCCAATTCTTTTAAATATGCTATAATTTCCTTGCTATTTGAAAGCAAAGCACCCATCACTTCCTGATCTACCTCGATCCGTACAATATCCTTATGAATTCTTAAACGCACATTTCCCTTAACAAGAGCGCTTACGAATTCCTCCCCTTTCCCAATCCGGCTAAGAATATCATAATCGATCTCCGTATGATAAGGAAGCCGGGTTGCCATGCAGGGAGCGGAAGGTCTTGATGCCACAGAAATCCCATAGAAAGAAGCCAGTTCTTTCACTTTGGATTTCGTAATATGAAGATGTGCCAGGGGGCTGATAATTCCAAGTTCTCTTAAAGCCTTGATTCCTGGTCTGTAAACATGCAGGTCATCCTCATTGGTTCCATCCATAATATACCGGATATTCTTTTCTCCGGCAAAATCCTTCAACGTCTGAAAAAGCTTCTTTTTACACAGATAGCACCGGTTCTCTGGATTAAACCGGATCTCATCCTGATCCAGTTCATTCACGGAAATCACTTTATGGATTCCCCCTAGTTCTTTCGAAACCCTTGCCGCAATCTCTCGATCACAGGAAGGATGAAGGCGGCTGTCAAACGTTACTGCATACACTTTATTCCCCGTTATTTTCGCTGCATCTGCGGCAGCTTTAAGAAGAAGACTTGAATCCACTCCCCCGGAAAATGCCAAACAGATATCCTCTTTAGCATATTCTTCCATCGCCTGTTCTAATTGCCTCCTTACCTGATCTTTATTCTGTTCCACAGTGTTTGGCCTCCTCACGTATGTTTGCATAAACCTCTTGATAATCCTTTCCGCTTTGTCTGCAAAGATTTCTTATGCTTTCATATTCCGGATAAACAAATACTTGATCTTTATACGTGCAAATCTTTACGTTTGCCTCTCCGTATTTGGTCATTACTTTTTTTTCATTCCGTCCCATTACAGTTCTTGATACTGGATATCTTCTCACTCCAATGGTGGTGGTATGAAGAAACAAAATTTCTTCCATTTTGCTTATCTCCTCTTCCCCACAGATCACAGAGATCATATAGGCAGGTCGGTTTTTCTTCATATAAACTGGTGTATTCCACACATCAGCAGCTCCTGCTTCCAATAAAGATTCCATGGCAAGTCCAAGCATTTCCCCACTAGAATCGTCCACATTGGCCTCCAGAACCCAACGTTTCTCATTCTCTTCCTCTGATTCCTCTAAAATCATTGCGCGCAGGACATTGGCTTGTTTAAACTCCTTTTTCCCCGCACCCATTCCAATTTTTAGAATTTGACAGGATGCAGGAAGTTTATTTCTGGTTTTAAGAGCTGCGGCGATCGCTGCCCCTGTAGGAGTCACCATCTCCCCCTCAACATCCATAAACCGCAGATTTAATCCATAGGCCAAAGCAATGTTTGCGGTCGCCGGAACAGGAACAGGAATAATCCCATGCTGACACCGAACGCAGCCAAATCCCTCTGCAAGAGAAGATACTACAACCTCCTCGATCCCAAGGTTATCTATACAAATTGCAGTGCTGATTATATCTACAATTGAATCAATGGCTCCGACCTCATGGAAATGAACATCTTCCACTGGAATTCCATGAGCCTTAGATTCTGCATCTGCAACGATTTCAAACATTCTTTTCGAAAGCTTTTTGACCCGGTCACCGGATTTTAGCTTGTCAATGATAGGATAAATGTCAGAAAGGCTGCGATGTACATGGTCTTGGTTATGGTTATGATTGTGCTCCTGCTCATGACTGTGCTCATGCCCGTGACTATGCTCCTGCTCATGACTGTGTTCCTTCTCAACGTCATTTTCCAGATGTACATCAAAATCATAGGCATCCAAGCCGCATTTACTGGTTCTTCCAAAATGAAGATGATATCCATCCACGCCCAAACTCTCAAGCGCACTTATAAGAACTTCTTTATTCGCTCCCAGATCTAACAGGGCACCCACCGTCATATCTCCGCTAATTCCAGAATTGCATTCTAAGTATAATATTTTTCCCATGTCATCTCACCGCCAGTCGATTAATTTGTGCTGCCAGATAGCCGGCTCCGTAACCATTATCTATATTTACCACCGAAATACCATTGGCACAGGAATTTAGCATCGTAAGAAGAGCGGACAAACCATGGAAACTTGCTCCATAGCCAATTGAGGTGGGCACAGCGATAACCGGGCAGTCAACCAGACCAGCAACCACGGTTCCCAAAGCTCCCTCCATTCCAGCAACTGCTATAATACAGTTCACATTCCGAATCCGGTCCCTTTGCGCAAGAAGTCGATGGATCCCAGCCACTCCCACATCAAAAATCCGGTCCACAACACATCCATAATATTCCGCTGTCTGAGCCGCTTCTTCGGCTACGGGAATATCCGCTGTTCCTCCGGTACAGACGGCAATTCCCCCTGTCTTCTCCTTTGGCATTTCCACCTTAAGGATCCTTGACATAGGATCATACTGTATCTCTGGTATCACATCTCTTACCAACTCAAATTGTTCGTTTGTGGCTCTGGTACCAAGTACCTGACCATCTCTTTTATAAAATTTTTTGAAAATGTCAGCCAAATAAACATCCGGCTTTCCCTGACAAAAAATAGTCTCGCCAAAACCGGAACGAAGTGTTCTGTGATGATCTAACTTTGCATAACCCAGTTCTTCATAGGGAAGATCCGTTAATAGCTGTTGTGCTGTCTCAATATCCAGTTCGCCAGTTTTCACCTGATTTAGCATGTCTTTTATATCCATATGCCACCTCTTTCTCCGATGTCGTAAATGCCCTTCAATCAGCTTGCTTGCCAGAAACGGTTATACGTATCCTGTCCGCCGTTATAAAAAGTATACGAAAAAACCAAGCATCCGTCAACGGATTTTAAAGTGAGTTTCCATGCATATGTGCCAAATAGTGACAGAATTCTACGTTCTGCAAGTTACAATGGCTGATTTTAAAATTTCAAGTCCACGTTCCAGCTGTTCATCGGTAACCACAAGTGGACATAGAAAACGAATGACATTTGAATAGGCCCCAGCACTTTCAATTAACAAACCATGTTGCGCACAGTTGTTCACAAGTTTGGCTACTAATTCTTTATTGGGAGCCTTATTCTTTTTGTCTTTGACAAATTCAATCCCCATCATACAGCCAATCCCTCTTACCTCTCCGACCTCTTCAAAGGCATCCTTCCAGGAATTGAATTCACTTCTTAATTTGGCGGCAATTTCTAAGGAACGTTTACATAAGTGATCTCGTTCAATGATCTCTATTACCTTCAATGCGGATGCACATGCCAGCGCATTGCCGCCGTAGGTTCCTCCTATAATCCCATTTTTAACGCCATCAAAGATTTCTGTCGATGCAGTTATGGCACTTAAGGGAACGCCACCTGCAATGGACTTGGCTGACACCAAAATATCGGGAGCGCAGCCAGATTCTTCCCAGTAATCGGATACAAACATTTTCCCAGAACGAGCGAATCCAGTCTGTACTTCATCGGCAATTAGTAAAATTCCATGTTCATCGCAAATACTTCTTACAGCCTTCACCCATGCCATGGGCGCCGGGATAAACCCTCCCTCTCCCTGAACGGGTTCCACTACAATCGCTGCCACATACTCCGCCGGTGAGGATTCTTCAAATACCTTCTTAAGCTTTAAAATGGATTCATCCACTGCCATTTCTTCCGTATAACCTACCGGACTTCTGTACAAATAGGGGAATTCTGCCCGGTAGATTCCATCTGGAAAAGGGCCAATCCCCACCGCATATGCTTTTTTTGCGGTCATGGTAGCGGCAAGAAGGGTTCTTCCGTGGAATGCTCCGGAAAATACAATGATATTCGGTCGTCCGGTATAGGATTTGGCTATTTTTACTGCATTTTCTATTGCTTCGGCACCAGAGTTGGCAAACATGGTCTTTCTCGCCTTTGACCGAACCGGAACGATCTCGTTCATTTTTTCAGCAAGCTTTACGTATCCTTCGTGGGTGATGATATTCATCATTGCATGAAAATACTTTTCGGATTGTTCCTTTACCACTTCAATTAATTCCGGGTGACTGTATCCAATATTTAATACTCCTACTCCACCAACCCAGTCAAGAAAAAGGTTCCCGTCAACATCTTCCACCATTGCCCCTTCCCCCCTTTGGATTACACAGGGATAAACAGACTTAATTGCAGACGGAACTGCTTCCTTTCTTCTTTCTAACATTGCGCTTGCCTTTGGTCCCGGCAAGGGTGTGATCACGTTCGGTAGTTTATCTTTTAACATAATTCCCTCCATTCTGCGTATGGAAACGCATCTTTTTGCTTGTTCTTACAACGCGTGTTTGTACAAATTCCTTATCTCCTGTGTGGAAAAAACCACTGGGTGATTTTCCATGCTTTTCGCAGATACCTTCAAACAATTTTCAGTAAGCCAGTCAAGATCATTCTCTTTCACTCCCAGATCTCCAAGGGTTTCTATCAGCTGAATCTCTTTTTGCAATTTATTTAATTGATCAGTAAAATCATGTTCATCCTTTCCCCCAAGAATCTTTGAAAGATGGCTGAACTTATCCGGTTCCCCCTTCATTGATGCCCCGTAAACATAGGGGGCGAGTGCTGCCAGACCTTTTCCATGTACCACATTCTTCAATCCACTGACCGGATGCTCCATTCCATGAAGCGCTGTAACACCTGCCGTATGGATGACCATTCCACCTAACGTGCTTGCAAGGCATAATTGATCCCAGCTTTCCAGATCTTGTGCATTCTGATACAAACGGGGAAGACTTTCAGCCGCCAATCTAGCCCCCTGTAGGGCCATCTGATCGGTCAGTGGCTGAGCAATGGCAGATAGATAGGCATCCATGTTATGACAAAGGGCATCAAATCCAACACTAGCCAATACGGTCTTTGGCATTGTCATCATAAGCAGGGGATCTAGAATGGAACATGCAGGAACGATGGCACCACAGCGCAGGGATTTTTTATCCAGAGTATCTGGATTCGTCATGACCGCAAACCCATTTCCCTCACTCCCAGTTCCGCAGGTAGTTGGAACAGCAACAATGGGAAGTGCCTTGTCGCTGCTTTTTCTCCCATAAATATAATCGTTGATGTCCCCACCATTTAATGTTTGAAACGCAATTCCTTTGGCTGCATCCAGGCTGCTGCCACCCCCAAGTGCAACCACAAGATCACACCTTTCTTCGGTTGCTAATTTTGCTCCCTCATAGATAGTGGTGGTAAGTGGATTGGGCGTCACCTTGTCAAATAACACCCAGGAAACACCACTTTGATTAAGTAACTCTTCGGTTTTCTTAAGTAAACCTGATTCCTTCGTACTTCTTCCCCCAGTAACAAGCAACGCCCGCTTCCCAAGTTGAGCTGCTTTCTCTCCGATTAAATTTGATTTTCCTCTGCCAAATACCAGATTAACCGGTAAATAATACTGAAACTCCATCCTGTCAACTCCAATCCTGTTATTTGTTATTTGATATTTGTTGTCTTTCCGTCTTTGCCATCTACAAAATAATCCTCGGTCAAGCCGTAATCCTCTAATATTTTTAGCAGTGTACCATCTTCTTTCATATCATTTAGACACTGGTTGACATCTTCTAAAAAAGCCTTATCCTCAAAACGAAGGGCTGCTCCAATCCGCCCGCTGGCTTCCGCCTCATAGGGAGACAGTAACTTTAGTTTTAAAGAACTGTCTGAGGCAAGTGTATAGCCTGCAACAATTCCATCTGTAACCACTGCATCCACCTTCCCCATATTTACTGCAGTCATAAGCGTTGCCTGATTATCATAAGCCTCAAGTCTAGCGATTCTCCCCTCCTCTAGCCACTTCTGAGCGGTCTCATAGAAGGTGGTTCCAGGTTGAGCTCCTATAATCTTATCTTTTAAATCTTCTTTGCTTTCAATGGTTGAATCGGCTGGAATTACCACTGCCTCCCCCTCCTGATACCACTTATCCGTAAATGCCGCAATTTGAAGCCGCTCATCCTTTACATACATGGCATCTACAACCATATCAATGTTATTATTATTAAGTTCCACTAAGAGATTGGAAAAATCAATCACTTTCATCTGAATATCCGGTATTTCAAGCCGCTTACATATTTCTTTTAGAATTTCAATGTCAACACCCTCTAGTTCACCTGTCTTTACATCCGTATAGGAAAAAGGTGCATCATTGGATGAGCCGATCAGGATATATCCTTTTTCCTTAATCTTCTCCAGTAGTCCAGATTCCTCTGATGCAGATTGGGAAGCAGGCAGAGCTTTGCTTTTCTTATTTAAACTGCAACCTGACACTCCCATAGCTAGTAACAAACAAACAAGCAACAACACGATTCTTTTTTTTTCATTTTTTTCTCTCATACGATTCACTCCTCTTTCTGGGTTTCTACAAGATATAGTTGCATTAACGCACACGTTTTAGTTTGTGCTCTATGATTCGGCTTACCTGTGACAGGGGGATACTTAAAAGAAGATATACAATGGCCAGCAGCGTATAGGCTTCTACCGTCAAAAATGTTTGGGATGCAAAAGTCTTTGTTCTTAGAAGAAGTTCCTGCACCGATATCATTGCGAGCAATGAGGTATCCTTAATGAGCATGACAAGATAATTGCCAAATACCGGAACCGAATTTCGAAGAGCTGGTGGTATGATAAAATATAATAGTACCTTTTTTTCATGAAAACCTAGGGCAATACCGGCTTCTCGCTGACCAGGATCAACAGCTAATATGGCAGAACGAATCACCTCTGACATATAGCAGCCATAATTGACGGCAAATCCTACAATCCCACAAGTAGAGGCTTTTAGTTGAAGGTTTGTATCATAACCAAACATTCCAAATATTCCATTCAATAAGGTAGGGACTACGTAATATATATAAAAAAATTGCACCAGCAGAGGCGTCCCTCTGACCACTTCTATGAGAATGGCTAAGAAGCGGCTTAATATTTTGTTTTTTGATAATCTTCCAATTGCTAGGAACAAAGCCACCACCAGAGCTAAGATAAAACCAATTATCGTAATATAAAGGACAATTCCAACTCCACCCAATAGGCTGGGTCCCAGGGTGTCATAAGCCTTTTTGAAGTGTAATTCCATGTTACCCTCCCTTTCAGATGCTTTTTTTATCAGTTTCTTTACAACACTCTGGATAAAAATGCTTTGGTTCTTTCATTCTTTGGTTCGGAAAAGATCTCATTTGGCTTTCCCTCCTCTACCACATAACCTTCATCCATAAAAACAACTCGATCAGCCACATCTTTTGCAAACCCCATCTCATGGGTAACTACGATCATTGTCATCCCCTCTTTGGCAAGCTGCTTCATAACATCTAACACATCCCCCACAAGCTCCGGGTCCAGAGCAGAGGTTGGTTCATCAAACAATAGAATCTCTGGCTTCATCGCAAGGGCTCTTGCGATGGCAACTCGTTGCTGCTGCCCCCCAGAAAGCTCTGCTGGATAAGAATCCGCCTTACTATAAAGCCCTACTTTTTTAAGCAATTCACCCGCTTGTTCCCTGGCATCTTTTTGCGAAACCTTATTTAATTTAACTGGAGCGAATATAATATTTTCCATTACAGTTTTAAGTGGAAATAGATTAAACCTTTGAAACACCATTCCCACCTGCTTTCTATAATCGCTAACCTTCTTCCCAAGATGGGTGATATTCTGATCCAAATAAAAGATTTCACCGCCAGTCGGTTGTTCTAACAAATTGATACATCGAAGCATCGTACTTTTCCCAGATCCAGACGGGCCAATTATGACAACGACTTCCCCTTTGCTAACAGATAAATTTATGTCTCTTAAAACTTCCAGATCTTCAAAGCATTTTGACAGTTTCTTTATTTCAAGCATTGCCATCGATACTCCTCCCTTCTTCCTATTTTCTAATAACAAAACAGGCAATGGGCTTTTCTTTTCAAAAAGCACCATTGCCTGTTATAAGCAGTATGAATTTTTAAACTGGTATCTGAAATTTCTTTTTTATAATATCTGACAAAGCATCACAGGTTCCCTCTATTCCAAGCAGACTGGAATCTATCATAATATGTTTATACTCCTTATCGGACATGGAATACCCACAGTATTGTCTATGGTAGGATTCTCTGGCTTTATCTACCGAAGCGATCATCTTCTTCGCATCACTCGGTCCCATATCCAGTTTTTCCACACAATTAATCAACCGAGCCTCATAGGGGGCATAAATAAAAATATTCATAATGTCTTTGTGATCTTTTAAGATATATTCGGCACATCTTCCTACGATAATGCAGGGGCCCTTTTCCGCAAGGTCGACAATGATCTTGCGCTGAGCTGCAAAAATCGAATCTTGTATTTCCGTCGTTCCAAGCCCCAGCGGATAATTCATATTAAAAAAAGCAGATTTTGCGCTCTCCTCAATTCCGCTAATCGTGGACACAGGGAGGTTTAAGTTTTTGGAAGTCATTTCTACAATTTCTCTGTCATAGTATTCAATTCCTAACTTTTCGCTGACCAAGCGCGCTATTGGTCTCCCCATACTACCAAATTGTCTGGCAATGGTTACAATAAACTTCTCACTCATTAGAAACACTTCTTTCTTCGTAAAGTTATCTTTCCATATATGGATTATATCCTCTCAATCCTCAGTATACAATGGTTATTGGACCCAAAATATCAGATAGTTATTGGACTTAGAGTACAAAGTGTGGTATACTCATTCATCATTGACAAGGAGGGGGAAACAATGGAAACACAGGTAACGAACTTATATCATTGCTCCAGAGGAAAATATAATCTAACACTTCACAGCGGAGAAGCTGGAATGACAAACTCTGTTTCTTGGATCTATCTGGCTGAAGATATACAGAATATCCCATTTTTAAAAGGAGGGGAATTTATCTTAACCACTGGTCTATTTACCCTTAGCGGAACCGGGCTCTACGATTTTATCTGCTCTCTGGCAACCTGCAATTGCAGTGGGGTATTAATCAATGTAGGCAAATATTTGCAGCAATCTGATCTAACCGAAGAAATTATGGAGTTTTGCAGAGTCAATCATTTCCCCTTACTCACCATGCCATGGAAGGTTCATTTAGTGGACATTATGCAAGATTATTCCAGTGTCCTACTTCATAATACAAGAAGTACGGATCAATTAAATGCTGCATTTCAAGGATCTATCTATCAAACACCCGTCCATGAAAATATTCTCCTAACCTTAAATCAATATGGCTTTCCTACCACTGGGGTCTACCGAATTATCGTCATCCAGAATCTAAAAAACACCACCAGAGTCACCTTTTCCTTAAACCGAATGAATCTGAAATATCATCTTTTTGAACATGAGAACCGGCAGATACTTCTCTACCTTTCTTCCCCGTCGCAGCCTGAGCTTTTCGATATCGTGGATACCTTACTGTTTTGCGACAGCATCACTTTGGGAATCAGCAATACCTTTCAGTCACTCATGGATATCAGCCGTTGCTACAAGCATGCCCGTTTCGCTCTTGCAACCGCCTTATTTCGGAATTTACCAATGATAAAATTTGATGAACTGGGGTTTTTTCAGATTCTATTTACCTCCTCAGATCCCAGTATTCTACATCAAATGTATGAACGATACCTGGGACAACTGGAACAATTTGATTTAGATCACGATACAAACTATATAAATACCTTAAAAATCTACTTGCTGTCTGACTGCAACCTTTTAAAGACTGCATCCCAGTTGCATACGCACCGGAATACCGTCATTTACCGGCTGAAAAAGATCAAAGAATTATTAAATACCAAGTTGGATGAGGCATCTATAAAATTTGATCTAATGATGGCTTTTTATATCAAAGAATATTTTTCCATCTCATGATTCATCCATTTTACACTTTATTTTTTCCATGGCATCAACAAGATAATCGCATGAAAATCTCTCGAATTTTCCTTCATCTACTAGTTTTGCAATGGCTGGATCAATCGGCATTCTTCCTAATATATCAACACCTATTTCCTTTGAGACTTCAGATAATTTGCTCTCTCCAAATATATTGATTGCTTTTCCACAATCAGGGCACTGCACATAGCTCATATTTTCAACCAAGCCTAAAATTGGTATGTTCATCATTTTCGCCATATTATATGCTTTCTTTACAATCATAGAAACGAGATCCTGAGGAGAGGATACAATTACAATTCCATCTAGAGGGATGGATTGAAATACAGTCAACGGAACATCTCCTGTTCCAGGTGGCAAATCTATCAAAAGATAATCCAAATCTCCCCATACTACTTCTGTCCAAAATTGTTTTACGGTTCCTGCTAAAATCGGTCCTCTCCAAATAACGGGAGTATCTTCTTCCTCTAATAATAAATTAACAGACATAATCTTAATATTATTATGGGTACTCTCTGGTAAAATCCCCATTTCATTCGCCTGTGCTTTTCTTGTAATACCAAACATTTTAGGTATGGATGGTCCCGTAATATCTGCATCTAAGATTCCTACTTCATACCCTTTTCGATTTAATAATACAGCTAACATTGCAGTTACAAAGGATTTCCCTACCCCTCCTTTTCCGCTCACAACTCCAATTACATGCTTAATTGAACTAAACTGATTTAAATTCTCCAGCAAATTTTGCTTGCTGTGTTCACACCCTTCACAGGATTCTTTGGTACAACTGTTATCGGAACAGTCCTTCGTATTTTCCTTCATCGAATAACTCCTTTTTTGTTTTTGGTCTTATGCCCATTATGATATTTTAATGCAGTTTTGGGCATATGTCAATATTGTATATGAATTGTTCGGCGTTTAATCATAAAAAGTGTCATAAAACCAATCCTTTTCCAAGCACTGATCCTATGACGCTCCCTCTCTTAATCCATGTAATATAGAAACCTAACCTTTTTGCCCTCTATGACGCCAACAATTCTTCCGGCAAAACTTGCCTTTGCAATTATCCTGACATATGATTTGACCAGAGCCACAATCTGGACACAGATAGTTTCCATTCTTAATTTCTTCTAGATTTTCAAAGCTTTCTTTCCACTCTTTCCCACAGTCTCTGCATCTGATTGGACATATGTTACGGGTAAAATTACCGCCTTCTATGTGTATCATCTTTCCATGTATTAAGCTATCTGCTATTTTTTCTCTCGCAGATAATAAAATACGTTGAAACGTAGGTCTTGATATTTCCATTTTTTCTGCACATTCGCCTTGTTCTAATCCTTCTAGATCTTTTAGACGTATCGCTTCTAATTCTTCTAGTTTTAATATATTTTCCGGCAGTTCCCCTACTTCTGTATCCGATGGTATGAAATAGGGGATTGCTGGGATATGTTCGATTTTTCTCCATTTTGTTGGTCTAGCCATATTCTCTCCTTACGAAATCTATTCCCTTCGCCCTCTAGGCTAAAGATATCTTGTTCCATATGTATAATCATATCTGATTTATTCAAAATGTCAACAAACACATTCCTATGAAAAGTCCTTCTATGTCAACAAAAATGGAATTAAAACCGATCTGTGATATCTATATTTGTATTACATTCCCCGTATTGTTATACTGGAATTTATCTTTTAGATTCTGCTGTAGAAACCGTATCCCTTTTTCCCCAGTACAATGGGAAACTGCAATTAATTGAATACCCATATCCTGAAACGCATTCATTGTTTTTTCCATTCTCCCTTCATCTGCTTCTATTAAATGCGTTCCGCCAACCACTGCATATATCGGAATGTTTACTCTCTCTGCAATTGTTTTTAGTATATTAACAATTCCAATATGGGAACAACCTACAATAACGACCAACCCTTTTTCCGTTACAATTCCCAATGCGATTTCATCGTCAAACTCATCGGGAATATATTTATTATTTTCTTTTAGATAAAATTTGGTATTTCTACTTTCAAAGTCCGTGTGTCGATGAAAATTATGAAAAACGAGAATATACTCCGTTAAAGTCATTATATCTTCATTTAATTTTCTCAATGGTATTTGATTCTTTTCTAAAAACGCTTCATCAAACGAATTACCATTGTATTGAAAGACGTATTTATCTATTTTCTTATATTTGGGCTTAAAAAATTCTTCTCCAACGATAAGAAGTGGAATCTTGTCAATTTCATCTACTAGCCTCTTTAACCCACCGCTATGATCGTAATGTCCATGACTAATAAGGCAAACGTCCAATTTATTTAAATCTTTATTAAGAGCCTTTGCATTTTCAATAAAATCCCCACTCTGTCCAGTATCAAATAAAAGGTTCTTTCCATCTGCCTCAATATAGAATGATAATCCATGTTCAAACATTAATTTCCCCTGATCTGACGGGTTGTTTTCAATCAAGGTTGTTATCTGCAGCTCCATTATTCGTTACAATGCCCCTCATGTTCGTGTTTTGTACAGACACTTCCTGTGGATTTCAACTCACCGGAAAGATATTGTTTTACAACATGATCTGCAATCCCCTGCGCACCAACTAAAACTTCAATCCCTTTTTCACGAAATAATACCTGCGCTGTTTCCCCCATGCCACCTGCTATGATTATATCTACATTTTTTTCCTTTAAAAAAACAGGAAGGTAGCCTGGTTTGTGTCCCGGATTTGGTACAAATTCTTTATTCTTCACTTCAGCATTCTCCGCCTCATAGAGAGTAAACCCTTCACAGTGTCCAAAATGTCCGCTTACCATTGTTCCATCACTTGCGATTGCTATCTTCATTTTTATTCCTCCATTTGTTTTGTAATTTGGTTCATTCCATAATTTTCATTAAATTTTTCATGTGGCCCCACATGGTTTCAATTGCTTTTTTTGCAGAACTGTCTTCAAAATCTGTGATCGGCCGCAATGTGTTAACCGATTCCATTACCTTTAAATCAAAGGGTACCTTTCCTACGAAAAGAATCTCTTTTTCTTTCACGTAGTTTTCTATCTGAACAGTCATATCAGGATTTATATCATATTTGTTTACACAAACCATAACTTGTGTTTCAAAATGCTCTGTGAGTTCTAGAATTCGTTTCAAATCATCAAGTCCGGATCTGGTCGGTTCCGTTACGATGAGTGCAATATCTGTTTCCGTAATTGATGCAATCACAGAACAGCCAATTCCAGGAGAACCATCTAAAATAGTTATGGATTTATCTGTTTCATATTGCCTGGCATTCTTTCGAAGATTGGTGACTAGCTTACCCGACCCGTCACTACCAATCTCCATTTCAGCTCTGGATATAATCCCTTTCTCTGTTTTGTCCAAAAACGTATCTGCCGTCTTTACTTCTTCTAATGTGATCGCATTTTGAGGACATACCAAAGTACAGGCTCCGCATCCTTCACAATAAATGGAATCAATTGTGGCCTTTTTGATTGCTCCAAACTTACAGACTGCTTCACAAAGATTGCAATCCTCGCAAAGATTTTTGTCTATCTTGGCACATTTTCCCCCATAAAATTTCTTTTCTTCAAGTTCCATTCCTTTATAAAAAAGATAAAGATTTGGCGCATCCACATCACAGTCTACTCGAATTACCTTCTTCACCAGTTCGGATAAAGCAGCGACAATCGTGGTTTTTCCGGTTCCTCCCTTTCCACTTAACACTGATATTATCATAGAAACGCCTCCTGTACTCTCAAAGCGATTCCATTAAAAATCGTTTTATAGAATTCATCCTCGTATAACATAATCCCTTTTGAATAGAACGCTGCCGCTTCCATGCTATATGGAACAACTCCAAATAATGAAATATGATTCTTTTGACAATATTGTTTTATCAAATTATCCTGTCCGTCATCTTTATTTATAATAATTCCATAAGGGATTTTGTATCTCTTTACCAGCTCAACTGCCATTTTTAAATCATGAAGTCCAAATTCCGTCGGTTCTGTGATTAAAATAGCTGCATCTGCATGGTTAAGTGAAGCGACTACATTGCATGATGTGCCTGGTGGACAATCAAGCAAATGATTTTCCTTTGGCAACGCTTTTAAAACCTTCCGTATTACAGGGACTGCCATTGGTTCTCCTACATTTAGAACACCTCGATAACAGGTGATTTCTCCCGATGTCCCTAGTTCCATCGTTCCAATGGAACGCTTTGCATAAGATAAGGCGTTTGTTTTACATACGATTTGACATGCCCCACAGTCATGACATAGCTTTTCAAAAATTACTATTTCTTTGCCTGCCTTCGCCATCGCGTGAAACTGGCAGACCTTCGCACAAGCGCCACACAATACACACTTTGATTGATCCACAACTGGATATTCTACAGAAACATTCTCTTGTTTTTTAATGAGTGGATTTAGAAAAATAAATCCGTTTGGCTCTTCCACATCCAAGTCTACATAATCAATTCCTAATGTCACAGCTAGATTTGTTGATACCGTTGTTTTTCCAGTTCCTCCCTTTCCGCTAAGGACCGCTATATTCATTTGTTTCTCCTCTTCCTGTTACATCCCATGGTGTGCACTGCCTGCAATACTGATTTTAGATAGCAGATTCTTCTGATACTGTTCAATCGCCAAGGATACAGGAACTTCCTTACAGCTATATGCTTTTATCTCAGCTTTTTCAATTAACTCAAATGCATTGGGACCAAGACTTCCTGTGATGATAACGTCTGCTTTTTCATCAATCAGCTGACTTGCTGCTGCAATTCCTGCACCGCCGCCTGAATCCACACCAAGATTTTTAATGGTATGGTATTTTTTTGTATCGGTATCATAAATCTGAAAATAATCACACCTCCCGAATCTTCGATCAAGTATAAAATCTTTATCCTGTCCTGTTGCCGAAACTGCAATTGTCATATTTTTTCCTCGCTTTTTCATTAGTTTTATTATGGGCATATGCTAATTACCATAATACTATTTAAACCGGTTTTTGTCAAATGTCAATTACAATTCTTTAAATCACGAAAAAAATCATGAAAAAAAGTCGAGAAAATCGTTATAATAACGTCTCTCAACTTCTTCTTTTTCATATTCTTATATATTTCACTTTGTTACCACTTATTTGTATCATACCAAGCTGGTACCACGTTGTTAAAATTATCATAATGTTCAAATGCATCTTTACAGCAATCCACCATAAAATCAATCTCATTTTGCCCAAACTTCTCCGCCCATTTGATGGAATGAAGAGAGGCGTGTGCAACATATACCGACAAAGTCTCCCAAAAGTTTTTGGGCACATTGTCATTAAAATAGGCATCAATCTGGCCAATACAATATGGGACACTTAACTTTGTTCCAAAACTCTCTAATTTATAAAATTCCTCATAGGGATCTCCCACCTCCCACCGATTAAAATCAATTACGCCAATCTCATGCGTTGGTGTCAGAATTAGATTTCCTGGGTGGAAGTCTCCATGTTGATATACAACTGGCTTTCGCCATATTTTATCTATATTGTTTTTTATGTATTGTATCGTAGATTCATCCTCAGCAATTCTAATACCTGATTCCTCGTAACTTGCAAGTTGTTTCAACTTCTTCTCTTTTTTGTCCTTGGCTGGGATGTCAGTTTCCATAACTGATATGCTATGAATTGCTTTTAAAATCATTCCGGCTTTTTTTCCCAGTTCATATTGCTCTTTCTCTGTCAGATTAGGGAGTACAACCTCTAAATCCTCCCCATCGACCCAGGATAAGATCATATATACCTTTGTACCATTCATACATGTTCCAAATGCAATCGGTTTTGACATTTCAAATCCAAGTGCTGCATATTTTTGAATCATCTGATATTCCTTACTCTTCTTATCAAAATGCAGTGCATCCGATACTCGAATCAATATACGTTCCCCTGATTTGGTCTTTGCGAAGAATTTTATATCAGCCGACCAGCCTTTATTTATTCGACGAATGTAGTCCCAATTACCGTACTCTGGTATATCAAAAAGCATTTCATATGTTTCCATTTTCATTCCCCCCCATTCCAATCTGTGTATCAACAAATAGGACAATGTTTCAAAGAACTCGCACGAAATGATATCCATACCAATAGGTCGCGATAATGCTTGTCAGAAATAAGCAAAAGAGACCATACCCAAAAAACAGGCCGCTCAAAAATCTCCTTATGTTGGTGCTTTCATATGTAGTCAATACTTGAATTCCACCGTCCAGTATCATAGGGATCAAAAAAATCAAGGCATATAAAATTGGTGGGTGATACATTCCATAGGTTATTCCTATCAGTATTAACCCCACCAATTCGCCGGTACATCTTGCACAAATAGGGAATTGTTTTCCATTCAAAAAAAACGAACGTTCCGCCCTGCAATGACAACCAAAAACAATTGGGAGCCATCGGCTAAAAATACCACTCATAACACGTACGATCCCGCTTTAATAGGCCGAACTTCCGATTGCACCCATAATCCCTAATCCAAATACTAATACATAGAAAAGAATCAAACAACCAACGCTAATCAAAGCGCCTATCCCTGCTGCTTTTGCGCTTTTCGGCTTCGTGTCTTTCCAAACCAAAAATAAAATCAACCCGACAAGTGGAATACAGCAGCCTAAAAATCCCCAACCAATACCGCCATTATCAACCACTTGGGGAGTGTTTTCTTGAGAAACACCGCAATGCGGACATACAACTGCTTTGTTATCAATTTCTTTTGCACAATTTTTACAATACATCTTTTGTATCCTCCAGTTATAGATCATAATAATTTATAATGCTGGTTAAATATACCATATTTTAGGAAATTATGCCATATTTTTTTAAATGTAACGAAAAATCGTCAAAATTACTAGTTTCTCCAAGATGTCTTCCACTCGTTTTACATCATCCTATTATTAGTTTGATTGTAAACACTTATTTACTACTTGATCCATGTAACAAATCCTCCCACTGAATATGAGCGGTCAGAATATTGACGTATTCTTTTAGCCCGTGTAAATCCCTTTCACTGAATCTTGCTTTGATGGGACTATCCACATCTAAGACACCAATCAGTTTATCATTCTTTATAATTGGTACAACAATTTCCGATGCAGAAGCCGCATCACATGCAATATGTCCCGGGAACTGATGGACATCCTGCACCATGATCGTCTCTCTATTTTGAGCTGCCGTACCGCAGACACCTCTTCCCATTGCAATCCTTATGCAGGCCGGTTTCCCCTGAAATGGCCCGAGAACCAATTGATTTTCTTTAAAAAGGTAGAACCCTGACCAATTGATCTTCTCCATGCTCT
The DNA here is from genome assembly GCF_003833015.1 of Clostridium sp. E02. Taxonomy (GTDB): domain Bacteria; phylum Bacillota; class Clostridia; order Lachnospirales; family Lachnospiraceae; genus Lacrimispora. Next base: position 156,541 of record NZ_RJLQ01000007.1, read on the forward strand.
GAAATAAAAGTGCAGCACTATTGGATAAATTAGCCAAAGCGTCGGTTTCGTCTTGAATTAATCCCTGTAGGGACTGACATAGGGTTTTGTATTCTTCCTCTTTTATGGTCATAAAAATCCTCCTGATGTAATCAATTCTACTGTATTCCTGTCTCATACTATACTATAATTTACAACTGGCTTCAACCGTATTTCAAAGCAATACTGATTTATGCCGCCACAAATTGACTGTTATAAAGTTCTGAATAAAAACCATTCTTAGCAAGCAATTCCTCGTGGTTACCGCTCTCTATAATATCACCATCTCTCATTACAAGAATTACATCTGCATTTTTTATTGTAGACAGACGGTGTGCAATGACAAAAGACGTTCTTCCATTCGTCAGCTTATCCATTGCTTCCTGCACGATATGCTCTGTTCGTGTATCTACCGAGCTAGTTGCTTCGTCTAATATGAGCAGAGGTGCATTCTGAATCATCGCTCTTGCTATGGTTATCAACTGTTTTTGTCCTTCCGAAAGACTCGCCTTATCACTTAAAATTGTGCCATAACCATTGGGTAAAGTTTTTATGAAATGGTGCAATCCAACTGTTTTGCTTGCTTTTATTACTTCCTCTTCTGTAACTCCCTGCTTGCTGTAAATGATATTATCTCTAATGGTTCCCTCAAAAAGCCAAGTGTCTTGTAAAACCATACCAAACTGTAGATGAACATTTTCTCTTGGCACCTGATGAATCGGAATTCCATCAATACAGATTTCTCCTTTATCAATCTCGTAAAATCTCATCAGCAGATTGACCAATGTGGACTTTCCTGCACCAGTTGGTCCCACAATCGCCACCTTTTGCCCTGCTTTTATATGAGCCGAAAAATCATGGATTACAGGCTTATCCTGTATATATCCAAATTTTATATTTTTAAATTCAACATCACCTTTTACCTCTTTCAGACTATTTTCTTTCTCCGTTTCATTCTCTAGTTCCGGTTCCTCTAAGAATTCAAAAACCCGTTGGCTTGCCGCTATGGTTCTTTGCAAATTACTCATAACTGAAGTTAACTGTGACAATGGCTGTGTAAAAAGTCTGATATATAACATGAAAGCTACAATTACACCATATGTGATATCCCCCCTTAAAGCAAGTGCTGCTCCAACAACACAGACCGCGACATATCCAAGATTTCCTACAAAATTCATAATTAGCATCATGAAACCAGAATAAAATTGAGATTTAAATGCACTATTGTAAAGATTTCTGTTACTTTCCTCGAAGATTTCCTTCGCCTCTCTGCTTCCATTATAAACCTTAACAACATTGTGCCCTGTATAAACCTCTTCAATATGCCCATTGATACGGCCTAACTCTTCTTGTTGTTCTCTAAAATACTTCTGTGAAATTTTAACGATTAACGTCAAGAATCCAAAACCGATTCCACTTGCACCGACTGCAGTTAATGCCAAAATCCAACTGTTGTAAAACATCATTATAAGAGATAACAGCACCATTGTAACTGAAGTAATCAACGTGACAATACTCTGATTTAAAGTCTGCCCTATGGCATCTACATCATTGGTCACACGACTTAAAACATCACCAAAACTTGCGTAATCGAAATATTTAAGTGGTAACCGATTTACTTTTTGTAAAATATCAGTTCTCATTTGTTTTGAAACCTTTTGGGTAATGGTTGCCATAATCAGACTTTGCAAATAACTCAAAAGGAAAGATCCCCCATAAAGTATGATTAATATCCACGCTATTTTAGAAACGGCAGCCATATCAATCCATCCAATTACCGTCTTTCCCTCCACCATTGCTGGAAGCCCTTTTATAATTAAATTGGTTAAATCCTTTAATTTTTCCGGTCCAATTATCTGAAGCGCAGTTGCACCTACCGCTGCAACTATAGCTATTAACATGCCACGTAAATATTTCTTACAATATATTAACAGCATTGCTATCGTTGTTTTTATCATGCTGCTTCTTTCCATTGTATCATTCTGCGATTTTTGTTCCAGTATTTGTTCTTTCATGAGATCAATTCCTCCTTACTCAACTGTGACATAGCAATTTCCTTGTAAACATCACAGGTATTTAAAAGTTCTTTGTGAGTCCCCTTTCCAACAACTCTCCCTTCATTTAGTACAATGATCTGATCCGCGTCTATGATCGTGCCGATTCGTTGTGCAACTAGTAAGTTGGTAACTCCCCCTGTTTCCCTCTTAAGTGCGGATCTTAGGATTCGATCCGTCTTATAATCCAATGCAGAGAAACTGTCATCAAATATATATATATCAGGATTGCGGCAAACTGCACGGGCTATTGCAAGTCGCTGTTTCTGCCCCCCAGATACATTTGCTCCTCCTTGGGAGATATCAGAATCGTATTGCATTTCCATTTTTTCCACAAAATCACTTCCCTGTGCAATTCTAATCGCAGACTTTATCTCATCCGCCATTGCCTTTTTCTTTCCGTTCTCTCCATAGCTAACGTTACTGCTTACTGTTCCTCGAAACATGACTGCTTTTTGTGGAACATATCCAATTTTATTATACAGGGCCTCCTGTATATATTCCTTCACGTTGATTCCATTCACCAAGACTTCTCCTTCCGTAGTATCGTAAAATCTTGGAATAAGATTAATAAGCGTGCTCTTGCCACTACCAGTTGAACCAATGAAAGCAACCGTCTCTCCTTTTTTTGCTTTAAAACTAATATTCTCCAGAACATAATCGGTAGCTCCCGGGTATTTAAAGCTGACATTTCTAAATTCAACCTCACCTTCCACTCCTTTCTCCCCATCCTTGGCATGCCCATCAACAATCGCTGGTTTTGTATCCAGTACTTCATTGATCCGTTTTGCAGATACAATCGCTCTTGGCATCATAGTAAAAACCATTACCAACATTAAAAACTGCATAATAACCTGAACTGCATAGGATGAAAACACGACCATATTGGAAAATAGGGGCAAACGGTCCACCACAACTGCTCCATGAATGAGATAAGCCCCGATCCAATAAATGGCCAAGGAAAGCCCGCTCATTAATGCTGTCACTGCTGGCATCATAACTGCCATTCCACGATTCGTGTACAACTGAGCTGCCGTTAATTCTTCATTTGCCTGTTCGAATTTATTTTCCTGATAACCCTCTGCATTGTATGCCCGTACAACACGCAATCCAGTTAGATTCTCCCTTGTGACACGATTCAAATTATCTGTCAAAGTCTGCATTTTTTTAAACTTTGGCATTACAAATATCATAATAATGCCAATGAGTACAAACATGATCCCTAAGGTTACCCCAGTTGCTAAAGACCATAAAACCCCTTTCCCTACGATCTTTGTCATCGCCCATACTACCATAATTGGAGCTTTGATTATCAGCTGCAATCCCATTGTAATTAACAACTGCACCTGTGTTATATCATTGGTTGAACGTGTAATAAGACTATCCGTTGAGAAACGATTGATTTCTTCCATAGAGAAATCAATTACTTTTGAAAACAGTAGACTTCTAAGTCTCTGTGAAAAAGCGGCGGCAATCCTTGCGGCAAAAAATCCCACTGCAACTGCAGAAATAAGGCTTCCTAACGCACAAAGCATCATCCTCCCACCCGCTAACCATATATCTGACATTACACTTCCCGGTGTCTGAATCATATTTGTAATCTGGGCCATATAATCTGGGAGTTTTAAATCCAGCCAAACCTGGACTACAATAAATATAAGACTGGCAATTACTTGAATCCACTCTTTCCATTTCAGGCGTTTAAATAATTTTATCATGTCAATTCCTCCTCTTTTAAACAGTGTTACATACTAACACTGTTAGGTATTAGCATTAATTCATGCAGTCACGGTAGTGACTGCACGCTACATAAAGTCTTCTGGGTTTACTTCCGAAATTTTTTTCATGATCCGAATATATTCCTTTGAATCGTATTCTCCTAAATATTCAAGCAATTTAACTACAAAATTCAACTGCTTCTGTTTCTGTTCGTTTACGTACTCTCTTCCAATCTCTGTTAAATCTATCAAAATTCTTCTGCGATCTTCTGCATCAATTCTTCGCATTATCATCCCTTTTTTTTCCAGACTGTTCAGTACTGCCGCAATCCTGGCTGATGTGGTGCCCATGGCATGACTGATCTCACTTGGAATTGCATTACTCTCATGATCAAAGATATAAGCAAGTACAAAATTCTCACCGTTCATAGAATCGCTCACCCGCTTTTGGGCATTCCTGCCATGCATCTGAGCCATTACTTCCATAAATTCATTCGCTAAATTTTTATAGTCCATGATATCACCTTTTTCATACCCATATTTGCTAACACTATTCATTATATATACTATTAATCATTTTGTCAACAGGTATTTCATAAATATCAAATTATCCCAGGCAACAATTGGGTCAATTGGAAGCCGCAATTTAATGAAAGAATTGTAATAGTTCTTAAAAAATGGTATGCTACCAAAGGTAAACTCGTACGACTGCAACTATTGATACAAAACTCACGATCTCACAACGTTTGATAAGCTCTTTTTTACCGATAGAATTAATCGTGTTGGATAGCGAATGGACGACAAAGGTTTTGACAATCTGTTTCCCACAACACATGGAGGACGAATATGATAAAAATTGAGAACCTATCCTTCTCATTTCCGCAAAAAGATTTATATAATAACATTTCATTTACATTAGAAGAGGGGCAGCATTGTGCCTTTATAGGAACAAGCGGGAGTGGAAAAAGTACGCTGATCGATCTTCTAATGGATCCGGAAAGGTATCTGTACGATGGGAAATTAGAGATATCCCCTAATTGCCGCATCGGTTATGTTAGCCAATTTTCTCAACTGGATAAAACAAAAGAAATCACCGTCTATGATTATATAGGAGAAACATTTATTCAGCTCCAAAACGAAATCACATCGATCTGTACCGAAATGGAAACATCATCAGACATCGATTCTTTACTGGAAAAATACCAGCAAGCTTTGGATGCATTTGATGCAATTGGCGGTGATAATTTCGAAAGCAATTTAAATAAGCAGCTAACACTGGCCGGATTAAGCAAGCATGAAAATCTGCCAGTATCCAAACTCAGCGGTGGGGAGTTTAAACTCATTCAGGTGATAAAAGAGATGCTTACCCGTCCGGATTTAATCATTATGGATGAACCCGACGTGTTTTTAGATTTCGATAACCTTAATTCTCTTGAAAATCTGATTAATACACACAAAGGGTCAATGTTGGTTATTACACACAACCGATATCTCCTAAATCACTGTTTTAATAAAATAATACACCTTGAAAACAAATTACTTCAAGAGTTTGACGGTCGTTATATTGATTATAATTTCTCTTTGCTTCAAAGTAAAATCGAATTACAAGAACTGTCCGCTGCAGACACAGAAGAAATTAAGAGAAACGAAATTATAATTAAAAACTTACGTGCAAACGCAACCGCTCATACAGAAGCTTCCAGAGGAAAATCCTTAAAAGCAAGAGTCAAAATCCAGGAACGGTTAGAGGCTCGTAGAATCAAAGCTCCATTCGTAGAGATTAAACAACCAGAAATCAACTTTAACATTAACAACGAACTAGCAGAAACGATTGCTTTGAAAGTAACTGATTACCGTGTATCCTTTGACGAAATTCTTTTCGAACATGTTGATTTTGAGTTGAAATCCACAGATAAAGTGGCTCTAATCGGCTCAAATGGAAGTGGGAAAACAACTTTACTTCGATCTATTTTTAAAAACAATCATCCAGCCATTGAAATAAACGAGACTATTAAACCAGCTTTTCTATCTCAGCTTCAGGGCGAAATGTTAAATGAGTCTGAAACCGTGATGGATGAGTTTTTTCAAGTAGGCTTTCAAACTTATGATGAGGTTATATCCTATGCCGCAAACTATGGGTTTGAGGAATCCGTTCTTCAGCAAAAGGTAAGTGCTCTATCTGGAGGAGAAAAAAACATTCTGCAATTAGCTAAAATTTCTGCAGGAAAAACGAACCTGTTACTCCTTGATGAGCCGACCAGTCATCTAGACACCTATTCACAGATCGCATTGGAAAAAGCCATTGAAAACTATAAAGGGGCTATTTTAATGATTTCTCATGATTTTTATTCCATCGTAAACTGTATGGATTATATTTTAATCATAGAAGATAAAACAATTCGAAAGATAAGCATGAGAAAATTCAGAAAGATGATTTATGCCAAACATTTCGATAAAGACTATTTAGAAATAGAACAAAAGAAAAAAGCAATCGAAACCAAAATAGAATTAGCTCTAAAAGAAACCGATTTTGAACTTGCAAAGGATTTGTCCGAAGAATTAGAGGAACTGATTAAACTCCTTTAAATAAAGAAACAACCCTATCCCAAACAAATGAGATAGGGTTTCTTTATTTTTCTATCAAATCTTAGAACCTTTTACACATCATAGGTTACAATACTATGCGTTATATCAAATTGATAACTTTTCAAATCAGCTGTAAGTTTTGCGTAGTGAGTATCGTACGTTCTAATGACCGTCATCTTGTGCTCATGATCCAATTTAACCTCTATATTTCCTTCTACTGCAAATGCGGGATGGGTATTGCGAAAGCGCATTAGTTCTAATAATCGTTTTACCACAGGCCGCTCTACTTCCCGATTCACTTCGTCGATGCTATAGGAATGACGGTTAATATCCCTGCCGTTTTTCGTTATTTCCATCAGATCAATATCATTTGCACCTGCAAGTAGGCCTACATAATAAACCTGCGGAATCCCAGGCGCAAAGAACTGTATTGCTCTTGCAAGCAGATAAGCGTCATCCCGATTACCTAGTGCTGAATAATAAGTCGTGTTTATCTGGTAAATATCAAGATTGTTATAAGCTGCAGTATTATAGATTTTTTTTACATTGGCTCCTTGTGTAAACATCTTTTCCCTGGTCGCATCAATGTCCTTATCAGGCATTAAGTCTTTTACATCCACAATTCCAATTCCATCGTGTGTATCCAAGGTTGTAAACTGCTTCTTCGGACACATTTCCAACCATCTTTTTAAGTACGTCCCTTTCCCAGAATACAAAGCGTTTAACACAAGAACCGGCAATGCAAAATCATAAATCCAAAACCCCTGTCCTGCAATCTTCATCTGTATGCTGTAATGCTCATGAATCTCCGGCAAAATCATGACGTTCTTTTCAGCTACAATATCTTCTATTTCATGTAACAAATGAAAGATATCTGGTTCAACAAAAAAACAATTGGTATTGATTTTTTTAATGGCATAAGCAAACGCATCCAAACGAATTATCGAGGCTCCATTCTCGCACATCTTTAATAAAGTATGACGGATAAAATCTTTTGTTGTCTTTGTTGTTACATCCAAATCCACCTGCTCCTCACAGAACGTACACCATACCTTTTCTGTCTTCCCGTTCTTAAAATCCACATCGATATAAGGAGCACGCGATTTTCTTTTATAGATTAAATCAACCTGTTTGGCTGTTGGTTCACCATTCTCCCAGAAATTTTTATAGCGAATAAACATATCTTTAAAGGCTGAATCATCTTGATTCTCTTCAAAGTCCTTAAAATAGTCAGAACATCTTGAGATGTGGTTCACCATAAAATCAAACATTAGATAGTATTTGTCACTTATCTTTTTCACATCTTCAAAGGTTCCGAATTCTTCCTCTACCTTATCATAGCTCATGGGTGCAAATCCTCTATCTGCGGAGGAGGGGAAAAAAGGAAGAATATGCACACCGCCTATTTCATTTTGTAAATGCGTTTGCAGGATCTTATTTAATTCACTTAGATTTCTTCCAAGACTGTCTGCATATGTAATCAACATAATTTTATTATTCAGCTCCATCATCCATACTCCTATCTCATCTTTATCGCATCATTCCATTACTGGATCTCACATCCGGAGGTCATTTCATCTCCATCCTATTGAATTTATCTTAACACATGTAATTTAACCTCTCCTGCGATACTCACTTTTAATCTGTCACGCTTTTACTGCTCCTGCCACAACTCCGCTTATAATCTGCTTTTGCAGCATCAAATAAATTACGATAACCGGTAAAATAGTCAGTACAAGACCAGCCATGATTTTTCCAAGATCATTGGAATAGGTTCCATAAAACGTGTAAGTAGATAACGGCAACGTATATAATTGCTTCTTGCCTAATATGAGGCTTGGGAGCAGATAATCATTCCAGAGCCATAGAACGTCTAAAACAATCAGGGTTGCAGTCGTTGGCTTTAATAATGGAAAAACAATTTTAAAAAACACCTGATATGGAGTGCATCCATCAATGATAGCTGCCTCCTCTAAGGAAAGTGGGATTCCAGAACGGATAAATCCATGGTAGATAAAAACTGCAAGTCCCATACCAAATCCAATGTTCATAAATATCAATGTCGATTTCATATTCAGCATACCAAACTTGTTTCCATAAATGGAAATTAGCGGGATCATAATTGTTTGGAAAGGAATTACCATAGCTGCGATAATCAGTGAAAAACTGAACTTAGATACAATTGATTTACTTCTGGCAAATAAGTACGCGGCCATGGAAGCAAATAGCACAATAAATAGTACACTGATTGCCGTAATCAGAAGCGAATTTCCAAATGCTCTCAAATAATTCATCTCGTTGAACGCAGATACATAATTTTCGATGGAAAATCCCTTGGGGTCCAGGATTTGAAGCGGATGTTTAATAATCGTAATTTTCCTTTTAAATGAATTAATCAGAATTAGAAAAAAGGGAATCAAATAAAGCAGCAACGTCACAGTCAAAACAAAAATTTTTACAATATTCATGAACCTTGCTTTGTATCCGCCAACAATTGTTTTTCTTTTTGCCATTATGCTTCCACCTCCTTTTTCTTACTTAAGTAGTATTGTGTTACTGCAACTACAGCAACTACCACAAAAAGCACCAGTGCTTCTGCCTGCCCCAATCCGTATTGCTTCGATTTGAATGCTTTCTGATACACATGCAGTGCTGCCAGAATCGTGCTTCCATATGGCTCTCCACCGGTCAATGATACGTTTAAATCATATACCATGAAGCACCTTGTTAATGTTAAAAATGTACAAATTGAAAAGGACTGTGCCATCATGGGAATCACAATGTGCCTCGTTCTTTGTGTATTGGTACAACCATCTATGCTTGCCGCCTCTATTAAGTCCTTTGGAACCCCCACAAAGCCAGCCACATAAATCAACATCATGTACCCTGAATACTGCCATACCGTTACTAATACCAAAGCAAAGAACGCTTTTATTGGATCTGATAGCCAGGATCTTGTAAACAATGGAATGGAAGTCATATCTCCAAATGCAGTAAACGCTTTCGAAAACACAAACTGCCAGATAAATCCCAAAACGATTCCACCGATTAAATTAGGTGTAAAAAATCCTGCCCTGAAAAAGTTCTGTCCTTTCAGACCGCTTGTTAATATGTATGCCAGCAAAAAGGCGATTACCTGAACCAAGATTGTGCTGATTGTTACATAAGCCAATGTTAATAGCAATGCGACCCAAAACTTTTTATCCTGAAATACTGCTAAGAAATTGGTGATTCCGATCAATTCTTTTTTCTCTGAAATTCCATCCCAATTTGTAAATGTTAAATATACACCATAAATAAAGGGAATAATTACAATTGCAAAGAAGAAAAACATTGCAGGACCAGCAAACATGATATAAGTTTTTATTTTATTGGACATTGTATTTTTCTTCATAAAAGCGTTCCTTTCTTATCCGTCTGTTTCTTATTTTTTTGATTTCCAGTATTCTTCCAAATCAGCAGCAAGAGCGGCGCGGTCTGATTTCCCAGCAAGATATTTTTGCACAAAAGCACCACATGTGGACCAGTGATCTCCTGGCAAGCCGTTATACTGATCAAATGTCAGGTTTGCATCTGCATAAGCTTTTAATGCCTGACCAAGCTTATTCTCATTGGAAGCATTAAAAGTATTAAAACATGGTACTGCCATTACTTGATTTGCAATGATATCCTGTGCAGTTTCATCATATACCAACCAGTTTAAAAAATCCTTAGCTGCCTGAATCTGTTCTGGAGATGCACTTTTATCAATCATAATCTGTTTGGAACCAACTGCATTCACCAGAGTATTGAATTCGTCATCCTTTGTATTCTGAACAACTGGCATCATACCAAACTCTGCGTCCCCATCTGCAAATCCTGATACCACTTCCCATACCCAGTTACCATTAAACCAAAACGCCACGTCACCTTCCGCAAAATTTGCATTATCCATATCATAATCAGCGGCAAGTGGATCATCCCCATTGATGTTATATTTCATCAATACATCAAATGTATCAAACAGGCTATTGAATCTTGAATTGTCTATCAATTTTTGAGAACCATCTTTTATCGACTGAATAAAAGCATCTGCGCCTTTTGTCGTTCCATCTTGTTCTTCGTACATAAGACCTAAGTAATGAGCACCTAGTGACCAGTCTTCTTTCGAAATGCAGACTGGTTTTTCCATACCAGCAGCAACCAATTCGTCGCAAATTGCCTTAAAATCGTCTAGAGTCTGAATGGATTTCTCATCAAACTTTTTCCCTAATGTCTTTTCAATCGCTGTCCGGTTGAATAAAAGTCCTCTACCTTCTAGGCTGAAAGGAAATCCATAAAGAGTTCCGTTTACTTTCACACCGTATTTGTCTCCGCCATCAGCAACCCATTTTTCACCATCAAGTGGCAAGGCTTTTTGTTCCGCCAAAGAAACAATATCATTACAATCCATAATGGCTAGGGTAGGTGCATCTCCTGCCGCATATCTCTTTTGAATTGCTTCATAAGGAGAATCCCCTTCTGAGATGGATGACATTTCTACTGTAACTCCTGTTTTTTCTTTGTATTCTCCAAACGCAGGCTCAAAGAATTTCTCCATTCCTGATTTTGTGTTTAAGATTGAGATGGTGACCCCATCAGTTGACACGTCTTCTACGGAGCTGCCAACTGCCGCACTGCTTGTTTCTTTGTCAAGCGATTTGCTTCCACCTCCACATGCGGTTACAGACAGCACCATGGCCGTCGCCAATCCCAATGAAACCATTTTCTTTAACTTCATTTTCTTTCCTCCCTTATTTTTGTTTCACATTATAATCACTGTTTTTATGTTTTCTTCCCCTTGTTGTAACTTGAGTATATTCTTCTCTTCTCCATATGTCAACCGGTTAACATATTTTTTTACGTTAAACACGAATTTTTCTCTCTTTTTTTGTGCACATTTACATATGTAGGCCGATTTTTTTTATTAAAACCTTAGTTTTTACATTTTTATTTCAGTTATTATAGGTCATACGTTTGTCATAGTTATAATTGATGATTTTTCTTAAGCGGTATGCGCTTTTCCTACGAAATCATGACCACCCGTCAAACGGGTGGTTTGTCCTGAGGCTATAAGCCTCTGTTACCGGCCAGCGCCTAAAGACGCTGGCTTTCACTTTGTTCAAGCCTTAACGCCCTTGACTCGTCGCAACCCTTAAAAGGGCTTTTGTATTACCGGCTACCCTTAAAAGGGTCCTCATACTCTTTGACGCTTAATTTATCCATTGCAATATCGTGACTTTCTTGTTCCTGGATATACTTTCTTATAGTTGCCTCGTTAAGACCGACTGTGCTCACATAATATCCCTCTGCCCAAAAATGTCGGTTTCCAAACTTATACTTTAAGTTTGCGTGCTGATCAAAGATCATAAGCGCACTTTTTCCTTTGAGATATCCCATAAATTGTGATACACTCAGTTTAGGTGGAATGCTTACAAGCATATGAATATGGTCGGGCATTATATGACCTTCCAATATTTCTACGCCTTTGTATCCACATAGTTGTTTCAGAATATCTCTAATACTTTCCTTGTACTGGTTGTAAATTATTTTTCTCCTGTACTTTGGTGTGAACACTATGTGATACTTGCACATCCATTTGGTATGTGCCAAACTGTTTGCCTTATTGGCCATTAAAATCACCTTTCCTTTCGTTATAAATTGGCTTGAACAACCTTATTATAACGGAAAGGTGATTTTTTTGTGTAACAAACACCGCGCACCCGCATAGCGGGTGGTTTATATTTCGCACGCTTCGCGTGCTCAACAGGGTCACGACCCATAAAAAAAAAGCATATGGCAAAAAATGCCATATGCTTTCCGTTTTATCCTCATTTAACTAGGATGAGTTTCTTTTCATCAGTGAAACCGGCAGTTTAAACTGCTCTGGGACTGTTTCGTGATTTAAACTCTTCTCTATAAACACAACGGCCCATTCTGCCATCTCACGGATCGGTTGACGAATGGTGGTTATCGTTGGTGTTGTCAACCTCGCAATATCAACATCATCGAACCCAACCAGTTTAATCTGTTCCGGTATACGAAGATTAAGCTCCGCACAGACCTGAATGGTCTGTGCGGCAATCAAGTCACTGCTTGCAAATATTCCATCCACACCAGAACAATCGAGGATTGCATTTTTGATATACTCATAATAATCAAGTGTATTATAAATCATACTTGTAGCCTGTATCTCTCTATGTTTTACACTATGTTCCTCACAGACTGTAATAAAGCCTTCTGCTCTTGCATCGGCTGGCATATTCTCGTTCTGAATCCCACTTAAATGAAGAAGATTGCTGCACCCACAGGATATAAGGTGTTCCGTAGCCAGACGCCCTCCCTGATAATTGTCACACTCAATTCCAACCGTTCCCGCTTCTAGATTTCGTTCTATCGTAATAACGGGAATGTCTAAATTTTTCATTTCTGCAATATCAACATTCCTGCTGCACAATACGATACCAGATACCCGGTTGCTTTTAAACATCTCAATGTATTCCAATTCCTTCTCATTCTTTGCCTTTGAATTACACAGTAATATTTTATAACCTCTATTCGCTGCGGAATTTTCCAAATTACTGATCAACTTAGAAAAGTATGGATGTACAATGTGTGGTACAATGATTCCGATTGTATTTGTTCTTTGCTTGGAAAGAGACCGGGCTAATTCATTGGGCTGATAATTCAGTTCTTTCATCGCATCATATACTTTTTTTCTAGTCAGATCACTTATATATCCACGATTATTGATGACTCTAGAGGCAGTTGTGACCGTAACCGCTGCCCGTTCAGCCACATCTTTAAGAGTTGCCATTCATCCGTCCTCCCTCCTGCTTCGTTTTTAAATATAAATTTTGCGTTCAGTATAACATATTGTTTGTATGCGGTCCAGTACGAATCCCATTTAAGTTTCTTCGTTCTCTTCTTTGTATGCATCCTCTATGTTCACCGAATCATTCACTTTCTCTTTTAAAAATCTCACTCGAATGACTGCCTGTGACCAGTTTATCGAAACTTGACTGTACTTGCTATTTTCCTTGGCTGTTTCTGCTATGATTTGCAGTAATTCCTCCATAACAACTTTGGTTAGAGAACCACCTCTCCAATGAAAGGTTAGAACTTTGCCTTTTTTAATTGCCTGTTTGCAACGCTTTGCAACATCCTCGTGCTTCGTAAATGAAAGCTTCTTTTCTTTATAATAGAAGTGATCCCCATCGTTACATACCGGAACTTTGTATATCGCAGGCTCATGGTCCTTAAATATACCCTTATCATCTAAATTAAAATAATCGTACCTCGCTTCCTTTTTTCCCAATGTATTATCAAACGTCGCATCGAGGTGATACCAGATTCCTTTGATTTGTATCACGTTCCATGCATGACGATATTTGATATGCTTTTCAAGGTTGTTTTCCGAAATAACAACAATACAAGGAATCAAAAGCTGATCACAAAGGATTTTCACAGATTTCGCAATTCCCTCACAGACACCGACCCCCTGCCCCAATGGGCCTAGAATTTCATGAGAATACTGTTTTTTCAACTTATCGTAAGTTACATTCTCGCAGATAAAATCATGAATATATTGTTCCTTCTCCCAATCATTTTTATCTTTTGCACCTCGAGCTAACTTCTCCACTCTGGCAATCATCGCCCTTTGATGTTCTCTTATTTTATTTTTGTCAAATAAATAAACCGGCTTCATCTTTATCAGAGTGGAATCTTCATAGTAAGAATATCGAAAAGTTGACGCATAATATATTTCTGGACAATCAAGTCTTAACTTGTGAAAAATGTCGCTTAACTCTGTTCCATCCATTCTTTGTACATCAATGGTTTGTGAAAGTGATTCCAGACCGCTCTTAATAACTTGATAAACCCTTTGCTGTTGTTTGTTCATGTGATTATAATAATATGGTTCCATTTTAAGTTTCTCCAAACTAGTTTTTGTCCCTTACAATCTAATACTTTAATACATAAAATATTTAATACCTATTTTATCTTTACCGGATCAATTATGTCAATGTGTAATCCAACTAAAATAAAAACAGACTATTTCTAAATGAATTACCATGTCTGGTACTTTCTCATTGTAGAAAAGGTCTGTTTTTTTACTTTAGCAGCACTCGATTTCCTTAATAATGATGTCATCACCTTCCAGGATTTCCATGTCCATGCTGCCGCATTCAGGACAGTTTAAATCATTGTATACAGCATTGAATACCCTGTCGCAGCATCTACATTTAACAATGCCTGGTATGACGATAAGCTCCAGCTCTGTTCTTTCCATAAAGGTCTTATAAGAAGCGGCTGGCCAGCTCTGCTCTAAGTATCTGGGCACAATACCGGAAAGCTCGCCAACTTCGATGACAAGCTTGTGGACTTTTGTTACGTTCTGCTCCTTTACGATCCGCTCAATGGTATGTACCATGGAGTTTAGTACACCAAGCTCATGCATTGTTACTTCTCCTCTTCTCGTCAGCTTTTTTTGACAACGCTTTCTTTGAGCGTGGCAGCTGCAATCTTTCCAGTACGTACAATTGCGTTGGCGGCAATCTTAACAGGAAGCTTTTCATAGGTATCGGGAACTGTGTTATAAGTACGTTCCAGACTAATTGCATCAAATTTACATTTGGTTGTACATAGGCCACATCCAATACATTTATAACGGTCTATTTCCACCGTTCCGCAGCCAAGGCAGCGTTTTGTCTCTCTCTTTACCTGTTCTTCCGTAAAGGTCTTACGTTCCTCATAGAAGGTGCCTTTTTTCTCAAGGGAATGACCTGGTCTCTGCCTGGGTGCCTTATCAAAATCCTGTAAATCGATGGCAACGTTGTTTTTATCAAAAGCATGATATTTTCGACGGTCACGGCCATATACAAGAGACTGTCCGGGCTGTACATAACGGTGAATGGAAATTGCCCCTTCTTTTCCGGCTGCAATGGCATGAATGGCAAACTTAGGACCGGTAAAACAGTCCCCGCCGACAAAAACGTCCGGTTCTGAAGTCTGTAAGGTGAAACTATCAGCTTTTGCAGTACCGCCTCGTCCAAGTAAAACCCTGCTTTCTGAGAGAAGTCCGCCCCACTCAATGGACTGGCCAATGGAAAGCAGAACAGAATCGGCTTTTACAATAATTGTATCATCTTCCTCGTACTTTGGTGCAAAATGCTGGTCAGCATCAAATACACTGGTGCAACGTTTAAATTCTACACCGGTCACCTTCCCGTCTTCTGTCAGGATACGCTTTGGTCCCCAGCTATTATGGAAGGAGACGTTATCCACCTCTGCCTCTGCAATTTCATCCGGTAATGCCGGCATTTCACTTAGACTTTCCAGACAGTAAAGATTAATTGCATCCGCCCCCTGTCTTTTCGCAGTACGGGCAACGTCAATGGCTACATTTCCACCGCCAATCACAACTACATTCCCAGAAAGTTTTGCTTTTTTTCCAAGATTCACATTCCGAAGGAACTCTACACCAGAAATCACACCCTCGGATTCTTCCCCTTCAATCCCAAGACTTCTGCCACCCTGCGCACCGATTGCAAGATAAAAGGCTTCATACCCCTCTTTGCGAAGTTCGTTCAGCGTATTATCTTTTCCAACTTCAAATCCTGTTTTAAAAATAACACCCATTTCCCGCAGAACATCAATTTCAGCGTTAAGGACCTCTTTTTCCAATCGAAATGAGGGAATCCCGAGGGTAAGCATACCACCCAGTTTTTCTTCCTTTTCAAACACAGTTACCTGATACCCGTCAATTGCCAGGTAATAGGCGCAGGAAAGACCGGAAGGACCGGAACCCACCACCGCGATTTTATTGCCAAGGTGATAACGCATAGGCGGGATATAGCGAACAGAGTCATCAAGCTCTTGATCTGCAATGAATTTTTTGATCTCATCGATGGAAACCGGATCATCAATGTCTCCGCGGGTACATTCACTTTCACAGCCATGTGGGCAGATCCGTCCGCAGACAGCAGGGAAGGGATTTTCTTTCTTTATCAGTTCTAATGCTTCACGGTAACGGCCGGAAGCGGCAAGCTTTATGTAACCCTGTACAGAGATATGGGCAGGACATGCCGTTTTACACGGGGATGTCCCTTCTTCTGTAACATCTTTCCGGTTCTCCCGGTAATCCACATTCCAATTACTTTCTTTCCAGACATGGTCACGTGCGGTAGGTTCTGGTTTTATGCTAACAGGTGTTTTGGAGCAAAGCTTTTGTCCAAGCTGTAAAGCATTCACAGGACAGTTTTCCACGCACTGACCACAGGCCACACAGTTTTCCTTGTTTACCTTGGCAGTGAAATTAGATCGTATGGAATCGGGAGTATTAAAAAGGGTTGCAAGACGCAGGGAAAAGCAGGCACAGCTACAACAATTGCAGATCGCCGCCGATTCACCCAGTCCGTCGGTATGGGGCATTTCATGCATCAGGCCGTTATTTTCTGCAAATTTAATAATTTTTTTTGCTTCTTCGCGGGAAATCTGTCTCCCTCTGCCTGTCTTTATGTAATATTCAGCCCCTTCCCCCATCTGAATACAGATGTCTTTTTCCAGATGACCGCAGCCATCATCCATGACACGGCGTGACTGACGACAGGAACAATCTGATACCGAGAACGTATCATATTTATTCAGATAGTAAGAAAGATGTTCCCAGGGTTTCGTACCGGGGATTTCCTTTATGGACGCTTCTACCGGAATGACACGCATCATCGCCATGCCCTGAGGAAATTTAGCTGCCATAGGAGCAAGACGCAGTCTGGTGTATTCTTCAAAGGCTTTTCCAATCTCCGGATGTTCGTTAAGCTGTTCCCGGTTATTCACCATCATTTCTAACATACCGGGGGCAAAGATATTCACAAAAAACCGTTCTTTATGATCTTCCTTGTCCTTCCATACTTTGGCAACACCGGTGTAGGCCAGCTGTTCTAAAAGGGCCTTTGTCTCTTTTATACTCTTTCCAGAGTGCTTAGCTACATACTCGAAGGTACGGGGATTCCGCAGCCCAATAATCATAGCAATATCAGCCATGTCATCGGTTACAACACAGTCCAGTGAGTAGTATTCGGGAGATTTTTCATCAATTTTATTCATAGCTCCTGCAATACCACCTACCATTTTTGCCAGCTTTACTATTTTAGGTCTTAATTCACTCATAATTCCCTTTCCCGCGCTTCTTCTGCGCTTATAAAGTTTATGAAATTCCTTTAAGATAGTTATATTCTAGTTATTTACACCAGGATTTTACTGCGCGAGTAAGCCAGTCTGTCCATTCTTTTGTGCCTTCGTCATTCCGTGCACTGATGGGAATAATAATCGCGTTGGGATTCCGGAGACGAATATTTGCTTTGCATTTTTCAAGATCAAAATTAAAATACGGCAATACATCCATCTTGTTTATCAGTACCACATCGCTAATGGAAAACATCAGCGGATACTTAAGAGGCTTGTCATCTCCTTCCGGTACGGAAAGAATCATGACATTTTTTACTGCACCGGTGTCAAATTCTGCCGGGCAAACCAGATTGCCTACATTTTCTAATATTACAAGGTCAAGGCCGTCTGGATCAAGACCCTCCAATCCCTGACGGGTCATTTGTGCATCCAGATGGCACATACCTCCTGTATGAAGCTGGATCGCTTTTACACCAGTCTTCCAAATGGTACGGGCATCCACGTCCGAATCAATATCCGCTTCCATAACACCAATATTAAAATCGTTCTTTAAGGCATTAATCGTACGAACCAGAGTGGTGGTCTTACCGGAACCAGGACTGGACATCAGATTAAGAAGAAATACCTTCTTATCCTTTAATTCATCACGAAGCTTTCCAGCCTGTATATTATTGTCAGCAAAGACACTTGTTTTAATCTTGAGAACTTTAAACTCTTTCATGTGCCACGCTCCTTTCTTTCCATCCTCTTCTCTATTATTATAAAATAATCTCTGAATACTAGCAATAATGCAAAAAATAATTGTCATTATTGCATACTTATTTGTTGAATTTTTGTAAGAATATATGATAAAATAGTATCAATTTCTGGTATGACCAGAGCCAGAATAAGGGGGAATGAGAAATGAAATTTCAAAAACTCAGCGCTTTGAGCTTAAAAGAAATGTTTATTCGTCAGATTCGTGACATGATTTTATCCGGACAAATCCCGGTTGGAGGCAGATTACCCTCTGAACGGGAGATTGCAATGCAAATGCAGGTAAGCCGAGCCGTCGTTAACAGCGGGTTTGCCGAACTTGAAAAACAGGGGTTTTTAGAAGTGCATCCAAGGCAGGGGGTATACGTCGCAGATTACGGCAAGAACGGAAACATCAATACCTTAAATGCTATTATGGAATATCACGGAGATACGCTTGGACAGGCCGAAATCTACTCAATCATTGAAGTGCGTCGGGCACTGGAACACCTGGCAACGGATTCAATTATTAAAAATGCATCAAATGAAGATATCCTTGGATTGGAAGGATTGTTAGAGGAGGTTGCAATTGCAAAAACAATTGATGAAACAGTATTAGCCACCTTTTCTTTTCATCACAAGCTTTCTGTTATTAGCGGTAACAGTATTATACCTTTGATTTACATATCATTTAAACCTGTTGTGACACAGCTTTGGAAACGTTTTTGTCTGCGTTACGGGAAAGAAGCACTGTACGATAGCATACTATGTTTATACAAATGTATCAAAGAACGGAATGCCAATGCAGCAAGAAAATGCACCGATAAACAGCTGGATAACGCCTTAGAGGGCGGGCATAAAATATATTAAATGGTTGGGGAAGCAAAGGATGCAGAACAGAAAACCTAAGGAATGTTAGTTTTGATGCGTGTTTTTGCAGTTCTCAAAAACTGGGGGTTGCTAATATTTAAAAATCAACAAATCTAAATTGCTACAGATACCCAACTTAATTTATATCTCTCCTGAAATAGTACAGCTAATCCAGTTGATCCATAAAACCTCCTTAAATTAATGAAGTTTCTTTCTAGATTTTGTATATCTCCTTCCCTCTATGGAAGCTAACCTCCTATGCTCACTTAGATTATCCAAGCTCTTACATCTCACCTTAAGCACACACTAGTAAAATAATATCGAAACTTCTTGCTCAATCATATAATACCAGTGTAAAAATATTTTATAATTTATTTAAATTAAGTGAAATGGACTGACTCATGAACCATGCGTAAAATGATAGGAGTGATTATATGAGTAATATAGCATTGCAAATAGAACGCATTGCCACTGGCTCGGTGGCAGTAAACAATAATGTTATCTTTGATAATACTGTATATTCGACTGGCAACATCAGTTATAATGCAATAACAGGTGTGATAACCTTTAATGTGGAAGGGAGATATGCCATCAACTGGTGGGTTGCTGTACAATCTTCAGCTTCGACAAACGGTGCGGTGTTTGCGCTATCCACCTCTCAAGGCGATTTTCTGGAAGGGAACTCTCCTACTAAAACAGCAGAGGTCTATGGCGTTGGCATCTTAGATGTGGTTGCTGCACCGGTAACGATGTCTCTGGCCAATGCCAGCACGTCCACCGTATTCTACTCCGCGATTGTTCCGCTTACCGCTACACTTGTGATCAACCTAGATGACGAAGCAGAAGCCGGTCCGACTGGTGACACTGGACCTACCGGGCCCACCGGAGACACTGGGCCTACCGGTGACACTGGACCGACGGGTGATACTGGACCCACCGGCGATACCGGACCGACTGGTGACACCGGGCCTACCGGTGACACTGGACCCACCGGCGATACCGGTTCTACTGGCGATACCGGATCGACTGGTGACACTGGGCCTACCGGTGACACTGGACCTACTGGCGATACCGGACCGACTGGCGATACTGGGCCAACTGGCGATACTGGACCGACTGGTGACACTGGACCTACTGGCGATACCGGGCCTACTGGCGATACCGGATCGACTGGTGACACTGGGCCTACCGGTGTCACTGGACCTACTGGCGATACCGGACCTACTGGCGATACCGGGCCAACTGGCGATACTGGACCGACTGGTGACACTGGACCTACTGGCGATACCGGACCTACTGGTGACACTGGACCTACTGGCGATACCGGACCGACTGGTGACACCGGACCGACGGGTGACACTGGACCAACCGGCGATACTGGACCGACCGGCGATACCGGCCCTACTGGCGATACCGGACCGACTGGTGACACTGGGCCTACCGGTGACACTGGACCGACGGGTGATACTGGACCCACCGGCGATACCGGGCCTACTGGCGATACGGGACCTACCGGCGATACCGGACCCACTGGATATACTGGGCCTACCGGTGACACTGGGCCTACTGGCGATACTGGACAGGGTGACACCGGACCGACTGGTGACACTGGACCAACCGGCGATACCGGACCCACCGGCGATACTGGGCCTACTGGCGATACCGGATCTACTGGTGACACTGGGCCTACCGGTGACACTGGACCGACGGGTGATACTGGACCCACCGGCGATACCGGGCCTACTGGCGATACCGGACCTACCGGCGATACCTGACCCACTGGATATACTGGGCCTACCGGTGACACAGGTCCTACTGGTGACACTGGGCCTACCGGTGACACAGGTCCGACCGGGGATACTGGGCCTACCGGTGACACAGGTCCTACTGGTGACACAGGTCCTACTGGTCCAGGAGTATTTGTATGGGGTGCAGAACCAACTATTATATGGGCAGATTCAAGTGCTCCGGGTCCTGGAACCGGTACACCTTCCGAGCCATATAATTCTCTCCAAAGTGCTATCACTGCTGCAACTACAAGTGTATTTGCCAACACGTATGGCATGCGAGCCCGCTGTATTGTTTTTATCGCGGCAAATTCTGCGTTTGATGAAGACATTGTAATACCGCCCGCAAGACATGTACAACTTCTTGGACTAGGACCATGGGTGCTTGGTGATGCGTCATTAGCAAACTTTGCATCGTCTGTTCCTAGGAATATCACCATACAAACAAACACTGCAGAAGAACAAGTATACACCGTTCAAGGTCCCGCCTTCGTTGCGCGTCCAGTTACGGTAATCGGTACCTTTGATAATGGTACATCTGTGAGCACACACACGAATTATACAGATGGCACAATTATTAGCGGAGATGTCATTTTTGAAAACACTGATCCAGTAGATCCATTTGCCACTATAGAGTTTCAACTTCTGAATGCCAGAGTTGTAGGGAGTATCATTCAATCGCTAGTCGACCCACATCAGGGACAGCTTAACTCCTATTTTTACAACAGCCGTATCAATATCATTAATCACGATGGTTTGAGAATTCAACGTATGGTCGATTGCAGATCTGATGGAACGATTACAGCAGCCGTATATTCTGAAATTACAAATTCAGCTATCAACGGAAACGTAACTGTCACCTCGGCTGTATCTGATGTGCCTCCTACTGGAATTTTCAGCAGTCAGTTTAGTACGATTACATGGACCGGTCCGCTTAACTTAGATACAGCTTCCAATTACTATTTTGTAAACAGCGGTTCAACGTTGGTTGGAACCAAAACAATTTTGTTTAGTCTTGCATGATGATAAGGGAAATATTCCTGTAATTGCTGAAATGAACTCTGTCGTGACCGTACTACGGTAGAAGGCCGAGCACATCATCTAGAGGAAATTCAAGCAGATTTTAAAAAGGCTCTATTTCATTAAAGAAGAAAGTTTGACGTGCCGTTTGAAATTCGGATTAAGTAAATAGGGGCTGTAAAATAAGTCCTTAAAAAATTAGGATTCATATCAGTGAACGCTGGTATGAATCCTATTTTTGATTTATTTGTGTTTTTGCATGGATAAATAATTATGTTATTACAGTTTTGATTAAAAAAATGTACACAAAGTAACCCTTGGGAATCCAAAGCAGAGAAATCACCCATCTTGATTCTAGTTTCATGCAGCTATCAATTGGCGTTTGCTTTTATTGTGATACTTGTATAGGTTATAACCACAAGAAATC
>NZ_RJLQ01000080.1 GCF_003833015.1 Clostridium sp. E02
TGCATAATCAGCTTCTGTATAAAGCTGTAATGTACTGTCATCAAGGTCACCTTTTCTAACAAGCACCTTATTAATAGAAGTATGATTCGCTTGCCAAGTACCTTGATTATTTTGTTCTAAATGAATGACTTCGCCTAACGATTTCAACGTAATATCTGCACGCTCGTCTTCGCTAATAGTATATGTCTTACCATCTCGCAAATTGAGCATCTTCAATTGTTTGTTATATTTTATAATCAATTTATGCATTGTCTTTGCCTCAGTCCTATACTATTTTTTTCTTTCAGCTTCTTGGCGTTTTTCTTTATCTTTTTGTGCTTGTTCTTTTTGTTTCTTTTCGTTCTCTTCTTGTTGCTTTAATTTCTCATCTTTCGCTTTTGCTTTCTCTTCTTCAGAT
>NZ_RJLQ01000081.1 GCF_003833015.1 Clostridium sp. E02
ACCTTGTGGTCGTAGCGCAGCGCCATTGCCAGCGCTTCGGCAAAGCCCGCCGCGTCCTTGACCTTGCTCACGCCTACCGACGAGCCCTGGTTGGCCGGCTTCACGAACAGCGGCAGGCCAAGCTGGGCGATCACCGCATCGACATCCACTTCCGCCACCTGGTGGCGGCGGATGCACAGCCACGGCGCCACCTGCAGCCCGGCGTCGCGCAGCAGACGCTTGGTCACGTCCTTGTCCATCGCCACTGCCGAGCCCAGTACCGGCGAACCGACGAAGGGCAGGTTGGCCATGCGCAGGAGCCCCTGCAGCGCACCGTCCTCGCCCAGCGGTCCGTGCACGATCGGCAGCACCACATCGATCTGGCCGAGCACGCTGGCCGCATCGCACGGCTGCAG
>NZ_RJLQ01000082.1 GCF_003833015.1 Clostridium sp. E02
AAAGATGCCTGTAACGAGGCGCTGCGCGACTGGTCCGGTAGTTACGAAACCGCGCACTATATGCTGGGCACCGCAGCTGGCCCGCATCCTTATCCGACCATTGTGCGTGAGTTTCAGCGGATGATTGGCGAAGAAACCAAAGCGCAGATTCTGGAAAGAGAAGGTCGCCTGCCGGATGCCGTTATCGCCTGTGTTGGCGGCGGTTCGAATGCCATCGGCATGTTTGCTGATTTCATCAATGAAACCAACGTCGGCCTGATTGGTGTGGAGCCAGGTGGTCACGGTATCGAAACTGGCGAGCACGGCGCACCGTTAAAACATGGTCGCGTGGGCATCTATTTCGGTATGAAAGCGCCGATGATGCAAACCGAAGACGGGCAGATTGAAGA
>NZ_RJLQ01000083.1 GCF_003833015.1 Clostridium sp. E02
GCAACATGCAGATCACCGAATTCATGTACCAGGGGGCCAACGGTGAATTCATCGAGTTCACCAACGTGGGCACCGCCCCGGTAGATCTGACCGGCTGGAGCTTTGACGACGACTCGCGGCTGGCAGGCACCGTAGATCTCAGCGCCTTTGGCGCGGTGCAGCCCGGCGAATCGGTGATTTTGGCAGAAGCCAGCGAGGCCGAGTTCCGGGCTGCCTGGGGGTTGTATGCATCCTTTAAAGTGGTCGGTGGCCTCACTACCAACCTGGGCCGTGCCGACGAGATCAACCTGTTCGATGCCAGCGGCAACCTGGTCGATCGGCTCACCTACAGCGACCAGACTTTCCCCGGCACCCCCCGCACCCAGGGTATCAGCGCCTGGACGGAGG
>NZ_RJLQ01000084.1 GCF_003833015.1 Clostridium sp. E02
TGTAACACCTCGGATGTCTTGATATTGTCTTTTTGCAAAGACTCTATCTAGATATATTTCAATATGTGGTTTTCAAGGTACGTGTGCGATGATACAAGCTGCATAGAAAACGTTGTTTTCGAAGTGCTCCTTCGTAACTTCACCGCTTTGACTGAAGTTTATCAGTCATTCGAAAGCTCGATCAACTCAAACTCACGAATCACTGGTAAAAACCAGTTATATAAAGCACTCTTTCAAGTGGTTTTTTTTTGTTTAATCTGGCACCCACCTGCTCTCCCATGCCGTCTCCAGCATAGTACCATCGGCCGCTTAGGTCTTAACCATCGTGTTCGAGATGGGAACGGGTGTGTCCCCTAAGCGCATCGGCAC
>NZ_RJLQ01000085.1 GCF_003833015.1 Clostridium sp. E02
GATGACGTATAATAGATTGCGCAAATTCAAATAAGCAAATAGACATAGTTTTTATCGTTTGGTAGAATTAAGTTACCACAACAAAATTTCCAAAGGAGGATAAAAACTATGTCTGAGAACATTATACAATTGAATCAAGATTTAATCCACACCCAATTAAAGGATTTAGTAAAAAACAGTGTTGAGGAAACTTTAAATGCTTTACTTGATGCAGAAGCAGAGCAACTTGTTAATGCAGAACGTTATGCACGTAATGAAGAACGCAAAGGGTACCGTGCTGGTCATTATGACCGCACATTTACTACGACTTCTGGTGATGTTAATCTAAAAATGCCTAAATTAAAAGGTGTTG
>NZ_RJLQ01000086.1 GCF_003833015.1 Clostridium sp. E02
ATAACTGGGGTGAAGTCGTAACAAGGTAGCCGTATCGGAAGGTGCGGCTGGATCACCTCCTTTCTAAGGAAGAAGAAGTAAGGGTTTTATATACTGTTGAGTCTTAGGTTTTCAATGAATAGAATAAAGAATAAGTAACACCAAGAAAACGTAATGTGTCACCTCGTGAACAAGTTCACTCGGTCGCGGCTGTGCCGCCTATACAATAAAACAAAAACTGCTTATGAAAGCAAGCTTTCAACACAGTTTCCCGTTTAATTGTGCACACATTACTAGTAGACACGAAGTTTCTGGTGCCGATGCGCTTAGGGGACACACCCGTTCCCATCTCGAACACGATGGTTAAGAC
>NZ_RJLQ01000087.1 GCF_003833015.1 Clostridium sp. E02
AACTGTGTGGAAAGCTTGCTTTCCTAAGCAGTTTTTTATGTGATTGTATAGGCGTGAAACGCCGTGACTGAGAAAAGCATTAGCTTTTCGAAGTGCTTCGTAACACTCGCAATAATTGTTTGTCCACACAACTAAACTCACTTTCGTTTGTTCAGATCTGTGAACGGTCTCGCACTAAATTCAGCCTTCGTCTTACGACTCGTCCTCATTAAATTGCTTTCGACCAATGGAGATGGAGAGATTCGAACTCTTGACCCCCTGCTTGCAAGGCAGGTGCTCTCCCAACTGAGCTACACCCCCAAAAAAATAATC
>NZ_RJLQ01000088.1 GCF_003833015.1 Clostridium sp. E02
TTTGATGTGCTTGTGTGGCTGCGAACCAACACTATTATATCACTGGAGGTTTTTTACCTGAAGCTAAAGCTGCTGTGGTCACACCTGCATAGCAGGTGGTTTATTAAAAGACTGCCATACAAAAAAAAAGCATAAATCAAGTGATTTATGCTTCCAATTCCTTATTCCTATACGTACATACCCTCAAAACCACACATTGTTATATATCTATTCATCCGTAATCTCTACCTAAACCAACTTGGTTAAGCCCTCGACCTATTAGTGACAGTCAGCTACACATGTTGCCATGCTTCCACCTCT
>NZ_RJLQ01000008.1 GCF_003833015.1 Clostridium sp. E02
AATGAATACCTCCTTCGAGCCAGCCACTTGATGAAATATCAAAGGGTCTATTAAAGTTGCCCTATTTTGTTTCATTGTAAATATCAAATATTTTTTAATTCACTATTGACATTTATTAGCTGGACTAATACTCAGTTATTGTTATCTTAATCGGCTTATAGAGTATATCCTTTTTACTCTCATCAACATTCACAATCTCATAGGGAATATCTGAAATATAAAACGCCCCCGATTTATACGAGGACGTGTTTGGATTCCAGTATTCAATTTGACATTTTACTCTGTTTCCATGTGGGACAAAAGCATTCAGCCTGTCTACGTCCATTAATCGCAAATACGTGGTAGAAAATTCCATGGAGGTAGCTGTATGCGGCAGGGCATTTCGGTGGAGAGCGCCATCACCATCACGGTATGGGTCAAGGTCCATTATCTGATCCGGCGTACACTTATAGGATTCAAGCGCGATCAGCTCATTCGGGAACACTGTTCCATTTATTTTTAATAACCAGCCTTCAAACGCCAATCTCCCACCTCCAGACATACAAAAAAGCGCCATCTTTGCGACAACGCTTTCTTTTCATTCTATACCACAATATCATTTTAACATATTAGAAATGGGAAATGTGGGAAATATTAGCTAATAATTTTATTTATTCATTGCCTTTTAATTTATTATAAGCGTTATGTATTGTTTCAAATAATTCTTTATAAATACCTTCATCTGAAGGCCCTCCACATACATATCTGCATTTCATTATATTAAATTCATCATCATCGTTATAAAAAATATGCATATCCTCGTTACCAGTATAATGGTTTAACTTTCCTATTACATAATAGATGTATTTTTCTTTATTATGTTTTACTTCATACATTATAGTATTACCATCCGACCCCATACTATTTTCATATGGCTCGTAAACTTTACCTTGTGCCGCAAAATTATCGATGATGCTACAATAAACATGAAACTTTTTATCTTTAAGAGCAATACTACCTTCTTGATACATTAAATCATCTACATTATAATTCTCATTCTTAATATTCCAAATTAGATCTTCCATTACTGTTTTAGTTTGCCATTCAAACTGAGTATGCAAAATATTCCAATAATTCTCATATAAATTCTTATACATCACTTTTTCCCAAGTATCATTTTCACTCTTTTCATTTGCAATCTTTTTTAATAAGTCGACATGTTCTTCATTTAGCGATTCATTATTAGATATTATATTTAATATTTGTAATTTTCTTCGAAATTCTTCAATTACTCCTATCTTAATACCCGTCTCAAGGTTTATCTGTTGTATTGTTTTTCTCATATTTTCACCTCTCTGTTTTTATTTATACTCGGATTATACTCGCATTCTAGTTTTCTGTCAACTCAAATGCGAAAACAATTATAATATCACTTTGAAAAATCAGTTAAATCACTCGGTTCCAAATACTTATCAATCTTCTTCTGAACAGTAGTTCTATCATAATTCAATTCCTTTGCTATAGCTTCATATGACCACCGCTCAACATACCGATAATACAAAATCTGCTTAATCTCCACTAATTCGGGTCCCAGTTTTTCAAGATAGCACTCTATCTCTAATTTCATATCTTCAAACAGCTGCTCGTTGCCTTTCAAATCAATCAGGAGCTGCCGGACCATCTTTTCTCTTTCTTCATTTGATTTGACACTTGCACCGGAAACCACAAAATGGCACTCCGTATACGGGAACTGCTTTAGGGATCCTTTTACAATTCCATATTCAGAAGTCAACGGATTATTCTCATAGTATTTTATCCTACGCCTGAGACGCTTAATCTCGGATTCCAAATATGTATAAGTTGCTAAATACTCCCTCGTCAATTTCATAATCAAACCCTCCTCATATAAGTTTGCCTATTGGCACCTAATCCAGCACTCGGCGTATTTAAAGCGGTTTCCAAATCCCACCCCAATTTACAAACTCTGTCCCTAACCGTTGATGGTTTTATATCATGCTCTCTACACAATTGGGCAAATGACTTCCTATTAGTAGGTCTTTTAAATGCCCTTTCAGAAGACCACCCATGAGTAATTCGATTGTGAATTGTATCATACGTTAGATCTAATTCATTACACCACACCATTAAATCCTTCGTCTGTCCCTGGTAAGTAACAAAGATAGAATCTCTTTTATTAAATGCCTGCTGTTGCCTTGTAATCCAAATACAGTTTTGGGGTTCGTAATCACCATTCACATCTTTTCGTTCTATGGTTAATCCATTCCTGTATCCATTTGCTTTTGCCCAATCTGCAAATTCATCAAAGCCCTTTAACCACTCATCATAGATTTTGATTCCTCTACCACCGTAATCTTTATAACGCTTACAATTCGGATTCAAACAGCGTTTTTTCATGCTATGATACGAATTCCATAAGCTTAAATTTTCCTTTTTGGGATTTCTCAATGTTTTTGCCATAAAAATAAAATCTCCTTAACATGGTCTTTGAAAAACTGTGACTTTAGCTCCACCCATATTTTGTGTGAACAATGCAAACTGTGCCCAACCATCGGGTACATCATCATGAACATTCTTACCTTTTACGGAATAACTAAGCAGAAAACTCATCATGACCCCATAATCACTTTTAGATTTATACAAGGAAGAATCTTTAAATAAAACATGCTTTTTGACCCAATCCGCATTTACAATAATTTTTGTTTCCTTATTGCTATCAGTAAATTTAGTGGTTATATTGCAACGCCCGTTTTTTTGCTCCACCAGCTTATTCACTTCGTACCCCACACGGCTACCACCGTTATTGCTTTCAAATTGGCATTGCTGCAGCTTGTAATCCACGATTATCTTGGAGCACCTTTCATATTGAACACCATAGTCGGAATTATCATCACAGATGCAATCCAGGCAGTAATAATCATTTCCATATTGGGCCACACAAGGAAGAAACATATAATCAGTACCCTTATCCTTCGTATCACAAATGCCAAGAAAAGCTTCAGGCTCTCTTTCCGGAAGCGTAAAGTATCGTCTTAATTCATCTTCATGATATAGCAGTCCTTCACGCTCAATCGGTTGGCTTTTATATAGACACTTATAGGAAATGTCATCCATGGCCAATGCCTGGTCATTGAAGAAAGCAACAGAAAAACCATTGTATTCGTAATCAAAATTCGATTCCTCGGTTACCGGATCAATATCGGGGACCTGAATGAATCTCACTCTGTCACTGTCGTGATATAAGTTTTTAATCCGGCCAATGACATCATGTACGGACCATCTGGTTGCAATATGGATTTCTTTACAGCCGTCCATCTTTCTCTGTTTACCGTCAACACTGTAGAGGGACCAGAGTTTATCTAACCGTACTTTATTAAGAGCCTCTTCAATACCGCCAATAAGATCATCACAATACAGGTACCGGTTACACCTAACTTTACCGGCATTTTTTGAGCCAATAGATGTGCACTGAATATTGGGGAATGGCTTATATTTATTGAAATTAATCGTCTCTGTTTTAGCATTTGTGCTTTCAAGTCTCACGTCTGGGAATATTTCACACCAGGTGTATTCGTCTGAATTTGTGGTGATATCATATATACCGTCATAGAACATTCTCGTGATATCGCCGCTATGAGAATAAAACAAGCTAAAATCATCAGGGTGCTTTCCTATTACCCACGAAGCAAAGAATTTCTCTAAGGTAGTTTTCTGCGTTCCGGGAGGCATTGATATACTCAAAATATCCAGCCTATCATCTTCCAGATCCTGCATTGCCTGGATCAAACCATGCTTATTCAGTTGCTTGCGTTTCGGTAAATAAAAGCGGTCCTTTGCTTCCCGGTTCTTCTCTAGGTAAATCAGATAAGATTCAAATAAATATGGAGCCTCAAAGAGCAAAGTCCTCCAGTACAAATCGTCCCACCGTATATTCATGGTCTGGACAAAACTTGAGACCGCCCATTTCTTAATAAATCCGGAATAGGCCATGATAAAATCCCTATCATCAACCGGAAAATCCGGATTATCTTGCATTGTATATTGGAGTTCTGATAACAGAATGTTCAGAATGTCGTAAGAAGGCGGCGTCTCAATCTGCCGCTTTAATTTTTTGATTATTTCCCGGTGTTCCTGGAAATCCATAGAAAAAGAGCCCCCTTCCTCTGTTTATTAACAAAGGTCTGAAGGCTCACAAGGCGCTGGTTTAAATCAGACGTTATAATTCACATTATACATTTACAATAAAATCCCTTTGGCACTTGCTATTCTTACATTTGTACGGCATCATATGTATTCTTGTTTCTAGCAAAATTTTTACTGCCTTTTTGCCACAATAAGGGCAAGCCGCCCAACGGCTCTCGTCTGGCAATACTCTTATCTCCGCCTGCCCATCAAATCCATCTTCAGGAAGATTCATTAACTTTGAAAAATTCAATTCAATCACCGACCTCCTGTTATCGGCCATATAGCACATGCTTTTATGACCATCATTGCAAGTGACTTCAAATGGTTCCACTTTCAAAGCGTGAAATTGTTCATCAAGAGTATATTCGCGTATGTCCATGGAATCTATTAATTTTTTCTGGTCAGCACTAAGTTTTACCGTGACCAAATTATGTCTTTGCATAATTGCAGGATAAAAAACTCCATCTATCTCAATCATGCAATGCATTGGCTCATCATGTTTCATAACCCGCCCAAACGGCTCTCTCTCCATTGATTCAATTACTTTACTATTGCTCATTCTTCACCTCATATGCACCGATTAAATCGCCCAGACCATATATGCCATCATCACAAAGATGGTACAAACAAACTGGCCCCACAGGCACATCAACACCATTTGTTTGCATACTTCCTCTTATAACACCTGTCTCTTGAAATTCTTTACCGCACCGGCGGCAACGATATATTACTCTTATGTCTTTTGTTTCCTTTTCAGTTAAATCAAATGTTTTTTTCAGGGCTTGCAATTCGCTCTCTAAAGAACTAATTTCCCTGTATAGGTCTTTTACGTGATCTAAATAAACGCCGTACTTCACATATTCGCTTCCATTTATTCTTACTGGCAGAGCCGTAGTTGCTAATCTCAATTATTCCTACCTCCCAACGATTTAATGAATCTTATCCAATAGATGCTGGCAAAACGCAATATGCCGCTCATTCAATGCTTCTGTAAGCCATGGACTAACAGGTATACCATTGAACGCAAATATATCCTCTTTATTTTTAATGTGATTCCTAGAAGTTTCAATTTCCACTTGCAAGAAGTATTCCATTTCTTCCGTCTTGGAATCACCTGTATTTTCGCTAACAGAAACAGTTAAGGTTACAAAAAACATTGAGCAGCCTTCCGTTCTGATATTCTTCACTGTCAGGTCAAGTAAATCAATTAAATGCTCTCTTCTTAATTTTTCACAGTTCTTTAGGCTCTTATAATCAAAACTGATACTGACCGTTTCATTATCATCAATAACTGCCAAAACATCTCTTAACTTCATTTCTCTAACCTCGTTTCAAATCCGGCGGCAACCAATATTTTATTAATATCCCATAGGTAGTGAGCAAACCATGAATCATAATGAGTACCATGGCGTTCATCACGATATTTGTATAAGTCCCTGCGTTTAATCGATTCCCCGTCAGAAAGCAGAAGCTTCAGGCAATATGCAAGTGTGTTTCCATTATTCCTACCACCCATTCTTATATTTCTTTTTCCCAAGAGATAATCCTTTTGCCAGTCGTACAACGAAAAACCAAATGCATTTTCTATCTTTTGAATGTCCAATAAGTCTATTACTTTCATTTCGCCCTCCTTTTCATAGGCAGGCCATGTAGCCGCCGCCAGTTATTCTGCTCCAGCTGTTCAAACGTACACAGTCCACATAGAACCATAAACAGTTCTCCGGACGACGCTATCGTATCCACAGATAATTCCAAAGAAACCGGCTTAAGGAAGTTTTCTATTTCCTTTTGCATTTTCTGCAAAACTTGTATATCATGCTGTAAAAAATCCAGTTTTATTTCCTCGTATAAAGGAATGTCTGGCTTCGAAAGTTTCAACCTCTCACGGAATCCCCCATTGCTATCATAAATCGGCACGTAACAATCCCCAGTCTGAATATCAGGGAAACTAAACATTACACCATTATCATTTAGCTTCACAAGCAGAGCCGCAAATACTTCAACCAATGGCTCTTTATCACAGAATCCAAACATTCTCTTATAATACTCAAATTGCACTTCCTTACGAACTTCTTTTTCGTCCATACACCTCATACTTTCACCTCATTTTCGTAATAAAAAACCAACCACCGAATATTGATGGTTGGTAATATAAAGTCATTGATTAAAAAATTGTTCTCCCGATAGATTTGACCAGCTTAAACACTTTCCTGGCTTACCATATTCTCCATGTCTTCCACTCTTTCCCGGTAACCCATGTTTTCCACTCTTTCCTGGAACTCCATGCCTACCTGGCCTACCTAGACCACTTCCACTTGAGTTTTCAGTAAAGAAAACATAATATCCTCTTAAGTCAATAATCCAGCCGTTTTCGTACCAGCCAATATGATGTCCGCTAAATGTATATATTGTCTCACCATATAAATATGCTACTGGTTTTCCATTAAACAAATAAATATGCTCACCATCATCATCTAAATATGCAATGGGTCTACCGTTACAATCATAAAAATTCATAATATTCCCCCTTTATCTTTATAGGAATATTATATCACTCCAACCATCAATATTCAATTTCCATTGTGCAAATTGGGCTGCCCGGATTCGAACTAGGAAATGCAGAAATCAAAATTCTGTGCCTTACCATTTGGCAATAGCCCATTAAATAACCCCCCTAGATTTAACCCATGCCCACTCGGTTATGAGCCGGACGCTCTGATAGAAGATCCATGAGAATGCGATTACTTCCAGATCGGCACCATCGCCAAAATATACATGATTGCCATAATACCAAATCCAATCGTCGTTGCCTTATCTCTTTTCCAGATTAACCCTCTGGAAAACCAAAGAATGAAAATCACCATAATTACATTCCAGACTGTTACAATCCATTTAAGCAATTCCAAATCCTTTACCCCCTATTTCACATCTTCCAAATCAAACACAATGCCCCTGCAATATGGTTCTCGGTCCTCATATATCATGAATGTTTCATGGGGGATATCAGTTTTATAAGTCCAGGTAATAACATTCCCATTTTCATCTAATGCGGATTTGTCACACCAAAGGGCTTCAATCTTGTTTGTAGCATAACCATCACTGTCAAATGCACCTTGACGGTCAAAATATATCACGCCACCTTCAAAACAACCTTGTTCATCATAAATGGCACCGTCAAATTCCATCAAATCATCAGAAGCACCGCTGACGATAACCAGACCAGCTTCTTTTGCCTCCTGCCGAACGTCCTTGAACGGCTCATAACTGTATTGCCGGCCATCAATGAGCCTTTTCAATTCTTTCTTGTCCATGGGTAACTCCTTTCAAAATTCATAGTCTTCAGAACCGCATTCTGTATCTTCTACAGGATCCGTTTCTATACCAACTATCCTGTTTGCTAATTCCAATGCCATCTGGTCATAAGGCACTGAGCCATCTATCTCCTGCAGATAGCCATAAATGCAAGCCACAAGAGCATTGTACCAGTCACCTTTCTGCAGAAATTCATTTCTGACGACATCTGCAGCTTCTTGGAAGCTACCAGAGTTTTCAATACTTTCGCTGTTCATCCACTCAACAAACTGTCTAAAAAAAGAATCTGACGCAGTTTTCATTATTTCTTCATTTGCTCCGATTACTTTATAGTTTCTCAATTTTGGTACCTCCCTAAAAATTCAGCTGGCTGCTTTACGCCCAGGTGCCGCCACCTGATTGACCGCATTTAATCCGACTTCCCATGCACGCCGGAACCCTAAATAGCGATTTAGATAACAGATCCAATATTTACATGGAAACGGTAACTGCTACAGGCAACGGTACTCTTGCGGTACAATTAACCCTATCTAAACCTCTCAAAGTATATAGAGGTATAGTGGCAAATCTTATAGGGGGGAATTTATCATACACTGATACTGCTATAGCTTCAATAAGTGGAGGGGAAATTGGCTCTCAAAACATAACACTAAATACAACAAAAATAATCGCAAGTGGCAATACTTTTTCTGTTGCTGTATGTTACCTGATTAATTAAATGATCCATTTAAGCAATTATATAGATAGCACCGAATAAAACTACTTCTTCTATAACTATGTCTATGTTAGGAGTGAATGCCAAGACACCTTGTGGGGTGATGTATGCATTCATTATACTATAAGGCGTACTACATATAACTGGAACAGTATTTTCAGGGCCATAATTGGGTGCAGGAAAACCAGTAATACTATAAGTAGTTCCAGATGTAAGTGTTTCAAATGTTCGCACCCTTAAATTAATAATCATTAATTTTCCGATCTGCGTGTGTCCCCCTGCACCAATCGAAGCGTTCCATACCGGTGTTAACCCTGACCCATTTACAATATTATTTCCTAAATCGCTATTTACATTGCCTTATTACAGAAAATCTTTTTCCCATTCCACCTCAACCCTTAAGAATCTTATTCCTGTTTTCTTTCCAGAGTAACCATGCGATATAGCGCTTAACACATATCCGATACTTAATCCAGACCAGTCAGCCAGTTCTCTTGACGTGTCTGCCACATAAAGCGGCAACTCATACTTATCGGTTTCTACTGCCATGTACAGCTTTTTCTTCATAGCATACAACCCTTTTTAGTTTTTAAGAAAAATTGAAATCCATCTTCGTGACCGGACCCGATTTATTAAAGTCACGGTATCCCCATCTTTCTCAACCTCTACATTGCAGTTATACCGGAGAATGGTTCGTCGGAACTTTCTGGCCAGATCTTCATCTGGCAGGTTATAAATCATATACGGGTTCCCGGCTTTATCAATAATTGGTTTTTTATCATCTCCAACATCACTATTCGTGCAAGGAATAATTGCCCCTCTTGTATGCCTACCAAAATAAAAAAACAACCAACAGGCTAATGGCCACTTACCGTCATTCAGAAAGTACGGATCATATCTGGGAATCCACCAAGGTTTCTTTAAAGAAAACTGAACGTACCATTCATAGCATTCCTGAGTTCTGAAATTCACAAATGCAAACAGGAAAGTTCCTCTATGTCTTTTGGCTAACAATAATTTACGATTGAACATTTATGTATCCTCCAGGGGAAAGGCCTTTTTATATTTTAAAAATTTTTCAGGACCATCAATCACGCATATCATTTAAAATAAGCTTGCGCAGATATTCCGACATTGAAACCTTTTCTCTATCCGCTCTTCTCTCTACCCAGGAACGCATATCTTCATTAATCCTAAGCTTAATTGTTGATTCTTTCTTGTCCATTGTTGGTCTACCAGTTCGCATTTACTCACCTCTTTTCGGTCTACCATCCGTCATTTTAGGAACCGTTAAAGCCTCTTCTATGGACATGCCTTTATGCTTTACACGATAAGCTACCGTCTCCATAGAAACACCAAATTGAGAGCACCACTCTCTTGCTGGCTTTTCAATGCCATTTATGGTCCAAAGTACTTTCTTTCTACCTGTGGGACCAACCCATTCATCAATGGGTCTGCGATTTTTCATTTGCATTTCATCCGTTGCCCACCTGCAGTTAGATGGTTCGTAATTACCATTTACATTTATTCGGTCAATCGATAATTCATCTGAATATCCGTTGCTCAATGCCCACGCTTCAAATTCCTCACAAGAATCTAACCACTGAGGACAAATGCAGATTCCCCTGCCCCCATAATCCGCGTAGTTATCAGTCCGGGAATTATAGCACCTTTGTTTCATTCCTTGCCATATACGGTATATACGCCTACTGTTCAACGGATTTTCTTTTTTAAGTGCATTTCGCATAAGTTCGATAGCCATACAACCACAACTTTTTACCACTCCAGTTTCCCAGTTATTTGGATTGACGTGTGTTATTTTTCCGCAGTCACACTTGCAAATAAAACGCTTTTCTTTCCGTTCATTTTTCGTTAAGCCAGTAACTGTAAGAAAATTGTTTTTTCGTCCGATATAGGATTCATCATATTTTACCAGCTGAACATAATGCTTATGGCATTTTGAACCTTTCCATGTTCCATTAACAATTACGCTTGCCATAACCTGTTTCTCACCGCCACAAGTTAAACACCTGACGGTCAATTTATCAGGACTGCCAAATTCAACTTCAATAACCTCATAATCACCATGTCTCTTTCCAATCTCCGAAAGAATTAATGCTTTTTTATTTTTTAAAATTTTTTCAGCTTCCACCCTTGCTGCTTCTTTTTGGCATTTACACGATTTAATCAACTCGGACCATTTATTACGGCCATTTATCATCATGCGATGAATTACTTTTCCGCAAAGAGAGCATTTCAGCGTAACATCTCTTCCTCTTTCGGCAAAATCATAATTTATATCCATGATTTCATAAACGCCATTCATGGTTCCAATACGAGCCTTGTAATCGGTCAGCATACTGTCAGCAGTGAAAAGGTCAATTCCATGATTAATTAAATCCAACTTACTATTCATTGATAACTCCTTTTGTGGTACAGAATAAATGATTCATTTTTACTCGGATAGGTGACTGGCTCCTAAACTGCCTGCCCCTAGACCCCCTCCGGCTACCTGTTCAGTCTACGTTTTTAGAGTTCGTAAAACATATCAAAAACGAACTATTACGTATTTACAATGGTTTTATGGTGTGGTATGATGGTGTTAATAGATTATACGAACTTTTCAGAAGTATTTTACGAACTTTCAAGGAGGAGTACAGAATGAATAAAAAAACTGTTACACTAACCAGAGAATCATATCAGCTTATCATTGACACAATCCGGTCTGGCTTCACAGCCAAAGACGGCACTATCTGTAAGCCAAACAACCGGATCGCTACCGCCTTAGTACTGGAAGCCAACCTGGGCTTACGTATTGGTGATGTTCTGCAGCTCCATGCCTGCGACATTATCAAGGACGGCGAACGTTATCGTCTTGACATCACAGAGGGTAAAACTAAAAAGCAAAGAAACTTTACTGTGCCGGTTGATCTGTATAATTATATCTTGCAATATGCGCTTGATAACGGCATTTCAAGCCGGGCAAAGCTATTTGACATAAGTGAAAGAGCTATACAGAAGCATTTAAAACTGGTCTGCGAGGCTCTAAGCCTTGATAATATTGGTTCCCACAGCTTCCGCAAATTCTACGCGACCAACCTTTACAATGACAATGGATACAATATTGAGCTTGTTCGGCAACTCCTGCAACACTCAAGCGCGGCAGTTACTCAACGATACATTGGCATTCAACCAAAGCAAATTGAAGAAGCCATTCAAAAAAATCTATTCTTGATTTAACATCTGCCCTGGCAACCGCCGGGGCTTTTCTTATGCCCTTAATCCGGCAACTCATCAGCCGAACCTGGTAGCAGGTCGACCGTTTTTGCCCTATCCTCAATCTCTGCTCGGCTGTATTCCGGCTTCCCAGCTTTGTCATCATAGGCAATAATCTGGACATTGTCACGATACCCGTAATTTGCTTTCAAGGCGAACATGCACCCAATATTGCCCGTTTGTATCACTTCATCGTACAAAGTTGATTCGCATTCTGATTTCCATTTTTGCGCCGAAACGGAGTGCCCAGAAGCGACTCGACCATCATATTCCCCTTTTAACCAGCTGTTGATAGTGTCTTTATTGATATTTACCATCATGGAAAATCTAAGTAATGTAGGCTTAATTCTACATGTACAACAGATAACAGTATAGATATCCCATAATATATTAAGCTCTTTAATATCATACTCTTTAGTGACTGTATTAAATTTAACTTTATACTTACGACCTATATCTTTTAATAACTCAGATAACCCCTGAGAAGAACATAAATTAATATTACTATGTCTTTTAATAAACTCATTAGAGATATCCATAATGGTAGCAGTAATATTATTAATATATTCTTTATCGTCTGTGTCTTTATCATCTGTATTAAGCTCTATAATAAAGCTATTAACTGTATAATCATCTGATTTAGGCATTGTATTTATATCTCCTTTCTGGCTCTTATACAGGTATCATACAGATACATATAAAAGCTTTATATATTTATTATCTGGGTATATATCACAGGTTTATTAATCTTTAATCATCTGATCTGATAGTGCAAAATTCATCCGATCCACTGGGTCAGGAATGACCTGATATAGCAATTCCAGACATTCATTCCGCTGTTCTGGATCGGTGCATTTCCCAGTGCCATTAAACCTGCAGCTCTCCCGACCGCACTTATCACTTATTACCTGCATGTTATCAACTCCTTGATTTTAGATTCATTCTGATCCTGTTCTATCTGTGCTATCACCATTAGATTTAATATCCATTCTGACGTTCAAATTCGCCCCCGTGCGCCGTTTCAAATGTCTACTGCGGGCATTTTCTCACCTGTCCATTTAAAAACGATTTTTGGGCAAATAAAAAAGCCGCCACCTGTTGCAATGTACGTTATGCAACGGGTCACGGCTCCGAGAGCTACCAGGACGGAGGAGTAATATATAAAATTGCTATATATCCCTATCCACCAAAATGTATATATTAACGTGGCTATATACTGCCTTCTTTTAGTTGTCATTGTCTATACGTTACCAGATAATTAAATAACTGTCAATATCTGGTATAAAGTTTTTTTATATTCCCCTATATAGTTATTATACATACCTCAGGGGATACAGAAAGCCTAAGAGTATATTATTAATAAACTAATATGTCTATGTATATTTTATAATATATAGGGCTAAAAAATGCATATTTTCGAATACAAAAAGCAGGCTTCAAAGCCTTTTCTGCTCTTCTGCCTGCCTGATTTAATCACCATGATAAATTCTCAATGTCCGGAAGATATACCCTTGAGTATTTCTTGTAGAGCCCCCTCGGCTTTTTCAGATTAGCATAAAATGATTTTCAAATCAACCCTTGACAAGAAATTTTGTTTGTGCTATTTGTATTATAACAGCCGCCGGCATGGCTGCCCCCAAACGGTATGCCGGAGAGGTTCAGCCTTGCAGATGATGCAGGGCTTTTCTTTTTGTCCGCCCATGGAGCATATAAAAAGAGCCAGCAACCGCCGGCCCTTTAGCGCTAATAATCGTTATATATTTCTCCTCTGTTTCCTGCGTCGATGACAATTACCACCAATTCCCCATTATCCACCGTGTAAATGATTCGGTAACTCCCAACCCTTAAGCGCATTTGTTCGCTATGCCCTTTTAGCTTCTTGATGTCCTCGCCGTTTGGAAGTTGTTCTATTGCCGCCACAACTCTTCTTTTCTCATTCATGGGGAGTTTATCAATAAACTTTTTAGCTTTCTTCTTGATGATGATTTGATACATCAATCAATCCCCCATTCTTCTTTGCATTCTTCCAAACTGTATGTTTTATCTTTTTCCGGATCAGGATCGTTAAGATAATTTTGATACATTCTTTCGCAGAAAGCAGTATCCGCTTCTTCATCTGCCGTTATGCCCTGGATATATGCCAGCACATAGCCCAATTTATACTCTGGGACCTGATTCAATAGCTCTATCGCCCTTTCTCTATTGTTCATGGCTTAATCTCCTTTCTTTTGACACCTCATTATATTCTATTGTCATGTAATAATCAATTCTATTATTGCGTAACTTCTATCTTATCCTTATACTCCATTATTTGCCCAGGTTGACATTTCAAGAGTTTACACAAATTACATATGACTTCACAAGTGACATTCTCATTTTTTACCAACTTATAAACAGTGGCACGATGGATTCCATTATCTATAAGCCACTGCTTTTTTAACCCCTTCCTGTCCATTAAATTCCAAAACTTTTCAAAATCTATAATTCCATTTTCTCCGTAATTTGCCACTATCTCACCGCTTTCTATTATCGTGTATCATTCTATGTTTAATAATATTCTAAAATCATGTAATTGTCAACATTCTATTATCATGTATGTTTTTAACAATATATCGCCTTCAATTACATTCTATTTTTGTGTAATATGCCAGTATTCTATTATCGTGTATTTTTCTATTGATTTTTATTCTATTAACGTGTAATATAATCACATAGCAAGCAACACAAATCAATTCAATTTGAAAGGTCGTAATAATATGAAGATTAAAAAGTTTGAATGCATTATTGATGACGGTGAGCACGTTTGGAAAGAATATATCCCCGCAACTAGCAAAAAAAAGCTTATGAACACCTGGAGAGGAAATGGAGACTT
Organism: Clostridium sp. E02; assembly: GCF_003833015.1. Lineage (GTDB taxonomy): Bacteria > Bacillota > Clostridia > Lachnospirales > Lachnospiraceae > Lacrimispora. The sequence continues at coordinate 14,358 of NZ_RJLQ01000008.1, forward strand.
TATAAAGATTGAAGAGATTCCGGAATACTTGCCATCAGCATTATCAGTCAGAGAAACCCTTGAGAAAAGCGGCTATGGGAAAGCAGAATGTGATCTTGTCTATAGAATTCTTTATCAATATGTAGAGGGCACGGAAAATTAAATTAACTCAATTCCCACCCCGGAGGTCACGAGGGCAGAAAGGACCACACATGAAAATAGAACATAGAGTTGATAACTGGAATCAAAATAAAATCTGGATCTGCAAAATATCAAAATGTAACCACTATTACATAGGCCAGCAAGTCGGTTGCCTGAACTTCCGACCAGTAAGAGTTTCAAAGTCTCATTACATGTCGATCTTCTTCAATTCAAAATTTGCTTATTAGGCGGCCACTGCCGCCCTCTAATGTAGCCGGACAAGTTCTGCAGGTCACAAGCCCTGGTAAATGCAGAGTGGGGGAAAACAAAAAATCGGAGGTAACAGAATGATTAAATTAACCACAACTGAAATTGCATGGATTATTGGGGAACTTGATAGGAATGCAGCAATTAATACAAATGCTGCCGCGTCCCCTGAAGCAAGCAACATTGAAAAAGGGCTCTTAAATCTCAAAGCAGAGAACTTAACCAGTATGTCTAACAAGCTCCAAAAAGTCCTTGACAGTGGCGACAAACGAATTGCAATAATTTAATTTACTGGCGGCGGTCAAGCCGTAGCGTCAAAGCAACCGCCGGATTATCAAATTTTAGGAGGATAACATCATGACAACATATTTTAAGAATGTAAAGAATTTAGAGGATTTAAAGAATCAGTTCAAGGCATTAGCAAGGAAGAATCACCCGGACGCTGGCGGCGACCCGGAAGTTATGAAAGCCATCAATGGCGAGTATGACGCACTCTTTCCAATTTGGAAACACAAATACAATACAACCGCATCGGAACCCACGAAAGAGACCGCAGACAGCACCAGAAGCGAATTTTACACTGATTTTGGTTGGAAAGGCTCAAGGCATGATTGGAGCCGCTCCACGAAGGAAGTAGCTGCACTGATCCGTGCCTATGTTAAAGAAGTTTACCCGACTTACAAGTTTAGCGTCCGCTTCTCATCTGCTTCCATGTGTTCAGAAATCCATGTGGAGTTGAAAGAATCCCCTCACGGATTATTTAAAGGTATTGAGGATTTAAGCAAGGAGGACATCAGCAATATCCACAGAAAGCTTAGGGTAAATAACCTTTTTAATAAAGATTCTTGGTTTGACCACGAGTTAAAAGCGGCCATTCTTGAGGCTTGGGAGATATCCGATTTTTACAAGGTTTACAATGATCAAACCGCCGCTGTCATTGAGGACGTGAACCGGGAAGTGAATAGTTATAATTTTGAGGATTGCGACGCGCAGATTGATTATTTCCACGTTGATTTTTACTATTTCGGTTGCAAGGTATCAAATGATTTTAAAATCGTTACTAAGACAGCGAGAATCAAAAAAAAGGAATCTAAACTATCTAAGGCCAGCAAGACACCAGAACCGGCAGAAACGCAAGTCCTGGAACAGAAAGGCGGCTACACCTACAAAATAACCAAAGGTGAAGACAGCCGGGACGGCTCCGGGCTCTGGCTTGTGCGAATTACGGAGACTTTGGACAGGGCTGCATACCTCGAAGAAAGCAAGGCCATGAACGACCGTGGCGGCTATTATTCAAAATTCCGGAAAGCATTTATTTTCCGTACAGACCCAACAGAAACACTTCAAACGGCATAACAGGCAGGCAAGAGCGAAACCGGGGAGCATTTCCCCGGCTGTCATTTATCCAAGAAGAAAGGAAGCAAGCACATGAGAACACACGAGACAGCTGCCGTTAAAATGCTTCAGAAAATGGGCAAGGAGGTGTCAAGGACTATGAGATTTTGCACTACTGTAGGAGTTGCAGAAAAAATGGAACAATCCAAAGAGTTTAAGCAATTTGTACATCATTCGCTTTCCAGGCACCTTAGCGGAGACTGGGGAGGCATAAACGAGGAGGACGCAGGAATTAACAACACGGACCCGGAATACGCCCTAAGCGCCTACATGCTGGACGGCGTCAAAATCTGGATAAAGCGGGATAATGATATTATAACCGTGCTTTTCCCAGATGAATATTAAGCCAGACGGTGACGGTTAAGCCGTGGGCAGTTCAGTTCGCCGCCGTTCTTATTTCCCGGCCCCCAGGGATAAGGGGAGAATGAAAGTCAATGAAAAAGAAATATAAAGACTTCTACGGCTGTACCGCTACCATATCACACCGACCAGAGGACGCGCGTTTAATTGTGCGGCTTCAAACAGGGAAGAAAATTAAAGATTCAGTACATAAGAATTTCGCTGCTGCCAGATCTGCAATGTATCGCTGTTCAGACAGCTTTCATCAACTATAGGCCATTGGAGTACCACCGGTTCGATTCCGGTGGCGGCTATTAAGCACTTGTAAAAGGTCCGTACCTGTCTACTACCTGGAGCAAGCCGGCAACTCTCTACCCTACACCGCCCCGGTGACGTAATCCGGCGTTTAAAGCGGTTGCACGATAGCACCCAGCATATTATCAGGCAACGCACTATAAGCCACGGGGCAGGACGTGGACGGGCGCGGCTTGAGGTATGCAAAAATCAAAGTGAGGAGGTACAAGCCTATGTTAAATAGAGCTACGCAACGGGGGCCGCCACTCTGGCGGTTCTGGCATCTCTCTGAATCTACCCTTGAAGTCGCTACTTGTATATGGTATCATAGCACCAAATAGCATTTATATGGCCTCAACCCTCTAAATGCGATCAAGTTGACCCTGTGCCATTTTAATGCTCACTACTAGGCAAATAAAAAGCCCTGATTAAGTATTAAGTCATATGGCACCATCATTGTAGGAACGTTGGCCTTTCTGTGGCTAGGTTGGAAATTCTCAAATTATTGTACGAATCTGCACTGGATTTTCCTCAAAATATTAACACAATCTAAACCAGATTTTCAACGGTAATTTTTGCAATTTCAAAATGGACATTTCAGATTTCCATTTTCTAACCTGGGGGGTATCATTTTCTCTTACCTAATTTTCATGTGAAAAGAATATTCACATTTTTATTTTCTGCAATTGAAATATAAAGAAATAATTAGTACAAATGCAGGAATTAAGATAGTTATTCCTAATATTTTATTTGTAATGATAAATAGACATATAGATATTATAATTAATATACCGTAAATTAAATATTGTCTTAATGGCCGATCTTTTATTGGATTTCTATTTGATTCTTCTTTACAAAGTAATGATTCAATATATCTTGTATATTCATCCTTATTCATTAATAGATTCCCTTGCTCGGATATTACTTTAAATTTTAAAAGCAACGTTAAAATTTTACGAGCTTCTTCACGATTCAACTTATTAAACAAAAATTTCTCAACATCTTCTATTTTGATTTTTTCCACTTCGTTCTCAAAAGTAACATCCATAAGCTGCCTTATGTAAGGATTGATGTCACCATCAACAACTATCCCCTCTTTAAATGGCTTATATGGCCCATACCTTTGCTCATATAAGAAGCCCAATTCATCATATTCCCTTTTGCTTATCCCGATGAAATCAACCAACTTTATACCCCCAGTACTATACCATAAATTTTAATAATGTAACCGAATTTTACAATAAGGTGACTATTGATAATATTTTTTCTTGCATATGTGTAAATAAGAATCATCACTATATCTTAATCTTTCTATATCAATGAGATTCGTAATTGATAACCTCAGCGATCTAAAATTTCATTATTAAAAATAGTCTTTCCGAACTGCGGGATAATCTCATAACTTTCATATTCCATTTATCTATCCTCCTGTTTTTCTTTCATCATACAACAAAATTAAATAAAAGAAAACACCCATCGACCCAAAATCGACAGGCATTTTAAATGGATTTATATCAGGATCTATTCGTAATTCTTTATAATCAATTCTTTATATCTCCTGCTCCTACCCTTATTTACCAAATTATCCATTCTATCAACTTCAATAATGGTATATCCCTCATACAAATTCCTGATCCACTGGCAATCGTTATAAGACAAGATGAATTTACCCTTTATATTACCTAAACAGTTCCGAAGTCTTTCATGATCCTCTGGATTGAACCGATCTGGATAATACTTCTCTGCTTCGTAATATGGTGGATCCAGATAGAATAAACCATCTGGCCTGTCATATGTTTTTATCAATCGTTCAAAGCCCTGGTTCTCTATTACCACTCGATTTAACCGTCCTGACACCTCTTTTAGATAATCAACAGTTTTCTGCATATCTCTTGGACTTACTCTAAAAGATTTACAATCTGTACCAAAACTCTCCCTGATCAGGCAGAAGAACCGAGCGGCCCGTTGTATGTCCGTCATTCCTCTGATATTCCGGTTTAGCTCATCAAAAAATTGTTCCCGGGACATAAGCAGCCATTCCAGTTCCTTCTGCAGTGGTTCCGGGTGATATTTTACCACCCGGTACAGATTGATCAATTCCCCGTTGACATCGTTAAAAACTTCCAACGGAGCATGTTTATCTTTTGAAAACAATACCCAGCCGGCTCCGCCGAACACCTCAATATACCTGTTATAGGCAGCCTGATCCGGAAACTGTTCAAGTATCTGCTTTCGTAATAACTTCTTTCCACCAATCCAACTAATAAAACTGTTCATGCAATAAGCCTCCTTTATAATTCGGAGCATACCACATAAAATTACTGAAATTCTATGATATTATTTAATATTTATATATCAAATTAATCTGTAAATATATGCATATTATTGTTTACTCAACAATTTATTCGTTGTATACTCTTTAATATAAAAGTATTTCAATAGGGGGAGAATTTTACTTTGAATTTAATGCTGAGCTTTCTAAAAAACAAATTGCAAAAAAAGAAGAAATCAATATACTTACTAAATGATATATTTACACCAGCTTCTTCAGCCAAAATCTCATATATTGAAAGGAAAAGCATAGAAAACAGTCTTTCAAAAGCACTTGATATTAAAGGAAAACAAATTGTAATTTATGGCCACTCAGGTAGCGGAAAAACCACAATACTACAGCACGTCCTAAAAAGTAAGTCAGTTATAAAGATTACTTCAAGATGTATTTCAACAAGCACCATGGATTCCATTATCTTAGACGCATTTGACGAATTAAATCCATATTATATACAAAGTTTTTCTCTCAATGAAAAGGATACTCTAAAGAGTGAATTATCAGCAGACTATTTGGGAATAAAGAGTTCTATTAATGCATCATTAGAAGTAAGTACTTCTGAAACAAAAAATAGGATTCTTCCTCCACAGTTAACAATACAACGTTTAGGACAATTTATCGGTCAAGCAAGTGCAATTTGGATCATAGAAGATTTTCATAAAGTCGCTGATTCTGAAAAAACTAAGATATCGCAGACTATGAAGTTGTTTATGGATATGGCAGAAGATTATCCGAAGTTAAAAGTTGTAGTATTGGGTGCGGCTGAGCACGGCTCTGAGATAGTAGCGCATGATAGAGAATTAAGTAATAGAATAACTGAAATTCCGGTGCCTCTTCTAAAAGAATCAGAAATTGAGTTGATTCTTAGAAAAGGTTCGGAAGCTCTTAATATAAAATTTGAAGATAAACTAATAAAAGCAATAACGAATTATTCCAACTGCTTAGCAACTATTGCCCATCAATTAGCTTACAATCTTTGCTTTAATAACAATATACATGAGACACTCCGATCTTGCAAAACAATTTATTCAATTGATCTAGAACAAGCAGTAAATGATTTTTCTAATGAAAAACAAGATACATATGATCAATTATATAAAGCAATTACTGAACAAAAAAAGGGAGTTTATAAAAATGTTGAAATCATTCTAAAAAACTTAGCTCAGCTTAGCGAAGAATATATCACTCAAAGCGAATTATTAAAGGAAATACAAAAAGAACATCCTAATTATCCACAAGGTAACTTAAGCACATATGTTAAACAACTCGCTTCCGCAAAAGGCGAAGAAACATTAAGAAATAATTCTGGAAGAATCAGCTTTTCAGATCCTTTTTTTAAATCATATGTAAAAATGATTAACTATAAATATGATAGCTGAAATTATTAGCCTCGCATTCACTTTCCAAATTATGCGAGGCTAATAATAATTAAATCAATTATGCTCAATGATCTGAAACGCTTTATTGTGAATATTAAATATCTGCCTTACACTATACCCCATTATGTCTGCAATAGCCTCCCAACGATAACCTCTTATGTATCGATATTTCAATAATCGCTTCTCCTGTTCATCTTCCAGTGTTTCGATTTTATCATACAATTCCGAGCAAATCTTAACTTTCTGATAGCGAAAATAAATAACTTTCTGTTTCAATTCATTCAGAGCAGAGATATATCCCACTTCAAACCCGCTGGCAATAATTCCTTTCTGTATCTTCTGAATTTCTTCGTCAGCTTCAGCAATAGCAGCATTGAGTGCGACCAGATTTTTTAATTGATTTCTTGTTTTATATTCCATTACGCTATGCACCTCTCTCTTACGTTTCTTAATGTGTCAGGAGTTGATTGAGCATAATATGCCGCAGTCACAGACGGGCTTCCATGACCCATGATCTCCTGAATTGTTCCAATATCCACACCTTTGTTTTTGAGTGTCATTCCAAGCGTCTTACGGATCTTATGAGGATATACCCTACTTTTCACCATGGCGCGCTTTCCGATAGATTTAAGTATGCTCCTGATTCCGGAAGTGGTCATTTGATTGTGTGGAGCTTTACACTGAGGAAACATAAAGGGGCTATCATCATTCCGAGAATCAAGATACTTCCGGTAATAATACCTGGCATCATCATCTAAGAATATCGGCCGGTATTTGTCGCTCTTCTCACCCAAGATCATGATATCGCCAGTATTCCAATCTATCTGGTCAAGGGTTATCTCTACCAGCTCCCCGACTCTGGCACCGGTGCTGCGCAGTACCTCTATTAAAGCACGCTCCCGGTAACTCTTGCAGGCGTCTTTCATTTTAGTCATCTCTTCAGGCTTAAAATAATCAATGGGCTTTTTAATGGCTTTGAGCGGATCCGTTGCCTCGACTGGATTTTCTCCAATCAATTTTTCTTTTCTCATCCATGTAAAGAAAGCAGAGAGGAAACGCCTTTCATTATTGACTGTTACAGCCTGATTTTTCTTGCCTCCGACATTGATATTCCGCTTTTCGTACCAGGAAAGGTAATAGCTGATATCGGATTCCTCTATCCTGTCCAATGGTTTATCGATCAGGGTGATCAGGCGTTTAACTGAACTAAGATATGCTTGTTTAGTGTTATCCTTGATTTTCTTTTTCACAATAAAAAGCTGAACAATGTACTTATTCTTCTGATCCGTATCATTCTGGTACTCTACAGGAAGAGTGGTTATTTCCTCCATATTGACATTGACAAATTCCTTTATGATTGTCTGGTGAAGAATTTCTAAAACATCCTTAGCCACATGCTCTGCCATGGCAACTATGATATTATTAATAACCTGTGCTTTTATGGTCTGCCCATTCATTATATGTAAGCTCCTTTTCTTTAAATTTCAGTTGCTTAAGGAGATAATTTATTTTATAATATCCTTAAGCGTGAAGTGGTAGAAGAACTTTGGTCGGGGACTCTGCCGCTTATTTATTGACTTTAGTTCGAATGTATGTTCTTTTTGAGCTATTTTTTTACCGGGGTCTATGCCCCGGCTTTTTACCTTTAATAATTGGTAAATTTTTACATCCATTTACCAAAAATATATTGCTATAATATAATTGCGTATATATCTTTTGTATATTTATATATGTAATTTTCATACTCGTACCGGCAGGGGAAACCTTGCCGGTACCCCCGAACTTATTTCTCAAAAGATTCTAGTTCTTCAATCTTCTGGAATAGATCCATTTCTTTATAATTCTTTTTAGGATACTGCTGATATGTAACCTTTGACTGTTTCCCTGCCACATACTGGTTGTAATAATGCTTAGCCAGTTCTAACGGAATATCCCTATGCTTTCCAGTTAACGTGCACTTACTTTTATCACTATAAACAATTTTTATTTTCCACATAGTCCTTTCCTTTCTACATTCAGGTAATCTGCAAAATTCATCTGTCCCACTGATTCCCAAGTTTCATACGGTATGCCAAGATAATCCAAGGGCACGCCCATGCCAAGTCCGCCATTTTCCAATGACTTAAAACATAAACGGTAATAGCCCGGGTGAGTGACTGCCATTCTTTGAAATCGGTTTGGCTCCGGTTCCAAATGAGCCCCAAATGCGCAAAACATACAACCTGTCCTCTGCTCACCTGAGAGATAATATTGACCACAGGGAGATCTCTTGATATCACCGTAAACGGAGCATATTTCCAAATCATTTTCAATAACATACCGCAATACATCTTGCTTTGTCCAGAATCCCATGGGCTGGCTTTTAATCGTTTTTCCGTCATACACATTGCAGCCTGTGTGTGAATAAAGGCGAGCCCTCACAAATCCCTCGTCTTGCGTTGTTCCAATGAACGGAACTCTCCCCGTTTCTCTTGTATATTTAATGAAAGGTTTCTTTTTCATCACGTCACAACATTTTTCAGAAGTATCAAAAGGTGCATTTAGAAGGCATCTCCATTTTTTCGGAAGAACTCCAAAAGAGCCTCTCTCATCACCATTCAGTAAATAATTCCGGTATCTATCTGATAAATCCCCGTGTCGTAGCTTCCTGATCTTCATAGCAGTTTCCTTGCTTACCAATGGATATCCTTCGCTTAAAACAACATCCCGGTATGTAATGCGCGCTCCCTTTTTATCCCGAGGTTCTATTTCCTTAAAATCACCATGTGCTTTTCTAGCAAAACGGACGATTTCAGGAAACTCCAAGCCAGTATTTGAAAACACGGCCGGGACATCTTCACCCAATGTCTTGCGGATCAGGTGAAGTAATACAGTACTATCCAGTCCTCCTGAATAACTAAGATATACTTGACCTCCCCAGTTATCATACCATTCCTGGATTCTGGTCTTTGTCAGCTGTAACTTTGTTTCCCACGGCAGATATTTTCTCTGAGAAAATTGCCACTCATTAAGTTTTAAATCATCTTCTTTTATAAACATATACGAAAGGAGCCGTCATGACTTTGCCCTGCAGGAGCTCCGACCTCCTTTCATTTTTTTGTAACAAAAAACCAACTACCGAATATTGATAGTTGGCAAAAATCAAATATTTTAAATGTGACTATTGTACATCGTTTCCGACAATTCTGTAGCTGTTCCTATTTTACCGCTTTGAATTTTACTTAACAATTCATTTATCATTTTTCTTAATTGTTCAATATTGGTTGCAAGATATCCGTCCATCTGCGCTCTGCTTAGTTCGTAAATCCGTCCTGCCTCTAATTGATTTAGCTTGTTACTGATTTCGTTCAATTCATGAAGATATTCTTCTGTAATCTTATAATCCAATTTTTTATCGCTCATATAAAAAACCTCCATTATTTATGATACCAAAATTATACCACCCCAACTATCAATATTCAATTATCAAAGATCAGTAGATCAAGCAAATCTAAGCTGTTCCTGGCTATCATCAATCCTCATGTTCGGCATTCGTTCGCCGATTTTCAGATGGGAACAATTCGCCGTAACCAATGCTTCTGCCACAGTGGGGACAACACTGTTTCCAATGCGGGCCACCTGTTCAGATACCGGGTACTTTTTCCCTTCATAGTCATGATCAATGATGTAATCCTCCGGGAAGCCCTGGCCCAGTTTCAATTCCGGTTCAGCTTTAAGCATTCGTAGAAAGATATCCAGAATTACATATTCATTACCAAGGACCGTAACCAAGGCAAATCGATCTTTTGTCACAATTGTATGAAGCGGTTCCTCCAAACCCACGCCAGATACATCACAGCCATAGTACTTAATAATAAACTGACTAACCCAGGTACATTTCTGCGCCGTTTCTTCATCAACACCATTCCTTAGCAGTTCTTCCTTGCTGATTGCAAGAACGCTGACCTTTCCAAAATGTCCAGGGCTAGTTGTAATCGTATGTATTGGTTCCCACAAAGACTGGCCTGTTCCCGTTTTATAAAATTTCGTAAGGAAAGCTGCTACAAGACCATAACGGTTACTGGTATCCAGTGTCATAATTGGTTCATCAACCGACTGCCCTCTGACATCGGACTTTGTTGTTTCGGAATGATACTGAATCAAAAGTGGTGCAACCACATGATTATGGTCAACCGTTGTAATTGTGTGTAATGGATCATTCATACCACTACCTGATCCTTTGTAATTACCCCCATAAGATTTTTCTATGAAAGGTGCGATAACCGGTGAAATCAGGCAATGTTCATTTTTAGTGACAACTGTACTCATAGGATCTTCTACGGATCTATTCCGATCTGAACAAAATCCCGTCTGCCCAATCTGCATAATGTACGGCGTCACCGTTCCAAAGCCATGCTTCTGCGTTATGGTGGGCATTGGCTCATGAATGCTCTGCCCACGGAAGTTGTCTCCCCCATGGTTCACCTGAACAATAAACGGTTCTGGGCAGTTGAAAACAAATTTATCCAATCCCCTGGCGATCCGGTTCATTGTCTTGTCTGCCAGTGGCTTTTTTCTGCCAAAGATAGACTTTCCTAAATCTGTTAAGTCCAAATATTTCCAAATAGGCTCCCACTTCTTTAATTCACCAGTACAGTATTTGTTATGTGTCGGCTCCGGCCAGACAATCGACTTGCCATCTCTGCGAAAGACTGCATACCATCGTTTTCTTGTGGTAGGTGCTCCGTAATCGGCTGCTATTAATATTTTTATTTCGATTTTTGTATATCCAAGTAAATACATCTTCTTTAAAAATTTCTTGTATTCTTTCCCCTGTTTCTTTCGTATTGGATATCCTTTTTTATTTAATGGCCCCCATCGCCTTATTTCCTCAACATTTTCCATTATTATTACATCTGGACGAATTTCTCTAGCATGTTTATGTACAGCCCAGGGAAGAATTCTCAAACCTTTCTCCCGCGGCTTGCCTCCTTTCGCTTTACTATGGCTGGTGCAATCCGGACTTGCCCACATCAAGGCTACATGACGGCCTTTTACGTATTTCTGCAAGTCTACCTTGAAGATATCCTCTGTTAAATGTAACGTATCAGGGTGATTCGTTTTGTGCATCCTGATGGCCTGCGGATCGTGATTAATAGCAATATCCACTGGCCTCCCCAATGCCATTTCAATTCCAACGCTCGCCCCGCCCCCTCCGGCAAAGCAATCTATTATTAAATCTCTCATTTTTTTAAGAAGCCCGGTATACCCTTACCCCTGCAGGAGGCTGGCTCCTTTCCTTATATTTACTTTCCTGTTCTCCAAATCCGCTCTAGTTCTTCCAGCGTTGCATGGATCAGGAGATTGGTTATAAAACTGCAATTGCCATATTCTTTGGACATGGCCCCGATCATATCAACAAGGCCATTCCAATATTCATCTGAATCAATCGGTTCGTTGTACTTTTTAAACAACTTCCATGCCCCGGTAAAACATTCCTCATACTGCTTGTCCTGTAGAGGAAAGCCCCCGGATTTAATTCGTTTTATTTCCTGCCAGACAACCAAACAGAATAACCGGTTCATAATAGGATTCTCGTGTTTCTTTACCATCTGCACCACATGTTCCGAATTGACCATCTGACGATTCTTCATAAGTTTCCAAGCGTCCGTATAAGCAGACCAATATTTCCTAAGTTCACCTACGTTCATATTCTACCGCCTTTATACTTCGTTCACAGGAGAAACAGCTCTCATCACCAAATCTTCCATCATAATGCCTGCAGGTACCGCAGTTCTTCCCAGACAACCATGTTATTATCTTCCGTAAAAACATATGTAAATCATATTTCATTTCTTTGCCTCCGTTCCTGATCAGGTAAAGCAATCGCTGAAAAACGGAATAAAGAACGCCCATAAACACAATGAATTCTTTGTGTAATAGATTCCGACTAATACCGCAACTGCAACACTTACCCATTTAACCCAATTCTTCAAATTTATTCTCCTTTCCTTTGTTCCGCTTTTAGTTGTCTAATATCGCCATCTTCCTTAGATACTGCTTTTTTCTCGCTTCCCGACAAGATTGGCAATACAAATTTTGTTTACGTTCCAGAAATTCCTTACCACAACGCTTACAGTATTGCGGTTTGATCCGCTGAAAGGATAAGCAGCTGTCACAGTCTGTTTCGCCAACTGTACAATATCCTTCCCAAGACTGACATATATCTCTCTGCCAATAGTCGCTTTCATCAAAGCATTGCTTATATTTATTCCGGATTATTGCCGCCAACCTGCTTACGAGTTCCTTTGTCTGATTCCGTTCTTCCTGACTCATCAGCAGGTAATGCTTGACCTTGCGCTCCGGACGGCCAGCTCCCCACGCTCCGGATCCAATCATGGCACGCACCTTGTCCAGATTCTCAGTCAGATACATCTGGTATACACGACCACGTATTGCTTTTACCGATTTACTCAAAACTTCGGACATTTGTTCGTATTTTTTCCCCGACACAATCAGATGACCAAGCAATTCAAATTCTTTATCGGTCCAATTCACATGATTGTCGACTTTCACAGGCCGGTCTAAGACTTGTAAATCTGTCAGCCTCCGTTGAATTGCACCTTCGGTTCTCCGAATTAATTTGGAAAGCTCCCTGTATCCATATTTTTGCTTTTTAACCAGCATAATCAATCTTGAATCCTCTGATGCCGTCCACGGTGTATTTTTAATTTGTCTTCGGTTTGAACAATCCAGTCTACGTTTTTCAGATACCCATTCCGGCTCTTCACCTAATGTCAGCAGTTCAAAATTCGAGAAGTCCAGAAACGTCTGATTTTTCTCCGCCCATTCCCAGAACTCTTCCAAATAAACCACCTTAAAAGAATTATTCTTAACTCGTTTTATATGTAAGGGAAAACCTCTATTCTTTACCCATGAAATCATTTTATATCCGCTTCCTGATGTTCCCATACCCAATGCAATCTGCAACTGATTCCAAGTAATATAATCCCCCGATTCAAGAAAAGCACCTAAACCTAGTCGCTGGCTTTTTAAAATAACAGCAGTTTCGGATCTGTTCAGATTTTTGGCAATTCCCTTTACTGATATAGTGCCCCATTTTTCTTCTAGGTAGGATTCATCTTCATGAGACCAAGTTTTTTTCATCATAGAGCCTCCTGACAGAAGTCCGTAATATTCATCTGCCCTGCAGGCTCAAAATTCATCCACAAAATTTCTCTTTTCTTACTGCTTACCTGCGAATAGCATGTTGTTTCTTCCCTGTACCAGCCCTGTAAGCGGTCATTATATAATTTACTATCATATCCGCTTAGAAGCACAGGGCCTTTATGAGCCTGTAATACATCTATCAAGTCATGATGTTGTTTATCTTCTGCCATTTCGTAACGATATTGCTTACCATGCCTTTCACTCAGCACATATGGAGGATCAGCATAAATCAATACTTTCGGATTATTAAACCGTTCTATCAATTCTACGGCTGGACGGTTTTCAATCTGTACCCCTCTGATCCGTTCGGCGGCTTGCATTATCTTTTCCGGTAATATGCACCAGTCTGATGCAGCATAAGCCTTTTCACGTCCCTGTACGTCATTCTTCCAGCCTACTTTTTCGCCAGTAGTTCGCAATCCGCGACCCATGTTGAGCCTTATGTAGAAATTAACTGCCTTACCAAAACTGTCCTCTGGTACCGTTTTAAAGGCATCATCATAAATTTGTCTAGCGTAAGGAGTTAAATATATTTCTCTGGCCAGTCGTTCCGGGTCCTTTCGAATCCAGTCGAAAAGATTTACCACATTCCCGTCCAGATCATTCACCGTTTCAATGTTTGACCTGGGTTTATTGAACAATACGGCTCCACTTCCCAAAAATGCTTCTAAATAACTATGATGTTCCGGGAAGTAACTTATAATCCAGTCTGCAATACTCCATTTACTTCCCGGATATTTCATTACTGCTTTCATCTTCCTTGGATCTTCCCTCCTCACTTTTTCGCAACAAAAAACCAACTACCGAATATTGATAGTTGGTTTCATGTATCAGTTATAATTTTCAAGCTTGGCTATCCAGCCTTTTCCACATTCCATATACCATCATTACTATCTCCCAAAATTGTTGCTTTATAGTAATGTGTTTTCCCAGTTACATCGTCACATTGAAATTTCCATACAAAATTAATATTTTTTAACGTGCTCAATATTTCGACTCCATTACTGTCTGTTGTTTTTTCGTATATTGCTGCATTATTAAATGACACCTCTGTTTCATCACCTGAAAGAAGAAAATTTTTTTTACATTTTACTGTATTAGATTCTGTAAGATACTTAGATTCATTATAAACTTCAAACGAGACTGATTTTATCACAGAAGTCGGATTAGTAGAAATATTTTTTAATTTTGCATGCATATTCATATAATTCCCGTTATTCCATGTATTAATTAACTCAAATTTTGGAATATATATGCGTTCGTTTTGTTCTTCTCTTTTGTACTGTTGTTCCGCCATTGCCATACTTTTCTTTTGTAATTCAATTACTAGAGCATTCACTTCATCTGTCTTTTTTTGAGCTCTGTAGTTTTGATATACTGTTATGATCCCTAAAGACAATGTTCCTATAAATGTTAATACAGAACCATAATATCCCAATATATTATCTCGATTATATTTTACATAAAGAAAATCGCCCGGAATATCATATATCTTGTTAAGTATTACAGGAATTATAATAGTTAAAAAAAACATAACGATAACACTTAATACAAAACCTACTATCACAAATATTTTCTTGTATCTTTTAAACATATTTGTTCCTCATTTTCATATAGTATACAGTATATCATAATACATATTTTACCAACTATCAATATTCAATTATCAAGGAACAATAAATCCTTTAAATTTCAGTTTAACTTTCTGATTGACATGTAGCTGTTATATTCAAACATGCCGTTTTTATCGTTATGTAAGCAGAATTTTATGTCTTTTTCAAGTTTCACAATATCAATACTTTCAATCATTCCAACAGCCATCATAAAAGCATTAATTGCATCTTCTTCTTTTTCGAATTGGCAACAAATGCTATTCGCAAAAACTTCATACATGATATTTACCTCCTTAAAATCCTAATTTTCTTAATGACTTCTTGGATAATTAAAAGTTTGTTGAGCTGCCTGTTTCGACTTTTTTTCATATTTGGCATCTCTTTTTAAATTTTCAACCTCTCTATTTAGGAGGCTTAAGTTTTCTAGTATAGTCTGTAAACAGCCTCTTGAAATAAACATTCTCTCTCATCTCTCTTTCTCCCTCCGGCCCCGATCGACCGGAAGGTCATGTAATATATGGCGTTTATCCTCTGCAAATTTTAAACGCATCTTCCAGTGTCTTTACCGATTGAGGGAAGCCCATTATAAAGAATCCGCCTATTTCCGTTACCTCAATATCTGTAAAATCTGCAATAAATTGGGCAGGCCAAGCTGTATCGTAAATCTTTCTGGCTCCACTACTATCTGCATATAAAAATCTTATGAAAGGGATTTTCGTTGCTTCCTGCTGATCCATAACGTTTTCCTCCTGTCTACTCCGTCAAATTGTGGTTTGGTCAACATCCAGATACTTCCTGTATTATTATTTTCCATTACACACACCATATTTTTGAGGTGATATGATGAAAAACAATTTATCTAAATTACTCTTTAAAAGTACCAGTACCAGATGTTACTTTATAACACTCCCAATATGGTTGCAGGTAATATTGCACGAAAATCATTCATACATTGATACCGCTGCACAATTGCACCATGTTGCCGGGATATTATTACAGCAAAAAGCAATGGTTTAACAGTGTTTAATTTTCTTTCCACAATTCAAGCAGAATTTCAAATTATATTCTTCCAGAAGCTCCGAATTAAATTCATATCCGCAATCCGGGCATTTTCCGAATGCCCCATCATTTACTGGCTGGGCTGGAATCTGTTTTTCCAAAGCACTGATAGCCATTTCAAGGGCTATCTTCTCGTTTACTGCATTTATTCCCGGTCTTTTTATGGACAAACCAAATCTCATGTTTACAAGGGTTCTTTCTGCTAAATATTCTGTCATGTCTATGCTCCTCTCTGTCCTGATTTATTAAAAACCTAATTAAAATTCAGCTACGATGTCCCTACTATTATCCAGATAGATCAATTCATAATACGGATGACAATTCTCTTTATGGCAGGTTCCGTCAAAGCAGATATCCAGATTCATGCTGTCATTTGAACCAACAATTATTCCTTTAATATTTCCTCTGCTTCTGGATTTTAAAATCACCTTCATTCCCATAAAAGCAAATGGTATTTTGCGATACTCCTTAATTCGCTCGAACTGTTCTATATCTCCAAATAAATCGCATGGTCTGAATTTATGGATCAGCTTTATGCTTTTTACAAATCGCAAAAACTCAGCAAAACTATCAAATAAATCACCCATTTCTAAGTAGGAATTATACTTAGCCTTTCCCGGCGTTTCACCACAAGCGGTTACCGGTCTATCATATCTTGATAAAGTAATCAAATATGTATTCATATTACCCTTTCTGCCTAAACAAGTTATGTATCAACCTTTAAATGGCTCTGCAACTTCCCGCCATGCCAATACTTGATAATAGTGAATCTTCTGAAACCATTGACTCTTCCAATTACCTGATACATAAACCATTCGGATATTCTGTACAACACCAGGTGAAATACCCTTAAATCCAGGCAAGGTTATCACTGTAGCTTCATATTCCCCGTAATATTTAGGCTGCCTTTCCTTAATCGGAACCCACCTTAAAGATTCAAGCACATCATCAAGAAGCCAGACTGTTCTTAACAATTCATCTTTGGTCATAGCCGCACGTTCCTCTCGTGTTGGCTTTAGAGTACTTAATGTCATAATTACCATCCCCTTTCCTAAAAAGGAATTTCGCTCTGCTCCACATTGTAAAATCCATCATTTGATTTATTCCAACTATAGATTTTATTTTCCGAAGGAAAGTTTTTAAGCCGCTTGGTTTCCTGCTCATAATACAGCGGTATGAAATAATCCATTGTGCCGCCGTCACGATCCTTTGCAATCTCGATTACATTGGTAGCTTCATATAACGGGTTATTGTCATTCCAGCCAAACATCTGCTTACCAAGCCTTTTAAAGTCATTATTAACTCTGTGAACTATCAAGGCATTGTCAACAGCATTTCCCAGATCCGCAGTACCGGAGATATCGTCAAGCCGGAGGAATCCCATAGCCTTTCTTGGGTGTGCTACAAATAGCACATGAACATTATGCTTCTTTGCGATCCGCTGCATATCAAGAATGAAGGCCGTCTGTGCTTCAAATTTGTTATCTGACAAGCAAAGAATATTGAACGCCATCAGGTTATCCAGAATCAACAAGTCCAGTTTCTTTTCTTCAATGGCTTTCTCAAATTGCTCTGCTACCGCCCGATAGTCGTTACCATAATCGTTGTTGTACAAGAAAAAACGTTGTCCCAACCATTCTGCTATCTGCTCTTTATATTTTCGCGAGACATTGTAATATCCTTCAAACTGCGTAGGCTCCGTATACCCTCTTCCGGCTGCCTGCAGGTCCATCCACCTCATGAAATTTTTTGGAGCCAATTCCCCTGAGAAGATTCCCACATTGTTTTCAGACTCTACCGCATCCAAAGTCATCTCAGAAATAACACTTGACTTTCCGGAAGCTCTTAAACCAGACATAACAGTTACATATCCTTTTTTCAATCCCCTCAGCTTCTTGTCAATATCAGCGATTCCACTTTTAACAAAACGTTCCTCCGGCACTTGGAGATCCAGTATATTCCTCGCAGTGTAGAATACCGGATTCCCCTGGACCGGAACTATGCTCTGAATTGGCCTCTGCTGTACTGGTAATCTTGAATAGATTTTTCGCTCATACTCCTGCTGCCGCTTTTCATAAGCATCTGGCTCAAATAACTTTCTCACGTCCTGCCATGTCTTATCCGAACAGGAATTATGAAAACAATGAAATCCAATAGCACCGGAACGGGCCTGAAAGATACAGGCATCTTTGCCCTTGTGGTTGCCATCAAACGGACACTCGTCCAAAATGTATTTAGTTCCATCACTGTAGCCGGCTTTTCTGTACCTGACATTGTACCGTTGCAGCCACTCTTCCAAGTCAAAATCTCTGGGACTGTAATTGTTATATTTCTGCGGCTTTTCCTGCTTTTCCGGTATCATGGACACTAACTTTTCCAGATAAATTTTGTCCGTGGGATTCTCACTCCCCACTGAAATCAATCGACTGAGCCTATGTGGATTCTGTTCGGTATTGCTACCTTTTCGAGCCATTGTCCCATAAAGTTTGCATATTCTGGAAGGATTAAAGTTGGTGGTATCAATTTTTAATTCATAATCACTGAAGAACATATCCAAAGCCGACAAACATTTTTTAACCAGTGCTTTGTTTTCCTCGTTATTGGCAATTTGTATCCGGTAAAGTAAATGAATACCATTTCCGCTCATTGCCGTTACTGGATCATTAAAACCAATATTCTTCATGAACACATAAATCTGATTGCCACGTTCCTTCGCTTTCTGTAACTGTTCTTCAGAACTGGAAACTCCAGCTGGACGCTGAGGGTCCACATCAATGAACAACCATTTATATCCCACGATATCATTGTCATTAGTTGTATTCTTAGCATTCATGACGAACTTTTCTCGCTGCTCCCGTGAATAACAATCTTCTTTTACCTTGCCCAGGGTTATGTAAATATTGCTGTCTGTAGAATTTAATCTGCAAAGCTGTTCAATTAAGTTTTCAGGGGATTTAAAATATCCACTATAAACTTTCCGGCCATTCGCTTCTAGGCACCGAACTTCAAACAATTCTCCATCTGGTTTTATAGTATTTATTGTTTTACGAATTTCGTCTGGTTTAAATAGCTTTTGACTTACTGCCATGTTTCTCCCTCCACAACTTCATCTTGTGACGATTCTTCAGGATAATTACAATCCAAGTAATCAACATATCCAGAATTAAAGAATGTGCTCCCATTCTGCGGTTTCCGCCAAGTATCTTTCTCCAAGTCAGCCTTGTAGCGATTAATGGCTCTTTCCATTTGGTCATAACCGATATCAAGTATACGCTTTTTTGCAGTATTAGACACTTGCCCTTTTCCACGCTTTAATGGGTATATCATCCACAAATTTTCAAACAGTGCATGGGCTTCCTGCACAATGTTCTTTTCTTTACTACTCTTCTCTTCTCTATTCTTATCTGTGTCACCGGACGGTATACCTTGGTTTCTGACCGGTATCATATCGGTATCATTGTGGTTGTCCTTTGGTATACCAGACTCTCCTTTTAAGGAATAAGAACCATTCTCCTTTACATCAAGCATAGCCATTTCTTCGCCGTATAATGTTTCCGTATAGCGATCTTTTCGAAGGTAATTATTTATTCGCCAATGCTTAATCACACAAATTCCATCAGGGAATTGAATAATAAAACGTTTCATCAAAAGCAAATCATAATCATTTTGTGTAGCACTTATATTCCTCATAATCTTTTTAGCATTATTCAAAAAACCATCGTCATCGGCTCGCATTGATAAATGAAAATATAAAGCTTGTGTTGATAAAGGCATATCCAAAAAAGCATCACTATCTATTATTTTCACAGAAAACATTCTTTTTTCAGCCATCTTTACACCCCAATTCTGTCACATTCTTAGCCTTTTTCCTGGCTCTATATGCCCTACGTTTCCGGTTAATCTCTTCTTTATTTTCAGCATATTGCTTACGTCGCTTTTCCAAAATCAAAGATTTGTTCTCATCGTATTTTTCTCTTTCTTTTGCCAAGATTTTCTCACGATTAGTATAATAATATTGCCTGTCTTTTGACCTTTTAATATCAGCATAACCAGGGGAATAATTTCTCTGATATTCAGAGTAATAAGTCTTATATTTTTTTCTATATTCTTTGTTGTACTGACATATTTTTTCTTTATGTTCCTGTTTGTATTTACGATTGTATATATCATATTTTTCAAGCCCAGCTAAAAGTCTAGCATGCCTATCAACGATCATGAGTACATCAATATCATCCTGACCAATCAGATCACTATGCTTACACTCAGAATAAGGACAATTCAACTGACATTGTATCGTTGGAACAACTGGACAAAACATATCAAAAGCACCACCTGTCAAATCTTATTTGCTGACCGGAAATAGAAGCTCCGGCCAGCTGCTTTAATTACGTATAGGGGAAACCCCTAACAACTCCAAGATCTTTGTCCCGGACTCTTCCGGCCTGCAAAAAAGGAACTTGCAACCATATTTCAAATCCATAGTCAGGCAGGCTTTTGCCAACCATTCCCCGGTAGCTGCATGGGGATATTTCTGGACCTTTTTATACCGGAGCTTTCCGTTCTTCCAAAATCCAATCATCTGATTACTGTTGACCAAAATATCAAGCCTGGGATTGTGCCAGATGGATAGATCATCTATGCAAGTTACCTTGTCCTCGTTTTCAACCAGTATGTAAAGCAGTATTCCACTATTCTGCGCCCGTTTAAGTCCCCGATGAAAGAATCCGTGTCTTTTAACGTAAAGAGCCTGTAATGATGATATTACGCTTTCAGATACTGCGTGCTTATAACAGATCCCATTGATTTCTTTTTCTGCAAATCGATCAGTATCATCGTCACAAATTGCATGAAAGACTTCATCTGCAAAGTTAAGAGAAATACATTCCTTTTCAAAGACTTCATTTATCTTTTCTGCAACTTCTTTTTTTGGCATTTGCTTAACCTGGATATCTCCGATGAGCTCCGCAATATCTTTTTTAGTATCTATGCAAACACTCTGGTTCGCTGGAAGCGTATAATCTCCGCAATACAAGGCAGTTCTGTTATAATGCACTCCAACACTCTGAAAGTATACGTGCTTTGCTTCATGTTTCTTCTCCTGCTGTCTGGTATCCTCCAGAATCATCAAACAGAAACACCTCCCCGCGGATAATAGGTGCGCTCACTTTCAAGCCATTCCTCTTCTTTTTTCTGATCTTTAACCATGCTACGTAATTTATCAATGAAGGGTTTATTGGCCTTGTCAGTATAGAATTTTGCGACTCGCTCAAGTTCAAGAGATCTGTCCTTTGCAGCTCTGCGTCTGTTCCGGCTGATATGCCAACGAGTAGTTATTTTGTTACGCTCTTTGCAGTTATTCTCGAATTCAATAGAATGAAGAAAATCCTGTACTTTTTTATCTTCTGCGAACATTTCTGTACATGCTGCCTGATATTCTTTCTGGCAGATAGACAGATAATCAAGAAAATCTTTTATTAATTCCGAAGGCTTCGGTTCACTTTTCTTTTTCACATACAGCACCTCCCTTAATTAAACGGTAGTCCCTCATCTTCGACTCCATCCGGAATATTCATAAATCCGTCTCCAATGGAGCTGGATACATCTGGTGTACTTGCGGGTCGTTCTCCTCCAGAAGAAGTATTCTTACTATCAGCAAATTCCTGTTCTTCAACAATAATATCTGTCGTATAAACCTTTACGCCATCTTTATTTGTATAATTACCGGTCTGAATTCTGCCAGAAACAAGCACTCTCATACCCTGACGAAAATACTTCTCTGTGAATTCTCCGCCCTTATCAAATGCAACACAGTTGATAAAATCCGCTGTCTGCCCATTATCCTGCCCTTTTCGTTTTCTACGATCTATCGCAAGAGTATATCTAGCTATTGCCATAGCACACTCACCCTGGGAATATCTTACTTCTGGATCACGAGTCAATCTCCCCATTAGGATAACTCTGTTCATGTTTGCCCTTCTTTCTTCGCCGACTCATAGACTGAGCCGGCGATATAAATATTATGAGATCACTGTAAACTGTGGGAATTCTAATAATTCACTTTGTAGATATTCCTTAATACTTTTCATTGCTGCATTTTTCCAAGCTCCACCATCAGCCTCAAATATTGCACATTCAACTCCATGCCCTTCACTCTGCCGCATACGGAACACAAAAGCACTCACAGGCTGTTCTACCTCAACAAAGGTTCGAAACGGGCGAAGATAAACCGGATTAGGAACAATTGCCTCTTCTACAGAAGTGATACCTGTTTTAATAGTAGCCTTTTGAGTTATGCCATCATCACCATACTGAGCAATAGATTCGTCTTTCACAGTACCAGCAAATCTTAACAATAACTCACGATCCTTATTTTCAATAAATTTAGACTGTAAAGCGATTATAAAACTTTCATGGTCAATATATCTTCCGTATTCAAAGCATGGAATCATAGCCTTCACATTTAAAAGGCATTCACGTTTCCGATCCAAATCAAGACAAGAAATTAATTTGACTTCTGTTGGGGACATTACCTGTACCAGCATCTGTTCCGACATTTCATCAGTAAACGCCTTAGCATAATCCACCAAACTGGTAAGTGTATTCATTTCAATGGCCGCTGCGCGCAAGTTATTGTCAATACGATGAACCTGCTTGTCGGTGTATGTATCCCCGTTTATTGTTAGAATCTGTGCTTCATTTAATCCAACCACATATTGTAATGCGTCCCTTGTCATATCCATAATTCATTTCCTCCTTAAGCCTGTTTGCTTGCCCTCATATCAACTACTTTGCCTTCTTTTTCCAGCTTGATCTCGCCGGTTTCTGTATCGACACTCTTTCCATCAATCACTATGTCACCTTTTGGTATTAGACATTCTTCTAACGACATCTGACCACGAAGCTGCTTACCATATTCTGTAGCAAATGTTTCTCCAGTTTTCAAATTCTTACCTATCGCCATTCTAGTAGCGATAGGAACAACAGGTGCTGTCTTTGTTTCTACAGATACATCTACCTGCGCATCGTCTCGATCTTCATTCTGCTGTAAAGTCACCTTAACGGTAATAGCTCGCTTATTTTTCCATGGGGTATTCGGGTCCTGCATGTTGTCCAGAACTTTTCCCATAGCTACATCAAACTTTTCCTGTAGGGCACCACCTGCAAACTCTTCCAAATTCACTTTTACCATGTTATCTTCCTCCATAGGCACAAATTATAAGTTACATATATTTCAACCCGGGTTAAAATCGTTTTATAGTTTAGAGACTTTTCGGTCCTATTTATCAGTAACTCCTTAATCTTAATTTCATCTTTTTAAGTATTTTTTTCTCCAATCGGCTGACATAAGATTGAGAGATTCCAAGCCATTCAGCTACGTCCTTTTGAGTATGAGATTCTTCACCAATCCCATAAAGTTGACAGATTATTTTACATTCTCTATCCGGAAGAGAATGGATTATTTTATGAAGCTCTATGGTCTGTTCTTCCTGCTCTAATCTCATCATTTGTTCATCTTCGTAGTTTAATGTATCTTCAATGGTCAACGGATTTTCATCGGTACCATGAATAATTGTTTCAATTGATAATGCTTGAGGATGCCTTTTATTTTTACGAATATACATCAAAATCTCATTGTAAATCACTCTGGTAGCATATGTAGCGAAATTTATCCCTTTGTCTAAATCAAAAGTATCTGCCGCCTTTATCAGGCCAATCATAGCCACGGATTCATAATCCTCTTCATAGCTGAACTTCTGGGCTACTGAAATAGCCAGTCTCATATTATTTGTGATTAAGCATTCTCTACGTTTTTGTGGTTCCATAGAACGGAGTATTCCAATATCATTCTCATCTCTGTTAAATTTAGGAATGCTTTTGCTCTCACTGCAAATCGTAGTAATCAACTCCTTTGCTAAAAAGGATCTTTATTTAATTCCATAATAATCCCCGGCACCGCACAAACTACATTTACGTTCCTTCCCGTCACTTTCTGCATTTCATTGGTAAAATACTTACCCGAACTCGAACCTGCTCCCAAATGGCACATTATGACAGTTCTAAGGTTTGGTGACTGATTCGCTTTAATGGCTCCAATACAAGTTTCCAGAGAAGCATGGCCCAGAAGTTTGTGTTCGTAGTTCGGAAGGTCCTTATTAATAAACTGCTCCTGGTAATTTGCTTCGATCAGAAAGTGTTGAACCTGCTGCTTCTGGAAATTATATGGTATGTACTCATAGTCAGTGATAAACAGCATTCTTCCCATTTCCTTATGTTCAATCAGATAACCATAGTTCGGCGTTCCATTGTGAGGAACATAGAAAGGAATACACTTAAATCCTCCCACATGGAATGTCCTAAATTCTGGAACATAATAAAACTGCGCTACAAGGATTTCTCCCACGGCTTGTTTTGTTTCATCATTGGTATACACCGGGATTCCGGCTTTTTGAAAATCTTTAGTATATTTAGAATGATCTGCATGCCCATGTGTGAGCAAACAGCCTTTTATCTTTAGAATTTGCCAGTCAATGGCCTTTTTGATATCTTTAAACGGGCAGCCACATTCCAAAAGCAGGATTTCATTATCTGCTATAAGAGCATATCCGTTTCCCTTGCTGGAGCTACCAATTACTTTTAATACCATTTCAGCCCCCTGTTTTCATATAACCTTTAATAGGGCACATTTCTTCCCATATTTTCATTAGATTCATGGTACTTAATTTTAAATAATCTTTTCTGCCTTTCCGTTCCAACCTGATACTTTCCAAATCTATGTAGCAGGTTGATATTCCTAATTGCAGGAGGAGATATGGAATATTACTATCATAAAAAAGCCAGCCTTTTACTCCTTCATATGGTTTGAAATTTCTCAATCCTTTAGTCCTAGCAAGTTCATCTGCTTGTAATTCTGACAAGTCATGAAGATATGCTCCTGATTGAGTAATAAGAGCTATCATGATTGCTCCCTTCCATCGTAATCCTCACAAGAATGGCTGTAATCTGTTTCAAGGCCGTAATCCTCTGAATCTGGATTATCACAAACCCATTCATTAAGCGGTATAGGGATATGATGTGCGCACGTTCCACAACATTCTTTCATTCTCCCACCTCAATTTCCTCATCAGCCGGGAAGCGGAATATACGGGGAAGCATATGATATTCAACGCTTCCTTGCCCCTGACTTGCCGGCATAATCTGACCACCAACAGTGGATTGCATTAAATCATCCAATTCTTCCTGTGAAAAGCCACAATCTGAAATAATCAGGCTTGGCATTATTCCGATATATTCCTTATGTAACATTTCCATGGCTTTCTGGGCCTTTTCATTCGAAGAATAGTTTGCCAACAAATCTACACGTTCACTGTTACATGTTTTACATTTGATTTGATTATTCTGAATCTGAATGCAAATCTGCTCATATGGATAATCAGTGCCGCTTTGCGATATGATTCTCATGATATCCTCCTACGCCCAATCCGGCTTTTGCGGCTGTGGTGCTGGCTCCGGTTCGGGTTCAGCCTGCTGCTCTGATATTTCCTCTTCACCTGCAGGTAATTCATCCTGTTCAACCGGATCAGATTCCTCTGGCATTGGAAATTCCTGTGCATTGGCATAACTCTGAACATCATGGGCCACATCTTCTGCAACAACGTCAACCGAATCAATACTTTCTGCCGTTTCAGCTGCTTCGACGGCAAATACATCACCATACTGCTGAACAATCTGCTTACAGGCTCTGGAAATCACTGTTTTTTTTGCCATCATATCGGTGAATTCTGCATGAGTGCCACTGTTCTCTTTGTAGCCATAGCCTTTCTTCCAAGCCGTTTTAATCTGGTGAATGTTCATCACTTCCATGTATGTACTGCTGCTGTCACCAAGGATAACGATGCAATAGGCACCTTTGATTTTAGTTAAGTCAATATTCTCAAAATCCTGTGTATGTTCATCAAGAATTTTTCGGCCGTTTTCAATATGGTATTTGAACGTATCTCCTTCATAGATGACTTCGGCATTAATATCTTTTGCGCCGTATCTATGGGCCATTGCTTTATGTCCATGATAGGACACCTGGCATTGTAACTTCCCGCCGTAGGCTATTGGATAACACTGCCGTTTCTGCATAGACAATCCCATTGTCACCATATCCATAAGCGAATTGGCAATACTGGCCTGAGAGCAGGTTTCTAAAACATATTTACCGTTCCTGTCCTTAGTTTCTTTCAAAATGAGATATGCTCCCATTAATGCATTCGTAGGATTATAATCTGCCGGGAATGTAAGTCCATATTCCTGCTTCTGTTTCAACTGTGCATTTAAGCCGTCAATAAGGGCATTATTTACAATTAATGCTGCCTGCTGATTTGCAGTTGTCGCAACTTCCTGTTTTGCCATGATTATCTATCCCCTTTCTGGCTTTTGAACATCTGCCGAAATCTCTCCAGCCAGTTAACACCAGCTGCCTGCCGAACCATATTTCTTGAATTACTATGGTACGCCGCCGCTGTTGCTACGCTACCCAAAACCTTACGATTCTCATTAAAACTCCGGTGACTTCTCTGTTTATGTTTTAATGCTCCTGACATCTCTATTTCTCCTTTTCCAATAAATAAGTTGCTTCCATATCCGCTTCATGCAATGCCAGAACCAAAGGATATTTCTCCATGGCAGTTCCCAGAGTATTCCAAAGTTCTTTTGGCTCGTATGAACCCATGTGCCAGCGAATGGCATATCTTTCAGCCGGCAACAGCTTTATATATTCCTCAATCATCATGACTGACTTTTCACCGTGCCCATACGGGATCCTATCATCCACTGTATAGAATGGAACCTGTACCCAGGCGCCGGATTCATCTTTTTTGTTACGCATTTCAGTGATGTAAAAATACGTTTTACAAAGGTCATGAAGCAAAGAAGAAATTACGACGCTTTCACTTTGCACATTTACTAATATTTTGTGCCAAATAGCATTGTCACTGGCTTTCTTTTCTGCCAAACAATCAAGAACATTCAGACTATGTTCCAATAAGCCACCCTCATATGCTCCGTGGAATCTGGTACTGGCCGGAGCCGTATAAAAATCACTCTTACGGATAAATTCAAGGAGATTTTCGATTCCTGGGCGCTTTGTTTCCAATAACAACTTTTCAAATCTTTCAACTAATTCCTGGTTCATATTTCCTCCACTTTTTCGAATTCATAAACGCTGTTCATGGTCTCAATTTGAATCCGGTTTTCTCTTTTACCAATGTCTGTTACAGGACTCGTTCTCAAAGAAAATCCCCGGTAATCGGTACCATCAGCTTTAGCAATGTAATTAATCGTCATAGGAAGCCCAAAGTGTGCCTTTGGTTCTTCACAAATTCGGCCGACCCGTAACGGATATCTCCCATCATTTCTTGGTGTGCCGTCTTTATGGTAGATTCCAATAATTTTGTATCTCTCCAAACATTCAGTAGCTTCTTGTAATTCAGCCACTGGTTCTTTTTCTGTAACTTTCCCTACAATTGTTTTTACCTTAAGTGTAAATGCTTTAATCTCGCTCTCCGGCACATCAATTTCGGTAACAACTCCCTTTGCAGAAGAATTTATCTGAACCAAATCCCCTATAGATACTTCTTCATCAGAAAAATATGTATATGCTTTACCGCTGGGGATTTCTCCCTTTAAAAACTTCACTTTAATAATCTGCATTTAGATTTCCTCCATTTCCTTTTCAAGCTTTCCGATCTGTTCATCAATGAGATCTTTAAAGTTGGCAATTAACCTGCACATGCTTAATGTGCCAAGGTCGGAATTGCTAGCAACTGTTTCTCTTCCAGAAACAAGCCTAAACACAATTGAATAACATTCCGGCGGCATGTTAAAAGACTCTTTTAAATCTTTTAGATTTCTGATCTGTTGCATAATTGGTTCGGCTTTCTCAAATTGAACTTTATTCACTTTGGGTTTTCTCCATTTCCTTTTCCATCATTTTGGCTATTTGTTTCAAATATCTCATATCTTCATCTTTTAGGCGTTTACCCGCCGTAATAAATATCTTCAATGCGTGCATGAACTCAGTAATGCGAACAAGGCTATCAGCGTCCATTATGCAACCTCAACCATCAACTCTTTGTTATCTGCTCGGCTCATAACAATCAACTGGCTATCACATACTGGCAGCCGCCACGGGTCAAGGCTTTCCCCGTCATCAAGAATTACAGGACACTGAATGCCTACAATTTTCTGAATAGTCAAAGCGATAATCATCATGGCTTCTATCTTCCTGCCATGGTTCGCCGTATTGTCATGAATCTCATATCCATCAATTCTTGGGACACAGTAATCTTTCTTGTATCCGCCGTTCTTAGCAAAGGCAAACAAATCCCATGTTACCCTGCCGCCAAAATAGCTGTTAATTGAATCAACCAGAAGTTCATTCTTTCTTTGATCAAGCTGATCCAGTAAATCAAGAATTCTTTCACAGTCAGCTTTCGATTGTTCTTTCTGCAGCTGTTCATTACGGAGAAACGATAATCGTTCTTCCAATTCCACATTCTTAGCTGTTCTGGATATCTTCTCTTTCACAGAATCCAATTCTGCCTGAATCTCGGTTTTCTGTAACCGTAGTGTGGCTCGATAATCAGCTCCTGTATTCACAGATCTTAGAGCTTCTTCCTTTTTGAGAATCTCTTGGCAAAGGGCTTCATATTCCTGATTGTCTGATAAATCAACCTTATCAGGGAGGGAATTTAACTCCTCCAAAGCTTTGTTTTTGGCACTATTGACAGCAACTTTCTGCTCATTAGCAGTCTTAAGACGGTTCTCTATATCTGAAAGTTCGATCCCTTCCATACGCTCAACCTCTGCTTTTAATGTGCGGCCCTTTTCGGAAATGGAAGTTAACAGATCCTTCCTTTGCTGTTCCCACTCATTTTTGTCATTCTCATACTTCGCACGGTGCTTCTGGCTGTTTACTTCATACTGTTCTTGTTTTTGTACCTTAATGTATTCTGGTAGATCCTGTCCGCAGGTTGGGCAGACAAATACATCTGATTCCAATTTAGGAAGTGCTACATACTGAGGAAAGACTCTCTGCGATGTATTAGTGTATTCTTCCAATAAACTCGATTTATGTTCCTTTTTTCGGTCTATAGCTTCCAGTAATCTTTGCTTATCCATTTCCGCCATAGAAGAATTATTCATGGCTCGCCGAAACTGCAGTTCAGCTTCATCAATTCGCTTCTGAATCTCTTTCCTCTGCTCAATCAGAATTGCATTGGCAGCCTGCTCAATGCCGGAACGTTTAAACTGTAATTCCATAATATCTTTGGACATGGAATCAAATTGTCTGGACTGTGAAAGGGAATCTTCTTCCTGTTTCTCAATGCCTGCAATCTGGCGCTGCAGCTCGTTCTTCTGCAGTTCTATTTCCGCAGTATCAATATCATCTACAATCTGCCGATTAACCTCGTCTATACGCCCAGGATAACCAGCGATTTCTTTATTCAGTTTTGTAACACTGGCTTTATTCATGGAGGAAATTTCTTCGATATCATACTTTTCAAGCAAAGGTGCCAGTCCTGCAAATTCCGGATACTTAGCCACAATATCATTTATGGAAATATCCTGCGGTAGTTTAAAAAGGAAGTCTCTCATATCCTTAGGTTTCTTTGCCAAAAACGCACCGATATTCATACACATAAGCAGATCATCAAAGCTGAAATCGAAATAGGCGATAAAGTCTTTAAGATTCTTCTCAACACCGTTTATGGAATATGTATTATCGTCAGAGTAACTACCGTCTTTTTTAGTGGTCCGCTTCTGAACTTTCTTTGAAATGATTTCTTTCCCATCAACTTCCATTGTGATTTCACCGACCACCGGAACATCTGCCACAGGAACCTTGTCAACTTCCCGACGCACCTTCGGATTACTGGTCAAGTCATTGCCTACTCCGTGAAGCACCCACATGAGCAGTTCTGCAGTGGTGGATTTACCCAAACCATTTGCACCTTTAATGTGGGTAATCTTGTCTCCAAACTGCACATCAAAGTTTTTAAATCCTTTGAAGTTTTCGCAGTGTGCGCTAACCAACTTTACTACATGCATTTGAATTTACCTCCCTTAACTCTTTTATAAATCTCTGGACAGCCAGAATCATATTATCTTCCAAATCCTGATACGGATCTGAGGATTCTTTAAATTTCTCTTCTGCTTTTTGAGTATTGTTTTCCGCTACTGTACACTCTTCTTGTTTCAAGCGATAATACAAAAGTTTTAACATATTTGAATTAGTAGTGTTATCGAATGATAAGTACTTTTCAATAGCATCATGCTGACCTTTAGCAATAACAACTTCAAATGCATGCCGTATTGCCCTTTCTACTCGGCTACCAGAGGAATTGTCCTTCTTACCGATGTTAGTATATAATGATGTAATCTTGTCCTTTTGATGTCCGCTATCAAACAACTCAATAATATCTACAATATAGTCAAGTCCTATTAAAGAAGCGGGCATGCCCATATTGAGCAATACATTTTTAGCCCTGTCTTTAATCATTTGTCACATACCTCCAACTGCGAAACTGAAACCTCATAAGCCAAGCGTTTTACAATCTCTGTCTCTGAAAGTTTCTTTTCGTATTCCCTGCTCTGAATTCTTCCATATATTTCCATCCGACTGCCGACAGAAAGCCCCATAGCATATCTTGCGGTTCTCCCCCATACGATGCAGGGAATATAATCTGATTTTCCATATGGGCGGTTCACTGCAAGAAGCAAATCTGCAATCTCCCGTCCAAGCGGAGTCTTCCTATATACCAGTGGTTTGCACAGAAACCCATTTAGCGAAATAAAATTCGTTTTCGTATAGTCGGTGAATTTTTGATCCATTAAGATTATTTCCTTCACGAAAACTGAGAGAACAAGTCTTTTTTTATCTCCACCGCACCGGTTAAATGAACGAAATTGACCCATAATTTCTACTGTGCTACCCATAGATACTTCATTCATATTAAGCAGCCTTTCCGAAATAATAAGTGGAATAATGTCCACCTGTTCGCTGAGACGCTTTACAGCTAAATCTACTGTATAAAATTCTTCGCCGAATGCCTCATGGTTAAAGGTAAAACCGGAAACAATTTCTCCGATTAAAGTAACTGTATTGTTGGTAATTATTGTATCCATCTTGATTTCCTCCGAATCTCTACGTATAATAGAGATGAAATGTATTTAATAGTTACTTGGATTCCCTGGGAGTTGCACCTCCTGGGGTTTCTTCTTTTTCAGCTTCAATAAGTCCTGTTACAATCGCATTGATCCACCATTCCTTTTGATTCCAATTGACCGTAACTGGTGCATTTTCATCAATCACCTGCAAAATAATTTCTGCCGCTTTCCACTTGTCCATCATAGGGGTTACCTCTCAATCCTCATCTGCCGTGCCAATGATTCGGCCATCATTAATGTATACCGCACGCCGCGCTCCAGATATAATCTGTATGTCCAATTCTGAAATTGGCATTAAATTAACGCTTATCTGCTCTTCTTTTGAAAACTCATTCATGCAAGTTTCTCCTCCTTCTTTTTAGATTTATGGGCAAGAACATTTTCCTGAATCGGGTTCGTTCTTTTCCCGTTTCCAATGGACCCGATTTTTTTAAGGATCTTCTCTACTTCTTCTGGACCCACAATGCAATCATCATAGACTTCGATAATTGCATTTCCAATTTTTGTTTCCTGTACTTTCAATTATTACACCTCCCTACTTATCTCCCCTTTTTCTTGTCATACTCTTCCGACCCCTCAATAATGTAATTACTGGGGCCAACCAGAATACATTTTATGGAGGAACTACTTCTCTTCTTTTTTCTAAATCTTTCTGTTCTAAACAACCCATCTATCTTCACCCCCTCTATCCAATTTTCTTGTTCTCTGAATCATTCGTCCCTATTTTGGGACGTTCGGATAAAAAAATAAGAGTTTTCATTTCATTGTTCTCAATGCCAAGTTCTTCACATATTCTGTCAATTTGATCAGTATTAAAATATCCTTTCCCATTAATCTTTGCATTTATAGTATTCTTGGACATTCCAATTCTCTTTGCTAGCATTCTCTGCGACATTCCTGCTGAAACAATAACACCCATTAACTTGTTTTTATCAACCATAAATCTTCACCTCCGTTCCATTTTTGGGACACCTTTATATTAGCACACCATAAATGGAAAGTCAACCCATATTTGGGACGATATTAAATTTATCTTTGTACATTGTATTGCATTATTGGGACGAATGTGGTAATATATCTTCAGGAGGTGATTAAAATGAGCGAGCGTTCGAAACGTATTTTGTTTGCTATAGAAAAATCCGGATTATCCTATGGTGAACTTTCAAATATAACAGATATACCAAAGTCTGCTTTACAAAGATATGCTACTGGAGAAACAGAAAAGGTCCCTATAGATAGGATTGAAGCTATTGCAAATGCTACTCTAGTATCTTCCGCTTATCTAATGGGTTGGGAAGATAATAAAGATAATAGTAATTCCAATGTTCACACTATATCCAATGTCTTCCATATAGAATTAAAGCGATTCTCTCTTGCCGGCGAAATTGCTTGTGGAAAACCTGTATTTGCGAATGAAGATAGAGAAAGCTACATTATGACAGGAACTGATATCAATGCTGACTTCTGCTTAAAAGCAAAAGGTGATTCAATGATAAATGCCAGAATACATGATGGAGATATTGTATTTATCAAAAAGCAGGACATTGTAGAGAATGGTGAAATAGCGGCTATAGTTGTTAATGGAGATAACGAAGCTACTCTGAAAAGATTCTATTACTACCAAGAAAAAGCTTTGATGATCCTTAAACCAGAGAATCCGACTTATGAGGATTTGATATATGTTAAAAACGAACTGAATAACGTTCATATTCTTGGAAAAGCCGTAGCATTTCAAAGTGATGTAAAATAACTTGAAACGGGAAATCGGTTCAGACATTGAGCTGATTTGGCTATACAATATGGAGAAGAACGGTATAATGGAATCCGTAAACGATGGCATTAGAGATATGGATTTTACAAGCGAAGGTTAATGCAGTATTACGATTAAAATAGCTTATGGCGTTTTAATAAAATTCTAAAGAAAAGGAGAATGAGAATGAAAGAGATACTGAAAACGATTTCATTAATTGAATTAGTTGGAGGAGCCATAGCAAGTTTTTTCTTTGCTAAGTTTTTTGGAGTTAGTATATTATTCACGGGTGAAACGGAAAGAAACTGGTTAT
Source organism: Clostridium sp. E02 (assembly GCF_003833015.1). GTDB lineage: Bacteria > Bacillota > Clostridia > Lachnospirales > Lachnospiraceae > Lacrimispora. The sequence continues at coordinate 47,641 of NZ_RJLQ01000008.1, forward strand.
TGACTATTTTAATCTTCGTGTTTGCATTATTTTGTACTTTTGTAAATTTTGTAATATTAATGGCAATCTACGAAATTTTAGATAATCAAGGTCGAATCTACGAAAAATTAAATCAAACAACAATAAAATTAGATAAACAGGAGGACAACGAACCATCTTTGAATAAATGGAAATGTTCGACGTGTGGCAAATATAACTATAATTACGTTGGAACCTGCAGTTGTGGAAACACTCGTTAAAAATCGAAATCAAAAACCGCCCGGTGCTATCAACATCGAACGGCTTCATATAAAATTATACCGGCAGTGCCGATACACTATTCTTGCAAAGTCATTGTATCATCCTGGCACTAAACTGTAAATCGGTATAGTGTAATTTTTATACTTATTTTCAAGAAAGAAGGTTATATTCAATGTCTGATTATCTAATGTATTTGAGAAAGTCCAGGGCTGATCGTGATTTTGTTGAAGAAGATGTCATGAAAACTTTAACTCGGCACAAAGAACGTTTAGATGCATTCTGCCGGGATCAGCATATTGCTGTTTCCAAGGTGTTCTACGAGATTGTTTCTGCAGACTCTATCGCAGCGAGACCAGAGATGCTTAAACTGCTACAGTTGGTTGAAGCAGGCAAGTATGAAGGTGTTATAGTTATTGAAATGGATCGTCTTTGCCGTGGTGACAGCATTGACCAGGGAATTGTAATCAATACTTTTAAATATTCCGCCACCAAAATTATAACTCCATATAAAACATATGATTTTGCAAATGAATTTGATGAAGAATATGCTGAATACGGTTTAATGATGGGGCGAAGCGAATATCGAAAGATAAAGCGCCGCCTCTGGAATGGACGGCTTGATTCTGTTCATGAGGGCAAATATGTTGGTGGAAATCCTCCGTATGGATACGAAACCTACAAACTTCCCAAGCAAAAAGGGTTCTCATTGAAAATCATTCCAGATCAAGCAGATGTAGTTCGCCTTATTTTTGACATGTATGTAAACGGCTTTTTGGAAAATGGCGTATTTAGAGAATCAGGTTCTTATGTAATAGCAAAGAAACTTAATGAAATGGGATATGTTGACCAATTCAATCTTCCTTGGAATCAAAGTCATGTCACAAAAATTTTAACTGACGAAACATATACCGGGAAAGTTGTCTTTATGCGACGCAGAGAGCAAAAAGAAGTTAGAAATGGGGAATTAATTACTATTCAGGTGAATAATAGTCCAGATAAGCTTGTTGTAAACGGTCTTCATGAAGCAATAATTAGCGAAGAATTATTTCAAATGGCAAAGGAAAAACGTGCCCTAAACCGAATCCCACATCTGCGCCGAGCAGCAGAAATGCAGAATCCTTTATGCCATATTGTAAAATGCGGATTGTGCGGGAAAAATCTCCGCTTACGATCAGCAGACAGCACTGGACAAAGGGGACTTTTTTGCGCCAACGTTAATTGTTTATGCAAAGGCTCATATTTGGGATTGGTGGAAGACCGACTAATTTCGGTTTTAAATCATTGGACTAAAGATTACCTTATAGAAAATAAAAATACTGAAGCTGATGATATTATACCTATAAAGTCTCTTGAAAAGACAATTACTGTGCTCAAAAAAGAAATGGAAGTGGCACAAAAACAGCTTGCAAATATATATGATTTGTTTGAAAAAGGTATCTATAATTTAGAAATATTTAGCGAACGTTCATCAATTTTAAATAGTACCATTTCTTCACTTAAAGAGCGATATGAAGCATCACAGAAAGAATATAAAAAATTTCAGGAATACAAAATTGCAAAAAGGACACTGGTTCCTAAGATTCAAACAGTTATTGAAAAATACAATTCCATAGAAACGGCAGGAGAAAAAAACATTTTGCTCAAAGAAATCCTTGAGAAGATTGTATATGTAAAAGAAAAAGGAGGCAAAACTCATGCAGACAATTTTACACTGCAAGTTTTTCCTAAGATTCCAAAATTGTAATTTTTACCGCACTGATATTCACCTCTATTCATAGCCGCCGCCAACATAAAATCAGCTGGAAACTCATAAGCTCCCTGCATCCTTGAAATGGTTATATGACCATCTTCCAAAGGCTGTCTTAGGATTTCCAACGTTGATTTTTGGAACTCTGCCAGTTCATCCAAAAACAAGACTCCACCTGATGCCAGAGATATCTCACCGGGTTTGGGAAAACGTCCTCCTCCAGCAAGTGCATGAGAACTAATCGTGTGATGTGGACTTCGAAAAGGACGGTTCGATACCAAAGGGATCTCTTCTGTTAGAAGACCAGATACGCTATAAATTTTTGATATTTCAATCATCTCTTTTTTCGTTAAGGAAGGTAAAATCGTTGGAATTCTTTTCGCTACCATCGTTTTTCCTGTTCCCGCTGGACCAATATACAATATATTATGCATACCAGCCGCCGCCACTTCTGTTGCACGGCGAAGCAATGGCTGCCCCCCAATTTCAGAATAATCCATATCGTAATGACTCGCCTGTATTCTACAAATCCCTTTTCTATTTGTTTGTCCCAAATCTTTTAATGGTTTGTTTAAGCATGCAACTAATTCTTTTAAATGATTCACACCGATGATTTGGATTCCGTCTATTAATATACTCTCTTCAACATTGTCCATAGGGAGAAAACAGAATGATTTTCTGTCTTTTTTTGCAGATGCTGCAATGGAAAGCGCGCCGTGTATTGGTTTGATTTTACCATCTAGTCCAAGCTCTCCAGTAAACACACATTGATTTAAAACTTCTGGTTGAATTAAATCGGAGGCTGCAAGAACAGCAATTGCAATGGGGAGATCAAATGCAGCTCCCTCTTTACGGATATCCGCTGGGGATAAATTAATTGTGACTTTTTTTGAGGGAAGTCGAAAGCCCGAGTTCTTAAGCGCAGTACGAACACGGTCTTGTGCTTCTTTTACCTGAGAAGAAAGATAACCAACCATGGAAAAGCCCGGAAGACCATCGCTGACATCTGCTTCCACCATAATCGGGACTCCTTCTACTCCTGTAATTCCTACACTATAAACTTTACTGTACAAGGTATTACTCCTTTCCTATTCAGTGAAACAAAATGGATATTCATGCAGAAATGCATATGAAAATTCAAGAATTTGAACTTAGATTAATGATAACTAAAAAAGAAGGAAAAAGCAAGATCAATTTCTACATAATCCCTCTTTTTCAACCATTTAAAACTTAGAAATCATTCGGTATCTTTTAAACTTTGAGAGAATTCAGGCATATAAGGCCGGTAACGCAAAGGCATATGGTTTCGCTGACAAGTTATATTTATTCGTTCTCTTATGGTAACATTTTTCCGGAATCGTTGAAAGAGATTTTCATACTCATCCTCTCCTTTCGCTTTGTTTAACTTCTGTTCCCATTCAGAAGAGTTCAGTTCAGACAGAAACCACAAACGGCCAGCGGGATGAAATACAGCTTTTTTCCGATTTTCATCATAAAGCATCCAGTTTTCTCCAGACAGCCGATCCATAAAGTGAGGTGCAAGAAGTACCAGTACATCATTCTTAGGTCCTATGCGGCTTACCAACAGTCCCTCCTCCATCTCTACAAAACGGACAAAACCGGTAAGAAGATGAGTCTCATTATCAACAAAGCGGTTCATCTGAAATATGTCATATACCGCCTGTATCTGTAGCTGGTCCGTAACCCTTCGGCCAATATGAAATCCGTAAATCAAAAAACGGTAAATCTTATCTGCACGCGCTTTGTCAACACTTAAAGTTGCTTTATAAACGGTTTCATATGCTTCTTCCGATATCTTCTTGCGTATGGATTGAATCACTCTATCTGCATTCTCTAAATCGCAGGGGACTTCTACATATTGACAGAACAGCTCTATGGTCTCTCCATCATCAAACAGTGCAAGTTTCACATTCTCATGGCCCTTTCTGCTTGTCCAAGCAGCATATACACCACTTAATATTCCTTCCAGACTGTTTTCACATAAATATACTGTCTTCACAGAGAAACACACCCCGTCCCTATCTGAATTTTGTCTTTATGCTGAACCCCAACATCATCAAAAAGTGAAAGTTGGCGAAACATTCCTGACGAGCTAATATCCCATACTTTTCTCTTCTCATCCCCCACCAGATGACGACAAATATAATCTTCTTCAATCTTTACAGGATACATCATTCTTCCAGAACAAGTAATAAAATAATGAGCTCTTTTTAAAACCACACCGATCTTTTTCAATGCATCAAAAGAGAGTGGTCCCCCCCTTCTGGCTGCTATGATTCGTCTAACCGATTTAACACCCATACCTGGTACCCTTAAAAGCGTATAGTAATCGGCTTGGTTTATCTCTACCGGAAACAGTTCTAGGTGACGCAGTGCCCAATCGCACTTTGGATCTAGAAGTACATTAAAATTAGGCCGTTCCTCTGAAAGGAGTTCCTTCGCTTGAAATCCATAGTAACGCAACAGCCAGTCGGCTTGATAAAGTCTGTGCTCTCGAAGAAGGGGAGGACCACCAGGAAGTGAAGGTAGTTCACGATCCTGATTCACTGGAACAAAGGCGGAGTAATATACTCTTTTTAAATCGTAGTTATTATAAAGAGCTTCAGCAACCATCATCATCTGAAAATCACTCTCGGGTGTAGCTCCTACAATCATCTGGGTACTTTGCCCTGCCGGTACGAAAGAAGACGTTTTCTTATACTCAACCAGTTCAAACTGATTGGCCGTAATTCCTTTTTGTATCTGTTTCATAGGGGTCAGTATCTTTTCTCTGGTCTTTCCCGGTGCTAATTTTTTCAACCCCTCCGCTGTGGGGAGTTCTAAATTAATGCTCATCCGGTCTGCAAGAAATCCTGTTTTCTCAATCAAAACGGGGTCTGCACCTGGAATCGCCTTCACATGGATATAACCATGGAAATGATACTCCTCTCTCAATTTCTTCAAAGTCTGATAGATAAGATCCATTGTATAATTCGCATGATGAAAAATGCCTGAACTCAAAAACAGTCCTTCGATATAATTACGGCGGTAAAACTGAATGGTAAGCTGACACACCTCATCTGGCGTAAATGCGGTTCGAACTACATCATTTGAGCTTCGGTTGATGCAGTACTTACAGTCATAAATACACTGATTGGTAAATAATATCTTTAACAGTGAAATACATCTGCCATCTGCAGAAAAGCTATGGCAGATTCCTGCTTTACTGGCACTTCCTATGGTTCCTGCCTTACCTTTTCTATCCACACCACTAGAAGAACAAGACACATCATACTTTGCAGCATCGGATAATATCTCCAGTTTTTCTTGTACACTTAATTGTTCCTGTATTAACACTTCATCACCTCGAACACTTGTTCTTTTGTTCTATTCTAGCACATATGATCTACAAGTTCAAGCATTTTCGAATCTATGTTCTTATATTGAAAAAAGGAGAAGAAAGAGAAGGCGTTTAACCATGCAAAACTGCCTTCTTTTTCTTCTCCCTCTAGGATGATTGGTTCAATTTTGTATATCCTTGTGGATTGTTCTTCTGCCAGTGAAAAGAATCCCGACACATATCCATAATATCTCGTTTCGCCGTCCAGCCAAGCTCTTTTTTTGCTTTCCCTGGATCAGAATAACACTGTGCAATATCGCCAGCTCTACGATCCTTAAGATCATACGGTATCGTCAATCCATTGGCCTTTTCAAATGCATGAATCACATCAAGCACACTATAACCGGTACCAGTTCCCAAATTATAAATCCAGATATTACCTGTTTCAGACTTCATCTTTTCCAATGCTTTTACATGACCAACCGCCAGATCAACCACATGGATATAATCCCGAATACACGTTCCATCTGGTGTATTATAGTCACTTCCGAAGACCCCCAGCCGTTCTAGTTTCCCTACTGCCACCTGAGTAACATAAGGAATAAGATTGTTTGGAATTCCCTTTGGATTTTCTCCGATCCGTCCCGACTCATGAGCACCAATGGGATTAAAATACCGAAGAATCATAACCTTCCACTCTGGATCCGCTGTATTAAGATCCGAAAGAATCTGCTCAAGCATTCCTTTTGTCCTTCCATAAGGATTGGTAATTTCCCCCATGGGGCACTCTTCCGTAATCGGAACAAATGCAGGGTCTCCATATACCGTTGCAGATGAACTAAATACAATGCTTTTTACTCCATGTTTTCTCATAACATCACAAAGAACCAAAGTTCCAGTTAAGTTATTGTGATAATATTCCAACGGTTTCTCCACCGACTCTCCCACCGCTTTCAGGCCTGCAAAATGAATGACTGATTCAATATTTTCTTTTTGAAAGACCTCTTCCAGTGACTTATGATCTAATAGATCCACCTCATAAAAGGTTAAATTTTTACCCGTAATCGCTTCGACTCTTACCAATGACTCTCTGCTTGAGTTACATAGATTATCAACAACCACGACGTCAAACCCCGCTTGTAATAATTCTATGCAGGTATGACTTCCTATGTATCCGGCACCTCCTGTAACTAAAATAGACATGTTGATATCCTCCTTGTTGAATGTACTATCCCTATTATAAGCAGTCGAGAGGAAAATAACAATGTAAAATCTTTTAAAAAACAGTTTAATTATTTAGTTTTTCCTTAATATCGTCTAAAAAATAGATGTGAAAAAGTGAAAAATATTTTTGAAAATATTCCCAATGCGGTGGAAGACATTCCCATCTGGATGAAATTCTTCATCTACTTCCTGTGTTTTAGCATTTGCATCTATTTTAATTTCTTCTGTTCTTAAAATCATCTGTATGCTTTTTGGAGCAGGGTTTTTTTCCGAGGTCATTGAGATTGGAAATGCCTTCCAATCACTATTTAATATGGTTGTATCTTCTTTGGTGTATTCATCCCATTTATCATCAAGAGTTTGTTTGATGGTGTCTTTGGCATTCTTTAGGACCTCTGTTTGATCCAATCCCTTACCCAATCCATCTAAGGAACCTGCCAGTCCATTTAAGGTTGTTTTACTGCTCTGATTCAGCGATTCCCCAACAATCTTCATCTGAATTTCCATAGAATGAAACAATACATTTAGCGAGTCTACCGTTCTAGTGGCATGATCTGTCATAGCTCCAAGATCCGTTAGGGTACCAATCATTTCCTCGTGATGTCGATTTAGTACCCCGTTTAATTCATCTACTTCACTAATTAAATTATCAGCAGTATCGCACAAGCGACCGAGTGAATCTGCAACGTCTGCTGTATCTTCAACCGTTCGGTTTACATGATCTTTCACTCCATTTAGATCGGAAAGAAGTATTTCTGTCATCTTTAGCATTTGTTCTAAGTCTCTGGTAAGACCCGCGCCACTGTTTACAAGGGGCGGCAGAAGCTGTGCCAGTGGAAGCGCTTTTTCCATCATTTCCTTTGATGCTTTTTTTGATGTAGTTCTAGATGCTGCGCTAGGCGTCGCCGTCTTGTCTGTTTCCAAAGTAGACGTCAAATAACTGGTTAAGCTCTTAATTTCTGTAACTGAATACCCTTTTTCATTAAACAAGTACGAAGAAATCTCATCTTCATCCATTAACCCCTCTTCTTGTATCTCTTCCATCAAATCTTTTAAATCAGCATCCCCACTTAGCCCATCCGCCGCAAGATCAAGCGTTTTAGTTCGCATCGACAGTTCAGGAAGCGCCTGACCCAATGTGGCAAGTCCTTTTGCCAGAATGGTTTGCTGCTGTGTCAGTGTGCCCAGCCGTTTTCGCACCTGTTCCACCTGATTAACAAACGCCTGAGCTTTTAAGTTGGCTTCCGGTCCACTCCCAAGTCGTTTCAGTTCTCTTAGTTCATCCCTCAAATCTCTGATGTCATCCTGCAAATCCCCTAAATCCGGCGAAAGGTCATCTAACGCTGTAACAATATGATTTGTTTGAGACCGCATATCATTAAGTGCGGTCTGGGCATTTTGTGCATGATTGGAAAATGGACGAATTGACTGAGACAGACCTTCTAGCTGTGCAAGTGCTTCATCTGCATTCTCATAAACTTTCCCCTTGGAATCTGCAAGAAGCTGTCTGCTCTGATTCAACCCCCTGACCCCCTCTGCCGTATCCTTTATACTTCCTTGCATCTGGTCCATCGTATCGAGAACCGCAGTCAGACTATCGTTGATTGAATCTGCGGAATCTTCCACCGTATCCCTTGCATCCCGTAGATCATTTACCTTATCAAGCTGACTTACGGTCAAAGGTACCATGGCAAAAACAAGTCCTGGAAACTGAAATTTATCGGAACCAATTCGAATGGTATAATGGCATTCTTCCCCAGGAAGTGCAAAGAAAATCATTGTTTTTAGATCCCCTACGGTCTGAATCTGGGTTCCCTCTGCCTCTAAACTTAAATTTTTGTCCATATCTACCACTACACTCGCCATGAGAGTCATATTATTTCTATAATAATCTGGGATGTCTTTGTTTGGAATCAAATCCACATTCACCTCGACCAGACCTTTTTCCCCCGCCAGTTCTTCCGCTTTCTTAATCACTCCATTTAAGCGGTAGCTCACATTAATCTCCCATGGAAGCTGATTTTTTTCCGTCTTTGTCTGACCTTCAAAATAAAACCTACCGCTTCTTTCTTCCGGTTTAAAAGTAACCGAACCATCTTTACCAGAAATCACCTTGGAATGATCCGTTAAATTGATTATTTTTTCATAGGTACCATAATCCACAAATTCATTGCTGCCATTTAATTCATATGTTTTTACAATGCTGCTCTCTTTAATATCCCCATAAGGATCCATCGTAATATATAGCGTTTCATCGCAGGTAGGGACCGTGGTTTCCGAAGCAATTGAATAAAATACAGTCTGTGTGGAAAGAGCCATTACCAATCCTACACTCATTATTTTTTTATAGTTCCTCATGATCAACGTCTCCTTTCGATCTGACCTTGATTTTTCCATATCGCAATCGCCGCTTTTCCCGTCTTTTTCCAGCTCTATTCTGCTGCTTTTGAATCAAATGATCAAAGGCACTTAAAAGTGCGGGAAGAAGAGAAAGGACCAAAATCATACTCAGCAATGCTCCTCTTCCCACCAATCTCCCCACTTGGGAAATTGCCTGAATTGAGGACGTAAAAAACAAAAGATAGCCCACTACAGTCAAGATCCCTCCTGATGTTAATATTGAAAGCATGCTTTTCGATATCGCAGCCATAGCAGCATCGGTATTTTTCATGGTTTTACGGAACCCTAGGTAATTATTCGTCATAAGGATGGAATAATCAATTGTGGCTCCTAGCTGTAAGCAGCTTACGATTATGTATCCTATGTATACCAAACTATCCCCCATTATATAAGGAAGCGTCATGTTTAAATAAATGGCAACCTCAATGGGAATAATTACTAATATAGGCACCAATATGGACTGAAATGTTATGAAAACCACGATCGCCACTCCTACTAGTGATAGAATTGACACCTTATTGTAATCATCCGTTAAAATATCCCGAATATCCATTGTAGTAGGAGTCATACCAATTACATAGGAATCATCCGGATAATATTCTTTGATCACCTGCTCCAACTTTTGACTGCAGGAAAAAGCATAAGCACTTTCCTGAACTGAGTTCACAGAAACCATAAGTCTTGCATAACGATCACTTCTAAGCTGGTCACGAATCTGGTCTGGCAAAAAGCTCTCCGGAACTCCCTTAGGAATGGTTCCTGACATGGAAATCGCATATTTTACAAAATCCAAGTCTTCCAGTGCATCTGTTAACTGTCGTTCTGTTACCACAGATCCATTGGGAACAATTCCAATTATCATATTGGATTTTCCAAATTCTTCATTAATCGCTTTGGTATCTTCATACACCCTGGTACCCGGCCCGGCTCCGATTGCGTCATCACCATAATAAAAGGCATTCATATTCTGCCCGAAGTAACAGGGGACTGCTAATATAAAAGCAATGACAAACATTGGCTTCCGAATACGATTCATCCACCTGGCAAATGGATCAAAAGAAGGCAAAAAGGACCGGTGTGCTGTTTTCTCAATTTTTTCGTTAAAATGTAATATCAATGTGGGCATTAGAAGTAGAACGGTAGCCAGACTGCAAACAATTCCCTTCGTGAGAACGAATCCCACATCCTTACCAATTGTAAAACGCATAAATGCAATTACAAGAAACCCTACAATTGTTGTGGCTCCACTTGCAAGTATAGAGCGACAGGATTCTTTGACTGCCATCTCCATTGCAATTTTAATCTCAACTCCAGTATTTTTATAATGTGTAAAGGTATGTAATAGAAAGATGGAATAATCCATAGACACTGCCAACTGTAAGATGGCTGCCGTAGAAAATGTAAAAAACGATATGGTTCCAAACATTAAATTGGAGCCCATATTTAACACAATCGCTACAATCATAACAAAGATAAATAAAAACGGTTCCATCCATGATGTTGTCGTTAATGTCAAAATCAACCAGATGATAACGAGTGCCATTCCAATTGCCATTGTGATTTCTTTGGTAATGGATTCTTCCCTCTCTTTACTTGAGATTGCACTCCCAGCAAAATATCCCCGATCCATTCCTACAATCTCATAGATATGATCGATTGCCTTTCTAGTGATAGGACTGTCATCTCCATGAACGAAGATGAGGTCCATCAAAGCGTTTCCATCTTGATAAAAATCATCCATAGATATTGAACTGTCCAATGAAAGGCCTGCGAATCCCTGATTCGCAAATGGTGTTCCCATGTACACATCCGTAGTCCGATCTGGTCCGATCACCACATCAACACCTTCCAAATCCGAAATCTTCTCGCGGATACGCTTCGCCTCCGGAAGGCTGACATCCTTCACCATAATCCTTGCCAGCCCCGGATAACCAAATTCTTCTTCCATAACATCAAGTGCCTGTTTGGTCTGAGCAAACTGGGGTAAATATTTACTCAAATCATAATTGACCTTAACAAAAGGAAAACATGCTGCGCAAAGTAACGTACCAAGGAAGAAAATAGTCTCGATTGCTTTCCCTTTATAGACAATAAGATGAACGACTTTATCAAAAAAACGATTCCCTTTTTCCATGTCCTCCTCCATGTTCCATCCCTGTTTAATAATGGATATAATATTGACTTTTCAACATGTGTTTATTATAATACAAGTGTATATAACATTCAATAATCAATCATATCAGATCATTCTACTAGTAATCGCAATTTCAATTTCAGCATAATACTCAACATTTTTTCGAGATTCGTTAATATGATGTAAAATAAACAGGGGGATTGAATATGAAAAAGCAGGATCGACGCATACGCAAAACACAGAAATTGTTAAAGCAAAGCCTACTTGGTCTTATGGAGGAGAAAGACTTTAAAAACATAACGGTAAAAGATATAACCGATCTTGCAGATCTAAACCGATGTACTTTCTACCTACACTATGCAGATACCTACAGCTTACTGCAGGAGATGGAGTCTGAAGTACTAAATGATTTTCAAGATATGGTCAGCAATTACCGTTATGTATTTGAAAGAGATTCTCTACTCCCTATTGTAATTCCCATCATTCAATATATTGAAGAAAACAAAAAGATATGTAAAATCCTATTTAAAAACAGTGTATCCAACGATTTTCTTAATCGTTTTCATACGTTGGTTCAAAAAAATGGAACGGCAATTATAAAAGAGAAATACCCCACCGCCAGTCAGGTAACACTGAATTATTTCCTGGATTTTATTACATATGGCCTGACGGGAGTACTAAAGCAGTGGTTGGATAAGGAAATTCCGGAACCCAAAGAGGAAGTGGCAGAATTCGTGGATAAAGTAATCACGGGCACTGCCATAAAGCTCCTTGTTGTTTAAACAATTCCTCATTTTGATCTATTTTGACTTTAATCCTTATTTTTCGACACATATCTACCGATATATGGTTAAGTGATACAAGCTCATAATCAATATCCAACATGAATAAACATATAAAGGTGATAAGTATGCCAATCTTTAAAAAGATACCAAAAGAAACAAAAGAGAAAACAAAGCAGAAAAAGACGAAAGCAGTCAAGACAAAGGAGAAAAAAGCAAAGCAGCCAAAGATAGCAAAGAATAAGAAAGCCTTAATCCTATTAGTGGCCGTTCTGATTATTGTTATCTTAGGTTCTGCTCTGACTATTTTTATATTAACTTTGAAAAAAAAGGATACAACAAAAGAGCAGCCCCCTAAGGCTCCAGATTATTATTTTTCCAAGGATGAGGATATCTCCTCCTTTACAACGATAGTAGGGAACCGTCATTACGCCCAGGTAACCAGCGATTCACTAGCCAGCGAGCATAACGAGGAGATAGAGAAAGGCAGTACCAAATATCAATATGAGATCAAGAAAGATTCCGATGATTTGGAGCGTTATAAGAAATATTTGGAAGATGAAAAAAACTTCATTGATGTAACTGGTCTTTCTGAAAGCACTAAGCCCTCCAAAGAATCCGATGACGATGAGAAAGAGAAAGAAGAAATGGTCTATCAACTGGCAGGTCCTTGCAAGGATTCCAGTTCCTATCTTTCCATTCTTCTAAAGACTCATAATAACAGACTTACAGTGGAAACAAGTGAGGAGAATCAACCCTATAACATGTATTTAAAAGATCAATGGGCAAAGCAAATTCAAGTAGTAAGCGATTTAAAGAGTACCTCTAAAGCTACGAATTCCATTGAACAAGCTGAAAATTCGGTTCGATCTCTTGGAGAAAAGTTAGGTCTTCCCGAAAAGCCTGACTCTTATGAATACATTGCAGCTCCTGGAATCTCCTATATTGATGGGAAAAATTATTATACAGTCCGTACCTATAAGCGTCAGCCTGATGATACACTCGCTTATATTGCTACCTACCTCTGCGATTACAGTACAAACAGTGTATCCCTCCAATACAATGAGTTTACTGGAAAAACCACTCCACTTGGATAAAAAAGAAGGCAATACCATTCTCTTTCGAACGGTATTGCCTTCTTTTTATTGATTGGATCGTATGAATTCCTGATACCAGTAAAAACTATCTTTGGGAATGCGACGTTGACTTTCATAATCAACATATACGATTCCAAATCTGTCATCGTATCCTTTCTCCCACTCAAAATTATCCATAAAACTCCAGAGAAAATACCCCTCTACCTCTGCCCCGTCCGAAATCGCTCGTCTTAGTTCATTGAGATAACGGGCAAGATAATCGATACGGCAGGGATCATGAACAAATCCATCTAAGGAAATTACATCAAGCGCAGACATGCCATTTTCTGTTATAAAAAGGGGAATGTGATAGGTGTCTGAAAAATTACGAACTGCCCAGTACATTGCCTTCGGAGTGATACCCCAGCCCATTCCAGTTTTCCCATGTCCAACTGGCAGCTTGCCAAGAACAACCGTTCCATTTTCATCGAAGCTTACCGAGGTTCCCTGATATAAATTCATACCGCAAAAATCCAGGGGCTGGCGTATTAAACTTTGTTCCTCGCAGGTAAGAACGGGAAGATCAGAACCAAACCATTCGCTGCACTGTTCCGGAAATCTCCCTCTTATGATTAATTCATTCCAAAATACAGAGGAGTAAAGCCAGCTATCTTTTTCGATTGAATTTTGCAGCTCTAATGTTTTTTCGATCAGCTCTTCTGTCTCCTGTAACGGCCAAAAAGCACTGCCGCAAGTGGGGGCATACCCCACTTTGCAATCCTCAATTACAGACCGAAGTCGTTTGACCGCCATTCCATGGGCAAGCGCTACATTCCGGCACATAGACAAAATCCTTCGTCTGGGATACTGAGTCCCTGGTGCATGGATGCACTTGTCGTAACCTAACCAAAGAAAAACCTGTGGTTCATTAAATGTGAAAAAATGTTTCACCCTTCCACCAAGAGCGTTTGCTACTACTTCCGTATAATCTGCAAACCATTCTGGACTTTTCTCATTGAGCCAGCCACCCAAAAGTTCCAGTTCATAAGGATAATCCCAGTGAAACAAAGTAACATATGGGGTAATCCCATGCGCAAGCAGTTCATCCACAAGATCGGAATAAAACTGAATTCCCTTTTCATTCACTTCTCCTATCCCCTTCGGGAAAATTCTCGTCCACGAGATAGAAAAACGGTAAGCTTTCACTCCTAGCTTTCCAAGCAGCTCCACATCCTCTTTCATATGATGGTAATGATCACAAGCAATCTCTCCCGTATGCCCTTCGAAAATTTTGTCCTTTTCCCTGGAAAAAACATCCCAGATAGAAAGCCCTTTTCCATCTTCATAAGCGGCTCCTTCAATCTGATAGGAGGAAGTTGCTGTCCCCCATATAAAGTCTGTCTTAAAGTCTCTCATAAAGTCTGTCACTTATCCTTTCACGCTGCCTGCTGTCACGCCGCCAATAATAAATTTAGATAAAAGTAAATAAATCACTGCTACTGGAACAATGGCAATTGCGATCAGCATATACACCTGCCCCATATCAAACTTCAAAAAATCAGCACTCCTTAACTGTGCAATTAAAATAGGGAGCGTTTTACTTTCATTGGATTTTAACACCAATGAGGGGATAAAGTAATTGTTCCAGGAAGCAACAAATGCAAAAATACCCTGTACGGCTAGTGCCGGTTTTACAATAGGAATTACAATGGTGTTAAATGTATAAAATTCATTGGCTCCATCGATTCTTGCCGATTCTATGATTTCCAAAGGAAGATTACTTTCAAAATAGGAAATCATAAAGTAAAAGACCACCGGAGCTGCCATAGAAGGCAAAATCAGAGGAATGAAATTATCCATAAGCCCCATCTTACCAATCAGTCTTAAAAATCCTAAAGTCGTTACTTGGTTGGGTATCATCATAATCAAAATAATAAATAGATAGACCGCTTTTTTAAACTTGAAATCATACGCATGAATGGCAAAAGCTGTGAGTGCCGATACATAAACAGACAACAACGCTGAGGTACTGGCAATAAAAAAGCTATTGAATGTTCCACGTAACACGGGTAAATTTTCATTATGAAGTACATTATTTAAGTTAGAGCCAAAAGATTTACCAGGCAGAAAGGAAAATCCTTTTGCAATTTCCGGATGAGATCTCGTCGCATTGATAATCAAACAATAAAAGAAAAAGAGACACAAAAATGACAGAAGGGAAAGTGCCACGTAAGCAACCATCTTTTTAAAATTTCTCATGTCCATTAGCGAAAGCCTCCTTTCTTTTCTCCTGTGCCAGTAAGTATAAAGAATACCACAAGGCTAAGTATAGCTGTTATTATAAATAAGATTACAGACAATGCTCCCGCCATCCCATAATTCTTGCTGTATAGATGATTATTCAAAAACATAATTAGTGTCATGCTGGTTCTGTTTGGGGTTCCTTTTCCATTGGTTAATACCTGGGGAACATCAAACATCTGTAATCCTCCGATCAATGAAGTAATTAGTACATATATAAAAATCGGCCGGATGGTCGGCATGGTTATTTTCGTAAATATCTGAAATGGCTTTGCTCCATCAATGGCGGCGGCTTCAAATAAGGAACCATCCACACCAAGAATCGCAGCCATTAACAAAATGGTGGTATTTCCAAACCACATCATAAAATTCATCAGGCCAATCAAGCCTCTGGTCCCCCATACAGTGGACAAATAACGGATTGGACTATGTATAATTCCCATATTCATAAGCAGGTGATTCATCGGCCCTTCATCTGAAAACAAAGCGAAAATCAGCATGGCGAATGAAGCGGCCATGATAACATTAGGAAGATAAATTACAGTCTTAAAGAAAGTGCTTCCTTTTAAGCGCATCCTAAAATCAGCAAACCAAACCGCTAGGATTAATGATATTACAATCTGCGGAATGAATCCAATGACCCATAAGATTATGGTATTTCCAAAATACTTTAGCAAATCACTTTGGAAAATTGAAACGTAGTTCTTCATACCTACAAAATTAGGCCCGATCTGGGTTAATCCAGATCGATAATTTTCAAACACACTATTATAAAATGTATTTACCAAGGGAATAAAGGAAAATATAAAATAAGTGGCAAAAAACGGGATCAGAAAAATATATCCCCATTTCGCATAGCTGACCTTTTTTCTTTTCTTCGCCTTTTCTTCTTTTACCATGATGAAACCTCCTGTTTCCATGCAGGGCGGTATTACCGCCCTGCCGTTTAAAAACTACTCAATCTTTAATTCTGGATATTTTTCACTGATTGATGTGTAGAAATTTTTGAGTGCTGTATCTTTGTCTACACTTCCATCAAAATAGTCATGCATTGCATTCTGGTAGCTTTCATTGATACCCTGATCATATGGAGAAATCTTACTCATATCAATTTTTTCAGCTGCATCGCAGTACATCTGAAGCGGATTCTGTCCACCTAAAAATTCTGATTTATAATCACTTTTTGCCAGAGACTCCATAACTGTCTTGTTATTTACGAAATCATTCTTCTCTTCCACGATTTTTTTCATGGTATCATCATCACAACAAATTGTTTTCATAATATCTGCTACAATATCAGCATTGTCGCTTCCTTTAGCCGCACACAGCCAAGTACCGCCCCAGTTATAAGATTCTGGTCCAGTGGTTGCAGCCCAATCTCCATAACTTCCGTTTCCAGCTTCCTGTTTCCCGCCGTCTGCTTCTGCTTTTTCCAAAGAGTTCCCTGCCATTACAAAATCAACACCCCAAGCTGGCATGAAATAACCAAATACTTTTCCTTCTGGTCCCTGTCCGGCTGCCCATTCAGATGCCCATAGAGTTGTTTTCTGATTGTATTCTTTGTCTGTATATTCTTTCGTCTGATCAACCCATCTCTCCAGATTAGGATCAATCACTACTTTATCCCCGTCTACCCAGGGAGCTTTCACATTGTTGGAAAATGTACGGTATGTATCATCATAACCAGATACCATAAAATATCCTTTTTCTTTCATCTTAGCTGCTGTTTGATCAAACGTATCCCAGTCATCGATTGACTTTTGAACTTCAGCTGGATCATCGGTTCCTAATACATCTTTTGCAATGGAACGACGGTAAATATAGAGTCCTGGACACCCCTGCCAAGAAATCCCTTTCTGCGCTCCGTTTTGATCCTGTGCGATTACTTTCGTATAGTCATACTGCTTTGAAAAGTCTTCGTCTGTGATACCAATGTCTTTTAAATCAACCGTTGCATCAGAATTAACATATTTTAAAATATAATCTGCTTCAACCAGGAACATATCTACTTTATCATCCGCTTTTGCGTTATCCTGATTTAACAGTGCCTCGTCAAGCGCATTCTGATAAGCATTGTTTTCACTGGGTGTTGTAACAAAGTTAACCGTATACCCCTCTGGAAGTTTAGATGCATAATAATCGTCGTATCTAGCCTTAAATTCGTCGTTCCAGACGTAGATATTAATAACCTTCCCTTCCCCGCTGTCTGCCTTTTTTTCTGTGTCGGCTACTTTGGCAGTGCTTTCTGGAGCGTCACTTCCACTCACATCTTCGGCTTTCTTTGTTGAGCAGCCGGCTACCATAGAAACAGCCATTGCTGCACACAATAATACACTTACTACTTTCTTCTTCATATTACCCTCTCCTTTTCTGATATTACTATCATGAAATATTAGCATTTCCAACCGATTCGCCTTCAAGCAGTTCACCTTCTACAATGATCTGTTCTACAAAAGTTGTCTTAGGCTTTTCGATGGTGCTTATCAGTTTTTTAGCGGCTTGCATACCAATATCAGCCGTATTCTGACTTATGGTAGTTAGCCTGGGGTTCAATAGCTGTGATATCCGGCTGCCATCGTAACCGGCAATGGAAATATCATCAGGCACCCGTAAGTCTCGGGCACGAATTTCATTGAGCCCTCCAATCAATGCAGTATCGTCGGGATATAAAATACAAGTAGGTGGATCTTTTCTGTCTAAAAGTTCTTTGGTGCACACCATAGCCTGCGTGACATCCAAATAATCCGCTTCCAAAACATATCCCTCCGGAATTGAAAGCTTATGGCTTTCTAAGAAACGATAAAAACTAGTCAGTCTTGCCTTTGTAACTGTAGTGCCTTGCCCATGTATGTACGCAATCTTTCTGTGCCCCTTTTCATAGATATAATCCATCAAAATCTGAATTCCTTTAATATTATCGGATAAGACGGAGGAACAGTTCTCATGGATATGATCTACCGTAACAACCGGTATCTTACTTGCCAGGAGATCAATCACTTCTGGATTATCGAAATTCACACAAGCTATGACAACTCCATCTACATTTCTATACTTGCAGTGATCCGAATAAGGAACTTTTCTTTTTCCTATCTGTCCATTGATAAACGTGATATCATACCCCTGTTTTTCCGCTTCTACTTTAAATCCTTCTAAAACTGCAGCAAAATATTCATGGGTCAACCCACTATTTGCTTCATCAATAAACAGAACGCCTATGTTGTAGCTTTTATTTGTTTTTAGGGATCTTGCGGCAGCATTTGGATAATAGCCAAACTCTTCCGCCGCCTTTTTGACTTTTAATTTGGTATTCTCCCCGATGTCACTCTGATTATTAAGTGCCTTACTAACTGTGGCAACGGAAACCCCACAGTGCTGGGCCAGTTCTTTCATAGAAATCATATGTCTCATCCTCTTAACTTAATCGTTTTCGTAATTACACTATACCTCTATATTTCAAAAAAATCAATATGTTTTTAAAATTTTATCTAGTTTATGCTATTTTAGATCTATTTTTTTGTACATATTTGACTATGTATATTATGTAAAATTAAAATTCTGATTGTTTTTTTAAATTTTCACTTGTTTTTTTATTATAACTGCGCTATTATGACCGTACAACTCCCAATTTTTAACTTAAACGTTTTCGAAAAATGTCGTTTTATGGAATTTGGGTCATCCACACAGGAAGGAGTTATTCAACATGAAATATGGATATTTTAATGATCTGGAAAAGGAATACGTCATCACATCGCCAGATACCCCACTTCCGTGGATTAATTATTTGGGAAGTGAAGATTTTTTTTCACTGATTTCTAATACAGGAGGCGGTTACAGCTTCTATAAAGATGCAAAGCTATTGCGATTAACACGGTACCGTTATAATAACGTCCCTCTAGACAGCAACGGACATTACTACTATATCAACGATAATGGAACCATCTGGAATCCCGGGTGGCAGCCGACTAAAACCCCCCTTGACTTCTACGAATGCCGTCATGGGCTTGGAGTAACCCGTTACATGGGAAAGAAGAATGACTTGTCATCACTCGTTACGGCATTTGTTCCTCTGGGTGACACCTGTGAGATCAATCAGGTTACACTGAAAAACGAAGGTGAAACCCCGAAAGATATTACGCTTTATTCTTATGTAGAATTCTGCTTATGGAATGCGATGGACGATATGACGAATTACCAGAGAAACCTAAATACTGGAGAAGTCGAAGTAGAAGATTCTGTGATCTATCACAAAACAGAATATAGAGAACGTCGAAATCACTACGCTTACTATTCTGTGAATGCAGACATTGATGGATTTGATACGGATCGGAATACGTTCGTAGGAGGATACAATTCCAATCAAAATCCGGATATGGTTTTCCAAAATAAATCTGGAAATTCCATTGCAAGTGGTTGGTCTCCCATCGGTTCCCACCGCCTGTGCGTACATTTAGAACCAGGTGAAGAACGAAATTTCATTTTTATTCTTGGATATGCAGAGAATAAACAAGAGAAAAAATGGAAGGCTCCTAATGTAATCAACAAAGAGCCCGCAAATGCTGTACTTCTAAAATATCAGACAACGAAACAGATTGAACAAGCGCTTTTGAAATTAAAACAATACTGGGAAAGTCTACTCTCCACTTATTCTGTAAACATGGCAGAAGAAAAAACATCTCGTATGGTTAATATCTGGAATCAGTATCAGTGTATGGTAACCTTTAACATGTCACGTTCTGCTTCCTACTATGAATCAGGAACCGGGCGTGGAATGGGGTTTCGGGATTCCTGCCAGGATCTTCTTGGCTTCGTCCACATGATCCCAGAACGTGCAAGAGAACGGATTATTGATATTGCCTCCACGCAATTTGAAGACGGAAGCGCCTACCATCAATATCAACCACTTACTAAAAAAGGTAATATGGACATCGGCAGTGGATTCAATGATGACCCGCTCTGGCTGATTGCTGGTGTATCCGCTTACATCAAAGAAACGGGTGACTGGGACATTTTAAAAGAACAGGTTCCATTTGATAACGATGAAGGAAAAAGTCAAACTCTTATGGAACATTTGAGGCGTTCTTTTGGTTTTACAAAGTCTCATCTGGGTCCTCACGGACTTCCTTTAATTGGTCGTGCAGACTGGAATGACTGCTTAAATTTGAACTGCTTTTCCACGGAACCTGGAGAGTCCTTCCAAACCTCTGGTCCATCGGAAGGTCCGGTTGCCGAGTCCACAATGATCGCAGGTATGTTTGTAAAATATGGGAAAGAATATGCCGAGCTCTGTCGACTCACCGGACTGGAATCAGAAGCCAACGATGCAGACGCTTCTGTGAAACAGGTGTATGATGCTGTCATTGCATCTGGATGGGATGGCGAGTGGTTCTTACGTGCCTACGATGCCTATGGTAAAAAAGTGGGTTCCAAAGAATGCGAGGAAGGTCAAATCTTTATTGAACCGCAAGGTTTTTGTGTGATGGGCGGAATTGGATTGAAAGAAGGTCTCGCACAACAAGCATTGGACAGTGTAAAGGAAAAACTAGATACTACTTACGGAATCGTTTTGCTGCAGCCTCCTTATCAGAGTTATCATGAAAATCTGGGAGAAATTTCATCTTATCCACCCGGATATAAAGAAAATGCTGGTATCTTCTGCCATAACAATCCTTGGATCGTCATTGCTGAAACTATGATTGGAAGAGGCAACCGTGCTTTTGAGGTATACAAAAAAACGGCTCCAGCTTATACGGAGGATATTAGTGAGATACACAAGACAGAACCTTACTGTTATTCTCAGATGATTGCAGGAAAAGATGCCGCTAATTTCGGCGAAGCAAAAAACAGCTGGCTCACTGGAACCGCAGCATGGACGTTTGTTAGTATTTCCCAGTACATCTTAGGAATCCGACCTGGTTTTCACGGATTAATCGTGGAACCTTGCCTACCGGATTCTATCCCTGAATTCAAGGCAGTTCGCAAATTTAGAGGAGCCGTCTATCATATTGAAGTGACGAATAAGGGGAAATCCAGGAATGGTACTACCTCTTTCTTAGTAGATGGAAATCCAATTTCAGGGAATGAAATTCCGTACGAAGACGGAAAAACAGACTACCACGTATCTATAGTAATTGGTTAAAAGTGAAGATTAATGTGTTTCCTATTCTCTCACATTATGTTATAGTGAAAGAATATATTGGAAAGGAGATAGTTACATGAATTTTCTACAGTTAGCCAAAGAACGATATTCTGTTCGAAAATTTACCAACCAAAAGGTAGAAAAAGAAAAACTAGATCAGATTATAGAAGCAGGTCGGGTTGCTCCAACAGCTGTTAATTACCAGCCTCAGAGAATCCTTGTGATAGAAAACAATGATTCGCTAGATAAGCTAAAAGAATGCACCCACTATCATTTCCATGCGCCCATGGCTCTTCTAATCTGTTACGATAAAACAGCCAGTTGGAAACGGTCCTATGACCAAGAAGATATGGGAATCGTCGATGCCAGTATTGTCACCACACAGATGATGTTGCAAGCAGCAGATTTAGGTTTGGGCACCACATGGGTTGGACATTTTGATCCAGAAAAAATCAAAAAGGCATTCGCCATTCCAAGTGAATTGGTTCCTGTGGCACTTCTTCCACTTGGCTATCCAAGCGAAGAAAGCGTTCCTCACAAGATGCACCTTACTCGCTTTGATCAAGACCATACTGTTTTTTACAATACTTTTGAAGGTCTTTCCGATACAAATAAAGATAAAAACTAAACTACATAAGAATCCCCTTCTTTTTGTCAATTGTTCGTAGATGGAAAAAGGAGGGGATTTCTTATCTATTTGACTCCATTTGCTTTAGGGATTCTTCTGCCCAACGAAGTTCAGTTTCATAATGCATCCGATGGTGATTAAAGATTAGATTAGTAGTCAGTTTCCGGTCAGTTGAAACCGTATTTAATATAGTGGATCTATGTTCATCCAATTCAGTAATCGATTGTTTTAAATCTATGATGTACTGATTCAGACTTTCTTCCAACTCAGATACTTTTATATACTCAGAAAAATACAAGGCGGCATCTATATCAAATACCAATTGATAGCTGATATCAAGAGTTTTTGTAAGTAACTGCTTAAACTGACTAGCTCCTGTTTTTTCAACATAGTAAACTGTTTTTTCTGGACGTGCCTCCTGCTTCTCCCGAATGGCAGCCAATATTCCAGAAGACTCCATCTTATCAAGATGGTAATAGACATTAGACAATTTAATCTGTGTGAATCCTTTTAATTCTTGCTCTATGAGCTTTCTTATCTGATACCCATGTTGTGGGCCAAATCGCAGCAAAATACCGAGTATATAAAGTGGAATCATTGGTTCTTCCTTTCTTTTAATAGTCAGTACTGACTATATATCTCTTCCAACTTGCTCAGTACTGACTAAAACGACCGGAACGTATCGCCTCCGGCCGTATCCATTTCCCCTCCCCCTTTTCGGGGATTATTCTTGACTTTCAGCCTCCTGGCTGATTGGTACATAATTAACACGCACTTTAATATCTTGATTATAATTCCCGAAACGACTTCCATAAATAGTCAGTCCGCCAGCATTCACCGCATCTTCCTTCACCTGAAATTTCAGTCTCATTGGGCTGCGTCTATCAAGTTTTAGTTCGTCAATGGTAACAGAGGATATTTTCAACCCATCAATATAAGTTCCATACTGATTGACTACCACCATCTTCAAAAGACCATACTGGTTCCAGTTCGGAAACCACCAATCCGGAGTGAAAATCCCAGGAACATCCCCAAAATCCCCAGGGCTGGTCCACGTCCCAAGATCCACCTGGTTCACACTGATGGTAATATCAGAAGGCCAGTCACTGTTCACACCCGGTGCTTCACTTCCGATCTCCATAGAAAATGTGATCTGACTGACTTTTTGTAGAGGAGGCAGCAAATTGGGAATCATATATTCCAAATATCCTTTGGTAAACCACACAATCTCTGCCTGGAACCGATCCGGATGTGCGAAGTAACGAGGATCGTCCACCACACCGATAATCGACTTACCGCTTGCCAGTCCACAAGTCGGGAGAATGTCATAATCGGTAAAACACCCCACTCGGATATCCGTTGTGTATGTGTTTTTTCCATCGTTACTATATTTTGGCTCAATATCCACCAGAAGCTTATCCACGTTCACCCGGCATAGCTTCTGGTTTCCATGTCCATTGTGTTCTGAAATCACCCGTATAATCCCACTGTCCTCCAATTTTTTAATATGACTGGTCAAGGCACCATTGGTCACACCGAGACTAGTCGCAAGTTCATTCATATTCATTTCCTTGTTCTCAATCAAAAGCTTTATGATTTCAATTCTGAGTTCCGATCCCAGAGCTACAAAAACCTTTAAGCCTTCTTCTAAATTCTTAATATGCAGCATGGCAATCCCTTTCATATATGCAGATATGGTTTTCATTATAAATCTAAGACAAATCCAAATATCATCATACATGAATTATCCAGAAGTTACAATACCTGACTCTTTATTCTTTCTTACTCCCCCATACACTGGTATTATTATTACCTATTGCCGTAAATGTCATTACTTGAGTGGGATTTTTCGATACATTTTTTTGTCGAAAGAATACCCCTTGGTATTGGGTTCCATCCATGTTAATTACAATATAATCGTAATTGTCTCCTCTGATCTTTTTAAAGGTTCCTGACCGATCTCCCTGTATGGTACCATCTGCGTTTAGAGTTATGTTTTCCATCTGAACCATATCAGAAGAGGTTTTCTGTCCATGATTGCAGAATTCATACGAACCAAGTATTTCTCTGTCTTCATAATGTTCGATCATTTCGTTTCTGTTCTCATAAACAGCGGTTACTGGCCAGCCCGTCTGACTCAAAAACTGTTGATGAACCCGGACTTCGTGGTATTCACTGCCTTGATCAAACCTCTGGTGGTAAACCAGATACCGCTGTCCATTGTAAATCAGTGCCGAATTATGTCCGGCCGCTTTATATCCAGTTATCCCATCTTTGAAACGATAATTCCCGATTAGTTTAATTCCGTACTGGTCATTGTTTCTGCCGCTGTCAGCTGCATTTCTTCCAGCCCCGTCCAGATAGGGACCTGTTACATTCCTAGACCGAAACAAGCGCATGTTGTAACCACCATTCGCAGTCAATCCACCATAAGTTTCATATAGGTAATAATATTCAGATTCCTTATCATAAGTAATATAAGGTCCTTCACCAGATTGGTGATTCCCTCCAGCCAGATGGATTCCAAAGTAACGGTCTATGTAATTATTGCTGACTCTATCTACGGCATCCGTACCCGGATAGATTACCTGTCCCGTCTTCTGGTCAAGTTCCAAAAGATAGATTCCACCAGACCAAGATCCATAGGTCATATATAATTTTTGCCCACTGGCATCAAAAAACAAGGTTGGATCAATGGCATTTGGACCATAATTATGATTCCAATCATTCCCTTGGAACCACCGGTCACTGATTCCGTTTTTCAGGGTTTTGGACTGAACCAGTTTTTTTAAATTAAGATAATTATTATCCCATTTTGTATTTCTAGTGCTTCTCCCATCGGTTCTTCCGTCTTTTGTAAATCCAGAGTAGATAACTGTATCTACATAAGTATAAGGACCTTCTATGTTTTTTGAAATTCCATATCCAATGCAAGATCTACGCCATGTTGAGGAAGCACTGTAATAAATCATGTAAACTCCTTTTGATCCATCTTTGTTCACATAATAAGGATTCCATATCACATCTGGCGCCCATACCGCATACTTTCCCCCAGAACAATCTCCGTCATTGTACCCGGCCCATTCAAAGGATTTTGCTAGATTTTGCTTTACATTCCCATAGATCCAGTTATTGGTGACATTACTATAATCACTTCCAAGAAGGGTCCAGTTCTGTAAGTCCCAGGATTTGGCTCCTGCCAGGTGGGACCCAAACACGTAGTACGTTCCATCTTCTGCCCGAACAATGGATGGATCATGAACAGAAACCCGACTTGGGCTTTTTAGGAGTTCTTTTCCTTCTGCCGGAATAGATCCAGCTGCCCCCAGTACCACTAAAATCCCAAATACAAAAACCCCAAAAGCCTTCATTCTCTTAATCTCTTTAATCATACATTCACCCCTTTACCGCACCAGTCGTCATACCTTCAATAAAATAGCTCTGAAAACATAAGAATACGATTAATACCGGAATAATCGCAAACATAGAACCTGCAATCAGCAAATCGTAATTGTTTCCATAAGGCGTTAATAATGTATTTAGTCCTATGGGAAGCGTAAATTTATGTGCTTCCCGGTAAATCAGCATCGGCCACAACATATTGTTCCAGGAACCCATTGCACATAAGATTCCCATAGCCGCAAACGCAGGTTTGGTTATCGGAAGCATGATTTTAATGCAGATTCCATACTCTGTCGCTCCATCAATTCTTCCCGCATCCAGTAATGCTTTCGGTAAAGAAATCATATACTGTCGAAAGAAAAATATGGTAGAAGCACTGCATAGTCCCGGCAAAATCACACCCGTTGTCGTATTCATCAGCTTAAGATGAATCATTTCCTGATAAAGCGGCAGCATTAAAATTTCAAATGGAACCATCATAGTTGCAATCACAAGAAAAAATAATAGATTTTTAAATCTGTATTCATACATGCTCAATCCATAAGCAACAAAATAGCATACAATCAGTGTTAGTAGTACCGTAAGCAGAGTCAGCATCATACTATTTCCAAACCACATAAAGTATTTGCGAGAGTCTACATTTCCCGAAAACAAATACTTGTAATTATTGAAGCTCATAGTAGATAAATCCAGATTAATGCTAAGTCCTCTCCGAATCAGTTCTCTTCCGGGACGAAACGATGCAAACAGCCCTGCTACAAGAGGAAACATGACAAGAAGACACAAACAGCCCAAAATTAGATTCATTATAAATGCAAGAAGTTTGTTTTTACTTTTCATGATCAATTCTCCTCCTTTTTAAACGTACCGTTTAGAATAAGCTGTGCCACATTAATAAGCAATGCAATTCCCAGAAGAACCAAACCTACAGCAGAGGCATATCCCATCTGATTTTTTTCTATTCCTCTTTTGTATAGATATCCAACAATCGTCAAACCAATATTTTTGGGTGATGCGTTCCCCGCCCACAACATAAAGCTTTCCAAGAACATGGCGAGTCCTGCATAAACACTAATGGTCAGCACATACACGGTGGTTGGCTTTAATAATGGGATGGTAATGTAACGAAACCGCATCAAAGGAGATGCTCCGTCAATGGAGGCCGCCTCATACAAATTTGTGTCAATGCTTTTTAAGCCTGACAAAAAGTATAGCATGTTCACTCCCGTCCATCTCCAGCAGCAAAGGACCAGCAACGCACACATAGCATAATTTTTCTCTTTCAACCATGCAACTGGGACTTTCCCAAGCAGATCCATCAAAAGGTTCATCTGACCTGTTGGTAATTCAGAGAACATAAGACGAAACAAAGTTCCCGAAATTACCACAGATGTCAATGCAGGGACATACAATACTCCCTTAAAGAAACCTTTTGCCTTCACCAGATTGCTATCCATCAAAACGGCAAACAGCATAGGAAACGGAATTAATAAAGCAATAGAAAAAATCATATAAACAAAACTGTTCCGGATTGCTGTATGAAACGTGGTATCTTTTAATAATTTCGCGTAATTTTCAAACCCAACCCACTCAATCTGCCCTGGGAGTATGTTCTGAAAACTCATTTTCACGGTACTAAATAGTGGATAGATCCAAAACACCAAAAAACTTAACAAAAACGGCAGTACAAAAAGAAAAGGAGCTGCTTTTTGTGAATATAGGATCCGCTTTATCTTCATTCCATCCCCTCCATTATACAAACAATTTACTGCTCCAGCTCTAGATAATCCTGTGCTCCTTGTAACGCATCATCAATATTGTCTTCGTCTTGCAACACTTCGTTTAACGTAGTCGTACAGAAATAATCGTTGATTCCTGGGGTCATTTTTGTAACACTTAATGTGCTGATTTCTGATTTTACTTCATTTAAAACATCAAATGGATTTGTCACAAAATACCCAATGTACTGATTGCTTGTATCTTTTGTAACGGTTTCATCGGTCCAAAGATCTGTATTGCACACATCAAATCCTAGCTGCTCCCATATCTGACGGGCACCTTCCGAGGAACACTTCGCAAAAGCTATGAAATCTGCTGCTAGTTTTGGATCTGATGACTGTTTTGTTACTACAGTCCCAGTTCCCCCGATTCCTACAGACCGATTTTGACCCTCTTTAAAAACAGGAAGAGGCGCTAACGCAATCTTTCCTTTCATTTCCGGCATATAATTTAGGAAACGGCTCATAAACCACATTGCTTTTGGAAATGAAGCAATGTTACCATCTAAAATATTTTGATACCCTTCTTCTAAGTCCACATGACCTGCAGGAGAGATCATTGCAGTACCATCTTTGAGCCAGCCTTGCTGCATTGTCAACATTGCTTTCACAGAATCCAGTTTCACATCTATTTTATCTTGAGCCGCCCAATCTTCTCCATACTGGGCCATCGCAATCGTCAACCAGTCAACCCCTGCAGTATCTACACTGGTCATCATAACCGTCCCATCCGAAGCTTCTTTTAATTTTTTCCCCGCTTCCGTATAATCATCCCATGTTTTAATTTTTGTATAATCAATCCCGTATTTTTCAAAAATTTCTTTGTTGTAATACATAACGGTAGCTCCTACGTGGGTAGGCATTCCGTAATAATTACCATCCTTTGAATACGCATCTAATCTTGACTGCACCAGTTTATCCTTATAAGGTGCTACGGCATCATTTAAAGGAAAAAGTGGAACCTCTCCCTGAAGAAAATTAGGAAACTGGCCAATTTCAATATCGCAAAGATCCGGTGCTCCCTCCCCGGTCTGCAGTGCCATAATCATCTTATTGTGCATATCCGCAAAGGGATATGTGGTAAATGTCATCTGAATCTGTCGATCTGGATTCTCCTTATTCCATTTTTCAACCATGCCCCCATAAAAAGTGTTATGTAATTCAACAAAAGACCACATATTCATGTGTGTTCCGGATTCTGGGCCTACAACTGATACCTCTGCCTCTTTCGTCTCACCTTCTAAAGTTTCTTCTGCTTGCCCGTCTCCCCCTGATGTAGAGGAACCACAGCCAGTTAATATCATAGCAGCTATAGCAAAACCACCTAGGATACCGAATATTTTTCTTTTCATAAAGCGCCTCCTTTAATATGCATTATAATATTTTACGTTTTTCTAAACATTAGATCAAATCGCTAATCCTCATACGAAAACAACGGAACATTTTCTCTCCACTTAACCTTCATTACCATGGTATGGCGGTTTGGGTCAAACAGTGGATCCCCCTTAATTTCTCCATATTCTCTTGCATGGTAAATGCAATAATCCGTCTCTCCATCCTCCCCCTTAACAAAACTATTATGCCCAGGTCCATAAATACCCCTCTTCTTATCTGTTTCCAATATAGGGGTAGGGCTTTTCTTCCAAGCTTTGGGATCCATCACATCCGCTTCACCTCCTATAGACAGCATCCCCATACAGTAATTCCGGCCCGTATCACTGGCTGAATAGGTTATAAAAATGGTTCCTTTATGCTTTAGCACTGCAGGACCTTCATTCACCCAAATACCTTTTCGCTCCCATTCATAATCTGGAGTTGATAATAGAACATGGTTCCCAGCTAGTTTCCAGGGAGTCTCCATCTTTGACAGATAAAGATTGGAAATCTGCATATTTTTGCCTGTTTTTTCAGCCCACACCAGGTAATCTTGATTTTTATGTTGAAAAACTGTGGCATCTAAAGAAAAATCATCAAATACATATGGATCCTCGGCCGATTCTATTAGTCTCCCTAACTCCTGCCACGGACCCTTCCTCGGATCTTTTCCAGTACACTTTAACAGGTAAGGCCGTATGTTCCATACATTCTCACTGTCACTTGCTGCATAATAAAGATACCAGGAACCATGGAGATAATGCAGCTCTGGTGCCCATATAAACCCCCCCTGCTCTCCGCTTCCATGCTTTTCCCATATGACGTATTCTTCTGCTGTCTGTAGACCCAAGATGGTATCGGATTCACGTAGTATGATTTTGTCATATTCCGGAACAGAGGCAGTAAAGTAATACGTTCCATCTTTATGCCTATACATATAAGGATCCGCTCTCTGACGGATCAAGGGGATACCGAGTGGAAAATCTTCTATTTTTCGTCGTTTCATATATATCTCCTATGTATTTTCTTTTTATTTTGTCTATATTATACAACATGCATTGTTTTGTTTCAAGCTATATTTTAAAATAATATAAAATATTATTTATTTATCTAAATATAAGTATATAGATAAAAGCAAAACGGAGTTCCTTCTAATAAGGAACCCCATTTATCTTGAACTTATTTCATTATGAAAATGCAATATTTACTTCAATTGGAATATCATCTGCCTTAAGAGGGATACAAAGTACCTGGTGGGAACTCATCTTTACAGAAACATTATTTCCATATAGAAGAGTTGGGGTAGAAATATCCACAGAAAGTCCTATTTTCTCAAAATAGGTAGCGGCATTGGCTGTTAACATATTGGCAAGTTCTGAAACTGCACTTTGAGACATCTCATCAAATTCCTCCACCGGCATTCCCATCATCATGACAGAAGCCACTTTCTTGGCTTCTTCATGTCCCAGAAAATAAACAACATTTCCTTTGATTTCTCCTACAATGCCTACGGTCAAAATCACACCTGTATAGGAAAGATTCTGATCTTTTAAACTGACGCTCTGTTTCTCAACCTTTTGAAATCCTAGTTGGGGCATAACGGTATAAAAAGCTTCTATAAATGGGTTAATATACTTTACATCCACTGTCCATCACCTCTTTGAAATCCAACATTTAATAAAATATCACCATATTCTGTCTCAGCCTTAACGGTAGTAGTCGGAAAATCTGGAGCTGTAATATGTACACTTTCCCCATGCATAATAGTAGGTGGGGCCACTCTCAGTCCCAGCGCCTTATTCATCCGGTTTAATATCGAGCAGGCATTCCCTGATACAATATTAGTAAATTCTCCAAGAACCGCAATTACTTCATCATTATTCTTGGGTTCTTTCCTCATAATTGCAGTGGTCATCTTAAACGCAGTTTCCATCTTTAAATCAATTAACATTCTTCCTGAGAATTTTCCTATGATTCCTACAATAATAGACAAACCTTCTGACTCGAATTCACGATTGCAAGTGGACTCCTCCTTAAAATTAAGGAGTGTTTTCGTCATTTTATTGGTTCCATCAAGCAATGCCTCTTTGAAAATCCGAGTATATTCGTTTGATAAAAACCGATACAATTCATTTGATGCCATAACCCGGTTGATTGCTGTCATTAATGCATCTTCATCAATCGGTTTTTGAACATATCCTGATACTTTATTTGCCTTTGCTTCATTTACAATTTCATCATCCATCATAGAACTGATTACTATTACCTTAATTTTATCATCAATTTCGTGAATTGCACGGGTACATTCCAATCCATCGGTTCCTGGCAATGTCATGTCCATCGTCACTAGTTGAGGCCTCGTCTCATGAATTACTTGCTTTACTTCATCTAAATTACCAGCTTCCCCAACAACCTCCAGACCATTCCTCTCCAGAATTCCCCTGATAAAAGCAATTGAAAAAGGGGAATCATCTACAATCACAACTCTTATAGCTGCCATACACTTACAAGCCTCCTATTTCATTATTTCAAATCATATCTGCATTTCCATCCGTCTAATACAGACTTTTTGATTTTCTTTATTATAACATATATTTAGTAAACAATATCACAATTAGTCGTATTTTGTCAAAAGTTTTTCCCAAATAAATCAACTAACGGAAAGAAATAAAAATAACCGCACCTTTTGATTGATTCGATGCGGCATTTTTGCTCAATTGTTCTTATTATTTAACAACAACTCTAGTTGTTACCTTCCTAAGTTCTGGGTTTAAATCCCGTTCTGG
Organism: Clostridium sp. E02; assembly: GCF_003833015.1. GTDB lineage: Bacteria > Bacillota > Clostridia > Lachnospirales > Lachnospiraceae > Lacrimispora. The sequence continues at coordinate 78,989 of NZ_RJLQ01000008.1, forward strand.
CGAAAGGGAAAATACCGGATTGCCCGTTATATCAAAATGGACCCTGTGAATTCCTGAGCATCGGAGATGATCCTTTAAAGATTCCACCCCATGATAAGCAATCATCAAATTACCTTCCGGATCTACAAAAAAGGAATTATGACCTGGGCCATATCTGTGCTCCAAAGAATAATAAGAAAGTACCGGTGTACTGCTTTTATTCCAGTTCTCTGGGTTTAATAGATCGTCCCCTGTATGTGCTTTTAAAAGTCCCAATGCATAAGTATAACCATTGGCAGCACCACCGGAATAGGTAACGAAAACAGTTTTATCCGTTACAAATGCATAGGGTCCCTCGTTGTTAATGGTTCCTTCCACATTTTCCCAACCATAAAGGGGGCGGGATATTAACACCGGATCGTTGGTTAACTGCCATGGTTTCTCTTCCTCTACGGTGGCGATATAAAGCATAGAGCCAGTATCTAAATCCGTACCAATCCATTCTCGGTAAGACCATATCAGATACGAGACACCCCTTACCTTTAAATAAGTCATATCCAAAGTAATTCCCTTATCTGTCAGCCATGATCCATCTCTTTTCTGTATTCTTATGGGTTTTTCCCAGCCGTTTTCATCCAGAATTGATCCCTCTTTTTTTAGCTTCATCAAGTGACACTGAGGGGCCCACTTTTTTCCACCAACTGCGAACAGGATATAAAGCTCACTGCCAATCATATGAAACTCCGGCGCCCAAAACGTCTGTATGAAATCATTTTCTTCATTGTAATCAAGAATCAGATGATGCTTCGTATCCTCATGAAAAAGTTCCTCCGGAGTATCTGCCTGGCGAACGAAAAGACCCACATCATTTAAATTATCATTGGTTGAGATAAAATAATATTTTCCTTTCCACGGGAAAACAACTGGATCTGCAAAGCCTTTTGTAAGGGGAAATGGATACTTCCTGTCTGTTACCATCCCATGAATCATATATTCCCCTGGTTGGTTAAAATCTACCGTGTTTTGATCCCAACAGATTAATTTGGACACACTAGACCCATCCGAATACAGAGCCGTTGCATGGATCTGGTTTAGATCTTCCTCAGAGGAAATCTCTACCCTATCAGAAACGAGAATTTCTGTATTTTTGACAGGTCTCCATTTCCGTACAATCCGATCGCAGAATTTACTTGTTATTTTCATGCAATTGCCAGGAACTGCGCCTTCTAACCCACTGACCTTAAAAGGTTCTATCCTACCAGAGGCTGGTTTGGGAACAGAAATCTCTGCAGGTTTGATTATATCTGAAGTAGTATTATGAAACAGGTTGCCTTCTTTATCTTCCCATAAAATTTCATAAAGACCTAATGTCTCATGATACTGACACGATACACGCCCTATCGAACGGTCCGTCCCCAGATTTATGTGTCCCTTTTCCTGAAATTCAATAAAATCTTTTGTAGTCCAGACGAAAACACCACCAAGACTTTCTTCGTCTGTACTTCCGTCCTCATTCACGCGAATTGCCAGAATTCCATAGGTGTCGTCAGACATCTCAAATACCCATGGATTTTTTAACCCCTTTGGGCAAATGGTATTGTTCTCTCGAATCACAGCGTTTGCAAACAGGATTCCATAATTCCGATTTAAAGCCTGATAGCCTATTCCATCTCTGCTCCATGCAAAGTGAATGCTTCGTGCCAGTCCAGCTGGATACCGTTCCTTGTCTGGCTGACGGGTATAGATAAGTAGCTCTGCCCCTTTTTGTCTATAAATCTCCTTCATTTATCTTCTCCTCCTTTTTAAACCCATTCTCGCCTTTTCCTTCTATATTCCATGGGGGACTCCCCTACAACTTTGCGAAATACTTTACAGAAATAGTTCCCATTGGAAAAACCATTTTCTTTCGCAATTTTATCCATCCCGTAATCTGTATTTAATAGATGATTCATTGCATTTTGTATTCTTACGTTTGTCAAATATTGGACCGGTGTAATTCCTGTCTTTTTCCGAAACGTTCTGCTAAAATGAGAGGGTGACACCCCCATTTCCGCAGATAAGGATTCCACACCTTCCAGATCTGAAAAGCCTTCCTTCATAAGACGCTTCGCCCGTTCAACCAAAGAGCTGTTCTTTTCTGTTCCCGGATGTTCCAGTTCGCGTAGGAGTGCACTTAGAAAATGATACAGCAATTCTCCTCCTTCATACTTTTCAAGTCGATATCCAGAGATAATCTTTTCCTGGATCGCCATTGCAATTCGCAGGGGTTCACTCCCTTTCCAGAGAGAAAAGGGGCTTCCTCCCAGGCGTTCCACTTTTTCAATAAAAGGGAACGCCGCAATTCCAGAGAAATGAATGTATAAAAATTCCCATTCCTGTTCCCCCACTTTAGGCAGAAAATATCGGCTGTCTTCCGGAACAGAGACCAAAAAACCATGTTCCTCTGTCATTTCATAAGATTGTCCATTTTTTAAAAAGCAGCCTTTTCCTCGAAGTGTATACTGGAACACATACCCTTCATAGCCAGGTCTTAACCGATTGTTATAATCGTAAGACTCGTTTCTTCTGCATTCAATCCCTCCATCCAATAAAAGCAAAGGGCTGTCGTTCCTATCATCTGTATCCAACACTCCATAAATTCCTCTTTGATATTCCATCAAATTTTTACCCTCAAAAGATCAAATTTTTATTCTTCCTATTCTTCCAGACTCCTATATAATAGAAGGATCAATACAACCTATCTAAAAGGAGGATTTTCATGTACAAAAATGATTTTGCCCCATATCCACCCATGGGATGGAACAGTTATGATTATTATGACACAACCGTAACAGAGGCAGAGATAAAAGCCAACGCCGATTACATGGCGTCCCATCTTAAGTCATTCGGCTGGCAGTACATCATCATAGATATTCAGTGGTACGCAAAAGATGCAGGCTCCATGCGCAGCAAATTCCAATACATCCCCTTCTCTCCACTCAACATGGATGAGTACTCCCGGCTCCTTCCAGATCCAGAACGATTCCCCTCTAGCAGAAACGGAGCGGGATTCGCTCCCTTGGCAGATTATATTCATCGTCTTGGTCTTAAATTTGGTATCCATATTATGCGGGGAATTCCACGGATTGCAGCCCATCTTCACGGAACCATCAAAGGAACAAACGTCACGGCTGATATGGCGGCAGATCCTTCTTCTATCTGCGGCTGGAACCCTGATATGTATGGAGTTAAAAACACTCCAGCGGGTCAGGCATACTACGATTCTCTCTTGGAACTTTACAGTTCTTGGGGCGTGGATTTCATAAAATGTGATGATATTTGTAATACCAATCTATACCCGAGAGCACCCTATTCAGCAAGATATGAAATTGAGATGCTGGCGGCTGCAATCAGTCGGTGCGGACGCCCCATAACCTTGTCTCTGTCCCCTGGACCCGCTCTGATTGAACAGGCCTGGCATTATGAGACGTATGCTAACATGTGGCGGATTACCGATGATTTCTGGGATTGTTGGGACTCTTTGAAACATATGTTCACGCGCTGTGAATTATGGCAAAACCATGTAAAAAAAGGCTGTTATCCAGATTGTGACATGCTTCCCATTGGGATGGTGGGCAAAGGCTTCGGGGAGGAACGTAAAACCCGATTTACCAAAGAAGAACAGCGTACTATGATAACACTCTGGTGCCTGTTTGGTTCTCCACTGATGTTAGGAGCAGAATTGACTAAACTGGATGACTTTACCCTTTCCCTTCTTACCAACAAAAGAGTTCTAGATCTCCTTGATCCCAAATGCTGTCCCCACCAAGTTTCGAAAAATGACTCACAAGTGGTTTGGACCGCAAGGAACGAGGAAGAAAACACCCTATACACTGCACTCTTTAATATAAGCGATCAGGAAACAGAATTAGCGATTCCAGTGACCGACCTTACTTTATTGGAAGCAGAAGCTGCACTCATAGATCTTTGGTCAGGAGAGGATTTTTCCCATCCCATCAATACAATTCAATGCATCCTTCCTCCTCACAGCTGCAGACTTTACCAGGTTTTACCAATGAAGTAACATTGATAACCATAAGCCACTGCCAAATGGTGGCTTATGGTTTATTCTATATTAATCCGTATAATGATATTGGAAATCCATGAAATCAGCGATTCCGCCTGTCTGCTTGGTGGAATAAAGATATAAACCAGCTCTGCACCCAGTAAAGTGATCCAATTTAAAATATAGTTTTTGTGTTATTCCAAGTTTTTTCCATTCTGATCCAGACAAATAGTAAAATTCAACTTCATCTTTCATCTGCTGGAAATTGGCTACAAGTTTAAGAGTCACAGTTTCCTGATTGACCGGAATACGTGCATATTCCTTTCCCTGATCCCCTTCTTGCCTGCCAATCATAACCAAATACCGTCCCCATTCTTCTCGCTTCATTCCAATCAATCCAAAACACCCCTGTAATGCGCAAAGTCCAGCATAGTCTCCAGGTTTTAATTGACTTCCATCTAACGTAACAATAATTTCACACCCAGGAAACTTCATTCGCTGTGTCAACGTATTAACTGCTTGTTCCAATCTATCAGATATCTTACCAGATTGAATCCGGTATGCACCGGGTCTTTGCGTAACAGACCATAGACGCGAATCCGGTTCATGATTAAATTCCCAAACATCTTTTAGTTTGACGTTTTGGTCTCCGCTTTTCGGGTAATGAAAATCATCACTGCTGTATAATGGTTTATATTTATAATCTGGTCTTGTACTTTTTGTAACAATGGTATCTGGCACCTTTCCGCCAATGCCGAAAACAGGAAAATCATCCTTCCAGGTTACTGGTACAAGAACTGGAATCCGTCCAACCGCTCCCCGATCCTGAAAGAGAATGCCATACCATTCCCCGTCTGGTGTGTCTACAATTCCACCTTGAGCTACTCCTTGGTTTCGATAGCCGATATCATCTCTTAGCACATCGCGTCCTCTAAACTCTCCTTCCAGAGAATCCGAAACAAATGCCGCCTGAGTCCGAAACCATCCATACCCTGGAGAATGGATGAGAAACACATAATATTTCCCATTGATTTTATAAATATGGGCTCCTTCATACCCTAAGGTGTATTTCCCGGTCTCTTTTATAATCACTCGGTTTAAACCTCCCGCTTTGGGTCCGCTTAAATCAGATTTTAGTTCCGTTAGATGAATTTGAGTCCCTCCATACACAAGGAACACCCGGTTTTCATCAAACAAAAGGGAACAATCATGGTAAAACCCTTTTATATTTTGTTTCTCCCAGGGTCCTTCCACATTTTGTGCCGTATAAAGGTAAGTCTTACCAGTATCATTGGCTACAAATAAGACATAGAATGTGTGATTATGATACCGTATAGTAGCTGCCCACATTCCTTTCCCATATATGTTACTGTCTCCCGATAAAGTCTGTCCTTTGGTACTGTCCAACTTATCATAAATATGACTTGCAATCTCCCAATGGATCAAATCGAAGGAACGAAGTATAACTCCTCCCGGCATAAAATGCATGGTAGTGCTTACCATATAATAGGTGTCCCCAACGCGGATCACATCTGGATCTGGAAAATCCCCTTTTAAAATCGGATTGACGCTCATACCTTTAATCCCCTTTCCTTACATTACAGCTAGATCTTGCTCTCTATAATTATCGTTTATAATTTCCCAGAGTAATTTCTGTATCTGAAAAGTTATCAACGGAATGACTTTTTTCATGAAAGCGAATGGCATTCTTTAAAAGCCCCTCAAAAGTATAATATTCATCATCAGCCAGAATGGGAAGTCCCACTTGTTGTTTGGAACAGCCAGCTTTGTAAATAGCAGTGATCAGTTCCACTGTTTTTCTTCCATCTACACCGGTAATCATAGGTCTTTTCCCCGCTTCCAAAGCACTTAATACATCATCAATCTCTCCGGTATGACCTTCGTATGTAAGATCCGGGATCTTCTTATATGTCTCTTCTATTTGTTTCATGAGATCCTGATTTCCATCTTTCATTCCAAACCCATTGGATCTTGTTTTTTCTGCCTTCAAATCCCAGGGTGCTGAAATTTTAGCATCGGCGCACTGAAGTTCTACTCCCTGCTGCTCTCCATGATGAACCACAGAACTAGTTACCTGAGCCATACTACCATCCTGGTATTTCAGCACAGCCAGAGATAGGTCCTCAACTTCCGAATGATCATGCATCACATTGGTAAGCATTGCCATTACCTCCACTGGCATCTTCCCTTCGATCCAATTCAGCATATCAATATGATGAACCGCATGATTGAGTGTCGGCCCGCCCCCTTCCTTTTCCCAGGTTCCTCTCCACCATAAATCATAATAACAGTCTCCCCTCCACCATAGGGAATTAATATGGGCACAGCATAATTTCCCCGCCAGTTTGCTGTCATATACTTGTTTCAATTTATGGATTTCATTCCGAAATCTATTTTGCGCTACACATGCCATAATTACCTGGTTTCTTTCTTCTGCCTCTAACATCGCATCGCATTCTGCCAGGCAAGTTGCCATGGGTTTTTCTACCAGCACATGGCAGCCAGCGTCCATGGAGTGAATGGCTATTTCTGCATGAACATAGGGCGGCGTACATACATGAACCATATTGATTGGAATTCCAGAATCCAGCATCTTCTGGTGATCATCAAAAATCTCACAATCCAAGTGATGTTTTTCCTTTAACGCTTCTGCTTTCTCTGGGTAAATATCACACAAGGCAACCACCTTACATCGTTCTGGAAATTTTGACAATGCTTCCAAATGTGCCACAGAGATATTACCAGTTCCTACAATTGCTACCTGTATCATTTTACACGGTCGCTCCTTCCCTGTTATAGTGGATCTCTACTGCCTGGTTCTCTGCTCTGACACATAATTCTGCTGCTTTCAATGCATGTTCTTGTGTCATGGCATGCTCTGTCCGGTGGATGCAATCTAATATTAGCTGACCAAAGAACGGATATCCTACTTTTCCTGTCACTTCAAAATGCTGTTCCCCATTATGATTCACCAAAAATACATGATCCGCACTACCATCATGCATTCCAATATTTACGTATTTTCTAAGTTCGATATACCCCTCCGTCCCCAGTATAAACGTCCTGCCATCTCCCCAGGTTGATAATCCATCTGGAGTAAACCAATCCACCCGAAAATGCTGCGTTGCTCCATTGTCTCCTAGCAGCACAGCATCTCCAAAATCTTCCAGTTCGGGATGATCTGGATGCCCAAAATTCCCAACCTGAGAATATTGTACTTTTGCATCTTTGACTCCACAGAAGTAGAGAAATTGTTCAATCTGATGGCTGCCGATATCACACAAGATTCCTCCATACTGTTCTTTTTTAAAAAACCAATCCGGCCGTCCTTTTGGATCTCCCACCCGGTGTGGTCCGAATCCATCAATATGTATGGGTGTACCAATGGCTCCCTGTTCAATTAACTGCCCTGCAAATACGGCCGCTTCTACATGAATTCGTTCGCTATAATAAACCATGTACTTCTTACCTGTACGTTTCACCATTTCTTTGACTTCTTCCAACTGCCTTAAAGTCGTTAATGGTGCTTTATCGGTAAAATAATCCTTGCCGGCTGCCATAACCCTTAGCCCAAGGCTGGCACGCAAGCTGGTGACGGCCGCACTACAGACCAGTTTTACCTCTGGATCATTAAGGATCTCCTCTTCAGACTGCGCTGCTTTTGCTTCTGGAAATGCTTTTATAAAACCAGCTATTTTTCCTGGGTCCTTATCATAAACCCATTTTACCGAGGCTCCTGCCTCTGTCAGCCCATTGCACATCCCATAGATATGTCCATGGTCCAGTGCAATGGCTGCAATCTTAAATTCTCCTTTTAATACAACTGGATCTGGCTTCCCTTTAGGGGCGTAATTCATTCCATCATTTTTGTTCTTCATGTATTGTTCTCCTTTGTTCGTAAAATGCCTCGATTACTGGGCTTCCCTCTTTAACAAACGCAACAAATTGATGAATCTTTGCAGAAATAATAACTTCCTGATTTCCACCATAGCACTTTTGGTCTTTGATGCACGTCCATGTCCCTTGTGGCAAATAAACCTTCCTTTTTGTCTGTCCTGGCTGTAAAATTGGTGCAAACAGAATGTCTTCTCCAAACATATACTGATCTTCCAGTGTATAGCACCTCTCATCTTCGTAGAAATCATAAAACATCGGTCTCATAATCGGGGAACCCGTTTTACTGGCAATGTCCATATACTTTTGAATATATGGTCTTAATCTTTCTCGGACTTCGATCAGATTCTTTATAATCTCATAGTTTTTTTCTCCAAAACTCCAGATTTCGTTGGGACCACCACTCCGCTCAATGATACCGGGATTTTGATCTTTCTGATCTTTGGTCCGCTTTCTGGCCCCATGTAGTCTCATGATAGGGGAAAACAACCCGAATTGGAACCACCTAGCAATCAATTCTCTAAATTCATCACTTTCGGTATCTCCACTCAAGAACCCACCGATGTCACTGTTCCACCAAGGAATTCCGCACATTCCCATGGACAATCCACTGGTTACACTCTGACGCAGTGCCGCCCAGTCGGAAACAATATCCCCATTCCAGACCGCCGCCCCAAATTTTTGACTTCCTGGATAGGCTGCACGGGTCAAAAGAATGATTTCCTCTTCCCCCTGCTCTCTCAATCCGTCATAGAACATTTTAGCATAATAATATGGATATAGCATTGCAGTTTGAGCTCCATTTCCCAAATAAAAATGAAGGTGCCCGAATTGCTGAGGATGTACCTCTGGCTCTGCTTCATCAAGCCAGAAATTTTTAATTCCCTGTTCATAGTAATTCTTCTTCACTCTCTCCCATACATAGGAACGTGTTTTGGGATTCATGGGATCAATAAACGTCTGCTGCCCATAAAAGGAAAACGTACCATACTGCCCATTCTCTGTACGGATGAGCATGTTTTGTTCGTCCATCTTACTATAATTTTCACTATTGGGATTTATCGTTGGCCAGATGGATACGATAGGTTTTATTCCCATTGATTCCAGTTCCTTGCACATAGCGTTTGGATCTGGCCAGTATTTGGGATCAAATTTCCATTCTCCCTGTTCGGTCCAGTGGAAATAATCGATTACAATAGCTGAGATCGGGATTCCCCTTTTTTTGTATTCTCTTGCTACTTCTAATAGTTCCTCCTGGCTTTCATATCTTAATTTACATTGCCAAAAACCAGAAGCCCAAGCTGGAAACTTAGGGGCATACCCCGTTAAATCAGAGTAAGTTTTCATTGCATCCGCTGGTTTTTCACCTGCAAATACCAGATAATCCGCCTGATAAGCACTGTCCGCACACCACAAGGTGTGATTTCTCGTGGTTTCGCATCTACCCGGAGATGGATTATTCCAAAAAAAGCCATACCCTAGAGAGGAATATACGACAGGAAGCGTTGATTTCGTATTGTAATGGATTAGATTACAAGTACTTCCTTTCCGATCAAATGCATCTTCGGTTTCCTGTCCAAGCCCATAAAAATGTTCTGAAGGATTGGCATCAAACAATACCTTGATCTGATAATGATCTCCTTCTACATGGATAAAGCGGTTTACATGATCTCCTTCAAATCTCCCATGCAGTATTCTTTCCCCATTCCTATAATAGCTGATAATGCCACCATACCAGGGTTTTCCCTCTTCTATGGTTGCAGAAACCGCTCCATTTTGAATCGTTGCAACCGTTTCATCCCCTTCTATGAAACACTCATCTTCCGTTGCTGGAGGCAAAAGGGTCCAGCTTTGTTCCGATATCGTGCTATTTCTGGTTGAACGGCATCGCAGACAGTTTTTCCCATATGCTTCTATTACCGTTATTTCATCTTTTCTTTCAAAAACAATTCGTTTGTTTTGTTGATCCAATTTTATCATATTTGCTTTGCCCCCCATTTTATTATTTTTAAAAATAACTCCCATGTATACAGATTTACATGAGAGTTATTAAAGGCATGTCAATGTTTCACTATTTCCAGATTCGATATCGCCCGCTTAATGCCAGAAGTGCAAAAAAGTACAGGCAATTGTCGTAATACCGTTTTTCTCCCTTTCTAAGCGGTGTCTCCCAGAACCGTTTGACGCATTCTTTCCCATACTCACCTTTACTTGCCAGGGATCCCTGTGCATTGGTGGCTACAATGGCGATTGGATGACGGGCAGGCTCCTTAAGTACAGTTCCATCGATTAGATATACTCCATCCATACGGCCTTTTTGCGTTTCACAAAAGAATTTTTGGATTTTTTCTACGTTATCACATTCCCATTCATCTTTGGCGAACCACAGATAATCCAAGCCCAAGTTTGCGATAGTTCGATACGCATCACTGTAATACCAATCATGACGCTGACCCGCTATATGATCTGCTTTAAGAGGTACCCCTTCATAATCTGCATATTCTCCACACAAACCAGTAACCGGGTGGCATGCCTTTTTCAAATATTCCCGACTCGCCGCAGCCGCATCTTTCCAGAACCTCTGATCTTCTTCCTTTGCCCAAAGAGAGAACAACTCATAAAAATGGGGCAGATGATAAGAAGGATCGGTAAAGTCACATTCCGTGATAAATTTAATCAGCTTACGTTCAAGATCCCACATGGGTTTTCCGGTTCCTTCTGATTCTCCCTTATGTAGACAGGCCGAAAGGATCTCCCTCGCCTGTTCTTCATAGTTGAATATCCCAGTTCCATTCCCCCACCGATTTGCTGCAAAGAACAAAGCCATGGCAAAATATTCCTCTCCATCCGGAGCAGGACCCCAAGCGTTTTTCGTACCATCTAGTTGACACGACCAGGCAAAATACTCTTTATTCTCCCCTTTGTCCATATACATATAAGTTTTGGTCCACTTCCAGATTCGATCGAACTCCTCTTTCTTATCCATCTGGACACACATCATCATACCATAGGACATACCTTCCGTTCTTACATCAATGTTTCCAGTGTCTTCTATGTAACCCATATCGGCACCAACTGAATGATAGATCCTTTCCTCTTCTGACCCATAAAATAGAGTTTGAAACGCTTCTTCCACCTTACGATCTATCTCTTCTTGCTTGTACCCGTATTCTTTCCATACATTTTTATAAATTCCGGTAATAAATGCACCCTGCATCAAATTGCCTCCTTTTTATTCTTTTACCCCACCAATGGTTAAGCCGGTTACAAAATAGCGCTGTAAAAACGGATATAAACATACAATTGGAAGCATGGTTAATATTGTTGCCGCCGCACGTACAGAAGTCGGTGTAACAGCAGCTGTCGACAGTGCATTTTTCATCGTTTCTACATTGCCCCCCTGATTGCTAACAGATGAGAGTAACTTCATTAGCTCATACTGTAACGTTGTATACTGAGGACTCATCCGGTTATACAACATAGCGTCAAACCAGGCGTTCCACTGTCCTACAGCAATAAACAATGCAACGGTCGCATAGACTGGTTTGCAAAGAGGGGATATGATTTTTGTGAAAATAGTGAAATATCCAGCCCCATCCAACTGCGCCGATTCCTCCAAGCTGTCTGGAATTCCCTGCATATACGTTCTCATAACTAAGAGATTAAAAGCACTTACCATGCCGGGAACGACATAGACCCAGAAATTATTAGTTAGACCCAATTTTTGAAACAGCAGGAATATGGGGATCATTCCTCCATTTACATACATGGTAATGACCCAAAAAAGGGAAAGCTGACTTTTAAATAGAAACCGTTTTCTACTTACAATGAATGCCAAAATTGCATTGGCCGCCAGGGCAGAAAATGTTCCAATTACGGTTCTTGCAATGGAGATATAAGCCCCTGTTATCAAGTTATCTTTTTTCAATACCGTCTTATAATTCTGTAGTGTAAATCTTCTGGGAAGCAGATGAATCCCGCCTCTTAATGCATCGGTTCCATCATTAAATGAAACTGCCAAGGTGTTGATTACTGGATACAAAGTTATCACCACAAACGCAATCATAAATATTGTATTTAGTATAACAAATATATGGTTAGAAAAAGAAGTTTTATATTTTGTCTTCTTTACTACAAATTTTTCTTTCTTATTCATCTTCTTTATCCTCCTTAGAACAACCTTTCTTCACCAGATCGTTTTGCCAGCCAATTTGTGAAAACGATCAATATGATACTAACTACGCTCTTGAAAATACCAGCCGCAGTACCAAGAGAATAATCAAGCTGGCTGATTCCCCATTTCAACACGTAAATATCAATGGTTTGGGAAACCCTTTGCACCAATCCATTTCCCAATAGATACTGAACCTCAAATCCTGCATTGAGAACATTACCTATGTTTAATAGTAGTAGTATCATAATTGTTGGTTTGATTCCAGGTAGAATAATATATTTGATCTTTGCCCATCTGCCGGCTCCATCAATCGCGGCCGCTTCATACAATGTTGGGTCAATTGCTGTGATTGCTGCGAGATAGATAATTGCATTCCAACCTGTTTCTTTCCAAACATTTGCAAATCCTACGATCCACCAGAAATAAGGAGGATGCGCAAAGAAATTCAAAGGCTGAGTTAATATACCAAATTTCATCAGTAATTCATTGACGATTCCGGTTCCAGACAAGATATCATTTAAGATACCGGTAACAACAATCCAAGAAAGAAAATGTGGAAGGTAAGATATGGTCTGTACCGACTTCTTGCCAAATTGGAATTGCAATTCGTTCAGAAGAATTGCAAATGCAATGGCGGTCACAAAAGTAAATACCAGATTGATAACCCCCATGGCGAGTGTGTTCCGGATAACCCTGAGGAATGTAGCATCCGAAAATAACTGCGCAAACTTAGCCATTCCCACAAACTCGGACCCAAAAACCCCTTTTGCCGGTTTATAGTTCTGAAAAGCCATCAGCCAGCCAAATAACGGTACATAACAAAAAACCAACCCATAAACAACAAATATTGCAGACCAAATCATTAGAACTTTTTGTCTTTTAAATTCTTTCCAGTTAAACTTTTTAATTGGCGCCTTCGCCTTTCCCTGTGATGATACCATACAGCAGCTCTCCTTTTCCAGTAAAAGAGGCAGCCTAGTTTTACAACGAACCTAGCTGCCTGCTTATTATCTCTTACTTCGCATATTTCGCAGCATTCTCAATTCTGCGATCCAGTTCTTCCTGCATTTCCTTTATAAATACATCCGGTTTTCCATCTTGATAAGCATTCATATATTCATTCCAGCCTTGTGTAAAATCACTGCTCATAACAACCTTTGGAAGATATTCCTGCTTGATTTCTCTCATCTTGTTCCATGCCATGCCACCTTCCGTGGCCGTAGTCATCGTGTTTGAGAATGAATACATCGGAAACCATGGTCCTGGTACATCATCCATCGGATCCATCATTTCAAGATAGGTCTTGCAATCATATTCCTTGAGACATTCCTGAACGTCTACGGGAAGACTCTTGGCAAATTCAGAAGGCTGTTGTTTTGGATCTGATGCATTCTTCTCATCAACTAGAACTCCAGTGTAGTTTGGCAAATATCCATATGCACATATATGGGAAGCTTTATATGCGGAATCGGTGGAATTTTTCCACTGTTCTTCGTTCCGGTAGAATAGACCGTCTTCCCCTTCTTCGTAGTCAACACCTTTGATTCCCCATCCCCGAAGAATTCTTACTTCTGGACTGAGAAGATCATTTAAAAACTGTAGCACTCCTTCGGGATCTTTGCAGCTGACTGTAATTGCCAAACCGCTCCCGACGTTAATTGCAGCCTTTGTGTTATAATTCGGTGTTACCCCATCGTCTACAGTCAGTCCAAGAGGAACGTAACTGCACCCCTGTTCCGCTAGATTCTGTTGATCAATGCTGTCTCTGGCTGTCTGAAACTGCCACCACTGATCGACCATCCCAAGGACACGTCCACTGGACAATTTCGCTATGTACTCATCATAACTTTGTGTAAACGCTTCTGGATCAATCATTTCTTTTGCATATTCTTCATTGAGAATTTTGAAATATTCTTTGGCTTCATCAATCGTATTATAGTCTACAATTTTTTTGGTTTTCGGATCTACAATTACAGATCCATCATTGGGATATCCAGCCAGGAACTGAGGTGGATTTTCCAAACAGAAGTAACGCCAGTCATCACACAATATGGTGTATGGAATATTAGTTGTTCCATCTTCCATCGTAGGATTGGCCGCATTATAGTCTTCCAACAGTTTAAAATACTCTTTCAGCGTTTTAATCTCAGGATATCCAGCCCATTTTAATACACGGGTCTGAATCCAAAATGCCTCTGCAGGTGTGGGAGACATATCTTTCTTGTATGGATTTCCAAACTGAGGAATCCAGTAGATATGCCCATCAGGCTGACGAACCTTATCCCAATTTTCCTCTGACCAGAAGTTTTTCAAATTTGGATACTTATCCAGGTAATCATCTAGTGGAATCAAAGCTCCTGCATCGTATAATTGGGAAGAGCCGTCACCTCCGTCAATCATATCCGGATACTCTCCGCCTGCAATCATGGTACCCACCGCCTCCGAAGCGCTCTGCCCGGTCAGCCAGTTTTCTTTCACTTTCGCACCGGTAATTTCAGCAATCTTCTGCTGAATGACATTATCATCATTCAATTCTATCCCTGAAGTTGAAAAGAACGCTGTATATTCCCGAATTCCATCTTTTTCTTCCCCTTTGGAAGCTGTTTTCCCATTGGAATTGCCACAACCCCCAAGTAATGACGTAACCATCGCTGCCGCTGACAGAATGGCTACTGCTTTGAATCGTTTCATAATGTATTCCCCCTTCTCATTAAAACCACATTCAGCTGAAACATGAATCTCTTCTGTACTGTGATCGATTTTAGTACTTTATACCTATATTTTATCAATATTTATCGAATTAACAACCGGACAAAGAATAGGTGAAATCATGGTATTTTATATAATATTTTTATCGAAACAGAGGAAAAACATGTGGAATTCGCCAACCGTTTGCACTCTCCTTGATTTTATACCTGTTATTTTTCACATATTCTAATTCGATTTTAATCCTTTAACAGGAGATTCCCCCACCGGGCTGTTGACTGCCAGGAATTGTCAGAATCATCATTAAATTTGGCTACGCTGATTCTCTCACCACGTTCATTGCTGTCGTTGATTTGAATATCAAATCCCATCACATTGCCTTTTTTCGCTGTGCTCGTTAACGGTATCCTTGCTTCCACCAGATATCCATCCCCAGTCACTTGTATCGCTGATTTAAAACCATCTCTCATTCCATTGCTTCCAAACGTTACTACGTTTTTACAAGACACACGAAACTGTCCATCATCTTTCTGATAATAGTAGGATTTGTCATTGTTCTCGTCTAAAAACAGTTCTACCGAATCCTGCTCGTAGGCATTTTCACTATCCGTATTTAATGTTTTGTCTTTGACATGAACAAGAACATAAATGTTTTTTTCATCCCAAAGTGTTTTCACGGTACCAGTCGCACCCTGCCAGGCCATTGTCATAATGCGAACCGATTCTTCCTTTGCCTGATTCCAGATTTCGTCCACAGTTCCATCGATTACTGGTGTCCCTTTCACAGCGCTTATGGTATTTGGTTCTGGAGTTTCCTCTAGTGGGTGTTTGTTCAAATATCCATCAGGGTCTGCAACTGCATAATAAGCTTCTTTGGCTTTGTAATTCCCATCAAATAAACAGGGGAAATTTTCACTTCTCCAGCTTTTGGTATCTACATATCCCCAAAATGTTACTCTTTTTATAGAATCTGAGTATTGATTGTAAAGTTTGAAAAGCTGGGCATACATTTGCCCCTGAGCAATCTCCTGATCCTTTGTAAGCCCGGAAGCCTCTGCCTTACTAACTCCTACATCTAGTTCTGTTATTGATATTTCAGCTCCAGCCTTTTTAAATAGTTCAAGGGAATACTTTACTGTAGCAATTGGCAATGTAGTGCTGTAATGCGCCTGCATACCGATCCCATCAATGGGAATGCCCTTTTTCTTTAAATCTGAAAACATAGCGGCTGCAATTTCAGCTTTGTTGTTGTCATTTAGATTGTAATCGTTATAATACAGTTTTGCACTTGGATCTGCTTCATGGGCAAACTGAAAAGCCAGTTCAATATAATCATCCCCAATATTTCTAAGCCAAGGAGTATCCCGCAGGCAGGATTTCCAGTTTCCATCTTCCGGGAGTCTGGCTCCATCTTTAATTGCTTCGTTTACCACATCCCAGGATAACAGTTTCCCATTGTAATGTCCTGCAACGTTTGCGATGTGATTCTTTAGCCTCCCAATCGCTTCTTCCCGACTGCATGCGGCATTCATCCAGTCCGGTGTCTGTCCATGCCAAGCCAGCGTATGCCCCACCGTCTGCAAGCCATTCTCCTGACAGAATCCAGTCATGGCATCTGCGGATTCGTAAGTAAATACTCCCTTTTTCCGCTGCATGGCATCTGGCTTCATCATATTTTCCGGTGTAAGCACATTGTAATGATGTAGTATGATATCTTTATCCACTCCTGTAAGGTTAATGCTATTATAAATATTTCCGATGAGAAATTTCCCCTTATAAATATCCTTTATAGGTGTAAGACTCTCTATCTTAACTTCCTTCTTCTCCTGGCTTTTTGCTGCTTGATCGTTTGCCCAAACCATTCCCGTTGACATATTTAGACAAACCATGATTCCCATGCAGATAGCTCCTGCTTTCCCCAATAACCTTCTCATTTCTTTTCCCTCCCATAATTGCTGCAGACAGTTCCTTTTGCTTATAAGTACTGCATCACTCGTTCATAACAGTATCCACGGTCACTGTACTTTCCCACAAGTTTTAATTCAAAATAGATTACCCCATTCTCTTTTATTTGAAACGATACTCTCCCCCCTTCCTCATTTGACAGCATCCTTTCGCTGCTCACAAACGGTCTAGCACTTTCTTTCAACAGTTTTACCTGTTCTTTTGTCAAGCTGGCAGGTTCCCCCATATCATGCCATAGTTTTAATGGATTGCACGTTTCTTCATCAACGGTTTTTGTTAATAGAACATACTCTCCTTTCGGAACTGGGAACGTAAAGTCAAGTTTAATGACTTTCCCTCTCCGCTTAAGGCAGCTGTGAAACGCCACCCCACGATAGCTTCCATCTTTCTGTTTTACAATCACTGCCTCCTCAGATTTGTGCACGCAAGTTCCAGTTAATTCTTTGTAAAACTGAAACGTCCAGAACGTAGGTTTGGGAATGCAGCCATTTGCCACCAAACCAAATCCCCCATGAAACGGAGTAAATGGAACCCCATTTTCTTCAAACACATCACCAAATGTCCAGTAAGAGTACGACTGGTTGTCATCCCCCAACTTGGAAAGTTGATGTGCAATATAAGCTGCATTCTGATTGGTATCATGAATGGGACAGTTGGGTATATAAGAAGTGTTAAATTCTGTTATGTAAATATCACGCCCCTTATATTCGTTGAACCCATCGACTATTTCTCTGGTTTTGTGGAGATTTTGGAAGCCATACTCTGATTCCGAAAGCTTTGCATATCCGTAATGCCCTACTTTTTCGGGAAGTTCTGTTGTATAATGATGTCTTGTGACGAAATCCAAAGGAATTGTTTCTCTGCTGCAAAACTCTAAGAAAGAACGGATCCATCGTTCATCGTCCACACCACAAATGGCAGGTCCCCCCACCCGAAACTTAGAATCTACTTCTTTTACCGCATCAAATGTTTTTCGAAACAATCGGAAATATTCTTCCATATCCGCATGTTCCCAGAATCCAGGCAGATTTGGTTCGTTCCATACCTCAATGGGCCATTTGATCACTTCCTCTGTTCCGTACCGTTCTAGCAAATGTCGAAGAGTAGCCTGAACCATGTCACACCATGTTTCATAGTCTTTGGGCGGTGTTACATTGCCTTTCCAGTAAAAAACCGTCTGGTTACCGGATGCCATCTGTTCCGGCATAAATCCTAGTTCCAAAAAAGGCCGGATGCTCAATTTTAAATAATGATCCATCACTAGATCTAAGTAGGTGAAATTATACTCTGCCCTTGTTTCCCCAGACTCATCTTTATATTCATGATAAATTGCCATATCATCTGAAAATAATCCATGTCCCCGTATATGCCGAAATCCTATTTCTTCCTGCACCAAAGCCAGTTGATCCTGATATTCTTTTGTTAAAGCAAGCCCCATACGCCCCGTTCCAACGCAGTCATCTGCGTGATTTTCAAATGGGATGTGTGCATCTGGGTCTACTACGTAATTTTTCGATACAATCATACCTCTTCTCCTCTTGTTATTTTTTCCAGTACTCATTCCTCTTTTTTAAGAGTAAATGCTTTTAAGTTCGCACCTCCTGTTCCAGAATATTCCAAATATAACGCATGTATCCCATCTGGTATGGTTATCTCAGAGGTATAAACTACCCAGATGTTGGAAGATACGACAGGAATCGTTCCAAGAACCGGACCATCCCATGCGGTTTTAACAAGAAATTCACCATTGCAGTACCCCCGAACGCTTACCGATACGCTGCAAATCCCTCTACAATCAAAGTATTTAAACCCTGCATTGGCTCCATCTTGCATATTCGCAATGTATCCGGTTTCTTCATCTCCATCCTTGCCGTCCTGGGTAATTTTGGGAAATCTACAATCCATAAAAAGTCCGGGGCCTCCCGTATAGAATGCTTCCTCCTTACAAAACAAATTGCATGCCAGATAAGCTGGGAACGTTCCCTGTCCTTTTAATGGTCCACCATTTGCACCACTCGTTGTCATCTCCGACTGAAGAATGGTTCCATCTTCTAAAATGGTGATCTCCTCCATACAACCCTGACGGCTGAAATTCGTTCCATCGGTATGTCTGTGGTAGAATATATACCATTTTCCTTTGATTTCTACTATACTCCCGTGGTTATTCCCCCCATAATACATTGGTTTATCCGCCGGTTTATAGGAATCAATATGTAAGTCGTTGTTGCTGATGATTACTCCGCCATAAGTGAACCCCTTCACGGGATTTTTACTGGTGGCATAACACAGTTCGTGCATTTTAATGGAAGAATAAATAAAGTAATAGGTGTCTCCTATTTTCCTCATAGAAGGTGCCTCAAAGAACGCATGGCCTTCATATCCACTTCCATTGCTATAAGGTTCACTGGGAGCGATTGTAACCGGTCCTTCCTCTAAGGTTAACATATCCTCCCCGAGTATTGTCACCATGGGACCGCTTCTTGATTTGTCACCAATTGCACAAAATCCAGTATATAAATAAGTCCTTTTTCCCTCGGTTAAAACGCCCGGGTCAAACTGGGGTTCGTCGGTTTCCTTCTCACCCAGCCTGGTTCCATCAAAATAATGCACATAACCATAAAATTCATACGTTCCTGCTGGGGTATCACAAACAGCCACCGAAACCACCGGCACTTTATCCAGAACATAATATAGATAATATCTTCCATCTGGTCCAACCGTTACATCCGGAGCATACAGACACATATGACCATCACGGTTCATAGGATCCTGGATCTTTTTATATATAGTTCCTTCGCATCTCCAATCAGACAAATCATCGACAGGTGCTGACCAGCATACATAATCCTTTAGACAGTAAGCATTCCCTCGAAACCGGTCATGGGATCCGTAAACATAGACTCTGTCCCCAAAGACATAGGGTTCTCCATCCGGAATGTATTCCCAGGATGGGAGGTATGGATTTATTGCCTGGTTTTGTTTATCAAACCCCCAATCGCTGACTTTATTAACAATAACTTCCATCGTGACTTCCGATAATTCGGGCACCAGATCCCTGTCTTCGGTTAAATCTAATACTGGATAACCATCTATGTCAAAATGAACTCTTCGAATTCCAGAACTTCTAGGACCGTCTATCCCAGGACGAGCATGATAGGTATTCCATAAAAAACCATCCTCATCTGTTACATATGCATTGTGACCTGGACCGAATTCTCCTTCCTTACTTCTAGAAGATAGAAGTGGATAATTCTCTTTGATCCAATTGTCAGGATTTAAAGGATTTTCCCCTACAGCTAGGCTTAGTAGACCTACGACATAAGTACTGTCAACCGCTGCACTGGAAAAAGTCAGGAAGATCCGATTCTCCGTGACAATGGCAAATGGTCCTTCATCTACGAAGGTATGGTTGTTGGCCCAGCCATACTCAGGTCTGGATAAAAGAACAGGATCCGTGAGAAGTTTAAAAGGTTCATCTGGATCAATCTCTGCAATGTATAAAAATGCTCCTTGATCTACAGGGGAAAACTGACGTTGAGACCACACTGCATAAAAACGTTCGTTTGCCTCAAACACCGTCATATCTAAGGTAATTCCCTGCTCGCCATAGAGAGGAGATCCATCCTTTTTCAGCACTTTTACTGGCATCTCCCAGTCTGAGGCTTTTAAAGGATCACCAAATTCTTTCAGTGCCATAACATGAGATTGTTCCTTTTTAAATTCTCCTGGTGTTCCTGCATGGAATATGTACAATCTATCCTTAATGATATGAAACTCGGGAGCCCATAGAAGTCCACCTAAATGAGAATACATCGTTGTATCCAGTATCTTAACTTCCTGTGATGTTACCAATCCCTTTATGGTATCTGATTTGCGAATATAAAGAGAGTGGTTATTGTCAAGATCATTGGTGGCAATAAAGTAATAACTGCCATTCCATTTTCCAACACAAGGATCCGCACGATGCCAGGCCACTGGGAATTCATAATGGTCCTGATGGATTCTTCCGGTTATTTGATAGGTTCCTGATTTCTCCCAATCAATCCCTTTGTCATCCCAATCCACTCTCTTATAAACGCTGGTCCCATCACTGTATCTGGCAATTGCTTTGACTTTATGAAGCGCCTCAAGGGAGGAAACCTCAATTTTCTCCGGCAATTCATTGGAAACATTCACAGGTGGTAACAGCTTTTTCTTCAATCGATCTGCCAACTCCCCAGAAATCTTGATGGTATTCCGGCAAATAGCCCCTTCTGGAACTTCCTTATAGGTTCCTACGATATCCTCTTTGGTGATCGGAACGATTGTTCTTTTATCAAATGGTTTGTTGCCATGTTTTAAATCTTTAAAACATGCCTGGAACCATTCTCCCTTGTCTTCACACCATGTGAGAAGATAGGCTTCCTTCCCTGTATCGTAACGACAAGCCGCATCTTCAATCCTGTGATTGCTATCAAGATCAAAAAGAGGCTGTTCCTCGTAATGCAGCAGATCAGAAGTGGTAAAAAGGAGAACTTTACCTCTGGCAGAAATATCTTCTCCCCCATCTGGCTCAATTCGTTGTGCAATCACTCCAAAGGTCTCGTCTGCCATCTGAAACAACCAGGGATTATTGAGACTTTTCGCCTGAAGTGTCCCATCTGGATTTTCCACTGCTTTTGCATACAGAATTCCAGAATTATGATTCAAAGGAATCAATTCCCCCTCATCTCCTACAACGGCCAGGTGCATACTAAATGCAAGTTTGTTGGAATAGATGCCATCCTCTTTCGGCTGTCTTGTATAACACATAATCTTATGTTCCATATCCATATTTTTTCCTTCCTTGTCTTACGATTATCAGCTATGGGTATCTTATAGTATCATTCTATCAATTTGTGACTTTTTCACAACCGGAGAAATCATATAAAAAATCATGATATATTATATAATTTTGATGCTGTATTTTATTTAAAAACACCACAATCGCATCTTTCCCCCTTTCGTTTATGTGCTTATTTCCCATATAATCTTTATTTTATTTTTATATTTTGCCATTTTCAACATATGGAGGAATATTAAGATCTTTTAACAGTTAGAACTTTAATTTTTAACAAAAAAAAAGCCTGTCCCATTATAGGACAGACCTTCTCATAAACTATTTGCTTATTAACACGCTTCCCATTCGCCAAGCCACATCTGTGCTGAATAATCATATTGGCGTCTATATACATACCCATCTATCGTTTTATAACGCCAACCAATGGCATGAGCCATAATAATTGATACATATTCCTGATTATTGTTCTCCACCGAATCCAAGTTAAGTTGTTTCTGATCCATATGGGCAGATGCTACCATAGGAAATGCCAATACCCCCAATACCAATCCTGTCAGTGATGCAACCATTTGTTTCCGTTTACTTTTCATTAATAAGTGCCTCCTTTTTATTCTTATAAATAGGCAGATTAGAATAGGACTCTTACATTCCCTTAACCTTGCCAAAATACCTGTGATTAATATATAGATCATACCCCCCATGGTGATCTACAAGCAAATACGATTTTTGATCTTTCAGTTCTATGGTTTCATGCTGAACTTCAGGATCAACGGCATATGGTTCTATGACTACGAATGAGGAAAACAAAAAGACAGACATAATCACCATTGCAAAGAAACATCCTTTGATTCCAAATTTTCGTTTGAGATCATGGTTTAACACAATATGAAACCGTTGCGATAAGACCGATACGTTCCTGCTGTCAAACGCAAGTGAAAAATCACTGACCTGTGGGGGCGCACTATTCTTTGCAATTTTCAAAAGGCACTCTAAATATTCCAACTGATCAGATTCTGTCATAAACTTAGTAGCCTTTAAATCCACTCGTATTTCGAGAACCTTGTCAATCTGTTGCTTTAATATGTACAACAAGGGATTCCACCAATAAATCACACTAATTATTTCAACTAATAATTTTATCCATAGATCGTGATGGTAATAATGTGTGACTTCATGCAAGATAATAGAATGCAATTCCTTTTGGGTTAGTTCCATCTGGGGCAAGATGATTTTCGGTTTAAATAAGCCGAAAACCAACGGTACCGAGATGATATCTGTCTGAACTACACGAATCTTGGAAGAAATTCCATATCCGTCTTCTATATCCTTTATTATGTACGTAATCACACCATCATTCACGCAAGCTTCTTCGTCTAGCAATCTTTTGAATTTTATATAAGCCAAGGTTGTCCTAAATCCGAAGCAAACAATTCCTACCATCCATATAATCAGAATCACATGGTACACATATACAGTAAATCTATGAAAATGATGGATTGGATGATAGAAAAAAGGCAACAAACTTGGCAATAAATGTTTCACAAAAATCGTCTGCTGAAATGTAAATTCAAACGGTACCATTAACCGAATATAAATAAGAAAAACCCCCAACAGCAATAAGCTGATGCTTATCTGATGGATTCTCTTGTGATTCCTCAAGAAAATCCATACTGCCACAATGGATAAATTACTGATCAAAGTGATGGTAATTAATGAAGAAATAGACGCTACCATACTATTCCCCCTCTTGATTTAGTGTTTTCTTCCTCTCTTCTAATACGGTTTCTAATTGCTCGATAACTTCTCTTTCATTCTTTTCGTGTTTTAATAATGTCGTTACAAGGCTGGGAATGGGAATCTTATCCTCATTCTTTTTGAATTGACCTACAAATTGCTGAATCATCAACTCTTTTTTGGATATAGTCGGAGCGTAGCTTCTTGACAAAACAGTGCCACTATATACAATATCTGCGACCTTGATATAATCCTTACTTAAAAGTTTCCGTATTACAGACTGTACCGTGTTTATATTCAACGATTCATCTATTTTTGTGATTTCTGAAGCGACCAGTGGCTTCTTACTTTCCCAAAGTATTTTCATTACATCCAATTCTCTTTTTGTCAATGACAACTCATATTTTCCTTTTGGCATCTCAATTACTCCTTACGTCAAACTATTTGTACTTTAATATTATATCATCCTCCATACATTGTCAATATCTTGTTTAGAAAATATTATATAACTTGTTTAGAAAATATTATATAACAAATTTCAGGGACATCCGGATCTGGCCTCTGTAATTTATTTTTAATCCTGACAATATCAATTTATGAGACGCTTAATCCCTACTAGGAAAATTATGGTGGTATTTCAACAATTATAATAAACCCTGCTTACATTTTAAAATACAAGGATACTATATTTGGAGGATTGGTTATGACTAAGTTCAATTTAGTTGTCTATATAGGTTTTGCATACTTACCTTTGATATCAATAATAATAAGCATTATTTTCTTTATAGCTGGTGCTATTTTAAAATACAAAAAAAGATCCATTTATAAGAAAACATTGATAACCGGAGGAATCTTTTTAGCAATTTTCATCTTGTGCCTTATGGCTGTTATGTCTATGGGGTTTATTGGCGTGGGGCCTGGAATGAATAATAATCCCAATAAAAATTAACATAGGGATTATTACTCTTTACTCCCCCCGAACGATAAGGAAAGGGCGCGGCTATGCTTTTACAATATCCAAACAATAGTAATACCAAAGAACTAAATAAGATATATTTTATACCCCATCGCTTCAAGAAGCTCTTTATTTTTTGAGGAGGCGAGAATCATTTTTCCCTCTTCCCTTTTCCATTCCTGACTGGTCTCTGTAATATTCAGACTTACGAATAACCTCCCTTTCCTTCCTTCTCTCACAAAGGTAAACACTTGTTCATCGGTATCTTGCCATAATACTTCATAGGAAGTACTTTCCTCTATATACTCCTTCCTTATCTCTATCATGTTTTGCACAAATTCACATAACTGCGAATTTTGTTTCCATATCATGGGACTCCTATATTCATTTTCCTTAATTCCGCACATTGCCTGTTCATCCCCGTAAAATAAGCTAGGAACTCCCGGAAACAGCATAAGCAAAATAAAAGCCAGCTTCCATTTTCTTTGATCCCCCTTACAAATCGATAAAAATCTGGGTACATCATGGCTATCCAAAAGATTCAACTGTCCGTTTACAAGATTGGTGGGATATCGAAGCCTCATTTGTTCCAGCTGTTGAGCCGCAATTAAAGCATTTTTATGATCACCAATTATATAATCACGGCAAATTCTTCTAAATTCATAATTCATTGTAGAATCAAAAGCATCTCCGCGAAGCCAGCTTTCTGCATTCTCCCACACTTCCCCAATGAGTATTGCTTCTTTATTTTCTCTTTTCACTGACTCTCTGAACTTCCTCCAAAAATTCCGGTCAATTTCATTCGCTACATCTAATCGCCATCCATCCAATTTGTACTCACGAATCCAATAAGCGCCTACATTGGCAAAATATTTTTGTACCCCTTCATTTGAAGTATTTAGTTTTGGCATCTTGCGCTCATAAGCAAAGCAGGCATAATCCGGTTTTTCCTTTTCTGACTGCGGCCGGCGAAGCGGAAGCTCTAATTTATAAAACCAATCTAGATACTTCGATTCTTCTCCCTTTTCCATTACATCTTCAAAGGCAAAAAACTCCCAGCTGCAATGGTTAAAAACTCCATCAATAATGATCTTCATTTCTCTTTTGTGAAGTTCTTCCACTAAGCTTTTAAATTCCTCATTTGTTCCAAAACAAGGATCAATATGATAATAATCAATTGTATCATACTTGTGGTATTCACCTGCTGCAAATATCGGATTAAGATAAATACAGTTAAAGCCAAGTGCCTGGATATAATCCAGATTTTCAAAGATTCCTTTCAGCTTTCCCCCTAATCTTGATTTACATACCTTTTCATTTTCTAAAACCACTTCCTTGGGCTGTTCGGGTGGGTTATATTTCCCACTTGCAAAACTATCAGGAAATATATTATACACAACTGCCTTTTTAAACCATTTCGGAACATCTAGTATCTCTTCTTTCAATATGTAAGGGTATTGATAATACTCACTTCTTCCTTCCAAAATATCCCCTTCAAAATAAATATCAGCAAGCTCCTTCGTAAAACGTTCTGAGTAATAGTATATCCACTCTCCTTTATTATGTAATTTAAAATAATAGCAAACACGCGGAAACGGCGTTTCAAAAGTTGCTTCATAATAGTCAAAATATTCGTCCTTTGCTTTTATTGCCATCAAAACTTCGTCAAAAACAACGGGCGTAGTAGTACAAGCCCTATCACCATAGTATAAGGTACACGCTGAGATATTGTCTTTTTGCGTGCGTATTCTTATGGTCAATCTATTTTCAGAATTGGCAAATGCGTAATTTGATAAAGGTATATGCAAGACTGCTTCTCGATTTATTTTCATATTGTTTATCCTCATCCTTTTACTCCTCCTGCTGTCAGTCCTGATACCATGTATTTTTGTATAGAAAAAAATACAATCAAAATAGGTATTGAAACTAATATTGCGGCGGCCGAAAATAACGACCAGCTTCTGCTATAATCATTCGCTTGAAGCTGATAAAGCCCACCTGCAAGGGTATAGTTTTCCTCATTCATTATAAATGTAGTTGCAAAAAGATACTCATTCCATACAAAAATCAACACCATAACCGCAGTCACGATAATGGACGGTCTGGCAAGTGGTAAAATAATTTTCCAAATAATCTGACCAGAACTCCCTCCATCAATTCTTGCTGATTCTTCAATTTCAATTGGTATGGTATCAAAATATCCTTTCATGTTCCAAATGCTGAATATGCACATGCTTCCTGCATAAATCAGGATTAATCCGATGTAATTATTTAAAAGATTCATATTTTTAAATAATCGAAAAATAGCAAACATGGATAAAATCTGCGGGAAGGCATTTAGTATTAATAAAAGCTTTAACATTTCATTCCTTCCCCTAAACCGAAAACGAGAAAATGCATATGACGCTGTCACCGAAGTTCCCATTGCAAGTATCATTGTTCCCAGACTAAGAACCACAGAATTCTTAAGCCATACTAAAAAAGGCTCTTCAAAGAGAATTGCTCCATAATTTTTCAGGGTAGGATGCTTCGGTAAAAGGAATCCTGTTCCAAATGCTGTACTTTCATTGCTTATGGAAAGCAGAAAAGCATATAAAATAGGAATCAAGGTAATAAAACATAGCACTATAAAAAATATATTTAAAATATTCAAACCGGCTATGCGTTTTATTGTTTTTTTCTTCATACATTTTCCTTCCTAATCCCACGATTAATAAATAGAGAAAATAAAATAATAAATCCAAATATCACAATAGAAACAGCCGATGAAAGCCCATAATTATTCGATACAAACGCTTTTTGGTGAACATATGTAATAACGGTTTGCAGGGTTGCTCCTGTAAGAGAACCTTTTTGCATCGTCAATAAATAGATAATATCAAACTGTTTAAAAGTGGTAAAGGTTGTCATAATAATCGAAGGTGCTAAAATAGGCTTAATAGAAGGGATTGTTATGAATAAGTTTTGTGCCAACCATCCAGCTCCATCTAATCTTGCACTTTCATAATAGCTAATATCCACACTCTGTAATGCACCATCCATCATCACAATAAGAAATGGAAGCGCCATCCACAAGTTCAATACCATACAGGAAAGAAAAGCCGGAATGTTTTCTGACAAAAAATCCACTTTAGATAATCCCAATGCGGAAAGCATTTTATTTAATAAGCCATACTGCGGATTATACATCACGACTCTCCATAATAAAATTGACACGTATGCCGGCATCGCCCAAGGAAACATCAGCAATGTCTTGTATAGCCTTGCCATTTTAAGTCCTTTTACATTTAATCCCAATGCAATCAAGTACGCAGCCAGAATCTGAATAACCATATTTAATACCGTCCATATGATTGTAGTAAATAATGCTGACATAAATCCTGTATCTAATTTAGTTAATGCACGTCTGTAATTATCGAATGCTATGAATTCATAGTCCGTCCAATGGTACAGATTCATATTCGTAAACGAAATATATATGGTATAAATAATCGGAAAGACCACAATCAAACCAATTAATAAAATAGAGGGAAAACTATATCCCCATGGAAGAAATTTATTTTTGTTTTTCATAAACTGACTGCTCCTAACTTTACTGCATATCCGCTATTGCAGTTTCTGCTTCCTTTTGATATTCTGCAGCAGCAGTGCTTAAATCTTTGCCTGATTTGTTTACTGCTGCAAGAAGTGATTCTGTTGGCCCCCACATTACACTCATTTGTGGAATATTCGGCATTGGCTCTGCAGTATCAGCAGTCCTCCTCATTGCAGCTATCATTTCATCATTTGCTACAGCTGTATTACTGTAAGATTTTTGATTCGCCGGCGCACATCCTGAATTTTCTGCCAGATCAATTCCAAGCTGCGGATTTGCAATTACTTCCAGCACCTTTGCTACTGCATCTTTTTTGCTTTTTGCTGCATGCTTCATAACACCGATTCCCTGCACGCCTGAATATGGTACCAGTGTATTTCCGTTTGGAAGCATAAAATCAGATAAGGATTTTATTCCATAATTGATTTTAGCAGCTTTCACTCCTGATATTAGCCATGGTCCTCCAATAATTGCTGCAGCTTTTCCTTCATTAAAAAGGGCATTTACCGTATTGTAGTCCCCGTCTGCTTCTAATTCTGCAAACTTCTTATTATATTCAATTGCCTCCTTGGTTTTTTCGTCACTTAACCCTGCCTTAGCCTGCTCATTTATAATAAATCCCCCAAATCCATTAATAAAGGGAGCTACATTATATGCAGTTGAATGTTGGTTCACTAAAGCATAGGTTCCTGCAGTGGTATCTGTATGGCTTTTCATATAGGAATAAAGTTCTTCTGTGGTAGAAGGCACTTCTCCCTCCCACAAATCCTTATTATAAATAAAAATCAGTGTTTCAAAATAGACAGGCATAAGATACTGGGAATCTTTATAATTCCCTGCTTTCCGTGTCATGGGAAGCATATCCGTATAAACGGTTTCGTCAATAACATCGGTGATTGGTGCCAAAGCTCCCATTTCAACAAACATTCCAAGTGAGTCATGAGCATACATATACATATCCGGACCGTTTGCCTCATCACTTCCATATAGTTTAATCTGATCTGTCAAGCCACTTTTTTGCTCAAATTTAACGGTGATCCCATCATCACTTAAAGCCTCATTCATACGATTTTCCATCATCTGTATGATTGCCTTATCTCCATCATGCCAAATACGGATTGTCGTTAATGATTCCGTATTTTCCCGCTTTGTTACAGAACTTTCCGTATTCTTACTGCATCCTGCAAAACACATGGCAGCCATTGCAACACACAAAATCAGTGCCATCTTCTTTTTCATATCCCATATCCTCCATTCAAAATAATGAGACTATTTTATGAATCTTTTACCAATCAATACTTACGTTTCCTGAATCTGATAATGGTACCGTATAGCTATGGTTTTCACCGCTTTGCCATATGACATTACCAGCCGCATTCTTCTTGACCGCCTTAAATTCTATTTTCTGTCCTGCCGGAAGATATACGGTCAAATTCCACTCAGGATAATTAGGGCAGACTGCCGGCCCTGCCGCTTTACTTGGATTCCAGTTTCCAAGTTCCCCGCAGTTTCCTAGAATATAAATACTTTGTCCCCAGTCAGTAGACGCATTGCGAATATGAATGGTCACTGGAATTGTCTTATCTGCTTCTTCATCAACCGCATATATTTTAGAAGTGTCTCCGTTTAGTGTTATTGTAACTTTCTTATCTTGCGATACTGTTATTTTATCATTCGGATTCATTACATTTACTAAAGTAGTTCCTGCCGTAATCGTGCTTTCGGCACGTAACGACATTGTTTCGGTATCTGTTCCTTTGGAATTATGAAACGCACAAATTAGTTCTTGCCCCTCATTTTCTTTGCTGTCCATTCTTCTTGAAAAAACATAGGTATGCATTGAGGTCCACATTTCACGCTGTGTTCCAAAACTTAGTGCTTCAAATTTTCCACGAAGTTCATTCAAAGTCCGAATAAGCTGATATGTATCAGTCGATGTATTAAAATAGTCTTTTAATACATTGCCGTTATTATCCTTAGTCACCATCGACCAACGATTCCAAGTATCTGCAATTCCATTGATTCCCTGACCATTCGCATTTCCTCTGTTTTGCTCCGTCCCCTGGAATACGACCGGAGTCCCTCTTGATGCAAAAATAAAAGTCAATGCATTCTGTAGTTTATCAACATCTCCCCCTGCTTCTGTTAGAAAACGATTCCGATCGTGATTGTCAATAAAGGTAACCATATCATTCAGATGAGTTCCGTAAAGATGATCTTGAGCTAAAATGGATTGAATTGATATTTCTGATGTATTGTTAAAATTCTTTCCATATGCAAAATCATTTACAATTGCCTGAAACAGTGGAAAATCAAGCATTCCTGTTTCAGCGTTATCTCCAACCCAATTCTTTATAAAGTCCACATGCATATCAAAATTTTCGCCAAACGTTGCAACCCCCAGGTATTCCTGTAATTCATGAATATCGGAAGGTTTCATGCATTTTGCTGCGTCAACTCTGGCAGCGTCTGCCCCTGTATAGGTAATCCAGTTTTTAATTGAATCAAACATTGCACGCTTGGCATCCTTATTATCAAAGTCAATATCATCCAAACCACCCAAATCATGATCTTCAAGCATCTGTATACTTGAAGACGTATGAGGATGCTCTTTGTCAAAATTGATATCTCCTTTATTGTGATACCATGAGACATTATTAAACGGCGCCGCCGGCTGCAATTGTGTGCCCTCTTTTAATCCTGTGCCATTGGTATAATGAGCATTGCCTCCTATTCCCTGAAGGTAATCTCCTACATGATTGGGAACAATATCAAAAATAACCTTAATTCCATTATCGTGGCAAACCTCTACTAATTCCTTTAGCTTATCCTTGCTGTCTTGTGGATCTTTCGAGCCAAAATAGCGGTTAGCACGATTCGGATCAAATACATTATATCCGTGATAGGCAGTTGGCCACTGCTTGCCAGTGGAATCAGGTATTCCAAAAAGCTGGGGATCTGAGACTGGTGAAATCCAAATTGCCGTATATCCCATATCCTTAATGTAAGAAATCTTATCTATGATTCCTTGCCAGTCCCCGCCATGCATATAACGAAAATCTTCTTGTGAATTCTCTGCATAGCGAAAAGCATCGCCTGTTGCATTATTCGTTTTATCCCCATCATAAAAACGGTCAACCATAATTTGATAAATTGACTCTCCCTGAAGACTTTCAGATGCATTCACCTTCATTAAAGGGAAAAACGATACTATCATAAACAAACAAAGTACAAAGCTTATCCTACATTTTAATAATTTTTTCACTATCTTGCCCCTCTCTTTTCTACAAATGCTATTTCAATTTACTATTTTCATAAAACACCGGTATTTATAAGTAAATTATAACAATACATACCCAAATAGCAAAGTTTTTTTATACATATTGCTTGATTTTTTTAAGTAAACGTTATACTATACTAATACGATTCAAAAGAAAGGGGATTGCTATGGCTGTAACAATAAAAGATGTTGCCAGAGAAGCCGGTGTTTCCACGGCTACGGTTTCTAAAATACTAAACAACAAACCTTACATTTCAGAATGTACCACTCAGCATGTAAAAGAGGTAATGAAACGTCTCAATTATCATCCAAATGCACAAGCCAGTAATTTCAAATATAAGCGTTCTGGTAACATTATCTTTCTTGCTGTTACTGAATTACATACTGCATTTTATAATCCTCACATGTTTGAAATACTATGCGGTGCACAAAATGTAATTCGGAATAAAAACTATAATTTGCCCTTCATGGGTGTTTCTGATACTCAAGATGCTTATGAAGCAGTGAAGAAAATTGTAGGATGTAATACTGCTGATGGTATTTTGGTACATGGCTCTGCCACCTCTAGACTATTGGTTGATTTCTTAGTAAAAAACAATTTTCCGCACATTATTATCGGAAGACCTCCATTTGCCAGTTCCTCTTGCTGGATTGATACCAACAACCGAGTATCCGGACAAATGGCAATGGAATATCTAGAGGAATGTGGCTATTTACAAATCGCATTTATAGGTGGCCCTAAAAGTGATGAAATTTCAAGGCACCGCCTTCAAGGCTTTTTATCCTATATGAATATAAATCGTCTCACGATACAAGATGAATATATAAAATACGGCACCTATACAAAAGAAAGCGGATTTTTAATGATGGAGGAACTGTTATGTCAACCCACTCTTCCCGATGCCGTTATCTGTGAAAACAATCAGATTGCAATGGGAGCCGTTCGTGCCGCAGAAAAACACCAATTAATAATACCAAAGGATATGGGACTTATTACTTTTGACGATTATCCTCTTTCGCAGCTCATAGATCCTCCTCTGACTGTTATTGACATAGATGTTCATGAAATGGGAAAACAGGCAGCATCCATATTATTGCAGAAAATCAAAAATCCGGCTCTTCAAGTTCAATCATTTGTAACCCTTCCCAATCTTATTATCCGTTCATCAACGCAATATCAAAATAAAGTGTCAAAATCTTTGCACCAAAAAAGGAACTGATATTCTAAACTTAGTCAGAATATCAAATTCCTTTATCGTTTTATATTGCCAAATTTGATCAACTTCTAGATCGATAATTCAAATATACAATTCCCTTCTTTGTCTTCCCCTGCCATCTGTAATGAAACCGTATCTAAATCTGCTTTTAGATACGCAGTATAACCATCTTTTTTCCAGATAAATTCTAACTTCTGTTTATCGCTTTTTACTTCCATATGAGAATCAAAGGAAAAGGCAGGAAATGTAGTTCTAAAATTTAACATAGCAATTTGTTTTTGTACTACATCTGTTTTCATTTTCTCTTGTATCTGTTCTTTTGTCAGGTTGGTACGATTAATTTCTTTATGTCCGCCTGCTCCAGCTTTTTTCATTCCTTCTATATCATTTATACCTGCAAAAAGATCAAGATACCATACCTGCGGCTTCCCTGGCATAAACAGCTGCAATGCACGAGCCAACAACATCTTTTTATCGTCTTCCCCCAATGCACTGTAGTAAGTTGCATTTACCTGATAATACACATTCTTCTGCCCATGGAGATTTTTTATATAACCATTCCGGTCAACAATGGTTTTCATTAAAACATCAATTCGTTCCTCAGGAATCATTCCTTTTAGGTCTAAGAGCGGTATTCCATCATGACATCCAAGCATATTGACAACGCGTATCTCCTTTTCCTGTAATTCCAATGCCCAGGAAGCCAACAGTTCTCCATTTTTACTCTCGAGTGCATCAATGATTAATCCTGGGAGGAAGAAATCATAAGTCATGTACCCTTTTTGAGCTAAATGTTCATAAGTTTTCGCTTCATAGCTTGCATGAATTTCAGGAAGAAGTGTCAAATTATATTGATCCGCCAAGCCTTTTACTTTTTCTAATACCTCCCAGGTTCCTGGCTCATTTAAGAAATTTTTCTCTCCTGCTTCTTTCGGTGCATATGCAAATGCATCCAATCGAACTATTTTGGCTCCATATCCAGCCAAAGTTTTTAATGTTTCATCATAAAATTCCCATACCAATGGAGACTTGATATTTAAATCCATTTGACCAAGATATTTTCTGTTCGATTCTAATAATTCAATGACTTCTTTTTTGTATTTTTCATAAATACCAAATGGTATCTCAAAGAGTTTTTCCCCGTCTTCTATGGATGCATTTACAATCTTTGCCAATGTGTCAGCTGATGTATATTGAATGTTCGTTACCCTCATGATGTCTTGTGCATCCACGTTTGGATATTGAATCTCTTGATAAAATGTATTCCAATAAGGTACATTTGTGCCGTCTGGCATACGTACCATTAGAATAGGCAATCCCGATTTACGAAAAAACATATTCTTAATTAGCTCTGGATACGGTTGTATGTACCCCTCCTCCGTCATCTTGCCATGACCTTCCCAAAATTTATTCCAGTTAATAAAAAAATCTTTATATTTGGAGTTTTCTCCATGTCTCAAAATATCTTGAAACTGTTTTGATAAGACAGAAGCATGATTTAGAATAAAATCTAACTTTAAATCAATATTTAATTCTTCTAATGCTTTTAATTCATCGTTTTTTACAAATAATTCATTTAAACTATAATCAATTACCGAAAATCCACGATCCAAATCTGTATTAAAAATACTTGGAAGAATATAGAAAGATGAAAAAGCATTCTTAAGCTCAGGCTGCTTTAAAAACCAGACAATATCTTCTAATGTTCCACCTATGCTGTCTGGATAAGCATTTAACATCGGTCCATTATTTGCTATTACATCCATCTCTCTATTCATTTTCCTGCTCCTTTGCCTGCCTCATCAAAGCGTCATACTGATCATAATTCAATAATCCGCCTTGTTTTGCAATAATAATCTTTGCTTTATGAGCCTGACTTTCAAGCATTGACTGTTCAATTTCTAAGATCCTTGTTGTAAATGCACTATCCGTTTTTCCATCTCGGTTACGAGCTGTTCGATGCGCCAGTGTTTCCTGCGGAGTGCTATTTAATAGGATTGGTATATCCACCCCTTGATAATAATCGCTGTTTCCATGTGTCCATTCAATCACTAAAATACTTGTTTTACTGAAATCTACCTTATCATACCACAATTCTGTTTCTTCTCTACCCATTCGCTTTAACCAAATCTCATTTTCTCCATTTTTAAAATCAGAAACAATTGAACTTAACTGATCAAATCCAATTTCTTTTGGAGTTCCAAGGTATTTTTGCAGACCCTTTTTTCCACCATCAATATAAGAAGCGAACCATGGCCACTTTTCTATATAAATGGGATTAGCGTCATCACCTGCTTTTTGCAAATCCTGAATTATCTGAAATCTTTCTTTCCTATAAACCCTATCTTCTAGCATACTCTGAATGCCACTTTCACGAAATATACGCAGACGCTCCGCATCATTATACTTAGGTATTCTATGTGGGTAATTATCTCCTGACAGTGTGTAACTCTCCACTCCTATGGAGGTAAAATAATAAGAAATCAATGACGCAATTTCTGATTTACCTACCCCTGACCCACCACATACCGTAATAACTCCACGGTGAGCTGCATTTTTTTCTAATATGTCTGGTAATAACTTTAATAATTCCGGAAAAATAACACCCGCTTTTTTAATATGTTCTTCTCCAATGTTTACCTTGTCCCCTGGCATATCTCCATGTGGGATTCCTTCTTTCAGTTCTGGTGCTTTAAAAGATCCTGTATTCTTTATTTCACTCATCTTTATTTCCCTCTATTATATTGTTTATTTATTTAACCTAAATTACTAGTTCAACATCCACTTAATCGCTGGTTCTAGATACTCATTCCAGAATTTCCAATCATGAATTCCTGTACTTTCCTGATAGGCTACATCAACCTTTTCTTTTACTAAGAATTCATGAAAACTTCGATTTTCCTGTAATAAAAAGTCCTCTGTACCACAAGCCATAAAAAGAGGTGGAAGTTGTTTGCCTTCTTTAAGAATTTTTTTCACTAAGAATTCCGGGTTATTTTCACTATCCTCTAGTTGCTTCAATTCACCAAATATTAAATTATAGTAATCATAGTCTGCAATGGCATCCTGATAACCTGGTTCTTTATTTTTAATATTATTAATAATAAGAGCGGAAGACAGAGCAAACACCTTTGCAAATGTATTATTATACTTAAATCCAGTATGAATTGCTCCAAATCCACCCATAGATAAACCACCAATATAAATGTCTTCTTTTCTATTTGATAATCCAAAAGTCTTAGCTATATAATTGACCAATTCTTCTCCAACCAAACGACCATAAGCTCTGCCTGTTCCTTTTGCATCCAGATAAAAGCTATTGTCTCCTGATGGCATAACGATTGCTAAATTATATCTTATTGCTATTTCCTGTACTTGACTTCCTGACAGCCAATCCATTGCACCACCTGAAAAACCATGCAGTAAATAAAGTGTCTTTGTTTCTCTTTTATAATGCTCATTTCCCTCTACCATAATAGGCAGCAAATCATTTGGTAAAATCACTTGAACTGTTGTAATCTTCATTAAAGCTCCTGAAAAATAATTCACTTGAATTTGTGCCATATCTTAATTCCTTTCTATTTTATTCTATTCATTTTTATTCATTCGAATTAGTTATTAATTTCTGTCCTGAAGCAATGCAATAGACTTCATCATCTATCGATAACCATAAATCATACGCAGTTGGATTGTATATGAAATTCCCATCTGCGGAAAATTTTAGTCTCTGAAATTGCGTCACATAATTACATATTTCTCTATTGGTCGCCCTCCATATTTTGTCTCTGAACGGATCCATATAGGAAAATGCCTCCTCTATAACATTCCAATTATCTTTCTGGTCAAATTCATACGCATGTCCCCATAGATAAAATAATTGTGGTTCTCCAAATAACCCCTCTTGACTTGTAAACTTTTCTATTAGATACATGAAGTCTAAATCATTGTGGTGACAGGTAGGGTGCCACGTCAGAAAATCCTTTGGTAATTCGAGTCTTCCAGTTCGCTCAACCGTTCTTGCATATTCAATTCCACAATTCTCTAATACCTGAACGACTTTACTATCATAACATCCAAAGGGATAAGCAAATCCCTGTACAAAGTCTCCTGTTATTTGTTCTAAATTTTTTCTGTCTTTTAAAATCTGGTATGCTGCCGTTTGAGATGAAATATCAGTAAGCTTCATATGAGTAAGTGCATGGGCGGCTATTTCTTGTCCTTGATAGATATTTTTAATTTCTTGTTTCTCGAATTTCGAAATATCTGTATCATAATTGTCAATCACTGCTCGTTCCCTGATTCCCAACAGATCTGAATTCAAATTAAAGGTGCCCTTAATCCCATACTTTTTCATCAGCCTAAGTAACCGCTCATCCTGCCTTACACCATCGTCATAGCTTAAAGTAAATGCTTTTCTTTTTCCCTCTGGAAAAACCAATTGAACTATTTTCATTCTACTCCTTCCAAAATATATTCCATTGGAATCGACTCTGCCATTACGATACCGCCTTCCCAATTTGGATGGAGCCCATCGCCAATGTGAAGGTCTTCTCTCATATATTCCGGATTTTCTTTTTTCTCTATCTGTTTCGCAAAATCAACTACCCCATCTGCAATTTGCTGATTCCTTATCCACTCATTGAATGCAAGCCTTACCTTTTCACTTTCAGGTAACCATTCCAAAGCAATATCCCGAAATGGCATTACCGTTCCAAGATATACCTTACTTCCTTTTTTATGGGCAACTTGAATTAATCTTTCAATTCCTGACTGCAATTCTTTTGCTGTAACAATCTCTTCCTCGTTGCCAAACAAATAGGGATGCAGCATATCATTGATTCCTTCTAATATGATTACGGATTCTGGACAATCACTTTCATATACATCTTTTTCAAACCTTTTAATAGCCGCTGTCCCAAAGCATTTTCCATTCCCGGGCATATCAGAAACATAGGTTGCATCATTTAAAATGCGATTCCCGCCAATTCCACGATTTAAAATGGTTATTTTTCCTGAAAGCAATGGATAAACTCGTTGTATCAATGCATCACTATAATAAGACATATGTGTAATAGAATCTCCAAAGAGAGCAACCATCTTAACTTTCTTATCGGTATAAAGCTTTATTTCAGAAACTCCAACCAAGATATTGGCCTTGTTTGCATCTGCGTCCACATAGGGATAGATTTCCTTACTTTCTTTTTCAGTAAACTGCTGTTCATAAGTATAATCTCCATTCACGCCGTATACCGTATGCCAGCCCTTCGCAGACCAAGTAGAGCATGCAGACTGAATATTGGTTTTTTCTCTCAAATATATAGATATAACAAACTCCGTCTTTGCCTCTATATTCCACAATATTTCATCGCTATAAAATTCTTGTCCTGCTTCTATCACAATTCGATTGTTACCCTGATGGGTAATATCAATCACTTCTTCGATTTGTTCATCATTTGGCTTTCTTTGTCCTACTACCACTTTTTCCAGTACCAATGTTTCATTCGAGTACAGATTGGAAAATTTTATTTTTATCTTTTTACCACTTAAGTTATTTTGTATATAGGTCCGTTGCGTCATTTTCTCTACGGTACCAATTGTAGTATTATAATTAATCGGAAGATAACTCCAAGCTGTTTTCCATTCCATATAACTAACTCCTTCTCATAGATAAGTAAATGGCTCTTTTGAATCAATAAATTGTATCTCTATCGATCCCGTAATATCTTTCATCCAGTCTCCTAAGTATTTCATTCCCATCTCTTCGCTTTTTTCATGTCCTAAGACAAGCATCGCTTTATTAAAACCAAGAGACGCCGCATCTCTTACATAAGCACTAATGGTCCATTCTGTAATATCACCACAAACAAGCAAATCTAAATTGCTCTCATGCATTAATTTCATCGGGCGTTCTTCCACTCCAAGTCCAAGACTTCCTCCCCCCACCAAAACACCGACTCTTTCAATTGGCATATCTGCATTCCCAACTATTTGGATGACATCCATTTGGAGTGTTTCTTTAAAAAATCCACATAGTTCACCTAAGGATGTTTTGGGAATCTGATAGCATTCTCCAAAATGCTCCATACCCGGTGCACCTGCACTTCTATATTGCTCCCATTTTGTTTCTATATTAAACCCTCGGTATATTCCATCTTCCGCTCCCATATGCATATGATCATGAAATCTCCATATTGCTATGTGATGTTCTTCAATTAACTTTTTCTTCTCTAAGTAAATTGGGTCATTTTCTAACCACTCTATCCCATCTGCACCTGTAAACCAAGTTGGTTCATGTGTAATAATAAAATTTGCTCCAATCTGAATCGCTTCTCTTATTACATCTACAGTTGCCATAAATGTAGTTACTATTTTTGTTACTTCCGTATCAAACTCACCTGTCATTAAGTGATCACAGGTTTTTTCATAAGGTAGTGGTACTAATCCTGTCTTTTTAATCATTTCATCAATTACTTGCTGAACGTTCATCTTTTTTCCTTCCTTTTAACTTTCTTTTAAGAAAGGCATGTCATTCCAATGAATGCATGCCCAAATAACTAACCTTTTACTGCACCAATTACTACACCTTTTATAAAGTATTTTTGTACAAATGGATAAATGAATAGAATTGGTAATATGCCAATGACTGCCATTGCCATCCGAACGGAAGATCCAGGTAAATTCATATTGCCAGTCCCTAATAGATTTGAAGAACCTGATTTTAAAAATTCAATATTATTCATTATTTTAATTAACAGGTTCTGTATGCCAAAAAACTTTGCATCTCTAATATAGTACAAACCATTCACCCAGTCATTCCAATAGCACAAACCTGTGAATAAACTAATCGTTGCCACAGTAGGCACAGACAATGGTAAAATGATTCTCCAAAAGATTCTAAGTTCTGTTGCTCCGTCAATTTGTGCGGATTCAATTAATGCCTCTGGAATATTGTTGGAGTAAAAATTTCGAACTAAAAATACGTTAAAAGCAGTTACAAAGTAGTTGGGAAATATAAGCGCCCAAACCGTATTTTTAATATGAAATATATTTGACCACATCATATAAGATGCTACAATACCACCATTAAATAGCATGGTTAAAAATACAAAAAAGGATAATACGTTTTTATACTTAAAGTTTTTTCTAGACATTGGATAAGCTAACATGGCTGTTACTAGCACGCTTCCAACGGTTCCAGTTATGGTAACAAATAGAGAGATGCCGTAGGCTCGAACTATGGTTTTACCTTGATTGAACATATAGTAATAGGCATCTAAACTCCACGCCTTCGGAAAATAGGAATATCCGTTGGCTAAAAGGGCCTTTTCATCGGAAAAGGATGCGATTACAATCATTATAATAGGCATTAATGCTATGATTGCTAATATGGTAAGAAACACCGTTCCCAACCTATTGAATTTTATTTCATCTGACATATTTTTCATAGCACCCTCCTAGAACAATGCATTGTCACTGTCGATTTTACGAACAATGGTATTTGCCGAAATAACTAGTATAAATCCAATGACTGACTGGTATAATCCAGCTGCTGCAGACATGCCAACATCATTCAATTCCATTAGACCATGATATACATAGGTATCAATCGTCTGCGTAACATCATAGAGTGCACCCGAATCCATTGGCACCTGGTAAAACAAGCCAAAATCGGAATAGAAAATTCGTCCCACCGACATTAAAGTCAAAATAACGATCGTTGGTTTCAGTAATGGCAATGTAATATTTTTAATCTGCTGAATTTTTGTGGCTCCATCAATTTTGGCGGCTTCAAATATACTCTTGTCGATTCCAGATATGCTTGCCATATAAATAATTGAGCTATATCCTGCATTTTTCCACAAATAAACTATAATTAAAATTACAGGCCAATACTTTTTTGTTGTATACCAGGCCACTGGGTCCTGCCCAAGCAATCGAAAGATTGTATTGTTAATAAATCCTGTATCTGAATTCAAAAAAGCATATCCGATAAATCCGATAACAACCCAGGACAATACGTTTGGCAAAAGTAATGCAGACTGAAAAAATTTCACTCTGGCTTTTTCTCCAAGCTCACATAATATTACGGCTATGAATATAGCTGCTATGGTACCGATCACAATAAAAGCCAAATTATAAAGAAGGGTATTTCTCGTTATGATATATGCATCCTGACTAAATAAATATTTGAAATTCTTAAATCCACTCCATTTACTTCCAAATATTCCCTTTACAAAGTCATACTCTTTAAACGCAAGGAAGATTCCAAACATCGGGATATAATTGTTGATAATTAAGTATAATATTCCTGGTAAAGCGATCAGGAGAAGGGGACCACTTTTCGTGGTTCCCGTATATTTTTTCTTACTTAAAGCTTTCATTGGTTCCTCCTATATCCTATTTACTAGCCACCCATTTGTCTAACTGTTCTTGCTTTGCATTGAGAATTTTTTCGTAACCGGATGCATTTAACTTCTCTACAAATTCAGGAAGTACAGTCGCTGGATCCACACTGCCACAAGACAATCCAGGCAAATATTGACTGATTATATTGCTTACTGCAGTATATTCTGTCTTAACTTCACTAGAATCAAAGGTGAATCCCATTGCTGGTGATGTCTTTGCTTCTACGTTTTGTGCTTCCTCCCATGCAAGTGACTCTTTGTTTGTTCCAATCATAGGATACATGATGAAATAGTTTCCTAATGTACCGCAACTTAACTGAGCCGTATATGGCACAGATGCGGCGTCTTTCCCTTCTGGATATGACACATAACCGTCTGCATCTTTTACATAATCTCTTCCTTCTATTCCATAAATCAAAAGATTTACGATTTCCTCATCTGTAAAAGTTAGATTCATAAATTTTAAAGCTGCCTCAGGAGCTTTTGATGTAGATGATACCATCCAGCTCACAGAATTGATCGAATCTGTTCCTAAGTATGCTTCTCCAATTTGTACTGCTCCCAAATCCATATTTCCACATTGCGCCGCTAAAGATGCCGCTGTATCTTCTTCTGGATAACTATAAGAAGCAATGTAACAAAAGCTATTGCCCGATGACATTAATTCAGTAGCTGTACTGGTTGTAGTGGCTGCATCCCGCATGATTAAGTTTTCGTTATACCAGGTTCTTGTCAGATCACAAAGATTAGCAAATTCTTCTGTATGATAAAGATCTGTTACTGTTGTATCATCACCAAGCAAGACTCCTTTTGGTGCAAACAAATCATCTGTTAAATAATCTACATCTGCTAAGGTTCTACCCATGCCGGAATCCCCTGATTGTGCCGGAATCAAAGGGGTCATATCCGGATATTTTGCTTTCACCTGTTTTAATATATCTGTTAATTCATAAATATTCTTTACCTGCGTCATATCAATTCCCAGTTCATCTGCAATGTCTTGTCTATAAATAATCATGGGTGTAATCGCATATGGTTTATACGTTGGAATCGCATATAAACTTCCATCTTTGGTACATGACTTAAGGAATTCATCCCCAATTAATGCCTTAGCCTCTGGAGCATTGCTATCAATAATATCTGTTAAATTATATGCCATATTGCTAGAAACACAGGTATTGAAATCTCCTATGCTCTGGAATACATCAATTTGATCTCCCCCCTGCAGACCAAGACTAATATTTGAGGAATAATCAAAGATAGATACAGGCATTAACTCTACTTCAACACCGATTTTTTCACGTGTTATGGTATTAATAGCCTCCTCCACCGTATCAAGCGTATCCGAATCTGGAATATTGTTAAAAGTGGCATACGAATAAACGATTTTATCATATTTTTTATTACTTGCTGCGTTAGATTGTATGGTACCCCCTCCATCTTTTGAGCTCCCACAGCCTGCAAGTCCTATCGCCATAGAAACGGTTAATAAAGCTACTGTTATTTTTTTTCTTTTATTCATGTTAAGTCCCCTCCCTTTTTCTACTATTATTATATCAATTATTTTTGTTCCTATCTTTTAAAAATAAGCACTGTTTTTTCGATTTTGAGACATCATTTTGATTTCTTTTCATTCAGGACTTGCTTCTATAACAAAAAAGCAGCTGTTTTATTGTTTCCAATAAATCTAACTGCTTTTCCTTGCAACTATGAGACTGTCACAAATTTCGATATTCTTTTGGGGATACCCCTGTTATCTTCTTAAATAGTGTAGAAAAATAAGAGAAATTGTCAATTCCTACTTTTTCAGCTACATCCCCCACATTACATACTCCAGATTTTAAAAGTTCCTTTGCCTTTTCTATCCGGTACTCGTTAATGTAGTCTTTTATGTTCACTCCTGTTTTACGTTTATATAGCTTTGCTAAATAGGAAGGTGTTAAGTAAAACTCCCCTGCAATCTCATTTCTTGTTATCCCTTCTCTATAGTGTTTATGAATAAAATCATTGATTTTATCAATAATGGTTACGGACTTGGCGATCTCTTCCTCATACTCAAAAGTTTTCCCTAGAAGGTAATTGACCCACCTTATCATGTCCACGGTAGACTCTATCGCCTGGTCAGACATTTTAATGGACAATGTGTCATGGAATAACTTCGTTGCCTGAATTCCCTGCTTCATTAAATCTGCATATACGACCTGGACAATTTCTTGTTGCATAAGATAAAGAGAATGCTTATTTAAGTTATTATATGCAGACAATTCAATAAAAATATTTTTGAAGTAATGCAAAACCTTAGCTTTTTCTTTTTTTTCTACCAAATCAACCAGCTTCTCTAGATTAATAATCTGGATTTTGTTATCCGTCGGAAATTCCACTTCATTTTCTAAAAACACTTTTCCAAAGTGGCTCACATAATAGCTAAAAAGCTGCTCCAAATCCACTGCAACTTTAGGCAGTTCCATAATATCATAAAAATTACTGATACAGCAAGTAAGCGTTCCCTTAAAATAATACTTGCACATAGCAATCAACTTATTACAGCCTTCTCGAAGTTTTTCCTGGCTTGTTCCCTGGGATACGGTGATGAAGTTTAAAGTACTTCCTGCATATAGCTTTACTACACTTTCATTTTCTACTTCCCCCATCAATAACTCCGAATGGAACCCTTCTAATATAAACTCAAAGACACTTTTCCCAAAACGCTCTATATCCGCATCAATATTGCTCAGCTTCGAAAAAACCAGTGTATATGCTACATCCGTTGCAATGTTTAAATGTCTGTCTTCTATCTCATGTCTTAAATGATTTCTATTACTAAAGTCACCCTCTATTACCCTTTTCCAAAAATCAATTTTCATGAGTCTAAGATTTTTTTCCATCCATATTCCATACTCGCTGCTTATCTTTAAATTTCGCTCATCCACTAATTTATCGACTATTTTGCGTAAGGTCATTTCCATAATATCAATATCAAATGGCTTGGTTAAATACGCTGCAACTTTCAATTGGATGGCATCTGCCGCATAAGAAAAGCTTTCATGACAAGTCAATAATAAGAATTCCGAATCTATCTTTTTCTTTCTTACCCACTTTAGTAAATCCAATCCACTTTCTTTTGGCATCTCTATATCACTGATTATAATATCTACCTTTTTTTCCTCTAATATCTTTTTTCCTCCTGATACGTTATATGCAATATACACTAGATCGATCCCTAGTTTGTCCCATTTCGTAGAATCTTTTATTACGTCGACTGTAGCCACATCGTCATCTACAATTAGTACATTTATCATTTTT
The DNA here is from genome assembly GCF_003833015.1 of Clostridium sp. E02. GTDB lineage: Bacteria > Bacillota > Clostridia > Lachnospirales > Lachnospiraceae > Lacrimispora. The sequence continues at coordinate 123,081 of NZ_RJLQ01000008.1, forward strand.
AATCCTTTCTCACACCTAGATCAGAATTGTTCAACTTTTCGTTCATGCTTCACTTTTTGGGGGACATAGATTTTATTTAAGCAGCCATGAGGCGTAATATTCTCAAGAACAACCAGTCCACTTCTGTCATACATGAGTTCCATCATACTTTTAATCCCCCACAATCCAATCCTTGTTCCTTTATCCGTCGTCTTTCTTGTAACACCATTCATGTAGTCAAGTACTTCCTTGGGATATCCTTTTCCATCGTCTTCAATTTCTATTAAAAGCATTTCTTCATTATCAAACGTTTGCTTACTGATTTTTATTAAAATCGTCAATGTCTCCTCTATGGAAACTGCATATTTATACTCATTTTCAATAAACGTATGAATTAGCATCTGAGGGATTTTCCATCCTTCTAGTTCTGAGGGCAGATCAATTAAATAAAAAATACAATCGGAATATTTGAGTTCCTGCATTTCAAAGTAATTTATGATATGCCTGATTTCTTCTTGTACTGTAACAGTATGAAATCCAGCCCGAAACATATATCTGATATTTCTAGATAGCGAATTGATGTATTGCCGGATTTCTTCGTTCTTCTTCTGACTACTTAAACTGGAAATTGTAGTTAAAGCATTTAAGAAAAAATGTGGTTTTAGCTGCAGGCGAATACTGTATAATTCCATCTCCTGCAATTCAATTTTCTTTTCGTAGCTTTGTATTTTTAATCCCACTATTTCATCGATCATTTGATTGGAAGTATCTTTAAGCATTTGAAATTCTCTTGTGCTGAATTGCGCTGTTATACGATTGTTATATTCCCCATCTTTAATTCTTCGCATGTCATGATTCATGATATTCATTGGCGTGGCGATTTCTTTTTTTGTATATTTTAAAAGGAATAATATAAATAGAAACGTGCTAAGGGATACAATGATCACTAAAATCATACTTGAATGTGTCTGCAAAAAGAGATCATATTTGCTTTTAAAGCAATACATAGTAAGTTGATTTTCTACAATACTTTTATGAATGCTATAATAATTATTGCTGTTTATCTCCACAATATTATGTCCCGCAAGAATATCTTTTGTTTCATTTCCCCATATCTTACCAATAGATCCAGCCTTATTCACAAGCAGCATAGAGCGATTTCCGTTCTCTTCTTCCCTAAGAGCCGTCAATAGATTATTGGAATTCACATAGACTGCAATTGCCTGATCACTGGTTTTCATTATTTTATACAAATATGTTTTATCATATAGTTTCACAAAGTTCCAGACATTACTTTCTATTGTTTTGTCCTCAATTGACTTAGCAGTATACTCTCTCAATTTTTCCTTCTGATCGTATGCCACACTTGATCGAACCACATCAAGGCAAGTTCCATTATTTTTTTCAAACATGATGATAGCATCTGCCACATTATTATTCGCAAATAAAATTTTCAGATAGCTATGTAACGATATTCCTGCTAGACTTCTCTCATTTTCATTCCTACTTTTTATCTTGGCTATCTCTACTTTTTGGGATGCGATACTTTTTAATAATCCATTTAAATCAGAAATGCTATTATCAAATTCATTGCTATATATTGTTAAGAAGGCATTCGAGGATTCTTTTATTTCATTCTTTAATATTTCAAATGAAGAAATCATAAATATCCCGATGACTGCAAGAATTAGACCTGTTAATGCGATCAGGTATTGTAAAAATATACGAATAAATGATTTTTTTTCTACCATTTTGCCTCCCAAACATATATTATTTATATATTCTTTATTTTAGCATATATTTTCCCTATTTACTATTTGTAAAAAAGCAGGAAACGATACTCCAAAAATGAAATCAAAAAGAGACCAAGTTAATGGGCACTATTTCCACTACTCAGTCTCTTTTTATACTTTTATACAGTCTAACATACTGTCGTTTTCTTTTACTTCACTACAACGCTCACTCCATCAGGAATTACCGTTATGTCCGCGTCCACACCTTTTATCTGAAACGCTCTCTTAAGCGCTTCGTCAAACGTAAATGCATGCTGCATATGCATTCTCTTTATCATCTCTGGGTCACATAGGTCTGAAACAAGTATGACCGTATGTTTATGGAGGATACGGGCAAGTATCTGAAATTCCCATTGATCCGGTATTGTTTCCGTTCTTCCTGTTTTCATAACACGATGAAGCACTTCTTCCGGGCTACCTGCATTGGCCATAGTTTCATAAAAGGATTGACCTCCATGCCCATCATTGCAGGCAGACACCATGATTATAACCCCGCCATCCTTGCAGGCTGCTTCTGCCGCAGTCATGCCTTTTACAGATTGGTATACATTCTGATCCAGAGGATATCCTCCATTCGAGGTTATGGTAATATCCGCTTTTACTGCCTTCACCGAAGCAAGTTTCATAACAAATTGACAGCCTTCTGCGTGAGCCAGCTCACTATCTCCTGCAAAAGCATTGATTATGTTCTTCTCACTGTCGATTACAACATTAAATATGAAAGCCAGCTTTGCCTGCCTGGCTGCATAAAGCATATCCTTATGGATGGGATTGTTTTTTATAACTCCCGTCCTGGCAAATTCGCTTGCTATAAATTCAGAGCAATGGTTGGCCATCACTGTTTTCGCTGATGCGACTCCTGGAAGAACACTCTTTCTCCCCCCTGAGAAACCTGCAAAAAAATGAGGCTCTATAAATCCTTCTGAAATCAATAATTCTGTCTCCATAACCAGCTTATTAAGCCACAGTTCACCGCCAGAAGGCAGCGTTCCAACTCTTACAACGCTGTTTTCATCCTCTGACAAATGGTTGATGATCACTTCATGATCTACAATTTCATGACCAAACTTCTGAATCATCTCTTCTGTGGTATCAGGTCTGTGAAAACCGGTTGCAATTAATATTTTAATTTTAATTGCTGGGTTTGCCTTTCGAATTCTCTTAAGCAGTATTGGCATTGTTACTTTACTTGGTACAGGTCTTGTATGATCACTGGTTATGATCACCATGTTTTTCTTGCCCTGTACCAGTTCTTCCAGAGGAACGCTTCCTATTGGATGATCCAGGGCTCTATTTACGATCTCCTCCTGGCTGCACTCCGCCTGATACGTATGTGCTTTTGATTCTAGTATTGCAGCCAAATTATGATCTGGTATGTAAACTTCTAACCGTTTATTGGAATACGGTATCTTGATTTTGGCCATAAGATTTTCTCACCTCATCTGACTTTTTACTGAAAAATCTTTCCTGGATTTAATATATTTTTGGAATCAAACGCTAGCTTTATATTTTTCATCAGTTCCACATACTCCGGGCTGTATTGCTCTAGCATATACGCTTTCTTGGCAAAACCAATTCCATGTTCTCCGGATACCAGGCCATTTAGTTCCCTTGATTTGCTGTACATTGCTTCAAATACTTCCGACAGTTTCTTCTTCCACGCTTCCTCTAAAAGTTCATCCTTTAATACATACACATGCAGATTTCCATCCCCTGCATGACCGAAGCTTCTGATTCTTACCTGAAATCTCGTTTGAAGTTCATCTGTATATTTAATAAATTCAGCAATTCTATTTCTAGGTACCACAACATCGCATTCATCCATATCGGTTGTTGATGCTTTCACCGCTTCCAAAAACGCTCCTCTCGCAGACCAGACAGCGTCTTTTCTTTCATCTGTATCAACAATAAAGACATCGACAGCTCCTTCTTTCAGGCAAATATCCGCTACTTTTTCATATGCATGTTCGATCTCTTCCCTGCTGTTACCGTCAAAAGTTAATAAAAGATATGCGTCAGAAGAATTGTCAGGGAATTTCTTTCCGAGGTACTCCTCGGCTGCCAGAATCACTTCTCTTTGCATGAATTCTATGGCAGTTGGGGCCGCTTTTGATTTTACGATCTTTGGAACGGTACTGATTGCCATATCCAGAGTGGGGAAGGGGATTAACAAAGATATTGCTTTTTTGGGCAAAGGAACTAGCTTTAAAATGGCCTTTGTTACAATTCCAAGCGTACCCTCTGATCCACATATCAGGTCTTTTATGCTGTAACCGGTGGAGTTTTTTACTACTTTCCCTCCAACTTCTAAGATATCCCCGTTAGGCAGCACAACTTCCAGTCCTCTCACGTAATCTCTGGTAACTCCATACTTAACCGCTCTCATTCCACCTGCATTTGTATTGATGTTACCGGCAATTGTGGCTGATTTTTCACCTGGATCAGGAGGATAAAAAAGATCATGTTCTTCTACAAATTCACTGATTTCCATTAGTAAAACACCTGGTTCCAGAGTCAGGGTTAAGTTTTCTTCATCGATTTCCAGTATTCGATTCATTTTGGACATATTTATCATAATTCCACCGTGAACAGGGACGGAGGCACCCACCAATCCGGTTCCTGATCCTCTGGCTACAACAGGGATGGTATGGTCATAGGCATATTTCATGATCTTAGATACTTCTTCTGCGTTTAAAACTTCCACTAATACATCCGGCATTCGACTGATTCCACCCATTTCATCATGACTGAAATCATCATTTATTTCGTCCATGGTAAATACTCTCTCCCTGCCTAATACAGATACCAGATATGCAACATCTTTGGCATCGATTTTTTTGTAATCCATACAATCATTCCCTCCTTAATTTGGAATTTAAACTTTCTATTGTTCTACACCTACACATTTTAGTTCATTTACTAATTGTGGTACGATTTCATAAATATCTCCTACAATTCCATAATGGGCGGTTTGAAAGATAGAGGCATTTTCATCTTTATTAATTGCAAAGATACGATCTGATTGATTCATCCCAGCGACAAACTGAATCGCTCCGGATATTCCAAGGACTATGATCAGCTTTGGCTTCACCGTTCTGCCAGATAGACCAATCTGCTTCTTTGCCGGAATTAGACCTGCTTCCACAAGAGGTCTCGTACCTGCGATCTGTGCATGAAGCAAATCGGCCAATTCTTTGACCATACCCATGTCTTTTTCTGACTTTACAGCCCTGCCAACCGCAATGATCACCTCTGCATCCGATATGTTTTCTTCTATTTTCTTCTTCGTAACCTTTAAAACCTCGATGTTGGATTTTAATTTTGCCTGGTCCAGCTCACATACTGTTATTTTTCCGTTTGGATCGCACTGTCTTTCCGGTGCATTCATAATCTTATATCTGACCGTTGCCATCTGGGGTCTTGTATTCGGACATATAATCTGAGCCATAATATTACCGCCAAAAGCAGGTCTGATCTGAACAAGATCTGTGTTTTCTTTCATTTCAAGTATGGTGCAGTCAGCCGTTAAACCGGTTCTAAACCGAGTGGCCACTCTGGGAGCAAGAGATCTGCCAGTCGTAGTCGCACCAACCAGTATGGAAGATGGCTTTACTTTGTTTATAAAGTCTTCCATGGCAGCCGTATACGTCTCAATCCTAAAATCCTCCAATTCTTTGTAATCATATACAAATATTTCATCCACTCCATAATGAAGCAATTCTTTTGCTTTGTTTTTTATATTGTGCCCAACAAATACACAATACACTGGAAAATCAACAACTGCAGCAAGCTCTCTGGCTTTTCCGATTAATTCCATTGTCACTGGGTGAATCACGCCTTCTACATGATCTACATAAACGGCAATTCCTTTCCACAAGCTCTTATCCACCTTTTTTGTTTCTGTTTCAACGAATTCCATTACCCCTTCAGGGCCTTTTTTCACACATATCTTACACATTTTACAGCCTGCATTTACCTGAACTTTTCCTTCTGTGTATTCAATTGCTCCAAATGGACAAACCTTTATCAATTCATCTAGATTTGACTGATTAACTTTCTCCTGATTACATACTAATTTACCCATAGAACGCCACCTTTCTTTATATAAATTTTAACTCTTTCAGTTTTGATGCCATTTTCAAACTGAGTTTATCGACAGTGTCCGTCCATATTTCTCTGTCATCGTTGACGGATGGCGGAAATATTCGTTCAACCTGAGTAGGCGAACCATTTAATCCGTATTTCATCTCATCTTTATCCTCAAAATCATCCATTGTCAGAATCTTGATTTCTTTGTCTTTCGCTGCAAGCTTTTTCTTATAAGATGGCAGTCTTGGCTGAACGATATCTTTTTCTACCGTTATTAAACATGGAAATTGGATCTCTGCGACTTCAATCGTGTCGGGCATATCCATTTCTACTAGGATTGATTTTTCATTTAATTCTGCAATCGTTAAAACGTTTGTTATATGCGGTATCCCAAGGTATTCGGCCATCTCCGGCCCTACCTGAGCAGTATCACCGTCAGTCGTTTGCTTTCCGCATAAAATAAGATCAAAATTACCCATTTTTCGAATCCCCTGGGAAATGGTGTAAGAGGTAGCAAGCACATCTGCCCCTGCAAACTTTCGATCTGTTATCAATGCTCCTTCATCTGCCCCCATCATATAAGCTTCTCTAATCACCTCTTTGGCCTGGGGTGGCCCCATAGTAATGACCTTTACCAATCCGCCCTTATGTTCTTTCATCTTCAATGCAGTTTCTAAAGCATACAAATCATAGGGGTTCATTTTTGAATCTACACCATCTCTTTTTAAAACACCAGTCACTGGATCCACTTCAACTTTTGAAGTATCTGGAACCTGCTTGATACAAACTAAAATATCCATACATATCCCTCTCTTTCTATGTATTAAAACTAGTGTGGCAAATCATACAAACATAAAATGACTTTGCATCGTTTTAATTGGTATAATGGTCTGACCACTTATAGCCATAATAGCACAATGAAAATAAAATATCTATACCTTTTAAAAATAAAATTAAAAAAAATAATGAAAAACACAGGTAAGCATCGTATTTACGATCCTCTCCCTGTGTACCAATTTTATATCAATTTACTATACTTATTCGTATAATCTAAATGTTGACGCATGGCTTTTCGTGCAGCGACAGAATTGTGCTTTTCGATCGCCAGATAAATCTCTTTATGCTGTAACAAAAGAATCTCTTTGTTTTCCTGGTCTGCAATGATTAATTTCCTTGCATCTTTAATGAAATCATCTACCAGCAGTGAAACAGTTCTAAGAATATTAAATAGTAATACATTCTCGGAACACTCCGCAATCTTATAATGCAGCTCTTTGTCGATCATAGCATTCATTTTTTCATCCACACTATTCTCGAATCGTTCCATGATCTCTTTTAATTCTTTTAATTGTTCCTCGGTGATTCTCTTAGCGGCGAGACCGGAAGCCTCAACCTCCATGATTTTTCTTAGTTCCAGTATATCTTCCGGATTGGTTCCTTCTAACATATACATAATTGATAAGGGTTCGAATAAATTATCTTGAAAGCTTGATTTAATAAAATTCCCTTCCCCTTGTCTGCACTCGATTAATCCAATGACTTCCAATGCACGCAGTGCTTCTCTGATCGATGCTCTACTCACCTGTAATTGTTCAACTAAATCTCGTTCAGAAGGGAGCTTGTCCCCCTTTTTTAAGGCTCCATTATCAATCATTTCTTTGATTTGATCCATTACCTGTTCATAAACCTTCGTGTTTTTGATTGGGCTAAACATCTTACCCTCCTGCTTCTTATCGTGTTTCATACCACAATTGTTCATTGCTTTATCTTACATGTTGATTTATATATTATATATTTAAAACCATATTATCTCAACACCATTCATTAAAATCTTTAAAAGCATTCAAATCTGATAATTTTGAGCATATCACATGCAAACTGTTCTGCAAGTCCCAGATCTGCCTGCATGATCTGTTTTGTTCGATATCTTATTAATGCACAATGAATGCACTTTTCTAATGCTATATAATTACCGTGAATATCTGCTAAAACTGCTATATCGATATTAGTGCCTTCATAATCGTTTAAAATTTTTTCCTATTCTTTATCGTTCATTTGCCTTGGAGTTCAGCTTGTCTTTTACACTTTTATTATACTCGATAAAATCATACTTATCAAACATCTCTTTACTCCCGTTGTCGTTACCAATGTCTCTAAGCCAATGATCAAAATAATTTAATGTGATCTCTATGGTTGTTTCCATTGGCTTCTCTCCCTTTGAAAATAAGGGACTAAATAGGATCAAATCGGTAAAGCTATAATGATTATACCCATCCATAACAGCAAAACCAACGTCTGCTCTACTATGAGAGTATGCCTTCTTAATGTTTTCCAAAACCGAGCTAACAAAGATTCCCCGTTCCGATTTTTCGTCTTTCCTATAATCAAGCGTATTCTTTGCTGACAAATATAGAAATGGTTTATCAAATCCTTTTTCTACTATTGTTCCCCATAATCCACCATCATAGCTTAATCCTGCAATAATCGATTCATCAACAGCCATTAATTCTGCAATGGTTGCTCCACCATATGAATGCCCGAAAGCACCAATATGACTAAAGTCAATATTATCAAGTATCGCTGCATCAACAAGACCATCATTCTTCCTTAGTTCTTGCAATACAAAGCTTAAGTCTTCGGTACGAATTTTGATTTCTTCTTCATATAGTTCTAAGCCGTCTTTCCTCAGAGATAAATCTCGTTTCGCCACTGTACCATCTAAAAATTCCACATCATATGAAGTATAAGGGTGATCCACGCCCACAACCGTATATCCTTCACTTACTAATCGCTCAACAACTGCTACATTTTGATATCTCGTTGAGTTATTGCCCGGTGAGTATAAAATGAAAGGACTCGATTTTGACAGGTCCGCAACAATTCCTTTTTCATATATGTGGGTTTTGATTGGCTTAATATGATATAGCAAAATTTTTGGCAATCCCAATACACTGCTTATAGCGGAAGTAACCTCTTCCGGATATTCTTTCGATTCTCCAAGCGTTTCTTTCATTGGATACCATATCGTCACCATAACTTGTCTGTGATCCCCTGGTTCTGGTGTGTAGACCTCGAATCGGTTAAAATCTTTTAATTGCAAACGAACTTCACCAATTCCAAATGCACCTTTCATAACAGGTAGACTGATTCTCGGAAATAAATACACTTTTAAACTCGCAAGAATAACAACCACGAGTATTAGTAACCAAATTATTTTATTCATTCTATTACGATCCATCTCACTTTCATATAGTCCTATTTCTCATATGAATCAACTTCTTCTTTATCAATTTTTTCCCCTCGATTTATATAATCAAAAGTCAGTTTCATTACTTTTTTTATAGTTCCCCAATCATTTGTATACTTACCTGATGATATTATTTGATTGTGTTCATCAAAATACTTGCCTGTAACGCCTTTTAATAAAGGATCTGTTGCCAGATAGGTATATGTCTCAGCCATTTTTTGGGGTTCAATGGCTTTTTTACTCTTCAGACGATAAGCAAATCGCTATCTGTATGGCCGCTTCCCGCCCTATACCGGAATTACCACCAGTTATAAAACATATATCCTTCATACATTCACCTCATTAAGTCTATCATAGATTTAATAGACCATACCTTTATAGGATTACAAAATAAATATCATAATATTCTCTAACTAATAGAATTTCGCACATATTTTATGCTGCCAAATGATCCTTGCTATTGGTGATCATACCATATATAATTAACGCATATTGTATTTTAAATAAAATTTGATAATATAAAATCCGCCTCTAAAAAAGGGGACGTTGTTGTGAAGGAGAAATGAACGAATGGGATTTGATTTTATAGAAATTTTGAAGGTTGTTTTTCTTGGAATTGTTGAAGGTATTACCGAGTGGCTCCCCATTAGCAGTACCGGGCATATGCTTCTAGTGGATGAATTTATCACGCTTAATAGGAGCGACGCATTTAAGGAAATGTTTTTTGTTGTAATTCAACTTGGCGCTATCCTTGCTGTTGTCATCATATTTTGGGAGAAAATGTTTCCGTTCCAGTTTAAGGACCAAACACAGCCTATTATCAAAAAAGACACGTTTTCTCTTTGGTTTAAAGTCGTTTTTGCCTGTATACCTGGGGCAATTATAACTCTCCTATTTGACGATTATATTGATGCGCATTTGCACACCCCGATCGTAATCGCGGCCGCACTTATTTTTTATGGAATTGCTTTTATTGTCATTGAAATATGGAATAAAAAGCAATCACCAACCACTTTAAAACTAGAAAACATTACCTATCATACTGCCTTTTTAATCGGACTGTTTCAAGTCCTTTCCATTATTCCAGGTACCTCTCGTTCCGGCGCCACTATTTTAGGCGCATTGCTGATTGGTGTATCTAGAGTTGCGGCAGCGGAATTTACGTTTTTCCTTGCCGTTCCTGTTATGTTCGGTTTAAGTGCTATTAAAATATTGAAATTTGGAATTTTCTTTACAAATTCAGAACTGCTCACCTTACTAATCGGTATGGTTGTGGCTTTTGCAGTATCTGTGTTCGTGATAAAATTCCTTATGGGATATATTAAAAAACATGATTTTAAATTGTTTGGCTGGTATCGAATTGTATTAGGCATCGCTGTTTTGCTTGTGTTTGCAATGTAATTAAATCTAAAAAGCGTGGGGGCCAATATCAACTCTCACGTCTTCCTTCTCCTAATCCTCAATCCAGTATCTGTATGAAATCGATTTCTTGTTTCAAAGCATCAAAGTTATCATCTAAATCTTTTGCTCCATCAATTATTATCTGATGGCACGATAACAGCTGCTGCCAGTCATCATGCTTGGCCTTACTACGCATATCGATGCTTCGATACTCTCTTTTGTGAAGCCTATCTATTCTAATGTCTGTATCCGTAACTACCCGGATTACCAATGTAAATAGTGGTATTAATTCATCTCCCCAATCAACCAATGAACCAGAAATAACAACATTTTCAAATACTTTAATATCTTCTCTCATCAGGCGTAGGCGTTCATTTTTCTCTCTTTTAGTCGTAAATCTGGGATTCGTAGGCATCCAGAAATAATCATCGGTATCCATAAAACGATATCCAAGTTCATCGCATATCTTCTTTCCTATTGTTGAAGTTCCAGATCCAGATGCTCCATATAGATGAATAATTTGTTTCATAGTCTAAAATACCCTCCTAAGCTTTCACATCATATGAACTCTGCCAGCCTTTTCATTACCAGCGTTTCTCTTTCTACCCATGGAATATTATCATAATTCTCAACTGATTCATTACGCTCAATTGCCTCACCAAGTGTCATCCATCTTACCTGATAATCATATTCTTCCTCATAGTCATCTAGATTTCTATTCCCTGCAGCTTCGCTAACATCACAGTAAAAATAATGAGAATCCATAATCATCAAATCATCTGGATGCCCCTTTCTTTTTTCAAATACTACGGGGCCTTCCATAATCGAACTTACATCAACAACGTAACCAGTTTCCTCCTGCACCTCTCTTACAAGTGTCTGCTCAAATGTCTCACCAGCGTTCATTCCACCGCCTGGAAATTTATGATCTCCATACTTACTATATATCAATAAATATTTTCCATTTTTTTGTATGATCCCTCTAACTGCTGTCCTTTTAAATACACTTCCACCTTCAATATAATTATGTACGTCTATCACTAGTTCATTCTTCGTAATGAAAGACTGATCTATGTGTTCTAATTCAGAAAGTAACGCTGGTATGAGGGCTTTATAAGTCAGTTTGTCTGGTAACTGTTCAAATGTTTTTACTTCCTGCATCTCACTTTCAGGAATGTTACCTAACTTAAAAATTTCCGCGGTAAAAACCACGCCTCCATCTCCATGAATCAAATCCGCTTCCCCTGCCCAGTAATCGCAGAATGGAGCTATGGTATATTGAAGTGCTCCTGATTCTTCATACAATTCGCGTTTAGCGGCTTCAAGTGGAGACTCCCCTTCTTCAATGTGACCCCCCTGATTTTCCCATGTATCACGTTCCTTATGCTTGCTCAAGAGTATTTTTCCATTATATTTTGACAAGACAACTACATACTTGTACTTCTTTAATTCCCCTACATTAAAAGTTTTACATACCATAATTACTTTCCCCCTTTTCATTCACAATCTAGTATCAAAGCCGTTGATATCTAGTACTGGTGATTTAATATCACGTCAGAACCTAACTAAACTACATGTATGCGGTATATTCTAACATATGAATTTTTCATACGCAATAGGTCTATATGAATATAGTATCCTCTTTATTCCCCTTATACTGGGTCTCACCTAACAGTACAAACCTTGACATACAGTGTCCTGGTTAATATACTATAATAGTGACATGGGAGGAAGCTTGAGGACTCATGGCTAATTGGGTATCGCTCAATTTATAAATTGAATTATCAATAATTTCAGGAGGATAATAACAATGGGCAGAGCAACGACAAAGACAGATATGATAACAGCAGCAATTAGCAATTACGAGAAATTAAATATGCTTATTTCTGAATTGACAGAAAAAGAGTTGTCAACTTCATTTGATTTTACAGCAAATGATAAAAAGAAAGAGGCTCATTGGGGCAGGGACAAAAATCTTCGAGATATTCTAATTCATCTCTATGAATGGCACCAACTGTTGCTTAATTGGGTTCAATCAAATAGAGCTGGAGAAAACAAACCGTTTATTCCAGAACCCTATAACTGGAAAACTTACGGAGATATGAATGTTGAGTTCTGGAAAAAGCATCAAAACACATCATTAAACGATGCAAAGTATCTGTATGGAAAATCCCATGCCAAAGTTATGAAGTTAGCTGAAACATTTACAAATGAAGAGCTGTTTTCTAAAGGTGTTTATAAATGGGTTGGCGGAAGTACATTAGGCTCTTATTTCGTGAGTGCCACGGCAAGTCATTACGATTGGGCTATGAAAAAGCTAAAGGCACACAAAAAGTGTTGCCTCATCTAAATTTGCAGTGCTTTATTTTTAGTCTACTCCCTGCTATAATTGTAAATTTATATTTATATAGGAGGACGATAAAATATTCAAGTATGTAAATTATAAAATTACCATTGACAAGTGCATATATGTGCATATATAATATACAAAAGGGTGAGAACATGAATAATGAAGATTTACTACTAGATTGTACCAGACAAATTGAAGAAAGTATTGATTTTGACTTTTTCAAGGCACTATTTGACCCAGTTCGATGTGATATTATGAAATATCTGGCGATAAATGGCAGAAAGAATATAAAAGATATTTCCGAAAATTTCACACAGGATCGTTCTGTTATTTCCAGACACCTGGATTTGATGTACCGATATGGGATCGTTGATAAAATAAAAGAAAGCAGAAATATTTTTTATCAACTAAATGATAAATACATTCTCGAAAAATTTAAAATGACAACGGACAATTTAAAAAAAATAATACAGGTATAGTTTAAAAAGGCTTTCAGCCTTTTTAAAAATAGCAATTCATGCATTAATGTGCATTTATACATTACTGCTCGCCCCATTCAATTGAAAGGAATAAAAATCATGAATGTACTAGCAATACTAGCAAGCCCCAGAAAGCAAGGCAATACAGCAGTTATATTAGATAAGTATTTGGAAGGAGTAAAAAATCTGACTCCACCACCTCAAATTGAAACCATTTATCTTCAATCAAAAAATATACAGCATTGTAAAGGATGCAATGTCTGTCAGACAAGCCCTCAAAGTCCTTGTATCATCGACGATGATATAACAGAGATTCTTAAAAGTGTAGAAAAAGCAGATGTTTTAGTTTTTGCTACTCCTGTGTATGTTTTTAATATGACTGGTCAGCTAAAAACTTTTTTAGACCGGCTCCATGCAGTGAATTATGAAACGTTATCAAACACAAAAATTGTGTTACTCACCACTTATGGAGATATCAATGAAACCAGTGCAGGTGTTACGAATGTCGTCCACTCTTTGGAGATGCTTTCAAAGTATCTTGGGATGGAGCTAATACAAAATCTAAATGTAAGCACATATGAGAAAATGGTTACTAATAATGTACAGGCAAAAAAAACTGCCTATACATTAGGAACAGAGATTATAAAACAATGAAAACAATTATGGAAAGGGGATTCTCATGGTAACAATTATTTTCGCCCACCCGTGGCATGGAAGCTTCAATAAGGCAATACTGGATACGGTAACAACTGCTCTTGAAAAAAAGAGTAAAAAATATCATATCATTGATTTAAATAAAGATAATTTTAACCCTGTTATGTCGGAAGGGGAATTGGCTTTGTTTTCAAAAGGTCAGCATAAAGATCCTTTGGTCACAAAATATCAGGATACATTAACAAAATCCGATGAAGTTATTTTTCTATTTCCTTTGTGGTGGTTTGATACTCCTGCCATATTAAAAGGTTTTTTTGATAAAGTGATGTTGAAAAATTTCGCATATACGGAATCAAGTACCGGCTTAAAGGGGAAATTAACCCATATAAAATCTACAAAAGTGATAACAACCGGTCAGTCTCCCCGTTGGTATTTGAAATATTTTGCGGGAAACCTAATTCAGAAAACATTCATCAATGCTACTTTGAAAGGAATTGGTATGAAACATGCAAAATGGATTCACTGCGGAGATGTTTCCAAAGGTGCTCAGGCAAAACGAGAAAAATTCTTGCAAATGATTTCAAATGACATATAAATCTTTCATCCGCCGCCCTGTCAGGGCGGCGTAGGGCATCAATCTTTCCTTATTCGAGCGATAGGTAATTGAAAATCCAGTCTGTAAAACTTTCTCAATATATCCAAATTGCATGTGATCCTTTGTGTATTCCCATAATAATTTCCGATTGCTTGTTCCGTACTACAACTCCGCTTACCATCTGGGTGTGGGAAATTCGTTTCAAATACGTTCAAATCTTCTTCTGGCATTATATGAAGATCACTCGTATTACACAGTTTTTCAACAATCGTATCCAGATTTATATCAACTACATTTTTAAGTGCCGGATAATGCTCGCTTTCAGGCGAGCCAACAAAGTGTACCGGCAATGGTTCCCCAAGTTCCAGGTTGCCGGGTCAAATGATGCCGGTTCAAATAATGTTGGGTCATAGTCGGGATAGCCATTAAGAAGTGTTTTTCCGTACAGCTTATGCTTGACTTTCAACTCCGCCGCCTTTTGGTAGATATCGTTATTTTTGTCTGCATATTTGAGTAAAAAGGTAGAAAGGCATTTGGTCACTCCGATGTCTGCTCCCATGGCTTTCTTCCTGTCATAATGAAACCATGGCATATGAGCGAAATTATTGTTCGTGGGAATTCCTTGCATTCCTACCCAGCCATTTTCTAACAAATATGTACCAAAAGCAAGATATTTGATGATACCCCTTACCATCATGTCTTTTCTATTACTAACAGAATCACCTGCCGTATCCAAATTATCCAATGCAATGCATACCGTATAGGGGGATGAATTAGGATTCCAGTTATTGCATTCAATGTTATATCCAAAACCGCCATCCTCATTCTGGTAACTGGATAGTACCGAAAGGAAATCCTCACAGCTTCCGTTTTCAAAAAGATAGTTCCACTTCTTCCCTCCGCATTCGATTCAATTTCTACAAGACATGCTGATTCCTGCTTAAAAGTTTTGAACTATCTTTTTATTCCATTTTTAAAAGCTCCTTCTGGAATAACCGCTTTTACTGATTTCCTCTAAGCCTTCGTCTGGAATGATACCAATTCCTTGTCCAAGAATCCCTTGCGAAAACACTCCGTCATTCAATTTCGCTTAATGGAATTACTTTACCTGTAATCGGCATATAAACGCTTTTCCTGCTTCTGAATTTCTGTTTAATCAAGATCTGTTCCATTAGACTTTTTGTACATATTTAACAAAGGGAAACAAATCACTTTGCTGACTTGTTACATTTTTAAAGCATCATATTTCTGATGCTAAGAAAGTTGCTGTGACCATACCTATTTCCTTCTATCATATGTTTCAATGGGTTCCGGTCCTCTTACCACGGTACGGTGAACTCTAAGACCTCCCTCCTCATCTGCGGCTATTCTCCAGTCCACCAGCTGTATTTCTCCATTTATTATTTCTATTCCGGAGATTCCCCTGGTTCTGGTACAGCAGCCCGTATTAAAATATGGAAGCTCATCTGTTTTTGGAAATTTGGGTCTGTGCGTATGTCCGCAGATCAGCATGACTTTATGCCTATCGATCCATTCACCATAGATTCGTTCTATTTTATGACGTTTAAATAAATTACGGGCAGGACTTGTTGGATTGTCAAACCCCACAAGATGAAGATATCTCCAGAAATACCGAAGCAGCAGCATGGACAGAAACCAGAGTTGGTCATTCATAAAGTCACCCTGATGTCCATGCAGTACAAAAATCTTTTGACCCGTGTTCTTATAACGAAGCACCAGAGCCTCTTTTGGCCTTATTCCTTTGAATAAATCCACCGTCTTTTGATTATATTCGTCATAATATTGATAATAATTCGATTTTACGAAACGTTTAGATTTTAGATAGATATTATGATTACCATATAGTGATAGAAATCGTCCAGAATCATAAAACTTCTTCATTACTGTAAACACATCGGTATGGGCCAGACGTATGACACTGAATTTCTTATACTCCCACAATTCATCTCCATCTCCCACCTCTACATATACATAATTTTCTTTATAATAGTAGTTTAATGCATGTAAAAAGATGTTCTGGTTTCTGATAAATTCGTCCGAAACACTGTCATCACCACGGTGACAGTCGCTGAAGAATATATATTTAGAATTTTTATCAAAAGTTATGGTCTCGGCATGCTTAAATACTTTTGTCAGTCTTTTATTCGCATTCATTCTTAGCTCCATTTTTACTTTTTTTATTAGTATTTAACTTATTTAATATTTTATACCGTTCAAAATCGCAAAAATGGAAGAGACAAAACTGATTGTTCTATTAAATAGATTTTGCTAATAAAAATTTTTTAGCTCCTCATTTTTGTATTCATTGGCAAATAGCATTGCTGCATAAAAAGATAAATTTACATACTCAGTCTTAGAGCCATATTTATACATCAATTTTTCAAATTCCTTATCCCCTAGTTCAGTAATGATATAATTATGAGTCTCCCTCGTATTGTCAAATTGATCAACTTTTTTAATATATTGTTTTTCCTCTAATTGTAGAAGATTATAATAGAATGACCCCTTAGTGAAATTTATTATATATTTATAGTGTTTCTCTTTCATTAAGCCCAATAATTCGTATCCGTAAGAACCCGGGTATTGTTTTAATAAACCTAGAATCAGTAATGGTATCAAAAAAACATTTCCTTTCTTATAAAATCAGCAACTTTATCAAAAACGGAAAATTCCAGTTTCTGATTTGGCATTGCTGGTCAGAATGAACAAGCAGTTTTCAACTTCTTCTATGGTGTGTATTCTTCTACTGATGCTACTGGGCAAGGCATTTCGGAATCAATACCCCCTCCTATTATATAAACAGTGTCATGAAATAATATAGCCGAATAAGTACCATCACTAAGTTGATTCATACTTGCTTTCTTCGTCCAATCATATGTTTTTGGATTATATTCTTCTACCGATGATAGGGATACCACATCAGCATTTTCGTCTTCATTTACTCCCCCCATGACATAAAGTTTTCCATTTACTACAATTGCAGTATGATCAGTCCTTGCTTCCTTCATACTTGCCTTCTTTGTCCATTGATTTGTCTTTGGATCATATTCTTCTACTGTTTTTAATACACCTTCCTTACCATATCCGCCTAATACATATATCTTTTCGTCTAATACTACTGCGCTACTTTCATATCTAGGTTCTTTCATACTTGCTTTCTTTGTCCATTGATCTGTTTTGGGATTATATTCTTCCACTGTTGCTAAAGACTTGCTATCATTATTTAATCCACCCAATACATAAAACTTTCCATTTAATACTTCTATTGTAGCATAATAGCCTATTCCCTCTATATCTGACTTCCTACTTGATTTATTTGTCCACTTATCTGTTTGTGGGTCATATTCTTCTACAGATAACAAGCTTTTATCATCACCAGATTGTTCAAGTACATATATTTTTTGATTGCTTACGACTGCTGCAAGTGCCTCTCTTGATTTTTCCATACTTGCTTTCTTCGTCCATTGATTTGTTTTGGGATTATATTCTTCTACCGTAACTAATGAGCCTTTTTTATTCTCTCCACCAAATGTATAAATCCTTCCATTTAGTACAGAAGAAATAAAAGCGGATTTTGAATCATTCATACTTGCCTTTTTCGTCCATTGATTTGTTTTAAAATCATATTCTTCTACGGTTGATAAATATTGGTCATCTTTATTTATTCCTCCCATTGCATACATCTTTCCGGATAATACCTCACAAATCGGATTCATTCTTGGCTCATTCATACTTGCCTTTGTAGTCCATAAATTATGTTTTACATCACTGTCTACCGTTTTTGTATCTTTTTTTTCTTCAACATTTTGTGTAGATGCATTTTGCGTTATTTTGTTGTTTTCTTTACTAGTTGTTTTTGTGGAAGAATCGCTAGTAGTAATTACTTTCATCAAAACAAAATCATATAAACTACCCTCTTCTTTTTGAACGCCATACCAACCAATTGTCGCTGTATGATCATTCATATCGTCAAAAACCTGAAACACATAATATTCTTGTCCTTCGGCCTCATCAGTATGATCCATAGTAATTACTAGGTTCGGATCATTATCTTTAGAAATCCCTATGGTTTTTAGATAATCGCTAAGTAATACTGCCGCTTTATCCTCAGTTATTCCGGAATTTATCTGAATCTCTTGTTCGTCCGTAACACTTTCATTCTCAACAGTAACGTCAAGTACTGTTGTATCTTGGCTTTTCCCGCAGCCACTCATTATTAACGCTAGCAGTAGTACAAATAACAGACAGAAATTTTTCATTATTTATTATCACCTTCATCTTTCTCACATTGTTAATTACGATTATATTCCGTTTGCCCATTCCATCAAATCAACCGCTTCGTTGTAGCCCCTGACGAACTTTACACAATCTACAGTGTACTTCCATAAGTTCTTTTTCTAATTGTTACTATATAGGAAAAATTAGATTTTGTGACATATACTTTCCTCCATATAATAAACTTAGTTTCATATCAATTTTATCATACGCTTTTCCATTTTTCTACCAAAAGGATAAGAAAAAGACCAACCAGAAAATTCATCCCCAGTTGGTACCTTTTCCTACTCTTCTATTGAAAATTAGGGACTACCATATCCCACAGCTCAACTAACGCACCATGATCCTTGAATATTTGTCCTAATACGCCTATTTGATTTTCTAAACTTTTTCAGAGTAGGTTTACAAGCCAATCAAATTCTTTTTGCAGTGATAAACCGTAAGAAAATGATTTGTTGATGCCAGAAGTATGATTCATATAGCTTCTCCCTGCAAATTCTAATTTTTCAAACTAAGCACCATCATATTTCACTTATCCAAGTTTACCCCTAGGGTAAAATAAGTTTCCGTGGACTAAAAATCACTATTGAAAGCACACAACCATTTCTCTCCCAAAATCCCGAAAAGCCGCCTAGAATCAAGCTTTCTGCTCCAACACCACCACCGTCTCCACATGCGTGGTGGCGGTGATAATGATGTCGTTGGCATCATGCTAAAAGTGACAGCACCTTGTGCGCAATATAGAGTATAGCTACAACAGCTAGAGCGATAAAAATGTTTACGGTAAAAAGTGTAGCTCGTCCCAGCCACGCAATGAGCAGAAAGACTGCCATCAGTCCGCCCCCTACTAAAAAAGCCTTCAGCCGATCGTTCTGCTTTTTTTTACCAATCAGAAATACATTTTTCATAACAATATCTACAATGGCAATGGCTGCTACAACAATAATGTCGACGGATATGACGCTTCCAAGCGAAACAGAAATATTGTAGTTCAACTGCTTTCCAGCGATAGCATTGCGGATCAGAGGAATGGTTTCTTCAGCCATCACCATGTTTATAACACCTAGCAAGGACAGACACAAGCACACAAGATCAAAAAAATCAATCATTTTTTGCTTAATAGTTTTCGAAGGCAGACTAGCAATTACATTATCACAAAACGCTTTATAATCCTCTCCGATAACGGAGCTAATATTTTCTCCTCTTTGCTGTGCGGAAATCACCATTTCTGTTAAATCCTGACGAACAACCTCCTGATCGTATTCCGATATATTGCCGACACGTAGGTAACATATCATGTCGGTAAATGCCTCCCTATTTTCAGGGTTCACCTGTTCATCTAAAGAATTGTTAATCCGATTCAATTCTTTTGTTTTTTTGTTCATATTATTGTCCTCCATCTTGAAATAGTTTGTTTACTGCATTTTCAAGTTCAATCCAGCTGGAATAGAAACAGTCCATTTCTTCCCTTCCAGATTGTGAAAGGGAAAAGTATTTTCGCTTGGGACCGACCGGAGATTCACGATACTTTGCAATAACAATTCCATTTTTCTCCAATCGCAGCAAAAGCGGATAGATTGTCCCTTCTGAAATATTTGAAAATCCATATTCCTGCAGCTTTTCGGATATCTCATACCCATAAGTCTCTTTATGGCTGATTACTTTCAAAATACAGCCCTCCAGTGTTCCTTTTAGCATCTGTGAAGGAATCATTGTTTCACCACCTATCTTGCATTGCAATGTAGTCTTTCTATATTGTAATGCAAGATAGCGATGATGTCAATCGATATTTGTCGTTTAAGTTTGTTGCCGCACTCTGAATTGTTACCAGCGGCTGTCACATTTAATGACGACAATATAGTAATATCTCACCCACTAAAGCCTTCTAAACTCAAAAATATTTCTGATGAAAAAATGATAGAATGTTTTCATAAAGCTGAGGCCGTAGGAACATTTATCAAAGTTGGGGGGGTAGACCGTAATGCAAATTCAAAAAATCGTACTATACAGAAAAAATAATCAAAAACGTATTTTAAACCTAAACCTTGGACAACTCAACGTGGCAGTTCATGTAATATAGCTATGCTGCACGCCGGAGATTCTTTCCGCAATATGGGCAAATCAGCATTCCGCTCAGCGGATATCGGTTCTGGTATTTCTCAGTACCGTCAGCAGCAATATTCCGTTCAAGCATATTTTTGAATATCGCATTATATCCATAATTATAACAAATTCAGTTGGATTGAAACTTATATATATTTTTAAACTCAATCTCTGTTCCATCCAAAAACACTACCATCAGCGTTCCGTCCTCAAACACTTTGATATGGTCCAGTGTCTTCAACATGAAATCCGTTTCCAGCTTCTGTATTGGCTCCGCTCCAATCACAAGTTCAATGAACCTCTCTGCCCTATATCCTTTCAGCAGGTTTTCACTTTGCTATGAAATCCTCCCTGTTTTCCAGAATGGAATTCCAAGCCATCACATAGGCTTTCTCCAATGTAGTTTCCTCCACATGTCGGTTCCCACACCCCATTATGACCCTTACCTTGTAGCGCTCACTGCATTGCCATATTTTCCGGTCAACTCCTGTGCTGCTCCCGCCAGCCCTTTCTGGTAAACACCTTATTACAGCACCACACACAATTCTTGATGCAAAAGGATTTGTTTCTGGTCGGTGGGAATAAGAGTTTGTTCCATGCTCCTCCAGATATTCTTTTCTCCGCTGGACAAAAATACCGACACCCAATTCTTTCAGCTCTCTTGCAACTTTCAGAACGGTGACGGTATTTCTCGCAAATCTCAATATTGACTTTGTTATGATAAATTCGATTTCCCCTGCCTTCTAGACACGCTTTTTCTTTTTTTGGTATGCTAATGCCACTGACACTACGGCTTCAAAAAGGGTTGACAAATGGTTGACACTTTCAACCTATGCTAACGTACCAAACCACTTAAACCCTTATTTTATATGGGACAGCAACACAACTGTTTCAACGTTCGCCGTGGAAGGAAACATGTCCACGCAACACACCTTTTCCACCTGATACCCCCGTGCCTTAAGAACCACCAGATCCCTTGCCAGACTCGTTGGTTTACAGGAGACATAAACCAGATGCTCCACTCCATAATCTATGATCTTTGATAATGCCTTTGGGTGGATTCCATCTCTGGGAGGGTCAAGTATGATCAAATCCGGTTTATCTGTGATTCCATCTATAACCTTTAGCACATCCCCAGCAATGAATTCACAATTATTAAGACCATTGAGCTTTGCATTTTCCACTGCTGCAGCAACCGCTTCCTCTACAATCTCTACACCCACCACTTTTTTTGCAACCGGAGCTACAATTTGAGCAATCGTCCCGGTTCCACTGTATAAATCAAATACAACTTTATCCTTGGTTTCACCTACGTAATTTCTTACCGTATCATACAGAACCTCAGCTCCCAAAGAATTGGTCTGGAAGAACGAAAACGGGGAGATCTTAAACTTCAGTCCCAGCAATTCCTCATAAAAATAATCCTGTCCGTATAATACTTCTGTCCGGTCACTTTTTACCACATCCGCCAGACTGTCATTAAATGTATGAAGTATCCCAACAATCTTTCCATTTAAATCAAAAGCTAACATACGGTCTAAAAGAGGCTTCAAATCAAGGTCTTCCTGAGTCGTAGTCACTAGATCCACTAGTATCTCACCTGTTCTTGTTCCCCTGCGAATCAGAAGATGACGCAAATAACCTATATGCTGCATCTTTTTATAAAATCCAGTTCCCAGTTGCTCAAAATAGTCCTTCACTACGCTTAAGATATCGCAAAAATCCGAATTGACAATCTTACAATCCGTAGTCGTCACTACATCATAAAAACTGCCTCTCTTGTGCATACCAAGAGCCAGAGGACCGTCTTTGAATTCATCTCCAAAGGAAAATTCCATCTTATTCCGATATCCATCCTCCAAAGGACTTCCTTTGATTCCTTCAAAAATATAAGATTCAATGACTCCATCAAGAAGATCCTTAACCTGTTCCTCCTTGATTTTTAGCTGATCCTTATAAGGTATCGTCTGATAGGTGCAACCGCCGCATTTGCCAAAATGAGGGCATGGATCATTAGCTGTTTCCAGTTTGGAGGGCTCAAGAATTTCAAGAACCCTGCCTTCACATCTCCCCCCTCTTTTCTTATTAATCATCACACGTAACTTTTGTCCAGGAAGCGCATGTTTCACTGTAATATTACCTTCTAAAAGCTCAATGATCCCTTTATCCGGAAAATCAAACTTACCAATCGTACCTTCATATATCTCGCCCTTTTTCAATGGTTGTAACTCCTATTCTTTCTATTTTTAAATGAATGCCAAACAAACTTACATTCAGAGAAAAAGCGTGTCTCAAGTATGAGGCACGCTCCTTCTTTTAATGCCAGAATTATTCTTCCGATCCTACATCCGTATTGTCTTCTTCAAAGAATTCATCATCAAAATCATCGTCAAAATCGTCTTCGAAATCTTCCAGATAATCCGGTGTAAAGAAACGGTATACGGTATAGGCAATTCCTGCTACCGCTGCCACTGCTCCTATGATTGCCAGCATCCAAAGGATACAGTTTTTCTTTTTCTCATCCTGTTCTTTTTTATGAAGCAATTCATTCACTCTGCTTGAGTTCATAAGATCTTCCAGTTTGCTCATAGCTTCTTTGCTCATTGCATCAAATCGGTTCATTTCTCCACGTCCTTTCTGAGAGCTTTGCTTTTATTCCTAGCTGTTCGGCAAAGCTACCATCTCTTTGCCTGTAGGAGTTATTATACCATTATATTGCTGTTTTTACTATTATTTTGATAAAATTATAAAATTTATGTATCACTACTTACCAACTGGTTTTAATTTTGCAAAAGAAGCAAACATTTTTTTCACACCAGCCTTATCAAAATTGACCGTAACTTCAAAATCTCTACCCCCATCTTTGATTTCCAGTACTTGCCCTTCTCCAAACTTAACATGGTTCACCCGATCCCCTTTTTCAAAATCTAAAGAATCCGGTTTTTCTACTGTGAATGCTTTTCCAAAACCGGGCTTTTGCGTCGGCATTGCAGTTTTCGATGCATACGCATGGCTGCCTGGTCCAAAGCTGCTTACTCCCCCATGGTATCCTGCTGTCGTTCCTGTCTTATTCCATGGAAGACTATCATCATTTGATTCTGAACCTCTCTTGCCTGCTAATCTGGATTCCAACTTTACAGAATCCAAAAGATGACCGGGAATCTCCTCTACAAAACGGCTGACTTTAGAGTATCTGGTCTCCCCATTGATCATCCGCTGCCTTGCCGCCGTTAACAGAAGAAACTTCTGTGCCCTTGTAATGCCCACATAACATAAGCGGCGTTCCTCTTCCACCCCATCTTTATCATCTGAAGAAATCGCCATCATACTGGGGAATAACCCATCTTCCATACCCGTTAAATAAACCCTGGGAAATTCCAATCCTTTTGCACTGTGAAGTGTCATAAGCGTTACCCTGTTTTCCGACTCATCCATCCGATCGATATCTGCCACCAGAGCTACTTCCTCTAAAAATTCAGTCAAACTGGGATTCTCGTGATCCCCTTCAAAGCTGACCGCCTTATTCATCAACTCTTCAATATTCTCCAAACGGGTCTGATATTCAATCTCCCCTTCTGTTTCTAGATCTTTCTGATACCCTGTTTCATCAAGAATATCCTCGATCAGCTCATGAATGGTATAGGCTTCTTCCGATAAACGGTTACGAAAATCATGGATCATTTCTGTAAATGCAACAATCTTTAAAGCCGCTTTTCCAAGTCCAGGAACCGCTTGTGCACGGCAGAACGCATCATAGATTCCCATCCCATGTTCAGAAGCAAATGCCTGTACCCTTCCAAGACTTGTGGCGCCAATCCCACGCTTTGGAACATTAATGACTCTTAATGCTGACAGATCATCCATTCCATTTGCAATGGTTTTTAAATACGCAAGCACATCTTTAATTTCCTTCCTTTGATAGAAATTTACACCTCCTACCATTCGGTATGGAACATTTTGCTGCAAGCATTTTTCCTCTAAGAGACGAGACTGGGCATTGGTTCGGTAGAGTACCGCACAGTCCTGATAATCAGAAGAACTATTTAAAATATCACGAACTATCGCATCGGCTTCCTCCGAAGCATTATCAAACTGTTTAAACTGAACCAGTGACCCTTCTTCATTGGCAGTCCAAAGCGTTTTATCTTTTCTACCTCTATTATGCCGTATCACTTCATTTGCTGCATTTAAAATACTTTGACTGGATCTGTAATTTTGCTCTAGCTTTATGACCTTAGCTCCGTGATAAGCCTTTTCAAAGTTTAAAATATTCTCAACATTTGCCCCCCGGAATTTATAGATAGACTGATCATCATCCCCCACAACACAGAGGTTTTTCTCTTTACCAGCTAGAAGATTGACAAATTGAAACTGAGCGGTATTGGTATCCTGATATTCATCTACCATAATATAACGAAACCGCTCCTGATAATAATTTAAAATCTCCGGGTTATTTTGAAACAACACCACCGTTTTCATAATCAGATCATCAAAATCCAGTGCATTATTCTTTTTGAGCTGACTTTGATATTCCTTATAGATCTGGGCTACTTTTTTCTGTCTGAAATCTCCAGAGGCATTTAATTCAAACTCCTCAACAGATACCAGTTCATTCTTCGCAGTCGAAATAAATCCCAACATGGCCCTTTCCTTATAAACCTTGGTATCCAAATCAAGTCTTTTAAGGACATGACGCATTAACGTTTTTTGATCATCGGAATCATAGATCGTAAAATTGGTGCTATACCCCAGACTCTCTATATGCCTTCTTAAAATCCGTACACAAGAAGAATGAAATGTTGACACCCAGATACTCTCTGAACCAAACCCCACCAGCCGGTCAACACGCTCCCGCATCTCACCTGCCGCTTTATTGGTAAATGTAATCGCCATAATATTCCAAGGATTGATCCCTTTTTCTTCTATTAAATAAGCAATTCGGTGTGTCAGCACTCTGGTCTTTCCAGAACCCGCCCCAGCCAATACAAGAAGCGGTCCCTTCGTATGAAGTACCGCCTCCTTTTGCATCGAATTTAATGTATCATATATACTCATAAATTATACCATTCTTTCCTTTCGTTCCTTACTCTTTGATTCCCAGATAGTCTCTAAGAGAAACCAGGCGAGATTCCGCCAGACGACGACCATCCTGATAAAGAGCTTCCAGTTTCCGTTTATCCTGTTCTGTTCTTCGCACCGTAACATGAGAATCCGGACGAATGACATAAATCCTACCCGCTTGCTCCAGGCGGTCGATTTCTTCCTGCATATGATTATAACGGTCAGGAACATCAAGCAACGCCTTTAAGAATTTAGGTAGGGGAGCAAAATAACGCTCATATCCCCTTCGCGTCCATTTATCAAGGAGCGGTTTCCGATACCCCTGTTCTCTGGTAAGAACAAGAACAATCTTTTCATATCCCAAATCTATGGCTCTCTGATAAGCAATGGGCATAGAACAGCCTCCATCCAGATATTTTTTTCCATCTATAGAAATCATACTAGAAAGGATTGGAATGCTGCTAGAAGCCTTTACTGCACCAATAAAATCGTTGCAATCTTTTTTATTAAAATATTCAGGCTTTCCAGTCTTGCACCGAGTCGCAACTACCTCAAAGGTCTGTTCCGACCGTTCAAACGCTTCGTAGTCAAATGGTACCAAATTGTTACTCAATTCTCCAAATAAAAATTCAAAGTTAAAAATAGAACGGTTCTTAACCATATTTCGAAAACTCATAAAGCGTTTGTCATTTACATAATCCATATCCACTTTAATGGTCCGGCCAATTTGCTTACTGATATAACTCATCCCAGACATCGATCCGGCGGAAACCCCATTCACATAGGACATTTCCACCCCCTTCTCCATCAAAACATCCAAAACACCAGCTGTAAATACACCTCGCAGCGAGCCTCCTTCTAATACCAAAGCACCTTTTGTCATTATTCTCACCTCGCCTTTTATTCTATTGCATTTTATCGGTCTGGTCAATCCCTTTCCTATTATGAAAACTGGCTTTGGTATAATTTATAGTAAGCTCCTTCTTGTTTCATCAGTTCCTCATGGGTTCCTGCCTCCATAATATTTCCCTGATCTATAACAAAGATCCGGTCTGCTTTACGAATGGTAGAAAGACGGTGTGCGATAATAAATGACGTTCTTCCGCGAAGTAAAACATCGATGCCCTTTTGCACTAAGAGTTCCGTATGGGTATCAATACTGGAGGTTGCTTCATCAAGAATTAAAATACCAGGCTTTGAAACCATTGTCCTTGCAAAAGCCAGAAGCTGCCTCTGTCCGCTAGACAAACCGGCTCCTCGTTCGCTGACCACCGTGTCATACCCCTTTTCTGTTTTCATTATGAACTCATGGGCATTTACTGCTTTTGCAGCCTCGATTACTTCCTCATCCGATGCCTCCAAACGTCCATATCTGATATTTTCTCGGATGGTGCCAGAGAACAGGAAATTATCCTGTGTCATAATACCCATCTGGCTTCTTAAGCTATGAATGGTTACATTCTTAATATCATGGCCATCAAGCAATATCATTCCCTTTGTTGTTTCATAAAACCGGCTGATCAAATTGACAATTGTTGTCTTTCCGGCACCAGTAGGCCCAACCAGTGCTATGGTCTCTCCAGGTTTTACCGTGACATTAACATTCTGAAGTATCATACGGTCTGGCTCATCACTATAAGAAAAGGAAACATTTTCAAATACCACTTCTCCCTTTAACTCTGGCAATTCTTCTGCACCTATTTTATCTATAATCTCGGCTTCTGTATCAATAATGTCAAAGATACGTTCCGCCGCTGAAATATTGGTTATTAGTTTATTATAGAAGTTCGCCAGATTTCGAATTGGACTCCAGAACATGGCAATGTAGGTAGAGAAGGCCAAAAACGTCCCGATTCCGATATTCTCCACACCCACAATGCGAATTCCGATAAAGTAGAGTAAGAAACCACCTAGTCCCCAAGTAATCTCTACCAGTGGTCCAAATCCATCCGCAACAACAACCGCATCGATAAATGCTTTGTTATGCTGCCTTACCAGATCGTAAAACTCCATTCTGGTTTCCGGTTCTGCAGCAAAACTTTGAATCACTCGAATTCCTGATAAATCTTCATGCACATAGGCATTGAGATTTGAAGTCTTTTTTCGAAAAATCTGCCACCGTTTGTGAACGGTAGTTTCAATCAATAACATCCCCACTGCCAAAATAGGTAAGGTCAAAAGAGCTGCCATTGCCAGACGGTAATTCTTGATTACCATGATGACGGCTACGCAGATCACCGTCAAAAGATCTGGGATCAACTGGGTTACGCTATCTGATAGTACATCTTTTAAAGAATTTACATCTCCTATAATTCTAGCCAGTACCTTACCAGTTGGCCGACTGTCAAAAAACGCAAATCCCAATGCTTGAATGTGATCGTATAATTCCTGTCGAATGCGAAGAAGTACATGGTTTGATACTTCCGCCATAATCCGCATCCGAATCTTCGTTCCAATCAAAAACAAGAGGAAAAGAACCACTGCTCCTGCTCCCAGCCATAATAGTCCTTCCTTATCCTTTTGCGCCACACATACGTTGATGGCATATTCCATTATAAGGGGTCCAATTAAACTGATGGTAATGGTCCCTGCCATAATAAACAGTACAAGAATGATTTGTTTTTTATAAGATAAGAGATATCGAAACAGGCGAATCAATGTGTCTTTTTTGAGAACTTCTTTCTGATATTCATCTTCCCTGCTGGTATTTACTGACATATTGTTTCCTCCTCTCCATACTGTACCTGATAAGTTTTGTAATACTGTCCCCGCATTTTCATTAATTCCTCATGCGTTCCTCGTTCCATGATCTGTCCTTCACTCAAAACTAAGATCTCATCAGCACTACGCACTGCAGAGATTCGATGGGCAATTATGATTTTTGAACTGTTAACCTGTTTTGTCAGTCTTGCTTCGATCTCCTTTTCTGTCTCCATATCTAGTGCCGAAGTGGAATCATCAAGAATTAGAATTGGAGTTTCTTTCGCAATAGCTCTTGCTATGCTGATCCTTTGCTTCTGTCCTCCAGAAAGCCCCACTCCACGTTCCCCAATTACTGTCTCATATTCTTCTGACAAGCGTTTGATAAAACCATGAGCACTTGCAGAAATCGATGCCTGCTGCACACTCTCCCATTCAGTTGCATCCTTGTTTCCTGTCTTAATATTATCTGAAATACTATCAGAAAAAAGAAATACCTCCTGGGAAACAACCGATATCTGACTTCTTAACAGAGGAAGCGACAGCTCTTTGATATTAATGCCATCTATGGTGATCTCTCCGCTAGATACATCATAAAAACGTTCAATTAAATTAACCACCGAACTTTTCCCTGAACCAGTCATTCCCATGATTCCAAGAGTTTTCCCCTCTTTTAAGGTAAAGTCTATATTTTTTAATATCTGTTTATCTGATAATTCAAAATCCACATTCCGAAATGTCAACTCACCCCTGATCTTATCCGGATTTACCGGTTTTGCAGGGCTTGTGATTACTGGCTGTTCCTCCATGACTTTCTTGATCTTTTTATTGGACGCTACCGCAGCCGCAATATCGTTACTAAGCCAACCAACCATTTCCATCGGCCAGATAATATTATTGGCATATTCTGAGAATGCTCCAAGATCACCAAGAGACATTTTTTTATTAATTACTAAGATTCCACCAATTACTATGACAGCCATCACAAGTATCTTGGATAAAAAAGAGATATTTGGCTGATAACGAACAATTAAATTTGCCTGACTCATATTTAAATCATAGTATTTCTTGTTGTGTTTATTAAACTTTGCAATTTCATGTTTTTCTCTTGCAAATGCCTTTACCGTACGAACGCCTGCAAGATTTTCCTGTGCTACGGTATTTAATTCCGCTGTTTGTTCACTGATCTCATCATAAACTTTTCCCAAACTATTTTCCAGCTTAATGGCATACCAGGCGATGATAGGCATAATCAAAACAGGAATCAGCGTAAGGGATGGACTTAATCGAAACATACAAACCAAAACAATAATGGTATGTATGGTGCACTCCAACACAAGCATTCCTACAAACCCAAACGCATTCCAAATCCGCTCCGTATCATCTTTGATCCTTGCCATCAATTCCCCAGTGTTATGACGATCAAAATATCCCATTGATAACGTCTGAATATGATCAAACAAGTCTCTTCTTAGTCTGCAACAGATTCCTGCTGAAGCATAATCAAATATAAATTCCTTTGTGTACTGAAAGATGGCCCTGCCAAAACCAATCCCGATCAGCCCAAGAAGCAGTTTCATAAGAATCTGCATCTGACCATCTACGATTACGTCGTCAATAATATGTTTTGTGATTTGTGGTGCCATTGCATCTAACAAAACACTGATAATCGTTGACGAAATCGCAAGGATGTACAAAAACCAGTACTTTTTGGCATACTTCCATAAGTTGTTCATACTTCTCCTCCTTAATTGTTGGGGGAACCCCGTATATTAAAAAAACCGAAAAAAACAGCATAAAGCGGTCTTTTCCGGTAAATTCGCAAAAAATAACCGCAGTTCATTCAGACTGCGGATAGACTCTCATAAAAATATAGCTCAACATACAAGCATTCGAACCTTTCTGTTACAAATAGGTTCTGTCTTTCATGAGGCAGACTGAATAACAACAAAATAAAACAGTGTTTAAATCTTTTTCTTTAAATGATCGAATACGAATCATAATCTCTGCCTCCTTTCTTTGAATGTTGTTGATTACTTTCACATTAATTAGAATACTTCCAATTATTTCATATGTCAAGTATTTTATGAACTTTTATTCTCCTAATATCTCCTTTTGTTTGGATTTTGGTAATTTTGACAAAATTAGGTGATAGGGTTTTTCTACCCATTTAATCTGTTAAAGCGGAATAAACTATATTGGAAAACTTATCAAATGGATTCTTTTTATCATTTGCGAGCACACCAAAAAATGCACAGCTTAACCCATTTTCAACATCTATGAATATCCTAGCACCCCCAAACGCTATATGATCAATTGTAGAAGCGGACCTCATTATGCTAAAGTCATCTAATTTAGTACCACGATAATTAAAACCAAGTGTCCGGGCATCAAGATTACCAGGCATATCTCCATTAAAATTTTGCCTCATTGTCCTAACAGTAAAAGGTGATAGGACACGTACTCCATTAAATTCACCTTCCTGCCTTATCATTTCACAAAAACGGATTATATCATTAACTGTTGTTTTTAGTCCACCTGAACCCCCGTCGTTATTAAACCACTCTGGACTGTTTAATATAGGATATCCTTCATATTCTTTTCCACGTCGCGCCATCCTATCCCACTTCTCTTTCGGTAGGATAAAATGACTATCTTTCATACGAAGTGGATTGAATAGTTTCTCATTTGCAACTTCATTTATAGACTTTCCATAAGCTCTGATTATAATTTCTTTGCAAAGTTCATAATTATAGTTACAATACATCATAACTTCTCTAGATGATCTCACAGGCGTTATCCTCAAGGCTAAGTAATTCCAAGTATCAATCGGCGCTCTATCCCTCTTTACAGGTAACTTTAGTATCTTAGAAGCATGAATCAGTTCTTTCATAAATGCACCTTCCTTAGGAACATCTATTTTTAGCTCGCTCTTCAAATAACCTCTTACATCCCGATCTATTTCATCATCCTGCAATCCACTCGTATGTGTTAACAAATGCCATATCTTAATTTTCTCGTTTTCAGTTTTTGCATGATTCTCATTAAAACACTGAAACTCTGGAACATATTCCTCAACATTATGTGTTATGTCAATCTCGCCGTCCTCATGCAACTGCATAATCAATGCTGCAATGATTGGTTTTGTAATTGAACATACTGGAAAAATCATATCCTGCTTCTGATTCGATGTACAATCACCCGGTTTTGATAAGCCATATGCCCCTTCAAATATGGATTGTCCATATCTCATGATTTTTGTCTCGATACACTGCTCATATCCCTCTTCTACAAACTGTATAAGTTTTTTCTCCAGCAAATCAAATCGTTCTGGAAGTATTTTCAGTTCGTCAGCCTTTTCACGACCCAACTCAGTAATTGGCATGGTGTTTCCTCCTTAGTCCGACTACAACAGTAATACAGTATGTACTATGTTGTAAGCTCCTATTTAATGGCTATTCTAAGATTGTAAGAAAATACGATATCAAATTTTTCTTTACATCTAGATTTCACAACATCATAGAATTTATCAATAGCTGTTTGTATTGAACTATCCATTTTTAATGCCTGTTGTATATTTCCTTGGGTCATTACAATACCAAGCAGTCGCTCACGCGTGCAGGTCTCAACACTATGACAAGTGATTTCTTTCACAAATATGAATTTACCATAAACACGGAACGTATCAATACGGGTACTTTTATTATTACGATTTGACGGTTTTTCCTTTCTTAAGGCAATGCGGTCACATTTTGCTCGTAATAAATTAAATTCCTTCTCGACAATCCAATCGACTGATGGTGGCGCACAGTCATAAACTGCAAATACCCCATCTGTGCCAAGTATCCTATATACCTCATCAAAAGTGCTATCAATGTCCATCCAGTGAAGTGCTTGTGAAATCGTAACAACATCAACAGTTTCAGAAATCAAACCAGTATCATTAGAAAAACCTTTTTGAAACGTAATATTATCTGATTTCACACTACTTTCAGCAGTTTTTCTCATATTATCATCAGGCTCTATTCCTACTACCTTTGGTGCTATGTGCTTCCAAATGAACGTTGAAAGTCCCGTGCCACTACCAATATCCACCACTAGCCGAGGTTTTGTAGATGAATACATCTGTATGATATCTGTGATAATTATCGGAGGAACAGGTCTATTCAAATTGTATAAATCGGCAAATCCACCATATCTATCTAAATTTTCATTCATAATTTTATCGCTCATCTTATCTTCCCTTTGCAACTTATTGTTTTTAACATTATGGTCTTAAAATAACAAGTCGTCTCTCCCATAATTTCTTTATATCTTCCCACACAACAGCTTGATTAATCGTGTGATCAGATTGTTCAAATAAGTCTTTTAATTTTATTTCTTTATTTCCAATTGTATTTAATAATAACGATGTCTCTTGAGATATCTTTTGCGTATAAGAATAGTTGTAATTAGGTCTAACCAAGTATTCTGTCCTTACATCATTGTATGATGTATATTTACAGAATTGTGCTAACTCAACATGTGTAGGTATGCTTATTCTCAATTCTTCTAACTGATTCATAGAAATATCATTCCTAGTAATCAAGTAATTACCAATAACTAGATAATGCAAACTTGTTGTAAGGAAACAAACGATTGCATCTAAAACAGAATCTACAATTGGCTCAGCAAAATTATTAAATGAGGTATTTAATAAAATTGGTACACCTGTATTCTTATAGAATTCATTCAACAAATTCCAAAATACTAGATTTGTTTCTTTATTTACTGTTTGTAATCTTGCAGTACCATCAATATGTGTAATTGCACCAAGACCAATCCGTTTTTCTTCTTTTACATTGATGACATAATTCATAAAAGAATAATTGCTTTTTGTTTTAGGACAATCAAAAAATTCATTTATGTATTCAAGCATAATAGCAGGAGCAAATGGTCGATATGCTTCTCTTTTTTTTACCATTAAGTTAATAATATCTTTATTTTCAGTTGGTCTTGGATCTGCTAAAATGCTCCTGTTTCCCAGTGCCCTTGGACCAAACTCAGAACAGCCTTGTACCCAACCAATAATACCACCTGATGATAATAGAGATGCTACTTTTTTCGATTTATCATTCATATATTTATACGATATGTATGGGCTCCAACACTCTAATTCTTTTTCTATTTTTTTATCGGCTCCAATATCCAATCCCCAATAAACATGTTTTAGCGCAACCGATTTTTTGGGTTCGCTTACATATAAAGCTGCGCCTAATGCACAACCAGCATCATGTGATGCAGGTTGAACAAAAACTGAATCAAACATGTTAGAATATACAATCTTCCCATTACTTGAACAGTTATGTGCAACTCCTCCTGCGAAACAAAGATTTTTCTGTCCAGTAGTTTTTTGATAGCATGACAATATATGTAATACAATTGTTTCT
The DNA here is from genome assembly GCF_003833015.1 of Clostridium sp. E02. GTDB lineage: Bacteria > Bacillota > Clostridia > Lachnospirales > Lachnospiraceae > Lacrimispora. Next base: position 157,257 of record NZ_RJLQ01000008.1, read on the forward strand.
AATGTCTCTTGTAATGCAGCCGCAATATCTTTATGAACTTGAGAAAAAATCTCATTTTTTTGTCTTGGTTTTGTAATCGTATGCAATAATGGTATATGGTTATGTTTCAAAGTAAATTTTCCGTCTGGAAATAGAGTATAGAACTTTTTAAACATTCTTCTATACTTTGCTGCATTGCCATATGGAGCTAGTCCCATTACTTTGTATTCATCAAATAAATCATATCCCAAGAACTTCGTAACATCTAGATAAAAAAAGCCAAGACTATCCGCTATAGGAATTTTGTATAATAACTCTGATTTTTCCCCTTTTCGACTTAAAACCACTCCTGCCGAATCATCACCAGCTCCATCTAAAGTTACTACTAGAGCATCTTCAAAACCAGACATTCGGTAAGCACTTTCCGCATGTGCTAGATGGTGTGACACAAAGAAAATCTTGTCTTTGTCAATTGTTTCATTTAATTGAAATTGCAAATATCGATTTATGTAGTCGCGGTAATCATCGAAATACTCCTCTTGTAAGTCATATTTCATAATATCATAGGTACTATGTTCAAAATAGATAGCAATCTTATCAATGTCACTTAAGTGTAAACCATTGTTCTCTAGGCAATCTTTAACTGCATGTACTGGTGCTTTATTGGTATGTTTTATTCTACTACGGCGTTCCTCCTCAATTGCAGATAATACTTCACCATCTTTCAAAAGTACAGCTGCTGCATCATGAAACATTACAGTTCCTACATCTAACTTGCTTTCAAACACTAACGATGGACCACCTGATAAACCCAATACTAACATAAAAACGCTCCCTTCTCTTGATTACTCAATTACTTTATTTTTATATTTTCAATTATAGAAAACTGCTTATTAAAAAAATCATTTTCTAGCGTAACGATTCGTTTCATTTCCTTAATCGTAGTAGCCAATGTATCTTTCCTATAAATTGAAGTGTAATTACATTTTCCAATTTTAACTCGTATCTTATTCCACGATATAATAATATCTTTAATCAAACTGACTAAATCATCTTGTTTGTCACCAAATAATCTCAACCATCTAAACTCTTCTATTTTTTTCGCATTGATTATATGGTTAATTGAATCGAATAATATGTCGGCACTTTTCTTGTATTGTATCTCATCTGAGATAAAACCTGGATAATCTTTCGCAAATTGTTCTAGTTTCTTTAAACCATTATTTACCATAGATTTATTATGAATCATGTTTTGCACAAATGTGTATCTATAATCCTTGGTTTCTAGCAAACTATCATTTAACTTGGGAGAAAACTCGTAATAACTATACTGTGTTTCATCCATGTTGTAATAATCATTAAAACCTATATAAGCATTGACTAGTTCCTGATATCCAACCATCTTTTCGGTATATTTTAAGCTATCATGTGATTGATGTTCAATAATATGAAATGTTTTACTCACACTGTCGACCCCCTTAATAAGCCATGTATGAGCTAAATGATTTTTATTAAAACAATCCTCTCGTATAGAGGCGTAGTAACAATCTACATATAGCAGAACTGGTTTTTTATTCGATATGGAACGAATAATATCTTGTTCAACATTACTAACATAATAATGAGCTGTAAATTTTAAACCAATGGTATCAATTAATTGTTCAAATGAGTTTATTTCTGTGTAATTTATATCTAATATATTCGTATCTTGTTCATTCAATAGGTATTCATACGTTATGATATCATTTGATAAAAATGCAGTAATATCTTTATTAAAATGATCAATGATTGGGAATAAGGAATTATAAAAACAACTCTTGTAGAATATGCCATAATTACCCTTTAAATTATCTATTTTATACTTTATATCACTGCTTGTTCCTGAATGTTTAGTTTGATTCGACTCAGACTTTTTATCGATAGTAAGTCTCTCTTTATCTTTTTCTAGAGTTACTCCTTTAACAAATCGAGCAATTTCTGCTACTGTATTATAGTCATATATATCACTACTTTCAAATGGTATTCCAAGACTTTCAAAATCAGCCTCTATTTTAATTGATGTAATAGAGCTTCCACCTAGATCAAAAAAGCTTTCATTAATATCTATTTCATTAACTGCTAATACATTTCCGATGACATTGGCAACAATTTGTTCCGTTTTTGAATAATTACCATCTTCTCTGCCTTTAATCGTAATATTAATATTCTTACTCTGTTCTTCCACTTTATTAGCATTAATTTCTTCCTTCAGCTCATGTGATAGCTTAAAAGGTAATTTTTCACCTAACAAGAATAAATCACTCTTTGAGTTCATCTTACCAACAATACATCGAATCATATTTGTGTTTAAAGCTTTATCAAGTATTTCGATAGCATCTTTGGTTACAAAAGGCAAAAATAAATGATTATCGTTGACTGACGATAATGCGATATCACTCCATGTTGGCCAATCAATCGTGATTATTTTGTTTCCTTTTTCTTCACCATAATATGCATACGAATCAAGATATGTATTGCTAGCAACATAAGCCGCCGCTCTGTTGCCACCCATAAGCGTGATTGCAGATGAAAAGAGTACAAGAAAGTCTAATTTATCGTCTTGTGTAAGTTTATCAAGAAGCCAAGTACCCTGGATTTTCGGTCCCATCGTATAATTAAGCTTTTGAGGTTCTTCATCTATAATTCTTAAGCCTCTTTTACCAACTCCAATTGCAGCACAATGAAAAATCCCATGTATCATTCCGTGTCTTTTATGTATCTTATCAAGAATTACTTTTAATTCATCCTCTTTTGTAATATCACCTGTATAAATCTCGATATTGCTACCATTTTTCTCCAGCTCTCTATATGTTTTTATTTGTTTTACTAATTTTTCATTGTCCTCATCATTGACTTTATCCCATAAACTTTTATCTAAAAAACCAGATCTATTTATTATCATAATGTTTGCATGATTTTTAGATGAAATATATTTACAGACTTCCATACCAACATTCCCTAAACCACCTGTGACAACATAAACTCCATTTTCCTTTATCTTTATGTTTCCTTGTTTATATAAATCCATATTAGATCTTTGAATTTCTTCAACATATCTTTTATTCTCTCGATAAGCCACGCTATAATCATTATTTTTTGCTAGAATTTCATTTATAACATTGTCTATTGTTGTATCTTCATCAACATCGATACATCGACACGTAATATTATGATCTTCATTATGTATATTTTTTCCGAATCCAAACAATACTGCATTCTCCGGAATCATACACTTCTCCCTTTTTGTAATATGATAAGCATATTCAGAAATTAAGACTAAATCTATCTTTTGTTTCAAGTGACTTATCTGTACTAATATTCTTTGTAAACTATATACGCCTTTATCTAAGTTATCTTCTAGTTCTCTAATACTATTAGTCTCATTCCGATTTTCTTTTATTGTCGTACAATGGAGTACCTGTATTTTTTCATCTTTCCATGTTTTTAAAATATCTACTAAGCTAACGATATCTTTATCTCTGCTGCCCAGAATTTCTTTTACATAAAAACCATAATTTTTCAATTTCTGTGCAATTTCTTTTTGTTTATTATTACCGTCATGAAACATAAGAATGCTACCACAGGTAAATCGATCTGTAATCTTATCTACTTCTTTTTGTATCCAATTTGCTTCATAAAACATATCATTTACGTCATTATTTACATTATTTTTTATGTTACTTATCTTATTATGTATGTCTAGCCAACACCTCGTTTTTTCAAAACAATAAGTTGGTAAACTTAACTTATAGAACTTTTCACCGCTGTAAATTTCATCCCAATTGATTTTTACACCTGCTATATAGAGATGACCCAACTCATTCATGTAATCTTGATTATGACCATCGTATGAGGCTATCTTAGTAATATCGTTAGAGTCTATCATACAATCGGAATTTTTCTTAACTTCACCACAATAAATATCATTAAGTAAGAACTGTTCTAAATCAGAATCGTAAATCACTTGCAAATTCGTCAATAAGTTTGTTATATCAGTAGCGATAATTGCAATTCGATGATTATAATGCCCTCTTCCAGTATTTGCAGTAAAACATAAATTTCTTATATCAACAGTTGGATTCCTTTTCAAGAAATCAATGTAACATGCTACTAGCTCTTTTAATGAATTTTTACTCTTTGCTGATAAAGCTAATATATGGTAATTACTTTCAGCACTACATATATTAGGTGAGGGTGCTTCTTCTAGTACAACATGACAATTAGTTCCACTCATACCAAAGGAACTTACTCCACACCTTCTAGGAAACTTTGTAACTTTCCATGGACGCAATTGATTGTTAACATAGACTGGACTATTTGCAAAATCTATGTTTCGATTTGGTGTTTTAAAATGAATTGTTTGAGGTATCTCCTTATTTTTTAATGAAAATACAGTTTTTAACAAACCAACTAATCCAGAAACACTATCTAGATGATTAATATTGGATTTTACGGAGCCTATTGCACAAAATTGTTTTTTGTCAGTATATCTGCTAAATGCTTTTTGGATACCTTCAATTTCAATAGGATCACCTAGTTTTGTACCAGTTCCATGCGCTTCAATATAAGATATCGTATTCGGATCTATATTTGCATCCTTCCATGCTCTTACAATTACATCTTCTTGAGCAGCTGGATTTGGAGCCGCCATACTGATTGAATTACCATCATGATTTACGGCACTTCCTTTAATTATGGCATATACATGATCTCTGTCTTTTAGTGCTTTTTCTAATGGTTTTAATATAACAGCAACCGAACCTTCCCCTGAACCCATTCCATCTGAGTTGTCATCAAAAGTTCTAGTTTTTCCATCCGAAGATTGAACTCCCATATCTCCATTCTTTTTTATTGGAAGTAAGATAAGTTTAATTCCTCCCACTACTGCTTGACTGCATTCCCGGTTCTTTAGTGATTGACATGCAATATGTAGCGCTACGAGTGCGGAAGAACAAGTAGTATTAATTAGTAAATTAGGTCCTTTAAAGTTCATAATATAAGAAATTCTACTGGCAATATTCGGCGCAATATTGCCGATGAGTGAAACTGATGTATAAGAAGGCTCAAACGTGTTTACAAACATTTGATATTCTGAATCTGAACCATATCCTAAAAAAACACCTGTACGACTTCCTATCAGATTATTACCTCCATAGCCAGAATCTTCTATTGCACCCCATACTGTTTCTAGAAATATTCGTTGATTGGGATCCATAAGACTTGCCTCTCTATGTGAAATACCAAAGAACCCGAAATCGAACTTATCAATATTAGAAACATAAGCTAGTTTTCTATATTCAACATCAGATATCTTAAGTCCAGCAATTAAGTCGTCTAAATCTTTTTTTCTATCGTTTGGTAGTTTGCTGACACAGTCACATCCGTTCCTAATATTATCCCAAAATTCCTGAGCGTTTTCAGCCATAGGTAATTTTGCCGACACTCCTATAATCGCGATATCTCTTATAATGTCATCTTCAACTGCTATAGAATTATTATTTATAGTCTCTGATTCTTCAGACTTTAAGTTTATTAGTTTCTTCATATTTCAACCTTATAAAATGAAAACAAAATATTCATATTATCCTTTCCTTAACTTATAGATCTTTGTAATCCAATGCATATGTTTCTATAAGTTTTAAATATTTATTAACAATACGATCACTTTCTACTTTTAGAATTTTTCTACTGATATTGCATCTCATCTTTATTTCATCTTCAGAACTTTCAAACTCAACAATCATATGAAAATGTTCCATTAATTCTTCTTTATTACCTACTTTCTTAACAAACAATGGAATCACAGGGAAATAAGTATCATCAAAACTTTCTACTGTCTTAATATCTCTTAATTCCGCCAAACTTTGAAATTCATAATTATACTGATTAATAAATCCTATTAATTCTTCTATACTATCTATATTTCTAAAATCAACATGTATAGTTGCAAAGAAAGAATTTGTATTTAGTAATACGTTTATTCCAATTTTCTCTTGATCTGTAATATCAGCTAATAAATACATAAAAATACCGAGGAACACATCCGATAGTTCAACATTTTCTTTTTTAACTACTAATTTTATCTTTCTTATAATTTCATGGTCCATTGAAAAACTGTATGTCATGTAAGAGAAATGTAAAGCGTTACGGTCTAAGTACTTAACTGGAAACATAACCGTTGCAATGTCTTTATTAACCTGGTTACTACATTTTTCTTGTATAAATGTTGCAAGTCCTTTGATTGAATGATATGTAAACAAATCTGTAACTTTAATAACTCCGGGATATCTCATCTCAATATACTTATGAACTTGTACAATACTAAGAGAATTTCCTCCGACTTCAAAAAAAGATTCATTTACTCCCACTTTTTTAATGCATAATACCTCCTTCCAGATAAAAACCATCTCCTTCTCGATATCATTTGCAGGAGCTTCATATTCAACTCCTGTATAGATCAACCCACCCGGTTCAGGCAATGCCTTTCTGTCCATTTTTCCATTGCTCGATAATGGAATTTGATATATATGGATGAAATATTGTGGCATCATATAATCTGGTAATTCTTTTCTTAAGTGGTATCTTAGTTTGGAACTTGGTATATCATAATCAGAAACAAAGTATGCACATAAGTATTTATTACCTTTACGATCCTTTTTATCTATTACAATAGCCTCATTTATACCCTCATACCTTACGAGTACAGATTCTATTTCCCCAAGTTCTATTCTAAATCCTCTTATCTTTACCTGTTGATCTATCCTTCCAAGGAACTCTATATTACCATCTGGCAGCCATCTTGCTAAATCACCTGTATGATACATTTGTTTGTATATAGGATCATCACTACTTGCATACGGATTATCAACGAATTTTTCCATAGTAAGCTCAGGTCGATTTAAATATCCTTTTGCGAGACCAATTCCAGATACACACAGTTCTCCAGCTACACCAATCGGTTGTAAATGACTGTACTTATCAATTATATAAACCTTAGAATTTTGGATCGGCTTTCCAATTGGATTTATTTTGTTCTCTTCGATATGTCTAAATACCGTTGTTACTACACAGTTTTCTGTTGGACCATACTCATTTACTATTTCTGTATTTGGACATTTTCGTTTGCTTATACTCACTATATTTCGTGTCAATCTTTCTCCCGCAAGCGTTATACTACGTAAACTCAATAATTCTTGATTCTCAATATTCTCAAGAATTACTGAATATAAAGAAGGAATTGTTATAAAGTGAGTAATATGATATCTTATCAAATCATTTACAATTATTTTAGGATCTTTTAAATCATCATCATCCACAAATACATTAGTAGCACCAGATATTAATGGTGAATAAAAGCTTGTAACAAAACCATCAAAACAGAATGAGAATAATTGCAGTATTGTATCTTTACTAGAAAAACCATATTCTTTCTTTCTCCACTGTATCGTATTTGACAAGGATCTGTGTCTAATCAAGACCCCCTTCGGTCTACCTGTAGTACCCGATGTGTATATGATATACGCTAAATCATCAGGAGAATTTCTGCTCAATAAGTTGTCAGAACTCTTGTTATATAGATCCTTATTTTCTAGATTTATTGTAGGAATATCATCACTCAACTTACCTATGAATTGCCCTTTGATCAACAAGCTATTTATCTTACTATCTTGAATCATAAAGTCCACTCTATCGATAGGATAGTTTGGATCTATCGGTAAATAAGCTCCACCTGCTTTGAGTGTTCCTATAATACCTATGATCATTTCCAAAGATCGCTCTACCATGATACCGACTATCACATTCGAACCAACACCCTTATCACGTAAGAATTTTGCCAAACTATTTGCTTTTTGATTTAGCTCACTATACGTTACCTGCTGCTCGCCAATTACTACAGCTATCTGATCTGGTGTTCTCTTCACTTGGTCTTCAAACAACTCATGCATTGATGTAAAAATTGGCTTTTCTTCTTGTTTTTTGTTAAATTCGTAAAGTAATTTTATCTTTTCTTCTTCCCCTAAGATATCAAGTTCACTCAAACTTGTATCAACATTCTCTACGATTCTTTCAAGAAGATTTTTCAAATGAACTTTCAATCGCTCTATAGTCTCTTTCTTGAACAACTTTGTGCAGTATTCTATGATACAATGTAATTCATCTGATTCTTCACCTGCTATCAAGGTAAGGTCAAACTTCGATATCTTACTTTCAGAACTATATGGTTCAATATCAAATTCCTTAAACCCAATATGTTTGGTTTCTAAGTTTTTCATTACAAACATAACATCGAATAAAGGATTTCTGCTCACATCCCTTTTTAATTCAAGTCTGGACAGCAATTCTTCAAATTGGTAATCTTGATTTTCGTATGCATTCAATGCGTTCTCTTTTAACTCTATTAAAAATTCCTTGAACGTTTTCCTTCCTTCCGGATAATTTCTCATAGCCAGAGTATTCACAAACATACCAATTATATCTTGAATATCCTCGTGGGTTCTTCCCGAAATAGGTGATCCAACAACGATATCTTCTTGACCAGTATACTTATACAAAAGTACATTATATGCTGCAAGTAATACCATATACATCGTAGCGTTTGTGCTTTCCGCTATCTTTTTAAGATCTTGTGTCAACTCTCTATTAATCACAAAACCTATCCTGCCACCTTCAGAGCTCTTGATTGCGGGCCTCCTAAAATCAACTGGAATATTCAGCAAAGGAGTTTCTCCTTTAAAAACTTCTAACCAATATGATTCCTGTTTCTTAATTAATCCATTTTTAAAAATCTCGTTTTGCCATTGTGAGAAATCTTTATACTGTATTCTTAACGCAGCCAAGCTTTTTCCTTCATATATGGCTTTTATTTCATTAAGCAATATCCTCATCGACTCGCCGTCCGCTATTATATGATGCATATCAAGCATTAAGATATGCTCTTCTTGGTTATTTACCAAACATGCCCTTGCAAGTGGGTAACCACTTAAATCAAATGGACGAATAAATTCACAGATATATTCCTGTAAGATTTCTCCCGATCTTTGCGTGTCTTCTAATTCTTTGAATTCCATTTTAAAGTTTGCATCTTTATGAATACGTTGAACGATATCTTCATCAACTACTTCAAACGAAGTCCGAAATGAGTCATGTCGCCTTACGATTTCCTTAAAAATATGTTTAAGCTTTTCTTTATTAATATTTCCTTTTATCTTATATACACAAGGAATATTATAAGTAGTATTCTCTTTATCAAGTTGATTTAATAAATACATCCTTTTTTGAGCCGATGATACAAGATAATATTCCCGTTCTTTTACAGGCTCAATAGATACATATTTACTTTTTGTAGCCTTACTAATGTATTCTGCTTGTTTCTTTATTGTTGTTAGGTGAAATATTTCACTTAATGGAATTTCTACGCTCATTTCCTTATGGATTTTGGACACAAGGGATACTGCTTTTAATGAATGTCCTCCAATATGAAAAAATTTATCGTTTATTCCTACTTTATTAATACTTAATATTTCCTGCCAAATGGCAACCAATTTCTTCTCAATGTCGTTTGTTGGAGCCTCATACGCAACTCCTGTATATATCATCCCATCTGGTTCAGGCAATGCCTTTTTGTCTATCTTCCCATTGTTGGTTAATGGCATTTTATCAAGCTTTATAATACATGACGGTACCATATAATATGGTACGGAATTAATCATAAATTCCTTAAGCACATCTAGATTTACTTCTTCATTCAGTACCACATATGCACATAAGTATCTCTCCCCATTTGCCTGGGTGTAATCCACTGCTACCACGCCCTTTACTGCACTATGTTTCACAAGACAAGCTTCAATTTCTCCAAGCTCTATCCTGTACCCTCTTATTTTTACCTGCTGGTCTTTTCTTCCAATAAATTCTATATACCCTTCATTGCGCATTACTCCATAGTCGCCTGTTCTGTACAAATACCCCAAATTAGGGTGATTGATAAATGCATATCTTGTCTTTTCTTCATCATTTTGATACCCCTGTGCAACCCCCTCTCCTCCTATGTAAAGTTCTCCTTCTACTCCTATAGGACAAAGCTTTAAATGCTTATTAAGTACATAGTATGTCTGATTTGCTAGGGGCATCCCATATGGTATGCTCTTCCATTCATCCTTCACTTCTCTAATAGGGTAATATATAGACCATATAGATGCTTCAGTCGCACCGCCTAGGCTTATTACTTGTGAATCAGTGAATCTATCCCTTATCTTATCTGGCAGTACTACCGGTATCCAGTCTCCACTTAAAAGTACTAGCCTCAATCTATTCTCATACCCGTTACTAAATTTATCATCAATATACTCAATAATCATATCCATCACTGCCGGTACAGAATTCCATATAGTTATTCTATTTTTAATCAACACATCTAATATGTGTTTTACATCTCTCAAATCAGGGATCATTACAAGAGTTGCTCCTGAAATTAATGCTCCAAATATATCATATACTGATAAATCAAAGCACATGGATGACAGCCCTATAATTCTATCCTCTTTACACACTTTAAACCTATTATTTATATCTACTATTGTATTAACTGCAGATCTGTGGCTAATCACCACTCCCTTGGGTCTGCCTGTACTTCCAGAAGTATATATCACATAAGCGATATCACTTGATGAACTGGAATTCTCGTTGTTATTATCCGGACAATTTTCGATTTTTTCATTTAACTCTTCATCCAGTACAATATCCAAGTTACTGTTTTTTATTATATATCCCCTTCTATCTTGAGGATATTCAGGATCGATAGGCACATATGCTCCTTCAGCCTTTAGAATACCAATAATATTAACAATGGTGTTTATATTACGTCGCACCATAACACCAACCAGCTTTTGTCCTCCTATTCCTTGGCCCTTAAGATAGTTTGCAACTTGATTGGCTTCTCTATTGAGTTCCCCATATGTTATGCTTTCATCTTCAAAAATCACTGCAATACTATCTGGGGTTCTCTCTACCTGCTCTTCAAAGAGTTTATGTATTGTCTTATCCCTCGGATACTCTGTCTCAGTATCATTAAAATCATATAATATCTGCCTGCTTTCTTCTTCTGATAGCATCTCTATTTCAGATAGTTTTACCTTAAGATCTCCAATTGTCTCATTAAGTATATTCTTAAAATGTCCTGCAAACCTTTCCATTGTTTCCTTCTTGAAAAGTTTTGTACAGTAATTAAGTGCAAACCATATACTTCCTTCTTTTTCCTCTGCATTTAAAGCTATGTCAAACTTCGATACCTTGTTTTCCATCCCATAGGAACTAATCTTAAGCCCTTCTATTTCCATTACCATATTATCCGTATTCTGCATGACAAACATTGTATCAAACAGAGGGTTTCTGCTCCTATCCCTCTTTATGTCTAGTTTCTCAATAAGTTCCTCAAACTGCACATCTTGATTTTCAAATGCGTTTACCGCATTTTCCCTTACCTCAATTAAAAATTCTTCAAATGTCTTTCTTCCTTTAGGATAGTTCCTAAGGGCAAGTGTATTTACGAACATGCCTAAAACATTCTGAATCTCCGTATGGGTTCTTCCGGATATAGGTGAGCCAACAACAATGTCTTCTTGTCCAGTATACTTATACAAGAGCACATTATATGCTGCAAGTAATACCATATAAATCGTAGAGTTTGTGTTTTCTGCTATCTTTTTTAATTCTTTTGTCATATCTCTGTCAATCTCAAAATCTATCCTGTCACCTTCAGAGCTCTTGATTGCAGGCCTTTTATAATCAACTGGCATGTTCAGCAAAGGAGTTTCTCCACTAAAAACTTCTAACCAATATGATTTTTGTTTTTTTATTAACTCATTTTTGAAAAGCTTATTTTGCCATTCCGAGAAATCTTTATACTGTACTCTTAATGAAGCCAAACTTTTCCCTTCATAAATGTCTGCAATTTCATTAAGCAATATCCCCATCGACGCACCGTCCGTTATTATATGGTGCATATCAAGCATTAAGATATGCTCTTGATCTTGTTTATTTACCAAACAAGCCCTTACAAGTGGATATTCACTTAAATTAAACGGACGTACGAATTCTCTTATATATCCCTGTAATGTTTCTTCAGAAATTGCAAAGTCTTTTAAGTCTTTTATTTCTATTTTAAAATTTGCATCTTTGTGTATCCGCTGAACTATCTCTCCATTAACTACGTCAAACGAAGTTCGAAACGAATCATGTCTCTTTACTATTTCTTGAAAAGTATTTTCAAGCTTTTCTCTATCAATAATGCCTTTTATGTTATATACCACAGATACATTATATGTAATACTCACTCCATCAAGTTTGTTTAATAAATACATCCTTTTTTGTGCCGATGATGCAAAGTAATATTCTCGTTCCTTTACAGGTTCAATCGATACATATTTACTTTTCGTAGCCCTACTAATGTATTCTGCTTGTTTCTTTATTGTTGTTAGGTGAAAAATTTTACTTAATGGAATTTCTACATCCATTTCCATATGGATCTCAGACACAAGGGATACTGCTTTTAATGAATGTCCTCCAATATGAAAGAAATTGTCGTTTACTCCTATTCTTTTAGCATTCAATATCTCTTGCCATATAGTAACCAGATTCTTCTCGATATCATTTTCAGCAGCTTCATACTCAACTCCTGTATAGATCGTACCATCTGGTTCAGGTAAAAACTTTTTATAAACCTTTCCACTATTTGATAATGGAATTTGAGATATCTGGATGAAATACTGTGGCATCATGTAATCTGGTAAATCTTTTCCTAAATGTTCTCTTAGTTTGGAAACCGGTATTTCTTGATCAGCAACAAAATATGCACATAAGTATTTATTTTTCTCTTGGTCTTTTTTATCTATTACTGCAACTGCTTTTATACTAGCATATTTTAAAAGTACTGTTTCTATTTCACCAAGTTCGATTCGAAAGCCTCTTATCTTTACCTGTTGATCTATCCTTCCAAGGAACTCTATATTCCCATCTGGCAACCATCTTACTAGATCACCTGTACGATACATCCGTTGATAGTTATTATCATCACAACTATCTACAAATGGATTTTTTATAAATTTATCTGCAGTAAGCTCAGGCCGGTTTAAATATCCCTTAGCAAGCCCAACTCCAGATATACACAATTCACCTGCTACCCCAATCGGTTGTATATGATTGTATTTGTCAATGATGTAAATCTTAGTATTGTATATTGGTTTTCCAATTGGTATGGACGTAATAGATTCCATTGAGTTATTATCATTATTTTTATAACTCCATATCGTTGCACAGATTGTAGCTTCTGTTGGTCCATATGCATTAATATAGCTGATATGTGATTTCCACTTCTGATATAGATCCGTACTAATCTGCGAACCAGCCGTAATCAATGTTTTTAAAGACTTTACACTATTTGGATTAATATTGATAAGATAAGGTGGTGGTAACGTCGCTATTGTTATGCTTTTTTGATTCAGATAATTAGTAAACTGACTATAATCATTCATAACATCCTTTTTAAGGATATGGAGCTGCGCCCCTGTTAATAATGCCATAAAAATTTCCCATACTGATGCATCAAATGAAATATTTGCGAACTGTATTATCCTGTCTTGATCAGTTACCTTAATAATCTCCTTAAAAAACAATGATAAACTTACAATTCCTACATTCTTTACTAATACTCCTTTTGGTCGTCCTGTTGTTCCCGATGTATATATGATATAGGCTAAATCATTTGGATGCGTTCTGTTAACTACATTATCCAATTCCTTGGAAAATAAATCTTCCTCTTCAAGATTGATGGTATTAATATTCCTATTGATATCATGCTCTAACTTTCCTTTGATCAACAATAGATTTATCTTGCTATCCTTAATCATAAACTTCACCCTATCAATTGGATAGTTAGGATCTATCGGCAGATAAGCACCCCCTGCTTTGAGTATTCCCAAGATACCTGTGAGCATTTCTAAGGATCGCTCTACCATAATACCTACTATTACATTCGGACCAACACCATTTGCACATAAAACATTGGCTAAACTATTTGCCTTTTTATTCAGTTCACTATAGGTATACTGTTGCTCACCAAAAACTGCTGCTATATGATCTGGATTTCTTTTAACCTGTTCCTCAAATAATTCATGTATTGTTTTATCCGTTGGATACTCAACTTGGGTCTTGTTAAAATTTAATAGTAATCTTTCTCTTTCTTTTTCGCTTAAGATATCTAATTCGCTCAATCTTGTATCTATGTTCTTTATAATTGCCCACAAAAGATTCGTAAAATGTTCACCCAGTCTTTCAATCGTCTCTTTCTGAAACAACTCTGTACAGTATTCAATAATAAAATACATGTCATCAACATTTTCAACTACTATCAACGTAATGTCGAACTTAGCTATTTTACTTTCAAAATCATATGGTTTTATCTCACAACCTTGTAATCCAATATGATTAGTCTCTAAGTTTCGCATTACAAACATAACATCAAATAAGGGATTTCTACTTACATCCCTTTTTACATCAAGTTTTGACAATAGTTCTTCAAATTGATAATCTTGATTTTCGTATGCTCTTAATGTGTTTTCTTTTAACTCAATTAAAAAATTTTTGAATGTTTTACTTCCTGCAGGATAATTTCGCATAGCTAAAGTATTAACAAACATTCCTATAATGTCCTCAACATCCTCATGAGTTCTTCCTGATATAGGAGAACCAACAACGATATCTTCTTGTCCCGTATATCTATATAGTATGACATTTAATGCTGCGAGCAAAACCATATAGATCGTTGAGTTTGTATTTTTCGCTATTTCTTTGATTCCTTCTGACAACTCACAGTCAATTCTAAAATCTATCCTGTTACCTTCAAAACTTTTGATTGCAGGTCTTTTAAAATCAACTGGCATATTCAACAACGGAGATTCTTTCGCAAATGTTTCTAACCAATATGTTTCTTGCCTCTTTATAAACCCATTTAAAAACAACTTATTTTGCCATTCCGCAAAATCTTTATACTGTATTTTTAATGCATCTAGGCACTTTTCTTCATAAATATCTGTTATTTCACGTAGCAATATCTTCATTGAAGTACCGTCCGCTATGATATGGTGCATATCAATTATTAAAATATGCTCACCCTCGTGAATACTCACCAAACATACTCTTATAAGTGGATATTGGCTTAACTCAAACGGACGAATGAATTCACTAATATATTCCTGTATGATTTCTTCTGATCTTTGCGTGTCTTCTAGTTCTTTGAATTCCATCACAAAGTTAGTATCTTTATGAATCCGCTGAACGATTTCTCCATTCACTACTTCAAAAAAAGTCCGTAAAGAATCATGCCTCTCTACTATTTTATTAAAAGTGTATTCAAGCTTTTTTTTATCGATTTCACCTTTTATGGCATATACATTAGGTATATTATATGTTGTAGACTCTGCCTCAAGTTTATTTAATAGATACATTCTTTTTTGTGCAGATGACGTAGCGTAATAATCTTGTTCTTTTATAGGCATAATGGATATATACTTGCTCTTTGATGCCATAGTGATGTATTCCGCTTGTTGCTCTATGGTCGTTAAATGAAAAATTTCACTTAACGGAATTTCTACTTCCATTTCTATATGGATCCTTAACACAAGGGCAGCAACTTTTAATGAATTTCCTCCAAGTTCAAATAAATTATCCTTTATTGTTACTTCATCAGCCTTAAACACGTCCTGCCAAATGACTATCAACTTTTTTTCAACATCGTTTATTGAAGTTTCAATTTCTAACTTATTATCATCAGAATTTGTTTTCACTATACTCTCCTTTTTATTAAACGTAAACGCTCCGTAGTGAGTGCAGCAAAAAAAAACAACCGCTCCCACGAGCGGCATGTTTTTACAATGATTTTCTGCAATTAGCCGGAAGCTTATCTGACCAGGGTAGCAGATCTTTGCAGAAGCT
>NZ_RJLQ01000089.1 GCF_003833015.1 Clostridium sp. E02
TTAGTAATACCTTTCTGATTGTGTCCACCTCATTTCTAAGTCATGAGGTTCTATTATAATATATGAACTACTAATTGGGACATAATCATTTGTGATACACTAGGACATTATCATAAATGAATCATAACGACTGTACCGGCTTACGCGACATGATGTCAACCGTTTTTGAAAATGTCCCGAAAAAGTTTTAACATAAGCACCAGTTTTCTGGTGCTTGATTTAACTAGGTACTATTAGTTTTTGGGTAACTTTAATAAAACTACAGTTACCTGCTTGTAA
>NZ_RJLQ01000090.1 GCF_003833015.1 Clostridium sp. E02
TAACTGTCATGGTCCCCATACGGGCAGCGTAATTCAGCCCCTAGCACCAGTGGCTCCGGTGGTTTTTCTTCTTTTTTCCCGAACATCCAATCGAAAAATCCCATTGACACCCTCCTCTCATTCTATCCCATATCCTCCGCTTGATGGTGCCCAACCAAGTTTTAAGGAAAACACAAATAGCAATATGGTAGCCATTCCAAATGCAGGGATATTACTAAGGAACAAAAAGAGCGGAAGAATTCCCTTATCAAAAA
>NZ_RJLQ01000091.1 GCF_003833015.1 Clostridium sp. E02
AATCTGACGTTGGCGGTGTTATCTTCTAGAAAGATAGATAATGGAAGCTGCCTGAAATATCAAAATGAATACTATCTTCCTGTAAACAGTCAAGGGATCGCTGTACACCATCGTAAGGGCACTACAGCAATGGTAATTAGATCATTCAACGGTGAACTCTTCAGTTGTATTGGTGAGCAGGTTTATGCACTTGAGTTACTTCCGGAACACAAGCCATCTTCAAAGGCATTTGATTTAGCGAACATTCCGG
>NZ_RJLQ01000092.1 GCF_003833015.1 Clostridium sp. E02
TAAAACGATGCTGGGGTAGAGAATATGAAAGTGTTTCAGTACTTGTAGCCATTGGTGTTACAGAAGATGGATACAGAGAAGTGATTGGTGCCGCAGAAGGTTTAAAAGAAGATCTTGAGAGTTGGAAAAACTTCTTGGTATGGCTCAAAAGCCGTGGCTTATCAGGGGTTAAGCTAATCACTGGAGATAAGGCTCTTGGTATGGTCGAAGCAATTGGTCAGGTGTTTCCTGAAGCAAAATATCAGA
>NZ_RJLQ01000093.1 GCF_003833015.1 Clostridium sp. E02
GCCTTCCTGTTGAACTCCGACTTGCGAATGTAACAAGCATTCAGCAAGCCAATCAATTTCTCCTCACCTATATAAAGAAATTTAATAAGCAGTTCGCATTACCTATTGATAGTATCAAATCTGTGTTCGAAATGCAACCAGATAGTGATAAAATCAATCTGACGTTGGCGGTGTTATCTTCTAGAAAGATAGATAATGGAAGCTGCCTGAAATATCAAAATGAATACTATCTTCCTGTAAACA
>NZ_RJLQ01000094.1 GCF_003833015.1 Clostridium sp. E02
GATACCGGGCCTACCGGCGATACTGGTCCCACTGGCGATACCGGTCTCAATGGATCAACTGGCGACACCGGACCCACTGGCGATACTGGACCCACTGGGCCGACTGGCGATACCGGGCCGACTGGCGATACCGGGCCGACTGGCGATACCGGGCCGACTGGCGACACCGGACCTACTGGCGATACTGGGCCTACCGGACCGACTGGTGATACTGGACCCACGAGTGATACCGGGCCCACTG
>NZ_RJLQ01000095.1 GCF_003833015.1 Clostridium sp. E02
ATCGGTTACATAATTTCCCTTTTGGCTATTTTACAGTTGAAATCTGCCGAAATTATGATTATAATATATTATGGTTGATTTTACTCATTTATAAGCATACCGCACTGCCACAAAGGTACACCTTTTTATCATTATAAGAAAAAATGACAAACATGGAAGTGGCAATATATGTAAAAAAAACACCTGGTATGCGGTAATAGGAGTAACACATCCAAAAAAACACATAAAATTCCTTCTT
>NZ_RJLQ01000096.1 GCF_003833015.1 Clostridium sp. E02
AAATTCAAAATTATATTGAATAAAAGCAAAATAGATAATAATATTTTA
Source organism: Clostridium sp. E02 (assembly GCF_003833015.1). GTDB lineage: Bacteria > Bacillota > Clostridia > Lachnospirales > Lachnospiraceae > Lacrimispora. The sequence continues at coordinate 49 of NZ_RJLQ01000096.1, forward strand.
GCCGTCAATATTTTCGTCAAACACATATTTTGTCTCTAAAATATAAGGATTTAAACAAAAACCGCAGTATTAAATATACCGCGACTTATTCACTCACTTTTCAACCATTCAATTGCATGTAACACCATATGTAAAATTTACTCTTTTTTATTTTTCAACTTCAATTCATCGACTACATAATCAGAT
>NZ_RJLQ01000097.1 GCF_003833015.1 Clostridium sp. E02
CACGTACCTTGAAAACCACATATTGAAATATATCTAGATAGAGTCTTTGCAAAAAGACAATATCAAGACATCCGAGGTGTTACATCGAAAGATGTAACCAAATAAAACTCGTTAGAGTAGCCGTAACGTACGGTGAAATAACAATCTAAGACCAAAGATACAACGCTATGTATCTTTTGATAAGTAGCCCGCACCCGCAGGTGAACATCTAATTGGTTAAGCTATAAAGA
>NZ_RJLQ01000098.1 GCF_003833015.1 Clostridium sp. E02
GCACTTCGAAAACAACGTTTTCTATGCAGCTTGTATCATCGCACACGTACCTTGAAAACCACATATTGAAATATATCTAGATAGAGTCTTTGCAAAAAGACAATATCAAGACATCCGAGGTGTTACATCGAAAGATGTAACCAAACAAAACTCGTTAGAGTAGCCGTAACGTACGGTGAAATAACAATCTAAGACCAAAGATACAACGCTATGTATCTTT
>NZ_RJLQ01000009.1 GCF_003833015.1 Clostridium sp. E02
GTTAGTAATACCTTTCTGATTGTGTCCACCTCATTTCTAAGTCATGAGGTTCTATTATAATATATGAACTACTAATTGGGACATAATCATTTGTGATACACTAGGACATTATCATAAATGAATCATACAAATTTATGTAAAATTTAAAACTATTTGACTTGTATTTTGATTTGACTTATAATGGATGGTATCTATGGCGAAAGAGAGGCATTTGTAATGATTAAGAGCATGACAGGTTTCGGTAGATACGAAACCGTCACGGAAGAGTATAAAATTTCCGTCGAGATGAAAGCTGTAAATCACAGATATTTGGATTTGAGCATAAAGATGCCGAAGAAATTTAGTTTTTTTGAAGCAGGAATTCGAACTTTATTAAAGAATGATATCCAGCGTGGAAAAGTTGACGTTTTTATCAGCTATGAAGATTATACTGAGAATAAATTATGTTTAAAGTATAACAGTGCGTTGGCTGCTGAATACATGGAATATTTCGCAAGTATGGAGAAACAATTCGGAATTCAGAATGACATTACCGTATCGGCACTTGCTAATTGTCCCGAAGTACTTAAAATGGCGGAAGAACCAGAAGATGAAGATCAGATGTGGATACTACTTTCTAAAACAGTGGAAGAAGCTGCGAAACGTTTTGTGGAAACACGAAAGACAGAAGGGGAAACTTTAAAGGTCGATCTTCTTTTGAAATTGAATTACATGTCTGAAATTTTAGATTTTATAGAAGAAAGATCTCCCAAAATACTGGCAGAATACCGGACAAAGCTAGAAGATAAGGTAAGAGAGATGTTGGAGAGTGCTTCCATTGATGATGGAAGAATTGCAACAGAAGTTACGATATTTGCTGATAAAATCTGTGTAGATGAAGAAACGGTCCGTTTAAGAAGCCATATTGAGAACACAATGACGGAACTAAAAAACGGTGGTATAGTAGGGAGAAAACTGGATTTTATTGCTCAGGAGATGAATCGGGAAGCCAACACAATCCTTTCTAAGGCAAACGACTTAGAGATCTCTGACAAGGCAATTATATTAAAAACTGAGATTGAGAAAGTTCGGGAACAGATTCAGAATATCGAGTAGGGAGAACGCAGAATGAATGAGCAAGGCATGCTGGTAGTTGTATCCGGCTTTTCGGGTGCCGGTAAGGGTACATTAATGAAAGAATTATTGAACCGGTATGAGAATTATGCGCTGTCTATTTCCGCAACCACCAGAACCCCAAGACAAGGGGAAGTGGATGGGAAGGAATATTTTTTCGTGACAGACAGATATTTTAAGGATATGATCGAACATAATGCGTTAATCGAATATGCTCAATATGTAAGTCATTTCTATGGTACCCCCAAAGAATATGTTTTAAACCAGATGAAAAAAGGGAAAGATGTGATTCTGGAGATTGAGATACAAGGAGCGTTAAAAGTAAAGGAACGTTTTCCAGAGGCGATTCTCGTTTTTGTAATGCCGCCAAGTGCAGAGGAATTAAAAAGACGTCTTGTAGGCAGAGGAACGGAAAGTATGGAAGTTATTAATGCCAGATTGCAAAGAGCAGCGGAAGAAGCTGATGGTATGGAAGCTTATGATTATATCCTGATTAATGACAAGATTGATACCTGTGTGGAACAAATGCATCGAATGATTCAGGTGCAGCACAATCGTGCCTCTAATAATATGGCATTTTTATCCCAGATCCGGGAAGAATTAAAGAATATATAAATTCGATTAAGAAAGGGGAATGGAAGATGTTACATCCATCTTATTCAGATTTGATTAAAATAGTAAATAGTGAGGTAGTGCCTGGTGATGCACCGGTTGTACAGAGCCGTTATTCAATTGTGATTGCCGCAGCCAAGAGAGCAAGACAGATTATTGCCAATTCAGAACTTGAGGGCTCTGAGGCTGGAAGAAAACCGCTTTCTGTTGCCGTAGAAGAATTATGGAACGGCGATGTAAAGATTTTAAGCGAAGCGGATGCTGCTGCAGAAGACGATAATTAGGAAGAGGGCCGTCTCCGTTTTGGTAGATGGCCTTTTCTTTCATTGAAAAAGAGTGACAGGAGTTTAAGGATGAAGTTATTATGCATATCACTGGGATGTGATAAGAATCTCGTTGATACAGAGATGATGTTAGGTCTGCTTAATAAAGACGGATATACGTTTACGGATGATGAATATGAGGCAGATGTGATTGTGATCAATACATGCTGCTTCATTGGTGATGCGAAAGAAGAAAGTGTAAATACGATTTTAGAGATGGCCCAAAGGAAAGTAGATGGGAACTGCAAGGCATTGATTGTAACGGGATGCCTTGCACAAAGATATAAGCAGGAAATTGTTGATGAAATTCCAGAAGTAGACGGAATATTAGGAACTTCTACCTACGACGAAATATCCAGTGTGTTAAAAGAAGCACTGGGAGGAAAAGAGCATGTAAAACGGTTCCATGAATTAGATCAGATTCCTGAGGTGTCTGTGGATCGTGTCCTTACAACTGGTGGGCATTATGCATTTTTAAAGATCGCTGAAGGTTGTGATAAACACTGCACTTATTGCATTATACCGACTTTGAGAGGGAACTATCGAAGTGTTCCGATGGAACGGCTCGTAAAAGAGGCAGAAACCCTAGCTGATAAAGGGGTGAAGGAACTGATCCTAGTTGCTCAGGAGACTACCTTATATGGTATGGATTTATATCAGAAAAAGGCTTTGCCGGAACTATTAAAAAAACTTTGCCGGATATCCGGGATTCAGTGGATTCGGGTCCAGTATTGCTATCCTGAGGAGATAACAGAAGAACTGATAGCCACCATTAAGGCGGAAGAAAAAATATGTCATTATTTAGATCTTCCCATTCAGCATGCCAGTGACCGTATCTTAAAACGGATGGGGCGTAAGACTACGAAATCGCAGCTGCGTCAAATAGTAAAAGCACTAAAAACTGAAATCCCAGATATGGCTCTTAGAACAACTCTAATTTCAGGATTTCCGGGAGAGACAGAGGAAGATCACGAAGAATTGATGGAATTTGTCAATGAAATGGAGTTTGAACGTCTTGGTGTATTTGCCTATTCGGCAGAAGAAGACACTCCGGCGGCTGAATTTGAAAATCAGGTTCCTGAAGAAGTGAAGGCAGAACGACGTGATGCTATTATGGAACTTCAGCAGGAAGTTTCAATGGAACATTCTCAGTCTATGATTGGTAAGACGCTGTTTGTTATGATAGAAGGAAAAGTTGCAGATGAGAATGCGTATGTAGGAAGAACTTATATGGATGGGCCCCGTGTGGATGGAATGATTTTCGTACAAACAGGGGAAGAACTGATGTCAGGTGATTTTGCCAAAGTCCGTGTAATTGGGGCGATGGAATATGATTTGATTGGAGAGTTAGAAGATGAATCTGCCAAATAAACTTACTATTTTAAGGGTTATTATGATTCCGTTCTTTGTTTTTTTCCTTTTAATGGAGGGCGGAAATAATCAGTTTTACCGTTTGATCGCAGCAGCTGTTTTTACCGCAGCAAGCTTTACGGATTTATTGGATGGAAAAATAGCCAGAAAATATGGACTGGTTACTAATTTTGGTAAATTTATGGATCCTCTGGCAGATAAGCTGCTTGTTAGCGCTGGACTAATCTGTTTTACTGCGTTGAATCAGCTTCCTGCTTGGATCGTGATCGTGATTATTAGCAGAGAGTTTATTATCAGCGGGTTTCGCCTGGTAGCCTCTGACAATGGTGTTGTGATCGCAGCAAGCTATTGGGGGAAATTTAAAACCGTTTCCCAGATGATTATGTCTGTACTTCTCATAGTTCATATTAATGTTTTATCTATTGTTACAACTGCTTTTGTCTGGATCGCTGTTGTCCTGACCATAATTTCACTTGTTGATTACATCGCGAAAAATTATCGCGTGCTTATAGAGGGGAGTATATAGCATGATTGTAGAACTGATATCAGTAGGAACCGAGCTTCTTTTGGGGAATATCGTTAATACCAATACGCAGTACCTGGCAGAACAATGTGCCAAGCTTGGACTTTCGATGTACCATCAAGTAACAGTGGGGGACAACAGAGAGCGCCTAAAGGATGCCTTTCAAATCGCTCTCAAACGTTCCGATGTAGTGATTCTTACAGGTGGACTTGGTCCAACAGAGGATGATTTGACCAAGGAAGTCTGTGCAGAAGTGTTGGACTGTTCCTTGGAAAAAGATGCTCACACCAAAGACCGGATCAAACAATATTTTGAAAACAGTATTTACAAAGAAATTCCAGAGAATAACTGGAAACAGGCAATGGTTCCACATGGAGCAAAGGTTCTTGACAATGACAACGGTACGGCACCTGGAATTATCATGGAAAAAGACGGAAAAGCTGCTATTTTACTTCCTGGGCCTCCCAATGAGTTAGAACCTCTTTTTCGTGATCAGGTATTTCCGTTTCTAAAAGAGAAGCAGCCAGAGGTGATTCGTTCCCAGATGATAAAAATCTGTGGACATGGGGAGAGCCAGGTGGAAGATAAACTGCTTGATCTAATTAATGGACAAACCAATCCAACCATTGCAACCTATGCAAAAACTGCGGAAGTTCATTTAAGAGTTACTGCAAAAGCGAAGAATGAAGAGGAAGCAAAGAACCTGTTAAAGCCACTTGTAAAAGAGATTAAAAGCCGGTTTGGTGATGATATATATACGACGAAAGAAGTAGATTCCTTGGAGATGACTTTGGTACGTCTGTTAAAGAAATACAATCTGACTGTAACCACAGCAGAATCTTGCACCGGAGGTCTGATTGCAGGTAGACTGGTGAATGTTTCTGGTGCGTCTGAGGTGTTTCGGGAAGGCTTTATTACTTATTCCAATAAGTCCAAAAGGAAACTTTTAGGTGTAAGCAAAAGCACTTTAAAAAAGCATGGTGCAGTTAGTGTGCAGACGGCAAAAGAGATGGCAACTGGAGGTGTTTTTGCAACGGATGCAGATGCTTGCCTTGCCGTTACTGGAATTGCAGGACCTGAATCAGAAGGAGAAAAACCCGTAGGACTTGTTTATATTGCTTGTTATATGAAAGATAAGGTAAAAGTAGAAGAATTCTTATTTAAAGGGGATCGGCAGAAGATCAGAGAGCAGACTGTAATAAAGGCTTTGGATCTGCTTCGTCGTTCCATTCTTTTAAACTATCATTCGTAACATTTGAGAGGGGGAGAGAAATGGATACTCGTTTACGAAAAAAGCAGATGACCGCTGCATATCAGTATTCTTATGTGAAACTTATATTGAATTACTATATGCTGCTTGAATCTACAAAAGAGGAAACCGTTGTTTCTGATCAGGGTATGCAATACATTCAAAGACTGAATAGCTTGATGAAGAAACGGTTTTGTGGAGACGATGTAACAGAAGATTTGTTAGAGCTGCGGCAGGATTTGACTCATGAAGTGGAAGTTCTAACCTCTTATACCGATTGCTTTCAAATTTACGAATATGTGATAAACAGGATAGAAAAAAAGTTTAATCCTAGTTTTGAAGTAGAGAATGAGGATGAAAAGCGAATCAAACAATTGATGGAATTTATAACTCAATCCGATGATTCTGCCATTATGAATGGGAGAATCAAAGAGATTATAGGACAGTTACCTATCCGACTGACGAAGCAGAAGTTTTTTAGTCTGGTGCTGGAAGGGCTATCGGTATACATCGGATCCCCAAAAGAAAATTTAAAGGATATGATGTATATTCTGCGAACGGAATCCATGGCAAAGCTGCCAGATGGGATGGGTGCAACGCAGAAAGAGCTTTTTGAAATACTAGAACAGTTTCGTCATGCAGACTATATTAATATAACCGCTCAAGGATATGAGGAAGCGGTGGCAAAACTTGCTTATGTCAGTGATAAGTTGATGGAAGAATCAGGATTATATGTGATGATTCAGGATATTATAAATGATTTTTGTGTTTTGGTGTTTGCTGGACCTGATGCCGTGATGGAAATAAGGGAAGAAGAACTTTATCGATCAATGATAGAAGGAGTACTACATCAATTTGATGCCGATGGAGATTCGTTTGAAAAAGACGGTGGTTATAATCAATTGGCTCAACTTGAAGGAAGACAAGAAGCATATTATGAGAAATATATTAGAGTAGAACTGCCTCAGAACGAAATTGATTGGGAAAAAGATCCAGATTATGTAAGAGCGCTTAATGTGGATCGGTTGTTATCTGGAAGTGGTTTTGTCCAATTGTTTGAAGTGCCATGTATCAAAAAGGAAGAAGAGACTGGTTTGGTAGATCGTATCTATCTAGAAAAAGAGACGGAACTCTTTTTTAAAGAACTTGAAGGCGTGTTTTCTCATGAATCCAAACTAGTTGTTCGGGCTGTTATGGCTAAAGTGTTATCGGATCTCCCTGTTTATTTTAATAACATCGATGAGATACAAAATTATATTAGAAAAAATTTGGAGAGTTGTCTAGATCTAGCAGAAAAAGTGACTTGTATGGAATTATTGGAAGAGCTGATGGATTATGAAAATAAATTGGTATAATCATCTCTACGTTGGTGAAAAAGCGAGAAAGAAACGGTACCGTATCATTCAGGAAATCAGAAAGGAAAAGTCTCATTCGAATATTTATGTGATTACACCAGCGACGAATGGGAATAATATACTTGATATCTATCCGACTACGTTTTTTGAATTCCCGTTTTTAAAAGAAGAAACGTTTCTGATTTTGGGAATTGCGGCCGATTATTTTGAAGCGCTTGAAGTAGCCGGACGTGTGATTCATGACTTGTACCGAAAAACAGGTGGCTTCGATCTGAAAATTTTTTTGGAAGAAGAGGCCGGTAAGGTGTGAGGTGTTCATGCTACCTATTATTTTATTACTATTAAAACTATTGGGGCTGTTGATTCTGATCGTTCTAGGTTTGCTTATTGCGGTTATACTGCTTGTATCTTTCGTTCCGGTAAGGTACCGGGCGGAAGGATCTTATATGGAAATGATAAAAGGGGATTTATGTCTATCCTGGTTGCTACATATCCTTTCCGTTAAGGTTTCCTATGCCGACGATGTAAGTATCAGGATCCGGTTGTTTGGCATTCGTATTTTAAAGCCAAAAAAGATAGATGAAGAATTAAAAGAAGCAAAAGAAATCCTGGTCCAGACCATGGAAGTGAAAGAACCGGAATCCGTGAAAGAAATACGGGAATTAAAGTCTGATATTAAAAAAGAGTTTAAAGACCAATCAAAGTACCAGCCGTCATCTGATAAAGAAGAAAATAAAGAAAAAGAATCTTGGCTGAAAAGAATCTGGAATAAAATCAGGAAAAAGATTAAGACTCTATTAAAGAAACTTCGGTTTATTTCTCGCAAAATTTGTGATACACTGAAACAGATAAAAGAGAAAAAAGAAGAGATTCAGTCATGGATTACGAACAAAGAAAACCAAAAAACATGGAAGCTTTTCATACGGCAGGGAAAAAAGCTTTTGATTCATATACTCCCGAGAAAAGGAACCTGCAATGTGACATTTGGTTTTGAAGACCCTTATTATACCGGACAAGTTCTTATGGCTGCTGGTTTATTTTATCCATTCTGCCATAAATACTTAAATCTTTATCCGGCTTTTGACCGGACGGTATTTACGATTGAGGGTAAATTACAAGGAAGAATTCGTTTGGGTACCGTGTTAATCATTGGAATCCGAATGTTCTTTGATCGGAATTTCAGAGTACTGTTAAAAAAATGGCTTCGATAAAGGAGGATTGGCTTTCGATGGCAGATAATTATTTTACATCTACGGTGGAAGCACTGTTTAAAGGGATGGATTCGTTTGTAGCAACAAAAACGGTAGTCGGAGAAGCGGTAAAGGTGGATGACACCATAATCCTGCCTCTCGTGGATGTAACCTGCGGGATGGCATCTGGTTCTTTTGCTGAGAATGCAAAGGAAAAAGGGGCTGGCGGGATGCATGCGAAGATGAGCCCGAGTGCTGTATTGATTATACAAAATGGTGTTACAAAGTTGGTAAATGTAAAACAACAGGATGCAGTCACTAAGATCCTTGATATGGTTCCCGATTTTGTAAATAAATTCGCAGGTGGAAACAAAGAGGTATCACCAGAAGCCATAAAAATGGCAGAAGAGATGGCAGCATCAAAAGAGAAAGAGCAAAAGGAAGACAATGGGGAAGAATAAGAAAGGGATAAGCCGCATAGGATGTCATATAGTCGAATGGATAGAGGGATGATATGAGAAGAGTATGCGGACTTATGCTGTTCTGTTTCGGAACAGGTATGGCAATCCTGTTATTTATCCCGGCAACAATTGTTACAATCCTATTTATAATTGGCTGTCTGGTACTGGGATATAATTTATTTTGTTGCTAGCGGAGCTTGCCGTTGTTATAGATGAGGTCCGGTTTTATTAACCGGATCTCTAATTTTGACATAAAAAATACTCCCAACTAATATCAGTCAGGAGTTTCCAGTGATTAAGCTCTTTCAACTAATCCGGATCTCAAACAGGAAGTACATACGTACATCTTTTTAGAGCCGCCTGTTACTTTAACTTTAACGGACTTTACATTTGCTTTCCACATCTTATTGGATCTTCTATGGGAATGGCTCACTGCATTGCCGAAGTGAGCAGCCTTTTCACAAATTGCACATTTAGCCATGATTGCACCTCCTTAAAAACTACTTGGATTTTTTGTTGATATAAAAACCCACAACAAGTGTATAATACCAGAAAATAAAATGCTTTGCAAGTGAAAAATAAAATTTTGTTTCTTTTTTTGGTAAAATAATGTATAATCAAATCAGACAGAAAGAATGGAGGTATAGATTATGAAGGGTTATATAAATAATAAACTGGGCGAAATCCAGGTAAGCCCCGATGTTATCGCCATGTATGCCGGTACTACGGCAGTAGAATGCTTTGGTATTGTCGGTATGGCGGCTGTCAGTATGAAAGATGGACTCGTAAAGCTCTTAAAACGGGAAGGACTGACTCACGGAATTAATGTGAACATACAGGACAACCATATCATTATTGATTTCCATGTGATTGTAGCATATGGGATTAGTATTTCTGCAGTAGCTGATAATTTGATTGAGAATGTAAAATACAAGGTAGAAGAATTCACAGGCATGACGGTAGATAAAATTAACATCTTTGTCGAAGGCGTAAGAGTGATTGATTAAGGAGGACATTACCCGTGGGTATGAAGTATATAGATGCTGAAAATCTGCAAAAAGCATTTTTGGCAGGTGCAAAAGGACTGGAAGCAAAAAAAGAATGGATTAATGAACTGAATGTGTTTCCCGTTCCGGATGGAGATACTGGAACCAATATGACGATGACCATCATGTCAGCAGCAAAAGAAGTTGCTGCAATTGAAGTTCCAACCATGGAGAATCTGGCGAAAGCAATTTCCTCTGGTTCATTGAGAGGTGCCAGAGGAAATTCTGGTGTAATCCTATCTCAATTATTCCGGGGATTCACAAAAGAAATCGAAGCGCACGAAAAAGTGACGGTTACCATATTGGCAAACTCATTTGTCAGAGCTACAGAGACAGCCTATAAGGCGGTTATGAAGCCCAAAGAGGGTACAATTCTTACGGTAGCTAAGGGAATGGCAGAAAAAGCGACGGAACTAGTTACAGAGATAGACGATATCATCGAATTTTCAAAGCAGGTGATCGAATACGGAGACTATGTATTAAGTCAGACCCCAGAGATGCTTCCAGTTTTAAAACAGGCAGGTGTGGTTGATTCCGGTGGTCAGGGACTGATGCAGGTTATGAAAGGCGCATTTGATGCTTTGACAGGAAAAAAAGTGAATTTTACCGTAGAAGCTGCTGGTGGATTCGTTCATTCTGGTCTGGAAGGCATAAAGCTGGAAGATATAGAGATTAAATTTGGTTATTGTACTGAATTTATTGTTAATCTTGAGAATTCGTATAATGAAAAGATGGAGCAGGAATTTAAAGGCTTTTTAGAATCCATTGGGGATTCCATTGTAGTGGTTTCCGATGAAGATCTGATTAAAGTTCATGTTCATACCAATGATCCGGGATTAGCAATTCAGAAGGCACTTACGTATGGTTCTCTTTCTCGTATGAAGATTGATAATATGAGGGAAGAACATCAGGAAAAACTAATCAAAGAGTCCGAGAAACTAGCTGCGCAGCAAAAGGCTGAAAGGGACCAAGAGAATATAAATGAGCAAGAACCAAGAAAAACATGTGGTTTTATTTCCGTTTCAGCAGGGGAAGGCCTTGATGAAATTTTCCGTGGAATCGGTGCAGATTACCTTATAGAAGGCGGTCAGACCATGAACCCTAGTACGGAGGATATGTTAAATGCCATTGAACGGGTGAATGCTGATACCATATACATCTTCCCGAATAATAAAAATATTATACTAGCTGCAGAACAAGCTAGAAGCTTGGTGGAAGATAAAAAGGTTATTGTCATACCTTCCAAAACAATCCCCCAGGGAATTACCGCTATTATTAACTTTACTCCTGATTTATCACCGGAGGACAACGAAACTTTTATGACACAAGAGATGTCACGGGTAAAGACAGGTCAAGTTACGTATGCGGTTCGCAATACCATGATTGATGATCATAAGATCCAGGAAGGCAACATCATGGTTTTAGGAGATGATGGAATTCTTGCGGTTGGTGATGAACTGGAAGCCACCGTAATAAAATCTCTGGAATCTATGATAGAAGAAGACTCTGAATTAATCACGATCTATTATGGAAAAGATGTAAGTGAAGAAGATGCTGTGAAGGTGAAAGAGAAGGCAGAAGAGAAATTTCAGGATTGTGAGATTGAACTTCATGCTGGAGGACAGCCGATTTATTATTATTTAATATCGGTAGAATAATAAGAAGCCAGATGGTTTCTTTGTTCCGGGCAGACAGTACTTCGTTTGCCCGGTTTTTATATAACAGGGGGTAAAGTCGATTGATGAATCAGGAACCCATAGAAACCTTAAAAGGAATTGGAGAGAAAACAGGAAAACTCTTAGGAAAGTTGGGGATCCGGACCGTAGATGATCTTCTGGAGTATTATCCAAGGGCATATGATATCTATGAAGAACCCTCTCTAATTGGAGATTTGAATCCCGAAACGATTATGTCGGTAGCAGGTCTGCTTCTTAAAACTCCATCTGTCAAACGATACAATCGAATTCAGGTTATAACAACGTCGTTAAAGGACACGACTGGGACATTGCAGCTTACTTGGTACAACATGCCATATCTTCATTCTACCTTAAAAGCCGGTACGCGTTTGGTATTTCGAGGTAAGGTTGTGAAAAAGAGCGGCCGGCTTTTGATGGAACAACCAGAAGTTTATACGGTGGAGGCTTATGAGCAGCTTGTTGATTCCATGCAGCCGATTTATGGACAAACAAAAGGATTAAGTAACAAAACCATTGTACGTGCCCAGAAGCAGGCGTTAAGCATTCGTCGTTTGAAAAAAGAATATCTGCCTCCTGAGTTAAGAAAAAAGCTAGAATTATCTGAGTATAATTTTGCAATGGACCATATCCATTTTCCAGAAAATAAAGAACAACTTTTGTTTGCAAGAAAACGGCTTGTATTTGATGAATTTTTCTTTTTTCTACTTGCCGTTAAATATTTAAAAGAGAAAAAAGAAGACCATCTAAGCACTTATAGAATCCAGCCTTCCCCAGAGGTGGAATCCTTAAAAAATCATCTGCCGTATAAGCTTACCACTGCTCAGGAAAAGGTTTATGGTGAAATTAACTCGGATCTGTTCCATGGACAGATTATGAACCGGCTGATTCAGGGAGACGTAGGTTCCGGTAAAACGATTCTAGCCATTCTTGCTCTTTTGCAGGTTGCATATAATGGATATCAAGGAGCATTGATGGTACCAACAGAGGTGTTGGCAAAGCAGCATTTCGAATCATTGTTTGAACTTTTTAAACAACAAGACATAAACAAAACTGCAATTTTATTAACTGGTTCCATGACAGCAAAGGAAAAAAGAATTGCTTATGAGAAAATCGGCTCTCACGAAGTGGATATCATTATAGGAACCCATGCGCTGATTCAGGAAAAGGTTGTATATGATAATCTGGCACTTATTATTACAGATGAGCAGCACCGGTTTGGTGTTGGGCAGAGGGAGATGCTTTCAAAGAAAGGGAAGGAACCTCATGTTTTAGTTATGAGTGCGACTCCTATCCCAAGAACCCTAGCCATTATTTTGTATGGTGATTTGGACATATCCGTCATTGATGAGATGCCAGCCAACCGACTTCCCATAAAAAATTGCGTTGTAGATACTGCATACCGGAAAAAGGCATATGAATTTATTCAAAAAGAGGTCTACGATGGTCGTCAGGCATATGTGATCTGTCCTATGGTGGAAGCCAGTGAGATGATTGAGGCAGAGAACGTAACGGATTATACAAAAAAACTAAAAAAAGAACTTCCGGATTGTTTGGTAGAATCACTTCATGGCAGAATGAAAGCAAAAGAAAAAAACCGCATTATGGAGCGATTTGCATCGGGAGAAATCGATGTACTTGTTTCCACGACTGTAATCGAAGTAGGGGTCAATGTACCAAATGCCACCGTAATGATGATTGAAAATGCAGAACGGTTTGGTTTAGCACAGCTACATCAGTTAAGGGGAAGGGTCGGCAGAGGGAAACATCAGTCGTACTGTATCATGGTCAATGGTTCTGCTCAAGATGCAACCATGAAACGGTTGGATATTCTAAACAAATCCAATGATGGTTTCTTTATCGCTTCCGAGGATCTAAAGCTGCGAGGTCCAGGCGATATTTTCGGGATTCGTCAAAGTGGAGACTTAGAGTTTAAACTTGGAGATATTTTCACGGATGCGAAATTGCTTCAGACAGCATCGGAGGAAACAAAACAGATATTTGCAGAAGATCCCTTCTTGAAAAAAGAGGATTATAAAGAACTTAGTAAAAAGCTTCAGGAATATTTAACGAAAAGTTATGATAAATTAAGTCTGTAAACCATGCAAGCAACAGCGATAGGGAGGTTATAATGAGTCGAGAAGTTTTGAAAATGGATGCAAAAGTAGCGATGAGTGCTGCACCTGTAAGTCCGTATATGGTGGCGATTATTCTTGGTGTGATTAATCTTGTTTTTTCCTCAATTCAGTTTTTTCTAGATACATGGGAAAGAATACTGACAAACAGCAACGCAGATTTAGCAGAATACAATCAATATTTCATTAGTTTTCTCGTATATATTCTTATTTATTTTATTGTTGAAAGTATTCTGCAGTATGGATTTCATGTTTTTTGCCTAAAGGTAGCGAACCGAGATGCATCGATGTCGTATGGAGATATATTTTCCGGCGTAAAGTATTTTTTTAAAGTTATTGGTCTGGCTTTTATGTCTGGTCTGTTTATTGCATTATGGACGCTTCTTTTAATTGTTCCGGGGATTATTGCTACATACCGATATTCACAGATATTTTTTATTTTAGCTGAAAACCCAGAAAAAGGAATTTTACAGTGCATTCGAGAAAGCAAGGAAATGATGGTTGGACACAAGTGGGAATACTTTGTATTGGAGATGTCATTTATCCTGTGGCATCTGCTGGCACTTGTTACTTGCTTTCTGTCCTACATCTATGTATATCCTTATACGATGGTTACGTTTGCCAATTACTACAATCGGATCAAACCTCAAAATAATAGAAAAGAAGAATCTGTGATTTTTGAATCATGAATTTTTTCAAGGAAGGCATGATATCTAGAAAATAAGTAACAATAAAAAGGGAGCAAAAGATGAATTGTATCATAATAGGAATTGCTGGAGGTACTGGATCCGGAAAATCAACCTTCACAAATCGGTTAAAGGAAGCTTTTTGCGATGATATCGCAGTCCTTTACCACGATAATTATTATAAAAAACAAGATGGAGTTCCATTTGAGGAAAGAAAGAAAATGAATTATGACCATCCGGAAGCTTTTGAGTCAGAACTTTTGTTGAAGCAGTTAGAGCAATTAAGAGCTGGCAAGTCAGTGGAATGTCCTGTGTATGATTATTCAAATCATAACCGTTCCGATCAAGTGGTTAAAGTGGAGCCTAAAAAAGTAATACTGGTAGAAGGGATTCTGGTTTTTTTAGATGATCGATTACGAAATATGTTTGATATAAAAATTTTTGTAGAGGCAGATGCAGATGAAAGAATCTTGCGCCGCGTGATTCGTGACGTAAAAGAAAGAGGCAGAGATATTGAAGGCGTTGTGGAACAATATTTGACAACTGTGAAACCGATGCACTACTTATATGTGGAACCCACGAAGCCTTTGGCAGACGTAATCATTAACAGTGGTATGAATGAAGTGGCATTTCAACTTGTAAAAACAAACATTGAAAAGATACTAAATATGCCTGAAACTTGATGTTGGTTAAGAATCTTTATTATGCAGTTAAAGAATTACCTGAATATGACATTTTGAGAAAAACCTTCTAGTGTATTTCGCTCTGATAATGCCATAATAGGAGTGTAGCACAAAACAAACCATGTAAAAGAAACACAAACACAAACATGGTGAATTGAAAAAAGGAGGTATTTGATTATGTCAGGAAATACTAACAGCACTAATGTACCAGAGGCAAAAGAGGCATTGAGCCGTTTTAAAATGGAAGTAGCAAATGAAATTGGTGTTCCGTTAACAAATGGTTACAACGGAAACTTAACTTCCGCACAGAATGGTTCCGTAGGCGGCTATATGGTTAAAAAGATGATTGAAGCACAGGAAAGACAGATGGCAGGTAAATAATCTGTAAAAGAAAAAGTGGCTGCAGCTCATAATCAGAAATGATTAGAAAGGGCTGCAGCCCTTTTTTTATGTAGGGAAACGTATCATGGAAAATGTAATTTACATAGATTTTTAAGATAATGTTGTGTAATTGAAAGATTCATACTATAATAATATGGAATAATAATGTGAGGAAACTATTTATGAGAGTAATTGCCGGTAAAGCCAAAAGGCTTATTTTAAAGACAATAGAAGGACATGAAACCAGACCTACAACAGATCGGGTAAAAGAAACGTTATTTAATATGATTGATGCACAGATGCCTGGTTGTAATTTTTTAGACCTGTTTTCTGGGAGTGGAGGAATTGGGATTGAAGCTTTAAGCCGTGGGGCGGAGCTTGCGGTTTTGATTGAACAAAATCCAAAAGCAGCAGAATGCATTCGGAAAAATCTAGAAACCACCAGACTTGCGGACGATGCAATCGTTCTAAATTGCGATGTATTGACCGGTCTAAAGAGATTAGAAGAAAAAAAATATGTGTTTGATGTGATATTTATGGATCCTCCGTATCGCATGGAATGGGAGAAACGCATCCTTGAACATCTGGTTCTTTCTTCTATTATGAATGAACATACGATGATAATCATAGAAGCGTCTCTTGATACAGATTTTTCCTATCTGGAGTCAATGGGATTTTCGATCCAAAGAGAAAAAAAATATAAGACAAATAAACATATTTTTGTGAAACAATAGAGAAGAAAGAAGATGATTCATATGAAAAAAGCGGTATATCCAGGAAGTTTTGATCCAGTGACATTTGGACATTTGGATATTATTGAACGATCTGCTCAGATGTCGGATCATTTGATCTTAGCAGTTTTAAATAATAATTCTAAAACTCCGTTGTTTTCTGTAGAAGAACGTGTTAATATGTTAAAGAACATAACCAGAGAATGGCCCAACGTGGAAGTGAAATCGTTTGGTGGTTTGCTGGTGGATTTTGTACGAGCCAATCAGGCAGATGTTGTGATACGCGGGCTTCGCGCTGTGACAGATTTTGAATATGAGATGCAGATTGCACAGACGAATCGGGTGATTGCACCAGAAGTCGATACTGTGTTTTTGACGACGAATTTGAAATATTCTTACTTGAGTTCCAGTATTGTGAAGGAAATAGCCGCTTATGGCGGAGAGATAAACGCATTTGTACCAGAGGTCATTGCGGAAATTATACAAAAAAAAATGGAAGATAGAAAGAAAGAAGAGTAAGGAGTGTTCGTATTATGATGAGCAGAATTGAACAGTTAATCGGTGAAATCGAAGAATATATTGACAGTTGTAAGTACCAGCCTCTTTCTAACAGTAAGATTGTGGTTAACCGAGATGAACTGGAAGAATTATTGGTGGAGTTAAGACTTCGTATACCAGATGAGATTAAGCAGTATCAGAAGATTATCAGCAACCGGGATGCGATATTAAATGAAGCACGCCAGCAGGCGGATTCTATTCTTGTACAGGCTAATGCGCAGACCAACGAATTGGTGAATGAGCATGAAATCATGCAAAAAGCATATGCCCAAGCCAATGAAATCGTGGAGCAGGCAGGTATTCAGGGACAGCAAATTGTAGAAAAAGCAGTAGCGGATGCCAATGGAATCAGACAGAGTTCGGTGCAATATACCGATGAGATGTTAAAAAGTCTTCAAACCATAGTGAGTCATTCGATGGAAGGAGCGCAAGGACGGTTTGATGCATTTATGACTTCTATGCAATCGAGTTATGATATTGTTTCCTCCAATCGTCAGGAGTTAACGGGCGCGGTTATGCAGCAGCAAGGAGTGCCTGAAAACGGGCCAACAGAATAAACAGGATGATTGTCAGGAGGGTGTGAAACACTTTCCATGCTACATAGTGCCGGATGGATAATCCGGCATTTTTTATAACACTCTTTGTCTGAAAGATTCCGGACAATCCGCCAAAGGCAGCTGCGGCACAAATCCAAAGTCCGCCAGCTAGATCAGGCAGGGTTTTGGAGATCGCTTTGATTCCCGTTGTAATTTCTACAAATCCAAGAAGAATTCCCTTGACTCTAGGTAGGTTTAAAGGAAGTTTTGTAATGGATAAAGCAAGAATGGAAAAAAGCATAATATAGCCGCCGATTTTGACCATAACTTCACAGGAATCCATAAGACTGTCATCAAAAGATGGAACGCTCTCTTTTTTGACAGACAGAGAATGAAATGGTTTATCGATTCCATAAAAAGCTCTGGCGGCTATAGAAATCAGAAAGATAGGCATATATAAGCTAAAAAATAGAACCCAGACTGGTACGGATTTCGGAAGGGCGACAGCAGCATAGCCTAAGAGAAACATAGGGCTTGGATGATTACAGATCGCCAGCAGATAATTTCCTTCTTTTTCAGAGATTCGTTCGCTGTCTAGAAAGTTGTTACAAGTTTTTGCACCCATCGGATAACCACAGAGTAGTCCGGAGATAAAAGTATAACTGCCGGCATCCGATAAAAAGAAAAAGCGACGAAGAATTATTTGAAATGGAAAAATTAAAAGATGAATGGCATCTAACGAAACAATGGCACTAGAACAGACCATAAAGGGCAAAAGTGTGGGGATGATAACGGATCCCCATAGAACCAGTCCATTTTTCGCACCCTCATATGCTGTTTTGTGAAAAAGCAACAGTAGAAGTAACGTGACGATGGAAAGCAGTCGGAATAAGGATTTTTTCATGTGCACCTGAATAGATTGTTTTATACAATTATATGAAAAGGGTGGATTGATATGTTGATGATTGTTTTTTTTATTCTCATTCTTTCTGTCTTCCACGTAACAATGATCGATTATCTCTACAATAATCCAACCTACTATCAGCTGAATGCCTATACGATAGAAAGCAGGGATTTTAGAAGTATGCAGCTGGGGAATCTAGTTGCAAACTGGAATGAAATTGATTATGAATCATTGACTTCTCTCATGGTAGACAATAATTATGACTTAAGAAAGGTAAAAGACACGAAGGCTCATACGCCTGGACTGAAAAAAGTAAAACCAGTGGAATACAAAAAATTGAAACAGTCGTATCAGGTAATTCTTGAAGATCTGAAGTTTTTTCCTATTCCAGATAATATCAATCAAGAGGCTCCAGATGTTTCGTTTGAGAATGGATGGATGCAGCCTCGTACTTATGGAGGAGAGCGAAAACATGAGGGCTGTGATATTATGGGGAACTTACGTCCAAGAGGTTATTATCCGGTGGTAAGCATGAGCGATGGCGTCATTGAAAAAGTTGGCTGGCTGGAAAAGGGGGGCTGGCGGATTGGAATTCGGGCGCCGAAAGGAGCCTATCTTTATTATGCTCATCTATATGGTTACAGCAAACCATGGAAAGAAGGAGAAACGGTACGTGCCGGGGAGTTATTGGGATTCATGGGAGATACCGGTTATAGTAAAGTGGAAGGAACAACAGGAAACTTTGATGTTCACCTTCATGTGGGAATTTATATCCGAACCGATCACAACGATGAAATGAGTGTAAATCCTTACTGGATTTTAAAATATCTGGAGAAATACCGGTTAAACTACCTTTATTAGAAGATTAGGATTTCTTACTTCGATAGAAACAGGAGCTCAAAACGTGAGAAAAACAAAAATATCAGAAGAATTTTTAAACAATATGAAAAACTTATTAGGAGAAGAAGACTATGTGGCTTACCGAAATAGTTTTGAGGAAGAACGGCTTTATGGACTTCGGGTCAATACTCAAAAAACTTCTCCAGATGAGTTTTTAAAAAAGACGAATTTAACGTTGCATTCGATCCCATGGATTAAGAACGGCTTTTATTATAATGGGGAAGAACGTCCAGCAAAAGACCCCTATTATTATGCAGGACTCTACTATTTACAAGAACCAAGTGCAATGACACCAGCAAACTTACTCCCCATTGTCCCGGGGGATCATGTTCTTGATCTTTGTGCTGCCCCTGGAGGGAAAAGCACAGAATTAGGAGTGAAATTAAAAGGGGAAGGAATACTTATCTCCAATGATATCAGCAGTTCAAGAGCCAAAGCACTTTTAAAGAATCTTGAGTTATGGGGAATTGAAAATATATGTGTCACCAGTGAAGAACCGGAAAAATTAAAAGATACGTTTGGATCTTATTTTAATAAAATTTTAGTGGATGCCCCCTGCTCCGGAGAGGGTATGTTCCGCAAAGATGAGGATATGGTTAAAAGTTATGAAATACATGGTCCAGAATACTATGCCCCCATCCAGAAAAACATTATGGAACAGGCAGTGGACATGCTGGTTCCTGGCGGGCTTATTTTGTATTCAACCTGTACGTTTTCCGTGTGTGAAAATGAAGAAGTGATACAAGGAATCCTTAACCGTCATGAGGACATGGAACTTCTTAAGCTGCCTTTATTTAAAGGCGCTTCCGGGGGGATAGGGCTATCTGGCTGCCTTCGGCTTTTTCCCCATAAGATAAAAGGGGAAGGACACTTCATGGCTTTGCTGCAAAAAAAGCAGTCTAAAAATGCAATTTCAG
The DNA here is from genome assembly GCF_003833015.1 of Clostridium sp. E02. GTDB lineage: Bacteria > Bacillota > Clostridia > Lachnospirales > Lachnospiraceae > Lacrimispora. The sequence continues at coordinate 19,369 of NZ_RJLQ01000009.1, forward strand.
TCTCTTCCTCTTCGCAACAAAAAAAGCCTGCGCTGCCACCTTCGCTCTCTGAGTTTCTACTTCTGGTATCCAAGTCGTTTTCCGAATCTAGAATTCGGATCAAAAATGACTGTGTCTATTATTTACCGGAAGGATTTCCCGAGCAAGCAGGAAAACTACGCTTTTTAAGAACTGGGTTGTTGATTGGGGAACTGAAGAAAAACCGAATGGAACCTTCCCAGGCATTTGCTATGTCTTTAAAATTTGGAGAGTTTAAACAGACCCTTTCCTGGAAGAAAGAGGATGAACGGGTAATTCGGTATTTAAAGGGAGAAACCATATCACTAACGGAAGAAGAAGGAGAGATCAAAGGCTGGTGTCTCATATGCGTGGATGAATTTCCTCTTGGTTTTGCAAAAGGAGATGGAACTCGTTTGAAAAATAAATATTACCCAGGATGGCGGTGGCAATAATGAAAGAAATGCGGTTGGATAAATTTCTGGCTGAAATGGGAGAAGGTTCCCGAAGTCAGTTGAAAGTAATGGCTCGAAAAGGCCGGATTACAGTGGATGGAATTGTAGAAAAAAAGACAGACCGTAAGATCAAACCGGGAATGCAAGAGGTTACGGTTGATGATAGACCGATCGCTTATGCTGCGTATGAATATTATATGCTAAATAAACCAAGGGGGGTCGTGTCAGCAACAGAAGATTCCCGCTATCAAACAGTCATTGAATTGATTGAAGATAGAAAGCGAAAGGATTTATTCCCCGTAGGACGCCTGGATATCGACACCGAAGGACTTCTTTTAATCACCAATGACGGGGACCTTGCCCATCAGCTGCTTTCACCCAAAAAGCATGTGGATAAAGTGTATTATGCAAAGGTGGAGGGAAGTCTTCCTACGGATGCCGAGAAACAGTTTTTACAGGGGATAGTCCTATCAGATGGAACGAAAACCATGCCAGCGCAGTTAAAAGTGTTGGAGACAGAGGAACTTACGTCTGTTCAGCTGACCATTCATGAAGGAAAATTTCATCAGGTAAAACGGATGTTTGAAGTGATTGGTTGTGGTGTGGTATACTTAAAAAGGTTATCCATGGGGAGTCTGACCCTGGATGAGTCTTTAAAACCTGGAGAGTATCGTTGCTTAAGCGGGGAAGAAATTCAGAAGTTGCAGCATCATGGAAAGGAAGTTAAACATTAATATGCTAAATAAGAAAAAAGCGGTGATTTTTGATTTAGATGGAACACTAGTGGATTCCATGTGGATGTGGAAAACCATTGATATACAGTTTTTGGGTGATAGAGGGCTGGATTGTCCAGAGGATGTACAGATAGATATTGAAGGAATGAGTTTTACAGAAACTGCATTTTATTTTAAGGAACGCTTTAAGCTAACAGAATCCCTGGATGAGATAAAGAAGATCTGGACCAGCATGGCACTGGATAAATACAAGTGCGAAGTTCCTCTAAAGCCAGGAGTTGGCGAATTCCTGACTTATTTGTCCGATCAAGGAATAAAGGCAGGAATTGCAACTAGCAATGGAAGAGAGATGGTGGAAGGGGTGATTGAAGCCCTGCAAATCGGAAAATACTTTCAAGTAATTGCCACATCTTGTGAGGTGCCCGCAGGAAAACCTGCCCCTGATATTTATTTAAAAGTTGCAAATGAACTATCGGTATCTCCGGAACAGTGTCTGGTATTTGAAGATGTCCCTGCTGGAATTCTAGCAGGAAAAAGAGCTGGCATGACGGTTTGTGCCATTGATGACGAATTCTCTAGAGAGAGAGAAACGGAAAAGAGAGAACTGGCAGATTATTTCATCTATGATTATTATCAGTTATTAAACGGGAACGGAGCGATATCATGATACACGATTTTCTTCCCATCAGCCGGACGGATATGAAGATCCGGGGATGGAAACAATGTGATTTTATTTATGTGAATGGAGATGCCTATGTGGATCATCCTTCCTTTGGACATGCAATTATCAGCCGTCTGTTAGAAGCTCACGGATATAAGGTTGGGATTATCGCCCAGCCGGACTGGAAAGATCCAAAAAGTATTCAGATTTTAGGAGAACCGAAACTTGGTTTTCTGGTTTCTGGCGGAAATATGGATTCCATGGTGAATCATTATTCGGTTTCAAAGAAACGAAGAAAGCAGGATTCCTATACACCAGGAGGGATCATGGGCAAGCGTCCGGATTATGCGACTACGGTATACTGTAACTTGATTCGTTCTGTCTATAAGAAAGCACCGATTATTATTGGCGGCATTGAGGCAAGCTTAAGACGATTTGCTCATTATGATTACTGGTCGGATCGATTAAAACATTCCATCCTGATTGACTCTCAGGCGGATTTGATTTCTTATGGTATGGGAGAAAAATCAATCATAGAGATTGCAGATGCGCTTAAGAGCGGGATCGATATTAAAGATATTACGTTTATTGATGGGACTGTATTTAAGACCACCAGTTTAGACTCCGTCTATGATGCAACAACCCTTCCATCTTACGAAAGTATGAAAAAAGATCGTATGGAATATGCCAAAAGTTACTTTGTCCAGTATAACAATACGGATCCTTATTTGGGAAAACGTTTGGTGGAACCGTACAATGAACATTTATATGTTGTTCAAAATCCCCCTTCAAAGCCTCTTACTATGGACGAGATGGATGAAGTGTATGCGCTTCCCTATATGAGAAATTACCATCCGTCTTATGAGGAGCTGGGAGGAGTACCGGCGATTCGGGAGATAAAATTTAGTTTAATCAGCAACCGGGGGTGCTTTGGAGCTTGCAGTTTTTGTGCACTTACGTTTCATCAGGGACGAATCATACAGGCTAGAAGCCATGATTCTCTGATTGAAGAGGCCAAATGGCTGATCGAGGAGCCTGATTTTAAAGGATATATTCATGACGTAGGTGGCCCTACCGCAGACTTTCGTTCACCAGCATGTGAAAAACAGATCGGAAAAGGTGCCTGTCCAAATAAACAGTGTCTATTCCCAGAACCGTGTAAAAATTTACGTGCAGATCATACGGATTATATTCAATTATTAAGAAAATTACGCAACCTTCCAAAAGTGAAGAAAGTATTTATCCGTTCCGGAATCCGGTTTGATTATGTTCTTGCGGATAAGGGAGGCAAATTTTTAAAAGAACTTTGTGAGTTTCATGTAAGTGGCCAGTTAAAGGTGGCACCAGAGCATGTGGCGGATAACGTACTTACAAAGATGGGAAAACCCCAGAATAAGATTTACAGACAGTTTGTAAAGGAATACAATGAAATGAACGGACGTTTGGGGAAAAAGCAGTATTTGGTTCCTTACTTAATGTCCTCCCACCCAGGTTCTGGATTAAAAGAAGCCATTGAGCTGGCGGAATATTTAAGAGATCTTGGCTATATGCCGGAGCAGGTTCAGGATTTCTATCCTACTCCATCTACCATATCCACTTGTATGTATTATACTGGATATGATCCAAGAACCATGGAGAAGGTTTATGTACCGACTAATCCTCATGAGAAAGCAATGCAGAGAGCTTTGATTCAATATCGCAATCCGAAAAATTATGATTTGGTTTTAGAGGCTCTTTTAAAGGCTGGACGCCCCGATTTGATTGGGTTTGAGAAAAAATGTCTGATACGACCGAGAAATGGAGCAAAACCTGGTTTTACGAACTCCAAAGAGGGTAAAATGTATAAGAGTGGAACCTATTCCGATACCCCGGCAGAGAAACGGACGCATAAGAAAAAAACCATACGGAATGTCCACAAAAAATCAGTGAAAAAATAAAAAATCAAAAAAAAGAAGGGATCGAATATGAAAATTGCGATTGTAACAGGTGCTTCTTCTGGATTGGGAAGGGAATTCGTTCTTCAGATTGCGGATCGTTTTAGTGGAATCGAAGAGATTTGGGCGATTGCTCGAAGAAAAGAGAGGATCGAGGAATTATCTCCGTTGGTTCCAGTAAAGGTGCGGTCCTTTGCCATAGACTTAACGGATAAAAACAAACTGTTGAAGTTACAGGAAACATTGTCTCAGGAAAAACCGGAAGTGAAATGGTTAATCAATGCAGCAGGATATGGAAAAATAGGTGCAGTAGGGTCCGTCAATTTAGAAGACGAGATGGGAATGGTGGATTTAAATAATAGAGGATTGGTTGCAATGACCCATTTGGTGCTTCCGTACATGTCAAAGAACAGCAGGATCATTCAATTCTCATCGGCGGCTTCCTTTTTACCCCAGCCGGATTTTGCCATTTACGCAGCCTCAAAATCCTTTGTTTTAAGTTATAGCAGAGCATTGAATGAAGAGCTGAAACCAAAGGGGATCTATGTAACAGCAGTATGTCCTGGACCGGTGAGAACGGAATTTTTTAAGATCGCAGAGACTACGGGGCACATATCCCTCTATAAAAAAATTCTCATGGCGGATCCCAAAAAGGTAGTTCGCCTGGCCATTCGTGACAGTATGATGGGACGTCCGGTTTCGGTATACGGATCAACGATGAAGGCGTTTCGATTTATAACCAAGCTATTGCCTCATACGTTGCTTTTACAATTTGTAATTGGACTTATGAAAACCGAATAAACACTACTGATGCGGGAAGAAGGATACAAAAGTGAAACGATATACCAAGGGACAGTATGGATACCGGGACTACCATAGAAACAAAGAGCTGATTAAGATTATCATCGGTGCTTTTCTGATTGCTATTCAGTTACTGCTTCGTGAATTTACAAACAACGATTCGGCAAAAAACATTTTAACCGTTATGGCGGTACTTTCCGTTCTTCCGGTTGCCAATATAGCGGTTCCTATATTGGCTGCTTTTAAGTACCGCACCTCATCGAAGGATTTTTATAACCAAGTCACTGCTTTTAACAATCGGGGAGAGTTTTTATATGACCTGGTTCTTACATCTAAAGAGCAAGTAATCCCTCTTGAGGCAGTTGTGATTCATGAAACTGGAATTTATGCCTATTGCGCTTACAAAAAGACAGATACGGTAAAAGCAGAACGTTTCCTGACCCAGATGTTACTGCGTCATAAGTTGGATCGAGAAATAAAAATCTTTTTGGACGAAAAAATCTTTTTTAATCGGATCCGTTCCCTAAAGACAGATGCATGGGATGAAGGAAGCAGCAATTTGGATCAAACGGTAAGTTTGTTAAAAAGTCTGTCCATATAGAGGGCAGAAATAGAAAGGAAATATCATGCAGTCATTGATTGTATCCAACAACGAAGCAGGACAACGTATGGATAAGCTGCTTATAAAATATTTAAACCTTGCAGGAAAAAGTTTTCTCTACAAGATGATGAGAAAAAAGAACATTGTATTAAATGGGAAAAAATGCGATGGTTCGGAAAGGCTGGTTCAAGGGGATGAGATTAAACTATTTCTTTCCGATGAAACAATAGCTAAATTTTCCGAAATAAAGATACCTGTTGTGAAGAAGGTGAGCTTAGACATTATTTATGAGGATGATCATATCATTTTGCTAAATAAGCCGGCTGGTATGCTATCCCAGAAAGCAAAAGACACCGATGAGTCCCTTGTCGAATATATGATAGACAATCTAATTACGAGAGGACAGTTAAAGAAAGAACAGTTAAGGAGTTTTCGTCCCTCTATCTGCAACCGCCTGGATCGGAATACCAGTGGTCTTGTGGTGGGAGGAAAATCTCTGAAAGGACTTCAGGTGATGTCTGCGGTATTTAAGGACAGAAGCATACACAAATATTATCAGTGTGTGGTAAAGGGAAAGGTATTAGAAAAACAGGTCATTCGAGGTTTTTTATTAAAAGACGAGTCCACGAATCAAGTAACGGTTTATACCAATGAATTACCAGGCAGTGTACCGATTATAACAGAGTATGAAGCAAAGGGTTATTTTGAGGGTTACACGTTATTAAATGTGACTTTAGTAACTGGCCGGACACACCAGATCAGAGCCCACCTTGCTTCTATCGGGCATCCAATTGTTGGAGATTATAAATATGGGGATCCGTCCGTCAATGAAGAGGCAAAAAAGCGGTTTTCTATCCACTCACAGCTCCTTCATTCGTTTCAGATCGTATTTCCTGATCTGCCGCACCCCCTTACCTATCTGTCTGGTAAAACCTTTTATGCACCATTGCCAAAATCATTTTCGAATGTATGTGCAGAATGGAGGAAGTAGGGGGATATGGGAACATGGAAAACGAGAGGGCTGCGAGGTTCAACTTTAGAAGAGTTGATTAACCGCAGCAACGAAAGCTATCGGGAAAAGGGGTTGGCTTTGATTCAGAAAATTCCAACTCCGATTACTCCCATTGCCATCGATAAAACCAGCCGCCACATTACCATGGCATATTTTGATCAGAAAAGTACGGTGGATTTTATCGGTGCCGTGCAGGGGATACCTGTATGTTTTGATGCAAAGGAATGTCAGACGAATACATTTCCTTTGCAAAACATCCATGATCATCAGGTTGCTTTTATGGACGCATTTGAAACACAGGGAGGCATTTCTTTTATTCTTTTATCCTATACGCAAAAAAACGAAGTCTATTATCTGCCTTTTGATCAGATCAGGGCTTTTTTTCAAAGGATGAAAGATGGAGGGCGCAAAAGCTTTACTTATGACGAAATAGATAAATCATGGCTGGTTAAAAGTCACAGAGATATACTCGTTCATTATCTTGAGCTGGTTCAAAAAGATTTAGAACGAAGAGATTGACAAGATCCGATTTCTCGCCTATAATTAACTACACGTTATCGTGCTATCGAATTATCACTTTACCTTTAGAAAGTGGATGAGGAAAGTTTTAGGAAGAGAGTAAACCCTTTTAAGGACGGAGGTAGTTATGGCAAATAAACAATTACATACACCGGATGGAGTCCGGGATATTTATGGAGCGGAATGTACTAGAAAATTGATTGTGCAGGATAAAATGTTGAAAATATTCCATTTGTTTGGTTATCAGGACATAGAAACCCCCACTTTTGAATTTTTTGATATCTTTAATGAATCAAAGGGAAGTGTAAAGGCGAAAGAGATGTTTAAATTTTTCGACCGGGATAATCATACTTTGGTATTGCGGCCAGATGTAACTCCAGCCATTGCCAGATGTGCAGCAAAATATTTTCTAGATGAAGCCATGCCCATTCGCCTTTGCTATATGGAAAGAACTTTTATCAATCATTCCAGCTATCAGGGGAGATTAAAAGAAGTCAGCCAGACTGGAAGTGAGTTAATTGGAGATGATTCCCCGGAAGGGGATGCAGAAATTCTTGTTATGACAATTGAAGCATTAAAAGCAGCAGGCCTTACAGAGTTCCAGATTGAACTTGGCGAGGTGGATTTCTTTAAAGGGTTGTTAGAAGAAGCCGGTATGGATGGGGAGATGGAAGAAGCACTCAAGGAGTTAATTGAGAATAAAAATTTCTCTGGTGTGGAAGAACTGGTAACGGCTCAATCGATATCAGAAGAGCTAAAGCAGGTGTTTTTAAAACTGCCGGAGCTGTTTGGTTCACTAGAACAGATTCAGGCGGCGAAAGACCTGACCAATAATCAAAGAGCGCATCGAGCCATTGAACGACTTTTAGAAGTCCACCGGATTTTACAGTGTTACGGCGTAGAGGATTACGTTTCTTATGATCTGGGGATGATTAGCCAGTACCAGTATTACACCGGAATTATCTTTAAGGCCTATACGTATGGAACTGGGGATTATATTGTAAATGGAGGCAGATATGATGGACTTTTAAAGCAGTTTGGAAAAGATGCTCCTGCCGTTGGATTTGGAATTTCTGTTGATGATTTGTTACTTGCACTTAATAGACAAAATATTGAGACTGAAGTGTCTATGGCTCATACTATCATTCTCTATGAACCAGAATCCAGAGATCAGGCAATTGCCCTTGCAGGTCATTTTCGCCACTATAATGAAGCGGTTGAACTCCAGACAAAGATACCGGATCGATCGGTGGATTCCTATGGAGAGTATGCCATACATAGGAATTTAAAGAATCTGCTTTATTTGGATAATACTGGAAATAAGGTCACGGCAATCAATCTTTTGCTTGGAACTACAGATGAACTGCCGTTATCGGAGTATTTACAAGAAACGGGGGGGAATCCATGAGATATTTAACATTTGCACTGGCAAAAGGACGATTGGCGAATCAGACTTTAAGGATGTTTGAACGGATTGGTATCACATGTGAAGAGATGAAAGAAAAAGATTCCAGAAAACTTATATTTACCAATGATAAACTGGGCTTTAAGTTTTTCCTTGCAAAAGCAAGTGACGTGCCTACCTACGTGGAATATGGAGCTGCTGATATAGGGGTGGTGGGAAAAGATACTATTCTGGAAGAAGGAAGAAAGCTTTATGAAGTAATGGACCTGGGAATAGGCAGATGCCGCATGTGCGTATGCGGTCCTCCCTCTGCAAAAAAGTATCTAAAACATCATGAAAGAATTCGTGTGGCGACCAAATATCCAGAGATAGCCAAGGATTATTTTTATAATAAAAAACATCAAACGGTGGAAATTATTAAATTGAATGGTTCCATAGAACTGGCACCCATTGTAGGACTCTCTGAGGTCATTGTGGATATTGTGGAGACAGGTTCTACGTTAAGAGAGAACGGACTAACCGTTTTAGAAGAAATTTGCCCTCTGTCTGCCTGTATGGTAGTCAATCAAATCAGTATGAAGCGGGAGAATGATAGGATCACGAAACTAATCATGGATTTAAGACTTTTGCTGCAGGAGGAGAACCAATGAGAATTGTAAAACTAGAGGAGACATCCAAGAAAAACATTCTTTCTGATTTGTTAAAACGAGATCCCAATCAATACACGGATTATGCGGATGCAGTTCAAAAAATTGTGAATTGTGTTAAGGCAGATGGGGACTCCGCTGTATTTCGTTATACCAAGGAATTTGACAAAGCAGATCTAAATAAAGATACCCTCCGGGTGACGGATGAGGAAATAAAAGAAGCACTTAATCAGGTGGATGAGGCACTTCTTACGGTTATGAAAAAATCTATGAAAAACATCCGGACTTTCCACGAAAAGCAGAGACAGTATAGTTGGTTTGACAGCAAACCAGATGGTACCATACTTGGACAGAAGGTAACGTCTCTTGAACGGGTGGGGGTTTATGTTCCCGGAGGGAAAGCTGCCTATCCGTCTTCGGTTCTTATGAACATTATACCTGCGGAGGTTGCTGGGGTAGATGAGATCGTTATGGTGACGCCTCCGGGAGTGGATGGAACAGTCAATCCGGTTACGTTAGCGGCGGCGCATCTTGCTGGTGTCACTGAAGTCTATAAGGTGGGTGGAGCGCAGGCGATTGCCGCACTTGCATTTGGTACGGAATCCATTCCACGGGTTGATAAGATTGTAGGACCCGGTAATATCTTTGTAGCTTTGGCAAAGAAAGCGGTTTATGGGCATACCAGTATTGATAGTATCGCAGGTCCCAGTGAAATCCTGGTTCTTGCAGACGAAAGTGCCAATCCTCGTTTCGTGGCTGCGGATCTCTTATCTCAGGCAGAACATGACGAACTAGCTTCTGCGATTTTAGTGACTACCAGTATGGAATTGGCTGAAAAAGTTTCAAAAGAAGCAGAGGCATTTGTCGATGAATTATCCCGTTCTCAAATTATAAAAAAATCTCTGACTCATTATGGCTATCTTCTAGTTGTAGATTCGATGAAGGTTGCCATCGAAGTGGTCAATGAAATCGCTCCGGAGCATTTAGAAATCGTGACAAAAAATCCATTTGAAGATATGACTAAAATTCGAAATGCAGGTGCCATATTTCTCGGTGAATACAGTTCAGAACCATTGGGTGATTATTTTGCAGGTCCCAACCATGTTCTTCCTACCAATGGTACTGCTCGCTTTTTCTCGGCTCTCAGTGTGGATGATTTTATCAAAAAATCAAGCATTGTCTATTATTCCAAAGATGCTTTGATGAAAGTACATGAGGACATTGAAACGTTTGCACAGGCGGAGCAGTTAACGGCTCATGCGAATTCTGTGAAGGTACGTTTTTCAGAATAATAGAGAGAAAAGAGGAATAAGATGGGACGTAGCGCAGATATAGTAAGAAACACCAAAGAAACCAAAATTCAGTTAAAATTAGATCTCGACGGAAGTGGAAACGCAAAGGTAAACACAGGAATCGGATTTTTTGACCATATGTTAACCAGCTTCGCTCGTCATGGATTCTTTGATCTTGAATTAGACGTGATCGGGGATCTGGATGTAGATACGCATCATACCATAGAAGACACGGGAATTGTCTTAGGAACGGCAATCAAAGAAGCCCTGGGAGACAAGCAATCCATCCGGCGCTATGGCAATATGATTCTGCCTATGGATGATGCGTTAATTCTTTGTGCAATTGATTTATCCGGCAGACCGTATCTCGGTTATGACGTTTCCTTGTCAGCGGAGCGCGTGGGTGATTTTGAAACCGAAATGTGCAAGGAGTTCTTTTATGCCCTATCTTATGCAGGAGAAATGAACATTCATATCAAAAAACTAGCAGGTGAGAATAACCACCATATTCTGGAAGGGACATTTAAGGCATTTGCAAAAGCTCTTAGTGAAGCGGTGTTAAGAGATTTAAGAATCACCGGAGTTTTATCGACCAAAGGAATATTGTAAAGGAGAAACCATATGCAGCTCTATCCAGCGATTGATTTAAAAGATGGACAATGCGTCCGTTTAAGGCAAGGGGAATTCAAAGACATTACGGTGTATTCCAAACAACCGGAAGAAATTGCCGCACTCTGGCAGTCGAAGGGAGCTACCTATCTCCATCTGGTTGATTTAGACGGAGCCAAGGCCGGTCATTCGGTGAATCGGCCGGTGATTCAAAAAATTGCAGAAACAGTTACCATTCCCATACAAATAGGGGGAGGGATTCGAAGCGTAGAGGGAATTGAGTCCATGCTTTCTCTTGGAATTTCCCGGGTAATTATTGGAACAAAGGCGGTGGAACAGCCCTTGTTTATCAGGGACGTGGTAAAAAGATTCGGAGCGGAAAGAATTGTGGTAGGCGTAGACGCAAAAAATGGCATGGCAGCAGTCGATGGCTGGGAGAAAGTAAGCAGCATAACAGCCTTGGATCTATGCCTCCAATTGAAGGAATATGGAATCCGTCATGTTGTTTATACAGATATAGCGAGAGATGGAATGTTAAGCGGACCCAATGTCGCATATACAAGAATGCTGACCCTTGAGACAAGTCTTGATGTCATTGCTTCTGGAGGAATGTCCTCAGTGGAAGATTTAAGACAGCTTGATGAAGCGGGTGTTAAGGGTGCAATTATTGGAAAAGCTCTTTACGAAGATAAGATTGATCTTTCTGAGGCAATTAATACATTTGAAGGTAAGAACTATGGGAGGGAGAATCCATGAATTATAAAAAAATAATAGCTGGCTTTGGAATCAAGGAAGGCAAAGCGGTCAGACTAGACGACTTTACCACCTATTATGAGGAGTCATTGTTATCTCTTGCTGCTTTTTACGGAGATAGTGGTGCCGATGAACTATTGTTATATGATCTTTCGGAAACAGAGGAGGATCATGAAAAAACCATCGGTCTGATGAAGGAGATTGGGCGGACCTCTGATATTGCTTTTCTTGCTGGTGGAAGAGTCAAACGACTGGAAGATGTGAAAAAGTATTTGTATACAGGAGCAAAAGCCACCTTTCTTACCGTTAACTTAGATGAAAATGTGGATATTATGAAAGAAGCATCCGATCGTTTTGGTGATGATAAGATTTATGCTTATCTTCCTGGTATTTCTTATCTTGCCCAAACAAAAGAGTACTCACAGCTTGGAGCAACGGTTATGATTCTAGGTGGTGAGGTGCTTAAAGAGAAGGAACTGGATGCGGTATCCTCTTGTAGTCAGCCATTTCTGATTATGGGCCAAATGAAAGACAATGGTTTGCTTCTATCGGTATTTAAAAAAGAGAATGTCGCAGGGATTATTGGTATCTTTGATGAAAAAACAAGCTGTATGAATTGGAAGCAGGAATTAAAAGCACAGGGGATTGGAGTAGATACCTTTGAAAGTTCTGTAAATTTTTCTGAATTTCAGTTGAATGAACGGGGACTCATTCCAGTAATCACTCAGGATTACCGTACAGGGGAGGTATTAATGCTTGCCTATATGAATGAAGAGGCATTCAATGAAACTATAAAAACCGGATTGATGACGTATTATAGCAGAAGTAGGAAGTGTCTCTGGATCAAAGGAGAAACCTCTGGGCATCATCAGTATGTAAAGTCCTTGTCTCTGGATTGTGACAATGACACACTGCTTGCAAAAGTAAATCAAGTTGGAGCTGCGTGTCATACAGGAGCAAAAAGTTGCTTTTTTCAGGAACTGGTTAAGAAAGAGTACCAGGAATCCAATCCTTTAAAGGTATTTCTAGAAGTCTTTTCTGTGATCCAGGACCGAAAGGAAAACCCAAAAGAAGGTTCCTATACCAATTACCTTTTTGATAAAGGCATTGATAAAATTCTGAAGAAGCTAGGAGAAGAGGCGACAGAAATTGTGATCGCAGCAAAAAATCCAAATTCTGAAGAAGTTAAATACGAGATATCTGATTTTCTATACCATATGATGGTGCTAATGGCTCAGAAAGGGATTTCATGGGAAGATATTACCAGAGAACTAGCAAATCGGTGAACAAAGGATTTCTAAGAGGTGAATGGCAATGACATTGTTTTCCTGTCAGGTGATGGAACAATTTGGGGAACTGGACTACGAGGTTTATAATTATATATTAAAAAACAGTGAGAAAATACCGTATATGACGATCCGGGAGGTGGCGAAGGAAGCTCATGTGTCCACCACTACCATTACCCGGTTCAGCAGAAAAGTCATGTGCAGCGGTTTTTCCGAATTTAAGGTGCGGTTTAAGCTGGAGAAGGAAAAGAAAGTGTCTGTGAAAAAAAGATATGATTTATCTTCCATCACGGATTTTTTGGAACGGGTCAATACGGAGACCTTTCAAAAACAGCTGGACACAATCGCCGGAGTGATTGCAGGCAAACGGCAGATTATATTTATTGGTACTGGTAATTCGGGGATTATGGCTGAGTACGCAAGCCGCTATTTCTGCAATATTGGAATCTTTTCCACGGGGATTAACGGTCCCATGTTTCCGATTAATCTGGAATTCCCGGAGGAAAGCATCATAATTGTTTTGTCTGTGGAGGGGGAGACGAATCTTCTGATAGAAAATTCTTCTATTCTAAAGGAAAGTAGCAGCACTCTGGTATCTATTACAAACAGCAGGAACAGCACTCTGGCTAGAATTTCAGACTACAACATTTCCTACTACATTCAAAAAGAGAGAAAAGAGACGGATGAGATGAAGGTTGATATCACTTCTCAGATTCCGGCAGTTTATATTGTGGAAGCCTTAGCAAGGCTGACTATGGAAAAGAAACAGGGATAAAACACTCTGTTTTTTTTATGGTACAAATGCCAAAACATCATTGATTGTGCCCAAAGAAGGCGAATTCGTTCCCTTTCAATGTTTTTTGGAGTATGCTTTTTCTATCAAATACCAGGAGGTAAGTAGATGAAAGAGAAAATTAAAATAGTAACCATTGGTGGCGGGTCCAGTTATACCCCCGAATTAATAGAAGGATTTATTAAGCGAAAGGGTCAGCTTCCCATCGGGGAGATCTGGCTGGTGGATATTGAAGAAGGAAGAGAGAAGCTGGAAATTGTAGGGAACCTTGCAAAGCGGATGGTGAAAGCGGCAGGTCTTGACTGGGAAGTACATTTAACTCTGGATCGGAGAGCGGCTTTAAAGGATGCAGATTTTGTTTCCACTCAGTTTCGGGTAGGACTTTTGGAGGCACGGATTAAGGATGAACGGATTCCTTTATCACATGGCGTGATCGGTCAGGAGACCAACGGTGCAGGCGGTATGCTTAAGGCACTGCGTACAGTTCCAGTCATTCTGGAAATTGTGGAAGATATGAAGGAGCTTTGTCCCGATGCCTGGCTTGTAAACTTTACCAATCCGTCCGGTATGGTAACGGAAGCGGTAATGCGTTACGGCAAATGGAATAAGGTAGTGGGACTGTGCAATGTTCCTATCATGTGCAGAAAGATTGCAGCAGGTGCCTTAAAGGAAAAGGAAGAAGACTTGTTTTTCCGGTTTGGAGGCTTAAACCACTTCCATTGGCACAGAGTGTGGAATCATGAGGGTATAGAAAAAACAGGAGAGGTTCTTGAGTCTGTATACACAAAGCCAGATGGTCTTAAAAATGCCATGCAGGGACTGAAAAGCTCTGGCGTGCAGAATATCCCCAATATCGCTTTTTTATCAGACCAGATCCGTAATCTTGGAATCATTCCTTGTATGTATCACCGATACTATTATATTACAGATGATATGCTGAAGGAAGAACTGGAGGCGTTTGCAAAAGGGGAAACCAGAGCGGAGCTTGTAAAGAAAACGGAAGCAGAGCTTTTTGAACTTTATAAAGACCCTGACTTAAATAGTAAACCAGTCCAGCTTGAAAAGCGGGGAGGAGCATTCTATTCCGATGCGGCCTGTGAGCTGATTGCCTCCATTTATAACGACAAGAAGACAACCATGGTTGTGAGTACCAGAAACAACGGTGCCATCTCCGATCTGCCGGATGATGTAGTTGTTGAAGTCAGCAGTATTATTACAGCAGGCGGTCCTGTTCCCATCTCCTGGGGCGGCTTTGATTCCTCTACCAGAGGCTTGCTGCAGCTGATGAAGGATATGGAGCTGACTACCATAAAAGCAGCAGTCAACGGGGACTATGGGACTGCCCTACAGGCATTTACACTAAATCCGCTGGTTCCAAGCGGGAATATAGCAGGGACGATTCTTGATGAGCTATTAGTGGCTCACAAGAAGTATCTTCCTCAGTTTCAGGAAAAGATCGCCCAGCTGGAAGCAGAAAGTAAATAATCTTTCCAGTCAGGCTTTAACATACTCGGTTGATAGACATAGGTTTTCATCGTTCCCTGTCCATAGACAGAAAAAAAGGGATATGGTATAATAAGGAATTGAATTATTCTTTTGGAGTATACTATTTAGATACTTGATAAGGATAAGATTCATAAATATAGGATTAATTTTATAGAAATGAGGCGATGATACCATGTCAGATGTTTTAAGTCATTTTTTAAAGTATGTTTCTTTTGACACACAGTCAAAGGATGATGTAGAAGCGGTGCCCAGCACGGAAAAACAAAGA
This sequence comes from Clostridium sp. E02, assembly GCF_003833015.1. Classification (GTDB taxonomy): domain Bacteria; phylum Bacillota; class Clostridia; order Lachnospirales; family Lachnospiraceae; genus Lacrimispora. The sequence goes on from NZ_RJLQ01000009.1 coordinate 34,642, forward strand.
ATTCTTGCCAACGAACTGGCATTAGAATTAAAGCAGATGCACGCACAAGAGGTAACAGTGGACGAGCATAGTTATGTGTATGCAACCATTCCTGCGACCATAGATAAAAAAGGTCCTGTTCTTGGGTTGGTAGCCCATATGGATACGTCTCCAGCCTTTTCAGGGACTTATGTGAAACCTCAGATCATAAAAAACTATGACGGCGGCGATATCCTTTTAAACAAGGAAACAGGGCTGCTTTTAAAACCAAGCGATTTTCCAGATCTTTTAAAATATAAGGGACAGGATTTAGTCACCACGGACGGAACTACTTTGCTGGGAGCCGATGACAAAGCTGGGGTCGCTGAAATCATGACTATGGCTGAATATTTGCTATCCCATCCAGAAATCCCCCATGGAACCATACGCATCGGATTTACACCAGACGAAGAGGTGGGACGAGGTGCTGACTTTTTCGATGTAAAGGGATTTGGTGCAGATGTTGCCTATACAGTCGATGGAGGAGGACTTGGAGAGCTGGAATATGAAAACTTTAACGCAGCATCTGCAAAAGTACAGATTAATGGCTCAAGCATTCACCCAGGATCTTCCAAGGGAAGGATGAAAAACGCTTTGCTCATTGCGATGGAATTTCAGAGTATGCTTCCAGTGGCGGAAAATCCGATGTATACAGAAGGGTATGAAGGTTTCTTTCACCTGGATGGTATGAGTGGAACCGTGGAAGAAGCTCACTTGAATTATATTATCCGGGATCATAGCAAAGAAAAGTTTGAAGAAAAAAAAGAGATTATTACTCGTGTAGCAGAGTATTTAAACCAGCGTTATCGTGACAAAACAGTAGAACTTGCATTAAAAGATAGTTATTATAACATGAAGGAAAAGATTGAACCGCATATGTACTTGATTGATATTGCAAAAGAGTCCATGGAAGAGATTGGGATTGAACCTCTGGTGACTCCAATTCGTGGAGGAACGGATGGTGCCCGACTTTCCTATGAAGGACTTCCTTGCCCCAACCTATGTACCGGCGGTTATAATTACCATGGTAAATTCGAATTCATTCCAGTTCAGTCCCTGGAAAAAGTAGTGGAATTGCTTCTTAAAATCGTCGAGAAATTCTCCAAACGGAATTTAAAAAAAACAGACAACGTATCATGCCTCATCTCCAGATAAAACGGGATGAGGCATTTTGCGTTGTCTGTCCTTTTATGACTGGGGATTCTCCAGTATATTTTTTAACGTGTGCCAGGCTAGAACGGCACATTTCACCCGTCCTGGCATATGGGAGATTCCCTGCAAAGCAACTGCATCTTCCAGCGGTTCTAGTTGATCCTCGTCTGAGATATCACCTTTTATCATTCCAAGAAAGGTTTCTAAAAGGGCTTGAGCTTCCAAAACAGTTTTCCCTCTGATTAAATCAATCATTAAGGAAGTGGAAGCCTGAGAGATGGCACATCCTTCTCCGGTGAAACCCGCCTCCTCAATCCTTCCTTGATTGATCCGAACTTCTAGAACAATGTCATCCCCACAACTAGGATTAACACCTTCTAAGGCATCCGTTGCGCCTTCTACTTTATGACGATGTTCACAGGCTCTGCTGTTTTCAACAATGATTTGGTTATATAAAGAATTAAGATCCAAAAAGCCACCTCCTGACCTGCTTTAAGCTGTTTAAAAATATGTCAACGTCTTCCTCCGTATTATAGATTGCCAGACTGGCACGGACACAGGCAGTAATTCCTAAGTATTCCATTAAGGGCTGTGCGCAGTGATGTCCGGCACGAACTGCAATGCCATCAGAATCCAGAATGGTTGCGGTATCATGGGGATGGACCCCGTCTACTTGGAAGGAGATGACTCCGTATCTTTCTTGGTTTTTTAAATCCCCGAATACTGTGATATGGGGAATGGTTAAAAGTCCGTTTTGTAACCGATTCATTAATTTTTGCTCGTGGGCTTGGATTTCATTAAAACCAATGGAGTCTAAATACCGAATGGCAGCAGCCAGACCAACTTCTCCCCCTACGTTTCTGGTTCCGGCTTCAAATTTGCGTGGAATTTCGGCATAGGAAGCAGTTTGTTCTTTAACACTTGCAATCATATCCCCTCCACTTAGAAAAGGAGGCATTTTTTCCAAAAGTTCTTTTCGTCCGTATAGCACTCCGATACCCATTGGAGCATACAGTTTGTGCCCAGAAAAAGCGGCGAAATCCACATCCAGTTCTTTGACATTCACTGGGATATGGGGAATGCTCTGAGCACAGTCTAGTATAACAACCGCGGATACCTTATGTGCCCGTTTCACAATGGAAGCAACGGGAGCTTTTATGCCCAGTACATTGGAGATATGAGCAATGGTGATGATTTTAGTACGAGTTGTGATTTTCTTGTCTAATTCCTCCTCTTTTAGAGCACCATCTGAATCTGGATAGAGATAGACAAGCCTGGCTCCCGTCTGTTTGGCAACTCTTTGCCAAGGGACTAGATTGCTGTGGTGTTCGGCCACCGAAAGAACAATTTCATCCCCTTCTTTTAAAAATTCCATTCCATAACTGTATGCAAGGAGATTGAGTCCTTCTGTAGTATTTTGAGTAAAAATAATTTCTTCTGGATTGGCATTGATAAATCTGGCAACGGTTTGCCGGGCATCTTCCTGGGCATTGGTGGCTCTAACACCCAACTCATATACCCCTCTGTGTGGATTTGCATTGTCGAAACGATAATAGTCATCCACGGCCTTCAATACAGAAAGGGGCTTAAATGTCGTAGCTGCGTTATCCAGATAGACCAGTCTTTTTCCGTTTTCCAGTACATTAAGGTTTGGAAAATCATCTCGGATTATTGTCATATTGATTCAGCCTCCTTTCTATGATTAAAAGGATCTCACTGCGCAGTTCTTCATTTTCCAACTGGTTAAGAACGGGTGAAAAACGGGCTTCTACCAGCATTCGTTTGGCCTGTAAAGGACTTAGCCCTCTGGAGCAGAGGTAATAGAGCTGTTTCTCATCAAAACGTCCTAGTGTAGCCGCATGCTGTCCTTCCACCGATTCTTCGCCACAAAGGATCAAAGGAACGGTTCGGTTTCTTGCCTTAGGACTTAACAGGAGAACGGTTTCATTTTCATGACCACGGGAATGGACTGCACCGTTTCTAAAATCAATGGTTCCTCTTAGGATTTTTTTACTGTTTCCTCCTAAAATCCCTGCAGCATTCATGTTGCTTACGGTATTCGTACCAACATGCTTCGCGATATCATTAAAATCAAAAATTTGATCTTTATCCGCATAGTAAGCAGTGCTTAATTCATAGATCCCGTCTGTATCATCTAGATAGGCATAGGAACCGCTGGCTGATGTTTTTCCTCCAATTATTGCACGAATTAGTTCTACCTTTGCGCCTTTCCCAATCCGAGCACCAACCGCATCAAATCCCTGACTTTTATCCCCTAGCAGTTGAATCTGAATTAAGCGAACCTTAGCGTCTTTCTTTGCATCAATCTGCGTGAGGTTAGCAAGAATGCCGTTTTCTGCATCGCCCCGGTTGACCTGAATGACTGTAATTTGGCTCCCTTCCCTTGCTTCGATCCCAAAGTGTGTCCGGCAGACAGGTTCTGTTTCGTCTAAATTTTGTATTATGGTTACTGATTCTGGTGTTTCTCCTTCCGCTCTTAGGTAACAGGTTTTATCTGCCCCTGAAAGAACAAATTTATCAATAGGATCTCCCATAGCGCTTTTGATCGCCAAAATATCTTCCGGAAGCTGTTCCATAAGAGTGACATGTGGTGGGAGAGTGGCATGAAAGGGTTCTTTCTTTCCTTTCTCCAGTTTCCTTTGGGGAAGGGATGCATCTCCATCGATCCAGTTAACGCCAGTACGATTCCAAGTTGGAACCGGAAGACGGTTAATTTGTGTATTCATATAGGTTCCTCCTTTCAGCCGATGCTGCCTTTCATTTCAAGATGGATTAAATTGTTCATTTCTACGGCATATTCTAAGGGAAGTTCCTTTGCGATTGGCTCTGCAAACCCACCGACAATCAAGGCACGAGCGTCTTCCTCTGAAATCCCCCTGCTCATCATATAGAAGATGGCTGATTCACTGATTCGTCCAATTTTTGCCTCGTGCCCCACATCCACCTGATCACATTGAATATCCATCACTGGTATGGTGTCGGATCTTGAAATGCTGTCTAGCATCAATGATTCACAGGAGACAGAAGATTTGCTGCCGACTGCATTGGGGGCAACCGTTACTGCACTTCGAAATGTGGAAACACCTCCATCTCTGGAGATAGACTTGGTGGAGATGTGAGAGGTGGTATCTGGTGCAGCATGAAGGACCTTGGCACCTGTGTCTAAGTTCTGTCCTTCTCCTGCAAAGGTAATCCCTGTAAATTCCATTCTGGAATGTTTCCCTTTTAAGATGCTCATAGGATACAAATAAGAAGTATGGGAACCGAAAGATCCAGAAATCCACTCCACGGTACCTCCCTCTTCAACTTTCGCTCGCTTTGTATTTAAGTTGTACATGTTTTTGGACCAGTTCTCAATGGTGGAATATCGAAGTCTTGCATTTTTTCCCACAAATAATTCCACACATCCAGCATGAAGATTCGCTACATTATACCTGGGGGCAGAACATCCCTCAATGAAGTGAAGATAAGCACCTTCATCTACAATAATAAGGGTATGCTCAAACTGACCGGCGCCTGGAGCGTTTAGACGGAAATAGGACTGCAGCGGAATTTCAACAGAGACACCGGGAGGGACGTATACAAAAGACCCTCCAGACCATACAGCTCCGTGTAGTGCTGCAAATTTATGGTCTGTTGGTGGAACCAGTTTCATAAAGTGACTGCGAACCATATCGGAATAGGGACCAGTCAATGCACTTTCCATATCGGTATAAACAACGCCTCTGGCCTCTACCTCTCTTCGTACATTATGATACACGACTTCGGAGTCGTATTGGGCCCCCACTCCTGCAAGAGATTTTCTCTCGGCTTTAGGAATTCCCAACCGTTCAAATGTATTTTTGATATCGTCAGGGACATCCGACCATTTTGCTTTCATATTTGTTTTTGGACGGACATATGTAACGATATTAGCGATATCAAGATCGTTAAGGGGAGGTCCCCAGGAAGGGAGCGGAATTTCGTTGTATGTTTTTAATGCTTTATGACGGAAAAGACGCATCCATTCAGGGTCTTGTTTTTCATGAGATATTTTCTCAATAATTTCAGCGGTAAGTCCTAAATCCACCAGAGTGGTGGGATCGGACTGATCTTTGATGTCATAAATACTTCGATCAATTTCGTCTATATGTGTTTTTTGGGGATTAAGTTCATTCATCTGAGTCCCTCCTTATCCAAAGTGGAAAAACCAGTCTGTGTAATCTGTTCGATCAATTCCTTTCCACCGGTATATGCAATGCTTCCGCCTTCCAAAACATGGACCTGATCTACGTCAAGGCCATTTAAAATTTTAGCATTGTGTGTAATAATTAGAAGACCGTTTTTCCGGTTGCGATAGGCTTTGATTCCTTCGGTAACGGTACGGACAGCGTCTACATCCAGACCAGAATCTGTTTCATCAAGAAGTGCAAGTTTTGGGTTGAGCATAAGTAGCTGCAGGATTTCTGCCTTTTTCTTTTCTCCTCCAGAGAAGCCAACATTTAGATAACGTTGAGCATAGGATGGGTCCATATCCAGAGCTTTCATCTGTTCCTTTAGTTCTTTCCTGAATTTCAGGATTTTAGGGGACTTCTGATCCAAGGATCCACGAGCGGTACGAAGAAAGTCTTCTAGTGTAATTCCTGGTATTTCCTCTGGTGCCTGGAAGGATAGAAAAATTCCGGCTCTGGCTCTGGCATCAGCAGAATCTTCGGTCATGTCTTTTCCGTCCAGGAGTAACTGTCCCTTTTTTATGGTATACTTCGGATCTCCCATAATAGAAGAGACCAATGTGGATTTTCCTGTTCCGTTTTGTCCCATCAGTACGTGTAGTTCTCCCTGTTTTATGGTTAGGTTAATACCAGTGAGTATGGTCTTTTCTTCTACAGAAACACTCAAATCTTTAATTTCTAATAATGTATGATTCATAATAAACAACCTCCTTACCCTCTTTTCAAAAGGGATTAATGGTTAGTATTTGCTAACTTGTCTTTCAATTTTAATACTATACTAATTTAGTATGAATTGCAAGTGTGAATTTCCTTTTCTATAAACATAATGCGTAAAATTTTAGATTCAGAACCAGTGTTGGTGAAATTTTATCATTTTGACTCATAGAAAAAAGGGCCTTATTTAAGCCCTTTTTTCGTCAATTCATCCAGAGAAAGCTCGTTTCCCATACGGAGATTCTGCCTTGCAGTTTGTATAATAGAATCCAACTCTTCCAATTTGACCAGCAGTTTTTTTTCTTCTTTGCTGGTGTCTATTATTTTGTGGATTCCACCATTCTTAATAATTATCCGTTTATCTGCCATCAAGGCCAGAAGAGGATCATGGGTTGCCATTAGTACAATTTTATCAGACGTCACCAGTAAATCCAGTGCTTTTTTGCGATCAATACCGGCATTCTCAATTTCATCAATCAATACAATCGGAGACGAGCTTAATATGGCAGTGTCCGCAATCATAAGCGCTCGTGACTGCCCGCCGCTTAAACTGGTGACCGGAGTCGTAAGTTCAAAGGCTTCCCCAGCTAGATGATTGGCGGCTTCAAGGATACGGGTTGTTACCGAATCGGGATCTTCGACGAGACGGCTTTTGGCATGCATGTTTAGAAATTCCTTAACGGTAAGATCCATAACAAAATTCATGTTTTGCGATAGCTGTGCCACCAGTTTGTTATTGGAGGAAAAACGCCACTTTTTATCTGGGGTTTCTCCATTGATGCGTATGGTTCGTCCAGTGGGAGTATCATTTTGGGCAGCCCATTCAATGTCTGCTAAAAGACGGCTTTTCCCAGATCCGGTTGGCCCAACGATAGATATTATCTGCGATGTGTTTGCGGTAAGTGCTTCAAACCCCTCAGGATTCCCGGATTTATCATGCCCGGCAAGAATGGTTAAAGAGCGTACCTGATTCTCCTTTTCTAAGCCAAGAAAGGAGCACATCTGTTCAATATAGACAGGCAGGTCTGATAACACTTTATCTTTATCTAACGCCAGTTCTTCTAGTTCCTCTTCGGTAAAGTGATTTAAGTATTCGTCTAATGTTTGGTCTTCATATCCGTTTATATTAAGCTTGTTTTGTTCCAGATATTCGGCAGCAAAGGGATATTCTTCTAACAATTTCTTTAAACTTGTGTGTGTCATTTTTTATCAGCCCCCAATTCCATTTTTTTCACATTTCCCATCTGATAATCTTCTCCGATTCTGGTTTCACCTAGACAATACGAGCAAAGAGCAGAGGGCATGGGAAACCGCAGGCGCATTCCTTTTACTGTTTCAATATTCTGATCTTCATCGTATAAAAGGGATGCCAGTTCATAAGCACCTTGTCCAGTAAGACCGTTTACATGCATCGTAACTGCACGGGGATTGACAGAACTTACGCAGGAAGCAAATACTTCCCGTTCTGCCTGTGAAACAATATCGCCTTTGGTGATAATAACAAAATCTGCATTTTTTAACATGGGGCCAATTTTTTTCGGCGTATTGATTCCAGAAAGGTTATCTATGACACAAACTCCTTTGATTTCTTTTAAATAAGGAGAGCAGCGATTACATAGTCCAGCGGATTCTGTAATCAGCAGATCCAGTTTATTTTCGTTTCCCCAGTTTACCACTTCTTCAATATTAGAAGCAAAGAAGTGATCGGGGCATAAGGCACCGGAGAGCCCTTTTTTGACGGGTATTCCAGCTTTTTCATAGGCAACATCATCATCGGTATAAAGACAGTCAAATTTCACGACACCAACTTTTATATTCCTTTGCTGAAAAGCCTGGCTGGCTTTTAATATAACAGATGTTTTTCCTGACGAAGGCGGGCCCGAAAAGATAATTAGATTCATGACAGCTCCTTTTTTGCAGCATTGAAAAACTGCTCTTCGATTGTTTTAATAAGTTCTCCGATGTCGTTACTGTGGATATAGTCCCAGCCTAACCACATAAACTTCTGATCAGGAGACAATCGGTTATCAACCACAGGGTTTGTAGATGGGAATTTGCCGTTGGAGGAAAGTACATCCCCGATTTCTTTGGAATAAAGGAAATCAACAAATGGCTTTACTTTCTCCTTGTTTTTGGATTTTGCAAGTAGAAATATAGGACTAATAATGGCTCCATCTTTCGGCCAAACCGCACGCATTGGGCTTTTCTCGTCTGCCATACTTGCAAAGAAATATGGAGCAACTGTGATTGCGGGAACCGGATTCCCATTCTTTGCTGCATGAGATTTTACCATTTGTGCTGGATGCATGCTTTGTAAAAGTGCTTTTCCCATCTTATGAACCCCTTCTTCTCCATAAAAGCGGTGGATATGGAGTAAAAATGCGTTAAATAGATCCAGATCCTTCATAGGTAAGTTTATGCTGTTTTCAAATTCTGGCTTCATTAAGTCTTCCCAGCTCTCTGGAAATGGACGATCCCCCAATGCGTTACTATTAACCATAAAAACGGCTGGAACGATGCCGATGATCGCATACTGTTTTTTGGGGTCCTTTAAAGAGATTGCTTCATTGTCAAGATCAGAGTTTAGTTTTTCAAGACCAGATAGATCTTCAAAAACACCTAGATCCTGATACTGTCCAATCAGTTCCTGATCAAAGAACAAATCAAATCCGGCAGATAGATATAAATCGGAAATGAGATCTGGATTTCCGTTTGCAGACAGAATTCTCTCTTTTATATCATCAAGTCCTAAATTGGCGGATTTTAAATGATACTCTGTTTCAAAATCAAACGTGTCCTTTTTTGATTCCAAAAAGGATTCAAATTTCTCCATTAATGGAAGACGGACAGGGCAGGGGAGAACTCCTTCCACACGAATGGCCTCTTTGCTGCCCGAAGCAGCTTGTGTATGAGCTTTCGATTCGTTGCTTTTATTTTGCTCAATTAAATCATTCAGCTTTTCAATGAAAAGTTCCTGGTTTATTTTTTTCATGGTTAAGGCTGTTCCCAGACGAATGGATTTCCCTAGAGTTTCTCGCATGGCTTGATTCTTTAAATTCTCAAAACCATTGGCAGCAAATAAGTCAATGGTCTCCGGAAAGTGATTGGTAATATGATAAATGGTATCAGTAACGTTGAAATATTTAGACATTTTTTATCCTTTCTATTGATTCCATGTGTTATACTAAATTTTGTATATGGCTATCATACCATAGGATGTCGAAAATATTTGTTGTAAATACAACGGATTTGAAATACTTTACAATTTTAAAAAGCGCATCCATGGAATAGTGTTGCTTAATCCTATAAAATATCATATAATTATGCATTGTGACGTTTTGTGCGGATGATACAACCGCTACTTTAACAACCTCACGGCTTCTATAAAATATGTGTCTATCATAGATTAAAAAAAGGAATTGACATGAAAAAATTAGCTTTATCAGATGAAATTTTATTAAAAATTGAAAAACCGGCTAGATACATCGGCAACGAAGTAAATATGGCAGTAAAAGATCCATCTGCAGTAGACATTCGTTTTGCGATGTGTTTTCCTGATGTTTATGAAATCGGGATGTCCCATTTGGGAATGCAGATTTTATATGATATGTTTAACCGAAGAGATGATATCTACTGTGAAAGAATCTTCTCTCCCTGGACAGATTTAGATCAAATTATGAGGGAAGAGAATATCCCTCTTTTTGCATTGGAGAGCCAGGACCCAATTCGTGATTTTGATTTTATTGGAATCACGCTTCAATATGAAATGTGCTATACAAATATATTACAGGTTCTTGATTTGGGAAAGATCCCTCTTCATGCGGCTGACCGTACAGAGTCAGACCCTATTATAATAGGTGGTGGTCCCTGCGCTTACAATCCAGAGCCACTTGCAACGTTTTTTGATCTGTTTTACATTGGAGAAGGGGAGACTGTTTATTTCGATCTGATGGACCGATACAAAGAGAATAAAAAGAGGGGCGGAAGCCGAAAAGAATTTTTAGAACAAGCCGCCGAGATTGAAGGGATCTATGTGCCTGCTTTCTACGATGTGTTCTATCATGAGGATGGAACGATAAAAGCCATGACTGCGAACAACTCCCATGCGAAAGAAAAAATAACAAAACAGCTGGTTGTTGATATGGATGAAGCCTATTTTATTGAAAAACCTCTAGTTCCCTTTATTAAAGTAACCCAGGATCGAGTGGTTCTTGAAATTCAGAGAGGATGCATTCGTGGGTGCCGGTTCTGTCAGGCTGGGAATGTTTACCGCCCACTGCGAGAGCATAGCCTGGATTATTTAAAAGAATATGCGGACAAGATGTTAAAAAGCACAGGTCAGGAAGAAATATCGTTGAGTTCTTTAAGCTCCAGTGATTACAGCCAGTTAGAGGGAATTGTTAATTTCCTGATTGATTACAAAGAAAAAGGAGTTAATATCTCCCTACCCTCTCTCCGCATCGATGCTTTTTCTTTGGATGTTATGAGTAAGGTTCAGGATATAAAAAAGAGCAGCCTGACATTTGCACCAGAAGCAGGATCTCAGAGGCTTCGGGATGTGATTAATAAGGGACTTACAGAAGAAACAATTTTAAAAGGGGCCAGTGATGCTTTTATTGGCGGATGGAACCGAGTGAAACTGTACTTTATGCTAGGTCTTCCAACTGAAACCGTGGAGGATATGGAAGGAATCGCTGAACTATCTGAAAAAGTTGCAGAAGCTTATTATGAGATTCCAAAGGATCAAAGGAATGGAAAGGTTCAGATTGTAGCAAGTTCCTCTTTCTTTGTGCCAAAGCCATTTACGCCATTTCAGTGGGCTAGGATGTGCACCAGAGATGAATTTTTACAAAGAGCTTATATTGTAAAGGATAAATTTAGAACGATGCTGAACCAGAAAAGCTTAAAATATAATTATCATGAAGCGGATCTTACTGTTTTGGAGGGAGTTTTAGCGAGAGGGGATCGGAAGATCTCAGCCCTTGTAGAAGAGGCATATAAAAACGGAGCGATCTATGACTCTTGGTCCGAGCATTTTAAGAATGAAATCTGGATGGAGGCATTTAAAACCTGTGCACTAAATGAGGAGTTTTATACAACCAGAGAACGAGCTTTGGACGAATTATTCCCATGGGACTTTATTGATGCAGGTGTAACAAAGGAGTTCTTAACCAGGGAATGGCTCACTGCCATTGGGGAGTCTGTAACTCCCAACTGCCGCCAACAGTGCTCTAACTGCGGTGCAATACGTTTCCATGGAGGTGTCTGCTATGAAAATAAGAATTAAATTTACCAAACAGGGACCGATTCGATTCGTTGGCCATTTGGATGTGATGCGCTATTTCCAAAAAGCCATTCGTAGAGCTGACATTGATATTAAGTATAGCGAAGGATTCAGCCCACATCAGATCATGTCTTTCGCGGCGCCTCTAGGGGTTGGTCTTACAAGCAATGGCGAATACATGGATATAGAAGTAAATTCCATGGAAAGCTGTGAAACTTTGAAGAATGAGTTGAAAGAAACGATGGTGGAGGGGGTTTTAATAACCGAATGCCACATGCTAGAGGAACGGGCTAAAAATGCCATGTCTTTGGTTGCTGCAGCGGACTATACCGTTACATTTCGGGAAGAAAAAGAGCTACAGGACATGGAGGAATATTTCCGTGGTCTAATGGAGTTTTTTACTCAGCCAACGATTCTGATTACCAAAAAGACCAAAAAAGGGGAACGGGAATTAGATCTAAAGCAATTTATCTATGAGTTATCGGTTTTAGATAACCGTATTTTCATGAAATTATCTGCTGGAAGTGTAAACAATATAAAACCAGAACTGGTGTTAGATGCTTACGACCAGTGGAGAGGGATTACTTCCTCTGAATTTACCTTCTGCATCCAGAGGGAAGAAATCTATGGAAATACTGGAGATGAGGAAAAGTCGGTTCTGGTTCCATTGGGGCTGATAGGAGAATCCATTGAATAAATTGATTATAACAAGATGGAATGGTTCCATTTTTACTCTTCTGCAATCCGGTAAGAATACGATTCAATTGGATATTGATCCCAGTGGAAACCAATCTATTCTAGGAAATATTTATATAGGAAAAGTAAATAATATAGTAAAAAACATTAATGCGGCCTTTGTTGATATTGGGAATGGACAGATGGGGTATTTAAGCCTATCTGATCCATTTCTCCATTTTGCGAATCAGCGCCCTTATGAAGGGAAACTAAAGCAAGGGGATGAAATTATCGTTCAGGTTGAACGAGAGGCTGTGAAAACAAAGGCTCCGGTATTATCTGGGAATTTAAATATAACAGGACGCTATTTTGTGCTTACATCTGGAAAAAAGCAAATTGGTTTTTCGGGTAAAATTACTGATCAGACTTGGAAGTCTAAGATGAAATCCGATCTAGAGATGAAAAAAAAAGAAAATTATGGAATGATTGTAAGAACCAATGCGTATGGAGCTTCCCAGGAGGAACTAGAAGCAGAATTTTCTGATTTAGAAGATTCTCTAGTAAGAATTCTTGACAACGGGAAGCATCGAACTTGCTATAGTCTTTTATACAGTTGTGAACCTTCCTATCTTTTGGGATTGAGAGACAGCTTTAAATCTACGTTAGAGGCTGTGATTACCGATGAACGTGATATCTATGATACCGTTAAGGCGTATTTAGACCGTTATCAGCCGGAGAATTTACAACTTCTTACTTGGTATGAGGATCCGTTACTTCCGCTGAGGAAGTTGTATCGGATAGAAAAAACGATGGAAGAGGCATTGGGGAAAAAAGTATGGCTCAAATCAGGGGGCTATCTTGTTATTGAGCCAACAGAAGCACTCGTTGTCATTGATGTAAACACAGGGAAATATTCTGGGCGTAAAGCGCCTCGTGATACAATCATGAAAGTGAATCTGGAGGCTTCGAAGGAAATCGGTCATCAGCTAAGATTAAGAAATTTATCTGGTATTATTATCATTGATTTTATTGATATGGAAGAAGAGGAAGACCGAGTCCTTTTGGTGAATACTTTAGAACAAATTCTATCAAAGGATCCGATAAAAACAACCGTTGTTGAAATAACGAAGTTAAATCTGGTGGAAGTGACAAGAAAAAAAATAAAAAAACCCATTTATGAACAGGCAGCGCAGTTGAAGGAGAATGTTTCAATATGAAATCATTGTAGTGGGTTGTGGCAAGGTGGGAACAACCCTGGCAGAGCAATTATATAAAGAAAATCATGATATTGTTCTGATCGACAAAAATCCCGACGTAATCCAATCCATATCGGAACGATTCGATGTGATGGGGGTGGTTGGAAATGGTACAGTAAATAAAGTTCAAATGGAGGCAGGAATTTACATGCTTTGCTGCTTAATTGCAAAAAAAGCTGGAAACTGTCATATCATGCTTTTTGCACCGTCTACCTGGAAAAAATATTAATAAAAAAACTCCCCTTACATCGCCAATTAAGATACGTGGCTTTTGCAAGGGGAGTTTTAGCTTTTATGTTTCCTCTAGCTTTATAACATGCCAGTTCCGGAAATTTATAGCGGATAGTACAATCATAAATCCTACGTTAATGACTAAGATGCTAATTGCAGCAACGATTCCAATGTGATCTGCAATTCCACCAATTAATTGAGGGGTCAGGATTCCACCCATCGCTGATATAGCCGTTAAAAGTGACATTCCCAGTGTAGAACCCTGTATTAATGGTCCGGCATTTGCAATACACGTAGGATAAATACCGGAGAGAAATAAACCGAATCCAAGAAGAGCAATGGTTACCATAGGTAAACTTTTCACTGAAATCAAAAGGAAAAAACAAAGGGCGCTGCCTAAGACATTTACCAGTATAAGTGTACTTCCATTCCACTTTTTAGACAATTTGGCGCAGAGCAATCGTCCGCCCATAATAACAAGCCAGGTAAAGGATACCAGTGTAGTAGCGTATTCTTCGGACATAACCCCTATATTCTGCAAATAAGTAACAAACCATCCGTTGATACAATTTTCAACACCCAAATAAAAAAACAAAATAAATGCGATACAGTAAAAACGAAAGGATCGAAGAAATCCCTGATTCTTCGCATTACCATTTGTTTTTGCTTTCTTCTTAAGATCATTGGATGACTGATTGATTCGTGAGTCATCAAGTGTACCGTAAGAGATTGCGGATGTTGCTGTCAAAAATAGGATAAGGTAGAGTGTGACTCTCCAGCTAAATCCAAATTTCATAAGCAAAGCGGTTAACAAAGGAGCGAGAAATGCACCGATGGCAAAGCAGCAGTGGAGCAGGTTCAATTTGCTGGCGGCTTCTTCTTTGTAGATATCGTTGACTGCAGCGTTATTTAAGATGGTGATGCAGCCTCTTATCATACCATACAGAAACATGATTCCGTACATGATTGGAAGCGGTGGTAAAAAGCTTAAGATCAAAAGACAAATTGGAGCTAATAATGTCATAAGGAAGATTGCTTTTTTTCTACCCATATAAGAGACCATAAGTGGAAATACAAAACTGGCTGCAAGATTACCGGCAGCCATCGCCGACAAAAGTCCTCCGGCAGCCAGAAAGCTGATTCCAGCTTCCCTTATAATAGATGGCAAGATTGCGCCTATTATAAGAACAGCCATGCCGCTGACCGCATACCCATAACAGCAGCGAATAAAAATGTGATTTCGTTTATCAGTATTCATTTATACACTCCTTTTATTTAATCACAAAGCATCATTATACTAAGAGACTCAGTATAATACAAGCGATACCTGCATTTTACAAAGAAATTGCTTGTTATTTTCATGAAAATATATTGACATAATTGTTTGAGAGTGATATATTAATACAGTATGCCGCACAATGAGGTTCAAAAGATTCTGTTTTAACAGAGCACCGTATTTGGCGAGTAATGATAATAGGAGGTGCCATATGTACGCGATTATTGCAACAGGTGGTAAGCAATACAAAGTAGCGGAAGGCGATATCATTAAAGTGGAAAAGCTTGGTGTTGACGCTGGCGAAGCTGTCACATTTGACCAAGTACTTGTTGTAAACAATGGTGAATTAGCTGTTGGATGCCCAACTGTAGCAGGTGCTACCGTAACTGGTTCAGTTGTTAAAGAAGGCAAAGCAAAAAAAGTTATTGTTTACAAGTATAAGAGAAAATCTGGATACCACAAAAAGAATGGTCACAGACAAACTTATACACAGGTTAAGATCGAAAAGATCAATGCTTAATCATGATAAGTGTAACCGTATTCGTTGATTCAGAACAACACTATAGTGGGATTCAGTTATTGGGACATGCTGGGCTGGCAGATAATCCACAGGATGGACAGGATCTTGTCTGTGCTGCAGTATCGGCTCTTACATTCAACATGGTAAACAGTGTGGAACAATTTACAGAAGATTCCTTTGAAGTAGAGGAAGAAGAGTCAGGCTCTTTGAAAATTCGTTTTACTTCAGATATTAGTTCAGAGTCGCAACTCCTTATGAACTCTCTTATATTTGGATTACAGGATATAGAGGAAGAGTATGGAGAACCATATATTAAAATCCGATTTAGGGAGGTGTAAGTTATGTTAAAGATGAACCTTCAATTTTTCGCTCATAAAAAGGGTGTTGGTTCTACCAAGAACGGTAGAGATTCCGAGTCTAAGAGATTAGGTGCCAAAAGAGCTGATGGTCAATTCGTATTAGCAGGTAATATACTTTATAGACAGCGTGGAACTCATATTCACCCAGGCATCAACGTAGGCCGTGGTGGTGATGATACATTATTCGCTTTAGTGAATGGCGTTGTTAAATTTGAGAGAAAAGGCAGAGACAAAAAGCAGGTTTCTGTTTATCCAAAAGTAATCAATGAATAATTGGACCGGCTTCATACCTTAACGTATGGAGCCGTTTTTTGCGATAACGGCTATTTTGCAAAAAATGGAATGATTTGGTTTCAATTATTTCGCATTAGAAAGGGAACAGGTGAATGAATGTTTGCCGATAGAGCAAAGATATACATTAGATCTGGAAAAGGCGGGGATGGACATATCAGCTTCCGCAGAGAACTCTATGTACCGTGTGGCGGTCCGGATGGCGGTGATGGCGGCAGAGGCGGCAATATTATTTTTGAGGTGAATGAGGGGCTTAATACATTAACAGACTTCAGACACATTCATAAATATAATGCACAAGATGGACAGCCAGGTAATAAAAAAAGATGCCATGGAAAAGATGGAGAAGATTTAATAATTAAAGTGCCAGAGGGAACCATTATTAAGGACTTTGAATCTGGCAAGGTAATTGCAGATATGTCAGGTGAGAACCGTCGCGAAGTTATTTTAAAGGGCGGAAAAGGTGGTCAAGGTAATATGCACTTTGCCACGCCTACGATGCAGGCACCCAAGTATGCACAGCCTGGACAGTCTGCACAAGAATTATGGGTGCAGTTAGAGTTAAAGGTAATCGCAGACATTGGATTAATTGGATTTCCTAATGTAGGAAAATCCACCTTGCTTTCTAGAGTCAGCAACGCTAGACCTAAAATTGCAAATTATCATTTTACAACATTGAATCCTCATTTGGGAGTAGTAGATATTGACGGTGAAAAGGGTTTTGTTATGGCCGACATACCTGGACTGATTGAGGGTGCTTCTCAGGGAGTTGGATTAGGACATGATTTTTTGCGTCATATCGAACGTACCAGAGTGTTGGTTCATGTAGTTGATGCTGCTTCTACTGAAGGGCGGGACCCGGTTGCTGATATTAAGGCGATTAATAAGGAACTTGAAGCTTACAATGAGGACCTTTTAAAGCGTCCGCAGATTATAGCAGCCAATAAAGTAGATGTGATTTATTCTGAAGATGAAGATCCTGTTTTGAAGTTGAAAGCTGAGTTTGAACCCAAAGGGATGAAGGTATATCCAATCTCTGCAGTCAGTGGACAAGGCGTGAAGGAACTTCTTTATGCTATCTTTGAACAGCTTAAGAATACAGATTTAAGTCCAGTCGTATTTGAGAAGGAATTTGATTTAACCAGACTAGCAACTTCACTACTTCCATATAGCGTGGAAGTTACAGAAGATGGGGTTTATGTTGTGGAAGGACCTCGTATTGAAAAGATGTTAGGATACACGAATCTGGAATCCGAAAAAGGTTTCAGCTTTTTCCAGAAGTTTTTAAAGGATAACGATATATTAGAAAAATTGGAAGAAGCAGGAATTCAAGAAGGGGATACCGTTCGCATGTATGGTCTGGAATTTGACTATTACAAGTAACAAGGAGAATATTATGACAAGTAAGCAAAGATCCTATTTAAAGGGTTTGGCGATGAATATAGATCCTGTATTTCAGATTGGTAAATCCAGTTTAACCCCTGAGATTACAACTGCAATTACAGAAGCGCTAGAAGCAAGGGAATTAATTAAGATTACAGTACTAAAAAATTGCATGGATGGTGCTGGAAGTATTGCCTCCATATTGTCTGAACGCTCTCATTCGGAGGTAGTTCAGGTGATTGGAAGAAAGATCATACTTTATAGGCAGGCAAAAGAGGAAGCGAAAAGAAAGATTGTACTTCCAAAATAATCCTGCATTTCTACGGTCAGGAGTTAAATATTATGGGAAAAATCGGTATTATGGGTGGAACGTTTGATCCCATCCATAATGGACACTTAATGCTTGGAGAACAGGCACATAGAGAATATGATTTAGATGAAGTCTGGTTTATGCCCTCGGGGCATCCACCTCATAAAGAGGAGGATCGTGTAACAGTTCCAGCCTTACGTCTTGCTATGACAGAGGAAGCTGTGAAAAATCGACCGGGATTGTTCTGTTCAAATTTCGAAGTGAAAAGAAAAGGGAATACGTATACGGCTCAGACGCTAACAAATCTTCATAAAATTTATCCAGAGCATACGTTTTACTTTATTATCGGAGCGGATTCTCTTTATGAAATAGAAAAATGGTATGAACCGGAGCAGGTAATGATTCAGGCAGTGATCCTTGTGGCAAGCCGAGAATATGAGGATGCGGACCGATCGATGGAACGACAAATAGCCCATCTATCAACCCAATATAATGCTGATATTCGTATCCTTCATTGTAGCGAAATGGATATTTCATCTGCTGAAATACGTCAAAAAATTGCGAAGGGGCTGTCCGTTGCGGCGGACCTCCCGGAGACGGTTCTGGCGTATATTAAGAACCATGGCTTGTATCAGGAGATGGAGGATTCATGAAGAGTAGCATTATAGACTTGAGAAATGATTTAAAGGTTCGATTGAGTCCTTTTCGATATGAACACACAATTAGTGTTTCATTTATGTGTTCTGCATTAGCAATGTGTTATGATTATGATCTGGACAGAGCTGAATTGGCTGGGTTACTCCATGACTGTGCCAAATGCTACGGGAACGATGAAATTATTATAAAATGTAAGAAACGAGATATAGATATAACGGATGAAGAACAAAAAGCCCCAGCTGTGTTGCATGCAAAATATGGTGCATGGCTGGCAAAGCATAAATATAGCGTAGAGGAACCAGAGGTTCTAGAGGCGATTCGTTGGCATACGACTGGCAAGCCTAATATGACAATGCTGGATAAGATAGTTTTTACTGCAGACTATATAGAACCAAGAAGAGATCAAGCACCAGATCTGTCTTTTGTTCGTTCTTTGGCATTCTTAGATTTGGATGAAGCAGTCTATCAGATCTTAAAAGACACTCTGGGATATCTAGATAAAAAAGGAAGTTCAGTGGACTCTATGTCAAAGCAGGCATATGCTTATTATAAGCAGGTTCACATGGAAAAGAAGGGAGAATAACGATGAATCAATCTGTTGATATGGTAAAAACAGCTTACACTGCTTTATCAGACAAAAAGGGAGAGGAAATAAGCATCATTGATATACGCAATGTATCTGTTGTAGCCGACTATTTTATCATTGCAAGTGGTTTAAATGCAAATCAGGTTCAAGCTATGGTAGACAATGTGGAAGCAGCACTTGAAGGGAAGGGCTATGTTTGCAAACAAATAGAAGGATATCAAACTGCGAACTGGATCCTTATGGATTATGGCGATATTATTGTTCATGTTTTTGACCGTGACAACCGTCTGTTTTATGATTTGGAACGAATCTGGAGAGATGGAAAAACGATGCAGCTAGAAGATTTGGAAGTGTAATCTACAGCTAAGAGTATTAGTTACTAGATATAAGGTTCCTTTTAAATCTTAATATAAGAATGAGTACCAGGCGGCTTAAGACAATTGTTGAAAGCCGTTTTTTAGGCTAGTGTTAACATAATTGTTTTATGTTAACACTAGCCTAAATTTGTTTAAAATCAATGGATTCCCAATCGAAACAATCCAATTACTTTTCCGAGTATATCTACATGATCTACAATGATAGGATCCAAAGAATCGTTCTCAGGTTGTAGGCGGTAATGGCCATCCTCTTTAAAGAATCTTTTTACAGTAGCAGAATCATCAACTAAAGCTACAACAATCTCTCCATTTTGCGCTGTCGGACATTGTTCAATGATAATCTGATCGCCTTCTAAGATACCTGCATTAATCATAGAATTACCCTTTACTTTTAACATGAACGTCTCTGCATTTGGTAAAAGATCAGAAGGAATAGGGTAATAATTCTCAATATTCTCTTCTGCATAGAGTGGTTGACCAGCCGCAACCGTTCCAAGAACAGGAACATTCACGACTTCTCTGCGAGTTAAATTAAAACAATCATCAATAATCTCAATAGTTCGCGGCTTTGTCGGATCTCTTCTGATATACCCTTTTTCTTCCAGTGTTTCCAGATGAGAGTGTACGGAGGATGTTGACTTTAAATGAACAGCTTCACAAATCTCTCTAACTGCAGGTGGATACCCCTTTTTTAAAATCGTTTCTTTTATATATGCTAAAATTTCTTGCTGTTTTGGTGTTATCTTTTCTTGCGCCATACTACAGCCTCCTCAATCCTTTTCATTAGAACTATAGTAACATATGTTCGATAAAAATGCAAACCTTTGTTCGAAAAACCATTGACAAACTTATATTTGCAGTGCTATCATAGAATTAGAAAAAGAACATATGTTTGTGAGTGGCTTGTAATTTTTTGGAGGGGTTTATTATGATAAAACAGTTCATAAGTTTAGTATTGGTAGTTGTTATTGGATCCTATGTATGTGGATATTCCCTAGTGAAGGCTCTTGCAGGAGAAGCGGAAGCTCAATTGTTAGAAACTTATTATACCAGTATTCTGATACAAGACGGGGACAGCCTATGGAGCATTGCAGAAAAATACGGCAGGAATAGCGGGATGAATAAAGCTGAATATGTAAAGGAATTAAAAAACATGAATGGTATAAAAGAAGATGTAATTCACAGTGGCAAGTATTTAACCGTGGCATACTATGTACCGTATATAGAAGAGTAAGAGAATGTGAATTTCTTAAGGTGTTAATGTCTAATATAAGAAATCACTTTAATGTGTAATTACTATGGATTAACGAGTGGTAAGAGTGCTGCATAAGATTGAAAACTCATAAGGGGTTCCGTCTTAGCAGCATTACCTAAAGCATTAAAAAAAGCAATATAACCTAATCCTCTCGTAATTTGACCTTATTCCGAGCACTTCTCCGGCGTTCATCCTCCATGGCTGCATAATGTTTCTTCGTTGTATTAACATCAGCATGCCCCAGTACATCAGCGACTAGGTAGATGTCACCGGTTTCTTTATAGAGACTTGTACCATAGGTGCTTCGGAGTTTATGTGGAGTTATTTTTTTTAATGGTGTTACGGGTTTGGAATATTTCTTAACTAGGTTTTCTACACTCCGGACTGATATTCTTTTTTTCTGCATGGATAGGAAAAGAGCGTTTTCATTCCCGTTTGCTGCTATAACCTCATTTCGTTCCTCAAGATAGTCTAGTAGTGCATGCTCAACTTCAGTTCCAAAGTAAATGGTAACTTCTTTACCTCCTTTTCTATGTATTCGAATACCTCCATTTTTAAAATCAATATCATCAATATCTAATCCAATACATTCCGAAACACGAATGCCTGTTCCAAGCAGAAGAGTCAGTATTGCCAGGTCTCGAAGTTTTGTTTTTACATGATAGGTTTTTTGTTTTACGGTTAAGGATTCTCCTGACTCAACCTCATCCAGTAAAAGTGCCACTTCATCGATATCCAATCGAATAATCTCTTTTTCATGTAATTTAGGTAGTTGTACCAAAGCAGCTGGATTATTCTGAAGACGTTCATTCCGATAATAATAATTATAAAAACTTTTCAAAGTGGAAATTTTACGCATGATGCCACGTTCATTATTAGTGATTTCCTGGTTTTTGTCATTGAATCTATATTTTAAATACTCCATATATTCTTCAATATCCACAACGCGAAGAGTATCAAGTGAATCGATATGAATATCTTTCATACTAATTTTACCAATTACAGGATTTTCTTTCATAAGAAAGTCAAAAAACACTTTCAAATCATATGCATAGGCGATTCGGGTGCGAGAGGAGGTTCTAGGTTCAATCCCTCTGAAAAAATCACCACAAAAGCGGGGAAGCTCATGTACGAGTTGACGAAGATGTTTTACGTTTTCTATGTCTTTTTGTTGATGGTAGGAGAGTGACGTTCCCATAATAATACCTCATTTCTATTCTTAATCTATTAATTTCAGGATATATATGATCCCAAGGTTCGTTCTGAATACGTTCATATGTGAAATTGGAATTATTAATCTAAATTTTGTTATATATTTAACATATAAAGGGGAGAGATTAATGTACGGAACTGTATGCATAGTATATTTTACCAAAATACAATCGATATCACAAGACTTAGCATTTTTATCATATTTAGGCATCGTTAAAGGAATCAACAACGAATGGACCAAAGAGACAAGTTATAGCAAGGCATACATAGAGTAAGCTAGAAAGGAAAATGAGAGGTTCATAACGCATGGTAAATCCATTTAGCTTGTAAATAGTTTTTTCTTTGTGTAACTATTCGTTAAACTAGACTTTCGCGAATAGTTAAAACCGTCACTTACTTTTAAACCGCCATACATAATTATATCACAATTCCAACAACTTGTAAAAGATGTTGGAATTGTGATATTCGGGAGGAAATTTATATGCAGTCTTATATCGCTACTGCTTCGGACGCAGACTCTTTTGGTCTTGAATTTGAATCAATTTATGCGGATTAGGAAGTGTTGCCGGCTCTGATCTCCTGCTCGTATTCGCCACCTGCGTTTTCACCTGGACAACGGTTAATCTGGCGGTTACTACCCTTTACTTAATGACTTAGGGGGCGTTTGTTAAGATCATTATTGCTCTTTATATATCTACATTTACACATGCTTTATGTATTTATAGTGATTACTTGGAGTATAAAAAATTAGGGTGTGACAGAGAAAATAACCCGTTTTATGTTCCATGGATTCTTGTATTTATTTGTTGATTGTTACATTTGGGGTTTTATTTTCAGTTTTTTGGTATTAGTTAAATTAGAATTTAACGTATTAGAGCACATTGGAAACTTAATATTGATAGTTAGCGAAATAAAGAGTATTCTATTAATTATAATTATTTATAAAAACTTAGGAGAGACATAAAAATGAGATTATTCTTTAGACAATGCACACAAGAAGATATTTGTACGCTTCGAGAGTTTTCTTACAAGACATATAATGAAACCTTTGAAGAAACGAATACTCCTTCCAATATGAAAGCTTATCTGGATAAGTCATTTGATATAGAAAGACTACGTGTGGAATTATTAAATGGTAATTCAATGTTTTACTTTCTGTATTCAGATGGGGAATTGTCCGGCTATTTAAAGCTAAATGAGGCTCCTGCTCAAACAGATATTAACGATGGGCGGTCATTGGAAATTGAAAGAATATACATAGCAAAAGAATTTCAAGGTAAAGGCTTAGGCACCGAATTAATGGATAGAGCAATCGATTTAGCAAATATGCGAAAGAAACTATATGTTTGGCTTGGTGTCTGGGAAGAAAATGAAAAGGCCGTACTTTTTTATAAAAAGAATGGATTTTATCAAATAGGATCGCATTCTTTTTTCATGGGAGATGATGAACAAACGGATTATATTATGCGTAAAAATTTATAGCTATTGCGCTACTATCAGTATTGATATGATACCTCTTAAGTTAATTCGTAAAACTAAAAAAATGAGGTGTTGTGGTCTTCCGCACATTTGGAAAAAGTCTACCAAACATTACCCAAATAATCTTCTATAATATTATCGGGATCAATAAAGAGCCAGTTACCAATATCCACTCCTTCATCATGTCAACATGCAATACTTTAAAAGAGGTTTTTCCCCGTATAGCTTCTCTTCCATTACAATAGGGACAGATCGCGTTCCCATCTATTCGATCTTTTATTATTTTGAATAGGACTTATTATATTTTTATCATTTCCTTCTTCCAGAATAAATGCATTACCAGTTTTATCAGCAATAATAGTATGTATCTCTAAATAAAACTTGTACACATTTTAGTACCTCCTCTTCCATATTGCTTCTTTTTAATTTTATGGGTTTTGTTTATTTTTGAAATATTTGCAATAAAACCCGCGTCAGATAATGATCTGCTCTTCTACTCTTCCGGATAACTGTCTGCGCATTTATGGATATAGATCTAAGCATATACACATTGAAGACTTAATATTGATAGTAGGGAAAATATAGGCTATAATAAAATTATTATTAATAAATAGGTAAAATACAGGAAATTATCTCATATAAATTTCTTGAAAACAAAGGAGAGAGATATGAACTTTATATCAAAAAACAAAGAAGCTTGGGAAGAGGCTTTTGATCACAAACATTCGAATTGGGGAGAAGATAATTATAAGCGACTCCTTAATGAACATCTTCCGTTTTTCTGTTCTGATTTGGCATTCGAATTAACTAATATTGATTTTAAAGGAAAAGAAGTGGCGCAATTTTGCTGTAATAATGGCCGGGAGCTTTTATCTCTCATGCAATTAGGCGCTAAATCAGGGATTGGCTTTGATATTGCTGAAAATATTGTGAAGCAAGCAGAAGATACTGCTCAAAAAGCGGGTATTGATAATTGTAAATTTGTTGCAAGTAATATTTTAGAAATTCCTAAAGAATACCATAATTCTTTTGATTTTATTATGTTCACTGTTGGTGCAATTACTTGGTTTGAGGATTTGAATACTCTATTTCGTAAAGTATCAGATTGCTTAAAGCCAGGAGGAATCATTTTGATCCACGATTCTCATCCCTTTATGAATATGCTACCGATGCCAGGAGAACCTTATTATGATGGGCAACATTTAGACAGGGTAACGTATTCTTACTTTCGAAAGGAACCATGGATTGAAAATGAGGGTATGGAGTATATATCAGGACAATATAGCTCAAAAACTTTTACAAGTTTTTCACATACAATATCTGATATCATTAATTCAATTATTCAAACTCCTATGAGATTGAGTAAAATAAAAGAATTTAATTATGATGTGGGTTTATCTGATATATATAATGAAAAAGGATTCCCATTATCTTATATACTCATAGCTCATAAATAGTAATCAATTAAAATAATAACTTTTCTGCCAGCAGGTAATCTGCTGGCGGTTACGAATGAACGTGCGGTTGCATAGGTAAAGTTCATTCCTTTTTCAACTAGATTATTCATGATTTCAATACTATTCTTGTTTATTGTATCTTGCTTATTTAATAATGTCCCGTCTAAGTCTGTGACATATAGTGTCTTCATCTGATTTACCTCCAGAATGTTAGATTAAAAACCACACGGCTCCCTGCCTTAAGTAAATCAGATACTATAATAACCCCAAATGGTCACTCTCGATAATTGATTTCATTTGACATAAGCAAAAAGGATGTCCAGCGGGGTCAAACATAACTCTCCAATTATCGGAAAATTGCTTATTTGCGATGGTTGCACCACATTGCATTGCATATTGAACTGATTTTTCTAAATCATTAACGGCAAAATCCAAATGTGCCATTTGCTGTTGAGCTTCCGATTCTTCTGGCCACACAGGCGGTTTATACGCAGGGTTTTGTTGAAACAAGATACAAGGATAAGATCCCTGATTGGTTCCCGTAGCGTATACACATGCCCAGCCTTCATCGACGGACATTATTTCCCATTTGAGTAAAGCTGCATAAAATTTTGCTAATTCATATGGGTCGATACAATCCACCGTAAATGAGTACATTTTAATTTTCAATTCATACTCCATATTGCGAATACCTCCTAAATTAAACAATTGTTCTAGTTCTCTCTCATCATAAGAATAGAATCATCTGATTTACTAAGATAAGCGCAAGAATTAACCTCAGTATAAGATTAAAGACTTGCGCTTTATTACTACTTTTTAATTATGTATTCGATTTTCATTATATCCGCTGTTCCTATAATGTTCATAATATTTTTTCAAATCATCTCCATACGCTGTTTCCAAATCTGTGTTACTGCTTTTATATATCATTACATCAAAGTCACTGCAGCCTTTACGTCCCTCTGCCATACCAAAATTGACAAAATGATCAAGTAATCTTTGTTCGTCGTTTCCCACCGTTGACTGCAGATCTTCATTATTGGTGTAATAGAATGTTGAATCAAAAATCAATTTAAAATCTTCTGCTTTTAGAGCAGGCGCTTCTATCTTATCGGATGTTGAACTTGATGTCTGCTCAGAAGAAGATCCACCGTACCCATAAGGACATACTCCATTTGGATGTAAATGAGCTTTTTGACCATGATGGTAATGATAACTGCCCAAACCACTTTTGTTTTTATAATCATGATGTCCGCCTTGAGAATCGGTTCGTCCCGAATGCGCCTCAACAACCAAAACACCACCAAGATGACTTGTCCCCATAGACCCAATGATCAGAATCGCTACAACAAATATTGCAATCTTTTTAATCCTTTTTGTTAAAAAATCCGACTTTTTGCTTATCGCTTTTTTATTCATAGATTCCTCCCCCATATATTTAATTTAAAGACATAATACCATAATATAGTTTATATTACAATTATTGGTTACAACTTTTCTTCTCTCTTTTCTTATGCTTGTATGGGGAGGGATTTTCTCTAATTTGCATCAAAATAGCCCCCTCTTAAGTACAAGTAAGTAATAAAACTTGATTTAAGAGGGGGTTGAAAGAAGTGCTATTTAGGATTTCTCTGGCTCATGGCCAAATACTTTTACCCCTGCGTCGTACACCGGAATATAGGTCGTCTTAACAAGATTTCCGGAAGTTGTGCCGTTTAATTCAGTAAAAGAATAATCATTGGAGCTATCAAAGGAGTTTTGATTCGCCGGCCCGGCAATCCGAAACTGTATTTCTTTTTTGTATGCGGATTGACCTCCTGGATATATCTTGGTTCCTGTAAAATCAACATTTATATAATAAATATTGTTTGCTTCATCCCATGGGATAAGTTTCGATACCGTCGCTCCTTGATTGTAATTGGTAGTTATTGTGAAATCGTTGGCGGAATACCCTGCATTTACAGCTTCTTTTATATTTATGAAATATCGAAAAGATAACTGATCCCCTATTTTAGCAGGCCATCCAGAACAATTATTTAGTAATGCTTTAATTTCTGTAAAATTATTGCCCGAGGCGTTAATTCCTGCCTCTACAAAGAATTCATCGTTTGTTACTTCTTCGATTGCCTTAAATCCTGGAATCGGATCTCCACCATATTCTCCATACAGTTTTGCAAGAGCTCCAACAAAGCCAGCATTGTAATCACAGGCAACCTCATTATTAACATAATTGTTAATATCATCTGTGTAATTATCGTTTCTATCCGGTCCACCTACCAAAGCCCCATAAAGGATGTGCCTGTGGTATGCTGGTACGGTCATACTGTTAGCCCAGGAACTGTGTGCGGTTCGATGGTGCGGTTTTTTGGGAGAATTCGTTCCAAACCCAACCAGAAAACTACGCCCGCTGCTTCCCAGCGCATAATCGATCTGTTGCTTCGCAAATGCCCTGTAGGTTTTGACTTTTCCCTTACTGCATCCCGTCCAGTCTGCATAAACACTGGCTAAAAAGGCTGTAGTGGTAGCATATCTTAGTGATCCCCAGGAATCCAACCATGCAAGACCTTTGGGAGTATAGGCAACACGGCTTCCGTTATATCCAGTTGTCCAGTAATCCAGATACATTTCCGTACTGTTCTTGTAAATTTTTTTACCAGTTATTTTGGCCAGCAACAAGGCAGAACCGTAATGGACATCATCCCAACTCTGCGTCCATTTATAGGAATCTTTCGCTACATAAGTTTCTGCTTTATTTAGATAAAAGGAATCTTTAGTAGCTAGATAAAGCCAAACGCCCGCCCAGGACAGCTCGTCAAAGTAACCGCTGTTAGAGGTGTAAAACCCGTTTGCTGCAGTATATCCACTATCACTCTTTGTTGTGTCCGCAAATGAGAAGAGCTCTTTTGCATGTTGGATGCAGGTTGCGGCATAATCAGGATCACGATCTGCGTAAATAACTCCCGTTGCTGCAAGAGCTGCTGCAGCTCCTGCGGAAACAGTAGAACCTGGGTTATTTATATCCACCTTATAAGCTGGTCGACTCATTTGCATTGCTTCTGCCGGTCCCCACCAGGAATGATCTGTATTCCCATTTCCAACCTGATAATAAAAGACATTTGCAGATGGGTGACACTTTATAAAGTAATCCGTTGCATATTTGATTTCATTTAACAAGTAATCGAACTGTCCACTTTTCTTTAACTCCTCCTCTGCTTCATATACACACCATGCCAGCATGGATGCCGAATATGCCATTGGGAGATTAAATTTCACATGGTCTCCAGCATCATACCATCCACCAGTTAGATCAATGTCCACATCGGAACCATCGGAAAGCCCAGAATCTCCCCTCCAATTATTCCGAATCGTAACAGGCAGCTTCCCGGAACGTTGAAATTCATAAAACATAATTGCTTTTTGTAATGCTTCTCCATAATTATAATTTGTTTCTGCGTTGACAACTGTCATCTTACTCATATCAATCCCCTCCTTAATTAATTGATCAGATTTCTTACGGTTCCATCCCCCATTTTAGGCTATCAGAGATATATCCTGTGATTTTTGTCCAGTCTGCAAACCCATTGCCAGACTTTGAAAAGGAATAGTCCCCCGTCTGTGTGTAACTACTATAATCAGATTTGGAAAATCTTGAGTGAACTTCAATGGACTGTCCTGCTGCCAATTCACCAGCACCTGAGGTAAATCCAATTTCCAGGTAATAATCTGCGCCAGTCATTGCTTTTGGCGTTTTTACAAACGTTCCAGTTACATTATCGCTATTAACTGTGGACCAATCACACCAGTAGTTTTGATTCTTTTCTCCGTCTATGGTGTAATAATATCTAAGCTTTAAATCAGTTAATGGAATACTGGTTTCCCCCATGTTATAGAGTTTGATTTTCGGAACAATTTGACTTGACTTGGCCGAGGTATCTCCATTAAACATCTGTACTTTGATGTCTCCCTCTGCAACTGAACTATCTTTTACTGTTAGAGCAAGTACAGGATCTGTACCAGAACTAAAATCAAATACCATTTTGTAGGTTCCTCTATCAAGTGTATTCAGATAATTTTTTAACAACGTCACGGTATGGTCGCTCAAGGTATAATCTACACCTTCTGTTAAATCATGGCTGCCCTCTTTGATGCCAATAAAGGTATTTCCATTTAAAGTAAGAGTTACTGTAATGTCTTTTTGATTCTCCATCATTTTATCAAAAGTTGCTGATGTTGGTGTGATAGAAGAACTTTTTACGGGATCTCCTCCTTCTCCAAACAGAATGGAATATATCCCATTCGCAAGAGCAACATCACACTGAGCCCAGAAGCGATGGTAATTAAACTCTGGATCAATCCCCTGATTATAAGCGTCTTCAAGCTTTTGATAATCCGGATCCTCTTTATATTTTGATCGGATATCTAAGAATTTGATTCCCTCTTTAAGTTCATCTCCGTTTGGCATCGTTCCAGTCCAACCTTCCGGTACATAAACATCCTGTTCAAAGAAACGATTATAATCGACTCTCTTTTCTGGTACACAAACACCTTTGTCATCTCGATATAGCTTCCAAATACGGTCGAGTAATTCTTTGGCAAGTACTCTAGCTCCATCATCACCGGATGCTTTACTATAATATAGTAACGTGTTTGCTAGGGAACCTGTTACACCAAGGTCAGATCCATAATTGACGATTGATACATGAAGGTTGGAATTGCCGGTATAGGTCCCTGTCCAAGTATCGGGCTGACCGGACCATTCGATTGTATTGGGAATTTCATAAGTTCCATCCTCATTTAATTTTACTACCTCTTTAATCCACCCTACCCATTTTTCCAGTAAGGCTTTTGATTTGGGTTCATTTGTCTTATAATAATATTCCGCTACACGCTGCATCGACCATGCCTGGAATCCAAACCAGGTATTGCTTCCTGGATCAGCATATACTGGATTTTCGATATAACCCATTCCATAAAAAGTCGCAGTTTTTGCAGGCCAGTTTTCATAACGCCCTTTATTGGAATTGCTGGCTCCACCTGCAATACCACCTTCTGCAGACTGCAGCCACTGATAGAATTCTAATTGCCGGTCTAAACTCTTCTCCCAGTCTCTTGCGCCGTTTTTAGAAAGTGGTTTGAAGTCATCCTCTTGTGATAATATCCAAGCGGCCATGGGATTCTGATATCCAAAATGGCTATGACTACAGCCAATTTTCCAGGACCAGTTTGCACCGATGCCACCACCCCATGCATAATACCAGGAAAGTAGATAATGCGCTGCGTCATACCCCGTACCGGCAGTTGATGAAGATCCAATTTTACGGAAATATTTATCAAACATGGCATATCTTAAATAATCGCCCATCTTACTGGCTTTGCTTATATAATCACCAAGGTCTACACCACTTTCATTCGCCCATTGATCTGCCCAGTAAGCAGCTTGTATTGCACGGGAATCTGCATCCGGAGCATTGGTATACTTAAATTGTTTTGAGTAACTACTGTCTCCGGTAAACAAATCAAGATATCCATTCTTACCACCGAAATTCATATTATCCCAACATGGTTGTGGAATTGTTTCCCAGGTAGATTCCTGTTCTCCTCTTTGGAATGTATTGAAATAGACCGGGGTAGACACACCGTCTCCTCGACTGCCATACCCATACCAGTTATCGACATCTAGTAACCAGTGCATGCCATAAATCGTTGAAGTACCATAGGTGGATACCAATTCTTCATGGATTGGATCGGTTCCTGATACCGCATTAGGATCCAATTTTGATGGATATAAACTTGGAAGTTCCCATTCAGGTGCATAGGTTGCCGGCTTATTGGCTTTATACTGACTCATGCTTTCATTTGGTTGATCTTTATCCGTTGGAATCATATACGTTTCCGCGATATCCCAAGCCTTTTTAAATTCAGCAAAGTCGCCAGTGAATTTCCCATACATTGCCTCAAGCCATATATAATAGCTCATGGCTTCACTGGTAGTTACATGTCCATAATCGGGTGCTTCCACGATTAGAGTTTCAATGGTATGATAAGGAATTCCCTGTGGACTGAAATATCCATTTTCAGTATCATGCAGATCATTCCATAGTTCTAGAAATCTTTCCTGATAGGTGTCTGCACCTTTTTTTGTAGCTGCTACAGTACTCTTGCATTTTGATGACTCTTTGCATATCATAATAAATCCCCCTTTTAATTTGGCGGTGCCAAGCTTGGCACTCATTGAACGTTGCATTTCCTATCGGTTACATAATTTTAAAGGAACCATTGGAACCACTCCCTTCTCAAATCAATACGTTTATAGTTATGATTATGCTTGTACTTTAACATATGCGCTGATTTAATAAATGACAACCTAGGTTCCAAAATTGTACACGTTAAGTGCCAAAATTTGCATTGAAATCCTGTTAAAGTCATTCATAAGTAAAATAAATGATAACTTATCAGCTATTTATCAAGATAAAATGATATATGCAAAGAAATACTTATATAATTTAACTTATAACTTACAACTTGCAAATATTGGAACTAAACACGTATAATTTTGGCACATGGGTTGAATTTTTTTTGTGAGAGGATTATGCTGAAATCGCTAAAAGGTATGTCTTTATCAATGGAACTGTAACTAAAAATCTTTATTAACAAGGGGGTAACATTTATGTCAGAAAAATTATTTGTGAAAGGTGACATTCCATCTCAGGTTTACAATTGGAAGAATGTCAAAATTACTGCAGGGGGTTATGTGGACAATATTGTTTTTAATCCTGGAGAAAAAGATTTGATCTATGCACGTACCGATATGGGCGGTGCTTATCGCTATGATTTAAAGAACCAAACCTGGATTCCTTTGACGGATTGGATTGGCTGGGATGACTGGAATAATCTGGGGTGCGAAAGCCTTGCAGTAGATCCGGTTGAAACCAACCGGGTGTACATTGCAGCGGGGACCTATACAAATGAATGGACCAGTGAGAATGGGGTTATCCTGCGTTCAAATGATTACGGAAAAACCTGGGAACAATCAGAATTGCCTTTCAAAAATGGAGCAAATATGTTAGGACGATCCATGGGAGAACGTCTAATTGTTGATCCAAATAACAACCATGTCCTTTATTTTGGAACACGCAGTGGGTATGGATTATGGAAAAGCACCGATTACGGTAAGACTTGGAATCAAGTAAGCAGCTTTCCTTACGTAGGAAATTATGCGCCATCAGAAGATGATCCCACATCATATGATAGTACACTTACCGGAGTTGTATGGGTTACTCCGGATCCTTCATCTAGTACAAAAGGAAATCCTTGCCAGATAATCTATATCGGTGTCGTCAATAAAAAAGGGGAAGATATGGTATACCGAACC
This sequence comes from Clostridium sp. E02, assembly GCF_003833015.1. Taxonomy (GTDB): domain Bacteria; phylum Bacillota; class Clostridia; order Lachnospirales; family Lachnospiraceae; genus Lacrimispora. Next base: position 66,738 of record NZ_RJLQ01000009.1, read on the forward strand.
CTCGATGGTGGTGCCACTTGGTCAGCCATAGAAGGGCAACCCCATACTATTGTAGTTCCAGATATTAATAATCCGTCAAAAACCACAGGACTCTTTCCTCATCATGGAATTCTTGCTTCCAATGGGATTCTCTATATATCCTATAGTGATGGCGTAGGCCCCTACGATGGACACAAAGGTGAAGTATGGAAATATAATACAAATACAGAGGTTTGGACAGACATTACTCCAATCCCCACCTCAAGTAACGATAATTATTTTGGTTATGGCGGTTTAGGGGTGGATGCAAACAACCCTGAGTCCATAATTGTAGCAACCCTAAATTCTTGGTGGCCGGATGCAAACTTTTTTAGAAGTACAGACGGCGGAAAAACTTGGATCCGTTTCTGGGATTGGAACGGATATCCGAACAGAACCCTGCGCTATACCTTGGATATAACTACAACCCCATGGCTGACTTTTGGTAAAAATCCACAGCCTCCGGAGCCAGCGGCTAAGCTAGGTTGGATGATTGGGAATATCTCCATTGATCCATTTAATTCTGACCGGATGATATATGGGACAGGTGCTACCGTTTATGGAACAAATAACCTTACAGATATTGATACGGGTGGCATTGTCCACTTGTCTGTTGTTGCGGATGGAATCGAACAGATCGCAGCACAGACCCTCGTAAGTCCAACCACTGGTACGGCTCACCTAATCAGCGGAATGTACGATCTAGGAGGCTTTGTACATAATGACCTGGACAAAGTCCCTTCTATGATGCTGCTGACACCCTTTCTTGCGAATACTTCAATTGATTATGCAGAACTAAATCCGACTAGAGTTGTGCGTGTGGGGAAAGTCGACGCTGGGAGCAGCTCTAGAATCGGCTTATCATACGATATCGGAAATAACTGGTTTTCACTTAACAATCCCTGGCAGTCTGGCGAATCAGATACCACCGAAGGGGGAACGGTTGCAATGTCTGCGGATGGCAATACTATTGTTTGGGCACCCAAAGGACAAATGGTTTATTATTCCACAAATACAGGCTCCACATTTCGTCAAAGTGAAGGACTTCCTGCCGGTGCTGTCATTGCCTCAGACAGATCTAATTCCAATAAATTTTATGGATTTTATAATGGCACATTTTATGTAAGCACAAATAAAGGAGCCACTTTTACAGCTACAGTAACAACCGGACTTCCCTCTTCCGCTATGATAAAAGCAATGCCTTTCGTGGAGGGTGATGTATGGCTTTCAGGTGACTCAGGAGAAAGCGGTTTGTTCCATACCACAAATTCAGGTGAAAGTTTTATGAAAATAAAAGAGGTTGAAAATGCCTCTACCATAGGCTTTGGTAAAGCTGCACCTGGCCAGACATATATGGCCCTCTATACTTCCGCAGTTATAAATGGAATACGTGGGCTCTTTCGCTCCGATGACAGGGGGATAAGTTGGATTCGAATAAATGATGATGACCATCAATATGGCATTACGAATGCCTGTATTACAGGAGATCCCAGGATTTACGGACGTGTTTATCTGGCTACAAACGGCAGGGGAATCCTATATGCAGACATAAAAAAGATTTGATTGACACAGAAAAGGAGAAAAAAAAGAATGAATAATTTTGAGCAGAAAGCATCTAGTCCTGCATTAACGCATATTGAGGCTGAAAATGCAGCAATGGCAGGGGATATTACAGCAGCTACCACAAGAGCTGGGTTCAGTGGAACCGGCTATGCTACCGGTTTTACACAGAGAGAAGGAAATTCCTGGTCCGTACATGCAGAGATTTCCCAATCCGGTCACTATACCTTTACTGTGCGATCAGCTGCAGACAGCTACAAAGAAAATTATCTTACGATTAACGGCAAACAGGCTGGAACTATTTACAGCAATGGGGATGGAAACTGGCATGATACAAAAATAGCCAGTGTCTGGCTAGAAGCAGGAACCGTTACCCTATCCATAAAAGAGAATTGGGGCTGGTTTGATCTGGACTATATTACAATTGAGGAAGATTCCGGTGTAAATGATTCCGTATATTCCTCTGCGACCTTCACTCTGGTAAATCCAAATGCGAACAAAAGGACTGTGAACATCCAAAAGTATTTAAAAAGCATATATGGACAAAAAACCTTGTCCGGCCAGTGTTGTTCTCTGAATAAGAGTACGGAGATTGAAGCAATTCATAATTTAACCGGAAAGTATCCGGCGATCCGTATGCTGGATTTTATCTTCTGCGACACTGCCAGTGATTATCAGTCCTCGGAAGAAGTTAATCTCGCTCTAAATTGGGATAAAACCGGTGGTCTTACTACATTTCAATGGCATTGGCATGCACCGAAGGGAGGAGCCTCCTTCTATTCAAAAGATACGACTTTTGATTTGTCAAAAGCGGTTACAGATGTTGATATTAGTCAGCGGTCCCTAGAAGATATAAAAGTCTTATATCAAGAGAACAAAATTTCTGAGGAATGCTATCTGATTGTCCGCGATATTGATGTGATATCCGAGTATCTGGATAAACTGCAACAGGCAAACGTAACCGTACTTTGGAGACCTCTCCATGAAGCCAGCGGTGGATGGTTCTGGTGGGGTGCAAAAGGTGCACCCGCATACCAATGGCTTTATAAATTAATGTTTGTACGTCAGACCTATTACCATAAGTTAAATAATTTAATCTGGGTTTGGAACGGGCAAAACAAAGACTGGTATCCTGGAGATGAACACTGTGATATAGCAGGAACGGATATTTATGCAGAAAAACATTCCTATCGTGCCCATACCGATCAGTTCATGAAAACCGTCAATTATTCCGGCGGTTCTAAGATGGCGGCTCTAAGCGAAAATGGAGTGATGATAGATCCGGATCTTTTCGTAAGGGATAATACCTATTGGCTGTATTTTGCAGTCTGGTATGGAGACTTTATCATAGATTCCAACGGACAAATAGGCAATTCCTATACGGAAAGCTCTATGGTAAATAAGGTCTATAACAGTGACGTAGTGATTACCCGGGATGAACTTCCTGATTTTGATGATCTGGGATAATTTAATAAACTAACAGGATAATAAATCTCTCAAGCCACAATATTTTTAAGGGCTTGAGAGATTATCTCAATCTAAGGTTCTCTTTCTTCTATCTTCGCGCCAGGTCCAACGAGACTTCCATCTTCATTGGTAGGTGCTTCATCTGGTTGCGTTGTATTGGGTACTACTTCTATTGTCGTCTCTTCTATTGTCGTTTCCTCTGTCGCAGCTTCTGTGACGGGCTCTGTTTCCTGAGGAAGGACTTCCTGTTTTTTTTGTGCAGACTTTTTCTTTGAGTTTCCACTAGATTTTGAGTCGGAAGGAGATTTTTTACCAGGGTCTGTAATTCCACTCTCCTTAGCAATGCTGTCACTGATTTTTTTCACCGACAAAGAGGGTATGTAATTCTCCTGATCATAAAGGAATTGGTGGAGCTGTATGACATTGCTTTCCAAAGTGGTTGCAATTACGCAATCCATCCGCCCCATTTTCTTTGTTGTACGCGAAAATGGAAATCCCGCAGTTTCACCAATATGATACTTTTTGATTCCACTTGCTATGGATATAAGATCCTTTAAGCCAACACTCGTAGATATCTGAGGAAAGACGGAAGAGATCAGTGCTTTACGTGTAGAAAAATTTGCATTCTTGGCTTTTTCCATGGCTAGATTCACTACTTTTCTCTGCCGTTCTGTACGTTTAAAATCCGTATCCATCAGTCGTAATCGGGCATAAGCAACTGCTTGTACCCCATCTAAATGATTCATTCCTGCATGCTTTAGCTGATAAGAACCAACTCCTGTAGAATTAACTGTTTCTGTAATAAAACCATTTATGTAGGCATATTCCGAATCAGAAATTTCCAAATCAATTCCACCAAGTATATTTATGCCATTCGCAACCGCTTTCCAGTTAAAGGTCGCATAATCATCAATGTTTAAGTCCAGATTTTCATTCAGTGCTTCAATTCCCTGCTTATGTCCCCCTTTGAAATAAGCTTCGTTAATCTTATGATACGTTCCCTTCTTATTTATCTTCAAATACGTGTCCCGGTATACAGATACCAGTTTAATTTCTCCGGTCGCCTTATTGATATTGCATACCATCACCACATCGGAAAGTCCACCTTTTTCCAGATTCCCATCTCTGGAGTCTACACCAAAGACAGCAATGGTCCAAAATCCTTTTTGATGAGTACGTTGTTGAAAGAAGAAAAATCCCACAAGGAGTAAAGCAACCAGAAAGAATACTTTTAGAAACCCTTTGTGCTTTCTTTTTCGCTTCTTTTTCCCCTTGTGGTTTGAGTGATTTTGTTGTTCTGTGTAGCGAACACGGGGATTGCGTCCCTCTCCCACACTGTAATAGGTCCTTCCCCCTCGGTCACTAAAAGCATGTCCCTTATTTTCCGAATTCGTTCTTTTTTTTATATGTCCTGTACCATTGGATTTATTTCTTCTTTTCCTTGCTCGCATTCGATCTAATTCATCTTCATATTCCATGACCTCACTTCAGTCCTTTCCTATCCTTTAAAACCCCCATACATTTTAACAGAAAGTCCATCGTAATACATTGCTTTTCTCTTAATTTTCTCAGTCAATGAAATTTTAATGGGAAGCCTGTTTTTGTTTTACAGAAAGAATTAGAAAACAAAAGAAGCGGGTACAGTTTCTCACTGTCCGCTTTCTATTCTGTGTAAGAGATCGTATCCTGTTGTCCAAAGAATCCTGCATGGATTTAAGAAGAGGGATTAACCAACGGCTGCGTCAGTTAAGATCAGACTATGGATTGCATAGGCCACTCCGTGTTCTTGATTCGACCGGGTAATCAAACGGGCACTGCTTTTTACGATTTCAGAGGCATTTTCCATTGCAATTGTATAACCAAGGGGAAGTTCTAACATCGAGAGATCATTTTCGCTGTCCCCTACTGCCAGGATTTCTCTTGGTCGTATTTTATTATTGACTGCATATTCAAGAAGTGCAGTTCCTTTTTCAGCTCTTCTATGAGTTATTTCTAGATTGGTTGGTGCAGAGGAAGCAATAGATATTCCTTCCACGTTCTCCAATCGTTTACGGATTTGTTTGAGTTTATTGGTATCTTCGTGAATCACCGATATTTTATAGATAGTCATGTTCGATTGCAGTAAAAATTCTTCTGAGGTAAAATGAAAGCGTTCTACAATGCGATCAAAGGTGTGCTCTTCTGCACCCATTGGAAGAAACGTATTATTTTCAAAACTCTTTTTAAATTCTTCACGACTTACCGTTGTGTAACTGCCTTCGTCTGACATAAAATCAAAGAGAACAGAATCGGGGCGACAGAGGGTAAGAATGTGGTTAATTTGACTCAAAAGCAATGGCTGTTTGCGTAACTGCTTTCCACTCCCATCAAAAACAGCAGCGCCGTTCATACAGATGATATCACAAGAAATTCCAGCCTCCATTAATGGTTCAACGGCATCCTTATAGTTTCTGCCAGTACAAACCATAAATCCTATATTTTTTTGTTCCAAAGCTTTTATAGCTGCACAATTTGTAGCGGACACTTTACCAGAACGGTCTAACAGTGTTCCATCCATATCTGAAGCGACTAATTTTATCATTACGTACCTGTTTCCTTTCTGTCAATAATCCTTCTGGCAATATCAGGATAATTGGTTATAATTGCTCCAATCTTTTCTCTTACCAGGGATTCCATAATAGGTTTCTCATTTACTGTCCATACATGAAGCGGTAAATTTCTTTTCCTTGCTTCTAGAATTAATTTTTCGGATCTCATGAGATGAAAGGAGGGATGAAGTGCATCTGCTCCAATCAGTTTTGCATATCCTAAAACATTAATCCAACCATCTGAGTATAACATACCTGTCAATGCATTGGGGTTTAACTTTTTGATTTTTATAATACTGGGGTGATGGAAGGAAGAATAAATGATCCGATCTTTAAACCCCATGGATTCTACCAGCCTCATTGCTTTTTCTTCCAATCCTTTATACCGGAAAACCCCTGTTTTCAATTCGATATTGACGGTTAATCCAGTAGGTTTTAAAAGATCTAGAACCTCTTTTAGTTCAGGGATAACCGCAGATGGATATTCGGGATGGGTACGATTGCAGTGAAAATTTTTCAATTCTTTCATGGTGAAATTCGTTACAAATCCAACGCCATCACACGTACGGTCAATGGTTTCATCATGAATCACCGCCATTTTCCCGTCTTTTGTAAGCTGTACATCTAACTCTATCCCATCCGCCTTTTGTTTTATCGCCAGTTCAAACGCTTCCAATGTATTTTCCGGTGCATAAGCGGAAGCTCCCCGGTGTGCCCAAACTTTTGTTGTCATCTGCGATTATCCTTTCTGAATTATTTAGTCATTTAACAAGTTATAATCCGCAATGGATTTATTAATACTTTTAGCCATATTAGCTGCAGCATCTTCTGGTGTTTTGTTGTTGTTAAGCATTGTTTCAATTTCTGTTTCAACCGTCTGTCTTGCTTCTGGGAATACACTTAATAATGCACCTGCAGACTGAGGAGTAGAATCATGAAGCTGGTCGATTGCAGTCTTAAATTGAGGAAAATTCTTAATGTTATCTTGAAAGACTTCTTCCTCATGAGCCTTAACCGTTACTGGGAAATATCCAGTCTGAGAATTCCAGTATGCCTGGCTTTCAGGAGAAACAAGGAACTTAACAAATTCCCATACTGCCTTTTCCTTTGCCGCATCCTCATTCTTTAATGCCCATAAAGATCCGCCTCCAATGGAAACTCCGCCTTTATCATCCGCATTTACTTTAGGAAAATATGCAGTTCCAACTTCAAATTTACCATTCACGTCAGTTAAAATCTGTTTTAAAGATGCAGTTGAACCTAATGTCATTGCTGATTTTCCTGCGCTGAAATCGGCAAGACCTGCGTCTCCTCCTCTTCCTACATTAGGAGCGTAACCTTTATCCGTTAACTCTTTCCAAGCCGTTAAGGTTTTCACTGCAGAACCATTCTGATCAAAATCCACTGCAGTAGCTGCTGCTTCTCTCCCATTGCCATTATCCGCGTAAAAGGCCTGTTGTTTGCAACCGAACTGCTCAAAGAACCAACCGTAAATCCCAAGTGAGATTACCTCACCAGCTCCCCCCTTTTGAGTCAGTTCGTCCCCTATTTTAGCAATTCCGGGAAGACTGTCTGGAATCTTCGTAATTCCTGCTTTTTCAAACATATCTTTGTTGTAATAAAGGATCGGTGTAGAGGAATTAAATGGCATGGAATACAATGTTTTATCTACGGTATAATATGCAGCAATATTAGGTTCGATCTGATTGGAGTCCCATTTATCTTCATCAATTAGTGTTTGCATCGGGGTTATCCAGCCAGAGTCAATCATAAATCGGGTTCCTATGTCATAGATCTGAACCAGATCCGCCCCCATATTGCCAATTTGTGCACTTTTCAATTTATTGATCGCATCATCATAGCTGCCTTGATATTGTGCCTCAACCGTAATTCCAACCGTGTTTTCTTTATTAAATTTTTCAACAAGTGTATCAATTGCTTCTCCATTCACACCTCCCATAGAGTGCCAAAATGTTATGGTTGTTTTATCCGTTTGATTTGTTTCACTGGTAGACTTAGACTCTGCTACCGTTTGACTGGTCTCCGTAACTTCAGCTGTTTTGTTTGTTTTTGTTTGTGTGGAGCAACCCAAAAGCAGTCCTGCGGCCGTAACAGCGGTTAAGCCTAAGGCCAATGTTCTTTTTCTCATATCAAACCTCCAAAGTTTTATGTAATATTTATTCTGAACCAGATTAACCTTTTATGGCACCTGAGAACATTCCTCGAATCAGTTGTTTTTGCCCTATTATAAATATGGATATGGATGGAGCAATGATCATAACCACTCCTGCAATCATCATAGAAATCGATTGAGAATCTACGCTGTCTAACATTCCAATTCCAATCTGAACCGTCCTCATCTGATCCGAACCGGTCACAAGGAGAGGCCACATATACATGTTCCATGCATTAATAAATGTATAAACAGCCATGGCGCCAATCGCAGATTTTGTAAGTGGCATTAAGATGCTCATAATAAATCTGAGATTCGAGCATCCGTCAATCGTAGCAGATTCGTATAATGAGATAGGAAATGATTTATAAAACTGACGGAACAAAAAAATACCCATGGCAGAGGTTAGATAAGGAACAATCAAAACACGGTAGCTGTCAAGCCAATGGAACCCGCTCACAGTCAAATAGTTGGAAAGAATGGTTGCTTCTCCTGGAATCATCATCGTTGCCATTACAATCATAAATAACAGGTTCTTTCCTTTAAACTCCAAAAAAGAGAAAGAAAAGGCAGCGAAGGAGCAAGATACAATCTGCCCAATGGTAATACAACCTGCCACTAGAAATGAATTAACAATAAAGCGGGTCAGTGGTATTTTTGTCAATGCCTGAGTAAAATTATTCATTGTTGGTGCCGAAGGAAGTATGTTCATACGCATTGTGAACAGTTCACTAGAAGGCATAAATGCGATACTAATCGCATAAAGCAAAGGAAGAAGTACAAACACTGTCATAAATAGATTCCCAATTACAAGTGCCATCCTACCTGCTCTTCTTCGGAATAAGGCCTTTTTAAGTGCTTCTTGCTTCCGTTTCTCAATTTCTTTTGAATTGTTGTTTTTTACAGAGGATTGTATTATGGATTCCATTAATAATTTACCCCCCTTTTTTCCATGCGGAACATAAACAATGTAAGTGTCATGATCATGATAAATAAGATTACAGACTGTGCCGCAGCGCTTCCAAACCGGTAGTTAAAAAATGCATCTCGGTAAATGGAATATACAATTAAATTGGTCGATTCACCCGGCCCCCCCTGTGTCAACACCTTTACTTGCCCGAAGGACTGGAATGCCTGAATGATATTAACTACAAGCGTATAAAATATAATGGGACTTAAACCGGGAAGCGACAGTCTGAAAAATTGTTGAAATGAATTGGCTCCATCTACAGAAGCTCTTTCATATATGGTTTCATCAATATTACTTAGACCTGCACTAAAATAAAGAAAATTAATTCCACTATTGAGCCACGCAGTTAATAAGGCCACGCAGATGAGTGCATATTTCGGTTCACTAATCCAGTTAATATTTAAATTCAACAGCTTGTTAACGATTCCAATAGAAGGATGAAGCATGATTTTAAATATCATAGCTGCAGAACTGGAAGCAATCGCCATTGGCATTGCATAAGCTGTACTGAAAATGCGGATTCCGGGAAATGTCCGGTTACATAATAAAGCTGTAATTAGTCCCAACAGCATGCTTACTACTACTACAATTAAAACAAATACGATGGTTACGAGAAGACTGTTATAAAAAGACTTAGACTGAAATAAATCCCGATAATTCCCCAAGCCAACAAATAACTTTGCCTGCCCCATTTTATTCGTCTTATAAAGACTTAGATAGATGGTTTTTATAAATGGATAAAAAAGAAACAGAACAAAGATAGCCATTGCGGGAATCAGGTATGCATATGGACCGATTTTTTTCGTTACATTTTTTAAGTTCATAGAATACTCCTTAGACATATAGTAAATTTTCTTCCGTATCCATATCAAATAGCTGGATATGCTCCACATCTATATAAATTGGAAACCTATCGCCAGGTAATGCACTTTTGTCGGCATTTGTTTTTACACATACTTCTACCCTGCCAATTCGCCCATGATAAAGAACTTCCGAACCCAAAGCCTCTTTTAAATCTACCTCTAGGGTAAGCATTTGCTCTTCTTTCCCCGTTACATGAAAATCTTCGGGGCGTATTCCCATATAGACCCTACGTCCTAAATAACCACCTTTTAGCAATCGATTGGCGCAAGTACCATTGACAAATAATCTGTTTTTAGAAAATTCCAGACATATTGTATCTTCTCTTCGTTCCACCCAAACTGGAATAAAGTTCATAGATGGGGTTCCGATGAACCCTGCTACGAATTTGTTGATCGGATTTCGATAAAGATCTACAGGTGTCGCTACCTGTTGTATTTTTCCAGAATCCATAACGACGATCCTGGTACCTAACGTCATAGCCTCCACCTGATCGTGTGTCACATAAATAATTGTTGCACCTAATTTTTTCTGGAGTTTTGAAAGCTCCACCCGCATTTGAGTTCGTAATTTCGCATCCAGGTTAGACAAAGGCTCATCCATTAAATAGGCTTTGGGCTGGCGTACAATGACACTGCCTATGGCGACTCTTTGTTTTTGTCCTCCAGATAATGAATAAGGTTTCCGATCCAATAAATGTCCGATGCACAGGATATCTGCAGCTTGCTTTATTCTTTGATCTGTCTCTTCCTTTGGAATCTTATGTGCCTTTAGGCCAAATGCCATATTCTGATAGACCGTTAAATGAGGATAAAGAGCATAGGACTGAAAAACCATAGATAAATCCCGTTTTTGCGGACTTGTCATATTCATAAGTTTTCCATCAATCCACAATTCCCCAGAGGATATATCCTCAAGACCGGCAATCATTCGAAGAGTCGTAGTCTTTCCACATCCAGAAGGTCCTACTAGAATTAAAAATTCCTTATCCTTAACATCAAGATTAAAATTCTTCACAGCAAATTGGCCATTTTTATAAGTTTTACATACATTTACTAACGATAAACTTGCCATTCATTCCTCATTCCTTTCTGCGTATCTTAACTCCATTCTATCGGTTGGATGTAAAATGCAAAAGAATCTTTTGGTAAAATAGTTGTAAATCATGGTATTGACTCACAATCAAAGAAAAGTTATAATAAACTAAATTTATGAAGGAGGCATAGATTTTAATAGCAAAGCTAAGCGCCAGGTACCTACTGATACGATCGTGAACGTTTTTAACGGTATCAAAGGTTAACGAGGAGAAGAGTGATCGAAAGTTCGGCGGATGCTCTTCCATGCCCTCCAGGCGTGTATCTTGTATGAAATATGCAGGTAACTGCAAAACAACCATGCAGGAACTGGAGAAGATACTATACTGACATTGAGATGCTGTCTATCAAAAAGAGAATTTCAGACAGCTTGTTTTTGTCTGCAATTTTATTTCGGAATGTAAACTAAAAATGATCATTAAGGAGATATATTATGTGTGGAATTATAGGATATACCGGACCATTGGATTCAAAGAAAATTATACTAGAGGGACTCTCCCAGTTGGAGTATCGAGGATATGACAGTGCAGGCATGGCACTATGCCTAGAAGATTCAAAAACACGCCTCATCCGACATACGGGTAAAGTCTCTAATTTAAAAGAAGGATGCAAAGAGATTGATGAAGTTTCCCATTGTGGGCTTGGACATACCAGATGGGCCACTCATGGGGGCGTAACGCTTCCAAATACACATCCCCACTGTGCCGGACGGGTTATATTGGTTCATAACGGTATTATTGAAAATTATCATCAGTTGACCAATGAATTTAAACTTCAGAATAAACTTCTATCCGAAACAGATTCAGAAGTTGCCGCTTGGGTGTTAGACAGTGTCTATGAAGGCGATCCCATCGAAGCGATCACAAAGCTAGTCTCCTATTTAGAAGGCTCTTATAGCTTCTGTATGATGTTTAAAGATCATCCAGGTGAAGTATATGCCATTCGCAATGTAAGTCCGCTGGTAGCTGCATATACACATTCAGGATCCTTTGTAGCTTCTGATTTAACTGCACTGATCCCTTATACAAAACAATACTTTGTAGTTCCTGAAAATCACATTCTAAAACTCACTTCATATAATGTATCTCTATATGATTTAAAAGGAAACGAGATTCAACCGGATATCATGGAAGTAAACTGGAATATGGATGCGGCAATGAAAAACGGATACCCTCACTTTATGTTAAAAGAGATCCACGAACAGCCGACGGCATTGAAAAACACAATTTTACCCCGTCTTACAAAGGGACTTCCTGATTTTACCGATGATCAAATTCCCGACGAAGTGTTTAAAAACTGCAGTCAGGTTCATATCGTGGCATGTGGGACTGCAATGCACGCAGGGATTGCGGCAAGGGCTTTGATGGAACCACTCCTTCGAATCCCAGTGACAGTCTCCATTGCATCGGAATTCCGATACGAAGATCCACTTGTTGACGAAAAGACTTTGGTTGTTATCATCTCTCAGTCGGGGGAAACCATAGACACTTTGGCAGCTATGCGTCTTGCCAAAAGCTATGGCGCGCCCACCCTCTCTATTGTTAATGTAAAAGGATCTACCATAGCCAGAGAAAGTGACTATGTGTTCTATACGCATGCAGGTCCTGAGATTGCAGTTGCCAGTACAAAAGCCTACTCCGTACAGCTTGCAGCTCTTTACATGGTTTGCTGTCGTATGGCATTTGTCCGTGAAAAATACAGTCAAAATCAAGCAGAAGAATTTATGATAAGACTTCTGGATGTGATTCCTGCGATGGAAACGATGATAGAGAAAAAGGATGAAGTAAAAGCAATGGTAACTCACCTGATTCAGAAACCAGATGCTTTCTTTATTGGGCGTGGTTTGGATTACGCTTTTTCATTGGAAGGGGCTTTGAAATTAAAGGAAATCTCGTACATTCATGCAGAGGCCTATGCGGCTGGAGAGCTAAAACACGGTACGATCGCACTTATAACAAACGAGGTACCTGTTATTGCCATTGCAACGCAGGAAAAGGTTTTAACAAAAACGATCTCCAATATTCGGGAAGTCAAAGCAAGAGGGGCATTTGTTATCTTACTTACCAAAGAAAATGCGAACATTGCTACAGGAGTCGCAGATATCCAGATTAATATTCCTGAGATCGGCGACATGTTTACTGTTTTCCCGATTGCAGTTGTCCTTCAATTAATTGCATATTATGCTTCTGTTGGTAAAAATTTAGATGTGGATCAGCCAAGGAATTTGGCAAAATCTGTCACGGTAGAATAAGAATAATTCGATTTTTATAATTTAAGATTAAAGACCAGGATAGGGCCTAGATGTTATAGTCTGGGTACCCTCTCCTAGTCTTTTTATTAAATCATACCGATTCTCTAGAGATTAGAGGCTTACTTGACATCAGATTGATATTATGATACATTGGATATTATCGGCACTCATCAATCTCGAGTGCTAATAATATAAAAATGAATAGAGCTATTAAAAGTCACTTTTTATTAAAGTGGCTTTTGTTGTTTTTTTACTTATTATGTAATATTATCACGTTTACAATCGGTTATGTTAATCTTAAAAATACAAAAGAAAAAAGAGGTGATTTCAAATGGGTGACAAAAAAGTACCAGCAAAAAAAACGAAGAAAAAATAATAAAACAAAACGAAAGCGAGATGATCAATTGCAAAAGAAAAGGGTATTAATTGGCAGTCCGATTTATCAAAAGAAAGAGATTTTAGATGCATTTTTAAGGTCATTAAAAAACCTCAGAAGGAATACTATCACAATTGATTATATGTTTGTTGATGACAATGTCGATGATACATCCAGTCGTCTGTTAGCTGACTTTGAAAGAGAAGAATCAGATGTGATTATTATTCGTGGCAAGGGTTTGGGAATTTATGAGTGTAATGAAGATTCCCATCTATGGAACGATGACTTAATGTTTAAAGTGGCAAATTATAAAAATCATATTATTCAGTATGCAATCGATAACAACTATGATTATTTGTTTTTTGTGGATTCCGATCTGATTTTGCATCCTAATTTGATTGAGCATCTAAAGGCGAAAAATAAGGATATAATTTCTGAAATATTTTGGTCTCAATGGCATAAAGACAGACCTTTTGAGCCAAATGTTTGGCTGTTTGATGAATATGATTTAGTTCCCAAGAGACTCGGGGAAGTCTTAAGTGATAACGAGAAGGAAATACGGCAAACTAAGTTTTTAAATCAGCTTAGGATACCAGGTGTATATGAAGTAGGTGGTTTGGGAGCTTGCACATTATTAAGCATAGCTTCATTGGTAAAAGGCGTAAGCTTTAAGTTAATAAAAAATCTGACCATACATGGGGAAGACAGGTTTTTCTGTATACGTGCAGCGGTACTTGGCGTGGACCTTTTTGTTGATACGTCTTATCCAGCCTACCATATTTATAGAGAGCAAGACTTGGCTGGAGTTCAAGATTATGTAGATGACTGCGAAGCTGACCTTGCCTTCGTACGTCGATATAAAGAAGAGGGAAATAAAATCACTCTTTCCATGATAGTGAAAAACGAAGCCGGACGTTATTTGAAACAGGTTTTAGAAAGTTTAATCGGTTTTATTGATGAGGCTGTGATCATAGATGATGCAAGCTGTGATGATACGATTGATATGTGTAGAACTATATTAAAAGATGTCCCAGTGCATATTATTCAAAATGATAATTCCATGTTTGCGAGTGAGGTAGAACTCAGAAAAAAACAATGGAATGAAACTGTAAAGACAAACCCTGATTGGATTTTAAACCTTGATGCTGATGAGATAATAGAAAAGCGTTTTTGGCAAGACGCACAAAAGCTCATCAATAACCCGGACTATGATTTTTATTGCTTTCGACTATATGATATGTGGAATAAAACTCATTATAGAGAGGATGAATATTGGAATGCGCATAGTATTTATAGGCCCTTTTTAATGAGATATCAACCTGATTTTAAATATATATGGAATGAAACAGCACAACATTGCGGAAGATTTCCTATCAATACGTTTTCCTTTCCAAATGCAACATTAGAATTTAGAGTAAAACATCTTGGATGGGCAACGACAGCTGACCGAGAAGAAAAGTATAAACGGTATCAGCTGTTAGATCCAGGTGCAATATTTGGAAATAAGGAACAGTATGATTCAATCCTAGATATCAACCCGAATCTTGTGAAATGGGATGAGGATCAAAAGATATGAAAATAGAAAAAAAGAAGATAAATGTTGGCGTTGGTTTTGTAACAGGAAGAAAGAATTTTAAAAATGTAGTAAAAACATATATCGATAACTGGAATGAGTCTGGACTCATAGACAATAAAAAAATAGCGGTTAACCTGTTTGTTGCCTACGACCTAAAGTATTACAGGACAAAAGTGAGTGATTATAAAATCACTGACGATGAAATACTAACATTGGTGGATTCCGCTTATTATTTAGGAAATTCAGCAATAACAAATGAAGTGCAGGATTTGGTCGAAAAAGGTGTTATCACTTTAAAAGAGGCGAAACTGATCTTTGGTGAAGGTTATGCGATGAAAAGAAATGCGGTATTATATTTTGCTTTAAAAAACAAAATGGACTATCTCATTTTCCTTGATGATGATGAATATCCGATCGCTACGATTAAAATCAATAACAGCATTGTTTGGAAAGGCCAGGAGGTCTTATCAACGCATATTAACAATATTAAATATGCGGATATGACACATGGATACCATTGTGGTTATATTTCCCCGATTCCTCAGTTTGAATTTAACGAAAAGCTTTCTGAAGATGAGTTTAGAATATTTATTGAGTCCATAAGCAATGATATTATTAATTGGAATTCTATAAAAGAAAAGATAAAGGATGGCGGTGTTACTTATGCTGACCTTGATGTTATTAATAACAATACGGTTGAAATGGTGAAGGAAGTAAACGGAATGAAATTTATTTCGGGTGCTAATCTGGGCTTCAACCTTAAAAATCTCGACAAATTATTTCCGTTTTATAACCCACCGGGTGCAAGAGGCGAAGATACTTTCTTAAGTACCTGCATTGGTGTATGTAATATCAGAAAAGTACCTTGCTATACCTTCCATGATGGTTTTTCTAATTATGAGCATTTACTTCTAGGAGTTCTTCCTAATAAATTAAAGGCTTTGAAAGCGGATTCAGGTGTTGTTACAACAAGATTTTTAAAAGCTGCAAAGGGCTGGATTAGATATAAGCCGCTTTTGCTTTATATTACACAAAGAGATAATTATGAATCTGAAATCAAAAAAATGAAAGAAGACTTGTCTTTCGTTATTCCAAAAATCTGTAATTATTTTGGTAATGAGGAATTTAAAAGTATATTAGATGAGCTTGAATTTTATCATACACATGTAGAACAACATTATAGAGATTTTGAAAATACAAAAGCTGCATGGTTGAAGATAATTAAGTACCTAAAGATGAAAGAAATATAACGAAAAACAAATCAGATTTAAGTGACATATGATCTGACAATTTAAAAGGAGCGAATAGTAGAATGAAAACTATCATGCTGGTTTTTGGTACACGCCCGGAGGCAATTAAGATGTGCACTTTGGTCAATGAATTGAAATCACGAAAGAATATTAAAATAATCGTTTGTGTAACGGGCCAGCATCGCCAGATGCTGGATCAAGTATTGACGGTTTTTAATGTAATACCTGATTATGATTTATCGATTATGCAGGATAATCAGACACTATTTGATATAACAAACAACATTCTAGATCGTATTAAAGGTATTTTAGAAGAAGTCAATCCTGATGTTGTATTAGTTCATGGTGACACATCTACTACTTTTGCAACTGCCCTGGCCTGCTATTATTTGCAGATTCCAGTTGGGCATATTGAGGCGGGACTTCGGACTTATAATATTTTCTCACCATATCCTGAAGAATTTAATCGTCAGGCAGTCGGGATAATAGCAATGTATCATTTTGCACCGACAGAATTATCTAAAAATAACTTGATTCAGGAAGGCAAAGCCCCATCAACAGTTTATGTGACTGGAAACACGGCGATTGATGCACTCAATACAACGGTGAATGAGGACTATACTCATGAACAGCTTACATGGGCAAAAAACAGCAGACTCATCTTGTTGACTGCTCATCGAAGGGAAAATCTTGGAGAACCACTTAACAACATGTTCAGAGCAATAAAAAGAATTGTTGATGAGACGCCAGATATCAAGGTACTTTATCCAATACACATGAATCCAGTGGTAAGGGAAACTGCCAATTCGATTTTGGGCAATCATGATAGAATAAGAATAATTGAACCATTCGAAGTTTTAGATTTTCACAATTTTCTTTCAAGATGTTATTTAATCTTAACGGATAGTGGTGGGATACAAGAAGAAGCTCCCAGTCTTGGTAAGCCTGTTCTGGTTATGCGTGATACAACAGAACGACCCGAGGGGATAGCCGCCGGCACTTTAAAACTGGTGGGAACAGATGAAGAAGTAATCTATAAGACATTTAAACAGCTCCTTGATGATAAAGCAGAGTACGAAAAAATGAGTCAATCAAGTAATCCATATGGTGATGGGCATGCAAGTAAAAAAATAGCTGATATCCTGGAGCATATATTGGGCATTACGTAAAAAAGACTAAATCTTTATTAAGGAACTTATAGCAAAGAAGATATCTTCAATTGAAGATACCTTCTCTTAACCTTTGTTTATTATTAATTTTGCTTTTTCCACTCCATCTTTGCTTCTGCAAATGCTTTAAGGAGGGACGCTGCATTCTCAATGCCGACTGAGCTTCGGTTAATACACACATCATAACTTTTTACATCGCCCCATTTTTTACTGGAGTAATAGTTATAGTAGTTGGAACGCTTTTTATCCGTCTTTCCCATAAGTTCTTTTGCTTTTGCATCATTAATCTGATAGAGATCTTTTAAAGATTTTATTTTATCTTCTTCCTCTGCACTAATAAAAACAGATATCAAATTAGGATATTCAGCCAGTGCATAGTCCGCACACCTACCCACGATTACGCAAGATTCCTGATCCGCCAGTTGTTTAATTGTATCAAACTGTGCCAAAAATATCTTATGGTCGATTGGCATATCTAACGCTCCCGAACCTGACAATCCTACGGAATATGTATCCATTACCAGAGAATATAAAAAGCTATTTGTTGGTCTTTCATCATGTGTTTGGAATAACTCTTCGGATAAACCGCTGTTTTTTGCTGCAAGTGTCAGTAATTCCTTATCGTAACATTTTACTCCGAGTCGTTCTGCTAACTTTTGTCCAATGACCTTTCCAGAACTCCCACATTGTCTTCCTATGGCAATCACTAAGTTTCCACTCATTCCGATCGCTCCTTCCAATTATCTTATATCTCTATTATACAACCAATTGTCAGAAAAATCCACAAAAAAGAGTCTGACATTCTAGACATTTGTCTAGGTAGTTCGTAATTTTCTTAAAAGGTCCGAAAAATATTCTGGCAAAGGAGCATGAAATTCCATATACTCTCCACTCCGGGGATGGATAATACCCAATACTCCTGCATGGAGGGTTTGACCGGTCAGATGATACGGAGACTTCATGGGACCATAGACGGCATCTCCCAGAAGGGGATGTCCAATGCTCGCCATGTGAACGCGAATCTGATGGGTCCTTCCTGTTTCCAACTGACATTCTACATAGGTAAACTGTTTTAAGTATTCCAAAACCCGATAATGAGTGATGGCATTCTTGCCATTTTTCTGATTGATACTCATTTTTTTACGATCTACTGGGTGACGCCCAATGGGAGCATCAACGATTCCCTCCTCGCACTTCACAACTCCGTGTACAATAGCATAATACTTTCGGGTAATGGTATGTTCTTTTAACTGGTTTGCAATGGATTGGTGTGACATGTCATTTTTACATACAATAAGAACGCCGGTAGTATCCATATCAATTCGATGGACAATTCCCGGTCGCATGACTCCATTTATTCCTGACAAATCACCTCTGCAATGATCCATTAAACCATTCACTAATGTACCAGTGTAGTGTCCTGCGGCCGGATGAACCACCATACGTTTTGGTTTATTAATCAGAATAATATCTTTATCTTCATACAGGATATCTAACTTCATCTCCTCCGGTTCAATCTCCGGCTCCCTGGCTTTTGGAATGGTAACCTGTATCCGATTCCCAGTCGTTACTTTATAATTGCTTTTTACAGGAAGACCATCTACCAGGATCTCTTCTTCCTTCAACAGTTTTTGAAAATAGGAGCGTGATATATCTGCGCAGCGTTCTGACAAATAACGATCAATGCGGATACCCGTATCTTCTGCTTCAACGATATATTCCTGACTCAATCCATTCCCTCCTTCTTCTTAAAAGACAAATAGGCAAGATCCTCTTCTTTGTAGTAAAATAGAAACATAAAGAGAAAAACTGTCATGGAAATCGTAACATAGCAGTCTGCTACATTAAAGATGGGGAAATCAATTAGTTTAAAATATAAAAAATCAACGACATATCCTCTTATAAAACGGTCAATCATATTTCCTACAGCACCAGCAGATAAAAACATAGCAATTAGGTGAAGAGGCATGTACTTACGATTTGCAGGCATTCTTATCACTGCGAATACTGCCGCTGATAAAACTACAATCGCAACGAAAAGAAAAAAGAATTGTTTTCCCTGCAGCATTCCAAATGCTGCTCCTCTATTTTCAGAATAATAAAATTCAAACACATCTTTCACCACTGGCTGAGGTGACTGGCCCATTAAATGTTTAACTGCAAGTAATTTGGTCCACTGATCCAATAAAATGGCAACTAAAAAACCAATCAAAAGACCAAATGTTAGTTTTGCTTTTTGTTTCATGTAATTCTCCTTAAGTTAAAATATAGGAAAGCCCGTTCTTCATCTCTTCCTCTGTAACAGTATGGTCGATACAAGCGCATCCAATCTGCTCTAAGAGTATGAAGCGAATGGTTCCAGCTTCCATCTTTTTGTCATTTTTTGTTGCATCAATAATTTCTTCTAAAACCAACCCGGATACCGTAACGGGCATTTCGAACTGTTTCATCACAGTGGTAAGAATTGTAAGCTCTTTTTCTGAGATCACCCCTCTATGAACAGAGATTGACATGGCAGCAAGCATTCCAAGTCCAACACAGTGTCCGTGCATAAGTGAAAAGTTTGAAAGTTTTTCAACTGCATGTCCCAACGTATGACCGAAATTTAACAGGGCACGTTCTCCCTGCTCGGTCGGGTCTTTTTCAACAACATCCTTTTTAATATGATTGCTGATCATAACCATCTCACCCAAAGTTTCCAAATCCCGGCTTTTAATCTGGTCTACATGATCCAGTAACCACTGATAATAAGAAGCATCTTTAATTAATCCATGTTTTATGATTTCACCCATACCAGATGAGAACTGCGGATTGGAAAGGGTTTTTAATGCGGATATATTGGAGTATACTAATTGTGGCATATGAAAGGCTCCAACCATATTTTTATAAGAATCAAAATCAACTCCAGTTTTCCCCCCTATGCTCGAATCAACCTGAGATAAAAGAGTGGTTGGAACCTGGATAAAGGATACCCCTCGAAGATAAGTGGCAGCTGCATATCCACAGAGATCACCAACAACCCCTCCACCCAAAGCCAATAAATAATCATGTCGGTCATATTTCTTCTGAATGAGTGCTTCATACACATTTCGTACCGTGTCCAGATTTTTACTTTCTTCTCCTGCCGAAAATACAAAATGATCGATCTGAAAGAAACAACTAGAGACTGCCTTTTCCACCTGTTCCAGATAAAGAGGAGCTACATTGGAATCGGTAATGATTAAAACTTTATGTTTCCCGGAAACTTTTTTTTTGATTTCCTCTATTAGAGGATCAAATGATCGTTCTATCACGATATCATAAAGAAAAGCACCATCTTTTTGAACTGCGATTCTATTTTCCATGATGTTTATCCTCCCGTGTTTTTGAATTCTCCTTATTATGGAAGAAAGCAAACAGTTTTCCACTCTCCTCCCGCAACACATCAGCAGGAGAAGATTAAATAGGAAAAACTGTCTGCTTGTACCATTTTAAAAAACTTATTCCCTTAAAACCGTTTCTTTACAGGCGCAAATTCATTCCACCCATATCCAGACTGCCACTGTTTAATAAATCCTGAAAATCACCGGATAATTCTACGGATTCAGGCGTTGCAATAAATATGTAGTTTGATATTTTCTGCAAATTGCCGTTCATAGAATAGGTTGCTCCAGACGTGAAATCAATAATTCTCTGAGCCACTTCCGTATGGATTCCTTCCATATTTAAAACAACCGCTTTCCCAGCCAGCATATGATCGCATATTTCCTTTGCATCTTCAATGGAAGTTGGCTTTATCATCGAAACCTCCATACCACGGTTCTGCTTCATCGGTACAACCTTGGGAGAACGTGACAGGAATCGAGGTTTTTGCTGATAATCGTCTTCTTCATCGTAATATTCATCTTCTGTCCGTTTTGAAAAGAAGGGTTTCTTTGCGGTTTTGTCGTTATCCTCTTCATAATCGTCATCCAAATAGTAGTCGTCATCGTCATCTGTATCATTCAAGCGCATGCTATCCATCAGTTTGCCTAAAATGCTCATACTTCATTCTCTCCAATCTTATATCTTGTACCGAAAATACCGGTACCGACTCTTACTAGAGTAGAACCTTCTTCTATTGCAACTTCATAGTCTCCAGTCATACCCATTGAGAGCGTATCCATACTAACATTATCAATGTTTTTTGGTTGCATGTCAACATAAAATTGATTTAATTTTTTAAAAATATAACGATTTTCTTCCGCTTTTTCTACAAATGGTGCAATTGTCATGAGACCTTTTATCCGAATATGAGGAAATATGGCGATTTGACGGATAGCTTCCTCTACCTCTGACAATCGAAAACCGAATTTACTCTCCTCTTCCGCTACATTAACTTCTAGAAGAATATTTACTACCATATCTTTTTTCGCCGCTTCTTCTTCAATCTGGGAAGCCAGACGGAGAGAATCAACACTATGAATCAAAGAAACTTTATCGATTACCTGCTTCACTTTATTCCTTTGAAGATGTCCAATCATGTGAAAATGGATGTCAGAAGGAAGGATTTGATGCTTTTCGCAGAGTTCCTTTACTTTATTTTCACCAAAGTCACGAACCCCTTCTTCATAGGCTTCTGTTATCATAGCCGCCGGTTTCGTCTTGCTTACTGCAATCAGTGTTACTTCCTTCGGATCCCGCTCAGATCTCTGACATGCAGCTAACATACGGCGTCTAACTTCTCTCAAATTTTCATTTACCAAGTCATTCACCTCTTATTGATAGATTAACTCGCCTTCACTGACTGCTTCTGCATTCATTACGATGTGATCATACACACACAGTCCGTAGGGCATATTCTTTTTTACCGTATAGTATTCGTCATTCGACTTTAATATATCAATCTGTTTAAAGAGTGCATACCCTTTATTTATATTATATACCCCCTGTAGCGATTTACTTTCCCCAATTTGGTATCGATCAGTGGAATCAGGTTTTACAATATAATCACCGGCTTTTAATCCATTCTCCTTATTCATCTCAATATAATAATAGTCTCCCTCCGAATAATAGATTTCAGACGGAACAAATAAAACCGAAGTTCCAGAATCTGAATAAACTTCTTTGTTAAAGCCTTTATTCGAACTATCTCCACCCTGGGTCAGATAATCCATCGGAACCAAAAAAAAGTCTTTCTTTGTCACTGCTGTTGCAGGAATCTTTAGTCCCTCAACCCGATTAGATACAATCTCAAAATCGATATACCGCTCGGAAGCAAACTGTACCATATATTTATCAAACACTATTTCACCAAATGTTTTCCCATCCGTACCTTTCAAAGTAGAAAAATCACCGGAAGCTTTTAAATCATGACCTGAAAAATCCACCTTAAGTCTTGTTTTATCTTTATACTCTTCTATCTCCTCATCTGTCATAGGAAACAAGACGGACCACTTGTCAGATGTAATCACCTTATATACAGGAACCCCTTTTTCAATTAGTTTTCCAGAATTTATTATGCTTTTCTTATAGCTGCTTCGGTCGAATACAGCTTCGGAAATGGCAGAGGGATCAAATGTTTCATATGAATCCATTCCATATGAGATAACTCCTGCCTGATCTGACTTGACCTGTTTAAAATCAAGACCTTCCTGCCCCATTAGATCTTCTAAGTTGTCCAGAGCATTAAAATTCATATATTCCATAATCTGTGCTTCCAACGAATTCTTTGTATCATAGACAGATCGAAACTGATTGTTATCATAAGTAAGGCTGAATACGGTCAGCTGTTTTTTCAATTCTGAAAGATTTTCCGGATTTAATGACACACTGTCTTTTGAATGTTCTGCCAGAAATGAAGTAAAATCCCCCGTCTCATCGATGGAATAAATTCTGGTACCAAACGCGGCCCGCTTCCCTTCTCTGACGTAACAATTCACATAACCGGAGCGGTCTGCTGTCTTTACATCCTCCTGTCTTAGTATGATCCCAGTGTAATCTTTGTTATTTACAATACTGCCTTCTTGAACCTCATAAAACTGCACATTATCTTTGCGTAAATATGTAATCACACTAAACAGCATATAGACAAAAATCAGTGCAAAGATAATCATTCCAACATTGATATTAAGGGGCCGGCGATACCGGATAATCTTTTTGTTCTTTTTTTTAGGTACAGCCTTTTTACTTGGCTGCGGTGCCTTCTTTTTAGCCAACCTCACGCCTCCTTTCCCTTCTAAATATTATAAAAGGAAAACTCAAAAAATTCAAGCACAACAAAGAGCGTTATGATACTTTTGCATCTCCTGAAGCACTTATTATATAACAGGAATTTTGGAGGATGTTCTTGTTATATAAGAAAAGGGACTGTTTATCAGTCCCCGTAAATCTATGTTTATAATGAAACAATCACATCGGCCTTTGTTTTCTCAGGCAGATTCTCTGCATCCATAGAAACACTGAGAACAAAAGTTATATGATACTTTTCACCGATATTTTTCAAAGTTGCAATGGCATCAGAAATATCTTCCCCCTCAAGGCAGGCTAGCTTTAAAAAACTGTCAAAAAACATCATCTCCAAATCATGATCTTGAGATATGATACCACAGATAAAACCAATAAATCCTCCGCTAGATGCCAACGGATACTCATTCACATTGATGAGACGGACCTTGTTGCTCAATTCATACATATGCTTTGAGCTTTTATCCAAATACACGATAGAGCCTTTTGACTCTTTTACAGCGGAATTCGCTCTGTCTAACAGATGCTTTGTTTTCCCTTTTCCCTTTTTCCCTGCAATTATCTGCACCATAGCACTTTCCTCCTTGCGTTATACAATTTGTATAAAAAGTCTATTCATATCAATATAATAATAGTACAAATTCATAACAAAGGCAATAACTATTCTACAATTTTGTTCAGGATATTTGACATATTACGATACAACCCGTCATGGTTCGGAGCTTTTAATACAACCGAAATATATTCACGATTGGATGCGTCTAAACTTCCCATAATAAGACAGCTTCCCGCAGCCTGTGTGGTACCTGTTTTTCCACCCATCACGGTAAGTCCATTAGGTATTTGCCATTCACCAGTCAAATACCAGTTGGTATCTTTCCAAACGGCATTTATTTCTTTTCCTGAAGCATCCAGATAAACTGCATCGTATTTAGCAGTTCCAATGATTTTACGAAATTCCGGATACTTTAATGCTTCATTAAAAATCAAATATAAGTCGTAAGCAGTTGTATAATGATCCTCATCGTGAAGTCCGTGAGGATTCATAAAATGAGTCCCAGTCGCTCCAAGTTTAACGGCCTCTTCATTCATCAATTTCGCAAAGGGCTCTTCTCCTCCTGCGATGGAAACAGCGATCGCTGCTCCTGCATCATTCCCAGAAGGCAATAACAAACCATATAGAAGTTGTTCTAACGTAAGCTCATCCCCTGGTTTGATCCCACATAAACTAGCCCCTGACTCTGTAATGACAGCATCTTTCGTGACCGTAACCGTATCTGTCAGCTTCCCATACTTTAACGCCAAAAGCGCAGTCATAACCTTGGTAATACTCGCTGGATACAGTCGTTCAAATGGCTTTTCCACAAATAAGACAGTCTTATCTGAACGGTCAAATACCGCAGCAGCTTCTGCGGTTACTGTTAGATCTTGGTCCACGTTATCTTCAGTCACCACGCATAAATCGTGCGCAAAGGGTTCTGATTTACCAGCCGTTGTTGTAGACTGGTAAAGGGCAGTCCTTTTTGAGAATTCATAAGGATTATCAAGTTTATGCAGACCAGAGCAGCCCGTCAAGAATACTGTAAGTAAAATTATGCAGTCTGAGATTACAAAAACTTTTTTCATCACTGAATTTACCTCTGTTATTTATACATTTCGCGCCACTCTAAATCGCCTCGTTCTAAGGATTTGATTAACAATTCGGCCGTTGCCAAATTTGTAGCAAGCGGAATGTTATGCATATCACAAGTACTCATAATATTCACAACATCTGGTTCATGTATTTTTGGGGACAGCGGATCTCTTAGAAAAATAACCAGATCAATTTCGTTGTGTTCAATCTGCGATCCTAACTGCTGTTCTCCTCCTAAATGGCCGGCCAGATATTTGTGAACATTTAAATTCGTCACTTCTTCAATCAAACGACCTGTTGTACCTGTTGCATATAGCATATGTTTACTTAATACACCTCTGTACGCAATGCAGAAATTCTGCATGAGTTTTTTCTTGGAATCATGTGCAACTAATCCAACATTCATAATGATATACCTCCTTTTAATTACCGATTTTGCGTTGCAGTCCTACATTCAGCACCAGTCCCATACCTATAAAAATACTAACGAGAGAACTGGTTCCTGAACTAATAAACGGAAGTGGCAGGCCAGTGTTTGGGAATATTTGTGTAGCCACTGCTATATTAGCAAAAGCCTGAAATCCGATTAAAGCTGCCATACCGGTACAGATCAGTTTCCCGGACATATCTTTGGCTTTGGACGCCATATATAGACATTCAAATACAACCAGACCAATAAGAAGAATTACAATAACACTGCCTCGAAATCCCATTTCTTCACCGATAATTGCGAAGATAAAATCAGTTTGACCGGCCGATAAGAAATTCCCATCTTTGACCGAAGCTATCGTTGTATTAAAAAGTCCCTTCCCTTGAAGCTGTCCGGAACTGATTGCCATAATGGAGTTTTTTTGCTGATAAAGATTTTCCGCATACTGATCTGCATGGGGATAAATCCACGCCAGAATACGTCGTGCCTGATAGCCATGTATAAATGGAATGAGTCCTTTGGTCAGTAAATAGATGAAAAGGATACCGACTGGAACTGCAATCGCTAAAACACCGCCAATCCATCGGTAACTAATGCCAGCCGAGTATACCATACACAATATAATAACGGTAACGACAAGACTGGTAGATAGATTCGGTTCTGCTAAAATCAAGGCAATCGGGAAGGCTGCAAGACATGCAGCCACACCGACCATAACCGGTCTATTTATGTTTTCCTGATACTTGTTCCAAAACCAGGAAAAGAAAACGATCAATCCAATTTTCGCAAACTCAGATGGCTGTATTTGACCAATACCAGGTAGCTTAATCCATCTAGTTGCCCCTCCAGCCGTATGTCCCATTACTAATACTGCTCCAAGTAAAAGCAGACAAACTGCATAATCTAAGGCATAAAGTTTAACAATTTTACGATAGTCAATGAAGGAGCAACCAATTGCAACGGCAAAGCCCACCACGACACCGATAATCTGTTTCGTCACAGCATTAGAATTTTGGTTGGAGGCACTTGCCACCACCAAAACTCCGATTACGGATAGTGTAATCATATACAGCACTAATCGGTAATTATAAAATTTAAAATTGTAATCAGAAAACATAATTAGTATATCCCCTTGTCAGGTACATCACGAATTGGTATGTTCGCATAAAGTACCGGTGTAAAGCGCTCACAATCCGGCTGCTTCATCTTCTTCATCTGTATTTCTATTCTATCGGAATCAATATCCATGTATCTTGAGAATACACGAATCATATCGTCTTTTATCATCTGCATGATTTCAGGAGAACAGTCAGCCTTGTCCGCAACCAGCAAAAGTTTCAGACGATTTCTTGCAATTTCTCCTGAATTCTTCTTGCGGAAAATAGGAAACAAGCTCATATCAGCCCCCCCTATGCTCTCTTTAAGAGATGCGAAATTTTAAAAAGGAGGCCTTCTCGCACAGCGGGATTCTGTATTGGAATATTTTCTCCAACGATCCGCCTGCATACGTCCATATAAGCTTCTCCTGCCGGAGTGCCCATTCCAACAAGTGGTTCCCCCTGATTGGTGGAAATCACAATATCCTCATCATCTGGAATGGCGCCAACAATGTCTATGGCGAGTATATCCATAACATCATCCAATGACATCATATCTCCTCGCTTGACCATGTCTGCACGGATCCGGTTAACAATTAGCTCAATACTCCCCATGTCAGCCGCTTCCAAAAGACCAATGATCCGGTCCGCATCTCGAATCGCTGAAACTTCAGGTGTCGTAACTACGATGGCTCTGTCCGCACCTGCGATTGCGTTTTGAAAACCTTGTTCAATTCCCGCTGGGCAATCCAAAAGAATATAATCAAAATCTTCTCTTAAATCTTCCACCAGTTTGACCATCTGTCCCGGGGTGACGGCTGTCTTGTCCCTCGTTTGGGCGGATGGCAATAAAAATAAGTTTGGGTATCTTTTGTCTTTTATCAGGGCCTGCTTCATACGGCAGTTACCTTCAACTACATCTACTAAATTGTAGACAATGCGGTTTTCTAAACCCATCACAACATCTAGGTTTCTCAGTCCGATATCAGTATCAATCAGAACTACTTTTTTCCCCAGTATTGCCAGGCCTGTACCAACATTAGCTGAAGTTGTCGTCTTGCCAACCCCGCCTTTTCCAGAAGTGATTACGATAATCTCACTCATACCATATCCTCCTGATTTTTATACCTTATACCATTTTACCTTAATTTTCGGAATATTTCCACACTTTTTTTCATTGGTTTAATTAAGACTTTATTACGATCAAAAAAAGCTTTCATCGGACCACGTCCCAAACGCTTTCCGCGTCCGTCAAGACCAGAGGTACAATCAGCAATTCTTAGCTGGGTCGGAGCCATATCAAGAGCAGTTATCAAAGCTCCCGTATTCCCTGCCACACCCGCACAAACTGTGCCGGATAATTTTCCAAGGACAATGACATTTCCTTTTGCCAGTACCTTTGCTCCTTTTTGAACATCTCCAATGATTACAATACTTGCTTCTGATTCTAAAGTCTCTCCGCTTTGTAAATTACCCTTAAAAAACTGCCCGGTTTGGCTGGACAATTCCATTAGTTTTTCATTCAGTGCTTTTTCACAACGTTCGATCCGATTCACATCTGTATCGACCAGACAGATAATCTCAACATTGGAATTTTCCGTAATCTGGTTAATAATTGCTAATTCTTCTTCGGAAGTCACTTCCCTGCCTTCTAGAGTCAGAGTCATTTGTGCAGATCCCCAGAATTTCGAATGATCCCCAAATTTTTTCCCAATATTAGATAGAAGCTCAGGGAAAGGGATATCCGGATCCAGGATGACAGTCATACCTGCTCGATTGCTTTTAATGACTACAGTATTATGCATCATATCACCTCTTATCCTCGTTAATCGCGAATATTGACCTTCGCCGCATCCAGAGCCCCCGCATTTACAATCGATTTTAAGTCAATATAGCCGTAATAATATTTGTAGACATTTTTTGCTATATTGGCTGCATTGGAAGATGAATAGCCATACGGTATATTCACAGTAACACAGATCTCCGGATTGTCATATGGCGCATAAGAAATAAAGAACGCATGATTGGGTTTATTACGAGCTTCTTGGGCGGTGCCCGTCTTACCTGCAATCTCCACTTCAAGGTCTGTAAACAGCCTTTTTGTTGAACCATTTGCAATCACTTTTCTCATTCCCTGTTGTACAGTATCCCACGTTAATTCCGTCGCGTCAATATGAGAAGAAATCTTAGGGGTATAATCTTTGATCAGATTGCCTTCAGAATCCGTTGTTTTATCCAAAAGACTGAGTTCAAATACAGTCCCTCTGTTGGCGATTGCCGCCACATACCTGGACAACTGGACATTCGTATAAGCATGACTCCCCTGTCCCATAGCAGAACGTTCCGGTGCTTCCTTTGAAATCTGTGGATCCAGCTCCGGTATCTCCACTCCAGACTTATGATCCAGTCCAAACATAGCTGCGTATTTACGCAATGATTTCAGACCCAAATCCGGAGAGTATCCCCCTGTTCCATCTGTGGAAAGACGATGCCCTAAGTCTGCGAAAAAATAATTACAAGAATTTTCAATCCCCTCAGTAATCGTTAAAGGACCGTGTTGGCCAGAATAGATCCAACATTTGATTGGCGGTTCTACATCCATATAAATTCCTGTACAATCTATTTTTTCATCCACAGCTATGGCATGTTCTTCTAATGCGGCTACCGCAGTAATCGGCTTAAATGTTGATCCTGGTGCTTTCCTTGTCTGCGTTGCATTATTATAAAGAGGAAGGGATAAATCAGCTTGCAGCTGGCTGAAATAGGTCCCCTCACCAATCCGGTTACTATCATAGCCCGGGTAAGATACAAGGGCAAGAACTTCTCCTGTTTTGTCATTGGTTACCACCACTCCAGCATTGCAAGGTGGAAGAGCTAATTGTGCTGGAGTTATCTCTAAAGTAGATAATTTTTTTAAGAGAAAAGAATAGGCATCACCGGTTGCTCTTAGTCGTGCTGCATCCCGATCCTCACCGCTTAATACCCCCTGATCATATAATGCAAGACAAAGCTCCTGACCTGTTATCACATCATTATTGATCAAATATCGATATATCTTTTTTGTAAAATCTCTGTCCTTCTCCAACTGATCAAGCGTATATTGTACCAACGCTTCAAAGGTATCATCTGCACTCGTGTACTTGGTGTTGGTTTCAAACTTAGTCGTGTTCACCCAGCCACTTGCAATCCCATAATAAAAATAATCTCTCAGACTAATCTCATCTGTTTTCCACGCCTGATAGTAGGGACTTGATGTATCAATGGCATCTTCTTTTACAACCCCAACCGTAGGACTAGACAAATAACTATAGATAAAAAACATATATGCTTTCTTATCTTCTGGAAGATCCTTCATACGAGTGGAATGAGCGTTCATTAACTCATTACGCAGATCAGAGAAAATCTGTTTTTTAGAATCCAGATATTTCCGGTATATTAGTTTCTCCATTTGTGATGCATCCTCTGATTCAATTTCTTTTAGAGACAACACATTATTATTAATAAGTTGGAAGTACGCATCTTTAACAGGAATTTTCATTTTAGAGCCGTCTGTGGTTCCATTTGCCTTTTCGTCACTATTCACAATGGTTTTAATTAGAATTCCTGCTAACGATTGCTCTATCAAATGATAAACTCCTTTTTGCAGATCTAAATCCAGAGTCAGATATACATCATTCCCAGCTCGAGAATCCCTTTCAGCCTTCGTTTCCCGAATTCTGCCTACATTATCTTTGTAAATTGTCTTACTGCCCTTATACCCCTGCAGTTCCAGCTCCATCGTCGATTCGATTCCTGTTCTTCCAATGATATCGTTTATAACATAATCGTCTCTACGCTCTTTTAGACTCTCAAGCTGATCCTCTGGCACTCTTCCAGTATAACCAATGACTGGAGCAAATGGTATGCTGTCATTATACGCCCGAATTGTTGTTTCCTCTACATTAACACCCTGTATCTCACCAATATGCTCTAGAATATCAGCAACGGTTTCATCCGTTACTTGAGACGCAATTGTAGTGGCTTCGTATTTACGGTAAAACATGAGTTTCAAAGCATATTTGATATTAATAATATCCAGCGCTTCCTGATCTGTAAGAGAGAGGGGATGTCCATTCAAATCCTTAAATTCAGTCAAACCATTTTTCTCACAAGCTTGATCAAATAATTCTTTTGCACGAATATTAGAAGGATATTTTCCACTCTCATCGTCTAGATCTTCTACTCTTTTCAGTCCATAGTAATCCCTTAAGAAACGTTTTCTGGATAATTCCGAAGAAGAGGTATATACCATATCTCCGTTTGGATCCAGTGCAATTTCAAATTTCCCCTCTACGCTCTCCCCATGTTTTTCCAAAATCTGAACTAGTTTTAAAATCATATTATTTTTTTCAATGGGACTGTTATATTCACCCATATCCTGTATGGTGACGGAATATGCCAACTTATTATAAGCCAGAATCTTTCCATCCCTATCGTAAATATTCCCTCTGGTACCTGCTGTAGTAATTGTTTTTTCTGTAAGCTGAAGGTAATCATTCTGTGCCTTTTCCCCGTTGATAATCTGCATATCAAAAAGTTTGTGGATCAATCCTGAATACAAAAACAAACAGATAATTCCAAGAATCATTAGTCTTGAAGAAAGGGTCTTGTTCATTAACTCTTTCATGATTTCCAATAAATCCTTAAACAATAGTAGAGTCACCCCTTTTTTCTTTCTCCTCCAAATGACGGTTTGCAATTAAAAACAATCGATATAGGAGAAGCGTTATCACAATAGTAAAAATAATCTCTGGCAAAACTAAGTTTATAAAATAATATCCAATATTCAGTTTTTGACGAATCAGGAACCGGAATATATAGATATACAGATTGTAGGCCAGTTCATTCACTACACTTAATATAAGAGGCAGAGTAATATAGTCTTCATAATAATATTTAGAACAGATTCCATTGACATAACCAACATAAACAAAAATTAAAGTGTAAAACCCAAAAGGTCCGCTGTAAAAAAGATCCATTAACAATCCGGATAACAGTCCATAGTACATTCCAGATTCTTTTCCATAAATAAATCCAAAAGAAAAGGTAAGGATCAAAAGCAGATTCGGAGCCGCCGAAAGAAATGGTAGCAGCGGAAATATACAGTTTTGTATGGTAAATGCCAGAACAATCAGCAATACATTGAATACAATCCGTTTCATATGACTCCTTTTCGTTATTGAGTAACGCTTTCATTCTCAGAGGTTTTCGTCTGTTCCCCTTGTGCTTTATCCGAAGAATCCTCTTCTGTCATCGTGTCTGCTTTTAACTGAGTAATCACAAGCACTTCCTGAAGACTGTCAAATTGAGCAGCTGGAATCAAATATCCAGATTTCGTTACATTATTTGAATCATTGGTAATATCGGCCGCATAGCCAACCAAAATTCCAGGAAGAAATACGGAACTGATATTGGAGGTTACGATTTTATCTCCATCTTTTAGATCACTCTCTTTTAATACATTGGTAATACGCAGTCTTCCTTCTTTAAAAAGAGTCAAATCTCCGGCTATAATACAACTATCACCAGATTGCATAGCCATCCCACTGACACGACTAGAATCGTCAATAATGGAACGAACCGTAGCATAATTTGCACCTACATCGGTAACAATACCAACCAAGCCTCCACCTGCCACTACATTCATATCAACCGCAATTCCATCTTTGGAACCTTTGTCAATTCGAAATATTTGGAACCAGTTACTGGAATCATTGGCAATTACGCGGGCACCCACTTTTTGATAATGACTATAATCCTGATCCAAATTATAAAGTTCCCGTAGTCGCTTTAATTCAAATTCTTCTGACTGAAGTCTTGTGTTTTCTTCTGTCAACTGTGTGATGATATCCTTCATCTCTTTGTTTTCATCCAATGCATTTTTCAGTTTTGAATAATCAATGATTTCATCATAAATGGCCGATCCGACTGAATTAACCCCTGATTGTACTGGGATTAAAAAATATCCAACTCCAGTCCGCAAGGGTGCCAGCCATTCATCATGAATCGAAGTTAGTCCGATTAACAGGACACAAAATACGGTTAAAGCAATAAGAACATATTTACTGCGCTTTGATTCCATCTATAAGATTCCCCGTTCTTTTAAACTAATATAGGTATTATCTCCTATAATTATATGATCCAGTAACTGGATTCCAATTAAGTCTCCGGCTTCTTTGACCCTTTGAGTAAGGCACAGATCTGCCCTGCTCGGCGAAGGATCTCCGCTGGGATGATTATGAACAAGTACCAGGCTTACCGCATGATATTTTACAGCCTCAATAAAAATCTCTCTGGGCGAAACTACAGAAGTATTCACCGTTCCCTGAGAGATTAACACATCTCGGATCATCGCCCCTTTCGTATTCAAAAGCATAATATAGACAAGCTCCTGTTCCTTATGGCGGATCTCTTCAATGTAATAATTAGCAATATCGAGCGGGCAGGTAAAGGTTGCAAAATCCACACGTGCCATTCGTCTCCAGATTCGTCTGGAAAGTTCTCCAACGCATAAAAGCTGCGCCCCTTTCACCCTTCCTATGCCTTTCACCTCCATAAGTTCCTGCATGGAAAGATGCAAAAGCCCTAAAATACCCTCCTGGGGATAGTTTAAGGCCAGTATCTTATGTGCCAATGCCAAAGAATTGTCCTCTCTGGAACCCGTGCGGATCACAACAGACAAAAGTTCCGCATCACTGAGACCACCCGGTCCATCCTTTAAACATTTTTCACATGGGCGTTCCTCTAATGGAATATCTTTCATTGTTATACGTTCCATATGCCTCCTACCGTTACTCTCCAGATACGAATAAAGGCATATGTATGGATCAAATAAATCGATACGTTATGAGAGCTGCAGCAACCCCTATGATACCGGCCATCGTGATTTTAATATGAATGCCGAATGTTAGAACCAAAATCCCCAGGTTGACGACCAACGGGGTATCAAAGCCAAATGACTGTCCCTTATTTAACCAGGACAACCAGGCAATTCCACTGGTCAAATCTCCGACAAAACCTCCAATCACTACGCCAGCAAGCATAAGAAGAAGCAGTACCCAGCCATTTTTGTTTCTCATCTGTCAGCTACTCCTTTTTGATTCCTGGTAAGATTGTCCATACCTATCAAAATATTTTAGCATAGTTTTCCAATTGTGTACACCATTTTTTACAATTGGATGAAATCCGCTTCTAAAAGTTTTTGGACTGACTTTAAAATTCCAAGCTTTGCATGATACCAGGTAAGTCCTCCCTGAAAATAAACGGCATAAGGAGGTTTAATGGGTCCATCCGCACTTAATTCTATGGACGCTCCCTGCACAAAAGCACCTGCCGCCATAATAACTGGAGCATCATAACCAGGCATATCCCAAGGCTCTGGTGTAACAAAGCTATCCACAGGCGCGGCTGCCTGTATTCCTTTACAAAAAGCAATGACACCTTCTGGTTTTCCGAAGGTAATTGCCTGTATGATATCATGGCGGGACTCCGTTGCGTTTGGCACCACTGCAAAACCAAGTTTTTCATACAAATTAGCCGCATATACCGCTCCTTTTAAAGCACCAGCGACTACCGTTGGAGATAAAAACAATCCCTGAAAGAAAGCTTGATTTAGTCCCAGACTAGCCCCAACTTCCTTTCCAAGGCCAGGCGCAGTCAGCCGATAAGAAGCCCGGTCAATGCATTCTGTTGTACCTGCAATGTATCCGCCGATTGGAGCAAGTCCACCTCCTGGATTTTTAATCAGGGAACCTACAATCATATCAGCACCTACATCGGAAGGTTCGTTCCGTTCAACAAACTCCCCATAGCAGTTGTCTACCATACAGATTACGTCCGGCTTTATTTTTTTAGCAAAAGCGATTAATTCACCAATCTGGGAAACAGAAAAAGTGGGTCTGGTGTCATATCCTTTGGAACGTTGTATGGTAATCAGCTTTGTTTTTTCATTGATTGCTTTACCAATGGATTCATAATCAAACGTGCCATTCGAAAGCAGATCCACCTGCCGATAAACAACCCCATATTCTTTCAGGGATCCCACACTGTCACGGATTCCAATGACTTCTTCTAACGTGTCATAAGGTTTTCCGGCAGGGGATAGCAATTCATCTCCTGGGCGTAGATTTCCAGATAGTGCAATGGCAAGTGCATGGGTTCCGCTGATAAGATTGGGTCTTACAAGGGCGCTTTCTGTATGAAATACACTTGCATAGACATCTTCTAATGTATCACGGCCCAAATCGTTGTAGCCATATCCTGTGGTGGCTGCAAAGTGTATGTCACTGACCCGGTTATCTTGCATGGCTTTTATAACTTTCATTTGATTGAATTCAGCATTTGCATCAATTTCTTCAAACCGTTCCTTTAGAGATTCTTCCACATTCTTTCCATATTCAATCACAATGGGGCTGATTCCCAGACTTTCATACATTGCATTTATTTCCATTTCTTTTTCTCCATTCCGTATAAATCATTGATATCCAATAAGATCCGTTGCAATACCTTATCTTGACTATTATCATAATCTGGTAAATAAAGATTTCGAACTTCTCTCTCTCGTTTAAACCAGGTAATCTGCCGCTTTGCAAAATGTCTGGTATTCTGTTTCAGTTGTTCTACCGCTTCTTCAAGAGAACACGTTCCATTTAGGTAAGAAAGAATCTCTTTGTAGCCAATTCCCTGCATGGAAACCATATCTTTCGTACACCCCATTGCTTTTAATTCTTCCACCTCTGAAACAAGTCCCTGTAAAAGCATTTGATCTACCCGCTTATTTATTCGCTGATATAAAAAATCACGGTCTGTCTGAATTACATAATAGAGAAAGTCATAAGGAGATTCCTTTTGCCTTTCCC
This sequence comes from Clostridium sp. E02, assembly GCF_003833015.1. Taxonomy (GTDB): domain Bacteria; phylum Bacillota; class Clostridia; order Lachnospirales; family Lachnospiraceae; genus Lacrimispora. The sequence continues at coordinate 102,352 of NZ_RJLQ01000009.1, forward strand.
GTTTGTTATGTTCGGAGATCTTTTCTCCCGTCTGACGAAAATATTCAATCGCCCGAATCACTCGTTTCCGGTTATTTTGATGAATCTCTTTTGCAGAGACAGGATCAATTTTCTCAAGAATATCATGGAGATATTGGGAACCTTTTTCATCAAAAAGGCATTCTAATTCCTTTCGAATGGATGTATCTTCTCCCTGATCGGTAAAATCAATGTCGAAAATAAGTGCCTGAATATAGAATCCGGTGCCTCCAGTAACAATGGGAATATTTCCATTGGAATAGATCGTCTCTACCGCTTCCCTTGCCATCTTTTGAAACACAGTTACATTAAATTCCTCGCCAGGGTTCAGAACATCAATCAGATGGTGGGGAATTCCATCCATCTCTTCTTTTGTGATTTTAGCAGAGCCAATATCCATGTGCCGATACACCTGCATGGAGTCTGCACTTATAATCTCTCCCCCAATGGCTTTGGCCAGTCGGATGGAAAGGTCCGTCTTACCCACAGCGGTTGGTCCTGTTAAAATAATCAGTGGTTTCATCAAACAATCCTCTTAAATTTCTTTTCCAATTCGTATTTACTCATGGATATTATTGTGGGTCTGCCATGGGGACAGGCATAAGGGTTTTCAAGTTTCAAGAGTTGATCTATTAGTTCATTGGCTTCTGCAAAGGAAAGTGCATGACCGCCCTTAACGGCAGCTTTGCATGACATGGATGCGACTTTTTCGTAAATAATATCTGGGTTATGAACAGACGTTTCATCGGATAAGCCATCGATCATCTCAATCAATAAATCCTTTTTTGCAATGGAGAATAGATTAGCAGGAACCCCACGTACTGCATATTCTCGTCCTCCAAACGGCTCGATCTCAAATCCCATATCATGGAAATATACCAGATGACGTTCTAATAAAATCTCTTCATTGCGGTTTAAAGTGAGTATAATTGGTGGATTAACAAGCTGGGATGTGTACTCTCTGCTTTTAAGTGTTGCCATTGTTTTCTCATATAAAACTTTTTCATGCGCCGCATGTTGATCAATGATATAAAGATGCTCGTTAAATTCCACCAACCAATAGGTATCGAAAATTTGACCAATCAGCTTATGTTTTAAACGAGATTCTGGTTTTAGTAATTTCTCAACAAACAAATCCAGCTGTTCTGGTTTCTGTTCTGGTTTCACTTCTGCCAGCGGTGGCAATTCCATATTTATTTCCGGTTTCACGCTCTCCTCTTGCTTATGGTTTAACCAGTTCTCAGATAATGTGTCCTCTTCTTTTACCCGGTCAGCCGTGGCTTTATTTGGAACTATCAGCCGTTTGGGTACAGACAGGACAGGCATTGAATCCCGATCCTTTGCTGCCGCTTGCTGTTTCATTGCCATGAGCCGTTGTTTTTCAAATGGTTCTGGTAAAGAGTTTGACTCCTTTTGTCTTTTATCGTCCTTTCTCTTTTCCAGTTCCACTTCTGGAATTAGTTCTTTATGAGCAAGTGCACCAGAGATTGCATGGTAAACCATATGATAAACTTTTTCCCCATCTCGGAAACGCAGTTCCATCTTCGTGGGATGGACATTCACATCTAGCAGTTCCGGTTCAATTGTAAAATGCAGCATCGTAAATGGGTACTTATGTTGCATCATAAACGGCTTATAGGCTTCTTCAATTGCCCTGGATATTATACTGCTTTTGATAAAACGTCCGTTGATAAAATAATTTTCATAATTCCGGTTTCCTCTGGCAATCACTGGTTTCCCGATAAAACCTAAAATGGAGATTTCAGTTTTCTGCTCCTCCACCTTTAACAGATTGGAAGAAATCTCCCGTCCAAAAACGGTATAAATCATATCTTTTAAGTTGTGATTGCCGGAAGTATGGAGTTTATTCTGATTATTCTGAATAAAACGTATGGACACTTCTGGATGGGACAAAGCCAGTCTTTCTACAAGGTCTGCTACATGAGCGCCTTCTGTGGAAGGGGTTTTTAAGAAGTTTTTTCGGGCCGGTGTATTAAAAAATAAATTTCTGGCAATAAAAGTGGTTCCTTCCGGAGCTCCAATCTCTTCCAGGGAACGTTCCTCTCCACCTTCCATTTGGTATCGAATACCGGTAAGACCTATGCTTGTTTTTGTAATAAGTTCCACTTGGGAAACCGCAGCGATGCTTGCCAGTGCCTCTCCTCGAAATCCAAGAGAAGATACCGTAAACAAATCTTCCACGGATTTAATCTTACTTGTTGCATGACGCAGAAAAGCCAGAGGAACCTCTTCCTTTGTGATTCCACAGCCATTGTCTGTCACTCGTATAAAGGTGGTTCCCCCTTCTTTGATCTCTACGGTAATGGCAGTTGCCTTTGCATCAATCGCATTCTCTAACAACTCTTTTACAACAGAGGCAGGACGTTCAATCACTTCCCCTGCCGCTATTTTGTTGATGGTATTTTGATCTAGTACGGTTATATTCGCCATGGCACAAGCTCCTTTTTCCTATTGCCAGCGGTTTTTCAGTTTCGTCTGCAATCGGTATAATGTATTTAAGGCATCTATTGGAGTCATATTTCCAAGTTCCAAATCCCCCAGTTCCTTAATGATATCATCATCCTTAACGGTATCAAAAAGTGACATTTGCAGCAAATCAACCTCATCCGGTCTAGGAACAGACTTATGCTGTCCTTTACTTGCATTTCCTTCTGCAATTTCTTTGGCTTTAGCTGTAATATCTGCATCACTCAATTCTAATAATAACTGCTTGGCTCTAATAATAACTGAATCGGGAACACCTGCAAGTTTTGCTACTTGTATCCCATAGCTTTTATCCGCCCCGCCTCTTACAATTTTCCTTAGGAATACAATATCATCGCCTTGTTCTTTTACTGCGATACAATAATTATATACCCCACTAATCGTTCCTTCCAGTTCCGTCAATTCATGGTAATGAGTTGCAAAAAGAGTCTTTGCTCCCAGAAGCTTTAGACTGCTGATGTGCTCTACAACCGCCCAAGCAATGCTTAATCCGTCAAAGGTACTTGTACCTCGTCCAATCTCATCTAAAACAATGAGACTGTTCTTGGTGGCATTTCTTAATATATTAGCAACTTCTGTCATCTCAACCATGAATGTACTTTGTCCAGATGCCAGATCATCGGATGCACCAACGCGAGTAAAGATTCGATCACAAATCCCGATATTGGCATTATCTGCCGGGACAAAGCAACCGATCTGTGCCATCAAAACGATAAGAGCCGTCTGCCTCATATAGGTAGATTTACCTGCCATGTTGGGGCCAGTTATGATAGAAAGACGATTTTTCGTATTATCAAGATAGGTATCATTGGAAACGAACAAATCGTCTCGCAGCATTTTCTCTACCACTGGGTGCCGCCCATTTTTAATATCAATCATTCCCTTTTCATTGATCTCTGGTTTCACATAGTTGTTTTTAGTGGCAACCGAAGAAAGGGAAGTCAAAACATCGATCCCTGCTATGGCTCGGGCTGTCTGCTGGATCCGAAGTACTTCTCCTGCAACCCCATCTCGGACTTCATTAAATAACTGATATTCCAGGGAAAACAGCTTGTCCTCTGCCCCCATAATAATATCTTCCAATTCTTTTAGTTCATCCGTTGTATAACGTTCTGCATTGGCAAGAGTCTGTTTTCTCACAAAATACTCTGGTACCAGCTCTTTAAAGGAGTTGGTAACTTCAAAATAGTATCCAAATACTTTATTGAATTTTACTTTCAGATTCTTAATTCCGGTCTTTTCTTTCTCTCTAGATTCCAGTTGTGCCAGCCAGCTCTTTCCTTCTGTTTTGGCACTGCGGAGTTTGTCAGCCTCTTCATGAAATCCTTCTTTGATGATTCCGCCTTCTCGTATGGTAATAGGTGGATCCTCAAGGATGGCCCGATCAATGTAATCTTTAAGATCTTCCAGTGAATCTAATTTACCTTCAAGTTCCTTTAATAAATCAGAATTAAATTCTTTTAAAATGTTTTTTATGTATGGAAGCATTTCCAAAGAGTTTTTAAATGAAATCAAATCTCTTGGATTTGCTGTTTTGTAACTGATTCTTCCAATGATCCGCTCCAGGTCGTAGATTGGATTTAGATATTCACAAATCTCTTCTCTGGATATGTAATTCATATTTAATTCTTCAATGGCATCTTGACGTTTTATGATCTCATTCTTTTGAATCAACGGCTGTTCTATATAGGTTCGGAGCATTCTGGCTCCCATGGCAGTTTTGGTTTTATCCAGAACCCATAAAAGGCTGCCTCTTTTCTGCTTCTCCCTCAGTGTTTCCAAAAGTTCCAAGTTCCTTCTGGTGGAGGTATCAATGATCATATACTGCCCGGTGGAATAAGGGGTGATGGTCGTGATATGGGACAGGCTGTTTTTCTGAGTCTCATACATATACTCCATGACAGCTCCGGCAGCAATGACCCCGGTGTCATAATCCTCAAGACCAAGACCAGTCAGCGTTCCCACCTTATAGTGTTCTTTTAGAACTTTCCGGCAGGCTTCGTCGGAAAAGAAATGATGATCCAGAGATGAAACAACGGTATGATAACGGTGCTTTATTTCTTCAACATCTACTCCTGAAACATAAAATGCTTCGTTACAGATAATCTCTGATGGGGCAAATTTGTTGATCTCATCGGTTAATTCCCGTTCCGATTCTACCTGAGTTACTAAAAAATCCCCCGTACTAATATCGGTAACCGCAACTCCATAAGTTTCACCCAGATAAACAATCCCCATCAAGTAATTGTTTCTCGTCTCATCTAGAGCCTGGGCACTGGTTATGGTTCCTGGAGTTACGACCCGAATCACTTCTCTTTTCACCAGACCTTTTGCTTGCTTTGGATCTTCCATCTGTTCAGCAATAGCCACTTTGAACCCTTTTTGAACCAGCCGGTTTAAATAAGTTTCAATGGCATGATGAGGAACGCCGCACATAGGTGCCCGTTCCTCTAATCCACATTCTTTTCCAGTTAATGTAATTTCTAGTTCCCTTGATACGGTGACTGCATCTTCAAAGAACATCTCATAAAAGTCTCCCAGTCTGTATAATAAGATACAATCTGGATATTCTTTTTTCGTTTCTAAGTAATGGGCCATCATTGGAGATAATCCAGCCATGTTTATTTCTTCCCCTTTTCTTTCGTTTGTTATCTTAATGTTCCCATGTAATAGAAGCCTTTTGACTCATCCAAATACACATCTACAATCGTTCCGATCAGAGAGGGGTCTCCCTTAAAATGCACCGTCGTGTTATTGCTCATTCGTCCGGTCAGAAAACCTTCTGTATGTTCATTTATTTCTTCTACCAGAACTCGTTGAACTGTATGTTCTTCTCGTCCGCAAACTTCAGAAGATATCGTCTGTACCAGAGTAAGAAGACGGTCGAAACGATCCGTTATTTCTTCTTTTGATATCTGGTCTTCCATCTTTGCAGCCGGTGTCCCTGTTCGTTTGGAATAAATGAAAGTGAAAGCACTGTCAAATCGTACGCTTTGTACCACATCTAGTGTCTCTTTAAAGTCCTCTTCTGTTTCCCCTGGAAAACCAACGATAATATCGGTAGTCAGGGAGATATCTGGCATAGCAGTACGAATCTTATCCACTAATTCTAAATACTTTTCTTTTGTATAATTCCGATTCATGATCTTTAAGATCCGACTGCTTCCTGACTGCAAGGGCAAATGAAGGTGACGACATACTTTATCTGAATTTTTCATTGCCTCAATCAATTCATCCGACAAATCCTTTGGATGAGACGTCATGAAACGAATTCGTTCCAGCCCTTTTATCTCATTCACCATGGTAAGCAGTTTAGCAAAACTAACTGGTTCCTCCAGTGTCTTTCCATACGAATTGACATTTTGTCCTAACAGCATGATCTCCCGGACACCGTCCTTAACCAGACCTTCGATTTCATTAATAATATCCTTCGCGCTTCGGCTTCGTTCCCTGCCTCTTACATAAGGAACAATACAATAACTACAAAAATTATTGCACCCATACATAATATTAACCCCTGATTTAAAAGAATATTTCCGCTCGGCGGGAAGATCTTCAACCACACGGTCGGTACCGTTCCAGATATCGACAACCATATTCTTTTCATCCAGACGTTCTGCCAACAATTCTGCAAGTTTAAAAATGTTATGAGTTCCAAATATAATATCTACAAAACGGTAACTTTTTTTTATCTTTGCAACCACTTCCTCTTCCTGCATCATACATCCGCAAAGAGCGATCATCATGTGTGGGTTTTTCTTTTTCAAACTATTTAAATGACCAAGACGTCCATAGACTCTTTGATTGGCATTTTCTCTTACCGTGCAGGTATTATAAAGAACGAAATCGGCCTCTTCCGTATCGGTTTCCACAAACCCTACCGTTTCTAAGATTCCCTGTAGTTTTTCCGAATCCCTGGTATTCATCTGACAGCCAAACGTAGCGATGTGAAAGGTAAAGGACTCCTTACCAGCAATTTCTTTTCTTTTGTTTAAAATTTCACGACAGCGGTCCATAAAAAAATACTGTCTGGCAGGTTCATCCAAAGGGGCATATTGTAAAGCTTCCTTGTAAGTCATATTGATGTTATTCATTTGTTTAACCTCTTGTTTCTCTTCGATTTCCCCATTATATCATAAATCGTTTTTATTGCAAACACCTAAATAGGACGATTCAACCTGAAAAACAGACGTATTTGTATGCGCTTTAAAAGTCTCATCATGTTCCACCAGTAGCAGGGTTGGCTTAAATTCCAAGATTAATTTTTCAATCTGAATTCTCGAATAAACATCGATAAAGTTAAGAGGTTCATCCCAAATATATAAGTGTGCCTGCTCGCAAAGACTTCTGGCAATCAAAACTTTCTTTTTCTGTCCTTCGCTGTAAGTTTCTAAGGGCTTTGCAAATTGTTCCCTGGAAAAATCTAGTTTACGAAGCAGTGTTTTAAATAAAGTATCATCCACTCCGGCTGTCGCACCATATTCTGTTAAGTCTCCCTTTAAAAACGAGGTATCCTGAGAAACGTAAGATACGGTGAGCCCTTTTGCCACTTCTATCATTCCTTCATAAGAAATGGAAGGGGTATTATATCGCTCATTTAAGATCAGCTTAATGATACTAGACTTTCCGCAGCCATTTTTTCCTTGCAAAAATATGCGGTCTCCCTCTTTTAATATCAAATTAACCGGCTTGCAAACAGGATGATCGTAAATAGGAACCAGATCTTTTAAAGTCAAGTACCTTTGGGAATGATGTTTTAGAGGGAACAACTTTAAAGAATCGGCGGATTCAACATTCTTTAACAGTGTTTTTTTCTCTTCAATCGCCTGGTTCTGTCGCTTTTCTAAATTTTTTCGTCTCTTTTGCATCCGTCTTGATTTCTCCCCCACAAACGCACGGGTATCAATGGATTTTTCGTAAATCATTGATTTTTTACCAATTTTTGTAGACTCCACCTGATCGGCCCATTCCCCTGACTGTCTGGCTGCCGACTCCAAGCGATGAATGCTTTTTTTCAGCCGTTCTTGTTCGGTTCGTTCAAAATGCTCTTGTTTCTGACGGTTTTCATGCCAAGAAGAAAAATTCCCCTTTTGGACTTCTAGATCCGTCTTATTTATGGATAATATATGATCGACCGCACCATCTAAAAACGTTCGGTCGTGGGAAACCAGGATAAATCCCTTTTTGCCGTTTAGATACTTGCTTACCAATTCTCTGCCTTCCTGATCGAGATGATTGGTTGGTTCATCAATCAAAAGAAAGCAATTTTCCTTTAAAAACAGAGCCGCCAGTAGAACTTTAGTCCTTTCCCCATTGGATAATGTATCAAATGGGCGGTTAAGTACCTCTTCTTCCACCTGTAATTTCGATAATTCTCGCTTTAATTCCCATTGTTCATAGGAAGGGAGCAAGGAGTTAACGACCTCATATGTTATCTCTTCCTCATGGATCACTGGAAATGGAAAATATTCAAATTCCACATCGCAGATGATTTTCCCTGTGTACTCTAATTTCTTTTGAAGAAGGTTTAAGAAGGTTGTTTTCCCTCTTCCATTTCTACCAATAAAGCCAAGCTTCCAGTCTGTATCAATCTGAAACGTCACACGTTCAAATACCGGTTCACTGCTTCCCTCATAGGTAAATGACAAATCTTTTACTTGTATCATCGACATAAATAACCTCCATTTCTTCAGAAATACCACATTCTGAATCAGAAGTTTTTCATCTGATCTTGCAGACAAAAAACAGCTGCAAGAATCTTATTCTCACAGCCGCATGCAACAAAAACAGCCTTGGGGCTGTTTGCTGCTTCTTTTATTCAAAAACAAAAGAGGGGTACGAGAATGAATTAAGATCCTTGCAAAACATGCACAAGAAAGGATACCATGTATCCCAGTTCTATCATGCAGTTACTTTAGCAAGAAATCATCAATTCATTCTTTCACCCCTCTCAAAATTAATCTAGTTAAATTTTAACATACCCATAATTGAAAGTCAAGCTATGGACGGATCTGGCCAGATCCATAAATAATATACTTGGTGGTTGTTAATTCTTTTAAACCCATCGGCCCTCTGGCATGAAGCTTTTGTGTGCTGATGCCAATCTCTGCTCCAAATCCAAATTCATATCCATCGGTAAACCGGGTGGATGCGTTCACGTAAACTGCTGCTGCCTCTATCTCGTTTAAGAACTTTTGTGCATTGGCATAATCCGAAGTTATAATGGCTTCTGAATGTTTCGTGTTGTAACGATTGATGTGGGTAATGGCTTCTTCGATGGAAGTAACTAATTTTAGGGAGAGTATCAAGTCCAGATATTCTTTTCCCCAGTCCTCTTCCGTTGCTGGAATAAAACCATCAACCATAGCACAGGATTCTTCATCTGCCCGTATTTCTACAGATTTAGGGGAAAGCTTTTCTTTTAATAGAGGAAGGAACTTAGATGCGATATTCCGGTGAATCACCAATGACTCACAAGCATTACACACTCCAGTTCTTTGTGTTTTTGCATTCAGTATTATATCCAGTGCCATCTCAAAATCTGCTGATTCGTCTACAAAAATGTGACAATTCCCAGTTCCTGTCTCAATCACCGGAATGGTACTATTTTCTACTACCGTTTTAATTAATCCAGCACCTCCGCGAGGAATTAAAACATCCACATAATCCCGAAAACGCATAAACTCTCTTGTCACTTTCCTGCTTGTATCCGTAATCAGCTGAATGGCATATTCTGGTAAGCCGGCATCCTTTAGTCCCATCTGGATCCACTTTACGATAGCCTTATTGGATTCCAGTGCATCGCTTCCCCCTTTTAATATAACTGCATTGCCTGACTTAAAACACAGACCGAAAGCATCTGCGGTTACATTGGGTCTGGCTTCATAAATAATACCCACCACTCCCATGGGAACCCGCTTTTGGCCGATGGTAAGTCCGTTGGGGCGGACTTTCATCGATACGACCTCTCCAACCGGGTCTTCCAGTGCAGCCACGGATAATAGTCCTTCCGCCATCGCTTTGATCCGTTCCTTGGTCAGTTTCAATCGATCCACAAGGGAAGGACTCATTCCGTTATTCATTGCACCTCGTACATCCACTTCATTGGCAGAAAGGATTTCACCAACACCTTCTAGCAGAGAGGCTGCGGCGGCTTTCAATCCCAGATTTTTTTTATCTGAGCTTAGGGTTCCCATAATTCCGGTCATTTCTTTTGCATGTTTCCCCATTTCCAATATAGTCATAAAAGATTCCTCCGTCCTGTCTATGGAATAATAACCCGATCCACTGGTACATCATGAGAATTGGCTTTAATTTGTTCCATTATTTGAAATTCATAGGCAATAGCAATCCGGTAATGATCCGGTTCCCGCTGAAAGAAACGATCATAATATCCACCTCCATACCCAATCCGGTTTCCCTCATGATCAAAAGCCAGACCCGGAACAATCACTGGAGCATTGGGATCATGAACTTTTAAACAAGATGCCTTCGGTTCCATGATACCCATAACGCCTTCTTCCAGATCCATCTTCCCAGATATGATATAAAATTCTAATTCTTTCCCTGTCACTTTGGGTATTGCCACGAATTTCTCTTGCCGGATCAGTTCCTCCATGAATTTCCAGGTACCTGCTTCCTTATGGAAAGATGCATAACAATAGATACAAAATGCCTTACGGATCTCCGATAGTTCTAACAGTTTGCTGCATATAGATACATTCCACAATAACTCCGTAGTAGAATCCACGGCTTTACGCTCTTTTTTGATCCCTGCCCGGATCTTATTCTTCTCCGACATTTCCATGTTTTTTTCCAAGGTCTGTTATTGAGCCATCTTCTTCCTTTATGGAAATGTTGTCTAAATTTCCTCTTAAGCTGCTTCGTATGGACATGATGTATTCATTTCTCAATAATTTCTGTTCTTCTTTCTCTTCTTCTGTGAGTCCGGTTGCTTTCGCTTTGTGATAAAGTGTATTGATTCTGTCTATTTTATCCTGATTCATGAAATTCTCCTTAATACTCGTGATTAATATAGTCCATCAGATCAAAATCCTGATTTGGATGAGCCAAAAATAAAGTACCTATTTCAACTCCTTTTAAAATCTGATCAATGACTTCTACTTGTTTCCCATTTGCTACAATCATATCAGAGCCACTGTCTGTCGCAATCCGGGCTGCGGCCAGTTTCGCAGCCATCCCACCAGTTCCCACATCGCTTCCTGACGTGGATTTTCCCATCTCCATAAGTGCTGGTGTAATCTGTCTGACTAAATTAATGAATTGGGCATCTGGATTACATCTAGGATCATCGGAATAAAGGCCATCAATATCTGATAACAGAATCAATAGGTCTGCACCGATTAATGCAGCAACAATGGCAGAAAGGCGGTCGTTGTCGCCAAAATAATCCACCAAAGGAATCTCAAACGTGGAAACGGTATCGTTTTCATTGACAATGGGTATGGTCCCTAGTTTTAAAAGCTCATCAAATGTGTTCTGGGCATTGAAACGGCTGATCTCTTTCACCATGGTGTTTTTCGTCAAAAGGACCTGGGCAGCGATTTGATTGTATTCTGCAAAAAGTTTCTGATATACCATCATCAATCTAGCCTGCCCTACGGCAGCAAATGCTTGTTTTTCAGAGAGAGTATCTGGTCTTTTGTGCCGTCCAAGAGCCTGTCTCCCAGCTGCAATCGCACCAGAAGATACGAGTACTACATCCTTACCCTGTGCCTTTAAATCACAGATCACACGAACCAGGCGTTCCATCTTGATTAGATTTAAATCACCGGTATGAGTATGGGTTAAGGATGAAGAACCAATTTTTATTACAATTCTTTTTTTGTTTTTTAATTTTGCTCGTTCCTCAACGTACATATTCTTCATTCGCTTTCTGATTTCTTTTGTTTCATATCTTACATCATTTTATGCAATTCGTCAATTTAGATTAAAACTTATGATAACGGGAAGCAATGGCCTCCGCAACTTTCAGTCCATCCATTGCAGCGGAAGTGATCCCTCCAGCGTAACCAGCGCCTTCTCCACAGGGATACACCCCTTTCATATGGCTTTCAAAATTATCGTCTCTTAGAATGCGCACCGGGGAAGAAGTTCTGCTTTCCACACCAGCCAAAATTGCGTCCGGTGCGTTGAACCCATTAATTTTTCGTGCAAACGTCTCTACCCCTTCTAGGATGGAATCCGATAAGCAGCTAGGAAGAATACTTCTTAAATCCGAGAATTCATAAAGGCCTTTTATCTGTGGCTGTATGCTGCCAAAGCTTTTGGATTGTTGGTTTTTCTTGAAATCACCATAAAGCTGTACTGGTATTTTTCCATTTCCACATTGATAAGCAGCTTCTTCCAGCTTTCTTTGATACGCAATTCCCGATAAGGGAGAACTGTCTCCAAAATCTTCAGGAGTCACTGTAACGATTAAGGCACTGTTTGCATTCACTCCAGCTCGGTCATGATAGCTCATTCCATTGATCGCCAGACGTCCTTTCTCAGAAGAAGCATTCACTACATAGCCGCCAGGACACATACAAAAAGTATAGATCCCTCTTCCGTTGCTGCTTTTATGCGTCAATTTATAATCTGCCGCCCCTAAAATCTTTGATTTCTTACACCCGTATTGAGATAGATTGATCGCTTCTTGTGGATGCTGTATCCTAAGCCCTACGGCGAATGGCTTGGCTTCCATCGGAAATCCTCTCTGTTCTAAAACTTCAAAGGTATCCCGCGCACTGTGTCCGACAGCCAAGACCAATACATCCGCTGGGATTTCTTCTGCATCATTAACCTTGACGGCACTTAAGGAACCGTCTTTGATGACAAAATCTGTAACCTGAGCGTTAAAACGAACTTCACCCCCAAGACGGTTGATCTCTAACCTCATATTTTTCACAATGTCACTTAAAACGTCAGTCCCGATGTGAGGCTTATTCTTATAAAGAATCGAAGGATCCGCCCCAAATTCAATAAATAATTCCAAAACTTTTCTGCTTCTCAAAAATGGATCCTTAACCAGCGTATTTAATTTCCCATCTGAAAAAGTCCCGGCTCCGCCTTCTCCAAACTGAACATTGCTCTGAGGGTTTACTTCCCCTCCATTCCAAAAAGATTCAACCGATTTTTGTCGTTTGTCTACCGATTCCCCGCGTTCTAATATAAGGGGACGATATCCATTGCGCGCTAACATCACACCGCAAAAAAGGCCTGCGGGACCAGAACCTATGATAACCGGCCGGTTTTTCATCGACTCGTATCCAATTTTAGGAAAGTGGTATCCTTTTTTTACTGTCTTTAATACATTTGCATTCTTTGCCCTATGTATCACGGTTTCTTCTTTTTGTGTTTTTGCATCGATGCTGTAAGTAAAATGAATCTCATCTTTTTTCCGGGCATCTACGGATTGTTTTATAATTTTAATAGATTGTATTTCTTTTACAGGTATTCTTAATAATTTCGCTGCTTGGTTTAATAAATCTTCTTCGGTGTGATCCACCGGTAATTTTAACTGATTAATTCGTATCATATTTTCCTTCTTCCTGCATGAATCCCGGCTGATTTCCCACTCGCCCATGCCCACTGTAAATTGTAACCTCCACAAATTCCATCAACATCAAGAATTTCCCCTGCCAGATAAAGACCGGGAATCCGCTTTGATTCCATGGTGTGAGGATCTACTTCTCTTGTATCAATTCCTCCGCTGCATACTTGACATTGTAAAAAAGAATTGGTTTCTGTAACCACGGTTTGCAATCCTTTCATCGCATCCACCAGCCTTTTTATGTTTTCTGTTGGAATCTCCTTACTTTTATTCATTTTAACAATTCCAGCTTCTTTTAATAAAATATTTCCCAGCTTTTCATGGATCACCCCATGAAGGAACTCTTTGGCAGACCGGTAAGAGAACTGCTGTTTCCGGTCAAATAAAAACCGTTCCATACAATCCCGATCCATAGCAGAAAACAAGTCAATCTCTGCTCTAACTTTTGCCCCTGCGTCCAATCCCTTTGCTGCAAACCGGCTGATCTGAAAAACCGGAATTCCAGAGATTCCATAATCCGTAAACTGGAGTTCTCCCTGGTCTTTTGCAACCTGTTTTCCGTCTATGTACAGACTGACACAAGCTTCCGTCCGAACTCCGGCAGCCTGGGAATACCATGGTTCCTTGCACCGAAGCTGTACCAGTGCTGGCAGAGGTTTAATGATACGGTGCCCCATAGACTTTGCCAATTGATACCCGCTTCCATCTGAACCAGTTTTTGGAGCCGCCATAGAACCAGCCGCCAGAATTACGCCATCCGCCCGATACGATCCCTTTGTTGTCTGAACGGTTAAATCTTTTTTTATGGATTCAACTTCGCAATCTGTTACTGTCTTTACACCCAGATGCCCCAGCTCAAATAACAGGGATTCCAATACTGTAACTGCTTGTCCGGAGTAAGGATAGACATACCCATTTCGATTGGTAAGTACCATTCCAAGTTCACGAAAAAATTCTAGCGTTTGTTCCGTTGAAAACTGATCCAGTACTGTTTTTATGAAATCCGGGTTTCCGCCACGATAGGCGCCTTTTGGTGTCATCAGATTCGTGATGTTGCATTTTCCATTTCCGGTAGAAAGCAGCTTTTTCCCTGGTTTTGGCTTGTGTTCCAATAGAGTCACACAAGCCCCCTGTCTGGCTGCGAATATAGCTGCAGTCAGACCAGAAGCTCCTGCCCCTACTACGATTACCTGCGATCTCATGTTGTCCTCCTGTGTCTATTCTCAGACCTATTCATCACGGTCTGCCTCTTTTTATTGATTTTAACTTGTATAAGATTCTAGGTAATTGAATACCTCGATCATGGAAGAAAACCATATCCCATCCATTAACTTCCCCCGCTCTTCCTCTGGAAAATCGGTTACTGGCATATGGGTATAAAGACATATGGTTGTTTTATCCTGATAGAGGACGAGTAGATATCCGTCCTCTGAGACAAGATAATATTTTTCTTTCTCCTTCGCATTTGCAGGTTTAACGTCTTGCTGATTAATCACGATCTGTGCTTCTGTCACAGTTTCTGTTTCAATGGTCGCCCCAGGCACGGCCTCTTCCGGCCGGACGCTGTCCTTTGTAATGGCAAACCCAATTCCTAAACAGATTGCAGATGCCGCAACGAACAAAAGAAAGCAGAACATATACTTCTTCATGAGATGATACCTCCTTCAAGTAAGTATAGTATCTGCTTTCTTTTTCCATTTTAATCACAATAAATGGAATTTTCGTGCAAGCCGTGTCAGTTTACGCCCCCCCGGAAAGCTAAGAAGCTCATTTTCAGACACACATTGTAGTTTAAGCAGTAAAACTCCATAAAAAATGACTGCAGTCAGAATTGCTGCTAATACACCAAGCAAATTGCTTTTTATTACCAAATATACGATAAAGTGAACACCATAGGCTGCAGCCCCCATGATACTCGCAGACAGTGTGGGAAGAAGAAACGTCTTCTTTATCTCCTGTCTATAATTCAGGATCCTACGGATTGCATATCCATTTAATGAACACATCATCACTGCAAATAAGATATTAGAGAACAAAACTCCATAAATCCCCAAATGAAATCCAAACAGCATAATGCAAAGGATTCCTACATGAAGTACCAAAGAGATCAGCGCATGCTTTAGTGGCACCTGCATATGATTGATTCCTTGTAACACAGCATTGGTAACCGTTGACAGGGAGAAAAAAACAACAGCTATGGAACCGTATATCATCATGCGAATAAGCGCTGTATTATCACTTCTGTGAAACAGCAAATTACAGATTGGCGCAGCGAGTACGGTCAAACCTACCGTGGCAGGAATGGCTATAATCATTGACATGCGGATTACCATAGAGATTTTATTGGTTATCAGTTTTTTCTCTTTTCCTGCGACTGCCTGTGATAAAGATGGGATCAATGCAGAGGATAGAGAATTGGCGATGGCAACCGGTATATTAAAAAGCAACCGATATTTTCCTGAATAAATCCCCCAGTTTACTGCAATCTCAGACGTCTTCATCCCAAGAAAAACCATACCATTCCCGTAGATACTATTATCAATTACAATGCTGATGTTATAAGCTACACTGCTAAATACAATAGGCAATACGGTCATAATCAGCAAACCCGAAATTTCTGTGTAAGTTTCTCTGCGTCTGCTCCGATCTTTCCGAACTCTTTTTTTAATGACTGGCCGGTAGTTAAATAAAATAAAACCTAGAAACAAAAATGCCGCCAAAGCTCCAACACCAGTTCCGATGGTCCCTCCCGCTGCGCCAAACGCATACGAATATTGGTTTGATCCGAAAACAGCATTGGAGTGAAGTCCAACCTGAAACAATTTTGATGCGGCATAGATACTTATTACAGCATTGATAATCTGCTCTAGGATCTGGGAAACAGCAGTAGGCATCATGGTACCCAGACCTTGAAAATATCCCCGAAAAACTCCCAAATATGCAATGATTAAAATGGTTGGCGCCAAAGTTTTCAAAGCATAACTGGTAAATGGCATCTGCAAAAACTTATTCGCAAATAAATCAGCCCCAAACCAAAGAACCGATGCTCCGATGCCACCGACTACGGTTCCATAAAACAATGAGACTTTAAGTACCCTTAAAGAATTTATGTATTCCCTTCTAGCCAATCTGGTTGCAATCATCTTGGAAACCGCAGTAGGCAGGCTGTAGGAAGATACAATCAAAAGAATGGAGTAAATAGAAAAAGCGGAACTGTAATACCCATTCCCTTCATCTCCTAATATATCTGCTAGCGGAATCCGGTAAAACATACCGATAACGCGAACAATAATTCCTGCTGCTGCTAAAATAATCCCCTGAACCAGAAAACTAGAGGAACCTCTGCTATTTGTCTTTTTTTTCTTCCTATTGTTTTCCATATAATTTTACATTGGGAGAATCCTGTGCGGATATTACACATACCCAGGTTTTTCCCTGGTTCAGGATGATCTCTTTATTCTCCATGTCGTAATAATGTGTGGGACCAAATTCCCCATCCTTTGACCACTTTACAGGAATCGCTCTTCCTTCCGTCACATAAGTGCCGTAAGAATCATCCTGTACATTCAAATTTAAATATTCCGTAGTGGCATAATGCGCCATGGGACAGTACTGCAAAATGATGTTTTTTACTTTAATCTGTCCTTCCTCTCCCATATGGGGCTTGCCATACTGATAACGGTAATATAGACCATCCTCTTCATGATATTCAAACCATGGCTTGTTCAAAACGTAACCTGGGTCAACTTTATAAGCATCTTTCCCATCGGAAGCATTTTTTAACGTAACCTTTTGATTGGATCTTGCAAACTGATAATGGCCGCGATATTTGGTATCATAAGATTTTGTAAAACCAAGTTTTTCAATGGACTGATTCAACCTCGCAGCACTTGTATATGCGTTGTGGGGAGATTTTCTGTCTTTGGTTCGAAAATATGCCACTGACCCAATCGCTTCTAATCCATTGATGTGATCAACATTCGATAAATATGGCTTTGCAAAGGTACTTTGACCGTAATGGGCATAAATTGCATCAAATTCTCTGGCGAAGTATGTATAGTACGTTCTGCAGCTTCTGACGGACCCAATTCTCTTTAAGTCATCGTAATTCTCTATGATTGCCATAAAGCGGTTCATACCGCCCTCCACGGGTGCCTCATAAACGACTCCTGCCCGGTTGATCCCATATTGTGGGAGCGCCGCTTTGTCATTGCTCATCATGACTGCAATTGGTCTTCTATTCCCAATCGTGACAGAAACCATCTCTCCTGTAAGGTAACTGCGAATTTTCCCGTCTTTTTCCAAACGTTCTTCAAACGTATACGGACCAGAAGCTTTGTCTGTATTCAATTCTTCTGTTTCACTGGTTATGGTTATTTCTTTTGTTTCAGACAAATCGCCTGACTCTGTAAGGGATCCGGTCATTGATGTTTCTTTGTCTTTTAGCCCACACCCGGATAAACAAATAACCGTCATTGCAACACAGGCAACACCGAATAACCCCTTTTTTATCATCTCACGTACCCCTTCCGGTTTAATATTTCCTCCTGCTTTCCTTCCATCAAAAGCCGTTCCTCTTCTTCCATATGATCGTATCCACATAAATGGAGCATACTGTGCGCCACCAGGAAAGCAAACTCTCGTGTCTGTGAATGTCCATATTTCTCTGCCTGTTCTATAACCTTGTCCACAGATATAACGATGTCTCCAAGAAGAAGTTCTCCGGATTCCGGATTGAAACAATCAAATGCAGATGCATCTTCTAAAAAATCAAAATCGGATGGAGCCTCAAACTCCACCATCGGAAATGAAAGTACATCTGTGGGGCGATCAATCGTGCGAAACTCCTGATTAATACGGCAAATTTCTTCATTTCCTGTAATTAAAACATTAACTTCTGCTTCATACGGACAGTTTTCATAGTCCAGAGATTCTTCCATTATTTCATGAATGATCTTTTCGTAGGGGATATCCAATTTATTGTCTGCCTCATATTCTATATTAATTGTCATTTCGTGCCTTTCTTTCGGTAAATATTTTCCCCTTTTTATCAACTGGTTCTTTCCTTGACTCATACTCTTCATAAGCCTGAACGATTTTTTGAACCAATGGATGTCTAACAACATCACTGCTTGTAAGCTGACAGAAACCGATGTCATCAATTTTATTTAATATTCTCTTTGCCATGTCAAGACCGGAAGCAGCGCTAGCAGGAAGATCCTTCTGCGTCTGATCTCCAGTAACGATGACTTTAGATCCAAAGCCGATTCTGGTAAGAAACATCTTCATCTGGGCAGGCGTAGTATTCTGAGCCTCATCTAGAATAATATAAGCGTTATCTAAAGTTCTTCCTCTCATATAAGCAAGAGGTGCCACTTCAATCAGTCCCTTTTCTGCATTATGAAGATAGCTTTCCGCTCCCATAATTTGATATAACGCATCATAGAGTGGCCGTAAATAGGGATCTATTTTACTTTGTAGATCTCCAGGTAGAAATCCTAGCTTTTCACCAGCCTCAATTGCGGGTCTGGTTAATATGATTCGGTTTACCTCTCCGTTTTTAAACGCTTGAATTGCCATGGCCATAGCAAGATAAGTTTTGCCGGTTCCAGCTGGACCAATTCCAAATACAATTATCTTTTTTCGAATCTGATCCACATACTGTTTTTGGCCAATGGTTTTGGGCTTTACTGGTTTTCCATTGATGGTTCTGCATATAATGTCTTTATCAATCTCCAGAATTTGATCATCACTTTCTGTAAAAGAAAGAGACAACGCGTAATCAACATTTTGCTCTGTTATTATATTACCACGCTTTGATAACTCAATTAAATTACTAAATACACTTTTCCCTTTTTTAACCATCTGTTCTGGACCAATGAGTTTAAGGGCACCATCTCTTGCAATCATGGTTACATGCAAAGTTCGCTCAATCTTTTTTAAGTAACTATCAAATTGTCCACATACGTTTTTTTCATGTTCCACAGGGATATCTATGATTGTCTCAATTACGCTCATTCGTTTTATTCGTCTCCTCCGGTTCATCCGTAGTTTGTATCTCCACCGCCTCTGACTGGCCTAAAGGTTCCTCTGTAGCTAAATCAATAGCGATTTGGCATAAAGATTCATTATCTAGTATTTTAACATGATTTCCCAGAATTTGAACCCCTTTTTCCATTAATTTTTTTTGAATGTCCTCATTCATGTGTTCCGCCAGTTCTTTTTTTTCTTTTTCTGTATAAGGACGTTCATAAGAAACGTATTCTTTTGCCGTAATTTTACCCAAATGTATGGGCAGATAAAAGTTCTGAAATAAATGAAGCTGTGTTTCTTCAGTCGTCCTTTTCCATGATGTCCCAGCCGGGCGAGGTAAGATCAGCAAAAATGAAAACGGTGATACTCTTATATAATGACCTTTCCGGATTCTTCCTGTTTCCATATCTACTTGTTTAAACAGCGGAATCTTATGATTATAATGGTATTCGGTCTTTGCCCGGATATCCGCATCGGAATGAATGTAATGGATATTCATAATAGTCTCACTGTCATCGACTACAGGCAATGTTCCACTGACGAGAATCTGTCCTTTTTCCACCTGATCTCCTACTTTCACCATAGGGACACCACTTCTTACAATCATGGAGGTGATCGTTCCATCTTTTTGAGCAATCAGATCACAGGGCGAATCATCCTTAATGGGAATTGCGGAAAGTACTTCATTTTCTTTTATTTTAACCAAAAGTCTAGTTCCTGATACTCTTGCAGATACCCATGTTATTTCTGGAAATTCGGTTCGTAGCGACTCCTCTAGAACAGTGCAGTTTATGTTTGACTTTTTCATTCCATAGCGTATTTCTACTGACTCACAAAATCTTAACAGGGTATCATACGTATACCTTTGGTTTCCTTCAAATTCAATGTCCCACAGAAAAAGAGAAAGGGAGTAAAGAATTAAAAAAAAGAACAGGCATCCGGCTGCATATAATTTACGTTTTCGATTTCTATGTAAAAAAAAAGGAAGTCCAAACTTTTTTAAAACTCTAAGCCTGACCTTCGATTTCCGGACAAGTGGTTTTATTTTTCGAAACCCAGGAACAGTCATAAAAAATCGATAGGATTGACCGGAATTATTTACTTTCCATAATTCAATTTCATGAACATTACACATATTTAAAAAACGTTCCGGGGAAAACCCGGTTATTTCAACAAAAAGATATCCCAAAAACCGTCGGCTAATCCAAGCAAGCATTCTTTCACCTCCACTTCCTTTATTCAAATTCCAGGGATTTTATAGAACCGTTTATTTTCATTTCTTCTTTGGTGTAATACTCAATCATCAACCGATTCCCTCCTATGATCACCCGACAGTTTTTTGCCTGAAGCTTAATCAGACTATCCGTGTATAGGATAATACTCCTGTAATTTTCTATCACCACACTGTGACGCCCCAGAAAAGATACAAGAACTTCTCCAAGAACCACATCTTTCGGAAGTCTGAGGGCAGAAACTGCTTTTCCCTTTGTCTCCTCCAACATACCTTTTCTGCCTTTCATATTTCATTCATTTATACTATATGCAAATAAGATATGGAAAATTCGAAACACATAAAAAGTCGAAAAAACCCCTGATCATATCGGAACATGACCAGGGGTTTATCGATTAACATTTAGTTATATTTACGTTTTCTTGCAGCTTCAGACTTTTTCTTACGTCTTACGCTTGGCTTCTCGTAATGCTCTCTTTTACGAATTTCCTGTTGGATACCTGCTTTCGCACAGTTTCTTTTGAATCTGCGTAAAGCGCTATCTAAGGTTTCGTTGTCTTTAACGATTACATTTGACATAGCTCACACCTAACCTCCCTCCAGTTGTGTACTTGTGCATAATACAACTGTTTGGGTATTTTATAGCACTGATATGATTATAGCATAATTTTGCCGTACGTCAAGAAAAAAATTTCAATTTTATTGCTGTTTATGACAATTTAATCTGTTCGGCAACAACTTCTGATACTTTTTGAAGACAAGCGTCAACGCCAGCCGGATTTTTACCACCTGCCTGCGCCATGTTTGGGCGTCCACCGCCGCCGCCGCCAATGAGTGATGCAATCGCTTTGATCAGGTTGCCTGCATGGGCACCCTTTTCTTGAGCTACTTGTGTAACCGTTGCCATTAAATTAACTTTTTCTTCCTGAATCGAAGCAATTACAATAACGCCCTCGCCCAATCGATCTTTTAATTGATCTCCCAGATTACGAAGTCCATTCATATCTACATCCAATACCTTTACTGCCAGTACTTTCACACCATTTACATCATTTACCTGGTTCATTACATCTCCAAGAGAATCTTTTGCCAGCTTGCTTTTTAATTTTTCACTTTCTGAATGCAAAGCTTTTATTTCTTCTAAAAGGGATTCAATTTTATCCACTAATGCAGACGAATTCACCTTTAAAAGTTTTGCTGCCTCATGAAGCACTTTTTCTGACTCCTGGTAATAGTCCACCAGGCCATCACCGGTCAATGCCTCTATCCTGCGAACTCCAGCAGCAATTCCTGTTTCAGACAGAATTTTAAATGATCCTATGGCAGATGTATTTTTAATATGGGTTCCTCCGCAAAGTTCGGTAGAAAAATCCCCCATTGTTACAACACGTACCTTATTTCCATACTTTTCGCCAAATAGCGCCATTGCACCAGATTTTTTTGCTTCATCAAGAGACATAACCTGAGTGGCTACGGCAAGGGAAGCTCTTATTTTTTCATTCACAAGATCTTCTACGTCTTTAATCTCTTGAGGAGTCAATGCGGAAAAATGGGTAAAGTCAAACCTAAGTCTGTCTCCGCTTACATAGGATCCTGCCTGTTCCACGTGATTTCCTAATACGGTTCTCAATGCTTTTTGTAATAAATGGGTGGCACTGTGATTTTTACCAGTATTGAGCCTGTTTTCTTCATTGACGCTGCAGGTCACCACATCTTGGATCTTTAGCATCCCTTTTGTCATCCGGCCTACATGACCAATCTTACCGCCCTGTAAATGAATGGTTTCCTCTACTTTAAATTCTCCGTTTTCACTTACAATGTAACCCGTATCTCCCTGCTGTCCCCCCATGGTTCCATAGAAAGAAGTTTTCTCTGTAATTATAGTACCAATCTCACCATCTGTGAGTGCTTCGACCAGATCGGTTTCTGTGGTGAGAGCCGAAATTACTGTACTGCAGTTTAAATCGTCATATCCTGTAAACTCAGTGGTAAGAGCTAGGTCAAGAGATTGGTATACCGTTACATCGGCTCCCATATAATTGGTGGTTTTTCTGGCATTTCTTGCTGTTTCTCTCTGTTTTTGCATCGCAGCCTGAAATCCATCTTCATCCACGTTTAACTGTTTTTCTTCCAATATTTCTTTCGTAAGGTCAAGAGGAAATCCATAAGTATCGTATAGTTTAAACGCAGCTTCACCCGATAATATGGTTTCTTTTTTCTGAATCATCTCTTCTTCCATGTCGTTTAAGATTGCAAGACCCTGATCAATCGTCTTATTAAACTTATCCTCTTCTTGGATTAAAACCTTTCGTATCATGGCTTTTTTATCTTCCAGCTCCGGATACCCATCTTTTGACAATTCAATCACTGTTGAAGATAATTCAGCAAGAAATTCCCCGTTTATTCCCAATAATTTCCCATGTCTAGCCGCTCTTCGCAACAAACGTCTCAGGACATAACCACGTCCCTCATTCGAAGGCATAATACCATCGGAGATCATAAAAGTACAAGAACGAATATGATCTGCAATCAGACGAAGTGACACATCTACAGCCAAATCCTTTTTATATTCTGTTCTAGCCAAATCTGCAACTCGGTTTAGAAGGGTTTTCACGGTATCTATATCAAAGATGGTATCCACATCCTGAACAACCACAGCAAGACGCTCTAGTCCCATACCGGTATCTATATTTTTCTGATCAAGTTCTACATAATGCCCATGACCATCATTCTCGAACTGCGTAAATACGTTATTCCAAATTTCCATATAGCGATCGCATTCACATCCAACGGTACAGTCCGGTTTGCCACAACCAAATTTTTCTCCGCGGTCGTAGTATATCTCAGAACAAGGGCCGCAAGGACCAGCTCCATGCTCCCAGTAGTTGTCCTCTTTTCCAAGGCGAAAAATTCGATCCTTATCAATACCGATCTTAAGATTCCAGATATCGAATGCCTCATCATCTTCTTGATATACGGAGGGATACAGCCTGTCTGGGTCAAGCCCAACTACCTCAGTTAAAAATTCCCAAGACCATTGAATCGCTTCATTCTTAAAATAGTCCCCAAATGAGAAGTTTCCCAACATCTCAAAAAAGGTGCCATGACGTGCTGTTTTCCCTACATTTTCAATATCTCCTGTTCGGATACACTTCTGGCAGGTAGTCACCCTTTTCTTTGGCGGAATCTCCTGTCCTGTAAAATATGGCTTCAGAGGCGCCATCCCTGAATTGATCAACAGCAAGCTGTTATCATTATGCGGAACCAAAGAGAAGCTATTCATAGCCAGATGTCCCTTACTTTCAAAAAAATCAAGGAACATTCTCCTCAGATCATTCACACCGTAATTCTTCACGTTCCTGTCCTCCGTTAGTTATTTAGTTTCGTCTGCCACATGAGAGGCACTTATGGCATCTTTGTGATCTCTGTATTTCTTTCCGCAGATAATTCCGCCCCATGCAAGAAATACAAAAAATATAAATTTTATTGCTGTTCCAAGGAAACTTGCAACGATTGCTGTCATATTTTTATTCCTCCCTAATTTTTGATATAATATTACTCATTTTATTATCCTATCACAAGGTTTTTTATTTATCAAGATATAACGATGGAATTTTTTACTAAAAAAAGCACGGTATAAAAACCGCACTTTTCTTAATTTGCCTTTTTTGTGAGAATTTCACCATATTCACGTATCAGTGCATAGGCTCTAGCTCTTGTCTCTGCGGACAGTGTTGCTGTGTACTCAAGCCCCTCCAGTGTTCCTCCACTGTATCTTTGAGCTGCTTCCTCTGCCTTTTTATCCCTAATTTTCGTCCATGCCTGCTGCGACTCTTCCAGATTCTTTTTATCTTCTTCCTCGAGATTTTCGTATACTGAACCATAGATAATATCCATCTCTCTGGTCCATGCCTTTAATTCTTTCTCTGCCATAGCCTTCATGGAATAAGTGTTGGAATCACCCGATTCATCCCACATCTTTTTAATCTTTGAATCCAGATCCATCAGGTTTTTCTCATAGTAGTTTGATTCCTCTATCGGTTTGGAATCCGAGAATAACTTAGCTTTTGTATCCGGACTCACGGGAGAGACGGATACCTCTGGCATATCATTTTCCTGTGATTTAAAGATTTTACTTTCATCAGGTCCCTTCTTTGATTGGCTGGAACGCATCATGGGCTCGGATTGTGGTTCGTCATCCGAATCAATTGGAGAAGGTACGGGAATGTCTTCTTCCTCGAAAGAATCTTCTTCTGGATCTTCTAAATCTTCTGATGACTTGGAATCAACTACTTTTTCAGGAGGGGTTTCCAGGATTTTTTCCTCTTGAGAAACCTCTTCTTTTATCTCATGATTGATAAATCCTGAAACTTGGTAAGGATCTGTCATGCTCTCTTTCTGTTTTACATAGGTGAAGGTGGCATAGGTCACCAAGATTCCGATAACTAGTATGCAGCCTATTACAATCCAAATCCCTCTATTCTTTTTCATGAGCTTTCATCCTTACATGATTTGATAAAATTACCATAACACAAATAAAGATGATTGAAAATAGAAATTCACATATAGTAAGACATTGTAAGAGATATGTAAGCTTTTACTGTCCCCCATAAATGGGTGCCTAACCCCCTTCATCCACCAGAAGATTGTTCCCATCTGCTGCACTGGTAGCAAGCACGTCGCACCGTTCATTCATTGGATGGCCAGCATGTCCTTTCACCCAGTGAAAGGTGACCTGATGGGGCTCTTTGGCGCTTAAAAGTCTTTCCCATAAGTCAATATTTTTTACAGGACCACTTTTGCCTCTCTTCCAGTTATTTTTCACCCAGTTATCAATCCAATGCTGGTTAAAGGCATCGGTAACATATTTGGAATCGGAATATACTTCTACCTGACAGGGTCTGGTAAGTGCTTCCAGCCCTGCGATTACCGCCATCAATTCCATCCGGTTATTTGTGGTTTTTTCATAACCAGCCGACAGTGTCTTCTCATGGAGCTGCTCCTTGGAATCCGTAAACTGCAAGACTGCTCCATAACCACCTGGTCCATCTGGGTTTCCTCTTGCAGCTCCATCTGTATACAATCGTACTTTTGTCACTTTATCTTGTTCTCCTTATCTATCCCATTTATCACATAACGAATTAATTTGATCTGCAAATTTAGCAAGATCTTTATTGGCTCCTCCTTCGTTGTGGCGAATCACCTGTAAAAGTCTTTCTCCGGCAGCAAAAAGTCTTCCGTAGACACCTACAGGTTTTTTAGCGGTCACAGGTGCTCTGGTGACTTCAATTCCTTCCGTTTCTTTTAACCATCTGCCTAAACTAAGATCATAGATGGATCCGGAATAGGGGGCATTCACCCGGTATCCATAATCTTTTTTAAGCAGTTCTTCGAAGGACTTGCAGACCAGATTATCTCCATGGACCAGAAATACTTGACGAGGCTTTTCTTCAAATGCATTCAACCAGGCAATCAATCCTTCCATATCTGCATGGGAACTCATCCCATCCATCTGTTCTATATGAGCTTCTACCTGAATGGTCTCACCAAACAACCTTACTTCCTGGTTTCCCTCAATCAGGCTTCTGCCAAGCGTCCCTATAGACTGATAGCCTGTAAAGACAATGGTGCACTCCGGCCGCCAAAGATTATGCTTTAAATGATGTCGAATACGACCTGCATCGCACATCCCCGCTGCCGATATAATCACCTTCGGTTTCGAATTAAAATTGATGTTTTTGGATTCTTCACTGGTAACGGATAGCTTCAATCCCTGGAAAGAAATGGGGTTGATCCCTTCCATAACCATCTTCTTGGTCTCCTCATCGTAGCAGTCTGCCAGGTTATCTTTAAAAACCTGCGTTGCTTCTACTGCCAGAGGACTGTCGACATATACTAGAAATCCATCGTGTCCCGATACTAATTTTTCTGCTTTAAGCCGTCGAAACATATAAAGTAATTCTTGCGTTCTGCCTACCGCAAACGCTGGAATCACCACATTACCTCCTCGGTCAAGGGCTTTTTGAACTATATCTGCCAGAACAGAAACATGATCCGGGATGGCTCCATGTAACCGGTCACCATAGGTACACTCCATCACTACATAATCCGCATCTTTTATGTATTGTGGATCACGAATGAGAGGTTTGTTCTGATTGCCAATGTCTCCGGAGAATACAATCTTTCTATCACAGTTAAGTTCTTTGACCCATACTTCTATGGAGGATGAACCAAGAAGATGCCCTACATCAATAAACCTTATCGTTAGGCCATCTTCTAGTTCTACCTTTTCATTATAGTCAAAGGAGTGAAATAATTCCAGTACACCCATGGCATCATCGATTCCATATAAGGGCTCTTCCTCTGGGATACCTGCACGTCTTGCCTTCCTATTTCTCCACTCTGTTTCAGATTCCTGAATATGAGCACTGTCCTTTAGCATAATTTTACACAGGTCAGCGGTTGCCTCGGTTGAAATCACCTGTCCTCTGAAGCCTCTGGCATATATAAAAGGGAGCAATCCTGCATGATCAATATGTGCATGCGTGAGTAATACGTAATCAATTTGCGCATAACTGACTGGGAGATCTGAATTTTCGAATTTGTCAATCCCCTGCTCCATTCCACAGTCCACTAGGATTTTTAAGCCCTCCGCTTCCAGATAATGACAGCTTCCAGTAACCTCGTGGGCTGCTCCAATGAACATCAATTTCATATAAGCCCTCCTTTAGTATCTGATTTTTCTTATTATACCATTAATTTAGATAATAATGCAAATCATACCACCATTACTATCGTTAATGATTTTTTGGAGGGTATCTTGTAGTTTCATCTGACAATCTTCCGTTAATTGCGATACTTTTGCTTGAATTCCATCTTCCACAATTTGTTCAATGGATTTTCCAAATATATTCGTATTCCAAATTCCTTCTTCGCTATCTCTGGCATTTTCTTTGATATAGGCAATCAGATCTTCTGCCTGTTGCTCGCTTCCTACAATAGGGGCAATTTCCGTCTGGATATGTGCTTTGATCAAATTAATGGAAGGAGCTTCCGCACGCATTTTTACACCATATTTGTTTCCATGTTTGATTACTTCCGGTTCGTCTAGCATAATTTCTGACCGTTCTGGTGTCACGACTCCAAATCCTTTTAATCGAACCTGGCTCATGGCCTGATTGACTTTTTCATACTCCGCCTTCATCTTTGCCAGTTCACTTAAAGTCTGCATCAGCTGATACTCCCCTTCTATGGGGATTCCCACATAATCACTTAGAATCTGATAATAAAAACTGTCATCCACATCCATACCCATGGACACACTGCCGTCAGCCATATTCAGATTTTGGACTTTGACGGAATGAACGCTCTCTACTTCACCGTCATATAGATCTGACGATACATCTTTCATGTGTGTTACTTTTTTCACCATATCCTTAGCTACCTGAATAACCTGGGATTTTAACCAATGGGTTGCCGGAAGAATTTCCAGCCACTTTGGAATGAAAAAATCCACTTCTGTTACAGGGAACTCTTTTAAGACACGTTCTAAAATATGAGTTACATCTTCTTTTTTTAATTGCTCGCAGTTAACAGGCAAGACAGTCACTCCATATTTTTCGCTCAGTTCTTTTGAAAGTTCCGTCGTTTCTTCGGAAAATGGTTTGGAAGAGTTTAGCAGAAGAAGAAACGGTTTTCCCAGATTTTTTAACTCTTGGATGGTACGTTCTTCGGCAGCTATGTAGTTTTGACGTTTTAGTTCACCGAATGAACCGTCTGAGGTGATCACTACCCCTATGGTGGAATGATCGTTGATTACTTTTCTCGTTCCGATTTCTGCCGCTTTTGTAAATGGGATTTCATAATCGAACCAGGGTGTTTTTACGAGTCGTTCTTCGTCATTTTCAATATGACCAGCGGCTCCATCAACCATAAAACCAACGCAATCAATCAGACGAACTTTTGTCTCAATTTCATTCCCTAGTTTTATGGTGGCTGCTTCTTTTGGGATGAATTTAGGCTCTGTTGTCATAATTGTTTTTCCTGCCGCGCTTTGGGGCAGTTCGTCCCTGGTTTGAGTTTTCTGATGTTCATCTTCCATTCCCGGCAGAACCATTAATTCCATAAATCGCTTGATAAATGTAGATTTTCCGGTTCTTACAGGGCCGACTACTCCTATGTAGATTTCTCCGTTGGTTCGGGCTTTGATATCATTGTATACGTTATAATTGTCCATAAAGATTCCCCCTTCTGTGCTGTTACACTATATGCAAAGGAGAAGGGAATATTACCTTTTCTTGTGATTCCCATTGTTATGCTTATATCGTTGTCCTGATTGGTTCTAATAATTTCGTCCCCTTTACAAAGTAAAATCACTAAAGAAAAGAAAAGGATGTTACAGTTTTTTTAACTGTAACATCCTGACTGAATATCATTATTCACTTAAATAAGCTTTTTTCACAGAATCATCATTCATCAACTCTTTCGCATCACCACTTAATACGATAGATCCTGTTTCCAGAACATAAGCCCTGTTTGCAATAGACAATGCTTTTTTTGCATTCTGTTCTACCAGTAGTACAGTGGTTCCTGTTTTGTTGACTTCTTTGATGATATCAAAAATTTCATTTACATAGATTGGGGATAGACCCATGGAAGGTTCGTCAAGTACAATCACCTTGGGATGACTCATTAAAGCACGCCCCATAGCAAGCATCTGTTGCTCTCCACCGCTCAAAGTCCCTGCCGGCTGGTTCTTTCTCTCTAACAGACGAGGGAACCGTTTATAGATCATCTGGAGCGTTTCCTCGATTTCATTCTTGTCTCGTCGTGTGTAGGCACCTAGTCTTAAATTCTCATATACGCTTAATGAGGAGAAAACCCTTCTACCTTCCGGAACATGTGCCATTCCAAGTCCCACGATTTTATCTCCACGAATCTTTGTAATGTCGCGTCCATCAAATTGTATCTTTCCGGAAGCCGCTTTTATAAGACCAGTTATGGTATGGAGGGTGGTAGTTTTACCTGCGCCATTGGCACCGATCAAAGCGACGATCTCGCCTTCTTTCACTTCAAAGGAAATATCTTTTAGCGCTTTAATCACGCCATAATATACTTCCAGATTTTTCACTTCAAGTATTGCCATGTTTAAAGCCTCCTTATTCTCCCAGATATGCCTTGATGACTTCCGGATCATTCAGTACATCCGCTGTTTCTCCCTGGGCAAGAACCTGACCAAAATTTAATACGGTCAGTCGTTCGCAGATACCGGAGACAAGCTTCATGTCATGTTCAATTAATAAAATCGTCATATCAAATGTATCTCGTACAAAACGTATAGTATCCATAAGTTCTGTGGTTTCATTGGGATTCATTCCTGCAGCTGGCTCGTCTAAAAGGAGCAGTTTCGGTCCAGTGGCAAGTGCACGGGCTATCTCCAATTTACGCTGTTTTCCATAAGGCAGATTCGCTGCAAGTGTATTCTTCTCTGACTCTAGATCAAACACACGTAATAGTTCTTCCGCCTTTTCATCCATCTGTTTTTCCACTTCAAAAAACTTTGGAAGACGAAGGATTCCGGAAATTGTTCCATAAGAATAGCGGTTATGAAGACCCGTTTTTACGTTATCTAGAACAGTCAGTTCTTTAAACAGCCTGATGTTCTGAAATGTTCTTGCAATTCCTGCGTTGTTAATCTCTACTGTCTTTTTCCCTGTGATTGTAACACCATCTAATAAAATAGTTCCTGCATTCGGTTTATAGACACCCGTTAAAAGGTTAAAAATCGTCGTCTTCCCTGCACCATTGGGTCCAATAAGCCCGTAAAGCTGTCCTTTTTTAATGGTAATACTGAAATCATCAACAGCGCGTAGGCCACCAAATGAGATTCCGAGATTTTTAATTTCCAGTAATGCCATATTTATACCCTCTTTCTTTCTGCCCTGCTTTTATGAAAATACCGTTTTCTGAAATCAATCAGTTTGGGACTCCAGTTAAATATCATCAAGACAATCAGAATAATGGCATAAATTAACATTCGGTATGCGTTTAATCCTCTTAATAGCTCTGGAAGAAGTGTTAAAATCACGGCTGCAATCATAGAACCACGGATATTTCCAATTCCTCCAAGAACGACGAATACCAGTATCATAATAGACTGGTTATAGCCAAAATTCTTTTGAGTTGCCGTAAGGGCTGAAAGATTATGGGAGTAAAGGACTCCCGCTACACCTGCTAAGGATGCAGAAATAGTAAATGCCATAAGTTTATATTTGGTAATGTTTATTCCAATGGATTCTGCTGCAATCCGATTGTCTCGAACAGACATAATTGCCCGGCCAGATCTGGAATGAATCAAATTAAGGACAATAATAAGAGTCAAAATGGTCAGAATTACACCAATTACAAACGTAGAGTTTTTAGGGGTCCCTGTGATGCCCTGAGCACCATTTAATATTATCTTCCCATCGTCTGCCATGTTCAGTGCCATGGCATTTTTCATAGAAAGATGGATTCCATCGGAATCTTTTCCAACGTATATAACGTTAACTACATTTTTGATAATCTCACCAAAAGCAAGCGTTACAATCGCCAGATAATCTCCCCGAAGTCTTAATACCGGGACTCCTACGATCATTCCTGCCACCGCTGCCGCTGCTGCTCCAATTAGGATTGCAAGAAAGAAACGGATCCCCGTATTGGGAATTGAATCCAGCATACTAACAGAAAACAGTGAACTGGCAAATGCACCTACACACATAAATCCAGCATGACCAAGGCTGAGTTCCCCTAAGATTCCTACCGTAAGATTTAACGAAATAGCCATAATCGAATAGATGCACAGAGGAACCAAAAGCCCCTTCATTAAACTACTCACGTGACCAGTTGCAATTAAACTTTGTACCAAAACAAAAGCAATGACCACAATCCCGTAAGTGATCAGATTGCTTTTTAGTGTCTTATTCACCTGAAATTTTGTATTTGCAATTTTTCCCATATCTTCACCTACACTTTCTCGTTAATCTTCTTACCTAAAATGCCAGTAGGTTTTACAAGAAGAACAACAATGAGAACAGCAAACACAATGGCATCGGAAAGCTGGGATGATATATACGCTTTACTTAAATTTTCGATTACGCCTAGCAAAAGTCCGCCAATTAATGCTCCAGGGATGGAACCAATTCCACCAAATACAGCCGCCACAAATGCTTTGATTCCAGGCATGGCACCTGTGTAAGGAGTAAGCGTTGGGTAAGCGGAGCAAAGAAGTGCTCCTGCAATGGCAGCCAGTGCAGAACCAATGGCAAACGTTAATGCAATGGTACCGTCTACATTAATTCCCATTAACTGAGCGGCACCTTTATCTTCTGATACTGCAAGCATCGCCTGTCCAGCTCTTGTTTTTTTGATAAATGTAGTCAAAACAATCATGATTACGACACAGCTAATAATCGTAACAATAGTTTCACCGGAAATAGTTAATTTACCATCTGCCAGTTTTAAAGCCGGTACTGTAACCACGGATGTAAAGGATTTTGGATTCGAACCGAAAACAAGCAGTGCGATGTTTTGAAGCAGGTAGCTCACACCGATTGCTGTAATCAAAACTGCCAGTGGACTTGCCATACGCAAAGGACGATAAGCAACTCCTTCTATGACCATGCCCATAACAGTACATACGATAACCGCAAGTAGTATGCCGGCAACTGGTCCTAATCCCATTGTGCTGACAACTGTGAACACCACGTATCCTCCGATCATAATCACATCACCATGAGCAAAATTAAGCATCTTGGCAATGCCATATACCATGGTATAACCAAGAGCAATAATTGCATATACACTGCCAAGGCTTAAACCATTAATAAAATAGGATATGAAACTCATCATACCAACGCACCTCATTCGTCTTTTTTAAGAAAGTTCCGTCTGCAATTGCAAATGGAACGGCCAGTTAGAAACAAAAATCAACCAGCCATAGTAATAACAAAGAAGAGGGTCGTCTCTAAGACGACCCTCCATTGGGTCATATTACATTGCTGTGTAAACACCATTCACGATCTTAATTGCTTTTGGAGCTTTATCCGGCTCTCCTTCTACGGTCCACTTCATATTTTCTCCGGTCACACCATTTAAAGAAATCTCAATCATCGCCGTCTTTAATGAATCGCAGATACTAGAAGCATCCATATCCGCAGTAATTCCTGCTTTTTCAGCGCCTGCCTTAATGGCATAAACTGCATCGTATGCATCTGCAGCAAATGGGGTCAACAACATAACATTCTCTGCCAGAGACATATCGAAGTTCTCAACGGTCAAAAGTCCATCAAGACCATCACAACCAAAGAACTGAGTCTCAAATCCCATCTGTTTTGCCTGAGCAAGAATTAAGGAAGCCTGTGCATAGTAGATCGGCAAAAATACCAGTTCGGCACCAGAATCCTGTGCTTTTTGAAGTTGTACAGAGAAGTTTGTATTGTTATCGACTGTAAATGCTTCATCTGATACAACTTCAATCCCTTGAGCGGGTGCTTCCGTAATAAATTTATCATGAATTCCGGAAGAGTATACGTCGGAGCTGTCATATATAACAGCGACCTTTGTTGCCAGTTTGTTTTCACCGATGTACTGTGCAGAAGCAGCACCTTGGTTTGGATCTGAGAAACAGACTCTAAACTGGTTATCAAACTTTGCACAATCAACCGCAGAACCAGATGGGGTCAATTGAAATAAATTGTCGTTGCTTGATTCAGAACCAACTGCGATACAGGGAGCCGAAGTAACTGTTCCGACCAACATCTGCATGCCCCAGTCTTTTAAGGTATTATATGCGTTTACCGCTTTTTCTGTATCGTTTTCATCATCCTGAAAGTTGAAATCAATATTCACACCAGCGATTCCACCATTTTCATTGATTTCTTCAACAGCCAGTTCTGCACCGTTTTTCACAGCTTGTCCATAAATAGCTGTACTTCCGCTAATTGGACCGATTCCACCAATTTTAAAACTGCCCTCCTCGTTCACTTCTGCGTTTGTGTCGTTTGAAGCAGATTTGGTCTCAGAAGTTTTGCCGCTTCCACAGGCGGTCAGGGATACTGCCATAGCTGCTGCTAAACTAAGGCTTACTAACTTCTTCATAGTTTTTTTCATAATCCATTCCTCCATATAAAACTTTTTTATATATACAGTCCCTCTGACTATATATACATAGACTTAATAATAGAATGGCTTTTTAAAAATGTCAACTAATTTTATATTTTATTAAAAAAATAAAGTGAAGCCTTTAATCATGCCAGGGTAGATCCGAACTTTCAATCGTCTTATCTCGCAGCATCAAATCTCTAACCGCATCAAAAGCAGGTTTACCACTGAATAATACTGCATTTACCTGTGTAACGATAGGCATGGAAACTTCGTATTTTTCAGATAGTGCCAGAGCGGCTTTGGCCGAATAAATTCCTTCAACCACCATTTTAACTTCTTTCACAGCCTCGTCCATGGTCATTCCCTGGCCGATTAAAATCCCAGCTCTCCGGTTACGGCTGTGCATACTTGCACAGGTTACGATCAGATCCCCGATTCCTGATAATCCACAGAAGGTTTGTATTTTCCCACCCATTGCAGTACCAAGCCTGGATATTTCAGCAATTCCTCTGGTGATCAGTGCTGCTTTTGTATTGTCTCCATATCCCAGCCCATCTGCAATACCAGCCGCCAAAGCGATGACATTTTTTAAAGAGGAACCAAGTTCAATTCCCAGAATATCCGGACTTGTATAAACGCGAAATGTTTCATGCATAAAAATACTTTGAATACATTCAGCTGTCTTTCTGGTACGGGCACCTACCACACAGGTCGTCGGTAACCCCTTACTCACTTCTTCCGCATGACTCGGACCAGACAGGACTGCCACATCTGCCATAGGCAGTTCCTCACAAAGAATCTCAGACAAAGTCAAAAGACTAGAATCTTCGATTCCTTTTGCCACATTGACAATCACTTGGTCCTTGTGGCAATATGGTTTCATCTTTTTTGCAGTTTCACGTACATATACAGAGGGAACTGCGGTAACTAAAAGGTCTTTTAAAGCCATAGCTTCTTCCAGCTTATCCGTGAAAATCAGATTTTCCGGAAGAACCAATTCTGGGAGTGTATGATGCCTGTGTGTCTGCTTCATTTCACATATTTCCTCAGAAAGGGCTGACCATACCGTTACCTCATGGTTATTATTATATAGAAGAACTGCAAGTGCGATTCCCCAGCTTCCAGATCCAATGATTCCAATTTTAGCCATTACCTTCACCTCAATTTATTTTTTTCCTGATCCAAATGATATTTTATTCTCCCCACCACGGACAAGTCTCATGATATTAGCTCTGTGACGCCAGAATGCCAGACCACTTATCATGGCTGCTACCATGTAGAATTCCGGCAGTCCTTCCTGAATGAGCCCGTAAGCCCCTGCTCTGGCAAAAAGAAACAACCAGGCAAAAAATATCACAGCAACAATAAGAGAGCCTAGGGATACGTACCTGGTAATTAGTACGATCAATACAAAAGCCACAATACATAAGAGGGTCATTCTCAAATCCGAAGCAACGATGAGACCTGCCGTGGCAGCGATCCCCTTTCCTCCTTTAAAGTTCAAATAGAATGGATAATTGTGACCTAAAATAACGCCAAGCCCCGTATATAAAATCAGAATATAAATCATCTCAGGCTGTTGTTTGAAAATAACACGAACAGCCAGACATGGAAGAAGTGCTTTTAAAAAATCTCCAGAGAAAACAACTGCACCTGCCTTTGGTCCCATCACTCGAAGTGCATTGGTCGTTCCTGAATTTCCACTCCCGTGTTTGCGGATATCAATTTTATGCACTTTTCCATAAAAATAACCTGATTGTATCAGCCCGCATAAATAGCCGGCGATCAGACAAATGATACGTTCCATATTACTGTTCCTTTCCACTTCTTTCTCTATATATAAATTTAAGAGAGGTTCCCTTGAATCCAAAGGCATCCCGAATCCTGTTTTCGATATATCTGGTATAAGAAAAATGAGTCAGGCTCTTATCATTTACAAAGATGACAAACGTTGGCGGCTTTACAGCAACCTGTGTAACATAATATAATCTTAATCGCTTTCCTTTATCTGAAGGTGGCTGCTGAAGTGCTACTGCTTCGGTCATAATTTCATTCAAAACTCCAGTTGCTACACGCATTGTCTGATTCTCCCGAACCATATCAATGAGCTCAAACATCTTATTCAGTCTCTGACCTGTCTGCGCAGATATAAAGACAAATTCGGCATATGTCATAAAGGATAAGGTGTTTTTGATTTTATTGGTATACTCATATATGGTTTTGTCATTCTTTTCAATGGCATCCCATTTATTAACGGCAACAATAATTCCCTTTCCCCGGTCATGGGCGATTCCTGCAATTTTAGCATCCTGTTCGGTAACGCCTTCTTCTGCATCAATAACCACAACCACCACGTCGGCACGTTCAACCGCAGTAACGGTACGGATAATGCTATAACGTTCCAGTTCTTCTTTGATTTTGCTTTTTCTACGTATACCTGCCGTATCAATAAATACATATTCTGTATTGTTATAAACGATGTCAGTATCCACTGAATCTCTGGTTGTTCCTGCAATATCAGAAACAATAACACGATTTTCGCCCAATAGCTTATTAATAATAGAGGATTTTCCTACATTTGGTTTTCCTACGATGGCAATCCTTGGACGGTCATCTTCTTCCTCTTCCAACTGTTCTGTATTAAAATGTTTTGTAATCTCATCAAGAAGTTCCCCAAGTCCCAGTCTTGATGCTGCTGAAACTGCTACCGGATCACCGATTCCTAGATTATAAAATTCATAGATATCATTCCCTAACTTTTGAAAACTATCTACCTTATTCACGGCTAAAATTACAGGTTTCCGTGATTTCCGCAATATATCAGCTACTTTAGAATCTGCATCCACCATACCTTGACGCACATCCACGATAAAAACGATTACATCTGCGGTTGCAATGGCAATCTCCGCCTGTTCACGCATCTGGGATAAAATAATATCACTGCTATCAGGTTCGATTCCACCTGTATCAATCAAAGTAAAATTCATATTTAACCAAGTACAATCGGCATAGATCCGATCTCTGGTTACTCCCGGTGTATCTTTTACAATTGATATAGTTTCACCGGCTAAAACATTAAATAACGTAGATTTGCCCACATTGGGGCGCCCTACAATCGCAACTACTGGTTTACTCATAATATATCTCCTTTAATTCATATCCTTCATAAGAAGTCTCATTCTTCTCTACCTGCCCTAATACCGCTTTCACAAAATCCTGACCGCTTGATTTTACAATATCTACCTGAACATGTAAAGCATTTTGTATATCTTGTCGAGTCAGATCATCAAGAAATACTTCTTCCCCACTCCGAAACATACATTCTGGCAGCAATAAACGCTTCCCAAGGGATTGGCCTTTTAACTGAGTCATCAAATCCTGCCCGGTAATCAAACCCGCAACTGTAATATGTTCCCCAAAGAAAACATTCTTGATGGGATAAACATGGATTTTTCTTCCTGGGAATTTCTTTTGAATCATCTCCGCATATTTATTTAAATACGGGGCTGCTAACTTTCCAGTAGCAACCGATATTTCTTCCTCTTTTTCATCCCCTGTCATCTTCTCCATAAAATTCTTAACTTCTTCTTCCATAAGACGAACCATGCCTACTCCATTCTCTAACTGGATGTATCCATCATAACGTTCCTCTTCCGGAAGCGTGCGTTCTGCCAGAATATAAAACTCATCACTGGCATGTATAAAATGGCTCCCATGTTCCTGGTACAGCTTTTTCTGCCACTTCTCCACGGTCTCCAAAACACGGATTGCGTCTTCCTTTTTTACCGCTTCCAATGGGTGCAGTCCGTCCCGATACTTTGACATCCCTGCGGGTACCACTGACACACTCTCCATATATGGAATGTATCCAGATAGATCCTTAATCGTCCGTTCCAATTCATTCCCGTCATTGATTCCTTTGCACAAAACAATCTGTCCATTCATGGGGATTTGTGCCTCATATAATTGACGAATCTTTTCCAAAGATTTTCCTGCAAACCGGTTATGAAGCATTTCACATCGCAGTTCTGGATTGGTTGTATGGACGGATATATTAATCGGTGCCAGCTTAAATTTTATAATTCTTTCAATGTCATGATCACTCATATTGGTCAGTGTAACATAGTTTCCCTGTAAAAATGAAAGTCTGGAGTCATCATCTTTAAAATAAAGGGTATCCCTCATACCAGGTGGCATCTGATCAATAAAGCAAAAAATACATTTGTTACGGCAAGTCCGGTAGTCACTCATCAGTCCATTTTCAAATGTTAATCCAATCTCTTCGTATTGATTTTCTATTTCAAGTTCCCATTCTTCCCCGTTCTTTTTTCTCACTAACATAAGAATGGATTCACTATTCACATAATATTCGTAATCAAAGATGTCTTCTAACTCATGTCCGTCAATGGAAAGCACGATATCTCCTGGTTCTAATTCCAGTTCTTCTGCAATCGAACCCAGATCGACTTCTTTAATGATATGTCCTCTTTTGCTCATTTTTTTTTACCTTTCTGTCACTATCTTATCTATAATATCAAGATTGCCTCTCTTTGTAAAGGAACCCTTTTTTGTTTTTTTATTGGAAATATGCCAAAGGCTATTGACGTATTCCTCAATTCAATGGTATAAAAAGGTGTAAGATTATAAAACAGGCAGTCTTACGGCTGGCTGTTCATTTATTATGGAGGAATCTTTGTCATGGCAAATGATTATGTATTTAACGACCAATTACCTTTAGCACCCTTAAAAATCGCAGCATTAGAAAGCTGCCAGGGATTGGCCAAGAAGGTAAATGACCATATTGTCGGTTTTCGTAGAAACGACATCGAAGAATTAAAACGCCGGGAAGCGGATCTTCACTACCGGGGTTACGATATTGATTCTTATCTTCTCAGTTGTGACTGCCCCCGTTTTGGAAGCGGAGAAGCAAAGGGTGTTATCAATGAATCTGTACGTGGTACAGATGTGTTTACCATGGTGGATGTCACGAATTACAGTATTTCCTATACAGTCAATGGTTATACGAACCACATGTCTCCCGATGATCATTTCCAGGATTTAAAGCGAATTCTCGGTGCATGCTGCGCAACCGCTCACAGGGTCAGCGTAATTATGCCATTCTTGTATGAGAGCCGTCAGCATAAGAGAACGAAAAGAGAATCACTGGATTGTGCTAT
The DNA here is from genome assembly GCF_003833015.1 of Clostridium sp. E02. Classification (GTDB taxonomy): domain Bacteria; phylum Bacillota; class Clostridia; order Lachnospirales; family Lachnospiraceae; genus Lacrimispora. The sequence goes on from NZ_RJLQ01000009.1 coordinate 141,014, forward strand.
GGCGTTAGAAGAACTTGTTGGTATGGGAGTAAGCAACATCATCACCTTTGACGCTCATGACCCAAGAGTTCAAAACGCCATTCCTTTAAGTGGATTTGATAATTTCATGCCAACGTACCAGTTCATTAAAGCTGTGTTAAAAAGATACCCAGAATTAGTGATTGATAAAGAGCATATGATGGTTATCAGCCCCGATGAAGGTGCAATGGATCGCGCTGTCTATCTGGCAAACAATCTAAGCGTGGATATGGGTATGTTTTACAAGAGACGTGATTATTCAAAAGTGGTTGGTGGACGTAACCCAATCGTTGATCATCAGTTTTTAGGTGCTTCCGTAGAGGGCAAAACCGTTCTTATCGTAGATGATATGATTTCTTCAGGAGAAAGCATGCTAGATACCGCCAAAGAGCTAAAAAACCGGAAAGCATCTAAAGTAATCATCTGCTGTACGTTTGGTTTATTTACCAGCGGTTTGGACAAGTTTGATGAATACTACGACAAAGAATATTTTGACTGTGTCGTTACGACCAATTTAAATTACCGTCCAGTGGAATTACTGAGCCGTAAATGGTATGTAGAAGCTGATATCAGCAAATACATTGCCGCAGTCGTTAACTCTTTAAACCATGATGTTTCTATCAGTACCGCTCTTTCTACCACAGAAAAGATTCAGAAGGTATTAAAAAATTATCATGAAATAAAGTAATACGAATACGTTCCAAAGAACAACCCTGAGGATTTTTCGGTATGAATCGAATAAGCCTCAGGGTGTTTTTGCTGTAATTATTTTAATGATAAGAATGCAGCTAGATTGCCTCTCTCCTTTCCCATAGTTCGATGAGAAAATAAATAGTTCGAATTGCAATGAGTGCAGATATCTGTAACCTGAATGTTTTCCGTTTTCACTCCTGCTTCCAACAGGATAATCTCATTCACCTTCCAAAGATCCAGAAGAAATTTTCCATTCTCTTTCCCCGTAAGGATATCTTTTAAGTATTTGGGATCAAATGATTTTTCAAATTCCCCAGCGACCTCTTCTCCTACCTCATAGCAAGTGCCGCAAATACTTGGGCCAATGCAGGCTATGATATCCTGAGCCTTTGATCCAAATTCTTTCTTCATTCTCTCTATGGTCTTTTCACCCATTCGATTTACCGTTCCCCGCCATCCGGAATGACTGAGTGCAATCACTTTATGTACTGGGTCCAAAAAGTAAAGAGGAACACAATCTGCATAAAATGTCACTAACGTGATCCCTGGAATATTGGTAATTAAACCATCGACATCCCTATAATCCCGTTCTCTTGTAATCCCCTTCCCGATATCTTCTGCTGTTACAGTTAAGAGGTTCGTGGTATGAGACTGATAGGACAAAACCATCTTCTCTGGGGATACACAAAGGGCACGCCCCATCCGGCGATAATTTTCCATCACATGTTCTTTGTTGTCTCCGGTTGTAAATGCAAAGTTCATGGTTGCAAATTTACCTTCACTGACTCCCCCCATTCGGGTAGAAAAACCATGTTTTACCAAACCTGTTTTTTTCAATAATGGAAAAGACAGATAGGGAACCCCTTCTGAGGTCAAATAGGTTAAACCTGCATTCTTATTCTTACGTTTCCAAATCTCTGTCAATCTGACACCTCCAATTAAAACGCATTTTGTATGAGCCGAACATCCTGGCCTAATATTGCTACCACATCAAATCGACAGGGGGTATCCTCTTCCAGATGATGCCGATATAAATATCTTCTTGCCATATTCCTGATCTTGAACTGTTTTTTCGCATCCACTGCTTCTGCAGGGTCTCCTTTTTTTCCATTTGCCCTGTATTTCACTTCTATAAATACATAGTATTTTCCATCGTTTGCAATGAGATCAATTTCACCTGATCGATCCCTGTAATTTTGTTCCAATATATCATAACCTGCCTGTTTTAGAAAAGAGGCGGCAAGTGATTCATACGTACTACCGATTTCCCTAGTATTCATAAGATCCCTCTTATACGAATTTTTTAATAAACGTTTTTCGGTGAATTGGACAAGGACCATACTCTTTTAAAGCAGCAATATGAGCTGGCGTCCCATATCCCTTATGTTTTGCAAAACCATATTGCGGATACAATTTATCATATTCTATCATCATGTGATCTCTTGTCACTTTCGCCATGATGCTAGCTGCGGCTATAGAAACACTCCTTGCATCCCCTTTTACGATGGGGATCTGTTCCATGTCCACATTGGGGATACGGACCGCATCATTTAACAATACATCTGGTTTGATCTCTAATTTTGTTATCGCTTGTCTCATAGCCTCGTAGGTCGCTTGTAGTATGTTGATCTCATCAATCATACCAGGATTAACAATCCCAACCCCATATGACACTGCTTTTTCCGCCACCTCTTTATAAAGTGCCTCTCTCCGTTTCTCTGACACCTTTTTGGAGTCATTAAGGAAAAGAATTTCACAATTAACTGGCAGTATTACAGCTCCTGCCACTACCGGACCGGCAAGAGGTCCTCGTCCCGCCTCATCAATTCCACAGATACGGATATGCTCCTCATAACCAAGTTCAAATTCTTTCATCAATTCCAGCCGTTTACGTTCCTCAATCAATTTTTCTTCTGTTAATTTTCTCATTCTTAGCTCCTGTATGTAATGAAAAACAGGCCCCTACTCGAAGAGCCTGCTCTTATATTATCGATCTGGAAACTCCATAGTCATTCGACCAAGTTTTCCGTTTCTAAAATCGTCAATCAGCAGATTGGAGGCCTTAGCCAGATCCAGTTCTCCACCCTTTGCCAGGCAAGACCGAACCCTCGCAACTTGCTTCAACATCTCCAGCGCATCTTCTGTCTGAATCTCATAACGCTCTGCGAGAACCTCTTTATATTTTCCTGTCATAAACCGGATCAGTTCCATAGCAAGTTCATCTTTATCTAATATCTGATCATTAATTGAACCAATTAAAGCGAGACGAATCCCTACTTTCTGATCCTCAAACCGAGGCCATAAAATACCTGGAGTATCAAGCAGTTCCAAACTTTTGTTCAGTCTAATCCACTGATTCCCCTTGGTTACTCCTGGCTTATTCCCGGTCTTTGTACATGCTTTCCCAGCAAAAGAATTAATAAACGTAGATTTTCCTACATTCGGAATTCCAACTACCATTGCGCGGACCGGTCGGTTCAGTATTCCCTTTCGTTTGTCCCGATCTATCTTTTCTTTACACGCTACCTGTACAACACCGTTGATTTGTTTTAGGCCAGCTCCGCTTTTGGAATTCACTTTTAATACATGATATCCCTTTTCTTCAAAATAGGTAGCCCATGCTTTATTGTAACGTTCGTCTGCAAGATCCGATTTGTTTAGCAATACCATGCGAGCCTTACCAGCTCCCAAATCATCAATATCAGGATTTCGACTACTTAATGGAACTCTTGCATCAACCAACTCGATAATCAAATCAATTAATTTGATATCTTCTTTCATCGCTCTTTTTGCTTTGGTCATATGACCTGGATACCATTGTATATTCATAAACATTCCTCTACTTCGAACGAATTAATTCTATCTTACCTACAGGGAGCATTCGAAACCAAACTTTTCCCTTGATCTGACTTCCGCTTACATTACCAATATTGGAAAAACGGCTGTCTTCGCTGCTGTCTCTATTATCTCCTAAAAGGAAATATTCATCCTCCCCAAGCTTTACTGGTTTTTCTGCCAGTCCAGCAAGAGAAACCCGGCCAAGACCAGCCGGCTGCTGTAATTTTACGCCATTCATGTAGATGTCATCATTTTTTATCTGCAGGGTCTCCCCTGGCAAACCAATGACACGCTTTACATTCATCTTCTGGTCATCTCTTTGAAATACAACTACATCAAATCGGTCCGGATGACCGAAATCATAGGAAAGTCGGTTCATCAAAACCACATCATCTGATGCAAGTAGTGGAAGCATGGAATGACCCGAAACCACAATCTGTGTTCCATAAGCATAGACCAGAAACCATGCGAATGCAATCACTACTACAATGTCAACGATCCAGTTGACAACATGGCGGAGTTTGTTATTATCCTCACTGTGATAAAAATCCATAATTAACACCCACCTACTAAAGAAAGGGACAATTTACATTGTCCCCCTCATCTGTTCCTTAATTATCTTACCAATTCTTTAACCTTAGCTGCTTTACCGACTCTATCTCTTAAGTAATTGAGTTTTGCTCTTCTTACTTTACCCTTTCTAACAACTTCAATGTTGTCTACAGAAGGGGAGTGAAGTGGCCAGGTTTTTTCTACGCCAATGCCGTTGGAATTCTTTCTAACTGTAAATGTTTCTCTGGAACTACCATTCTGTCTTTTCATAACAGTTCCTTCGAAAATCTGAATTCTTTCACGAGTTCCCTCTTTGATCTTGTTGTATACTTTAACAGTATCTCCAACATGAAACTCCGGTACGGACTGCTTTAACTGTGCTGCTTCGATATTCTTAATAATTTCGTTCATTGTGTGAACCTCCTTGATTTTATTTGATGTTCTTAATACTTCATACTAGAATCCGTAACAGAGGACCATCGCCTTTCATCACAACATTCGTATTTTAACACAAAGAATCCAGGAATGCAAGTCCTTATTATTGAAATAAGTCCTTGTTTCCCTCATTTTCCAAAAGCTTTTTTAAATATTCTTTTTCACTTTTTGACAATGAAGCAGTCTCCAACAAATCTGGTCTTCTTTCAGCCGTACGCTTTATGGATTGCTCTCTACGCCATGTATCAATATTCTTATGATGACCAGATAAAAGGACATCTGGGACTTTTAGATTTCGATATGTTTCCGGTCTGGTATACTGGGGATATTCTAGTAAATTATCATGAAATGATTCAAACTCAGCAGAAGTTTCGTTGTTTAAAACACCTGGAATTAATCTGGATATGCAATCAATCATAAGCATGGCGGGAAGTTCTCCACCTGTCAAAACATAATCTCCTACGGAAATATAATCCGTGGCTATCAGCTCCAACGCTCTTTCGTCCACACCTTCATAATGACCACATAAAAAGACCAAGTCCTCTTCTTTTGATAGTTCCTCTGCGATTGTCTGATTAAAAACCCTCCCCTGGGGAGTGAGATAAATCACACGAGGTTTTTTATCCAGAGTTTCACACAAGGAATCATAAGCATCACAAATAGGCATCGGCTGCATAACCATACCAGCACCTCCGCCATAAGGATAATCATCTACGCTATGATGCTTATCTGTTGAATAATCCCGTATGTCAATTGCCTGAACCGATAAAAGCCCTTTTTCTGCTGCTCGTCCAATTATGCTGGTATCCAAACCATTCTTTACCATCTCAGGAAATAACGTTAATACGTGATAGTTCATACTTTACTCCTCTATTTCAATCCAGAAGCCCGTCCATAATATGAACCATAACGATCCCTTGATCCAGATTTACATCAAGAACACATTCTTTGATTGCTGGAAACAGGACTTCCTTCCCTTCTTGCGTCGTTACAACATAAACGTCATTGGCACCTGTCTTAATCACGTCGGTTAATGTTCCAAATTCCATCTGTTCATCGGTAACTACCTTAAGACCAATCAGATCAAAAATAAAATTCTCATCCGGTCCAAGCTCTACGGCCTGTTCTCTCGGTATCAACAAATCTTTCCCTTTGTATTTTTCAATCTCGTTAATCGAATCGATTCCCTTGAATTTTAAAATAGCCATATTTTTGAAGAATTTTACCCCTTCAATTTCCAAATCCACTTGTTCTTTGCCCGTATCAAGAATTACCTTTTTCAATTTTTTAAATCGAGCTGCATCATCTGTGGTAGGAAATACCTTTACTTCTCCCCGTAACCCATGGGTAGAGGATATTATTCCGACTCTTAACAAATTTTCCATCTATCTCTCCATATTATACAAAAGAAACCGGATAATAGTATCCGGCTTATTTCTAAATGTTTCCACATAAACCAATGGTTTATGGAACAAAAGAAGACCGTCTCCCGACAGGTCGGCGGTCTTATCCATTACTGTATTTCTACAGTAACTTTTTTGTCTTCTTTGGAAGCTGCTGCTTTTACAACAGAGCGGATGGCTTTTGCAATCCTACCCTGCTTGCCAATCACCTTACCCATATCGGAAGGTTCAACCGTAAGTTCAAGAACGATTTCATCGTCTTTTACAGTCTCAGTAACAGCAACATGATCTGGATAATCAACCAGTGCTTTTGCAATTACTTCTACTAATTCCTTCATATGCTTCACCTCTCACTACTGGATACCGGCGATCTTTAAAAGCTTGCTTACAACTTCAGTTGGCTGAGCACCTGTTGCTAACCATTTCTTTGCATCTTCTTCGTTAAACTTGATTACACTTGGTTCTGTATTCGGATCATAGTAACCAATTTCTTCGATGAATCTTCCATCTCTAGGAGATCTGGAATCTGCAACTACAATTCTATAGAAAGGAGCCTTTTTCTGACCCAATCTTTTTAATCTCATCTTTACTGCCATTTTTTATTTCACCTCCTTAAATCTACAATTAAATATATATATAGTCAATGCAGGAAACTGCCTTGCTAACGTGATTAATTTAAAACGGTAATTTCAATTTTCCTAGTAAACCGCCACCATGACGCTTACCTGCGCCACCCATCATACCCGGAAGCTGTTTCATCATCTTTTTCATCTGTTCAAACTGTTTGACAATGCGATTCACTTCACCGATATCGACACCAGCACCTTTTGCTACCCGCTGCTTTCTAGAAGCATTCTTCATAAGATCTGGACTGGTTCTCTCTTTGTTACTCATAGAAAGAATGATCGCTTCCACACGATCCATAGCTTTTTCATCAAAATCCATATCCTTCATCTGTCCCATACCTGGCATCATGCTCATAATGCTAGACATACCGCCCATCTTTTTGATCTGGCTCATCTGGTCCAAGAAGTCATTGTAATCAAATTCTGCTTTTCTTAATTTCTTTGATAATTCTTTCGCTTTTTCTTCGTCTACCTGGGTTCCTGCTTTTTCAATTAGAGAAAGGATATCCCCCATACCAAGAATTCTGGAAGCCATACGATCTGGATAAAATTGCTCCAAATCTGAAAGTTTCTCCCCCATACCCACGTAAAGAACCGGTTTGCCTGTTACTGCTCGAATGGAAAGTGCAGAACCACCTCTGGTATCTCCATCTAATTTGGTAATAATCACTCCGTCAATCCCGACTTTGTCATTGAACATTCCAGCTACATTTACTGCATCTTGTCCTGTCATTGCATCTACTACCAGAATTGTCTGATCTACTTCCACTACAGCTTTGATTTCTTTTAGTTCATCCATCATGTCCTCATCAATATGAAGACGTCCTGCAGTATCTAAGATTACGGTATTTTGACCATTCTTTGCTGCGGATGCAATGGCAGCTTTTGCAATATCGGCAGGTTTCTGATTTTCTCCCATGGAAAATACCGGAACATCCTGTTTTTCGCCGTTAATCTGTAACTGTTTTATGGCAGCTGGACGATAGACATCGCAAGCCACTAACAACGGATTTCTGCCTTTTGTTTTCAATTTTCCTGCAATCTTAGCAGTCGTTGTAGTTTTACCTGCCCCTTGAAGACCAGCCATCAGAATGACTGTGATTTCTCCTGCAGGTTTTAACTGAATTTCTGTTGTCTCAGAGCCCATCAGTGTTACCAGCTCTTCATTCACAATCTTTATTACCATCTGTCCCGGAGTTAGACTATTCTGGACATCTTGGCCCACAGCCCTCTCTTGAACAGCTTGAATAAACTGTTTCACTACCTTAAAATTAACATCAGCTTCTAACAAAGCCATCTTAACTTCTTTTAATGCTGCTTTTACATCGGTCTCAGACAAACGTCCTTTGCCCCGCAAATTTTTGAATACAGTTTGTAATTTATCGGATAAGCTCTCAAAAGCCATACAATGCCCTCCTAATGAGTTTCCAGCTCTATGATTTCGCCCGATATCTCTTCGATGCGATGGATCAGATTTCGGTCAGACGTTTCAGTAAACTGTTTTGTCAGACTTTTGATTTCTACCGCTAGTTTCTTTGTCTGTTCAAATTTTTCAACCAAATGAAGCTTTTCTTCATAACCATTCAGGATTTTATCACACCGTTTAATCAGGTCATGAACCCCCTGACGGCTGATCCCACGTTCATTGGCTATCTCACTTAGCGAAAGATCATAAAATATCACATCTTCATACACCTGTCTTTGGTGCTCAGTCAAAAGAGCGCCATAGAAATCATATAAAAAACCTTGTCTTGCAATCTTCTCCATAACATCACCTGTGATATCATACAATATTTTTTTTGAGGTGTCAAGTGTTTTTTCTTTACACCCTGTTCTTTAAAAATTTTTCCATATAACAATAAAGCTTTTTGCTGTGAACTACATAGCTTCCATGAGTTTCGCCCGCAAGAATTCTAAGGCAGCTATTTTTAATCTTTGAAGCCAGATAAACCGTGTGGGAATGACGAACCATATCTTTTTCTCCAGCCAGAACTAAGGTCGGAACAGCAATTTGTTCTAGTTCCTTTCCAGATATCTTAGGCTCTCTCAACATCATTCGAACCCTGGGATCACGAAAAACCAGTGCAAGGAACCCATAAAAAATGAGCCATCGGCGCTTTAGCCCTTCCGGGTATGCATTGGCACCGCAGATCACCATTTTCGAGAAAAGTTTCGGATGCTTAACCGCTGCTAGTATTCCTATGATTGCTCCGTCGCTGAATCCACAGTAGATCGGATAATTCAACTTCAAAATCCGGACAAACTCTGCCACATCTTCTGCCATCTGCTCATAGCTGATCGTTTCTTTTCCAGCACTTTTACCATGCCCCCTGGAATCCATGGAATATACCGTATAATCCTTATGAAGCAGATTCGCTGTTTCTTTAAAAATCTTGTGATCTTCCCCGTTTCCATGAACCAGTATCATGGCTGGTCCTCTGCCCGAAACTTCATAATAAAGCCGAATTCCATTCACTGTTATATACACCTTTTTTCTCCTTACTTATCCGGAACTATTTCCAGCCAGTATCCGTCAGGATCGCTTATAAAGTAGATTCCCATGGCAGGATTTTCAAAACATATCACTCCCATTTTTTTGTGCTTTTCATAACATGCTTCATATTCGTCGGTATGAAATGCAAGATGAAATTCACACTCACCAAGATTATATGGTTCCTTCCGATCCCTAAGATAAGTAAGTTCCAGCGTAAAATCCGTCTTCCCATCTCCTAGATAAATTAGTTTAAAAGAACCATCTTCTGCATTCTTCTCCCTTACTGGAGTAAGTCCCAATGCTTCTTTATAAAACTGTAAACTTTTTTCCAGATTAAGAACATTAAAATTAAAGTGATTGAATGTAATCATATGGTTTTCCTCCTTTTTATCAATTTTCTTCCTCTACACGTTTTATAAAAGGGCCCGACCTTTAAAGGGTCAGACCCTGAATCTTTGATTACTTTTGAGGAACAAGTGCCTTTTGTCCACCCATATATGGCTGTAGTGCTTCCGGAATTCTTACGGTTCCATCTGCTTCTAGATTGTTTTCTAAGAAAGCAATCAGCATTCTCGGTGGTGCAACCACCGTATTGTTTAAGGTATGGGCAAAATACTTTTTCCCATCCTCTCCAGCCACTCGAATTTTCAGACGTCTCGCCTGAGCATCCCCTAAGTTCGAACAACTTCCTACTTCAAAATACTTTTTCTGTCTTGGAGACCATGCTTCCACATCCACTGATTTTACCTTTAAGTCTGCTAGATCCCCAGAACAACATTCCAGCGTTCTTACTGGTATATCAAGAGAGCGGAATAAATCAACTGTATTCTTCCACAGTTTTTCATACCAGTCCATACTCTCCTCTGGATTACAAACAACGATCATTTCCTGTTTTTCAAACTGGTGGATCCGATATACGCCTCGTTCTTCTAATCCATGAGCACCCTTTTCTTTACGGAAACAAGGAGAATAACTAGTCAAAGTCTGAGGGAGTTCCCCCTCTTGCAAAATTGTATCAATGTATTTACCGATCATGGAATGTTCACTTGTACCAATCAGGTAAAGATCTTCCCCTTCTATCTTATACATCATTGCATCCATCTCCGCAAAACTCATAACGCCTGTTACTACTTCGCTGCGGATCATAAAAGGTGGAATACAATAGGTGAATCCACGATTGATCATAAAATCTCTTGCATATGAAATAACGGAAGAATGAAGTCTAGCAATGTCACCCATTAAATAATAGAAACCGTTACCAGCCACTTTTCTTGCGCTCTCTAGATCGATTCCATGAAAGCGTTCCATGATATCGGTGTGATACGGAATTTCAAATTCTGGAACCACAGCCTCTCCATATCGTTCCACTTCAACGTTCTCACTGTCATCCTTTCCAATGGGCACGCTGGAATCTATGATATTTGGTATGATCATCATGATTTTTTTAATCTTTTCATCCAGTTCGCGCTCCTTTTCTTCCAGTTCAGCCAGATGATCGGAAGCATCCGTGACTTTTTTCTTCATATCTTCTGCTTCTTCTTTTTTCCCTTGTCCCATTAAGGCGCCGATCTGTTTGGAAAGTTTGTTGCGTTCCGCTCTTAAAGCATCTCCTTCCTGCTTTGCCACACGGCTACGAGCATCCAACTCGATGACCTCATCGACCATTGGAAGCTTGCTGTCCTGAAATTTATTCTTAATGTTTTCCTTTACAATTTCAGGATTTTCTCTTACAAACTTTAAATCTAACATGGTATTCCTCCTGGTTTCTCCTCAATATTCTCTGCGAATTCAATTCACATCATAATCTGCCGTTGATTATACTACAAAAAAAGGGCAAAGAAAAGCCCTTTTCCCAAAATTCCCCTTTCGTTCCTAGATTACTAACGAATCCTTTCAAATAATCCAGAGCGAATCAGTGCCCTTCGAAGAGGAATATAGATCATGACTGCAACGACCGTGGAAGTAACTGCATTCACGATTGTAGATGCCACATTCCAAACCAGTGAGAGTTGTGCTGCTGGTTTCCCTAAAATCAGAAGTTTATAAAAATAGCCAATCAATGGATCGGAAATCACATTAAATAAAAGTCCAAAAACCGCTCCCATAGTCACATAGAGAACCACACGTTTCTGATCAGAAGTCTTATTAATTTTGCCAATCCGATGTGCTACGAGTCCGGTAATCAGTCCAATGCAAAGTTTTAATACAAATGTCTTAGGAGCATACACCACGTAAACAGGATCAAGAAGATCCCCGATGGTCATTCCAATCGCTCCTCCTAAGCCTCCATAAAATCCGCCTAATAACAATGCACCCAAAACACAGACTGCATTTCCCAAATGAATGGAAGTGGCATCTCCACCTGGCAATGTGATCTTAACCTGCAAAAACGTAAATACCACATAGGACATTGCTGCAAAAAGACCGGTAAGTGAAATCTTATAAAATGTATTTGATTGTTTCATCTTTTGTTTCTCCCTTGCTGTTTTAATGATCCTTATCTTAGCATGCAAGTGGAGTGATATAAATATCCAGTTTTAATCTTTTGAACCATTCCAGTTAATCGTGAGATTCCACACAGATCAATACCCCAGAATCAAAGTCGATGGAACCAGTCTCACTTATAAGTTCATTGCTGATGCAAAGGCTTTTTCCTATGGTAATATCTTTTTTATGAAGCGGATATTTAAACCCTGTGAGGGTAATTCCATGCACTTCCATTGTCAAAGGCAGGAAAGAAATATATTTCCCCCATACCTGATCCACATAAAACCATCTTTTTTTATCAAGCACAGTAACCCTGTTTTTGGAGTCAATCACAGAAGCCGTAACTCCTCTTTTTAAGCAGTCGTATAATAGATGAATATTCCCTAGAGAATGATCCATCCTTCCTCCCATCGCCCCTAAAAGTGTAAGATCTGTACAGCCAAGTACTATAGCCTTATTTATTCCCAATTCTGTATCCGTTTCATCTTTTTCCGGTTTATGGATATCCCAGGTAATCTCATCAGAACTGCTTTGATATTCTAAAAAAACATCTGGATCAACAGAATCAAAATCACCGACGATTGCATCTGGCTTTAGATTTAGTCTGTTAACTGCCAAAAGACCGCTGTCAACGGCAATGACGTGGTCAAATGATTGATTCTTCAAATAAGCATTTGCGAATTCATAATCCATAATTCCGCCTGTTACAATTAAACCTTTTGATTTTTCTTTCACTTTTCATATTCCTTAAATATATCTAAAAATGATTGTGTGTTGGTTTTTAAATCACCCTTAAACACAGCCGATCCAGCTACAAAGATATTGGCTCCTGCCTCGATCAACTCTCGGACATTATCACAAGTCACGCCTCCATCCACTTCAATATCCAGATTAATCTTTCTCTCTTCACACAACCTTCTTAATGATCGGATTTTCTCCAGTGTGTATGGGATAAATTTCTGGCCCCCAAATCCTGGATTCACGGACATGATCAGCACCATATCTACTTCTGCTAAAATACAATCAAGAGCCGATAAGGGGGTTGCCGGATTTAAAGCTACTCCAGCCTTTACTCCTGCTTCTTTGATTTGGTTGATGGTCCGATCCAAGTGAGTGCATGCTTCTGCATGAACGCAAATAAGATCAGCACCTGCCTGTTTGACATCATCAATGTAACGGCCTGGTTCTTCCACCATCATATGCACATCAAATTGTTTGTTGGTGCAGTTCCTAAGACTGGAGATTACGGGAAATCCAAAGGAAATACTTGGAACAAATGCTCCATCCATTACATCTAGATGAATATAACTGGCTCCTGCCTCCGATACCTCCGACACCTGTTGTCCAAGATTTTTAAAGTCTGCCGCTAATATTGATGGGGCAAGTTTAAGCATATTAATATCTCCTTTTCTCTTTTAGTTCCTGATACAAGAGCTGATAATTATGATATCGGCTCTCACTGATTTTTCCTTCCTTTACTGCATCCTTAACGCCACAAGTGGTTTCACCAATATGGACACAACCCAGAAAGCGGCATTCCTCTTCAAATGCATCAAACTCGTTAAAGTAGTTTTTTAACTGACCGCACTCCAGATCTTCTATATACATAGAACTGAATCCAGGTGTATCCATCATATACGTGTTATCACCTATTCCAAATAGTTCTGAATGCCGGGTGGTATGTTTCCCTCTCTGGATTTTTTCACTTATCTGAGCCGTTTCCATATCTGCCAGGGGATAAATCAAATTGGTAAGGGAAGATTTTCCGACTCCTGAAGGTCCAGCTAGTACCGTTGTTTTCCCTTTCACCAATGACTTAATCTCATTGATTCCCTGATTTTCGTAGGTACTGGTAAAATAAACAGGATAGCCGGCCGGCTCATAGGTGGCCTTGAGTTCTTTTTGTCTATTCACATCCGAAAGATCCGATTTATTAAAACATATTTTAACAGGAACATTTTGGACCTCCATCATAACTAAAAATCGATCCAAAAGATTTAAATTCGGTTCTGGATGGGTGATGGAAAAAAACACCAGAGCCTGATCAACATTCGCAACCGCGGGACGAACAAGTGCATTTTCTCTTGGAAGAATTTCATCTATATTTCCTTTTCGTTCCATCTCATCTAGAATGGTAATCTTTACATTATCTCCCACCAAGGGTTTGATATTTATATTACGGAAGATCCCCTTTGCCTTGCATTCATAAACCATTCCATCTGTCCCGTGTACATAATAGAATCCTGCGATTCCTTTTAATATTTTTCCAGTCATATACCATTCCTTATGATTGAGGAACTGGGACAAATGTAATGGAGTAAGAATTGATTACATCACCCGTTTCCACATTTACGATTTCTATTGCTCCGCTTGTTACACCGTAAGCTCCCTCTAAGTTTTTAAACGAAACAGGAAGCATCTGGTCCCCCTTCATGGTAACCGGTCCCATCAAAGCTCTTACCTCATCTTTTCCATTAATCGTTTGTCTTAGCTGAATTTTCAAAGTCAGTTGTGTACTTCCAGATCCTGGACCAATGATATTCTGCAAAGAATAGGACTTATCAATGGAGGCAATGTATTTATAACGGGACTGTTGTTCTGTTCCCGTACTGATCACATAATTTACCGAACTCCCAGCTTCTGCCTGACTGCCTGCAGTTAAGGACTGACTGACTACGCTCCCTCTTTGTACGGTTTCTGAAGATACTTCTGTAACAGTTCCCTGCATAAGTCCTACGTCTGCCAGCATCTCTATGGCAACTTCCTGTGTCTGTCCCTTAATATCCGGAACAACAACCGGATTAACAAGCGCCGGTCCATTGCTGGATACCAAAGTTACTTTGCTTCCTTCTTTCGCTTCTTCCGGATGATAGCTCATTACATATCCAGCCATAACGGAATCACTGTTTTCCTGTTGAACATCCACAACAAGACCTTTCTTTTCCAGCAATGCCTTAGCCGTTTCTGTATCCATTTTATTCAGGTTAAGATCTTTTAAATCAACAGTGACATACTCTGGTCCCTTACTGATTACCACATAAACAGCAGAATACTTATCAACCACCTCCCCGGCAGAAGGATCTTGTGATATTACATCTCCTTTTGGGATGGTTTCATCATAGGCATAATCTTTGATCTTCATATAAAGACCGCCATTGTCTTTCAGCTTTTGCTCAGCAATGTCTTCCGTTAGCTCTAACACATCTGGCATTTCAACTGTTTTATCGCTAAGTGTTACTTCTGTAGATGATTCTAATTGTGAAGGCTCTGTATTATTGCTAGATCCAAACCGCAATAATCCACTCACTTTAGAAAAAACCACAATGAGCACGATCACAATTACAACTGCAACGATTATGCCTGCCGCTGTTAAAAGTTTTTCAAGTTTAGGGTTTAAATCATCCTCGTTGTCATTGCGCTTTGCCTTTCTACCTTTGGGTGGCAAGGATTCTCTCCCCCCCTGTCGTTGATTGGGTGAGGATTCTTGTGTATAATAATGTTTATTCTCTTGCACTTGCTCTTTTTGAATCTTGCGTCCAGAACGAATCTGTTCCAATTCCGGTTTTCCAATAATTACAGTCTGCGAATCATCCACCTGTGTATTATTTTTAACAAAATCTCCATTTGGATTCACAAGAGCTTTCCGAAGATCTGCAACTACCTCATACATGGTTTGATAACGGTATTCCGGCTTTTTTTCTGTACTTTTTAGAATTATATTCTCCAGTGCAACGGGAATACTTTCATTAAAATAGCTGGGAGGTGTAATCGGGTCTTCCAAATGAGCCAAAGCAACCGTTACCGTATTCTCACCTTGAAATGGAACTTTTCCAGCAACCATCTCATACATGGAAATCCCAAGAGAGTAAATATCACTACGAACATCGCTGTAGCCACCTCTTGCCTGCTCTGGCGATATGTAATGGACTGAACCCACTGCTGTCGCATTCATTGTCTGAGTCGACGCTGCACGGGCGATTCCAAAATCCGCAACCTTTACTTTTCCATCTCTAGCTATGATAATATTCTGAGGTTTGATATCCCGGTGAACAATTTCCTGTTCATGTGCTGCAGCAATTCCCTGCGCAACATAAATGGCAATCCCAATCGCTTCTTTGATATCTAAACAGCCTTTTTTTTGGATATAATTTTTTAATGTGATCCCTTCAATCAACTCCATCACAATGTAATGGAGTGTTTCTTCATCCACAACATCATAAACATTTACAATGTTAGGGTGGGACAGGCGTGCCGATGCCTGTGCTTCCATCTTAAATTTACTGACAAAACTACTGTCAGTACTGAACTCTTCCTTTAATACCTTAATGGCAACAAGGCGGTTTAATTTATGGCACAGGGCCTTATACACATTTGACATCCCTCCGGAACCGATTTGTTCCAGTATTTCATATCTGTCCTGTAAAAATGTCCCTGGTCTAAGGATCATAAGCTTACCTCCCTGCCAATCTGCGGGTCTATTAAAACAACAGCAATATTGTCTTTTCCGCCATTGTCATTGGCTACTGTGATTAGTTTTTCTGCCTTTTCCGAAAGCTTCAGCTCTGAGCAGATGATTTGTTCCATCTCTGCGTCCTCCAACATATTACTAAGTCCATCGGAACACATGAGCACATAATCCCCAGGCTCAAGATCAACTTCAAAAAAATCAATCTCCAGTTTATCTTCTGTACCTATCGCCCTTGTTATAATATTCTTCTTTTCCCTATAATCTTTACTTCCCCGTTCCATCTGTCCCAAAGAAACCAATTCTTCTACATAGGAATGATCCTTCGTGATCTGAAGTAACTGGTTTCTGACCAGATAGAGTCTGCTATCGCCAACGTTAGCAATATGCAAAACGGAATCCTCAATGACTGCTGCAACCAGGGTTGTCCCCATTCCATTCAACTCTTCTTTTTTCTTTGATTCCTGATACAGCATATTGTTTGCTAATTCGATCCCTTCCCGGAGAAGAGTAATGATTTTTGTTTCTTTTGCCTGATTCATATACTTCACTAGATTTTCAACAATAAATCTAGAAGCATAATCTCCTGCCTGGTGACCGCCCATGCCATCTGCAACCAGGAAAAAATTCGGCAGTTTGCCTACCGATTCTATGGATGCATAGACATAATCCTGATTCGCCGTGCGGACTTTACCAGTATCCGTCATTGCGCAAGCCTTCATCGCCCAATTCTCACTTCCTTTATTCCTGATTTAAAAAGCTTTTTCTTAACTGGCCACAAGCTCCATTAATATCTCTTCCCATTTCTCTTCTAATAGTAACATTTATTCCGTTTTTTTCAAGATGATTTTTAAATGCATCAATTGATTTTTTATCGGATTGAACAAAATCTCTTTCTTTAATGGGATTAACTGGAATTAGATTTACATGGCCGTGCTGGTGCTTTAATAATGAAGTCAAAGCGGCTGCCTCCGTCAAATTGTCATTCACACCGCTTACCAAGCTGTATTCAAAGGTAAGTCTTCGTCCTGTTTTCTGAAAATATATCTGGCATGCCTGTAATACCTCTGATAGGGAATAACGGTTTGCAACAGGCATTAAATTCTTACGCACCTGGTCATTGGGAGCATGAAGAGAAAGCGCCAACGTAATTTGAAAATTTTCTTCTGCCAATTTGTAGATTTCAGGCACAATTCCGCAGGTAGACACAGTAAGATTTCGTTGACTGATATTCAGCCCGTTTTCATCGGTTAGTAGTTTTATAAACTGTATCAGATTTTCATAGTTATCAAGAGGTTCCCCTGATCCCATAACCACAACGTTGGAAACCCGCTCTCCTGTTATACTCTGGATTCGATAAATCTGATCGAGCATTTCTGCAGGCGTTAAATTACGTTCCAGCCCATCCAATGTGGATGCACAAAACCGACATCCCATACGGCAGCCCACCTGAGAGGAGATGCATACAGAATTCCCATGCTTATATCTCATAAGAACGCTTTCGATTATATTACCATCGGAAAGTCCAAATAAATACTTTCTGGTTCCATCAATCTCAGATATCTTTTCCTCTACCACCGTAAGTGAGGTATAGACTGTTGACTGCTGTAATTTTTCTTTTAGAGATTTGGAAAGATTTGTCATTTCCTCATAGTTAAAAGCCAGTTTCTGGTGCATCCATTCATAGATCTGTTTTCCACGGAACGGTTTTTCCCCTATCGATCGAATAAAAGAAGTCAGTTCATTCAGATCCAGAGATTTTATATCTGTTTTATTCATTCTTTTTTCCTTTTTTAAATGCCCCAATAAAAAATCCGTCACAGGGATGGACACCGGGCAAAAGCTGTATATATCCATGCTTCATGGTTTCTGAATGGAATTCACTTCCTAGCTTTTCAGAAAGATCAACTCCATGAAAGGAAGAAAACTGCTCCAAGAACCAATTCACGTTCTCTTCATTTTCTTTCATATTGATCGTACATGTACTAAAAATAAGGGTACCACCTGGTTTTACATATTCCTGAACAACTGAGAGAATCTCCCTTTGTAACGATGCAAGACGATTAAGGTCTTCTGGTTGTATCCGATATTTTATATCTGGTTTCCGTCCAATAATGCCAAGTCCGGAACATGGAAGATCTGCAATCACAAGATCCGCTTTCCCAATGGAATCTGGATCCTTAATCCGTGCATCCTGAATACGAGTTTTCATATTAGTAAATCCACACCGAGCGATGTTCTCCTGTATAAAATTTACCTTCACTTCACTTAAATCACGTACCTCTACCATCCCAGATCCTTTTAGTCTATCTGCAATATGAATGCTCTTCCCACCGGGAGCTCCACAAACATCAATGCAGTAATCTCCATTTTGGGGATCTGCAATTTCACCAACCAAACTAGAGCTTACATCTTGTACCTGAATATAACCTTGTTGAAACGCTTCCAAGCCTTCTAGATAATCGTACTGTTCTAGATAAATCATCTCATCCGAAAGGGAAGATTCTCGTATCATAGCTCCCTGTTTTTTCAAACTATCTAAAACATCTTCTTTGGAAGCTCTTGATCGATTGATTCGTACAGACATTTTACTTTTTTCCAGGAAAGACTCCATCATGAGCCGAGCCGTATCTTTGCCATATTCATGATTCCACATATCCACAAGCCAGGAGGGAATCGAATAACGGACGGAATCGTTTGGCCAGCTTATATCTGTTTTATTTCTTGATATGTTCCGAAGTACTCCATTGACAAACCCTTTCAATCCAGTGAATTTTCGTTTGCCAGCTAATTTAACAGCTTCGTTGCATACGGCAGAGTCTGGAACACGATCCATAAATAGAATCTGATAAACCGACATCCGCAATATGGTTCGGATCAACGGTTTCATCTTTTTGACTTTTGTAGTAGAAAAAGAATCTATGACATAATCAATCTGTATTAAATGTTCCAATGTACCATCTACTGTTCTGGATATAAAGGAGCGTTCCGGTTTATCTAAATACTGATACTTATTCAAAGCTTGACGCAGGATTAAATGACTATATCCCGATCGTTCCAAAATTTCTAGCAGAATATCAAGAACAATTTCCCTGCCGTCTGTGTCTTTAGTCATTATTTCTTCTTCCTCCAAATAATAATACCAATCGTAATAACTGGAGTACCGTTGCCGCCAATGCTGCGACATAAGTCAGAGCAGCCGCTCCAAGTACCTTTTTTGTATGGCCAAGTTCTTCATCCCCTAAAATCCCCACACTACCAAGTAAAGTTACTGCACGTCTGGAAGCATTGAATTCAACCGGAAGGGTCACAAGCTGGAACAAAACAGCCAGTGAAAACAAGATCAAGCCAATATTAACAAGTGGTGAACCTGCTCCCCCAATGAAAAATCCAAGCAAAATAACAGGGAACGCTGCTTGGGAACCAATATTGGAAACCGGAACGATGGCACCTCTTAAACGCAGAGGAACATATCCGTTGTGATCCTGCATGGCATGGCCGCACTCATGTGCCGCAACCCCAATCGCTGCCACAGAGGTGGAACCAAACACAGAATCGGAAAGATTCACTGTTTTTGAACGGGGATCATAATGATCGGACAATTTACCACTGACCGCACGGACATCTACATCGTAAATTCCCTGGGAGTTTAAAAGACGTTTTGCTGCCTCTGCTCCTGTCATTCCAGACATACTCCTTACCTTAGAATATTTATTGAATGTACTGGTTACTCTGGCAGATGCCGCCATAGACAAAACTGCACCGATTAACACAAAAATCCAAGTGGGATCAAAAAAATAACCCATCATGCCTCCATAATACATTGATCTTCACTCCTTTCTTTCAAATGCTCCAATACTCATATACTGTAACTCGTTTTTTTAACTTTTTTCAAATACCGTTCCTTCTAAAAGTTTATAACCACGAAGAAAATCACCTGCAACCATACGTTTTTTGCCTTGTAACTGTAACTCACGAATGGACAGACTTCCGTTTCCAGTTTTAACCATCAAATAGTCTTTTCCAGTCTCCACTACTTGACCGCATACTCCATCATAATCCTTCGCTACCACATCTGCATTCCACAGTTTAAGAGTCTTTCCATTCCAGTTTGTATAGGCACTGGGCCATGGATTCAAACCACGGATTAGGCGTTCGATGGAAACCGCATCCATCGTCCAGTCGATGTTTCCCATGGATTTTTTTATCATACCCACATAATTCATCTTCGACTCGTCCTGTGGTTTTAACACAGCGGTTCCTTCTTCCATATTCTTTAATGTCTTTA
This sequence comes from Clostridium sp. E02, assembly GCF_003833015.1. GTDB lineage: Bacteria > Bacillota > Clostridia > Lachnospirales > Lachnospiraceae > Lacrimispora. The sequence continues at coordinate 161,313 of NZ_RJLQ01000009.1, forward strand.
TAATCAGTTTTCCACCAATTGCACCAAGTTTATCGTGAAGAGAACCTCCCGTTTCTTTTGGGTCTAGTTCCACCTCTTCTTGGTCAAGCATATCCCCAGTATCCAAAGCTTCTGCCATCATCATGGTAGTGATTCCACTGGTTCGCTCTCCATCGATCACCGCATATTGAATGGGAGAGGCTCCCCGGTATTTGGGAAGAAGAGAGGCATGAATGTTTACACAGCCATGGGGAGGAATCGTAAGAATGCTTTTGGGAAGCAGCTGTCCAAAGGCCGCTACCACCATCACATCCGGAGCCAAATCAGTTAGTAACTGAACAAATTCCGGATCCCTTGCCTTCACCGGTTGGTAAACGGGAATCTGATACTCCATCGCCTTTTCTTTCACCGGTGACATCTGTACTTCTTTTCCCCGTCCCTTTGGTTTATCCGGCTGTGTTACAACAGCGATTACATCGTGTCCAGCCTCAATCAAAGCACAAAGCGCAGGCACTGAAAATTGGGGCGTTCCCATAAAAATTATCCGCATATTTATTCAAAAACCTCCTCTTCCTCATCCATGGTCACATCTTCTAGTTCCCCTTCTACTTTATTGACATAAAGTTCCCCATTTAAATGATCACATTCGTGACAAATTGCTCGTGCAAGAAAATCTTCTCCTTCTAACTCAAATAGCTGCATCTGAGTATCGTAGGCCCTTACCTTCACGTAGCTTGGTCTAATTACTGTACCTGACTTACCCGGCACACTCAAGCAGCCTTCCGGACCAGTCTGACTTCCTTTCATTTCAATGATCTCTGGATTGATTAAAACATACTGATTTCCGTCCTCTACATCAATCACAACGATCTGTTTTAAAATCCCAACTTGAGGAGCTGCAAGACCCACTCCACTTGCCTGGTACATCGTTTCAAACATATCTTCAATCAAATCGGTTATTCTTTGAGTCATCTCTTTTACCGGTTTGCATTTCTTCGTTAAAATTTCATCACCTATTGTTCTAATCTTTCTAATAGCCATAATCTTCTATCCTCTCATTTATGAAAAATCGTATTGGATCAACACCTGATCAAATAATTCTGGTTGGTGTTCAAAAAAATCATCAAACTGATCCCTGATTTTAATTAGTATATCATAATTTTCTTGTTTCAAGTATAAAATTTTTCTATATATATCATTAATTTTATAGACAGATGCTTCAACTGGGCCGATTGTTTCTATCTTTTTCTGTTCGGTAAAGGGGGTTATATGTCTGGTTGCTGCTTCCGCTGCTTTTCTCAGTGCAGGCTCATTTTTTGAGGAAAACTGAACCGTCAGCAATCCACTTGAGGGAGGATATTTCATCATTCGCCGATATGCCATCTCCTGCTTGTAGAAGGCTTCATAATCCTGGGCTGCTGCCGTGACTATGCTGTAATGCTCTGGGCTATAGGTCTGAATTACAACATCGCCTTGCTTCTTATCCCTTCCAGCTCTCCCCGCTGACTGAGTCAAAAGCTGAAAGGTACGTTCTGCCGACCGATAATCCGGGGTATTTAATGATAAGTCGGCAGCCAGAACCCCCACCAGCGTCACATTGGGAAAATCATGGCCTTTTACAATCATCTGTGTCCCGATTAAGATATCCGCTTCTCCTTCCGAAAAGGCCGATAATATGGATTCATGTCCCCCTTTTTTTCTGGTAGTATCTAAATCCATACGAAGTATTCCCGCTTGGGGAAATAGTTTTTTTATCATCAGTTCGATCTTTTGAGTCCCCACCCCAAAATCCGCAATGTAAGGAGATCCGCATGCCGGGCACCGGTCCGGCATCTTGATTCCATAACCACAATAATGACAAACCAATCTATGGTTGTTATGAAGCGTTAGACTCACATCACAATGAGGACACCGAATGGCTTCCCCACAAGATCGACACGACACAAAATTAGAATATCCTCTCCGATTGATAAAGAGCATAATCTGCTCTCGTTTCTCTAACCGATCCTTGATCAGCGACTGTAGTTTACGACTAAATATAGATTTATTCCCTTCTTTTAATTCCCTTCGTAAATCCACCACCGCCACACGGGCCAGGCTGCTATCTTTTTTAGCTCTTTCTGTCAGATGAAACAGTTTAAACTCACCCCTTAACGCTTTAGAATACGCCTCTAAAGAGGGCGTTGCCGAACCAAGAACCACAGATGCGTGCTGCATAGAAGCTCGTTTTACCGCCACCTCTCTGGCATGGTACCTTGGGACTGTTTCACTTTTGTAAGCACCTTCGTGTTCCTCATCTATAATAATAAGCCCAAGATTTGAAAAGGGAGTAAACAAGGCAGAACGGGGGCCTATCATAATATCGACCTCACCATTTTTCGCCCGTTCAAACTGATCATAACGTTCTCCGGCAGACAAACGGGAATTAATAATAGAAACCCGGTTACCGAATCTACCGTAAAATCGCATTACAGTCTGGTAGGTCAGCGCAATTTCCGGAATCAAAACAATCACCTGTCTACCATCTAAAATCACATGCTCAATTAGTTCCATATATACTTCTGTCTTTCCACTTCCAGTAATTCCATGGATCAGATAGGTGTAGTTGATATTCTTTGTATCATCCTGACAAAAACAATCTACAATCGTTTGCTGTTCCCCATTCAAATGGGTTTTGAGTCCCGTTTGTTTCAGCTCTCGAATGGGATTTCTATATATCTCTTCGGTTATAAGGCCTATCATTCCTTTCTCTATCAGGGGTTTTAAGGTGGTCGCAGATAGATTCATCTGATTTACAGCTATCTCATAGGGAATCACCGGATTCATTAACAAAGCCTGAAAAAGCCGGACTCGTGCCTTATAATTTTTTCTTTCTGCTTCTTTTAAAGCCTTCATGAGCGCTTCCGGTTCTAACTGACTTTTCACTATTTTTTTTTCTCTGGGTTTTACCTTTTGCTTAATCGGAAGAACTGTTTTTAAAGCCTGATTCATGGTGGAACCATACTGAGCTTTCAGCCACCATGCCAAGGATATAAGCAAAGATTCTGCCGACACTCCGTCGGTCACAATTCCGGTAATACTTTTAATTTTATCAGGATCATAATCCGGCTGAGAGGTCACACCCACTACATATCCTTTTCGCACAGAATTCCCTCTGCCGAAAGGAATCAGAACCCTAGTACCAACCAAAACCTGACCAAGAAGGTCATCTGGTATCCGATAATCGAAGGTTCTGTCTACTTTTTCATGGGATATATCTATGATAATCCGGGCATACGTTTCAGTCATTTTTTCCTCCAGCTTCACATGTGTCATATCCTTTTATAGGACCGAATGAAATTGATTGGCTATTTGCCCCAGTTTCATACTGTTAGATCCTTTAAACAGGACACAATCTCCTTCCTGTAACTCCTTTTTCAAATACGAAAGCAGAGAAGACTGCTCCATAAATTCAAGCACCTGAATGTGGGGAGCCAGTTCCCTAACTGCTCTTGCAATCTCACCAGCCAATTCTCCCAATGTTACAACTTCATAAACCGGATGTGCGGCGATGTATTCTCCTATTTCATAATGATAGGAACGAGCTCCTTCCCCAAGTTCCTTCATATCGGCAAGAACCGCAATTCTTCTTTTGGCTTTCTTCATGGAATTCAAGACTTCCAGTCCAGCTTTCATCGAAACCGGACTGGCATTATACGTATCATCAATTACAGTCAGATCGTTCGTCTCATAAATTTGCTGACGATTTTTAAAGCCAGTAAACGTACGGAGCGCATCCACTGCTTTTTCCATTGGGATTTTACATTCTACTGCCACTGCGAGAGATACCATGGCATTTAAAACGTTGTGGTTCCCCATAACCGACAAGCGGACTGGAACTTTATTTTCCCCATGGACGGCTGTAAATACAGGAAAACCTTCTTCTAAATGCACGTTCTCTGCACGGTAATCACAATGAGAACCGGTTCCGTAATAGATCGTTTTACAGCCCTTTTTTGCTTTCGTATTTTTTAATAATTCATCATCTCCATTTAAGAATAGAGTTCCACCTTCTAAAAGACCATCCTGAATCGTCAATTTCTCTTTGTATATATTTTCTCTGGAACCAAGCTGTTCAATATGGGTGATTCCAACATTAGTTATCACTGCCATTTGTATGTTTGCGATTTTTGTAATCACAGTTAATTCTCCTGGCTCGCTCATTCCAAGTTCAATGACTCCGATTTCATCCTCAGGTGTGATCTCCGATAATGCAATAGGAACCCCCACCTGGCTATTGCTGTTTCCTGGTGTTTTATAAACCCGATAGCTTGCGCTCAAGGCACAAGAGATCATCTCGCGCGTTGTCGTCTTCCCAACGCTCCCTGTTATCCCTATGAGCGGCAGGTTAAGGAGCCTCCGGTAATAACTTCCAATCGCCTGCAGAGCCTTTTTGGTATCCGCAACGCGTATAAATGCTTTTTGTGAATCACTGGTATCGTGTCGACTGGTTAAGACAGCAACAGCCCCCTGTTCCAATGCCTGATTAATAAAATTGTGCGCATCCACTTTCTCCCCAATGATAGGAACAAACAGATCATTGCCTTTCATGGTTCTGGAGTCTATACTTATATGCGTTAGAATGGTCTCTTCCTTCCCACTAAGGAGTCTGCCTCCTGTTGCAAGAAGAATGTCTTTCACCCTTATATTTACCATGGTTTCCTCCAATTCTTGTACGTCAACACCGCACAACTTTCTATCAACCGTGCAAATGCCGAAAGCCGAATTTTCTCTTCAGCTCCCGGCATTTCCTTACTATTTTTTTGTATCACTAATGTTAAATTCAGGACTATCCACTATCTTTAGAATTTCTTCCCGATCTGAAAAATGGTGACGGACACCATTTGCTTCCTGATAATCCTCATGTCCTTTCCCAATGACCGCTATCATATCACCAGGATTGCAGTGACACAAACTGTATCGGATCGCTTCTCTACGGTCTGGAATTTCAATAAAAGTCCCTCCCGTTTTTTTCATACTACCCCTGATATCAGCAATAATATCTTCTGTCTTTTCAAAACGGGAATTATCTGCCGTTATGATCGTATAATCAGCCAGACGTCCCGCGCAGTCTCCCATAGAATAGCGGCGGTCCTTGGAACGATTTCCACCACAGCCAAACACACAAACCAAACGTTTTGGATTATAGTCCCGTAAGGTGGTAAGAAGACTTTCCATACTGATCGCATTATGAGCATAATCTACGATTACTGTACATTTTTCAGAGGAATATACAATTTCCATACGTCCATTGACGCTTAGATTCTCTAATCCATGGCAGATCTTATCTTTCGGCAGATTAAGAAAGCTTAAAACGCTGACCGCCGCCAATGCATTGGCTACATTAAAGCGTCCCGGTATATTAACCCGAACTGGAAGCTCATAACGCCCTTTTACATCAAATTCCACTCCAACAAAATCAGGCTCAGACAGATAGCGAATCTCTTCCGCTTTAAAATCAGTTCCTTCCTGATCCAGAGAAAAAGAATAAACCGGACAAGTAGCATTCTTAACAACTTCATCCCAGTGGGCATCGTCTTTGTTCATGATTCCAACTTTGGAGCACTGAAAAATCTTTGACTTATAAGAGAGATACTCTAAAAAATCTTCATGTTCATCCGGCCCGATATGATCTGGGGATATATTCGTAAACAAACCATAGTCAAAGACAATTCCCTCTACCCGATGCATTTTAAATGCCTGAGAGGAAACCTCCATTACCACATATTGGCAGCCTTCTAATCGCATTTGGTGAAATGCCTCATGAAGCTGATAGGATTCAGGGGTTGTATTTGCTGTCTTTTGTACATCCGATCCAATCACAATCCCAGTGGTTCCGATCATGCCTACTTTTTTTCCGCAAGACTCCAATATCGTCTTGATCATATGAGTTGTTGTTGTTTTCCCCTTGGTACCAGTTACTCCAATCATAATCATCTGTTTCGCTGGTTGCCCAAATCTTGCAGCCGATAAAAGTGCCAGTGCTTCTCTTGAATTATGTACTAGGATTGCAGTTACACCATCTGGAACTGGCACCTTTTGTTCCACGATTAGAACCGTCACTCCTGCTGCCACAACTTCTGGGATAAACTCATGAGAATCAATCCTAGTTCCTTTTGTACAAACAAAAACAGCCCCTGCTTTTGCTTTCCTGGAATCGTAAACCAATTCCTCTACCTCTGTCTCAAGACTTCCCTGTAACAGCTCAAACCCAATGCCTGAGAGCCAATCTTTTAATTTCATATAACCTCCAAATTAGAATAATCCTGTGATTACTCCATTATTATTAACATCAATTTTATCTGCTGCTGGCTTCTTAGGTAAACCTGGCATGGTCATAATGGCTCCTGTTATTACAACAACAAAACCAGCTCCGGCAGAAACATAAGCATCTCGCACATTAATATCAAACTCTTGTGGACGGCCCAGTTTTGTCTGGTCATCGGATAAAGAATATTGTGTCTTTGCCATACAAACAGGAAGATTACCAAATCCCATTTCTTCTATCTTTTTTAACGCTCTCATGGCTGCTGGAGCATAGGTTACCCCTTTTGCTCCATAAATCTCACTTGCAACGGTAGTGATTTTATCTTTTAATCCCATATCATCTGGATATAGAAGCGTAAAATTGCTTTTTTTGTTGTCTAATGTGGAAAGCACCTTATGTGCAAGTTCTCTGCCGCCTTCTCCACCGTTCTCCCATACTCTGGAAAGTGCAAATTCGCAGCCTTTCTTTTCGCAAAAATGTTTTATAAACTGATACTCAGCCTCTGTATCTGTAACAAAAGAATTCAAAGTCACAATAACAGGAACTTTGTATTTTTGCATGTTTTCAATGTGCTTTTCCAGGTTCACAATCCCTTTTTCTAGTGCAGTAAGATTCTCTACTTTTAACTGGTCTTTCGCCACTCCACCGTTATATTTTAATGCTCTTACGGTTGCCACCAGTACGATGGCATCTGGTTTTAATCCAGCTTTCCGGCATTTGATATCCATGAATTTTTCCGCACCAAGATCGGCCCCAAATCCAGCTTCTGTCACTACAATATCGGACAATTTCAATGCTGTTTTTGTAGCCCTCACACTGTTGCAGCCATGAGCGATGTTCGCAAACGGGCCACCATGAACAATCGCAGCCGTATGTTCTAGCGTCTGGATCAAATTTGGCTTTAAAGCGTCTTTTAAAAGTGCCGCCATCGCTCCTACTGCATGAAGCTGGCTGGCAGTTACTGGGTCTCCTGCATAATTATATGCGACAATGATCTTTCCTAGCCGTTCTTTTAAGTCATTCATGTCATCTGCCAGGCACAAAATTGCCATAATCTCAGACGCGACCGTTATAACAAAATGATCTTCTCTAACAAACCCATCTGCTTTGGAGCCAATCCCAACAACAACATTTCTAAGGGCACGGTCATTCATATCCAGACACCGTTTCCAGAGTATCTGCCTGGTATCGATCTCCAGTGCATTCCCCTGATGGATGTGATTATCCAATAAAGCGGATAATAAATTATTGGCAGAAGTAATGGCATGAAAATCTCCAGTAAAATGCAGGTTTAAATCTTCCATGGGAACGACCTGGGCATATCCACCTCCAGCCGCACCACCTTTGATGCCAAAGCATGGCCCAAGAGAGGGTTCCCTTAATGCAATCATAGCTTTCTTTCCCATCTTGCCAAATGCCTGTCCAAGACCCACCGTCGTTGTGGTTTTTCCTTCTCCTGCTGGAGTGGGATTAATAGCTGTAACAAGCACTAGTTTTCCGTCTGGGCGGTCTTTTACCTGATCCCATAACTCGTCGGAAAGTTTTGCCTTATATTTCCCATAAAGTTCTAAATCATCTTCATTGATTCCATATGCCAAAGCCACATCTTTAATGGGAATCATCGTTGCATCCTGCGCGATTTCAATATCTGTTTTCATCAAAAATATCCTCCTTATATGTATGTAAGGGAACCCCCTAATTATATTACTGATTCATCATCGCTTCAAACGCTTCCATAGCCATTAGCACTTTTCTTGGCTTCGTTCCCTCTTCTTCTCCAACAACCCCTGCTTCTGATAGCTGATCCATGATTCTTGCAGCACGATTAAAGCCTATTTTAAACATTCTTTGTAACATGCCAATGGAGGCTTTATCTTTCTCGATGATGAATTTCCCTGCTTGAGTAAAGTATTCATCGCGATCACTGGTACCACCTTTCACTTCTCCCCCAGAAGAGGAAGAGGTAATCATATTCTCTACTTCTGGATTATACTGAGCCGTCATTCCTTGTTCAATTAAGTAGTTTACCACTTTTGACACTTCCGTATCTGAAATAAACGCTCCCTGAACCCGCATGGGTTTTGGATAACCGGCAGGGTAAAACAACATATCACCTTTTCCAAGGAGTTTTTCCGCACCATTCATATCAATAATGGTTCTGGAATCCACTCCAGAGGATACTGCAAATGCGACCCGGGAAGGTACATTGGCTTTGATCAGTCCTGTAATTACATTAACAGACGGTCTTTGCGTTGCAATGACCAGATGAATTCCTGCCGCACGGGCAAGCTGAGCGAGCCGGCAGATGGCATCCTCTACCTCTCCAGGTGCAACCATCATAAGATCAGCAAGCTCATCTATGATAATCACGATCTGTGGCATCCGTTCCGGCTTGTCTTCCATTTCAATATCCTTTAAACCGTCAACCTTTGCGTTATAGCCCGTGATTTCTCTTACATTGTACTGGGCGAATTTATTATAACGGTCCGTCATTTCCGCTACCGCCCAGTTTAATGCACCAGATGCCTTCTTCGGATCCGTGACCACTGGAAGGAATAGATGTGGAATGCCGTTATAAACGCTTAATTCTACCACCTTTGGGTCAATCATAATCATTTTTACTTCTTCCGGATCTGCCTTGTAAATAATGCTCATAATCAACGTATTGATGCAGACGGATTTACCTGAACCAGTGGCTCCGGCAATTAGCAGGTGAGGCATCTTTGCAATATCCGTAACCACGACCTGTCCACCAATATCTTTCCCCACTGCAAAGGCTATTTTAGAGGTATGCTTTTGAAAATTATCCGCTTCCAAAATATCACGAAGATAAACCATATTATTCTCTTTATTGGGTACCTCAATCCCTACCGCTGATTTCCCGGGAATTGGTGCCTCGATCCGGATATCAGCTGCAGCCAGACTTAATTTAATATCATCGGTAAGAGAAACAATTTTACTTACTTTTACTCCCTGTTCCGGATGAAGTTCATACCTGGTTACCGAAGGTCCGCAGCTTATATTGGTCACAGTTACGCCTACGCCAAAGTTTTTCAACGTTCGCTGGAGTTTAACAGCTGTTTCTTTGTATTCGCGATCAGAAAAAGCAGTTGCCTTCCCCTTTTTCAACAGTGAAAGAGGGGGAGAATGATATTCCGGCTTGATCACTTTCTTCTTGTGAGCGATCTCCTGACTGACCGTTTTGTTGCCCTCTTTGTCCGCTTCATTTCGTTTGGTTTCTAACTTTTTCTTCAGTGCTTCCGTATCCGATTCAATAATTTTTCCAGAAGCCGTCACAACCTGTTTCTTTTCTTCTGGAATGGAGAATGTCTCATGGTCACTATTTTCTGTGTCCGTATCCTCAATGGGTTCAAATTCATCGAAAACCTCTATCTCCTTTAATGTCCGACTCTCTTTTTTCTTATATGCTGCAGTGTCATCAGGCAAATCAGAACATGATGGAACCTTATCATCCGGTTCAAAAGGAACGGTATCTTCTTTCTCATCTATGGAAGGAAAAATACTTCCACGGAAAACATCAGGTGAATCAGAAACTGTTAAAGCAGATAGACGTTCTGATTCCCTGCCCAAATCGTATTCTGGTTCTGAAGGATTGCATTCCATCTCCTCAGTTTCCGGTTCATACAATCCTTTTGAATGTGAATCATCAATTGTTTGTTCAGAAGAAGCTGTTAAATTCGTAACATCTAAGTTAACACCTCGTAATTTTTGTTCTTCTTTTCGTTTCCTTCTGGCTTCCTGTCTTTCTGCATGAATCTCCAAATGCATGTCCACGTTCTCTTTTGCGTGGCGATAAGCCTTACCACTTCCTTTTTTCACTACATTTACAAAAGACTTTTCTGTGATACAAACTGCCGAAACAATCAAAAGCACCAATAAAACCAAGTATGCACCCACCACTCCTATGATGGCAGTCAGTCCCTCTGCAAGAAGTCCTCCAAGAAGCCCACCGCCGATTCCACTAACGGATGCTTCCAGATATATACCAATCAGACCTGTATCTCCGCCTGTCTTTGCTCCAAAAAGAAGCTGTAATAAACCACACAAAGAAACCAGCGCCAGTACAAAGGAAGCCAGTTTAAAAGCTGCCCTTGGATTTCCCTGGTTTGAAATATAAAATGTAGTTGCTGAAAATAGCAACACCGGAGCGATATATCCGATTCCTCCAAATATGCCAAGCTGCACGCTTCGTAAAAAATCACCTACCATACCACATAGATGAAAATTACTTAAAAATAAAATGGAAGCTGCTGCAAATGACATAATAATTACAACTTCTGAGTGGATAAATTCTGGTTCCGGCAGAATTACTTTCTTCCTATTGGTCGTACTTTTTGCTCTCCCGCTCTTTGGTTTTGTCCCTTTTTTTTGTGTAGTCTTATTCTTCGTTGTCTCAGGCACAATTCTTCCCCCTTCTATCCATTGTTATCAGTATACAAAAAAAACGGGAGAATTGCAACGATTAAGAGGAAGCACTTTCCATCAGTTCATATAATTTATTTAAAGCCTCTTTGATCCCACCTACCTCGTTAATCAGACCTTCTTTGACTGTTTCCTCTCCAACTAATACGGTGCCTAAGTCCCTAGTAAGCATTTCTGTATTAAGCATAAGGCGCCTTAGTTGATCATAAGCTATGACTGCATGGCTGGATACAAATTTCAAGATACGATCTTGAATCATCTCAAAATATTCGTATGTCTGAGAAGCGCCAATTACCATTCCGCTCATGCGTACTGGATGGACCATCATCGTTCCTGTTGGTACGATAAAGGAATAATCCGTGCATACTGCTAGAGGAACTCCAATGGAATGACTGCCCCCAAGAACTAGAGATACCGTTGGAAGACTCATAGAAGCGATCATTTCAGAAATTGCAAGTCCAGCATCTACATCACCACCAGATGTATTAAGGATAACCAAAAGTCCTTCCACAGTGCTATCGTCTTCGATTTCCGCAAGTTTTGGAAGGATATGATCGTATTTGGTCGTCTTGCTGTTGCTAGAGAGATTTTCATGACCTTCTACCTCACCAATAATAGAAATCAATTGAATTTTTCTTTTGTTCACATTCTCATTCAGTGTTATTTGACCATATTCCTCCAACTTTTGGTCATTCTTTTGTTCAATTTCCTTCTCCACCTTCTTCTCTTCTAGATTTCCATCTGTTTCCTGATTCTTCTCTGCCTGGCTGTTTTTTTTATATTCACTTTCTTTCATTTAAAGAAACCTCCTTATGCTTTATCATGGTTCCCTTATGATGTGGAGAAACAGGGAAAAATATGCTTGAAATCAGGTTGCAATAACAATATTTATATTGTGGTTGTGACAATGTATGTCAACCGTTTTTGAAAATGTCCCGAAAAAGTTTTAACATAAGCACCAGTTTTCTGGTGCTTGATTTAACTAGGTACTATTAGTTTTTGGGTAACTTTAATAAAACTACAGTTACCTGCTTGTAAA